>CAZVNM010000004.1:74025-343821 GCA_964628685.1 uncultured Bifidobacteriaceae bacterium | reverse complement strand
GCGCCCGGCAGGATTCGAACCTGCGACCGTCGGATTAGAAGTCCGGTGCTCTATCCAGCTGAGCTACGGGCGCGCGCCGCAGGACTGTAGCGCCTCAGGCCCCGGTGACAGGAGCGTCGCCGCTCGGCGGCCCCTCGGCCAGCATCTGGCGGAACTTCTTGTAGCCGCCCAGCTTTCCGGCCGTCACCAGCGTGTCGCCACGCTCGATCCGATGGCTCGGCGTGATGGCGGTCACGGGCTCCGGTTCGCGCAGGATGGCGATGACGGTGATGCCGGCGAGGCTGCGGAACCGGCACTGCTCGAGGGTGTGGCCGATCATGGGGCTCGTGTCGGGCACCTGCGTCCACTCGATCGAGAGCTCGCCCAGCGCCATCTCGAGGTCCTCGACGACCTTCGGACGCTCGAACGCGCCGCCGAGGATGGCGCCCAGCTGACGCGCCTCGTCGTCCTGGAGTTCGATCACGGCGAGCGGGTCCTCGTCGTCGTCGTGCTGGAAGTAGTAGACCTCCCGCAGCCCGTCGAGGTGTTGGATGACGGCGATCCGGCCATCCCTGGCGGTCTCGAAGGTGAACTTCGTTCCCACGCCGGGAAGTCGTGTCTGGCGCACTTCGCGGTTCATGTGCCTTCCCTCGCTCTGACTGGACGCCGGCCCGGAATGAACCGTCGTCCGATTCGCTTCGATTGTTTCATGAGCACCACGCCGAGCGTCGCCGTGGCGAGGACGTACAACCCGGCAAATGCGACCAGATCCGACCGGACCCCGGCGGGGATGTCGCGATTTCTGCTCGCGATCTCGGCCAGGATGATGGTGAATTCACCGTGGGCGATCAGCGCCGAGCCGGTGTTGAGACCCTGGCGCGGCGAGAAGCCCGTCACCGCGGAGGCGCCGAACCCCGTCGCGATCTTGCCGACGATCGTCGCCGCGATGGCCAGGCCGAGCATGATCCCCACGTTGTCGAGCGCCGCCAGGTTCACCGAGAGGCCGAACGTGAAGAAGAAGAGGGCGGCGAACAGATCCCGCAGGCTGAGGAGGCGTGTCTCGAGCTCCTCGCGGATGGGGGTGTCCGCCAGCATCACGCCCGCCATCAGCGCGCCGATCGCCTCCGACAGTCCGAGTGCCTTCGCGGCCGCCGACATGGCCACCACCATCGCGAGCGAGAAGAGCAGCAGGAGCTCGGCGTCGAGCCGGTTGAACCAGCGGCTCACCCAGTGGGCGACGAAGCGCGAGGCGACGATGGCGAGCCCGACGAACCCGACCGCCTTCATGAAGGCGGCCACGGTCGCCATCGCGCCGCCACCGCCACCGGCCGAGAACCCCAGGAACACCGCGATCGCGAGGTCCTCGAACACGAGGATCGCGAGGATGAGGTCGGTCTCGTCATCCGCCAGCCGCCGGAAGTCGATGAGGCCCTTGACGGTGAGCGCGCTCGACGACACGTAGACGAGGCCCGCCACGATCGCGGCCGCGAGCGACACCCCGAACATCGCGATCCCCACCACCACGCCCAGCCCGGCGTTGATCACGAGGTCCACCGGTCCCGCGCGGGTCATGTACCGGCCGGTTCGCGTCAGCCGGTCGTAGCTGAACTCGAGCCCCAGGAAGAAGAGCAGGAAGACGATGCCGAGCTCGGCGAGGAAGAGCGTCACCTCGGACGGCTCCACCGCCGAGAAGAGCGTGGGCGGGTTGGGGCCCAGCACGATGCCCGCCGCGATGTACGCCGGGATCGCCGACAGGCCGACGCGTCCCGACACGAGCGCCAGGACTCCGAGGACGCCGAGCGTCAGCGCGAGCTGGGTGAGGGTGATGGCCGTGCCTTGGTCGACGGCGTGTACCCCCGAATACTGTCACTCCGAAGCCCGCGACATCGGGCCGCGAGAGTCATTCCACGGCGGGCGGTTCGTCGACCGTCGACGGGTAGTCGCTCATGCTGAACGCGAACCGGTCCGGCGCGAGCGGATAGTCGGCGACACCCTCCACACGGCAGTGGCGCAGCCACTCGCGGTGACCGATCGCTCCGTCCGCCATCTCGCGCACCACCTCGAACGTCCGGATGCGGGAACGTCCTTTGCTCGCGGTGACCGGACCGCCCGGCTCGGCCGTGATCGTGAAGCCGTGATCGGCCAGCGCCAGCGTGAACGCCGCACCCAGGGTCCACACCGCCCCGCGCAGCGCGTCGTCCTCACGGAGGGTGTCGGCGTCGCGTGCACCCAGGCGCTGGGCGAGCGACCGGGGATCGGTCGCAAGCAGCGGCAGATCGGTGATGGTCAACCCGCCCATCCGGTCGGCGACGGTCAGCAGGTGCCTGCGCCAATCGGACAGGTGCACGTCGGTCATCACGTCGTCCCACGACACCTGACGCGCATGGTCCAGCGCGTCGCCGGGCACGATGGAGCGAAGGAGGGAGCGCTCGACCGGGTCGGTGTCGCCCAGGAGCGCCAGCGCCGGCCCGTCGGAGCGTTCGGCGCCGGGCAGGTCGAGGTTGCGAAGCGCCGCCACCCGGTCGCGCAGCGGCGGGTGCGAACCGGCGGCGTCGCGCGGCTCCTCGCGCAGGAGCCGCAGGCCGGTCTCGGCGATGAAGGCGCGGGTCGCCGGCTGGACGCAGAAGCGGTGGAACCCCATCGCGAGCGGCGGCCGGTTGCCGTGTCGCACCGCGGGTTCGAACTCCGTCTGCCAGAAGGCGTCGAACGCGGCGGCCACACCGCCGATCCTGGTGAGCGTCTGCGACACGGTGTCGGCACCCACCTCGCGTGCCGAGAGCACGTCGGCCGAGAACTCGGCGTTTCGCATCATCCCGCCGGTGAGGCGCAGGAACATCCGGTGGAACGCGGCGACGAACGGCTGGACGACGAGCCCGGTGATGCTGCGCCGCCCGGCCGCCCCCAGCTGCGCGAGCGTGCGCGACAGGTGCTGGTCGATGCGCGCGATCACCCGGCCGAGCCGCGTGTCGCCCCCGCGGAAATGGCCGAACTCGTGGGCGATGACGCCGGCCAGCTCGCGTTCGGTGAGCGACGCGATGAGCGGCAGGCCCAGCGACAGGACCCGCCGGCCGCGCAGCCCGCCGGTCTCGTGCACCGTGGCGTTGACCGCCGGCACGATCCGCACCTCATCCGGCGGCGCCACCCCCACGCGACCGGCGACCTGGCGCACCAGGGCGAACAGGCGGGGGTGCTGGATCGCGCCCACGATGGTGCCGCCCTCGGGGGACGGCAGCCGGCGCGGGATGAGCGCCAGCAGCAGGGCGACACCGAGCACCGCGAGGGCGAGCGCGAGGATCGGGGCGCGTCGCGCGTCGAACAAGAGCCAGGCGCCGGTGAGGGACGCCACGCCGCCGGCGAGGACCGCCCCGGCCAGGGCGAACGCCGCCGCCACCGCCATGAGCCCGCGCCGCCGCGCGCTTCGGGCGTCGGCGGGGGATTCGGCGCCGGCGTCGTCGTCATCGGCCACCAGACCCAGCGCGCGGGCGCGGGGGCGGTCCACGGCGAAGTCCGACTCGAGCAGGGCGCGTGTGCTCCCCCAGGCATCCAGCGCCGCGCGGGCCCCCGCCGGGTCGGTGGTCGAGCCCATGAGCCCGATCGTGAGCGCCCCCAGCCGCGGCAGACGCCCGGGATGTCCGCGTCGGCGCTGCTGGTCGCGCACCGGCAGCGCGACCGCCTCGTCGAACACGATCGCGATGTCCGGCGCGAGTGATGGATGGCCGAGCAGCGGCAGGATCGACCCGCCCGAGCGCGTGTAGAGCCAGCCCCGGTTGGTGGGCGGCGCGGTGGGTGCGTGCCAGGCGAAGTCGGAGAACACGGCGAAGCGCTCGTCGTCGGCGCGATCGCCGTCGCCCTCGTCCACGACGGCGGCGCGCACATGGCCGCGCGGGATCTGCAGGGGGCCGCGCAGGAACGGATCGAACCGGATCACCATGCGATCGGGCCACAGCTCGATGCGGGCGTCGCGCCGTCGCAGGGTCGCGAGACGGGCGACCCCGAGCGCGAGGAGCACCACGCCGGCGATCGCGGCCGCCGCGGCGTCGGCGGCCCCGCCACGGTCGTCGGTGGCCCACACCGCGGCCACGACGAAAAGGAGCCCGGCCGCGGCCAGGAGCACGAGGCCGGTCGCCAGCGCCGCCCGTCGCAGTCCGACCGGCACGCGCAGCGGGATGATCGCCGCGGGACTGACCGGAGCGGGACGCGATGGCGATGGGGGTTGGGACATGCGACGTGCACCTGTGCATCGGCCGCACGACGCGACCGCTTGAACGGGGGATACGGGCATTGTCACGCTCATCACGGATGGCACCGCACCATCCGGGTTCGGCTATCGTCGCGGACATGACGAGCTTCGATCGCGTCGCCGGACTCGAGGTCGAGATCGACGGCATGACCCGTTCCACCCTGCGCCGTCAGGCGGTGCGATGGGAACGGCGCTCGACCGTCATCACCCTCACGGGTGGTGGCGTGGAGGGCGTCGGCGAGGACATCTCCTACGAACACGCCGACCAGGAGGCCCACGGCCGGTTGGATCCGCTGCCGTTCTCGGGGCGTCGCACCCTGGCGGAGTGGAGCGCGTGGATCGACGAGGTGAACCTGTTTCCGGTGCCTCCCGCCGTGGCGCTGGCACGCGACCACCGGCGCTGGGCGTACGACGGCGCGCTGCTCGATCTGGCGCTGCGGCAGGCCGGCATGTCGCTGGCCCAGGCGCTGGGTCGGGAGGAGCGGCCGCTTCGCTTCTGCGTGTCGCCGTCCGGCGACCCCCTGGAGCTCCACGCCGCCTACCCGGACGCCGAGCTCAAGATCGACGCCCAGGCCGACTGGGACGACGCCACGATGCGGCGACTGCACGACACCGGACGGGTGCGCGTGGTCGATCTGAAGGCCCACTACCACGGCACATGGGTGGAGCATCCCGACGATCCGGTGGCGTTCGCCGGTCGCGTGGCCGAGGCGTTTCCGGACGCCGTCCTCGAGGACCCGCCGGTGGGCGACGGGATGGACGGGTTCTACGCCCGCCACGCCGAGCGGACGTCGTTCGACGCGCCGATCCACTCGCTGGACGACCTGCTGGCGTTGCCGCAGACCGGCTGGTGCAACATCAAGCCGTCGCGTTTCGGGACCGTCGAGCGGCTGCTTGCGTGCATCGACCACTGCGAGGCGGCCGGCATCAGGCTCTACGGCGGCGGGCAGTTCGAACTGGGCCCCGGCCGCGACCAGATCCAGCGCCTGGCGGCGACCGTCTACCCGGACGGACCCAACGACGTGGCGCCGAGCGAGTACAACGTCGCGCCGCTTCCCGCGGGACTCGGCCCGAGCCCGCTGGCACCGCGTGACACGCCAGGCTTCGGATGATGCAACAGGCGAATTCCAGCGCCGGAATCGACCTTCTTTCGAGGGACGTTCGGCGTGAATCCTCGCAACTGATCGCACGATCCGTTGCGGTTCCTGCTCGCGTCACGTAGAAAACCCCATCCGCCCGCAGTCCGGCGGGTGAACGACGAGGGGAGACCGCGGGACGATGGCGGACACCAGCACCATCACGATCGGCGCGCCCAAGGAGACGACTCCGGGCGAACGACGTGTGGCGATCACGCCCCATGTGGTGGCGGGGTATGTCAAGCAGGGCTTCAGGGTCCTGGTCGAATCCGGCGCCGGCGTGGCCGCCGGCTTCCCGGACGCGGCCTACACCGACAAGGGCGCGGAGATCGCGGCACGTGACCAGGTGCTCGCGAGCGACGTGGTCGCGGTGATCAACGTGCTCGACGGCGACCCCGCCAGTGCCGATGCGGAGCGGATCCGCCCCGGCCAGGTGATCGTCGGCCAGGCGCGTCCCCTGGCGGCGCCCGAGGTGGCGAAGGCGGTCGCCGAGAAGGGCGGCGTCCTGTTCGCGCTCGAGCTGCTGCCGCGCACGACCCGCGCCCAGAGCATGGACATCCTCTCGTCGCAGGCCAACATCGCCGGCTACAAGGCGGTGCTCCTCGCGGCGGCGGCCCTGCCGAAGATGGCCCCGATGCTCACCACGGCGGCCGGCACCATCGCGCCCGCCAAGGTGTTCGTCCTGGGCGCCGGCGTGGCGGGTCTCTCGGCGATCGCGACGGCCCGCCGCATCGGCGCCGTGGTCGACGCCTACGACGTGCGCGCGGCGGTGAAGGAGGAGGTCCAGAGCCTCGGTGCCCGCTTCGTCGAGTACGACCTGGACACCGGCCAGGAGGGCTCGGGGTCGGGCGCCTACGCCACGGCGCTCACCGACGAGCAGATCGCCAAGCAGCGCGAGCTGATGGCCAAGACCCTCGCGGGCGTCGACATCGTCATCACCACGGCACAGGTCCAGGGCGCCAAGGCGCCGGTCCTCGTGACCAAGGAGATGGTGGCGGGCATGGTCCCCGGCTCGGTGATCGTCGACCTCGCCGCCGACCAGGGTGGCAACGTCGAGGGCTCCGCACCCGGTGAGACCGTCGAGGTCGACGGCGTCACGATCATCGGGACGTCCAACGTGCCGGCCACCGTGGCACACGACGCGAGCCTCACCTTCGCCAAGAACATCGCCAACTTCGTGACCCTGATGGTCAAGGACGGTCAGGTCGACCCGGCCGTCGACGACCAGATCGTCCGGGAGTCGGTCACCACGCACGACGGCCAGGTCGTCCACGACCGGGTGCGTCAGATGCTGGGGCTGGAGCCGCTCACACCCGCCGAGTCGCCGATGGCCGAGGAGGCCACCGACCCGGCGGAGGCCGCGGCCGCCGAGGCCGAGGCGGCGACGGCCGAGGGCGAGGCCGCCCCAGCCGCGGACGCCGAGGCGTCCGCCGACACCACCACCACCGACCGCTCCGGCGACTGAAGGGGGACGACGCACCATGCTGACGAATGACGTCATCATCACCAGCCTGTTCATCTTCGTGCTGGCCGGATTCCTCGGGCTCGAGGTCATCCGTCGAGTGCCGAAGCTGCTGCACACACCGCTCATGGCGCTCACCAACGCGCTGTCGGCGATCTCACTGGTCGCATCGCTCGTGATCCTCGGGCAGGCGCGCACCACCTACTCGGAGATCATGGGCTTCGTCGCGGTCGCCGCCGCCACGATCAACGTCGTCGGTGGCTTTTTGATCACCGACAAGATGCTGAAGATGTTCAAGAAGCGCGAGCCGAAGAAGCTCCCGACGAAGGACGTCACCGCGACGGATGAGGGGGCTGCCGCGTGAGCAAGAACGACTGGATCCACCTCGCGTATCTGGTCGGTGCGATCGGCTTCGCGCTCTCGCTGAAGTGGATGTCCTCCGCGCCGACCGCGCGCCGCGGCATCTTCGCCGGTGAGATCGGCTTCGTCATCGCGATCGTCGCGACCCTCGCCCAGGACGGGATGACCAACCGGGGCTACGTGCTCATCGCGATCGCGCTGGTCGTGGGAACCATCATCGGCATCCCGATGGGTCTCTGGGTCCCCATGACCGCCATGCCCCAGCGAATCGCGCTCTCGCACGCCTTCGGTGCGCTCGCCGCGGCCCTCGTCGGCACCGCCCACTACTACCTCGACTGGCAGCACCTGGGCCGGTTCGAGATGGCGGTGCTCGGGATCGAGATGATCCTCGGTTCGCTGGTGTTCACCGGCAGCCTCATGGCGGCCGGAAAGCTGCAGGAGTGGCTGGCGCAGCGCCCGATCGTCTTCCCGGGCCAGAAGATCCTCAACTTCGCCGTGCTGGGTGCCGCGGTCGTGATGGTGGTCCTGCTCGTCCTCGACACGAGCCGGACGTACCTGATCCCGCCGATCCTGGTCCTGTCGCTCATCTTCGGCGTGCTCCTGATCGTCCCGATCGGTGGCGCCGACATGCCGACCGTCATCGCCCTCCTCAACAGTTACGCCGGTATCTCGGCCGCACTGCTGGGCATCGTGCTCGACAACAAGCTGCTGATCGTGGCGGGTGCCCTGGACGGTATGTCCGGACTCATCCTGTCGATCATCATGTGCCGCGCGATGAACCGCTCGTTCACCAACGTGCTCTTCGGCGCGTTCGGTCAGGATTCGACCGGTGGTGGCGAGGACGGGGAGATGGGCACCTATCGGTCCGCGTCGTTCGACGAGGCCGGCGACCTGCTGAAGATGGCGCGCAACGTCGTCATCGTCCCGGGCTACGGCATGGCCGTCGCTCAGGCCCAGCACAAGGTCGCGGAGCTCACCGACGCCCTCGAGAAGGAGGGGATCGACGTGCGGTTCGCCATCCACCCGGTGGCAGGCCGCATGCCGGGGCACATGAACGTGCTCCTGGCCGAGGCGAACATCCCCTACGACAAGCTGCTCGACATGGACGACATCAACTCCGAGTTCGGCCAGGTCGACGCGGTGATCGTGCTGGGTGCCAACGACGTCGTCAACCCGGCGGCGCGGCACAACAAGAGCAGCCCGATCTACGGCATGCCGATCCTCAACGTCGACCAGGCCCAGACGATCTTCGTGATCAAGCGCTCCATGCGCCCGGGCTTCGCCGGCATCGAGAACGAGCTCTTCTTCAACGAGAAGACGCTCATGGTGTTCGGTGACGCCAAGGAGGTCGTGGGCGAGCTCACCAAGGAGGTCACCGGGGAGCGGGACGCGATCTCGATCTAGTCCGGACGGCGGGTGGGATCGGGCGCATGCCCGGTCCCATCCGCGCAGTGACCGCTGCGTCCTCACCGCGGCTCATCGCGAATACGCTATATTCGCGGCATGTTCGGCAATCAGCTGATCCGTGAGGCACGGAGGCGGGCGGGGATCACACAGCGTGAGCTCGCCGAGCGGGCGGGGACGACCCAGAGCGCCATTGCCCGGTGGGAGGCCGGCGGTACGTCACCGGATCTCGACACGGTTCGACGGCTGGTGCGCTGCTGCGGGCTGGACCTCGAGGTCGCGCTGGTCGAGTGGGACGAGTCCGATCGCGCGCAGGCCGCGGCCCTCCTCGCGCTCGATCCGGCGGAGCGGTTGCAACGCGGGCTGGTCGCAGCGCGGCGCATGGCCGCGCTGCGCGAGGCGGGCCGTGCCGGCTGAGTTCGACCCCGCCGCGATCGTCCGCGTGCTGCACGAGCACCGGGTGCGATTCGTGGTGATCGGCGGGCTGGCGGCGCTGGCGCACGGGTCGCCGTTCCCGACCCAGGACATCGACATCACGCCGGAGTCGAGCGCGGCGAACCTCGGACGGTTGAGCGATGCGCTGAGGGCGCTGGGCGCGCGGATCCGGACCGAGGCCGTGCCCGAGGGGCGCCCGTTCGACCATGACGCGGCGTCACTCGCCGCCTCGGCGATGCTGAACCTGGTGACGGCCCACGGCGATCTGGACATCGCGATCCTCCCGGCGGGAACGCGCGGGTACCGGGATCTCGTCCGGGATGCGCGGACCGTCCACGCGCTGGGGGTGGATTTCCCGGTCGCGTCGCTGGCCGACGTCGTCCGCAGCAAGCAGGCCGCCAACCGTCCGAAGGATCAGCGGGCGCTGCCCGTGCTGCGCGACCTCCTGCTGCGCGACGCCCCCTGAGCCGGGTGGCGCGCGGGTGTCGCCCTACCCCGGCGGCGGCTCGTCCGGCGTCAGGTCCACCGGCGGCTCGTCCTGGGTCCTCCAGAGTGAGATCAGGATGGTCAGCGCCAGCACCACCACGATGACGATCAGGCTGAGCCACGTCGGGATGTGCCACACGTCCACGAGGATCATCTTCACGCCCACGAACGCCAGCACGACCGCAAGGCCGTAGTTGAGGTACTGGAAGCGGTTGATCATGTCGGCCAGCAGGAAGTAGAGGGCCGTCATCCCCAGGAGCGACATCGCGTTGGCCGAGGCCACCACGAACGTGTCGCGGGTGATCGCGAAGATCGCCGGAATGGAGTCGAGCGCGAACAGGGCGTCGAACGCCGCCACCATCACGAACGCGGCCACCAGGGGTGTGGCGTACCGCACGCCGTCGCGGCGCACGAAGAACCGCTCGCCGTCGTACTCGCGCGTGACCGGCATGACCCGCCGGAAGACCTTCATGACGGCGCTGTTGTCCGGGTCGATGTCGTTGTCGTCGTCGCGCAGCATCCGGATGGCGGTGAGGATGAGGAAGATGCCGAAGACGTAGATCATCCAGTGGAACGTGGTGAGCAGCGCGTCGCCGATGAAGATGAACACACCGCGCAGCACGATCGCGCCGACGATCCCCCAGAAGATGACCCGCCGCTGCAGGTGGTCCGGCACCCGGAAGTAGGCGAAGATCATCGCGAAGACGAAGACGTTGTCCATCGAGAGCGTCTTCTCGATCAGGAAGCCGGTGAAGTAGTCGCCGGCCGCCTTCCCGCTGTCCAGGTACCAGACGACGAAGGTGAAGGCCATACCGATGACCATCCACACGATGCTCCAGATGAGCGCCGTGCGTCCCGGGATCCCGTGGCCCTTCGATCGCCGTCCGAAGAAGACGAGGTCCATCACCAGGAACACGACCACGGCGATCGCCAGGCCCACCCACGAAATCCATGTCGCCACGCGCCGTCCTCCTGCACCGAGCGGTCCGGGTCAGGAGGTCTCTCCCGAACCCCTCGCACACGGTGGGTTCCGCCTCGCCGGGTCGCGGTGCGACCGTCCTGACGACGAGGGCGCTCACGGGATACTCCCCTCCGGCGCCGGTCGGCGCCGGAGAGAAGCTAGCAGGCGAGGCCGGGCCGGCCGATCACTCGTCGGTCAGGCGGCGGGCCTCCAGACGCCCCGGCGCCATGCGCTTCACGTCCCACGCCAGGCCCAGACGCTCCAGGAGGGCGATGGTCCCCGCGGAGATGTCGATCTGGCGCCGGTCGACCCCGTGGATCGCCGATCCCGGGAACGCGTGGTGGTTGTTGTGCCACGCCTCGCCGAACGACGGCAGCGCGAGCAGCCAGTTGTTGCGGCTCTTGTCGCTGGTGCGGTAGGCCTGCCGCCCGAACATGTGGCACACCGAGTTGATGGCCCACGTTGCGTGCTGGAAGAGGAAGATCCGGATGAGGCCCGCCCAGACCATGGTCTGGAGCCCACCGGTGGTGGTGCCGTAGAAGAGGAATCCGGCCAGGAACGGGATCCCGACCGACAGCAGCACCCAGACCATGTACATGCGGTCGATGATGCGGATCTGCCGGTCCGCGTACAGGTCGCGGCCCCAGCGGTCCCCGCGCTCCATGCCCTTGGTCCGGAAGAGCCAGCCCATGTGGGCCCACCAGAGGCCCGACAGGCCGCCGTGCTCCCCGTCGCGGCCCACGTGCGGGCTGTGCGGGTCGCCGTGGTCGTCGCTCATGGCGTGGTGCTTGCGGTGGTCGGTCACCCACTGGGTGAGCGGCCCCTGGATGGTCATCGAACCGAGGATCGCGATGATCGCCCGGAGCGTCGGGGTCGTCTTGAAGCTCTTGTGGGAGAAGAGCCGGTGGAAGCCCACCGTGATCCCGAGGCCACAGAGGGTGTAGAGGATCGCCAGCATCACGATGTCGAACCAGCCGACGGCGATGCCCCACAGGCCGATGATGGCGGCCACCACACCCAGCGGTGGCACAACCACCGCGATGAGCGTGATGATCTTGCTCGCGAGGCTCGTCTCGTCCCTGACGGTGCCCACGAGTTCCTTGCGATCGAGCGGTTTGGTCGTCATCAGGCGAACTTAGCGGGGCGGGGCACCCCGGCGCCGCCTGCGGGGGACGGTGAACGTCATCGGGACCGGGTCGGAACGTCATGCCGTTGACCGCACGGCACCGCGGTGGCAGGTTGCCGTCATCGACGCGGCCATCGACATCCACGCGGCGGACCGCGGTCTCGTCGACTGTCAGGTGAACGGCGCGGGCGGGGTGGATCTCACCGAGACGCCGTCCGGGCTCTGGCGCGTGGCAGAACTCCTGGGCGCGGACGGCGTGGGCGCGTTCCTCCCGACGCTCGTGAGTCCGGGCGGGCACGAGGTCCGGGCCGCCCTGGACGCGCTGGCCGCGGGGCCCCCGGACGGCTGGTCCGGTGCCGTCCCGCTCGGCTGGCACATCGAGGGCCCCGTGCTCAACCCGGCGCGTGCCGGCGCCCATCCCCCCGAGCGGCTCCGCGCACCCGATGCGATCGACATCGGGTCATGGCACCCGCACGACGGTGTGCGCATGGTCACGCTGGCGCCGGAGCTTCCCGGGGCGCTCGACCTCGTCACCGAGCTGGCCTCGCGCGGCGTCGTCGTCTCCCTGGGGCACAGCGAGGCGGACGAACGCACGGTCGAGCTGGCCGTCGCGGCCGGCGCCCGTGCCGTGACGCACCTCTTCAACGCCATGTCACCCCTGCACCACCGCCGCCCGGGGATCGTCGGTGCGGTGCTCGGGGGTGCGCCGCTGGTCGCCGGGCTGGTGTGCGACGGGGTGCACGTCGCCCCGTCGGTGCTGCGCGCGGCGTGGCGTGCGCTGGGGCCGGGCCGTCGGATGGTCGTCTCTGACTGCGCCGCGCCGGCGCTGATGCCGGCGGGCGACCACCGGTTGGCCGGTCGGACGGTCACGAGCGACGGCACCACGGTGACGACCGCCGACGGCACCCTGGCGGGAAGTGCGCTCACGCTGCCGGCGGCCCTGGTCCGGCTGATGGCGATGGGGATCGACGGGGAGGAGGCGCTTTCGGCGGCGACGGAGGTGCCGCACCGGCTACTGGGCGTCTGACGAGAGCGGACCCAGGCCGTCGGCCGGCCCGGTCCGCACGCCGGATATCGGACACCGGGCGCACGTCGTCGCCCGGGCCGTCGTTCGTCAGATCCGGTCCGGCTGGAGATCGCCTCGGGCGGTCATGGCGGCGGCGATCTGGCCGGCGATCGCCACCACCGGGCCGATCACCACGATCGCGGGGTTGGTGAGCCCCTCGCGGGCGCAGTCCTCGGCCACCGAGCCGAGCCGCGTCGTGAGGCGTCGCTCCCGCGGGGTGGACGCCCACTGCACGACGGCCACCGGCTCGTCGGCGGGCCGTCCCGCCGCGACGAGGGCCTCGGCGATGGCGTCGAGGTGGCGCATCGCCATGAGCAGCACGAGCGTGCCCGGCACGCCCGCAAGTCGCGACCAGCGCTCCGCGGCCGCCGGGGTGGCGGGGTCGTCGTGGCCGCTCACCACGGTGACCGACCGTGCGATCTCGCGGTGGGTGACGGGGATGCCCGCCCCCGCGGGCCCCGCGAGGGCACTCGACACGCCCGGGACCACCTCGAACGGCACGCCCGCGGCCGCCAGGGCGAGCGCCTCCTCACCGCCGCGACCGAAGACGAACGGGTCACCGCCCTTCAGCCGCACCACGCGGCGACCGCTCGCCGCCAGCTCGACCAGCAGGGCGCAGATGCGCTCCTGGTCCATCCCGTGACGACCGGGGGCCTTGCCCACGTCGATCAGCTCGCATCCGTCGGGGGCGAGCGGCACGAGCTCCTCGGTGCCGAGGCGGTCGTACACCAGCACCTCGGCCGTCTGCAGGCACCGAAGGCCCCGCACCGTGATGAGGTCGGGGTCGCCGGGACCCGCGCCGACGAGCGCCACGGGGATCACGCCGTCACCTCCGCCCGGTCCTCCAGGCAGGCCGCCAGGAGCTCCGCGGCGCCGCGGCGGTCGCCCTCGGCCAGACGCTCGACGATGCCGGCGTCCAACAGCCGCTCGACGGCGTCGGCGCGGCTGGGCATGTCGGTGTACCGGGCCTTCAGGTCCTCGCGGGTCGCGCGCAGCATGTCCACGAGCTCGCCCCACTCGGGGCCGATGGTCGCCTGCACCCGCTGGCGCACGCGTCGGGCGACCACGGGGCTCGCACCCCCGGTCGACACGGCCACCGCCAGCTCGCCGTGGCGCATGATCGACGGGACGATGAAGTTGCACAGCTCGGGGACGTCCACCACGTTGGCGAGCATGTGCCGCGCCTCGGCGTCGCGCCACACGGTGCGGTTGACCGCGGTGTCGTCGGTGGCCGCGATGACCAGGAAGGCGTCGTCCAGGTCGCCGGTGCGGTAGGGGCGCTCCTCCAGCCGGGCGATGGCGCCGTCTGCGACCATCGCGCGAAGCTCGTCGGTCACGCGCGGACTCACCAGCGTGATCCGCGCGTCGCACTCCGCGAGCTTCTGCGCCTTCTCGGTGGCCACCGGTCCGCCACCCACCACCACACAGGGCCGGTCGGTGACATCGATGAACGCCGGATAGAAACGAACTGCCACGAATCCCCCGTCCTCACTTGCGGTCGGCGCACGATACAGGTAAAAAGCAGGAAACACGACTCGGTTTGGTGGTTTTACGGCCGCCTCGCCGTACCCGACGGTGCAGGACACCGGGAAGCGATCGTATAACGTTATGACCGTGATTCGTTTCGTCTATCGCAGTGCGGGAGCCCGGAGCGCCCGCCGGTGAGGGACTTCATCCTCCTCGTGGTGTTCGGTCTGGGCGTGGGCGTCCTGGTCGGGACCACCGGCATGGGCGGGGGCTCGATCATGACCCCGCTGCTCATCCTGGTGTTCGGGATCAAGCCGACCGTCGCCATCGGCACCGACCTCGCCTACGCGGCGGTCACCAAGACCGTGGGCGGCTGGCGGCACTGGCGCAACGGCACCGTCGACTTCAGCCTGTCGTTCTGGCTGGGGCTGGGCAGCATCCCGTCGGCCATCGGCGGTGTGTGGGTGCTCAGAATCATCGAACGCCATACCGGGGACAGCTTCGACACCGTCGTGCTCGTCATGCTGGCCGCGGCGCTGCTGCTGACCGGGGTGGCGGTGTCCTGGCGCGCGCTCTTCATGGTGGACGCGGCGGCGCGCGAGCGCGACTCGATCGACCTCCAGCGTCGCCACAAGATCGCCGCCGTCGTGGTGGGCGTGGTCGTCGGGTTCGTGCTGGGCCTCACGTCGGCGGGCTCCGGGGCGCTCATCGCGGTCGCGCTCATCCTGCTCTTCCGCCTCACGCCGCACCGTGTGGTGGGCACCGATGTCTTCCACGCGGCGATCCTGCTGTGGGCCGCGGGCATCGCGCACTTCGTGTCGGGCAACGTCGACCTCCTGATGGCCGCCAGCATCATGGTGGGCTCCATCCCGGGCGTGTGGCTCGGGTCGCACCTGGCGATGAAGCTTCCGCCGGCCGGCCTGCGTCCCGCGCTCGGCATCGTGCTTCTGGGCGCCGGGCTGGCGCTTCTGACCAAGGCGGGCCTCGAGGTGCCGCCGTATGTGATCGTGGGAGCGCCCGTTGCGCTGGCGCTGTTCGCCTGGATCCTCCACATGCGCCGCGTCCGGCGTGTGACCGTCGTCGAAGGGATGAGTTGACCGTTCACGAGCACCTGGACCTCCTTGAAGCGGAGGCCGTCTTCATCATGCGCGAGGTCGCCGCGCAGTTCGCGCGGCCCGTGCTGCTGTTCTCGGGCGGCAAGGACTCCGCCGTGCTGCTGCGTCTGGCCGAGAAGGCCTTCCGGCCGGCCGGGTTCCCGTTCCCGCTGATGCACGTCGACACCGGGCACAACTTCCCCGAGGTCATCGAGTACCGCGACGCGTACGTGAGCCGGCTGGGTGAGCGGCTGATCGTGGCGTCGGTGCAGGAGTCGATCGACCAGGGGCGGGTCGTCGAGCAGACCGGGCCGCGCGCGTCGCGCAACCAGCTGCAGACGACCACGCTGCTGGACGCCATCGAGGCCAACGGCTTCGACTGCGCCATCGGCGGCGCCCGCCGCGACGAGGAGCGCGCCCGCGCCAAGGAGCGGGTGTTCAGCTTCCGCGACGACTTCGGCCAGTGGGACCCGCGCGCGCAGCGTCCGGAGCTGTGGAACATCTACAACGGCCGGGTCCGCAAGGGCGAGCACGTGCGCGTCTTCCCGCTGTCCAACTGGACCGAGCTCGACGTGTGGGAGTACGTGGCGCGCGAGTCCATCCCGCTGCCGTCCATCTACTTCGCCCACGAGCGCGAGGTCTTCGCCCGCGACGGCATGCTCTACGCCGCCAGCGAGGTGGTGGAGCGCCTGCCGGGCGAGGAGGCGTTCACCCAGTCGGTGCGGTTCCGGACGGTGGGGGACATGAGCTGCACCGGCGCGGTCGCGTCGACCGCGGCGACGCTGGAGGACGTGGTGGCCGAGATCGCGGCCACCCGCATCACCGAGCGCGGCGAGACCCGCGCCGACGATCGTGCAAGTGAGGCGGCCATGGAGGATCGCAAGCGTGTCGGCTACTTCTAGTCTTCCCCTGACCGAGCGCGTCGACCTCTGCCGCTTCGTCACCTGCGGCAGCGTGGACGACGGCAAGAGCACCCTCATCGGGCGCCTGCTCTACGACGCCAAGCAGGTCATGGCCGACCAGCTGGAGCACGTGGAGGACGTGAGCCAGCGCCGCGGCGACGGCTACGTCAACCTGGCGCTCCTCACCGACGGCCTGCGCGCCGAGCGCGAGCAGGGCATCACCATCGACGTCGCCTATCGCCCGTTCGCGACCCCGCGGCGACGGTTCATCATCGCCGACTCGCCGGGGCACGTGCAGTACACGCGCAACATGGTCACCGGCGCGTCCACCGCCGACATCGCGGTCATCCTCATCGACGCCCGCAACGGCGTGGTGGAGCAGACGCGGCGTCACGCGTTCATCTGCTCGCTGCTTCGCATCCCGCGCCTGGTGGTGGCGGTCAACAAGATGGACCTGGTCGACTTCTCGCAGGAGCGCTTCGAGGAGATCGGCGACGCGTTCCGCGCGTTCACCGCCGACTTCGACGTGGCGGTCGACCTCGTCCCGATCAGCGCGCTGTCCGGTGACAACGTGGTCGAGCCGTCCGAGCGGATGGACTGGTACGACGGCCCGACGCTCCTCGGGTGCTTGGAGACCGCGCCGCTCAACGGCACCACCGGCTCGCGTGCCGGGATGCGCTTCCCGGTGCAGTGGGTCGTGCGACCCCAGCGGACCGAGTACCACGACTACCGCGGATACGCCGGTCAGATCGAGTCGGGTGTCGTCCGCACCGGCGACCGCGTCGTCGTGCTTCCCGCCGGCCGCGAGACCACGGTCGCCGCGGTCGAGACCCTGGACGGTGACATCGGCGAGGCCGAGGCGCCGCTCTCGGTGATCGTGCGCGTGGCCGACGACATCGACATCTCGCGCGGCGACATGCTGGCCACCCCCGACGCCGCGCCCACCGTGACGCGCGAGATCGTCGCCGACGTCTGCTGGATGAGCGAGCGGTCCCTCGATCCGCGCGGGCGGTACGTGCTGCGTCACACCACCCGTGAGGTCGTGGCGCGCGTCGAGCGCATCGAGCACCGGGTCGACATCCACACGTTCGACCGGGTCGATGCGCCGTCGCTGGAGCTCAACGACATCGGACGGATCGAACTGCGCACGAGCGCGCCGCTCGCCGTCGACAACTATTCGGAGGATCGGGCGACGGGGAGCTTCATCCTCATCGACGAGGCCACCAACGACACCATGGGCGCCGGCATGATCGTGGGGGTCCGAGGCGACGGGTAACATCCCGCGTCATGGCCGAACCCAAGGAAGCCGGGCACGTCAAGTGGACGTTCCTGACGAATCACGCGCACGTCCTCATCTGCGTGGCGAACGATCCGGGTGTGCGCCTGCGTGACGTCGCCGAGCGCGTCGGCATCACCGAACGTGCGACCCAGGGCATCATCGGCGACCTGGTCGCCGCCGGCTACGTGGAGCGCACCCGTGTGGGGCGCCGCAACCACTACTCCGTGCGGGAGCACCTGCCGCTTCGCCATCCCATGGACAACCAGTTCCAGATCGGCGACCTGCTCGAACTCCTGTCGTAGGCCGGGCGGCCCGCCGGTCGGCGCCGCGCATGGGGTGAGGGACGACGGTGAGCGCGCGACGCGTCCGTCACGTCTCGCGACGACCGGGGTCGTCGGTTGTGGTCCCGTGTCCCACGCGCATGGCGACGCCATCCCTATGCGGGGCCGTTCGCGGTCCGCCCATCCCTTTGCCGACGCTTCACCGAGCACGGCTTCGGCGCCGCGGCGCGCCCGGGGACGTCGGCTATCCTCGGCGCCATGAACGAACTCCAGTACGGGACGGACCCCACCGCCACCACCGTCGCACGCGAGCGCTCCGTCGCCGGCGTCTTCGGGTGGACGATGGGCCTGGTCGCCATCGCCCTCGCCTTCCTCGCCCTCGGCGCCTACCTCGGTCGTGACCTCTCGCGCGGCGCCGCCATGGCCTGCTCCTTCGGCGGCCTCGGCATGCTGCTGA
Organism: uncultured Bifidobacteriaceae bacterium; assembly: GCA_964628685.1. Lineage (GTDB taxonomy): Bacteria > Actinomycetota > Thermoleophilia > Miltoncostaeales > Miltoncostaeaceae > CALMEC01. Next base: position 325,686 of record CAZVNM010000004.1, on the reverse strand, counting down.
TCGGGTCGTTCGGCGGCCGGCGCTTCCGCATCGGCCGGTTCGCGATGGGGTGGCTCTACGCGACCGCCGCGTTGATGGGCCTCGGCCTCGGGCCGGTGCTGCAGCACTACGCCAGCGTGGAGCGCGGGGTGCTGGCCGACGCGATGGTCGGCACGGCCGCCACCGTCCTCGCGATGGGCGCCCTCGGCTGGATGCTCTCGAAGGACCTGGCACCGTGGATGCGCCCCGTCAGCATCGTGGTCTTCGCGCTCTGCGCCGTGGCGATCGTCTGGACCGTCGTCAGCGGCCCGCTCAGCCCGATCATGTCGATCGCGATCTACGCGTTCTCGGCACTGCTTCTGGTGATCGACTTCAACTACCTGCGCAAGCACGCCACCGAGGACGACGCCATCTGGCTCGCGACCGGGATCTTCGTCGCGATCGTCAACATCTTCCTCTCGCTGCTGAACCTGCTGGACAACTGAGGCGCGGGGCGGTCAGGGGAGCTCGAACGCGACCCTGACCACCTCACCGGCGGCGAGTGCCCGCTCGCCGGCCGGTCCCACCACCCGCAGGCGGCCGGCCTCGTCCAGCCCGGACGCGGTCCCCGCCACCTCGCCGTCGTGGACGGCGACGCCGACACCCACGCCGGCCAGGGCGTCCCGGCCAGCGTAGGCGTCGAGGATCCCCCGGACATCGCCCGACGTCCACTGCTCGTAACGCGCACCCAGGCGCGTGAGGAGCTCCACCAGCAGATCGGTGCGCGCCGGCGGGTCGCCGACGTCGGCGAGGCATCCCGCCGTCCAGCGCGCATCCGGAACCTCGGGTGCCGCGCGCACGTTGACCCCGATCCCGACGACCGCCCATGCGAGGCCCGACTCGTCGGCCGCCGACTCGCACAGGATGCCGCAGACCTTGCGCCGGTCGATGACGATGTCGTTGGGCCACACGACGCGCGTGCGCGGGCCGAGCGCCTCGGCCACCGCGACCGCGACGACGATGGGAAGGAGCGCGGCGTCCGCGGCCGCCACGGGCGGCCGAAGGAGCACCGAGAACATGAGGGCGTCACCCGGGTCCGACAGCCAGGTGCGCCCGCGTCGCCCACGGCCCGTGCGCTGGAAGTCCGCACCGATCACGAGCCCCTCCGGGGCACCGGCGCGGGCCTCGGCGGCGATGTCGTCGTTGGTCGAACCGGTCTGCGCCGACCAGCGCACCGGACCGGCGACCGGCGGTGCCAGGCGCGGCGCCACCAGATCCGGCACGACCGGGTCGGCCCCGTCCGCCAGCCGGTACCCGCCGTGTGCGCCCTCGATCGCGATCCCGTCACGACGCAGGGCCTCCACATGCCGGTGCACCGCGGCACGGCTGCAGCCCAGGTCCTGGGCGACCTGTTCGCCGGACACGCCCCCGTCGCCCGATGATGCGATGGCGGCGAGCACCTGTCCCCGACGTCGTTCGGTCTCGTCGCTCACGATCGCGCCTCCGGAGGTTGGATGGTCGTCACGGTACATGGCGGTGAGCCGTGACGACCTGGTAGGATGCCGCGGCACCGGGGTTTTCCGACGTCGTGGGGGTGGGGGATGAGTGGACAGCGGATCGCGCGCATCGCGGTCTTCGCGGGGCTGGTGGGGGTCTTCGGCCTCACGCCCGCGGTCAACCTGCCCGCGCTGCCGGTGCCGATCACCGCGCAGACGCTCGCCGTGATGCTGGCCGGCCTCATGCTCGTGCCGGTGGAGGCGTTCCTGTCGGTCTCGCTCTTCGTCGGTCTCGTGGCGGTGGGGCTGCCGCTCCTGCCGGGCGGTCGCGGGGGACTGGCCGTGTTCTCGAGCCCCAGCGCCGGCTTCCTCATCGGGTTCCCGTTCGCCGCCGCGGCCGTCGCCCTGGTCGTCCTGGGCCTGCGGCGCATGTCGTGGACACGCCGCGATCGCGGTGAGCTCGCCGCCTCGTTCATCGCCGCCGTCGCGGGCGGCGTCGCCGTCCTCTACGTGATCGCCATCCCACTGGGTGCGGCCATCGGCGACATCCCGATCGGCACCTTCGCCCGCGGCAGCCTCAGCTTCATCCCCGGCGACCTGGTGAAGGCCGGCGCCGCGGCGATGGTGGCCGCATCGGCGTTCCGCGCCGCGCCGTTCCTGCGGCCCAGGGTGGCACACACGAAGGCCTGACCGGGCGGCCGTGACCTCCGACGACGGGATCATCGGCGAACTCGTCGTCGACGACACGCCCGCCCTGCGCGATGGCGCGACGATCGTGTCGCGGGTGGCACTCGACGTCGTGGCGACCGCGGTCGCAGACGCCGCCTCCCGGTGCATCGATCCCGCGCGCGACCGGCCGGACATCGGCCTGCTGGGCGATCCGGGAACGGCGGTGCTGGGCGCCTTCCTCGGCCTCGCACGGTCCGGCTGGGCGGTCGGCGTGCTCGACCCCGGCTGGAGCGACGCCGAGCTGGCGGCGGCGCTCGCGCAGTTCGATCCCCCGGCCCTGGTTGTCACCGACGTCCATCGTGATCGTCTGTCGGGCCGCGACTGGACCGACCACGGCCCCTGCTGCGACGGGGCGCGGCTCCTCGTCCGGCGACCGGCGTCGCGACCCTCACCGCCCCGGCCTCCGCGTCCCGACGACCAGTTCTATGTGGGGTTCACCTCGGGTTCGAGCGGTCACCCCAAGGCCTTCGCCCGGTCGCACGGCTCGTGGACCCGCAGCTTCGCCGGGTTCGACCGGATCGCACCGCTTCCCACCGGTGCGCTTGTGCTGGTGCCCGGACCGCTCTCCTCGTCGCACTTCCTGTTCGGGGCCGTCCACGCCCTCCACGCCGGGTGCTGCGTCGAACTGGGCGCCGGTCCCGTCACCGACGGCGGTGGCCTCGCCACCCGCCTGGCGCGCGACCCCGCGCCGTCGGCGGTGTACGTCGTGCCGACGATGCTCGCGCGCCTGGCGGAGTCGACCGTCCCGATCACCCACGACGTGACCGCCTTCTGCGCGGGCGCCCGTCTGCCCGAGCGGCTGCGCGACGATCTGGCCGAGCGGCACCCGGGCGTGCGGATCGTCGAGTACTACGGGGCGTCCGAGCTCTCGTTCGTCGCCATCCGCGTGCCGGGTGACGGCACCCCGTCGGGGTCGGTGGGCCGCGCGTTCCCCGGCGTCCGGATCGTGATCGCGGACGACGCGGACCGCCCGCTCCCCGCCGGCGCCGCGGGGCGGATCTTCGTGCGAAGCGGCCTGGTGTTCGACGGCTATCGCGGTGCGACGCCCCCGTCGGCGGCCCGGCGGCGCGACGACATGTGGACGGTCGGCGATCGGGGGCTCCTGGACCCGGACGGCAACCTGTTCGTGTCGGGTCGCGGTTCGAGCCTCATCATCACCGGTGGTGTCAACGTGCAGCCGGAGGAGGTCGAGGAGGCGGTGGCGGCGGCACCGGGTGTGCGCGACTACGCGGTGGTGGGCACGCCGCACGCCGTGTGGGGGCAGGAGGTCGTGGCCGTCGTCGTGCCGGACGGCCTGCCGCCGGACCGCGCCGGCCTTCGCGCGTTCATCGGCGACCGGCTCTCACGGGCCAAACGGCCGCGTCGGTACCTGCTGGCGGCGGGGCCGCTCCCCCTGGGCCGCACCGGCAAGGTGGACCGGGACGCGGTGGGCGAGCTCGTGGCCGGCGGCGGCTTGGAGGAGCTGCGATGAGCGGTGGCCCGGCGTTCGTGGTGCTGGGACGGCGCACCCCGTTCACGCGGCTGGACGGCAAGCTCGCGCACCTGGACGAGGAGGCCCTCGCCGCCCGCTGCCTGCGCGCGGTGGCCGACGGGCTCGGATCGGACCTTCGGATCGACGACGTCGTGCTGGCGAACGCCGCGGGGCGGGGCGGCAACCTGGCGCGCCGCGCGGCGCTCGCCGCGGGGCTGCCGGTGGACACACCGGGGCTCACCATCGACCGTCAGTGCGGCGGCGGTCTGGACGCGGTCGTCCTGGCCGGTCACATGGTGGCGTCGGGAGCCGCGTCGGTCGTGCTGGCGGGCGGCGTCGAGAGCGCCAGCACCTCGCCGCTTCGCGAGCGTGCGTCGGCGGACGTGGGGCGATCCGGGCGCGGGTTCTTCCCGCGGGAGCGCTTCAGCGCGGGCGGCCACGAGGATCCCGGCATGGCGGAGTCGGCCGAGCTCCTGGCGGACGAACGGGGCATCGACCGCGCGCGCCAGGACGCCTACGCGGCCCAGAGCCACGCGCGCGCGGTGGCGGCGGCCGCCGACGGCGCGTTCGCGGGCGAGATCGTCGCCTGCGACGCCGTGGCGGTGGACGAATGCCCCCGTCCGCGGCTGGACGCGAGCCGTCTCGCGCGGTTCGGTCCGCTCATCCGTGACGGTGGGACCGTCACCGCGGGCAACTCCAGCCAGATCGCCGACGGCGCGGCCGTGGTCGCGGTCGTCTCGGAGCCGGTGCTGCGGCGCCTCGGCGTGCCGGCGCTTCGACTGGTGGACGCCGTCACGGTGGGTGTCGACCCGCGTCTGTGCGGTCTGGGCGGTCAGGTCGCGGTGGAGCGGTTGGTGGCGCGTGACCCGGCGTTCGCACCGGCGGACGTCGCGCAGCTGGCCTTCACGGAGGCGTTCGCGGCCCAGGTGGTCGCCACCATCGACGCCCTCGGGATCGACCGCGAGCGCGTCAACCCCCGCGGCGGGGCCATCGCGCTCGGCCACCCGTGGGCCGCGTCGGGCGGTGCGCAGGTGGTGCGCCTGCTCGCCGACGTCACCGCCCGGGGGGACGAGGCCCTGGCGGTGGCGGCCATCGCCGGCGGCATGGGCACGGCGGCGCGATTCGCGGCGGTGCCGGCGTGATCAGCCTGCGCGACGTCCGCGTTGAGGCCCAGGACGGAACGGCGCTGCTCGACGGCGTCAGCCTGGACATCGACGCGCCGCGCACCGCGGTGATCGGTGCCAACGGGTCGGGCAAGACGACCCTCGCGCGGCTACTCAACGGCCTCACCCCACCGACCGCGGGGACGGTCACCGTCGACGGGGTCGACGTCGTCGAGGACCGTGCGGGGGTGCAGCGACGCGTCGGGTTCGTCTTCGCCAACGCCGACCTGCAGCTCGTCTATCCGACGCCCATCGAGGATGTCGCCCTCGGGCTGCGCGCCCGCGGTCTGCGCGCCGCCGACGCGCGGGCGCGGGCGGCCGACGCCCTGGCGGCGGTGGGCATCGCGCACAAGGCCGATCAGGCGGTCCACACGCTGAGCGGCGGCGAGAAGCACCTGGCCGCCCTGGCCGCGGTGCTCGCCCTCGAACCCGACTGGCTCGTGGTGGACGAACCGACGACGACCCTTGACCTCGTCAACCGGCGTCGCGTGGTCGAGGTGCTCATGGGCCTCGATCAGCGGCTGGTGGTCGTCTCGCACGACCTGGAGCTCGCGCGCGGTCTGGACGCGGCGGTGCTGGTGCATGACGCGCGCGTCGTCGCGACGGGTGCGCCCGACGCGATGATCGACCACTACCTGGGGCTCGTGTCCGCATGAGCCGCCGGGCCCCTGATCGCAGCCTGTACCGGCCCGGCGACTCGTGGCTGCACCGTGCGCCGGTCGGGGCGAAGCTGGCGGTGCTGGTGGCCGTCTCGACGCTCGTGCTCGTGATCGACCACCTCGCGCTGTCGGCCGCCGTCCTGGTGGCCGCGGTGCCGCTCGCGTGGACGGCCGGGATCCCGCCGCGGTTCCTGCTGCGCCAGCTGCGCGCGATCCTGGTGCTGGTGGCGGTGCTCGCGGCGGTCCAGGCGGCCATCGGGCGGTGGGAGGCCGGCGCCCACGCCGCCCTTCGTCTGCTCGCGATCGCGGCGCTGGCGGTCGTTCTCACCGCCACCACCCCGGCCCCCGCCTTCGCCGCCTGGATCGAGCGTGTGCTCACCCGGCTGCGTGTGCGACCGGACCGGGTGATGCGGGTGGGGCTCACCGTCGGCCTGGCGATGCGGAGCATCGACCACCTGGGACACGTGGCGGGCCAGGTGCTGGACGCGCGACGCGCCCGCGGCCTTCAGCGGAGCGTCCGGGCCTTCGCCGTCCCCACCGTGGTGGCCGCCGCCCGGTTCGCGCACGGGGTGGGGGAGGCCCTCGAGGCCCGCGGCATCGGCGGTGGTCCGCCCGAGGAGTCCGACGGGTGAGCGGATACCGACTCTTCCCGCGGCTGGACGTCCACGGACACGGCTGCGGCGAGGTGACCTGGACGCCGACGGGCGGGGAGCTGGGGCCGGCCGACCGGCGTCCCGACCGGGTTCCGGGCACGCTGGCGCTCGAGGCGATGGCGCAGTGCGGCGGCATGGTGCTGGGACGGGAGGAGGGCGACCGCTGGCTGCTCGTCGGCGTCGACGGATGCACCGTCGAGGCGCTCGTCTGGGACCGGCCGCTCGTCGTCCGGGCGGAGGTGACGCGGCGTGGCGCCGCCGCCTGCCGGTTGGGTGCGAGCGTCCACGACGGTGAACGCGAGGTGGCCGCCGCACGCCTGCTCATGGCGCGGCTGCGGGTGCCATGATCGGCCGATGAGGTCGTGGCCGGTCGTTCCGGGGGTGCTGCAGATCCGGGACTTCCGGCGGTTCTGGCTCGCCAGCCTCGCCTCCAACGCCGGCTCGTGGCTGCAGATCGTGGCCGCGGGATGGCTGGTCTTCCGGATGACCGGGGACGCCGCGGCGGTCGGTGCGCTGGCGCTCGTCGCCCGCGCACCGGCGCTCGTGCTCTCGGGCTACGCGGGGCAGCTGGCCGACCGCTTCGACCGCCGGCGGGTCGGCGTCATCACGTTCGCCCTGCAGGGGGTCGGCTGCGCGGTGCTCGCGGTGGCGGCATGGCTGGACCAGCTCTCGCTCACCCTGATCTATGCGGTCACCTTCGTCGTGGGTGTGGGCTTCGCCCTGGGCCTGCCGGCGATGCTCGCGATGGTGGGGATGCTCGCAGGACGGGAACGGATGGCCGACGCCATCGCCCTCAACGCCGCGGGCATCAACGTGGCACGCCTGGCCGGACCGGCGCTCGGCGGCGCCGTCCTGCACTTCGCCGGTGCGGCCTGGTGCTTCGCGCTCAACACCGTCTCGTTCGTGGTCCTCGTCGTCGTGCTGATGGCGCTGCCGGCGTTCCCGCCCGCGCACACGGGCGTGCGTCCCCGCCTGCGCACCGCACTCGGGTACGCGCGACGCAACCGCGCCCCGCGGCGGCTTCTCATCGGCATGGCCATCTTCGCGGCCCTGGCGTCGCCGCTGCAGGAGCTCGCGCCCGTGGTGACCGACATGTTCGGGGCGGAGGCCCTCGGGCTGGGCGTCCTGCTGGGTGCGATGGGCGGCGGGGCGCTGATCGGCGCCTGGCTCCTCCAGCGCGTCGGTCGCGCCGGGTACCCCCGCCACCACGCGCTTCCGGCGGCCACCGTGGCCTTCGCCGTCGCCTGCGGGGTGCTCGCCGTCGCGCCCACCTACTGGGTGGGCGTCGCGGCCATGATCGGGGGCGGCATGTTCTGGATCTGGATGTTCATCGCGACCAACGCCGCCATCCAGCTGGAGACCGAACCCGCCATGGTGGGGCGCATGCTCGGCCTCTACCAGCTGGCCGTCCTCGGACCCATCGCCATCGGATCGCAGGCCGCCGGCGCCGTGGCCGATGTCGTCGGGATCCGGTGGACGCTGGGTGGGTGCGCGACGCTGCTCGGCGCATGGGGCCTCTGGAGCCTCATGAACCGCGTGCCGTCGATCGACGGTCTGCCGGACGAGCCGGACCGCGGCCTCGTGGAGGGACTGCGCGGGCGAGACCACCGGTGAGACGGCCGGGAGGAATCTTTCGTCGACGGCGGCGCTCGCTGCGACGGTGCGGCGATTCCTCCCGGTTCCCCGACGGTTCGCCATCAGACGTCCACGACTCAGCGGTGACCTCTGTTGATGTGAGGTTCGGGCGGCCAACGACGGCAGGCACGTGTGTCCGCCTGGTCGGCGGACGCGAGACGCCCTTCGGCCACTCCGGGAAGGCCCTATCAGCTGACGGTGGCGTCGACCGCGACGGCCCCGCGGTCCTTCCCGGCTCCCCGATGGATCGCCATCAGACGCACACGACTTCGGAGCGACCTCTGTCGACGGTCGGTCAGGGCAACGCGGACGGCAGGCACGTGAGTTCGCCCGCACGGCGAACGCGGCGGCGCCCTTCGGCGCCCCCGCAACCGCCTGGGGATCTCACAAGTGGGGCCGTTCAGCCGTCGATGGCATCGACCGCGACGGTACCGCGGTCCCTCCCGGTTCCATGATGTCGGAGTCGACCTCTGTCGACGCTCAGCCAGGACAAATGCGGACGGCAGGCACGTGTGTCCGCCTGGTCGGCGGACGCGAGACGCCCTGCGGCGGCACGCATGGAGGCCGGGGAGACATCCCCGCGACCGGGTAGGATGGGCGACTTGGACGAGGTGCGGCTCACTGAACGTCTGATCGGGTTCGACACGTCAGAGGCGCCCGGCCTCGCGAACGCCCTCGACTTCGTCGAGGGGCTGCTCGCGGGCGGCGGCGCACACGTCGAACGCCGCCGGCTGCGTGACCGCGAATGCGTGCTGGCACGCGTGGGAAGCGGCCCGCCGCACCTCATCCTCAACGGCCACCTGGACGTCGTCCCGGGGCACATCCAGCAGTTTCGCCCGCGGATCGACGGCGACCGCCTCTTCGGACGCGGTGCCTACGACATGAAGGGCGCGCTGGCGGCCATGATCCTGGCCCTCGGCGACATCGTCGAGGCGGGGCACCCCGGAACCGTCGAGCTGATGGTCGTCCCCGACGAGGAACGCTCCGATCCGGGGCCCAACTGCACCGCGATGCTCGTCGACTCCGGCCTTCGCGGTGACTTCGTGATCTGCGGCGAGCCGACCGACATGCAGGTCGGCGTGCAGGCCAAGGGCGTGCTCATGGTGCGGGCCAGGGTGGACGGCGTCGCCGCCCACGGCTCGACGCCCTGGCTGGGTCGTTCGGCGATCCTCGATGCGGTCGCCCTGTTCAACGCCATCGAGTCGCTGCCGTTCGCGTCGGAGTCGACCGAGCTCTTCCCGCGTCCCTCCGTCAACCTGGGGCGCATCCGCGGAGGCGACGCCTTCAACAAGGTCGCCGACCGGTGCACCATCGACATCGACCTGCGGTACCTCCCCGGCCAGGACCCGGCGACGATCCTCGATCAGCTGCGGTCCCTCGGGGACTGGCGGCTGGAGGTGATGGTGGAGCGCATGCCCGCCCGTGTCGACCCGACCGACCCCTTCGTGGTCGCGCTGCTCGAGGCCGCGGGGACGCTGGGGGCGTCGGCCACGTCCGTCGGCCGCGACGGAGCGTCCGACGCGGTCGCGTTCCTGGCCGCCGGGGTGCCGGCCGTGGAGTTCGGGCCGTGTGGTGCCGGTCACCACGGACCCGACGAGCATGTGGAGATCCCCAGTCTGATGCACTATCGGAGCGCGCTGGTCGAGTTCGTCCGGCGAGCCGGGCAGATCGACCTGCCCGTGGACCGCGAGGTGACCACCGCGTGAGCACGACCGACCCGACCTCCGACCGCCCACTCGACCACCGCGACGCGTCGTATTACCGGCTGCCCGTCAAGCGGCGCCCGGTGTTGGCGCTCTTCGGCTGGGTCGGGTTCGTGCTGGCATGCGTCGCCGGGGCGATCGTCATCTTCGCCAACGAGTACGCGGGGTACGCGCTGTCCAACCCCGACAACAACTCCAAGGACACGAAGGAGGCCGAGCTCGCCCTCGCGCCCGAGCCGAAGAACCTGCCGGACCAGCCGGTCAACATCCTCGTGCTCGGATCCGACGCGCGTCCGGGGGACCGCAACGGTGACTCGCGCAGCGACACCATGATCCTGGTGCGCCTCGACTTCAAGCGCAACTTCGTGTCGCAGCTGTCCTTTCCGCGCGACCTCTACGTGCAGATCCCCGGTCACGGACCCGACAAGATCAACGCCGCGTACTCGAGCGGTGGCACGAAGCGGGTCATCGAGACGGTCAAGCAGCTCACCGGCGAGTCGACCATCCACTACTTCTTCAACGTGAACTTCAACGCGTTTCGCCGGCTGGTCAACGACGCCGGCGGCGTCTGGCTCGACATCGACCGCTACTACTACAACGACAACAGCGGCAGCGGCCAGAAGTTCGAACCGCTCAACATCAAGCCCGGCTACCAGCGTCTGCGCGGCCACGACGCGCTCGACTACGTGCGGTACCGGCACACCGACTCGGACTTCTCGCGCATCGCCCGCCAGCAGCTCTTCCTGGCCGAGCTCAAGCGTGAGACGCGCGGCGCGAAGGGCCTCGACAACATCATCGACGCCGTCCACCACGACGTCATCACCAACCTCGACTCGCCCAACCGGCTGCGTCAGCTCCTTCAGTTCGGCATGAGCGTCGACAAGGACCGGGTCGCCCGCGTCACCGTCGGTTCGACCGGCCTCGGCACGCGCAACGGCGGGCAGTCGGTCGTCGAGACGACAGATGGGCTCATCCGCAAGTCGGTCGAGCAGTGGAAGAACCCGGACTTCCAGAACCCGGGCGGCGTGACCGGCAAGCGCAACCCGCCGGCCAAGACCATCGTCGCGGTCTACAACGGCAGCAAGCAGATCGGCGTGGGGGCCGACGCCGGCAAACAGCTGGAGTCCCGTGGCTATCCGGTGCTCCTGGGCGGCAACTCGCCCAACGGCTTCTTCCCGTCCACCTCGGTGTTCTACGCGCCGGACCGTGCCGATGACGCGAAGGCGCTCGCGCGCCTCTTCGGCCCCAACGCGAGCACGGCCGAGCGGCGCAAGGGCATGTTCCAGGACGCCGACCTGCTGGTCTACGTGGGTGCCGACTACGACGGGGTCAAGAATCCGACCCCGCCCAAGAAGGCCCAGAGCAAGCCCGATACCGTCCCCACGCTCGCCCTCAAGTCCGTCATCCAGCGCTTCCGTCAACAGACCAAGCTGGACGCGCTCGTGCCGATGAAGCTCCCGCGCGGTTCCGAGGTGGTGCACGTGCGCAGCTACAGCATCGAGCGTGGTGACCACGGTCCGCCCAACGCACTCGTGACCGTGGTGCGCATCCCGGGCGTGGCCAACTCGGTGGGCGGCGGCAACCGGTACGTCACGATCACCCAGACCAGCCAGAAGGACCTGCCGCTGCTCGAGACGATGAACGGGCCCGACAAGTCGGGTGCGTTCACGAACTACGACGGCCAGAAGATGCAGCGCCTCCTGTGGCGTCGCGGCAACATGACCTACTGGATCACCAACTCGCTCGACATGGGCATCACGGAGGCGAGCATGCGCGACATGCGGACCTTCATGGTCCGGCCGAAGGCGGCACGGTTGAAGAAGGGGCAGACCGACGCCGGCATCAGGGTGAACGAGAAGGGGCGCACGCCGTAGCCAGAGTCGGAATCATCGGGGCCGGCTACGTCGGCCTGGTGACCGGCGTCTGTCTCGCATCGTTGGGGCACGAGGTCACGCTGCGCGACATCGACCCGGCGCGGGTCGACACGCTGCGGGCCGGACATGTGCCCATCCACGAACCGGGCCTTGAGGAGCTGATCGCGGCCCACCGCGAGCGGCTGGTGTTCACCCTCGACCTGGCGGAGATGCTGACCGCGAGCGACCTGGTGTTCGTCGCGGTCGACACACCGCCCACCTACAGCGGCGACGCCGACCTGTCCCGGGTGATGGGCGTCATCGACGAGCTTGTGGCCGTCGGCGCCGACAGCCGGCACGTGCTCATCATGAAGAGCACCGTCCCGGTGGGCACCGGCCAGCGCATCCGCGCCGAGCTCGACACCCGCGGTCTCGAGCACGTGGGCTACGTCTCCAACCCGGAGTTCCTCAAGGAGGGCGTCGCGATCGCCGACTTCCTCGAGCCCGACCGCGTCGTCATCGGCGCGTTCCGGTCGGACGACGCGGCGCGCGTCGCCGCGCTGTACGAGCCGCTCGAGCGGCCGATCATCCGCACCGACGTGCCCACCGCCGAGATGATCAAGTATGCGTCCAACGCGTTCCTGGCCACCAAGATCAGCTTCATCAACGAGATCGCCAACGTGTGCGAGGAGGTCGGCGCGGACGTGGTGAGCGTGGCCGACGGCATGGGCTTCGATCGCCGCATCGGCCGGCAGTTCCTGAACGCCGGCATCGGCTTCGGGGGCTCGTGCTTTCCCAAAGACGTGTCGGCGCTCAAGCAGCTGGCGGGCAACTCCGGCTACCATTTCCAGCTCCTCACGGCGGTCATCGAGGTCAACGAGCTGCAGAAGCGGCGCGTCGTCGGCAAGCTGCGCAAGCACCTGGACCTGGCCGATGCCACGGTCGCCCTCCTCGGCGTGGCGTTCAAGCCCGGCACCGACGACATCCGCGAGGCCGCCAGCCTCGTGCTCGCCTCGCGTCTGCTGGCCGAGGGGGCGACGGTCCGTGTGACCGACCCGGTGGCGCTGGACACCGCGCGCGGTCGGCTTCGCGGCGTGGAGTTCGTGACCGATCCGATGGAGGCCGTCCGCGGTGTCAACGCCGTCGTCGTCGTGACGGAGTGGCCCGAGTTCATCGGGCTCGACTGGACGGCCGTGGTGGCGTCGATGGCCGAGCCGCGGCTCGTCGTCGACGGACGCAACGCGCTCGATCCGTCCGCGATCGCGGGTGCGGGTGGACGCTACGAGGGGATCGGCCGTTCCGAGAACGGCCTGGAAGGAGAGCGATGAAGCTCACACAGGCGGTGATCCTGGTCGGCGGGCAGGGGACGCGGCTGCGTCCGCTCACCGACACGCGGCCCAAGCCGATGATGACCCTGGTCGACCGTCCGTTCGTCGAGCATCAGCTGGACCACCTGCGGCGGTTCGGCGTGGACCACGTCGTGTTCTCGTGCGGGTATCTGCCCGACGCGCTGCGGTCGCACTTCGGCGACGGGGCGGGTGTGGCGATGCGGCTCTCGTACGTCGTCGACCCCGAACCCCTCGGTACCGGCGGCGCCATCCGCAACGCCGAATCCGAACTGGACGTCTCGGCACCGCTCCTCGTGTTGAACGGCGACGTGCTGACGGACCTGGACCTGGCGACGCTCGCGGCCCAGCACGCGGCGGACGGTGTGGACGGTACGCTGGCGCTGACGCCGGTGGACGACCCGTCGCGGTACGGGCTGGTGCGCTGCTTCGCCGACCACCGGGTCGAGGCGTTCCTCGAAAAGCCCGACGCGAGCCAGCTGCGCCCGGGTGAGCCGTTTCTCATCAACGCCGGCACGTACCTGTTCGAACCCTCGGTGCTGCAGTCGATCCCCGCCGGGGTCCCCAGTTCGATCGAGCGCGACATCTTCCCGGTCCTGGCGGAGCAGGGCCGGCTGGCCGGGTTCGCAAGCGACGCCTACTGGCGCGACATCGGCACGCCCGACTCGTACCTGGAGGCCCATCTGGACGTCCTCGGCGGCGTCGTGCACACCGAGTCGCCCACCGGCGACCGCCACCTGGGCGCCGACGTCGTCCTGGCCGGTGATTGCCGGGTGGGGGACCGGGCCACGCTCGCCGCCGACACCCGCGTGGCCGGCGGCGCGGTGGTCGAGCGCTCGGTGGTCGGCGTCGGGTGCGCGATCGGCACCGATGCGGTCGTGCGCGACACCATCCTGGGCGACGGGGTCACGGTCGGGGACGACGCACGGCTCGTCGGGACGGTCGCCGGTGATCGTGCGCGCATCGCCGACGGCGTCACCCTGACGGACGAGACGGTCGCCACCGGAGCCGTCATCCACGAGACCACCCGCGAGGGGGCGACGACATGATCGATCTGGACGGCCCCGGCGTCGTGGCCGCCGATTCCCTCGGCCTCTTCGCACAGGCGGCGGTATCGGCCGCTGTGCTCGATGAGGCGGTCGCACATGCGCGATCGGTGGACATCCCGTATCCGCCGGACGCGGTGAGCGATGTGGTGATCTGCGGCATGGGCGGTTCGGCGTCGGCCGCCGACCTCATCGTCGGGACCTTCTGGGAGCGTCTTCGCCGCCCTGTCCGCGTCGTGCGCGACTACACGCTCCCGGGGTGGGTGGGGGAGTCGACCCTCGTCATCGCGTGCTCGTACTCGGGCACGACCGAGGAGACCCTCACGTGCATGATGGACGCCGTCGACCGGACCTGTCCGGCCATCGCCGTCACCACCGGCGGCAAGCTCGACGCCCACTACCGCCCGCAGGACGTCCCGGTGTTCACCCCGCCGCCGGCGCCGATGCCGCGTGCGGCCGTGGTGCAGATGCTGGGGATCCTCCTCGTCATCCTCACGCGCATGGAGGTGCTGGAGTCGATCGACGCCGACCTGGACGACGGTCGTCGCATCTTCGAGGCGGCCGTGGGGATGTACGGGCCGGAGGTCCCCGAGGACGAGAACGCCGCCAAGCAGGTGGCGCGGCTCCTGGAGGGCACGCTCCCCATGATCCTCGGTGCCGGCGCGACCGCACCGGTGGCCTATCGCTGGAAATGTCAGATCAACGAGAACGCGAAGTTGCCGGCGTTCTCCGGCGTGCTCCCCGAGCACAACCACAACGAGATCGTGGGGCTCGAGGGGCTGCCCAAGCTCGAGATCCCGGCATCGGCCGTCTTCATCCAGGACCCGCGCCACCACCCGCAGGTCATCCGCAGGTTCACCGTGCTGCGCGAGCTGATGGAGCCCAACGTGCGCGTGGTCGTCGGCGTGACGGCGGATGGTGCGACGGCGTTCGGGCGCCTGGCCGACCTCGTGATGATGGGCGACTACGTCTCGCTGTACCTCGCGGTCGCCGGTGGGGTGGATCCCGGGCCCATCGAGATGATCGACCGTCTGAAGACATCGCTCGCCAATCTCCACACCGGCCGCACGGCGCAGTTCGGGTGAGCGCGGCGCCTTCGGCCATCGCGCCGACCGACATCATCGCCCTGGGCGACGGTGAGGTCCGGATGCTCGACCAGACGCGGCTGCCGGCCGAGCGGGTGACGGTGACCTACACCGACTGGCGGGAGGTCGACGGGGCGATCCGCGACATGGTCGTGCGGGGGGCGCCTGCGATCGGCGTCGCGGGGGCCATGGGGGTCGCCCTCGCGGCCCAGCGTGGTCCGGACGACGAGGAGGGACTGCGACGCGAGCTCGCGGAGGCGTGCGCGGTGCTCGCGGTGTCGCGTCCCACGGCGGTCAACCTGGCATGGGCGGTCGAGCGGCAGCGGGCGGTCATCGACGGCCATGTGGGCGCACCGGCGGCCCTGGTCGACGCGCTCGTCGACTCGGCGCGACGCATCCACGCCGACGAGGTCGCGCGGTGCGAGGCCATCGGCGCCCACGGTCGCACGCTCATCCACCGCGGCGCGCGCATCCTCACCCACTGCAACGCCGGCGCGCTCGCCACCGGTGGGTACGGCACCGCCCTCGGCGTGGTGCGGGCGGCCCACGCCGCTGACCCGACCGTGCGTGTTCTCGTCGATGAGACGCGCCCGCTCCTGCAGGGCGCACGGCTCACGGCGTGGGAACTGGCCCAGGACGCCATCGCGCACACGCTCATCACGGACAACATGGCCGCCGCGATGATGGCGGCGGGACGCGTGACCCACGTCGTGGTGGGCGCCGACCGCATCGCCGCCAACGGCGACGTGGTCAACAAGATCGGCACGTACGGCCTGGCGATCCTGGCGCGTGAGCACGGCATCCCCATGATCGTCGCCGCGCCGACCTCCACGCTCGACCTGAGCCTGCCGACCGCCGCCGAGATCCCCATCGAGGAGCGCGCACGCGAGGAGGTCGTCGCCGTCGATCTGTTCGGACGACCCGCCGCCCCGGATGACGCGCCGGTCGCCAACCCGGCGTTCGACCGCACCCCCGCCCGTCTGGTCTCGGCGATCGTCACCGAACAGGGTGTCCACCGGCCGCCGTACGACCGGACCCTCCGCGCCGCACTGGACGCCGCGGCCGTCTGACCGGCGGGCGGATCGTCGCGGCGATCCCGTCACGATGTCGTGTCGATTCCGTCGCCATCACGCGGTGCGCCGTGACGGACGGCCGCGCGATGGTGTCGCCATGTCGTTCACCCACCGCCTCCTCGACGTCCTCGTCCCGTCGACCTGCGCGTCCTGCCGGCTGCCGGGGCCGCCGATCTGCGCCGGCTGCCGTGCGGGGCTCGTCCGAGGGGTCGGCATCGGGTGCACGCGCTGCGGACACCCGTGGCCGATCGCGGTGCGCGACTGCGTGCACTGTCCACGGCATCTCGCGTGCACCCGTCACGCCGCCGCCTACGGACCGGTGGCCGGCGCCGTCGCGGGCGCGCTCAAGGACCACGGCCGCACGCGCCTCGCCGACTGCATCGCCGACGTGCTCGTCGGGGCGGTCGCACCGGTGCCGGCGGCCCTTCCGCTCGTCCCGGTCCCGCTCACCCCGGCCCGGTCGCGGGAGCGCGGCTTCAACCAGGCGGAGCTCATCGCCCGTGCGCTTGCCCGGCGCTGGGGCAACCCCGTCGCGGCGCTCGTCGAGCGGGTGGGGGACGGGCCCCCGCAGCGGGGCGCGTCGCGAAGCGCCCGTCGCCGGCAGGTGCAGGGTTCGTTCGTCGCCGCCTCCGGGGCGTCCCATCCGGGCGCGGCGGTCCTCGTGGACGACGTCATGACGACGGGGGCGACGCTCGCGGCCTGCGCCCTCGCGCTGCGTCGTGCCGGTGTGCGACGGGTGGGTGCCGTCGTGTTCGCGCGCGTGGAGCACGGTTGAGTCGCCGTGGGCCGATCGACCCGTCGCAGCGGCCATGTCGACGGACGGGTGGGCTACGATCTGGAGACCAGACGAGCAATCGAGGAGACACATGGATCTACATGTGAAAGGCAAGAACCTCGCGGTCACAGATGCCCTGCATGACCACGCGGAGAAGAAGCTCGAAAAGCTCGGAAAGCTCCTTCCCGGCGGCAGTGCGACGCAGGTCGAGGTCGAGCTCTCCGTGGAGCGAAACCCCAGCATCGAGCTCAACCAGGTCTGCGAGATGACCGTCCGCACCAAGGGGCCCGTGCTGCGGGTCCGTGAGGCGGACCGCGACATGTACGCGGCCATCGACCACGCGGCCCAGAAGCTCGAGCGGCAGGCCCGCAAGTACCGCGACCGGCGCAACCGGGGTCGGTACGAGCGACTGGAGGACGTGGCGCCGCCCGTCGAGCCCGTGGTGGTCGCGGCGGATGTCGACGTGCTCGAGGTGGAGGACGCGCCGCTTCAGGTGGTCAAGGAGAAGCGCTTCGAGATGGCACCCATGACCGTGGGCGAGGCCGCCGACCAGATGGACCTCGTCAGCCACGACTTCTACGTGTTCCGCAACGCGGATGATGGCGAGGCGGTGACGGTCCTCTACCGTCGGCGCGACGGCGACCTGGGGCTGATCTCGGCGAGCTGAGCCCGCGGGGCATCGTCGGCGGCGGGAGCGATACCTCCGGCCGGCGGACGATCCCTCCGGTGATGTCGAGTGGTTTCGCGGGGGCGCCGAAGGGCGCCCCCGCGGTCGTCGGCGGGCAGACTGACCACCGTGCGCGGTTGTGATTCGACGGCGCCCGACCCTTCGATCGGAACCGGACCGGGAATCGGGCCCCGCCGACCGAGCCGGGGGTACGTCACGCGGGTGCAACGAACGCGTGACGATTCGTGACGAAGCGCCATCGGCTCGGCCACGATCGTGCCGAATCCGTCGCAAACCGCGATCGACATCGCAAACAATGAACGGTCCTCATCGTTCGATTGAACGATGAGGGACGTTCAATCGAACGACACGCTCGACGAGTGGGCGGGCAATGCGCAAGTTACGTGCCAGGCACCAGGCTTGCGCGGACCGCTTGAGACGGCGAACGCGGGACAGCCGCCGTCGGCCGACGCTCCCCATCCGTTGAGGCGGTTGCGGGGGCGCCGAAGGGCGCCGCCGCGTTCGCCGCCCGGCCAAACTCAGGTGCCTGCCCTGTGCGACTGCCGGTACGTGACCGTCGACAGAGGTCGTCCCCGAGTCGTGTGCGTCTGATGGCGATCCATCATGGAACCGGGCCGATCGCGGGGCCGTCGCGGTCGACGCCACCGTCGGCTGCACGGGGCCCCATTGGGGGGATCCCCAGGCGGTTGCGGGGGCGCCGAAGGGCGCCTCCGCGTTCGCCGGTCAGGCGAACGCACGTGCCTGCCGTCCGCGTTGCCCTGGCTGACCGTCGACAGAGGTCGTCCCCGAGTCGTGTGCGTCTGATGGCGATGCATCGAAGAACCGGGACGAATCGAGGCTTCATGCATGGCTGCGGGACCATCGACGAAAGATTCGTCCCGGACCGGGTTGCTACGATTGCCCGTCGGTCCATTTCCCGAATGAGGCACGGTTCGTGAGCGATCTTCTCAACAAGCTGTTCCGCACCGGCGAAGGCCGGAAGATGAAGCGCCGCCACGCGTTCGCCGACGAGGTCGCCCGCTACGAGGCCGACATCGAGGCGCTGAGCGACGACGAGCTGCGCGCCAAGACCGACGACTTCAGGTCCCGCATCGACCTCGAGGACCCGTCGTCGCTCGAGGCGATCAAGGCGGAGGCGTTCGCCGTCGTGCGGGAGGCCGCGCGCCGCTCGCTCGGGATGCGTCACTACGACGTCCAGATGGTGGGCGCCGACGTGCTGCACCAGGGTGCCGTCGCCGAGATGAAGACCGGTGAGGGAAAGACGCTCACCGCGGTGCCGGCCGTCTACCTGAACGCCCTGCTCGGACGCGGCGTCCACATGGTCACGGTCAACGACTACCTGGCGAGCCGTGACGCCGAGTGGATGCGCCCCATCTACGAGATGCTCGGGATCAGCGTGGGCGTGATCGTCCCCGACCTGACCCCGGAGGAGCGGCGCGCCCAGTACGCGTGCGACGTCACCTTCGGGACCAACAGCGAGTTCGGGTTCGACTACCTGCGCGACAACATGGCGGTCCGCCTGGAGGACTGCGTCCAGCGCGGCCACTACTTCTGCATCGTGGACGAGGTCGACTCGATCCTCATCGACGAGGCCCGCACCCCGCTCATCATCTCCGGTGTGCCGGAGGCGGCGGCCGACACCTACTACCGCTTCGCGCGCGTGGTGCCCACCCTCAAGAAGGGCGAGGACTACGAGATCGACGAGAAGCAGCGCACGGTGGCCCCCACCGAGAGCGGCGTCGAGAAGGTGGAGAAGGGTCTCGGCATCGAGAACCTCTACCTGGGCGTCAACACCGGCCTCGTCAACCACCTGGTCCAGGCGCTGCGGGCGCATGCCCTCTACCACCGCGACAAGGAGTACATCGTCCGCGACGGTGAGGTCGTCATCGTCGACGAGTTCACCGGTCGCGTGCTCGAGGGGCGGCGCTACTCGGAGGGCCTCCACCAGGCCATCGAGGCCAAGGAGGGTGTGGCGATCCGCGAGGAGAACCAGACCCTCGCGACCATCACGCTGCAGAACTACTTCCGCATGTACGAGAAGCTCAGCGGAATGACCGGTACGGCGGCCACCGAGGCCACCGAGTTCGACAAGATCTACAAGATCGACGTCGTGTCCATCCCCACCAACCGGCCGGTGGCGCGCAGGGACGAGAACGACTACATCTTCAAGACCAAGGACGCCAAGTGGAACGCCGTGGTCGAGGACATCGCCGAGAGCCACGAGGCCGGTCAGCCGGTCCTCGTCGGCACCATCTCGGTCGAGGTCTCGGAGATGCTCTCCGACAAGCTGACCCGCCGCGGCGTCCCGCACAACGTCCTCAACGCCAAGCAGCACGACCGCGAGGCGGACATCATCAAGGACGCCGGTGAGCAGGGCTCGGTCACCATCGCGACCAACATGGCCGGTCGTGGCGTCGACATCAAGCTCGGCGAGGGTGTCCCGGACCTGGGCGGCCTCTACGTCATCGGCACCGAGCGCCACGAGAGCCGGCGCATCGACAACCAGCTGCGCGGTCGTTCCGGACGTCAGGGTGACCCGGGCCGCACGCGCTTCTACCTGTCGGCCGAGGACGACCTGATCCGCATCTTCTCCGGCGACCGCATGTACCGGGTGCTCGACCGACTGGGTCCCGGCGACGACGTGCCGATCGAGGCCGGCATCCTCACCAAGACGGTCGAGGGCGCGCAGCGCAAGGTCGAGGAGCAGCACTTCGGCGTGCGAAAGCGCGTGCTGGAGTACGACGACGTGCTCAACCTGCAGCGCACCGTCGTCTACAGTGAGCGCCGCCAGGTGCTGGAGGGCGCCGACATCTCCGAGAAGGCGAAGGATTGGATCGCCGAGGCGCTCGTCTCGGTGGTCGACGAGTTCGATGACGACGTCTCACCGCCGCGCGACTGGGAGCTCGACCGCCTCTTCACCCAGCTCAACACGTACTACCCGGTGTCGTTCGGCCCCGAGGACCTGGACCTGCCCAACCTGCAGCGCGACGAGCTCCTCGACCGGCTGGAGGACGACGCCATGGAGGCGTACGAGCGGCGCGAGGAGGAGATGGGGCAGAACGACGAGACGGGGGAGCCCCTCCTGCGCGACGTCGAGCGCTACGTGCTCCTGTCTGTCGTCGACCAGCACTGGCGCGAGCACCTCTACAACATGGACTACCTGCGCGAGGGCATCCACCTGCGCGGCCTCGCGCAGAAGGATCCGCTCTCCGAGTACCGGATCGAGGGCGGCGAGCTCTTCGACGAGATGATGGGCGACGTACGGCGCGAGTTCGTCCGCTACATGTTCCACATCGAGGTCGAGCGTGCGCCGGAGGTCGAGCTGCAGCAGCCCACCGAGGTCGACTACACGTTCGCCGAGGACCCGATGCAGGGCTTCGACGCCGCCGACCAGGGGATGGTCACGGTCAGCGAGGACGGCACCGAGACCGCGGGTGCCCCGACGGCCGTCGCGGAGCCCCCGCCGGTCGAGCAGCGCCGCACCGACGAGTGGGACCGCGTCGGTCGCAACGACCCGTGCCCCTGCGGGTCGGGTCTGAAGTACAAGAAGTGCCACGGCGCCTAGACCTGGGCGGGACGCGATGAGCGACGACGAACACCGCATCGAGGAGGTCGTCCAGCGACTGGGGCGTCTGCGCGAGCGGGCCACCATGCTGGGCGAGTACCTCAACCCGTCGGAGCTTCAGGCGCGCATCGCGGAGCTCGAGTCGTCGATGCAGGCGCCGGGCTTCTGGGACGACCAGAAGAACGCGGCGCGTGTCTCGGCCGATCACAGCCAGACCACGCAGCGTCTCGCCGACTACACCGACCTCGTCAGCGAGCTGGACGACGCCGCGGAGCTGGCCGAGATCGCCCGTGCCGACGAGGCCGACGGCGAGTTCGACGCCGCCTTCGTGGTCGACCTGGCGGCCGGACTCGACCGGGCCGACGCGCACCTGGCCGCGCTGGAGGAGGAACGGCTCTTCTCCGGGGAACACGACGGCGGCGGCGCCATCGTCACGATCAACGCCGGTGAGGGCGGCACCGACGCCCAGGACTGGGCCGAGATGCTCCTGCGCATGTACAGCCGCTGGGCGCAGGATCGCGGCCTGCGCGTGGACCTGAAGGAGTCGCAGGAGGGCGGGGAGGCGGGCATCAAGAGCGCCACCTTCTCCGTGGAGGGCCGCAACGCCTACGGGCTGCTTTCGGCCGAGCGGGGCGTCCACCGTCTGGTGCGCCTCTCGCCGTTCGACTCCGCCCACCGTCGTCAGACGTCGTTCGCCGCCGTCGAGGTGAGCCCGCTGGTCGACGACACCGTCGAGGTCGAGATCGAGGACAAGGACCTCAAGGTCGACACCTATCGTGCGAGCGGTGCCGGTGGCCAGCACGTCAACAAGACCGAGTCGGCGGTGCGGATCACCCACCTGCCCACCCGCATCGTGGTGCAGTGCCAGAACGAGCGCTCCCAGATGCAGAACCGCGCGACCGCCATGTCGATGCTGCGCTCGCGCCTGGTGCAGCTGGAGATCGAGCGTCGCGAGGAGGAGGCGGCGAAGAGCCGCGGCGAGTCGCAGACCATCGGCTTCGGCAGCCAGATCCGCTCGTACGTGATCCACCCGTACACGATGGTCAAGGACCTGCGCACCGAGCACGAGGTCGGCAACGCGCAGGCCGTCCTCGACGGTGACCTGGACGGCTTCATCCGCGCCGAGCTGGAGCGTCGTGCGCGCACGCGATCGGTGACATCCGGCTGATCCCGGCCGTGCAGGGTTCTGGATGGACGGTTCGAATGGGTACGGGCACGGTTCGCCCGGAACCCGTGCGTGATCACGTGCAACGAGGCGGGCTACCCTGGCTGATCGACTGGAAGCGCTCATGACCGATCTCACACCGAACAGCGACACACCGGACGAGCACCCCGGCGACACCGGGTCGCTCGAACCCGTGGACCGCCGGCCGGAGCAGGCCGCGGACCACCCCACCGAGGTGACGCGGACCCCCGAGACGACCGGCACGCAGACGATCCCCGAGCCGACCGCCGACGACCTGTGGGCGGACGAGCCGGAGCCGGCGCCCGCCGCGGCACCGGCCAAGTCCCGGCGCGGCAAGCGGGGATCCATGCTCCGCCCGGGCGACGGGCCCATGGTCGTCTTCGAGAACGTCGTCAAGCGGTACGCACCCGACGTGACCGCGCTGGACGACGTCTCGCTCACCATCGACTCGGGTGAGTTCGTCTTCCTGGTCGGTGCGTCGGGCTCCGGCAAGTCGACGTTCATCCGCCTGCTCATCCGCGAGCTCGAGATCGACGAGGGGCGCCTGCTGGTCGGCACGCGCGACCTCACGAAGATGCAGCACAAGCGGGTGCCGTACCTGCGGCGCGAGATCGGCTGCGTCTTCCAGGACTACAAGCTGCTTCCGCGCCGCACCGTCGCCGAGAACGTGGCCTACGCGCTCGAGGTGACCGGCGACTCCCATCGCTCGATCCGACGCAAGGTGCCCGAGATCCTGGCGCTTGTCGGCCTCGCCGAGAAGTCGGGCCGCTATCCCAACGAGCTCTCCGGTGGTGAGCAGCAGCGCGTGTCCATCGCGCGGGCGTTCGTCAACCACCCGGCGCTCCTCATCGCGGACGAGCCCACCGGCAACCTCGACCCGGAGACGTCGATCGGGATCA
This sequence comes from uncultured Bifidobacteriaceae bacterium, assembly GCA_964628685.1. GTDB lineage: Bacteria > Actinomycetota > Thermoleophilia > Miltoncostaeales > Miltoncostaeaceae > CALMEC01. The sequence continues at coordinate 302,703 of CAZVNM010000004.1, read as the reverse complement.
TGCAGCTGCTCTACCGCATCAACCGGACCGGCACCACCGTGATCATGGCCACGCACGACCGTGACCTGGTGGACAAGATGCAGATGCGCGTCATCGAGCTCCAGCACGGCAAGCTGGTGCGCGACCAACGTCGCGGCGCCTACCAGCGAGGGGGGATGTAGGTGAGCGGTCGATTCAAGTTCTTCAGCCTCGAGGCGTTCCGCTCCATTCGCGGCAACGCCGCGGTGTCGTTCGCGGCCACCGCGACCGTGCTCATCGCGATCGCGACCCTCGGGTTCTTCCTGGCCGTGTTCTTCTGGACCCAGAACCTCCTGGACACCCAGAAGGAGAAGCTCGACCTGCGGGCGTTCATCAAGCTGGACGCGACCGGCGACGAGATCAACAAGGCCATCGCGGCGGTGCAGGCGCACCCCAACGTGCAGAGCGTGCGGTTCATGTCCAAGGCCGACGTGCTCAAGGAACAGCGCAGCAAGTACCCGGACGCCTTCGACCTGCTGCCTGAGAGCCCGCTGCCCGCGACCATCGTCATCCAGCCGGACGACCCGGCCAACAACGAGCGGATCGTCGACGACCTGAACGGCCTGCCGTACTGGCTCAAGGACAACGTGACGCCAAAGGGCTTCAGCGTCAACATGGAGACGACCAAGCAGTTCCTGTCGGCCGCGCGCATCCTCAGCTGGGGCGCCGGCGGGCTGATGGTGCTGCTCGTGATCGCGGCCATCCTCCTCATCGGCAACACGATCCGCCTGTCAATCTTCGCGCGACGACGCGAGGTGGAGGTGATGCGCCTCGTGGGCGCCACCAACTGGTTCATCCGATGGCCCTTCGTCATCGAGGGACTCGTCTTCGGCCTGATCGGCGCGATCGCCGCGGTGGTCCTGCTGGTGGCGACCAAGCTCCTCATCGTCGACAAGGTGCTCGACATCGGCACCAGCCCGCTGCAGACGCAGGGTGACACCACCATCTCGTTCGGCGTGATGGCGGTCGTCCTCGTCGTCGCGGGGGCGCTCATGGGTGCGCTCGGCAGCGGTATCACGCTGCGGCGGTTCCTCAAGGTCTAGGTGGGAGGCAACGTTCGTCGACGGTCTCGGTCGACGAACGTTGCGATTTGCACGGTTTTCGGGTGTGGCGCGAGACACACCTCGCGCCACACCGGTGACGGTCGGACCCCACTGACGATTCCTGGGCCCGCGTCGTCGACGCGCCCTGGGATGGACCCCGGTTGTCACCCGCGGTGTGCGTGAACGCGCGTCGCGCCCGTGAATCGGCCGCCGCTGGTGGCCGGGCGCGCCGTCCTCGTGACCGTTCCGGGTCGGGACGATGACGGATCGCGGACCGGCGTCGCACCGGGCCGTCCCCGCACCGCCGGTCGGCGCCCGGCTCGTCATCTCCCGCGTTTGCGGGGACCTTCGTGTGTGCGCGCGTCCGTCGGCGCGGTCCGGCGTCGCGACCTCCGCCGCACGCATTCGGATTGTCACCGGCCCGTCAGGTCATCGACACGCGCCACGGTCGGTCGTGGGGGAACGTGCGGTCGAGCGCCCCGGTCTCCACCCGCGGGCGCCGCCTCCCGAATCGATTCGAAAGGAACCTGCGTTGCGCACCACAACACGCAGAATCGCGATCGCCGGCGTGGCCGCCGCTCTCACCGCCACGACCGTCGCGGTCGCCCATCGCGCCACCGCCGACGACCCCGCGGCGAAGCTCCTGGCCGCGATCGACCCATCAACCCCGAAGAACGTCATCCTCCTCATCGGTGACGGCATGGGCGACTCCGAGGTCACCTCGGGTCGCTACTACGGCAAGGGCGCCGACGGGCGCCTGCGCATGGACGAGCTCCCCTTCCGCGGGTCGTCCATCCACTACGTCCTGTCCCCGGCCCCGTCCGCCCCGTACCCGCCCAACTACGTCGGCGACTCGGCCCCGACCGCCGTCGCGTGGTCCACCGGCAAGCGCACCGTCGACGGTCGCCTGGCCCAGGGCCCGTCCTCCGCCACGAACGTCCCCGGCTCCAACGAGGGGTACCGCACGTTCATGGAGATCGCCCGCGACGCCGGCAAGTCGGTCGGCAACGTGTCCACGGCCGAGATCACCGACGCCACCCCGGGCGCTCCGTCCGCGCACATCTCGCAGCGCGCGTGCCAGGGCCCCAACGACGCACGGTCGCTCTGCCCCAGTGAGACCAAGGCCGCCGGCGGCCTCGGCTCCATCGCCGAGCAGCAGGTCGACTCCGGCTTCGACGTCTACCTCGGCGGTGGCCTCTCCCGGTTCGAGCAGCCGCTCGACGCGGGTGGCACCACCAACGTCCTCGACTACGCCCGCAGCAAGGGCTACACGCAGCAGCCGCGCACGGCCGACGAGCTCGCCTCGGTCACGTCGCTTCGCAACGGCAAGGTGTTCGGCCTGTTCAACCGAAGCAACATGACCACCGAGTTCGCGACGCTCACCGCGCGGTCCGACGCCTGGCGCACCGCCAACCCGGGCTACAACCCGCAGGTCGACGGCGGCAGCGCGACCACCAAGTGCGTCGAGACCAACCGCCCGGCCAACGAGCCGTCGCTGGCGGAGCTGACCGACAAGGCGATCAAGCTCCTCGAGACCAACAGGAAGGGCTTCACCCTGCAGGTGGAGGGCGCGTCCATCGACAAGCGTGACCACGCCGCCGACGCCTGCGGGCAGATCGGCGAGATGCTGGCCTTCGACAAGGCCGTCGGCGTGGCGCTCGACTACCAGAAGGACCACCCCGACACGCTCGTGATCGTCACCGCCGACCACTCGCACACGTCGCAGATCATCAACGCCGAGCAGACCCCGGCGGCGGTGACCGCGTACGCCACGCTCTCGACGGTCGACGGTGCGCCGATGCGGGTCGCCTACGGCACCGCCAGCCGCGAGGGCGCGTCGCACGGTCACACCGGCGCGCAGGTGCCCGTCTGGGCGAAGGGCCCGCTGGGCGTGAACGTCCAGGGCACGATCGACCAGACCGACATCTTCGCCATCCTCACCGGGACCGGTCGTGACCGTGGCAACGGTCCCCGTCACGACTGGACGCCGCCGCGCGGCATCGGTCACGACCACGGGAAGGGCCACGGCCACGGGAAGGGCCACGGCCACGGGAAGGGCCACGGCCACGGGAAGGGCCACGTGAAGCACCAGGGCCCGGCCAAGGCGAAGGCCGCTGCCAAGGCGAAGGCCGCCGCGAAGGCGAAGGCCGCCGCGAAGGCGAAGGCCGCCGCGAAGGCGAAGGCCGCCGCGAAGGCGAAGGCCGCCGGCAGGCGCTGACGCCCCGCGCCGCCCGTTCGGGCGGGCACGTCCCATCGGACGCGCCCGCCCGGGCCGGTGTCGCAACGACGCGACGGGCGTCGGACCCGCGTTCGACGTGACGCGCCCGGTTCGCTCTACAATCGGGCCGAGTGAGTGAGTCCACCAATCCGACCCGCACCCGGCTCAGGCGCATCGGCTCGTTCGCCCTCGCCATGGTCCTCGTGGCCGCGGTCTTCGTCATGGGCATCTGGATCGGTGGCCACCCGCGCCAGAGCGGCCTCGACCAGGCCCCATCGGGCATCCGCGACCGTCTGATCGAACCCTCGCGCACCACGGCCGGCCACCAGGTCATGTCGCTGCTGGAGTCCGACTACTACCGGCCGATCGACCCGAAGATCCTCGAGAAGATGCAGGACGCGTCGGCCGCCGCCGCGGTCAAGGCGATCGGCGACCCGTACACCGAGTACTTCACGAAGGACGAGTACGCCAGGTTCCTCCACACGCGCTCCGGCACCTATGTGGGCGTGGGCATCGTCTGGAACCCGGCGGACGGGAAGGCCGGCGTGGTGAGCGTGATGCCCGGCGGTCCCGCGGCCAAGGCCGGCGTGAAGGCGGGCGACGTGATCGTGGCCGTGGACGGCAAGCCGGTGTCGCCCAAGAACCTGCGCCAGGTCATGGACACGGTCAAGGGCGAGGAGGGCACCGAGGTCACCCTCAGGATCCAGCGCGCGAAGGCCGCCACCCGCGACTACACCATGACCCGTGCCGAGATCCACGACGTCGTCACGAGCTCGCGCGTCGAGACGGTCGCCGGCAAACGCATCGGCTACGTGCGACTGGATCGGTTCACGACGGGATCGGCGACCGCACTTCGCAAGGAGGTCGACTCGCTCATGGAGAAGAAGGTGACGGCGGTCGTCTTCGACCTGCGCGGTGACCCGGGCGGCCTCCTGAACGAGGCCGAGAAGGTCGTCGGCATCTTCCTGGGCGACGGCCAGCCGGTCGCCACCAGCAGGGACCGCAGCGGTGAGGCCGAGAAGCTCACGAGCTCCGGCGAGAAGGCGATCGGCGACCAGCCGGTGGTCATCCTGGTGGACCAGAACTCCGCGAGCGCCAGCGAGGTCGTGGCCGGTGCGCTGCGCGACGCCGACCGGGCGAAGCTCGTGGGCACGCGCACGTTCGGCAAGGCGCTCATCCAGACCACCCGCGTGCTCTCCAACGGCGGCGCCGTCAAGTTCACCGTCGCGAGCTACCTCACCCCCGACGGGTACGACCTCGGCAAGCGCGGACTCGAACCGGACGTCAAGGCGAGCGACAACCCCCATACGCCCAAGGACGAGGCGCTCGATCGCGCCCTCACCGTGGCGGCCGGAGGCGGTTCCTGACCCGGCGCGACCCCCGTCCCCATCCCGGGACGGTCGTGGTCGGTCGCCTCGTCGGCGCGGGGCGCGGCCTGGCGGTCGAACCGGTCTTCGAGTCCGGACCGCCCCTGCGTCTCGGACGCCAGGGCCGGATGGGCGCGATGGGCGACCTGGTCACCGCCGTCGCCGGTCGCGGGTCGCCCCGCATCGTCGCGGTGCACGGCCCCGCGCGCTCGGCCCGAGCCGCGATGGCCGCGCTCCTCGCCTCGGAGGGACTGGGACGTCCGTTCGGCCGGGTGGTCAACGACGCGGCGGACGAGGTCGCGTCGCGGGACACCGCCTCCGACCGGGGCCGGCGCGACATGACCCACCAGCGGGTCATCACCATCGACCCCGAGGGCGCCAAGGACCACGACGACGCCATCGCGGTCGCACGTGACGGTGACGACATCACACTGTGGGTCCACATCGCCGACGTCTCCGCGTTCGTCGACATCGGCGGTGTGATCGACCGGGAGGCGGCGCGGCGCGGCAACTCCGTCTACCTGCCCGGTCTGGTCGACCCGATGCTCCCCCGGCGCCTTTCCAACGACATCTGCAGCCTGCGGCCCGGCGAGGACCGCGCCGCCGTCACCGCCGAGCTCGCGATCTCACCGGACGGCGAGGTGCGCCGGTCGAGCTTCTTCCGCTCCACCATCCACTCGCGGCGCAGGCTCACCTACCCGGAGGTCGACCGGCTGTTCGCCGGAGGGACGCTGGACGACCAGGAGCTCGAGGCCGACATCGCGTTGGCACGCGAGGCCGCCGAACGACTCCGTGCCCGCCGCCGCTCCCGGGGTGCGCTCGAGATCGAGGGCGCCGAACCGTCGTTCACGTTCACCGACGAGGGCCGCGTGGCGGGGATCGAGCTGGAGATCCAGACGGCGTCGCACCGCCTGATCGAGGACTGCATGATCGCCGCCAACGAGGCGGTGGCACAGCACCTGTTGGCCCGTGGCCACGCCGGCGTCTACCGTCACCACGCCGAACCGGCCGAACGCAGCGTGATGCTCCTGGTCGAACGGCTCGAGGCCCTCGGCGTCGCGCTGCCGCCGATCCCCGACGAGCCGCTCACCCCGACCGAGTGCGAGCGGGTGGCATCGATCGCCGCGGAGGCCATCACCCGTCACGTCGCCGTGCACGGCGGTGCGCGCGGCCTGCCGGTGCTGGTGCTGCAGTCGCTGCGACAGGCCTTCTACGCCGTGGACCACATGTCCCACTCCGGCCTTGCGAGCGCCGCGTACCTGCACTTCACGTCACCGATCCGGCGCTACCCGGACCTCCTGGTGCACCGGGCGCTCCTCGACTCGCTGGGGATCGGACCCGCCTCCGAGGATCTGGGCGACCTGACGCTCGCCGCCGAACGCAGCTCGCTCACCGAGCGCGAGGCCGTAGCGCTCGAACGTCGCGCCGACCGCATCTGCCGCGCGTTCCTCACCGAGGACCTCGTGCGCACCGACCCGGACCGGGTCTTCCCGGGCGAGATCACCGGGGTGGGGGAGGGCGGCGTGTTCGTCGCGTTCGGCGATCGGCTGGAACTGGACGGCTATCTGCCGGCCCGCTCGATCGACGGCGACTGGTACCACGCCGACCCGCTGGGCATCCTGCTGGAGGGCGAGGAGACCGGCCGCAGGCTCGCGCTGGGTGACAGCGTCGAGGTGCGCGTCGTGTCGGTCGAACCGCTGCGCGGCCGCGTCGAGCTGATGCCCGTCGACGGGATCGCACCCGCTCCGCGTCCCGCGCCGCGTGGGCGTGGCCGGCGGGATCGTCCCGGCCGGGGCCGCTAGCGCATCCGCTCACCGGTTGTGGAACCGGTGGCGACGGCCGATGTGGGACGGCTTGCCCGACCATCCCACATCGCCGCAGGGCTCCAGGTCATCATCCCGTGCGAGACCGGAGCAACCCCGCCGGATCGAACGTGACGGGGTGACCCGTCGTTCAGACGCGTCGGATCAGTTGAACTCACCACGGGCGCTGTTCAGCATCTGGTCGATCTCGTTCAGCACGAGGCGGTCGAGCAGCTGCGGGCTGGATCCCGTGGAGGTGGACACCGCCTCCAGGTAGTGGAGGATGTAGCTCTCCGCCACGAGGCTGTTGAAGGTCTTGCCGAACCGCGCGAACGCACGGTTGAGGGCGATGGCGTCGGTCCCGAGGTCGCCGGCCGCACGCTGCGCGACCTCGTCCTCGATGTATCCCCAGGCGGAGATCATCATCGGGTTCTTCACCTTGCGCACGACGTGCACCAGCCCGACGAACGTCATCCAGTCCCAGAACTGGTCGTTGCGCGGTCCATCCACGACCCGCTTCCACCAGGCGCGGAGCGTCGACTCGACCTTGGGGCGCTCGCCGTCCTCGAAGATCTCCTCGGTGGGCTTGTGGGCGTAGAGCATGTCGTAGAAGCCCTTGACCAGATCATCCGTCCAGCCGTGGAGCATGGCCGCGTGCTTCGAGATCTCCGCGTCGTCCGCGGCCGTGAAACGTGACTCGACGGGCATCTGATCCAGGATGTGCTGGCGCATCTCCTGAAGCTGCTGCATTCCGCTCGACATCTGTCCTCCTCTGCGTGATTCGGCGCCCCGCGGGAACGCCATGCGCGGAACCGCGCATTGCCATAGACATCGGCGTCTCACCACACAAGTTGAGTGTTGACGGTCAACGTCACCGCACATGGGTGATGAACGTCCCCCGAAACCGGAGGTGCGCGGCGGTGCCCGCGAGGGGTGCCGCCGCGGGCGCGTCGAGGCGGTGGACGTGCGGGCGCTAACCTGTCCGGTTCCATGGCCGCCAAGAAGACACGACAGGACGCCCAGCGCGACATCGCCCGCAACCGCCGGGCCCTCCACGAGTACGAGATGGTGGAGCGGTACGAGGCGGGCATGGTGCTCATGGGCAGCGAGGTCAAGGGGCTGCGCGAGCGGGGCGCCACCATCCGCGACGCCTACGCGCAGGTGCGCGACGGCGAGGTGTACCTGGTGGGCCTGCACATCCCCGAGTACTTCAACGCGCGGTTCGGACACGAACCCACCCGCACCCGCAAGCTCCTGCTCCACCGGCGCGAGATCGAGAAGATCCAGATCGCGATCAACGAGAAGGGCCTCTCGCTCATCCCGATCCGCATGTACTTCAACGACGGACGCGCCAAGGTGGAACTGGGTCTGGGTCGCGGAAAGCGTCAGTACGACAAACGCCGCAGCATCGCCGAGCGCGAGGCCAAACGCGACGCCGACCGTGCGATGAAGGCCGCGTCACGACGCTGACGCGCCACGCGGCCCGTTCGCTCGTCGGACGGTCGCGCCGGCCCTGACGGTGCCGCGGTCCCGCGGCTGCGGTGGATCGTGGTCGGGGCACGGTGCGGGGTCTGCGCCCGCACCTGTCAGGATGTCGTGGCGAACCCGATCTGCGGCGTTCCCGGACAACCGGGGGAGGACCATGGGCGAACGACGGCACGCGGTGTCCGGCACACGGTGGGAGGCGGCCGTCGGCTACTCCCGCGCCGTGCGCATCGGCGACATGATCTGGGTGTCCGGGACGACCGCCACGGGCGCCGACGGATCGATCCTCTCCGAGGGCGACGCGTACGGCCAGACGAGCCATGCGCTCACGAACCTCAGCGCGGCGCTGCGGGCGGTCGGCGCCGACCTGTCGTGCGTGGTGCGCACGCGCATCTTCACGATCGACATCGACGACTGGGACGAGATCGGTCGCGCGCACGCCGAGGTCTTCGGCACGATCCGCCCCGCCAGCACCATGGTGGAGGTGCGCCGCCTCATCGATCCGCGCATGATCGTCGAGATCGAGGCCGACGCGTACTGGGTGGACGGCTGACGGACGCCGTCCGAGGCGGACGGGCGGCGCGAATCCCCGGCGCACGATGACCGGACGAAGCCTGCGACAAGCCACCAACGAACGGTGAAGAAGTGGTGACGCGGTCCGTCGGTGCGGGGATGGCGCCGAAGCGGTGGATAGGCTGCCTCCCGTCCTATTCATCTCCATAGGGAGAATCGATGCTCGACCGTATCGGCAAGGGTGACCGCATCTCGTTGGGCGGCGCCGTCGTGCTCTTCATCTCGCTGTTCCTCACCTGGTACAAGGTGTCCGGTGGAATCATCTCGGTGTCCAGCAACGCCTTCGACACCCTGAAGTACACGGACATCCTGCTTCTGATCGGATCGATCGCCGTCGTCGCGCTCATCCTGCTCATCGCCCAGGGGACCGTGGACGCGGCGCTCTCGCCGATCGTCCTCGTCATCGGCGCCGTCGCCACACTGCTCGTCCTCTTCCGGCTCATCTCGATCCCCGTCCCCGACGGCATCGACGCGAGCCGTGGCGTCGGCATCTTCATCGGCCTGATCGGCGCGATCGCCATCGCGGTCGGCCAGGTGATGAAGGCCCAGGAGCGCTGATCCCGGGATCCACGGCGTGACGGGAGCAGCGACCACACCGCCGCAGGCGGCCGGTTCGGGAGGGGACCGGCCGGCCCGCCTGCGGCGCGGTGACCGCATCTCGCTGCTGGGCGCGGTCATCCTGATCGCGGGCCTCCTCCTTCCCTGGTACTCGGTGCGCGTCGACGCGCCCGACACGCGGGGGGTCGTCAGGGAGCGCACCGGCATCAGCGTCTACACGGCGCTCGACGGGCTCGACGTGCTCATCACGTTCATCGCGGTGGGGATCGTCGTCCTGTTCGTCGCCATGGCGCTCGGACTCGTCGATCCGCGCCTTCGCATCGCCGCCCTCGTGGGCGGCCTCGTCGCCGCCGCCATCGCGGTGCTGCGGCTGATCGACCCGCCAGCTGCGGTCGGGATCAGCGTCTCGGCCTCGTGGGGGATCGTCCTCGCGCTCGCCGGTGCCCTCGTCGTGATCGTCGGGCAGTTCGTCGGCGGCGGTCGCGCGCCCGGTCACCGGCGGTCGGCGACGCCCGTCTAGTCAGCCGTCGATCACGACCACGTGCTCGGCCAGCGCGCCGTGCGCGCCGTAGGTCGTGATCTTCTCGATGTCCGAGGTGCGGCTGGGGCCCGAGACCAGCGCGATCGCCGAGGGCGCCGGCCCCGCGTAGGCCGTCGTGAGCGCCTCGGCCAGGGTCGCCACCAGACGATCTGATGGGAGGAGCGCCAGGTGCCACCAGCCGACCGCGTCCATCGAGCGGCCGTGTCCCGGCGCCGCCCGCACGACGAGGGTGCCGCGCCGGGCGACCGCCGCGACGGGCACGGTGATCGCGCAGGTCGCCGGTGCGTCGTCCAGGCCCAGGAGCTCCCGCCACGGGCGGTCGGTCGGCCACGCCAGCACCTCGACCCCGGCGGTCGTGAGCGCGTCGGCGATGCCCAGCCCGGCGACCAGCGGATCGTCCGGCACGATCGCCCGCCGCGCCCCCCAGTCGCGCAGCCGTTCGACCACGGCCGCCGACACCCGGTCCGGTGCGACCACACGCCCCTCCGCGCGGCGGCGTTCCAGCGCGTCGAGAAACCCGGTGATCAGCGCGGCGGCCACGTCGTCGGGATGTCGCGCTCCGAGGTCCAACGTCCCGCCGGCCCCGGCAGCCGTCGCAGCCACGCGCGCCGCCGTCCCATGACCCGCAGGGCACCGCGCGTGAGCCGCACACCGGCGCGGTAGGCGATCGGGTGGCGCCACGCACGACTCCACAGTCGCATCAGCACGTCGCGGCGGCGGTGCGCCGGCGTGCGGACCTCCCCGCGGATGCGCACCAGCAGGTCGTGCAGCGGGATCCCGACGGGGCAGGCGTCGTGACACGCCCCGCACAGGGAGGAGAGGAACGGCAGCTCGGTCGCCCGGGGTGACGCGGTGCCCTCGAGGAGCGGCGTGATGACCGCCCCGATCGGACCGGAATAGGGGGAGTCGTACGCCTGCCCGCCGACGGTGCGCCACATGGGGCAGGCGTAGAGGCACGCGCCGCAGCGGATGCAGTGAAGTGCCTCCTCCATCGGGGTGCCGCGCAACGCCATGCGACCGCCGTCCACGATGACCAGGTGGAGCTCCTTCGGCCCGTCCGCCTCGCCCTCGCGCCGCGGGCCCGTGATGAGGTTCACGTAGGTCGCCGCGTCGTCACCGATGGCCGCCATCGGGAGGATCTGCAGGATGTGGGCGGCCTCCTCCCAGTCGGCCACCACACGCTCTGCGCCCATGATCGCCACGTGGATGCGCGGAAGCGCGGTCACCAGACGGGCGTTCCCCTCGTTCTCGACCACGCAGAGCGTGCCGCTCTCGGCCACACCCAGGTTGACGCCGCTCACGCCGATGTCGGCGGCCGCGAAGTCCTCCCGCAGGCGACGGCGGGCATGGGCGATGAGCGCCTCGCGGTCGTCGGGCACGTCCTCGCCGCTCTCACGCCGGAAGAGCTCGGCGATCTCGGTGCGGTTCTTGTGGACCGCCGGCGCGATGATGTGCGACGGGTGCTCGCCGGCCAGCTGCAGGATCCACTCGCCCAGGTCGGTCTCGACCACGCGCACGCCGGCCTCGGCGAGCGCCTCGTTGAGCTTGATCTCCTCGCTCGCCATCGACTTCGACTTGGCCACCACGCGCGCGTCCTCGGCGCGGGCGAGCCCCACGATGTACTCGGCCGCGGCGTCGCGGGTGGCCGCGTGCACCACGCGGCCGCCGTTGGCCACCACGCGCTCGGTCAACCGGTCGAGGAGCTCCGGCAGCCGGCGGATGTTCTCGCTGCGGATCGCCCTCGCCCGCTCGCGCATGGCGTCGAAGTCCTGCTCCTCGCGCATCCGCTCGCGACCCCTGGTGAAGGTCGCGGCGGACGTCGCCAGGTTGGCGCGCAGCGTCCGATCGGCCACCGCCCGCCGCGTCCGCTCGCGAAGCCCCGGGCCCTCCCCGTAGGTGATCGGGCGGTCCGTCACGCCTCGAGCACCTCGGCGATGTGCCGCACCGTCAGGTCGATGCCCTCACGGTGCGCGCGACCGGCGATGTGCAGCAGGCAGGAGAGGTCGCAGCCGACGAGCGCCTCGGCTCCGGTGGAGGCGGCGTGGCGCGCCTTCTCGTCGCCCAGCGCCCCCGAGACCTCCGGGAACGCCAGCGAGAACGCGCCGCCGAATCCGCAGCACACGTCGGCGTCGGGCAGCTCCCGAAGCTCGATGCCGGCGTCCGCGATGACCGTCCGCGGCGCGTCGCGTTCGCGGAGCATCCGCAGCATGTGGCACGAGTCGTGGTGGGTCACCGACGACGGCGCGTCCGGGCGCGCCCTGGGGTGCAGGCCGTGGTCGCGGAGGAACGCCGTGAGCTCGTGGGTGCGGGCGGCCATGTCGCGGGCGGCATCCTCCTCCGGTGCGCCCTCGAAGAGCTGCGGATAGCCGTGCACGACCATCGCGGCGCAGGAGCCCGACGGCACCACGACGGGATCGGTGCCGGCGAACGCGCGCAGGCACTGCCTGGCCACCTCGCGCGCCCGGTCGGGATGGCCCGCGGTCCAGCCGGGTTGCCCGCAGCAGGTCTGGGCGCGCGGCACCGCGACCCGGACACCCAGCCCCTCGAGCAGGCGACGGGTGACGTCGATGACGCTCGGCGCCACGTGGTCGGCGAGGCAGGTCCGCATGAGGAGCACGCGCATCGGCGGAGTCTGACAGCCCCATGGCACGGGCGTGACAGTACGGTCAGCGGCCGGAGCACGGGGATGTCCGGGACCGCGCCCTGGTGCGCCGGAGCCTCAGACGAGGCGGGGTCCGACGGCGGGGGACGTCAGCGATGCAGCGACGCGACGATCTGCGGCAGCGGGGCGGGTTCGCGGCGGGCCGGATGGTCGGGACGCATGACGTGAGAGGCGACCAGCACCCCACATGCCGGGACGAACATCAGCCCGCCCACCCAGGCGGTCATGAACACCGCCACCGGGGCGACGACCGACACCGCGACCGCCTGCATCAGCGGTGGCGCGATCCGTCGACATGCGATGTCGGCCACGGTGAGCGCCGCGACCACGGGGATCCAGAGGACCGCCGGGAGCGGGACGCCGGTCACCGCCATGGTGACGACGGCCGCGATGGCGAACGCGAGCGCGACCGGGTCGAGCGGGGTGAGCGCGTGTCGGCGCATGCGTCAACGGTACGCCCACGGCGTCACGGCGTCCAGCGGGGTGTGCGGACAGCGGACATGGCGGGCGTCTAGTGCGTTTGACAACGACGTAGCCGTCCATTACGGTAGACAGACGAGAGGACGGTACATGGCGATGACGCTCGACAGCGATGCACTCCACCGGGCCACGGCGGCCCGCGATCGGCTCCTCGACCTGCAGCACGGCGTGGAGGTGGCGCGGGTCGACTACCACGATGCGATCCGGCGGCTGCACGCCCGGGGCGGGTCGCTGCGCGAGATCGCCGAATCGCTCGGTCTGAGCCACCAGCGCGTGCACCAGATCGTCGAGCCGGTGGACGGATCCACCGGTCGCGGACCGGGTCGGGGGCGGCCCCGCAGACCCGGGCGCGTCGGCGAGCGGGACGGACCGCGGGGTGCCGCCTACATGCAGCGCATCATGCGCCGACTGCGCGCGTTCGTCGGATTCGAGCGCTTCACCCCCGAGGCCCGCGACGTGGTGGCGACGGCGGTCCATCAGGCCGAGGCCCTCGGTCACCGGCGCGTCGGGAGCGAGGACCTCCTCATCGGCACGGCGGTGGACGAACAGACGGTGGCCGCCCGTGCGCTCGCGTCGCTGGGAGTCGATGCCGCCGCCATCCGCGCGCAGGTGACGGGGACGGTCACCGGGGACGCGTACGGACCGCGACGCCGGCCGTTCACGCCCGCGGCGCGGCGGGTGCTGGAACGCACCCTCGAGGTGGTGCTCGAGCGCGGCGAGATCGAGATCCGCGCGCACCACGTCCTCCTGGCCCTCCTGGCCGACGACGGCGACGCGGCGGCCATCCTCATGCGGCTCGGCCACAGCGCCGACGCGGTGCGCGCCGCGATCGACGCCGCATCCGAACACGTCGGGACTTGACCGCGCTCGTCATGCCGCTACCATCTGTGGAGCAAGGGCCCGACACAGTTTCGACGAGGTGGGACGGACACGATCAGCGAGCCGCGGACCCGGTGGACCGCGTCAACAACCGGGAACCAAACGTAGCTGCGAACTCTCGTCAGCTCGCCCTCGCTGCCTAAACAGCAGTAGAGCGCCATCGGCCTCTCCTCGGATCACGGGAGGGATCACCGGTGTCATCGAGTGATCCTGGCCCCGAAGCAACGGTCTTCGGCGGAGGGGCGAGAACCTCAGGAAGACCTGGCGGAGGGATGGTTGGCCGACGGTGACACCCTCCGCGAGAAAGTCATCGACGGCTGCGCTCGGAGAAGTCGTTTCCTGATCATGCTCGGACGCCGGGGCAGTACCGGCCGGGTCCACTCACACCAGACGGGCGGGGTCCACGCGGACCCCGCCCGTCGGCGTTTTCGGAGGCGGTCCGCCGGCGACCACCGCTGCGGTCGCCGCTGTCGCCAGACGACGCGCGACCCGTCGGTCACCCCGGCCGCGCCGCCCGGCCGATCCGTTCGATCAGGACGTCCACGTCGACCGGCAGGGCGGTGTCGACGACGACCCGCACCTCGTCGCCCCACGGCTCGGTCTCGGTGCGCCGGCGCTCCACGTCCACCCAGGTCACCGCGGCAAGACCGGAAAGCGCCCGATGCCGTGCCCCCACCCGGGCGCGGTGGGCGGCCACGTCGGTGCAGCGCACCTCCACGAACACGCAGGGCACACCCTCGTGGCGGGCGAGGTCGACCCACATCCGGCGGGCGGCGGTGACGTAATCGCAGGCGTCGATCACGACGCTCGCGCCCAGCCGGAGGTTCTCGCGGGCCATGGCCTCGGCGACGCGGTAGGCGGCGAGACCGCGCTCGAACGACGCGGGCACCCCGGCCAGATGCAGCGCCGACTCGATGGGATCGACGGACAGGTGCACGGGGGAGAGCCGCCGGGCGAGGTCGGTCGAGACCGTCGTCTTGCCGACGCCCTGCAGACCGGCCATCGCGATGAGCATCGGGGCGGTCACCGGGCGCAGTATGCCCCGGCGGGGAGGGTGGCCGTCAGGTGCGGTCGTCCCGGACGGGATGTGGGCACGTGCATCGGATGTCGCGACGTCGCCGACACGCCGGATTGACACGGTAGGTCGGCGCGGCGGTGGAGACCGTTACCCGGTGACCCTCGGCAGCCGGTTGATCACCAGCGGGATCCGGTCGACGGCTCTCTGGCCGGAACGCTGTGCAGTTGCCACCAGCGTATAGCGGCCAGGGCGGAGTCCCCGCAGGTTCGCGCGAACGCTGCGGATCGCCCGCCGGTTCCAGGTGCCGCGGTAGACGACGCGCGTGCGGCCGGTGCGGCTCCGTGCGGTGATGAGCACCGTGGACGCGCGGCTCACCGCGAGCGGGACCGCGACGGAGCGGCCCGCGAGACCGACGAGGTACCGGGCGCGCGTCGCGATCGTGAGCGACAGTCGGGGTGTGGCGACGACGGTCGGTGCCGGTGCCGGTGCGGGCACCGGTGCCGTCGTTGGCGCGGGTGCACTCGGTCCCATGGCACCGGCCGGTCCAGACGGCCCCGTGGCGCCGGTCAACCCGGTGGCGCCGGTCGGCCCGGTGGCGCCGGTCGGCCCGGTGGCGCCGGTGTCACCCACCGGTCCGGGGATCTGAACGGGTGCCGGCAGGATCGCAACCGTCGGATCACCCACGGTGATCGGGGTGATGAGCGGGTTGTCGATCGAGACGAGACGGACGTTGCACGACAGGACGTGCCCCTCATCCGCCGCGGTTGGGATGTACGTGCGTCCCGTCGCACCGGGGATCACGATCCCGTCGCGAAGCCAGGAGACGCCGGTTGCCGTGAAACCGGTGTGCGGCTGCTCGCCGACGCAGGCCATGATCGAGCCGACCTGTGGGGTGCCGACCACCTGTGGCGGGACGTTCACCGCAGGGACTGCCATGGTCACGATCTTCGCGCCGGCGAACGTCGACGCCCACAGATGCCCGTCCGCGCCGACGGTGAGACCGCGCGGCGACGCCGATGGCGGGTACTCGAAGCGGGTGATCGTCCCGTTGGGTGTCACCCGCCCGATGCCGGGTGCGGGGCCGGCGGCCCACGTGAACCACACGTTGCCGTCGACGCCGGGGGCGATGGCGAACGGCCAGGTGCCGCTCGGAAGCGGGTAGGCCGTGCGGGAACCGGTGGTGGTGATCCGGCTCACCGCGCTGGTGCGGGGGGTCGCGGTGAAGTTGCGGTAATCGGCCTCGGTCACCCACACGTTGCCGTCGGGGCCGGTCACCAGGAGGTACGGGTCCGGGCCGGTGTCGGCGACCTTCGTCGGCACCAGCGTCCCACCCGCTCCTGGCGCCAGGCGGAAGACGGCACCGGGCTGGAGCGTCGCGGAGTTCCAAACCGTGTACCACATCGATCCGTCCGGGCCCGGGGCGATTCCGAACGTCTGCCCGTATCCCGGGGGGAACACGTTCGTGAACCAGGTCAGACCGCCGTCGGCCGCAGCAGAGTCGGGGTCGATCCGGCCGATGCGGTCCACGGATGTGAACCAGACCATTCCGTCGGGGCCGATATTGATGTCGTTCTGCGTACGACCGACGTCGTACTCTCTGATGGCGAACGATCCGTCCGCCTGCTGGGTGACGCGTACGACGAAGTTGCCGCCCTGCTGGGTCGCCCAGATGCTGCCGTCATGCCCCGTCGTGATCTGCATGAGGGCGCTCGCCGTCGGGGTGTTGCTGGGCGGCTGAACCCATCCGACGATGGTGCCGGCCGTGTTCATGCGGCCGATGCCACGCGACGTACCCCCGAACCCGAAGTCGGTGAACCAGACGTTGCCGTCCGGACCGAGCGTGATGTCGTGCGTTCGCACCGGCGCCGGATACGAGGTGAACGTGCCGATCGGCGCGTCCGCCGCGGTCGCGATACCCGTGGCGATCAGGGCGAACGCCATCACCACGACGGTGGTCATGCGGCGGGTGGCGCGCATCAGGCGGGGCGGGAGGGAAGAGAGGTGGTGCATGAGTCGTTGCGCGTGTGGCCGTTGGGGGGGCGACGACACGATATCGGCCACGTGTCACAGACGTTCATCGGCGACCGACGTCGCGCACTCAACGGGCGGTGACCGCATCGGGACGCCTGCGCGAACCCCTGTTGTCGATCTCACCGGTGTCCTCCGACGGTCCGCGCCGCACGTCCGACCCCTCGCGCGCGCCCATTAATTCATCTAGTGTTGAATTCATGCAACGGACTGATGAGCCGTCCATCGCCGTCGATCGCCTCGTGGTGGAGCGCGGGGGCCGTGCGGTCCTGCACGGGGTCTCCGCCGCGGTCCCCGCCGGCTCCGTCACCGGCCTGCTCGGTCCCAGCGGATGCGGCAAGACCACGCTCATGCGGGCGGTCGTCGGCGTGCAGCTCGTGCGGTCGGGGGAGGTGCGGGTGCTGGGCGCACCCGCCGGCACCCGCGCACTGCGGTCGCGCATCGGCTACGTGACCCAGGCGCCCAGCGTGTACGCGGACCTGACGGCCCTGCAGAACGCCCGCTACTTCGCCGCCGTGGAGGGGGCGTCCGCCGCCGATGCCGACGCCGCCGTCCAACGGGTGGGCCTGGGCGACGCCCGCCATCAGCTCGTGGGCGACATGTCCGGCGGGCAGCGCAGCCGGGCGTCGCTTGCGTGCGCCCTCGTGGGATCGCCCGACGTGCTCGTGCTGGACGAGCCCACCGTGGGCCTCGACCCCGTCATCCGCGACGAGCTGTGGACCTTCTTCCACGAGCTGGCCGACGCGGGCGCCACCCTGCTCGTCTCCAGTCACGTGATGGACGAGGCGGACCGCTGCGATCGGTTGCTCCTCATGCGCGAGGGCCGGTTGGTCGCCGACGACACGCCCCACGCGATCTGCGCGGCGACCGGCGCGCACGACCTGGAGCAGGCCTTCCTGACCCTCATCCGCCGAACCTCGGAGGTGGCCGCATGAACCCCCGCATCCTGCGGGCGACGGTGGGGAGGATCCTCCGCCAGCTCTCGCACGACCGGCGCAGCATGGCCCTCATCGTGGGTGTGCCGATCCTCCTGCTGCTCCTCACCCATGCGCTCTTCGACGGTGACGATGCGATGTTCGACCGCATCGGGCTCGTGATGCTCGGGGTCTTCCCGTTCACCATCATGTTCCTCATCACGAGCATCGCGATGCTGCGCGAGCGGACGACCGGGACGCTCGAGCGGCTGTTCACCACGCCCATGGGAAAGGCGGACCTGCTGTTCGGCTATGGCGTCGCCTTCGGCCTGGCGGCGGCGGTCCAGGCGACGGTGGTGACCGCGGTCGCCTACTGGGTCTTCGGACTGTCGACGCCGGCCAGCCCGGTCTGGGTGATCCTCGTGGCGATCGTCAACGCGCTCCTCGGGGTCGCCCTCGGGCTCCTGGCGAGCGCCTTCGCCCGCACCGAGTTCCAGGCCGTGCAGTTCATGCCGCTCGTCACCTTCCCGCAGCTCCTGGCGTGCGGCCTGTTCGTGCCCCGCGAGCGGATGGCCGGGTGGCTCCAGTGGCTCAGCGACGCGATGCCGCTCACGTACGCGGTGAAGGCGCTGCAGGAGGTCGGCGCCAACACATCGACGACCGCCGCGTACTGGGGCAACGCCGCGGTCGTGCTGGGCGTCGTGATCGTCGCCCTCCTCGTGGGCGCGCTGACCCTGCGCCGCCGGACACCGTGAGCGCCACGGTGGGCGGTCGCGGTCGTCGCGCCGGTGGGCCGGACACGCGTGCCGAGATCCTCGAGGCGGCGCGCGCCGCCTTCGCCGACGCCGGCTATCGCGGAGCGACCATCCGCGCCATCGCAGCACGCGCCGGCGTCGATCCGGCACTCGTCCACCACTACTTCGGCACCAAGCGCGACCTGTTCATGGCCGTCGTCGAACCGCCGACCGATCCCCGTGCGCCGGTCGCGACGGTCGCATCGGTGCGCCGGGACGAGGCGGGACGCGCGCTCGTCCGGCAGTTCCTGATCGTGTGGGACGGGCCCGAGGGCGCGCGCGTCCGGTCGCTTCTGCGGGCGGCCGCCGCGGACCCCGACCACGGCCGGCTGCTGGAGGAGTACCTGCGCACCCAGCTCGCCGAGCCGCTCCTGCGGGCGGTCGGGGCGGACCGCCGTGAGCTGCCGGTGCGCGCGGCGCTCGTGCAGTCCCAGCTGATCGGCATCGCATTCGGCCGTCACATCGTGCGGTCGGGGTGGCTGGTGACGGCCGCCCATGAAGCGATCGTCGACCGCGTGGGGCCGGTGATCCAGCGGTATCTCACCGAGCCGCTGTGACGGCGCGTCCTTTCGTCCCGGCCGGAGGACCCCGGGTGTCGGGCTGCGCCGGCGTCGCCCACCCCGCGCCCGGACCGACGGTCCGGCACGGTCGCCGTCGCGAGCGCGGTCTCACCCTTGCCCTCGGGGCTTGCTATCCTCGCAACCCGGCGCACGACCGCCCATCCGTACCACTCTCACGGAGTTCAGCCTGATCGCGACCCAGATGTCCCGTGCCTCCTAGGCGCGGCCCCGACAACCGCCCCCCGGCGGGCCCCTCCACCCGGATCAACGACGCAATTCGCGGCGACAAGGTCCGCCTGATCGACGAGACCGGCAGCAACGTCGGCGTCGTCCCGCTGCGCGAGGCCCTCGACATGGCCGCCCGCCGCGACCTCGACCTGGTCGAGATCGCGCCCGACGCGAACCCCGCCGTCTGCCGCATCATGGATTACGGCAAGTGGCGGTACGACCAGGAGCAGAAGGCCAAACAGGCCCGCAAGCACCAGAGCACGATCACGGTCAAGGAGATCAAGTTCCGGCCGAAGATCGACCCGCACGATTACAAGACCAAGAAGGGCCACGTCGAGCGCTTCCTGAAGCAGCGCGACAAGGTCAAGGTCACGATCATGTTCCGCGGGCGCGAGGTGATGCACGCCGAACGTGGCGAGCGCATCCTCGACCAGCTGGCCGAGGAGCTGTCGGACCTCGCCATCGTCGAGAGCCGGCCCAACCTCGACGGGCGCAACATGGTTATGATGCTTGCTCCAATCAAGCAGGTGCCCACGAAGGCCGACGGGGAAGGATCCCGCAAGGCCGCCGAATCGGACGCACCGGCCGAAGTGGCCGCGTCGACCGCATCCATCGAGGGTGAATCCCAAGCGAGCGAGTAGTCATGCCGAAGATGAAGTCCAACAGGTCCGCCTCGAAGCGGTTCAAGGTGACCCCCAAGGGGAAGGTCCTGTACGTCAAGTCGGGCAAGCGTCACAACCTCGAGAACATGTCGCAGAAGCGCAAGCGCCACGCCTCGAAGCCCCACCAGCTCGACGAGACCAACACCAAGCACGTCCTTCGACTCCTGGGGAGGCGCTAGATGGCCCGCGTCAAGCGCTCGGTCGGCGCCCGCAAGAAGCGTCGCAAGGTCCTTGCACAGGCGAAGGGCTACTTCGGCACCAAGAAGAGCTCGTACAAGCGCGCGAAGGAGCAGGTCCAGCGCTCGCTCAAGTACGCGTACCGTGACCGCCGCACCAAGAAGCGCGACTTCCGTCGCCTCTGGATCGCCCGCATCAACGCCGGCGCCCGCGCCAACGGACTGACGTACTCCGAGTTCATGCACGGCGTGCGGCTGGCGGGAATCGAGCTCAACCGCAAGATGCTGGCCGACCTGGCCACGCACGAGCCCGAGGCCTTCGCCGCCATCTGCGGTCGCGCCCGCGAGGCGCGCGACTCCGCAGCGAAGACCGCGGCCTAGGCCGCCGTGCCGCAGCTGCGGCCGATCACATCCTTCAAGAACCCGGCGCTCCAACTGGTGCGAGCGCTGGGGCAGAAGAAGGTGCGCCGTGACCGTCGGATGATCGCGGTCGAGGGGGAGGACCTGTTCGACGCCGCCCTCACCGCCGGCATCCGGCCGGTGAGCGTCCTGGTCGACGAGCAGCGGGTGGCCGCGGACGATCCCCGGCTGGCCGACGTGGGCGCGCTCGCCGAGTGTTACGCGGTGCCGCCCGAGCTCATGAAGCGCCTGTCGACCATGGGGCACGCCCCCCGGGTCATCGCCGTGCTCCCCCAGCCGGACCCGCCGGACTTCCGCTCGGTCGCCATGCCGCCGTCCCTGGCGCTGTGGCTTGCGGGGGTGGGCGACCCGGGCAACGTCGGCACCCTCGTCCGGACCTCGGCCGCCTTCGGCTGCGACTGGGTGGCCCTGGGTCCGGGAAGCGCCGACGTGTTCAACCCGCGCTCGGTCCGTGCCGCCATGGGCGCGGTGTTCACGCTGCCGGTGCTGGAGGGCGTGAGCGGCGCGGACCTGGCGACGCGTCCCGGCGTCCGGGTGGTGGCCGGCGTCATGCGCGGTGGGGTGCCGTACTGGGAGGCGGACCTGGCATCGCCGGCCGTCATCGCCCTGGGCGCGGAGCGGGAGGGGATCGAGGACGCGCTGCGTGACCTGGGTGACGACGTGGAGGTCGTGCGCGTGACGATCCCGCAGGAGGACGGTGCGGAGTCGCTCAACGTCTCCGCCGCCGGGGCCGTGCTGCTCTCGGAGGCGCGTCGTCAGCGCGCGGTGGCGGCCGCGGGCTGACCCGATAGCCTCCCGGGGCCAACGCGTACCGAGGAGGGATTCATGCGACCGCTCCAGATCGGGTGTCTCGGGCTGACCCGCCCGCCGGTCGACGTCGTCACCGGCCAGGCACAGGCCCTCGAGGCAGACGGCGCCGACTGCATCTGGTACTCGGACCACTTCCTGCACTGGTTCCCGCCCGGCGTGTGGACCCAGGACCTCGTGCCACAGGCGGTGCCCGGTTCGACCCCGCACGTCTTCCTCGACCCGATGGTGCTGATGGCGGCGGCGGCCGGTGTGACCGAGCGTGTGCGCCTGGGCCCTGCGGTCACCGACCCGATCCGTCGCCACCCGGCCGTGCTCGCCCAGACGTTCCTCACCCTCGACCACGTGACCGAGGGACGCGCCGTGCTCGGCATCGGGGTGGGCGAGGCCGAGAACATCGTGCCGTTCGGGATGCGCTACGAGCGCACCGCGTCGCGTCTCATCGAGGCGGTCGAGGTGATCCGGCTGCTGTGGGGGACGACCGAGCCGGTGTCGTTCGAGGGCGACCACTTCCGTCTGGACGGTGCGATCCTGGGCGTCGAGCCGTTCGGCGACCGCCCGCCGGACCTGTGGATGGCCGCGCACCGGCCCAGGGTGCTCGAGGCGGCGGGACGGCTGGCCGACGGATGGCTGCCGCTCATCCTCGATCCGGTCGAGTACGGCGACACCCTCGGGACGCTCCGTGCGGCGAGCGTCGCCGCGGGCCGGGATGCCGATGCCGTGACGGCGGGGCTCTACGCCTGGCTGGTCCTCGCCGACACGACCGAGGCCGCCGAACGGCTGCTCGACGAGTCGCTCCTCCTGCGGTTGATCGCGCTGACCGCGCCCGCCGAGGAGTTCGAGCGGGTCGGGGCGGAGCATCCGCTCGCCACCCGGTGGGGACTCCTCGACTTCGTCCCGACCGACCTCACCAGGGAGGAGGGGCTGGCCGCCGCGGCCGCCGTCCCGGGTGAGGTGATGCGTCGCTACTACATGTACGGCACGCCCGACGACGTGGTCGCCCGGCTGGCCCCCTACCGCGCCGCCGGGATGGAGCACGTCGACCTGGTGGACGTGGCCGTCCTCGGTGACCCGTCGCTCGCGGCCTCGATGGCCGATCGGCGTCGCGCGGTCATGGCGGGGTTGCGCGCCCTGGACTGAGCGCCGCCCGGCACGGGGCGCCGGAAATGGGTCAGTCGCGCGGCTGGGCGTCGTCGGGCTCGGCCCAGATGCGTGCGGCCACCTTCAGGATGTCGTGGCGCGCCATCATCCCGACGGGCACGCCGTCACGCACCACCGGCAGGTGGGTGCGGTCGGTGTCCATCATCCGCTCGACGACGCTCTGCATCGACTCGTCGGGCATGGCGACGGCGACCGGCTCGGTCATGACGTCCCGCGCCCGCAGGTTGCGCGCACGCCGGTACATCGACTCCAGATCGGTGTTGCGCTCCCAGTCGGCGAGCAGGCTCGTGTGGCGCACCTCCGGATCGGTCCGCCAGAACTCGAACTCCCACCCGGCGAACGTCGACTCGGTGACGATGCCGCGCAGGAGGCCGTCGGCGTCGACGATCGGGATCGCCCCGATGCGGTTGTCGAGCATCAGCCGGGTGACCTCCTCGAGGGTCGCATCCTCCCGGGCCGTGACGACCGGTGCGGTCATGATGTCGGCGATGCGTCGCGACCGCTCGGCGGGTTCGCCCGCGTCCGTGTCCTCCTCCGCGCGCTGACGGGCGACGAGCACCGAGCACGGGGCACCGTGTGCGACCCGCGCGCTGACGCTCCCCAGGGCGCGGATGCCGCCAAGACCCCGGCTGCCGACGATCACGAGGTCGGCGTCGGCCGCGGCGTCGATCAGCGCGCGCACGGCGTCACCCCCGACGGTCGTGAGCTCATGCCCCTCGGCCAGTCGAGCCACCCGGTCGAGCGCGGCCCCCTGCTCGGCGGCGATGACGCGGACGGCGGTTCCGTGCGCATCCCGCAGCTCGGTCGCGACACGGAGCGCCGGCACCGACGCGGCGGACCCGTCCAGACCCACGACCGCGGTGCCGATGCGGGAATCCGCACCGCGCGTCGGGCGCGCCACGAGCACCGAGCAGCGGGCGTCGTTGATCATCGTCGTCGCGACGCTTCCGAGGATGGCGCTCGCCATGCGACCGCGTCCGTGGGATCCCACCACCACCAGCCCGGCGCCGGTCGCGGTCGCCTCGCGCAGAAGCGCGCGGTCCGGCCGACCCTCCACCAGACGGGTGCGGACCTCACCGGCACAGCCGTCGGCCTCCCGCGCGGCGGCGGCGAGTGTCTCCTCCGCACGCTCCAGGGGGCGTGGACCGGGCCTGCTGCCGGGCGGGCCGAACAGCAGCTCGTCCCACGGGTCGACGGCCATCACGAGGGTCAGCGACTCGCGCGCCAGTGCCGCGGCCTGCCGAACGGCGACGAGCCCCTCGTCGGATCCGTCGACCCCACACACCACCGTCTCGAACACCATCGCCCGCCAACCTCCTCGTGGCCCGCCGACGTGGATCGTCACGGCGTGTGCATCGTGGCACGCCGGCTCGTCGCCGGGTCGGTCCCCAGACGCTAGCGCGGTCCGACCCGGGGCAGCCTGGCGCGGCGCCATCCGCGTCGCAACCGCGACCGGTGCGAACACCGCGTGTGGACCGGATTGCCCATCCGGTCCACACGCACCGCAGCCAGGTCATTCACCCGGCATCTCGAGGCGATCGGCGCCTACATCTCCGAGAAGACGAAGGTATCGAACTCGCCGCCGCGCAGGACGCTCGCGGTCTGGCGGCCGAGGAGGGTCCTGCCGGTCACGGCCTCCAGCGCGCCCCAGATGGCGCCGAGCGTGAACGTGCACTCCCGCGTCGATCCGGTGGCCTCGCCGGCCGAGCAGACCGTGTCGTGGGTCTCGACCACGATGTCGTCGCCGTCCATGTAGGCGCGGTCGACGGCGCAGAGGCGGGTGCCGTCCTTGCCGATCGCTGCGTCGAGCGCCGCCGCGACCTGGTCGATCGGAGGGTTGGTGCCGGTGAGGCCGAGGTCTCCCGCCAGGTTGTGGCCGCGGACCCTGCCGGCGCGGATGAAGACGACGGCCGCGCCGTCGGCGCCGAGGGTGTCCTCGATGCCGGTGATGACGGCCTTGAAGCACACGATGCTGCTGAAATCGCCGAGCTGCGGACGGGTTGACATGTGGGACTCCTCGCTGCCTGGGTGGTGGTTGCCGCAGCGGTGCCGGATGGTGGTGGACGGCGGGCTGCACCACCTATATCGGTAGATTGATTCACGAACTTGAATTCGGAGAAGAATATTTCGTGAATACGTGGTGATGGCCAACCGATCACGCGCCTCGGCACGGTCGAAGACGGCGACCTCCTGTTAGCCTGATCTGCTTGTGAGCACAGGGCCGGACATCGATCAGATCCGCGACGAGGCGCTGGCGGAGATCGCTGCCGCCGGCGACCTCGACGCGCTGGAACAGGCGCGGGTGCGCACCACCGGGCGCAGGAGCGCGCTGTCGGCGGTGCTCGCCGGCATCGGCGGGCTGCCGCCCGAGGAGCGCGGGCCCACCGGCAAGCGCGCCAACGAGGCCCGAAAGGCGGTGGAGGCCGCCCTGACGGCACGCGGCGACGAGCTGGAGTCGGCCGCGCTCACCGCCGAGATGGCAGCCGATCGCGTCGATGTGACGCTCCCCGGTGACCCGGTGGGCGAGGGCACGCTCCACATCGTCACCCAGCTCCTGCGCGAGATCGAGGAGATCTTCCTGGGCATGGGCTGGCAGATCGCCGACGGCCCGCACGTGGAGGACGACTTCCACAACTTCACCGCCCTCAACTTCTACGAGGGTCACCCGGCGCGCGCCGAGACCGACACCTTCTTCATCGACGGCCACCCGGACGTGCTCCTTCGCACCCACACCTCGCCGGTGCAGGTGCGCGTGATGGAGAACCAGCGGCCGCCCATCTACGCCGTCATGCCCGGCGCCGTCTACCGCAACGAGGACATCGACGCCACCCACGGCGCCATGTTCCACCAGCTGGAGGGCCTCGCGGTGGACGAGGGGCTCTCGTTGGCCCACCTCAAGGGCATGCTGCGCCACTTCGTGCGCGAGCTCCTGGGACCCTCGTTCGAGATCCGGCTGCGTCCCGACTACTTCCCGTTCACCGAGCCCTCGGTCGAGGTCGACGTCCTGTGGACCGACCGGCGCGGGCGCAGCACGTGGCTCGAGCTCCTGGGCGCCGGAATGGTCGACCCCAACGTGTTCGCGTTCTGCGGCATCGACCCGGAGCGCTACACGGGCTTCGCGTGGGGGCTCGGCCTGGAGCGCGTGGCGATGCTGCGCCACGGGGTCAGCGACCTGCGGCTCATGTTCGACGGCGACCTGGGCGTCCTGCGCCAGTTCGGCGATGCCGGGGAGGTGCGCGGATGAGGGTCCCCGTCTCGTGGATCTCGGAACTCGTCGACCACGGGCTCACCCCGGACGTCCTCGCCGAACGGCTCACCGAGGCCGGGATCAAGGTCGAGGAGGTGCACTGGCGCGGGGCGCCCGCCTCCGACGGAAACCTCGATCTGCTGCGCGTCGGCAAGGTCGTGGAGCACGGGCGTCACCCGGACGCCGACCGCCTGAGCGTCTGCCGCGTGGACGTGGGGCTCGACGAGCCGCAGCAGATCGTCTGCGGCGCGCCCAACGTCGCCGCCGGCCAGACCGTCGCCGTCGCGATGCCCGGTGTCATCCTGCCCGGATCCGACCGTCCCCTCAAGACCGCGAAGCTCCGCGGGGTCGAGAGCCACGGCATGATCCTCTCGGAGCGCGAGCTCGAGCTCTCGGACGACCACGAGGGCATCATCGTACTGGACGACGCGCTCACCGCCGGCACGCCGCTCGCCGACGTGCTGCCCGTCAGCGAGGCGATCATCGAGTTCGAGCTGCCGTCCAACCGCCCGGACCTGCTGGGCGTGTGGGGCATCGCGCGCGAGGTCGCGACCATCACCGGCGCGCCCCTGCGCGGACCGGACCTCTCGATCCCGGCGGCGACCGGCGACGGGACCGCCGCCGACCGCATCACCGTCGACGTGCGCTCCGCCGACCTCTGCCCCCGGTACATGGCCGCGGTCCTCACCGGCCTCACCGTCGGCGACTCGCCGGACTGGTTGCGTCTGCGGCTGGAGGACGCCGGCATGCGCGCCATCTCCAACGTCGTCGACATCACCAACTACGTGATGCTCCTGACCGGTCAGCCGCTGCACGCGTTCGACCTCGCGCGCCTGGCGGGCCCGGCGATCGTGGTGCGCCGCGCCGGTGAGGGCGAGCGCATCGTCACCCTGGACGGCGTCGAGCGCACGCTCAACCCCAACGTGCTGGCGATCTGCGACGCCGAGCGTCCGGCGGTCATCGCCGGTGTGTTCGGTGCCGAGTTCGCCGAGGTCGGCCTCGGCACCTCCGACATCGTCCTCGAGGCGGCCACGTTCGACGGGCCCAACATCCTGGCGACCTCGTGGGGCGTCGGCCTGCGCACCGAGTCGAGCCGCCGGTTCGAGAAGGGCCTCTCACGGGAGCTCCCGCCGGTGGCGATGGCGGTGGCCTGCCGCATGCTGATCGAGCTGTGCGGCGCGACCCTCGTGCCGGGCACGCTCGACGTGGGCGAGCCGGTCCCGTCGCCGGAGCCCATCGCGCTTCGTCTGGGGCGCGCCGAGCGCATCCTCGGCATGCCGGTGCCCGGTGACCGGGCGCGGGCGATCCTGGCCGGTCTGGGCTGCGAGGCCACCGGCGACGGCGACGAGCTCACGGTGCGCGTGCCGTTCTGGCGCACGCGCGACCTCGAACGCGAGATCGACCTCATCGAGGAGCTGGGACGGCACATCGGGCTGGACGGGGTGGGGGAGGAGATCCCGCACATCGCCGCCCACGCGCGGCGCACACCGCTGCAGGAATTGCGCCACCGGCTGGAGCGCCGGGCGGCGGACCTCGGCTTCAGCGAGACCATCACGATGAGCTTCGTGCCGGCCGCCGACGCTGACCGCCTGCGCCTGCCCGCCGACGACCCTAAGCGCGAGGTGGTCCGTCTGGCCAACCCGCTCTCCGAGGAGGTCGCGGTGATGCGCCGGTCGCTCGTGCCGGGACTCCTGCGGGCCGCCGCGCGCAACCAGGCGCGCCAGCACCCGTCCGGTCGCCTGTTCGAGGTGGGCCGCACCTACGCGCCGCGCCCCGACGGCATGGCCGACGAGCGCGAGTGGATCACGGGCGTCATGTTCGGACAGCCCACCAAGGAGCACTGGCGGGCGGTGCCCGGCCCGGTCGACGTCTTCGCCGCGAAGGGCGTCGCCGAGGCGCTCGCGCACGCCGCGCGCGTGCGGGTGGACGCCGTGCCCGCCGCCAACCCGTACGGACACCCCACTCGACAGGCCGACCTGATGGCCGGCGGTGCGAAGGTGGGGTGGACCGGTGAGCTGCACCCCGAGGTGCTGCGGACCTTCGACCTCAAGGGACCGGTGGCGGTCTGGGGGCTCGACCTGCGCGCCCTGGTGGACGCGGCGCCGGCCGAACGTCCGGTCTTCCAGGATCTTCTGACCGTGCCGGCCTCCACCCGGGACCTGGCGCTGGTGGTGGCCGACGACGTGACCGCGGGCGCGTTGCTCGCGGCCGCGCGCGCCGCGGGCGGACGGCTCGTGCGCGACGTGCGGCTGTTCGACCGGTACGCCGGCGGCCAGGTGTCCGACGGCAAGGTCAGCCTGGCGCTTCGGCTCACCATCGCCGATCCCGGCAAGACGCTCACCGACGAGGAGATCACGGCGGCGGTCAACAGGGTGCGCAAGCGCCTCGCCAAGGACTTCGACGCGGAGCTTCGCGCATGAGCAACGTCGTCCATGTGATCGGTGCGGCCGGGTTCGCCGGTGCGCAGCTGGCCGACCTCGTGCGGCGCCACCCGCACTTCGAGCTGGGTCGCATCACCGCGCGGGCCGACGCCGGCCGGCGCCTGGTGGACGTCCACCCGCGCTACCGGGTGACGAAGGAGCTCACCGAGTACGACCCCCAGCACGTGCGTCCCGGCGACTTCGCCGCGGTCGCATACCCGCACGCCGAGGCGGCCCGGGTGGTGTCCGAGCTCATCGACCGCGGCGCCCGTGTGGTCGACATCTCCGCCGACCACCGTCTGCGAAACGCGTCGCAGTACCCGGAGTGGTACGACTTCGAGCACCCGCGCACCGACCTGCTCGCCGAGGCCGTCTACGGCCTTCCCGAGCGCTACCGGTCGCAGATCGCCGAGGCCCGCCTGGTGGCGAACCCGGGCTGCTACCCCGAGACGGCGATCCTGGGCCTCTTGCCGCTGGTGGGTGAGATCGCCGACGTCGTGGTCGACGCCAAGAGCGGCGTCAGCGGCGCCGGGCGCACACCGTCCGAGACGGTGCACTTCTCGTCGGTGGCCGACAGCGTGGTGGCGTACAAGGTCTACGCCCACCGCCACCTGCCCGAGATCGAGCAGGAGCTCGGCGTCGAGGTGACCTTCACGCCGCACCTCGTGCCGGTGGACCGCGGACTGCTCGCCACCTGTTACGCGCGCCTCACCGGGCCGCCGATCACCGGCGACGAGCTGCGCGACCGCTACCGCGCCTACTACGATGGGCACCCGTTCGTGGAGGTCGTCGACGCGACGCCGTCCATGCGGGCGGTCCAGCACACCAACTTCTGCCAGATCCATCCCACGGTCAACCCGCGCGGCGGCCGCGTGACCGTCCTGTCGGTCCTGGACAACCTGGGCAAGGGCGCCGCCAGCCAGGCGCTGCAGAACCTCAACATCATGGCCGGCCGACCGGAGGACGAGGGGCTGCGGTGAGCGACGTCCTGCGCCTCACCCGCGAGGACTGGCTCGGCATGCCGCACCAGCTGGAGCTCCTGGCCGACGGGTCGATCACGACCACACCGGGATTTCATGCGGGCGCCGTCGGCTGCGGGCTGAAGGAGTCGGGCGGCCTCGACATCGGCGTGCTGGTGTCGACGCGCCACACGGTCTCGGCGATGGTGGACACCTCCAGCGCCATGCCGTCGGAGTCGGTCATCCACACGCGCACCCTGGACCGCACCCGTCTGCGCGGCGTGGTGGTGAACGCCGGCAACGCCAACGCCCAGACGGGGCCGCAGGGCATCGAGGACGCGGCGGCGATCGGTGCCGCGGCGGCCGAGCGCCTGGGGCTCGACATGTCGCAGCTGGCGGTCTGCTCCACCGGCGTCATCGGGCGGCGGTTCGAGATCGACCGGGTCACCGCGGGTGCGGCCGACGCGGCCGCGGCCGTCAGCGAGACGGGCGGCGCCGACTTCGCCCAGGCGATCTGCACGACCGACCGCGCCCCCAAGACCGCGGCCTGGCGGCTTCGCCTGGCATCGGGCGAGTACGCCATCTCGGTCGCGGCGAAGGGCGCGGGCATGATCCAGCCCGGCATGGCGACGATGCTCGCCTACGTCGCCACCGACGCGCCGTTCGAGTCGCGGACGCTGCAGCCGATCGTGCGTCAGGCCGCCGCCGAGTCGTTCAACCGCATCAGCGTCGACGGTCAGATGAGCCCGTCCGACACCCTGCTGGTGCTCGCGAACGGCGAGGGGTACGGCCTGATCGGCGACGAGGCCGAGACCTTCGCGCGGGCGCTGCGTGCGGTGTGCCGCTGGATGGCGCTCATGATCGTGCGCGACGGCGAGGGTGCCGAGCACGTGGTGCGGCTCATCGTCCACGGCGCCCACGACGGGGCGGAGGCCGAGCACGTCGCCCGCGCGATCGCGAACTCCCCGCTCATCAAGGCCGCCGTCTACGGGCGCGACCCCAACTGGGGACGGGTCACGCAGGCAGTGGGCGCGGCGCTCGCCGGCATCTCCGGTCCACCGCCGGTCGTGACGCTCCAGTTCGACGGCGTGGCGGCGGACGATCCCGACGTTGCCGCCGTGATGGGGCGCGAGGAGTACGAGATGCACGTGGGGCTCGGACGGGGCCGGCACTCGACCGAGCTCTTCTTCTGCGACCTCACACATGCGTACGTCTCGATCAACAGCGAGTACACGACATGAAGATGGCGAGCCCCGACAACGCACCGGTCACCCTCTACGACGCGGTGGGCGGCATGGCGTTCTTCCGCCGCCTGGTGGACGACTTCTACGACCGCGTCGAGCGGGACGAGGTGCTGCAGCCGATGTACCCGGAGGACGACATGGTGGGCGCGCGCGAGCGGCTCACGCTCTTCCTGGGGCAGTACTGGGGCGGCCCGGACACCTACTCGCAGCGGCGCGGTCATCCGCGGCTTCGCATGCGTCATCAGCCGTTCTGGATCGATCAGGACGCCCGCGACCGCTGGGTTTCGCACATGACCGCCGCCGTCGACACGATGGCCCCGCCGGAGGACGTGCGTCGTGCGCTGCTCGACTACTTCGGGATGGCGGCCGACGCGATGATGAACCGCTAGCGGTCGGTCGGGGTGTCGACGCCTACCCGGTCGTGATCTGCGGTGCGTTCGCCGTGATCAGCGCCGCCGCGTCGGGTGTGACCGCCGCCGCCGGGATCGGGAGGGACTGGCCGCCCACCGTGTGGATGAACCAGATGCGGCGCGTCTGGTGGACCGATGCGACCTCCTGCCAGGGCAGCTCCTGCGATCCGTGGGCGTTGCGGAAGACGAGGCCGTCCTCCGAGACCTCCACCTCGATGGTCGCCGGCTGCGGCAGCGACGCGAACTGCGCGTTGAGGGCCCGCACGACCTCGCGGGCGGGGCGCTGGATCCCCAGGCTGATCATCACCGCCAGCACCGCGCCGATCGCCGCCAGGATCGTCAGCCACCACATGCCGCGCATGAGCGCGAAACCGGTCACACCGCCCAGGATCGCGGCGGCCAGCGTGAACCAGCGGATGCGGGGGTCGACGTTGACGGACGCGACGCGTCGCACGAAGGCGCGGTCGGCCACGTAGCTGATCGTGGTGGACTCCATTGGCGGGACGTTATCGAAGCCGCGGCCGGCCGCTCCCGGGCGCGCGGACCGTATGCACGGGGTGCGCTGACGGGCGCGCCGGCCAGGCGGTCCGGGGTCGGTGGCGGCGGGGTCACCGGGGGCGCACCGGCGGGCAGGAAGCGCCGTGTTCCGGTGGAATTGCGGTACGGTTGCACATCGGTCGAACGGCGTACGGTGGGCTGGAGGACGCCCTGAGCAGAAGCGAACGCATCCCGCAACAGGTCGAGGGCCTCTACGAGCGCGTCGAGGTCCTCCTCGAGGCGCTGCCCTACATCCGCGAGTTCGCCCGCACGACGGTCGTGGTGAAGTACGGCGGTGCCGCGATGACCACGCCGGAGCTCAAGGCGTCGTTCGCCCGCGACATCGCACTGCTCAAGCTGGTGGGCATCAACCCGGTGGTGGTGCACGGCGGCGGCCCCGACATCAGCCGCTACTCGGACCGCCTGGGCCTCGAGGTCAAGTTCGTGAACGGCCTGCGCGTGACCGACGCCGACACCATGGAGCTCGTCAAGATGGTCCTGGTGGGCAAGATCAACAAGGAGATCGTGGCCCAGCTGCGCGTCGCCGGGGTGGAGGCCGTCGGCCTTTCCGGTGACGACGCCGGGCTCATCACCGCGCAGCGGACCAATCACCCCGACGCCGGCGACCTGGGCTATGTCGGCGAGATCGTCCGCTTCAACACCCACCTGCTCGAACGCCTGTCGGACTTCGTGCCCGTGGTGGCGTCGGTCGGCGTCGACCACGAGGGGCAGAGCTACAACATCAACGCCGACACGGTCGCCGGTGCGCTGGCCGCCGCGCTCGGTGCGCGCCGCGTGCTCTTCCTCACCGACGTGGAGGGGCTCTACGGCGACATGGACGACCCGACCAGCCTCATCAGCGAGTGCGACCTGGGTGAGATCGAGCGCATCCTCGCCGGCGACCACATCAGCAAGGGGATGGTCCCCAAGCTGAAGGCGGTGGCGAGCGCGCTGCGCGGCGGGGTGGAGGCGGCGCAGATCATCGACGGGCGCATCCCGCACGCGATCCTGATGGAGCTCTTCACCGAGGCCGGCGTGGGGACCAAGATCACACCGTGATCGACGAGCGGCTCATCATGCGCGCCGACGCGGCGCTGATGCCGACCTACCGCCGTCAGCCGGTGGCGTTCGTGCGTGGCGCGGGCGCGGTGCTCTACGACGCGGACGGTCGCGGCTACATCGACTGCGTCGCCGGCATCTCGATGGCCAACGTCGGGCACGCCCATCCGAAGGTGGCCGAGGCCGTGGCCCGTCAGGCCTCGGAGCTCGTCAACTGCTCCAACCTCTTCTACACCGAGCCGCAGATCGAGCTCGCGGAGTGGATCCGCGACCGGTCACTGGGCGGCAAGGTGTTCTTCTGCAACTCGGGCGCCGAGGCCAACGAGGCCGCGCTCAAGCTGGCGCGCAAGCACGGCGGCCCCGGGCGCCCGGAGCTGGTGTCGATCGTCGAGGGCTTCCACGGGCGCACCTACGGCGCACTGTCGCTCACCGGCCAGCCGGACAAGCAGCAGGCGTTCCTGCCGATCGTCCCGGGTGTGCGGCACGTCCCGCGCAACGATCACGAGGCGCTCGAGGCGGCGGTGTCCGATCGCACGGCCGCCATCTTCCTCGAGACGATCCAGGGCGAGTGCGGCGTGCACCCGCTGGACCTCGACTTCCTGGCCCTCGCCCGCGGGTTGGCCGACCGCCACGGCGCGCTCCTGGTGGTCGACGAGATCCAGACCGGCCTCGCCCGCACGGGACCGCTCTTCTCGCACACCGAGCTGGGGTTCACCCCCGACGTCATGACCCTCGCGAAGAGCCTGGGCGGCGGCGTGCCGATCGGTGCGGTCGTCGCACGACCCGAGTTCTCGGACGTCTTCCAGCCGGGTGACCACGGCTCCACGTTCGCGGGCGGGTCGCTCGCCTGCACCGCCGCGCTCGCGGCGACGGCGATCCTGGACGACCCCGACCTGCAGGAGCACGTGCGCGTGGCGGGTGCACGCCTGCATGCGGCGCTGATGGACCTCGTGAGTGCGGGGCGGGCGCGTGCGGTGCGCGGCAGGGGGCTCATGATCGGCCTGGACCTCAACGGCCCCACGGCGGCCGACGTGGTGGCCGACCTGCTGGCGGACGGGGTGCTCGTGAACAACACCTCGGACCGCACGCTGCGGTTCATCCCGCCCCTGGTCATCACCGAGGACCAGATCACGCGGGTGATCGAGGCGGTCGACGCGGCGATCTGATGCGGTCGGGCGCCGTCCCGGTCCCGCCGCTCTCGCCCGCGCCGGGTGCGGGGCACGCATCGCGTCCGCGGGCCGATCGCCGTCGCCGGACGTGGGCCGGCCTACGCCGCCTTCGCGAAGTCGAGCCGCAGCTCGGTGCCGGGGCCGTCGGTCACGACCTCCATGCAGTCGGCCAGACGCTCCATCATCACCAGCCCGCGGCCGCGGTCGCGGTGGTCCTCGGGCAGGGTGTGGGCGTCCGGGGGCTCCCAGCCGTGGCCGTGTCCTGAATCGAGCACGCGGACCGAGGCGCGCTCCTCGTCGACGCGGTAGACGACCTCGACGAGCTCGCCCGGGACGGAGCCGTGCTCCACCGCGTTGGCGGTGGCCTCGCTGGTGGCGAGGACCACGCGGCTGGCGCAGTCATCGGCCCAACCGTGCTGCTCGAGGGCGCGGGCGATCGCGGCCCTGACCACGGCCAGCGACTCGAGGTTTGCGGGCACGAGGATCACCGCGGGTGCGGTGCGGGGCTGGACGATGACGCCGACGCCATGTGAATCGCGGTAGCTCACGTTTCTTGTATCGACCGCTTCCTCGTGTTCATGAGTGCTTCCCGTCGCGGCGGAGGGCCCGACAGTGTGCCACCGACACCGCCGGTGACTTGCGGGGTCGGTCGCCACCGGACAGACTGGCCATGATTTCGACCAGCGACGAGGAGACCCCTTTGAGCACCGCGCGAGCCCATACGCCAGCACGCTACTCCGCCGCCACGACGCCGGACCGTCGGGTCGACACATCCGTGACGGAGCTGTGATGCGCCGCGCCGCACCGCCTCCGATGGCGAGGATCGATCCGACCGACGCGGGGCCCTGGTCGCGGGTCACGCAGACCCCCCGCGGCCTCGGGCTGACCGCCGCGCCGGCACCCGCGGGCGCCGGCGAACCCGACGAGCGCATCCTGCGTCCGACCCGTGCGGTGCCCCACGCCACCCACCAGGTGGTGGTCGTGAACGACGGGGCGATGTCCCTGTCCGCGTCGCCGGGGATCGCACGGACCCTGCGTCTGCCCGACATGATGACCCTCTTCGACCGTCGTCCTCCGGGCCTCGCCGCGGTGCTCGGCGCCGCGCGCGCCAACGCCGGCATGCTGCGCGCCGACGACGGCTGGCGCGCGACGGTGCTGCCGAGCATGGGCGACGTCGCATCCGACCTGGGCCACGGGCCGGTCGCCATGCGCGCCGACGGGCGGTGCATCGCGGTGGTCCACGAGGGGGCGGTCTACGAGATCACGGTCCCCGGGGCCGAGACGTCGACGGTCGAGACCACGGCGACCCCGTCGGCGATGGCCTACGACGCCGACGACACGCTGCGCTTCGCCTACGGGGCGGGGCTGGACGAGCCGGCGGACGGTGCACCGATCGTCGAGCTCGCCGCCTCGTCCGGATCGCCCCGCCTGGCGTCGCTCGACGAGGCCGCGACGATCACGGTGTGGGAGGGACGGACGCGGATCGGGTCGTTCGCCTCCCCGCTCGACACGCCGCACGGCCTCGGCGTCTCGGCCGACGGACGATTCCTCACGCTCAGCGGCACGGTGGCGGACGAACCGGCCGTCTGCGTGCTGCGGACCGACGGTGGGGCCCTCGCCCGTCACATCGGCGGCGCGCGGACGATCGCGCTCATGCCCGACGGGGTGTCGGTCCTCGTGGGCGGGGATTGGGGGATGATGCTCCTGGAACCCCCGCGGGAGGCATGATCCACCGATGAGCACGAACCGGCGCGTCCAGACCGACCTGATCCCGACCGATCCCGGTCCATGGGCGATCGTCTCCTTCGTCCGCGAGTCGCAGGGCGCGCGGATCGGAGGTCGCGCCGGCAGGCGCCAGGCCACCGCGGCGGCGCTCCTTTCGGACGTGCCGCCCCACGTCGCCATCGAGCGTCCGGGGCTCGACCCCTCGCTCGAGACGGTCGGCGCCGGGCCGATCCGGCTGCTGTCGTCCAACACCGAGGGCGCCCGGCGCCTGTACTTCGAGGACGGCGGCGCGACCCTGCGCGGGGTCCACATGCGGGTGGTGCGACGCTGGTCGGTTCCCGACCTCGTCCCCGGACCGCACGACTACCCCGAGGCGGACCCCGCGGCCGAGCTCCCGCCGCCGGCCCACCCGCACGAGCTCGCCGACGCCATCGAGGGTGAGGTCGTGGCGCCGAGCGGTCGCCTCTCGGCGGTGCCGATCAAGGACGGCCGTCTGTTCGGCGTCGCGTTCCTGAGCCTGCCCGACCGGCGGCTCGTGCGCTTCATCGGCGGTGCCGCGTGCGCCACCTGGAACGACGACGGCCGGCTGCTCGCGTTCGCCGGCGACTGGGGTGTGATGCTGGCCGAGGGGGCCTAGACCCCGGCGAGGCGTCCCAGCAGGGCCGCGGTCTCCTCCGGCAGCCGCTCGAAGTTGATGAGCGCCACCGACATCCACATGCCGAGCACGGCCACGGCGGTCGGGAAGAGGTAGCCGATGGTGTTGTCGCTGTGGCTGCGCGCCCGGATCGTGCCGACGACGCGGGCGATGGCCAATGCGGCCAGGACGGCGCCGCCGATCGCGACCGGAAGCAGCCACTGGGGGCGCTCCTCCACGCCGCGGACGTGCTGGGCGACGTAGACACCGGTCCCCAGCAGGGCGGCCAGCGACACCCAGGGGCCCGCCTCGGGGACGAACCGGCTCGAGACGAGGGCGACGGCGAGGAGCACGGCGACGATCAACGCGGCGGGCTTCAGCTCGGTGAGGAATGGGGTGATGCTGTCCATGCGCGACGCCTCGTGGGGCCTGGGGTGATCGCGCGCCGGGAGTGGGCGCGGCATCAGCCGTATCGGCCGGTTGTGTCGGAATCTCAACACGTCTGCCACAACTTCTCGCAAACACCACATCTGGTGTGCCCGCGGGGGCCGTGACACGACCCCTGGCGTCCCCGGACGGTTGCCCGCGTCCGATCCGATCGACTAGCCTCGGGACCGATGCATGGCGTGCGGCAGATCCGGGGGCATGGTGGCGGCTGAGGGGGGGTTCGCGCACCTTCACGTCCACTCGGACTACTCGATCCTCGACGGCGCCTGCAAGATCCCGGGCCTGCTCAATCGGGTGGAGGAGCTGGGCCAGTCCGCCGTCGCGCTGACCGACCACGGCGTCATGAGCGGGGCGGTGGAGCTCTACCGCGAGGCCACCAAGCGGGGCATCACGCCCATCGTCGGGCTGGAGGCCTACGTCGTGCCCGACCACCGGGCGCGCCCCCCGCGTGAGAACCGTGCGCACCTCACGATGCTGGCGGCCACCACCGAGGGGTACTACAACCTCATCAAGCTGTGCTCCGCCGGGTTCCTGGAGGGCTACCACCGAAAGCCGCGCATCGACCACGAGCTGATGTCGCGGCACGCCGACGGGATCATCGTCCTGTCCGGCTGCCTGTCCGGGACGATCTGCTCGCACCTCGAGAACGACGACGTCACCAGAGCCCGCGAGGAGCTCGACACCCTCTCCCAGATCTTCGGGCCCGAGGACGTCTACCTGGAGATGATGGACTCCGGCATCGAGCGCCAGGCGCGGATCAACCGGCACCTCGCCGCGCTCGCCAAGGAGACCGGCCAGACGATGGTGGCGACCGGCGACGCCCACTACATCTGCCACCAGGACGCCGAATCACACGAGGCGCTCCTCGCGATCCAGACGCGCGACGTGTTGACCAACCCCAACCGCTTCCGGTTCGACACCAAGGAGTACTTCATCAAGTCGGCGGCCGAGATGGCCGCGTCCCTGCCCGACTACCCCGACGCGGTGCCGGCCACCCTCGAGATCGCCGAGCGCTGCGCCGAGCTGAAGCTGCCGCTGGGCGACACCCGGCTGCCGGTGTTCCCGGTGCCCGACGGCGAGACCCAGGGCTCGTACCTCGAACGGCTCTGCCGCGACGGCCTCGACCGGCGCTACCGACCGGGTGAGTGGCGCCCGGACGCCGAGGAGCGCCTCACGTTCGAGCTCGCGGTGATCGAGGAGATGGGCTTCCCGGGCTACTTCCTCATCGTGTGGGACTACATCCGCTGGGCGCGCGAGAACGGTGTGGCGGTCGGCCCGGGCCGCGGTTCGGCCGCCGGGTCGCTCGTGGCGTACGCGCTTCGCATCACCGACCTCGACCCGCTGGAGCACGACCTGCTCTTCGAGCGCTTCCTCAACCCGGGGCGCAAGAGCATGCCGGACATCGACACCGACTTCTCGGTGCGCGGCCGTGAGGCCGTGGTGCGCTACGTCACCCAGAAGTACGGCTCGGATGCCGTCGCCCGCATCGGCACGTTCGGCAAACTCCTGGCACGCGCGGTGGTGCGCGACGCCGGACGCGTGCTGGGCTTCACCTACGGGCAGGTGGACCGCATCGCCAAGCTGGTGCCGGAGCGTCCGATCGGCGCGAAGCTGGACGATGCCCTCAAGCCCGGCATGGACCTGCAGCAGAGCTACGACCAGGACGACGCCACGCGTCAGATCGTCGACACCGCCCGGCCGCTCGAGGGCCTGGTGCGCAACGAGGGCGTGCACGCCGCCGGCGTGGTCATCGCCCCCGGGGCGGTCACCGACTTCCTCCCGGTGCGCACCGATGACCAGGGCGACGTCATCACGCAGGTGCCCGACCACGACGTCGAGGCGCTCGGCCTGCTCAAGATGGACTTCCTGGGCCTTCGCAACCTCGACGTCATCGAGGACTGCGTGGGCCTCGTGCAGCGCGGCCTGGGCGAGGAGATCGACATCGACGCGGTCGCCCTGGACGACCAGCGCACCTACCGCATGCTGGCGCGCGGCGACGCCCTCGGCGTGTTCCAGTTCGAGTCCAGCGGCATGCGCGACGCCCTGCGCGAGGTGCGGCCCACCGAGTTCGCCGACCTCATCGCCCTCGTCGCCCTCTACCGGCCCGGCCCCATGGCCTTCATCCCGGAGTACGCGCGCAACAAGCGCGACCCCACCAAGGTGCGGTTCGCCGACGAGCGGCTGCGTGCGATCACCGGGCCGACGTACGGCGTGGCGATCTATCAGGAACAGCTCATGGCGATCTCGCGGTCGCTCGCCGGCTTCTCCCCGTCCCGCGCCGACGACCTGCGCAAGGCGGTGGGCAAGAAGGACAAGGACCTCATGGCCTCGCTCAAGGACGAGTTCGTGAGCGGCTGCATCGAGAGCGGCACCGACCGGCAGGTGGCCAACGACCTGTGGATCCTCTGCGAGCGCGCCGGCGACTACTCGTTCAACAAGAGCCACGCCGCGTGTTACGCGCTCCTGGCGTACCGCACCGCCTACCTCAAGGCCAACTACCCGGCCCAGTACATGGCCGCGCTGCTCTCGTCGGTCATGGACACCAAGGACCGCGTGCCCTTCTACGTGTCGGCCTGCAACGAGATGGGCCTCGAGGTGCTGCCGCCGGACGTCAACCTCAGCGAGTCCGACTTCGCCGTCACCGGCGAGAAGGAGATCCGCTTCGGCCTTTCGGCGGTCAAGGGCGTGGGGGAGAACGCGGTGGCCAACATCGTCGCCGCCCGTGAGGACTCCGGTGTCTTCACCAACGTCTTCGACTTCTGTCGCCGCGTCGACCAGGCGAGCGTCAACAAGCGGGCCCTCGAGAGCCTCATCCGCGGCGGCGCGTTTGACACCACCGCCGGGTCACGTCTGGGGATGTTGGACGCACTGCCGCAGGCCCTGGGCGCCGCGGCACGCAAGCGAAGCGACGAGGCATCGGGGCAGGAGTCGCTGTTCGGCCTGCTGGACGACTCGTCCAACGTCGACGTCGACCCGCCCATCGGCGAGGTCGAGATGGACAAGGACGAGTTGCTTCGCGCGGAGAAGGAGGCCCTCGGGCTCTATGTGTCCAGCCATCCGCTGAAGGACTGCCGGCGCCAGCTGGCGCGCGCCACGACGTGCGCCCTCGGTGCCCTCGGCGAGCGGGCGGACCGCGAGATGGTCAAGGTCGGCGGGATCATCGGCATGGCCAAGACCATCACCAACCGCGCCGGCGACCAGATGATGTTCCTGCGCCTGGACGACCTGCAGAGCAGCGTCGAGGTCGTCGTGGTCGCCAACGTCTACGCCGAGCACCGCGAGCTCCTGCGCGAGGACGGCATGGTGATCATCGAGGGCCGGGTCGACCAGAAGTCCGAGAGCGAGACCAAGATCGTGGCGCGCACCGTGGTGCCGTTCGTCCCGGAGCCCGGCGGGGAGGAGGACCGCGTCGTCGTGCGCGTCGACGCCGACCGCTTCCTGCAGCGCCACCTGGGCGACCTTCAGCGTCTGATCGGCGACCACCGCGGCGAGGCCAGGATGATCGTCGAGATGCGCACCACCGACGGACCGGTGCGCCTGCGCTTCGGCGAGGAGTTTCGCGTCGACGCCGAGGACCGCACCCTCGTGGCGTCGCTCAAGAGCATGTTCGGGGCGAGCGCCGTCACCGTGTAGGGCGCGGGGCGTGCAGCGGCCCCGGGGGTCCGGCCTACCCGCCGGCCGCGGCGGCGGCCGACCCGCCCGCGATAGCGGCGATGATCGTCGCCATGGCCCGGATGGTGCGACGGAGCGCGTCGCCGATCGGGCTCTCCTCGATGATCGCCTCGATGCGCGCCTTCAGGGCGCGGCCCTTCAGGTCGCCGACCTCGTCGCGCAGCACCCTGCGTGCGACGTCCATGCCCTGCAGGATCCCGAGCAGCACCACGTCGTTCTCGTTCGCGCGCACGTCGCCCGCGATCACCGCGGCCAGACGCTCGCGAAGCTCCCGTTCCGGCTGCGGGTCGAGGGTGGGGAAGCGGGTGGGCACGAGCCCCAGGAGACGACGTTCGCGGATGTCGATCACCCCGGCGTCCCGCAGCCCCTCGGCCACGTCCCGCGTCGGATGGATCGAGTCCCACATCAGGATCGAGTCGATCTTCCTGCCGTCCTTCGGCGTCAGTCGCTCCAGCATGGCGGTGAGCGCGGGATGGCGCGCGGGGCCGGGGACGACGATCCGAAGCCGCGGAGTGCGGTCCTCCGAGAGGATGACGTGACCCGCGGCCATGAGGTCCGCGATCGCTGCGGCCGTCATCCCGTAGTCGCGGTACACGAACGCCTCGTTGGTCCCGTCATCCTTCGACAGCAGCAGGAGGAGCTCTTCACTGATCAGCATCGGTCGGATTCTCCGTCGTCGGGTGCATGCCGTCTGCGGCGTCAGTCGGCGCCGAACTCCATCGCGGCATCGTCGAGGGCGACGATGTCCTGCGGCTCCACATCGGTGACCTCGCCGCGCTCGAGCGCCTCCGCCGCGCCGGGCTCCAGCCGCTCGATCAGCCTCCCTGTGCCGACGCCCAGCATGCCCTGGCGCGCGTACTGCTCCAGACGCGTGCGCGAGTCGGCGATGTCGAGGTTTCGCATCGTCAGCTGGCCGATGCGGTCCAGGGGGCCGAAGGCGGCGTCCTCGGTGCGCTCCATCGACAGACGCTCGGGCCGGTAGCTGAAGTTCTCCCCGGCGGTGTCCATGATCGAATAATCGTCACCACGACGCAGGCGGAGCGTCACGCGCCCGGTGACCGCGCTCGCCACCCAGCGCTGCAGGGCCTCGCGGAGCATGAGCGACTGCGGGTCGAGCCAGCGCCCCTCGTAGAGCAGGCGGCCGAGCTTGCGGCCCTCGCTGTGGTACTGGGCGACCGTGTCCTCGTTGTGGATCGCGTTCAGGAGGCGCTCGTACGCGATGTGCAGAAGCGCCATGCCGGGGGCCTCGTAGATGCCGCGGCTCTTGGCCTCGATGATGCGGTTCTCGATCTGGTCGCTCATGCCGAGGCCGTGGCGACCGCCAATCTCGTTGGCCCGGTGCACCAGCGCCACCGGGTCGCCGCCGAAGTCCTCGTCGTCGATCGCGACGGGACGTCCCGCCTCGTAGGTGATGACCACGTCCTCGGTCGCGATGGCCACGTCCTCGCGCCAGAAGGGCACGCCCATGATCGGCTCGACGAGCTCCATCGAGGCGTCCAGGTGCTCCAGGTCCTTGGCCTCGTGCGTCGCGCCCCAGATGTTGGCGTCGGTGGAGTACGCCTTCTCCTGACTGGCGCGGTAGGGGAGGTTGCGCTCGGTGAGCCACGCGCTCATCTCGTGCCGGCCGCCCAGCTCGCTCACGAAGTCGTGGTCCAGCCACGGCTTGTAGATCCGAAGCTGCGGGTTGGCGAGGAGCCCGTAGCGGTAGAACCGCTCGATGTCGTTGCCCTTGTAGGTCGAGCCGTCGCCCCAGATGTGGACGTCGTCCTCGGCCATGGCCTGCACGAGCAGCGTGCCGGTGACCGCCCGCCCCAGCGGTGTGGTGTTGAAGTAGGCGCGACCGCCGCTTCGGATGTGGAACGCGCCGCACGCGATGGCGGAGAAGCCCTGCTCCACGAGCTGGGCCGTGCAGTCGACCAACCGGCCGAGCTCGGCGCCGTACTCGGCGGCGCGGTCGGGGATGGTTGCGATGTCGGGCTCGTCGTACTGGCCGAGGTCCGCCGTGTAGCAGCAGGGCACGGCACCCTTCTCGCGCATCCAGGCGACCGCGACCGAGGTGTCGAGGCCCCCGGAGAAGGCGATGCCGACGCGTTCGCCGACGGGGAGTGATTGAGCGACTCTGGACATGCCGCAACGTTACCCGGAGTGGGGTCGCGCGGACCGTGTCGGCCGCCGCGGAGGATGGTCGACCTTGGACCCGGTGGCGCGATTCGGTATGAATCCCGGATCACGACATGTGGAGGGACGTCCCGATGCGACGCGTCATCCTGAGTTCGATCACCCTGGCCCTCGCCGCCTGCTCGGTCGGGACGGCCGCGGAACCGCGGCTCGGTCCTGCGCGGACGTTCCTGGCCGATGCGCCCTGGCGCGGGGGCTTCGCCCAGTCCGACGCCGCCCTCATCCCCGGTGGCCGGGCCCTCGTCGTCGGGCGGGGTTCGACCCCACGCATGACCGACGGTGTGCTCGTCCGGACGCGGGCCTCGGCACGGGGACCGTGGCGGACCATCGGACTCGCCCGGGTGACCGATGGCGTCGAGGGACCGGTCGCGTCGCTCCACCCCGACGGGTCCGGACTCGTCGCCTACGCGAACGGGGCGGTGCTGTGGGCGTCGCGCGGCTCGCTCACCGGCACGTGGAGCCGGCCGGCGTCCGTGGTGCGACTCGCCGTCTCCGATCGTGGATCGCGCCTCTTCTCCGGGATGGCCCCGGACGGAACGGCGTCCATCGTCTACGTGCGGAGCAGCTCGTGCGGGACCGTCGGCACGACGTGCTGGACCGTGAGCGTCTTCAGGCAGGCGGCCGCGGCCGCGTCATGGACGCCGGGACCGCAGCTCGACATCGTCGCCGATCGTCCGTTGAGCGTCGATGTGTCGGACTCGGGTCACGTCGCCCTGGCGTGGACGGCGCCCTCGACCCCGTCGGGTGTCATGCCCGCCGCACCCACGATCTCCACCGCTGCGCTCGCCCCGAGCGAGAGCGCGTTTGCTCGCGGTGCCGTCCCGGTACCGGAGTTGCCGGCCGCCATCGGCATTGCGGCCGGTGATCGCGGCGAGTCCCTCCTGGCCTGGACGACGCAGACCGGTGAGATCAGGGCAGCCGACCGTCCGGCCGGTGGCGCGTGGGCCACGGCGACGCCGGTTCCGGCGCCCGGACCCGTGAGCTCGTTCGCAGGCGTGCAGCCGCTGATCGCCGCGGACGGCACCCGGGCGATCGCTTACTCGGTGGGCGAGGGCACCCCGACCGGCTCCGCGACGCGATGGGGCGTGGTCGCCACCCGGTCCGGGTCAGAGGGTGCGTTCACCGCGCAGTCGGTCATCGACGCCGGTGCGGGCAACGGCGTGACGCCAACACCCGCGGCGAGCGTCACGGGGGCATCCGATCGGCCGCTCGTGACCGGCAGCCCGGCCGCCTTCGGTTGGATCTCACGCGTCGGCGCGTCCGACGACTCGCGGTTCTTCACCTGGCGTGATCAGGCCGGAACCTGGCGGCGTACCGTGGCGACCGCGCGACCGTCGTACCGCCCCGTGATGGCGTGGGCCGCCGACGGCACGGCGCTGATCGCCGACAGCGGGGGCATCGTCCGCAACCTGGACACCGTGGTCACGCCGCCGCCACCGCGCATCATCACGCCGCGGGTCCGCGTGACCGGTCGGTCGGCGACCCTCAGCATGAGCGTCGACGTGCCCGTCACCGTCTGGATCCGGCGGAGCGGTCCGATTCGCGCCGGTCGCATGCCGGT
This sequence comes from uncultured Bifidobacteriaceae bacterium, assembly GCA_964628685.1. Lineage (GTDB taxonomy): Bacteria > Actinomycetota > Thermoleophilia > Miltoncostaeales > Miltoncostaeaceae > CALMEC01. The sequence continues at coordinate 259,047 of CAZVNM010000004.1, read as the reverse complement.
CGCGACCGACTCGTCGCTCGTGGTGCGCAGGCGCGGCGCGGTCTCCAGGTCGCTCGGGGTCCTGCGGCCCGGCCGGTACCGCGTCGAGGTCGTCGCGTGTCACCCCACGCGCGGATGCACGTCGGTCATGCGGATGGTTCGGATCGCGTGATCCCGAACCGTCGGGTGGGACGGGCGTGATGCATCCCACACGGCCGTCGGTGGCGCGACCTCAGACGTCGTGGAAGCGGCGATTCCTTGACAGAGCGCCTACCATTCCCCTGTGCCTTCCACACCCGCATCGGACGACGCGGTCTCGTGTCGCATGTGCGCGGTCCGCTGCGACCGCGTCGTCTACCCGTCCGGGTGCCTGGCCGCCGAGTGTCCGCGCCTCTACTCGTACGAGCAGGACGGGCGCATGCTGATCGGCTGTCTCGAGCGGGTCTTCAACGTGGAGCTCGACCTCGAGGCGTTTCGTGAGCTGGAGGCCACCCGGCGCGGCTTCGGGGCGCTGCGCGCGGTTCGCGCGCCGCTTCCCGTCTGCATGACCCAGGTGGACTCGGCGTTTCCGCACCGGCTGCCCGGTGCGTGCGTCAACCCGAGGATGGGCGCCATGGTGTCGGTGGGCACGGGCGACGACCGTGCGCGCGAGGGTGTGGACGCCTCGCGACGGGCGGGGTGAGCCCGGTGGCGCCGGCCCACGCCAGCGGACTGGCGGCCGACGTGGTCACCCGGTACGCCGAGGCGGTGCTCGGGTACATCGACCTGCGCGAGGGTGAGACGCTCCTGGTCGACTGCGAGCTGGGACACCGCGAGCTGGCCGAGGCGATCGTCGCGGCCGGATACCGGGCCGGGGCGGCGCTGGTGGATGTCGTCTACGCCGACCGGCGGCTCGCCCGCGCGCGCATCGTCAACGCCGACGAGGACGCGCTGGGCGTGGTGAGCGGCTGGCATCGCACGCGCCTGCGGGCGGCGCTGCGCGACGACTGCGCGATCGTGCGGATCGTTGGCGACGACGAGCCCGGTGTGATGGCCGGGGTCGATCCCGCGCGCACCGCGCGCGACTTCGGCACGCGGGCCAGGACGCTCTCCTGGTTTTCGCGTGCGGTGGTCGACGATCGTGTGCGTTGGACCATCGTCGCGTGGCCCACCGCCGCATGGGCGCGTCAGGTCTACCCGGAGCTTCGCGGCAGGGCTGCGGTGCGCCGTCTGGCCGAGGACCTCGTGGCGTTCGCCCGTCTGGCCGGGGACGACCCGCGCGACGCCTGGGTGACGCACGCCACCATGCTCGAGCGGCGTGCCCGCGCCCTCACCCGCCGCCGGTTCGACCGGCTTGAGTTCCGGGGGCCGGGCACCGAGCTGGACGTGGCGCTCGCCGCCGACGGCGTCTGGCTGGGCGGCGGCGACATGGTCCGGTCCGGTCGCAAGACCTACGCCAACGTGCCCACCGAGGAGGTCTTCACGAGCCCCCTGCCCGGGCTCACGGAGGGCACCTTCCGCTGCACCACGCCGCTGTCGTTCAACGGACGGGTGATCGCGGGCATCCACGGCCGCTTCCGCCGCGGTCGCCTGGTGGAGATCGGCGCGGACCGGGAGGAGGACCGTGCGGTCCTCGAACAGACCTTCTCGACCGACCGCGGCGCCGGGCGCCTGGGCGAGGTCGCCCTCGTGGACCGCGAGTCGCGCGTGGGACGGATGGGCCGCATCTACGGCGAGACCCTGCTCGACGAGAACGCCGCCTCCCACATCGCGTTCGGCAACGGCTTCGGCGGCACCCGAACCGAGGGTGGACGGCTGAACCACTCCGCGATCCACGTCGACGTGATGATCGGGTCGGATGCCGTCGAGGTGACCGGTGTGAGCGCGCGTGGCCGCCGCACGCCGATCCTCGAGGGTGGGGAATGGCGGCTCAGAAACTGAGGGGAGGGTCGGGCGCCGGGGTCGAGGACGGCCCGCGCCTGGTGTGTCCCTGCGGGGTCGACTACCGGCCGCTCGTGCGTGGGCGGGACCGTCTGGCCCAGCTGGGGTGGGGCGTGCTCGCGCCGCTTCTCACCCTCGTGATCTACGCGTTCGCGGTGCTCGTCGCGTACGTGCTCACCGAGTTGCCGATGGCGGGACGCATCGCGGTCGCGGCGCTCCCGGTGTACGTGTTCATCGCCTGCCTGTTCGTCCAGAGCGCGATCGGCCACCGCGGCGGATGCCTGTGGCGCCGCGCGCTGCGGTTCACGTTCGTCTGGCCCGGGCGGGTGCTGGCGGAGCTCGGCGCGATCCCCTGACCGGTGCCGGAGGGGCGTGGCACGGCCGCGGGGGCCGTGCCACGCCACCACGTCACGGCCCGGTCGAAACGATGAGCTCGACCGGCGTGGCCGGGTCGACCTTCTGGCCCGCGGCGGGCGTTTGGTCGATCACCGTGCCGGCCGGCGCGGGGTCGGACACCTCGGCGGTGCTTTCGACCGCGAGACCCGCGGCCTCCAGCTCGGTCGTGGCCTGGTCCACCGTCTTGCCGGTCACGTTCGGCATCTGGACCTGACCACCGGCGTCCGGCGCCGGAGCGGGCGTCGGGGGCGCCGCCTGCGTCTGGGTTTGCGTCTGGGTCTGCGTCTGCGTTTCGGTCTGGGTCTGCGTCTGGGTCTGGGTCTCGGTCTGCGTCTCGGTCTGCTGACCGCCGCCCGAGCTGACCGTGAGGGTGACCGTCGAGCCGGGCTGCGCCTGCTCCCCGGGCCCGGGTGTCTGCGAGATGACGGTGCCCTCCGGCTGCGGTGAGTCCACCCGCGTCACGAGCGGGTTGAACCCGGCCGACTGGATGGCCGCGGTCGCGGCCGCCTCCTGCTGGCCGATCACGCTGGGCACTCCGCCCACGGTCGGCTGCCCGCTCACGAAGAGGGTGACCGAGCTGTTCTTGTCGACCTTCGTGCCGGCGGCGGGATCGGTGCGGATGGCGGTTCCCTCCGGAACCGTCGTGCTCGCCTCGTTGACGAGGACCGGGCGCAGATCGGCGTCCTGCAGTCGCTGCTGGGCGGCCGCGACCGGCTGTCCGTCGACCGCGGGCACCTCCACCTTGTCGCCGCGCAGCAGGAGCCACGCGAGCAGCCCGGCCAGGAGCAGGACGCCGAGCGCGATGAGCGCGGCGGTCGCCCCGTTGTTCTTCTCGGGCTCGTTGACCGGCGCCGTGACGACCGCCGGGCTCAAGAGGCTCCGCACGGCCTCCAGATCGGCGCGGAATGCGTCGGCGGTCTGGTAGCGCTGGCCGGGCTGTTCGTCGATGGAGCGCATGACGACCGCGGCCAGCTGCGGGTGGATGCCCGGGCGGACCTGGACCAGGTCGCGCGAGCTGCCGCCGGCCGAGGCCGCCGACGCCGGCGGGTGGCCGGCCAGCATCTCGTAGAGCATGGCGCCGGTCGCGTAGACGTCGTCCGCCTGGGTCGCCTGTCCGGTCGCCATGGCCTCGGGCGACGCGTAGCGTGCGTCGAGGGTCTGGGGCGTCGACGGGTCGGGTCGCTGCAGCACGACCGCACCGTCGTCACGCACCCCGACCGTCGACGGCGTGAGGGCGCCCATCATCCGGCCCTCGGCGTGCATGTCGGCCAGGCCGATCAGGATGCCGATGGCCACGTTGACCGCGGCCCGTTCGTCGGACCACGCTCCGGCGACGTTCCTGTCGGCGAGCGGCGTCGTGCGCAGCGGTTGATTCATGTTCCCATGCTCCTTGGGTCCTGCTCTCGCGGGCGTGCGGCGTCATCATGACGCATGGCTACCTGGTGTGTTGACGCATCCGGCGTCGGCGAAACCTCCCGTTCACCGATCGCGCCGGTGCATGGCCGGCGGCGCGCCGCGCCTCGGCCTCGAAACGGTTGGCGGCGTACCCGGATCGCAGATACGAGAGCGGCATCCGGATCGGGTGGTGCTGCATCTGCCACACGTGGCACAGCTCGTGCACCAGGAGGCGCAGATCCTCCTCGTCCGGACGGGTGCGCAGGAGGATCAGGTTCCATGCGGTGTAGCCGTCGAAGCGGCGCAGACCCGGCAGTCGGAAGAGCCGCGGCGCGACGAGCACCCGCACACGCCGGATGCGCACCGGGGTGGGGTACAGGTCGAGGGCCGTCAGACGCGCGCGTGCGCGCCCGAGCAGCAGGTGGAGCTCAGGATCGTGCCGCGGCCAGGCCACGGATGCGCTCCAGGAGCGGCTCGGGAGAGAACTCCTCACCCGTCGCGCGCCGCATCAGTTCGTGCGTCGGCAGACGCCTGCCGTGGCGATGGATGCGCTCACGCATGAAGCGCATGGGGGCGCCCACATCGCCGCGTCGCAGCGCATCGCCGATGTCGCCCTCGTCGCGGGTGTACGCGCGGTTCAACTGGGCCGCGTACATGTTGCCCAGCGTGTAGGTGGGGAAGTAGCCGAAGAGCCCCCACGCCCAGTGGATGTCCTGCATGCAGCCCTCACCGTGGTGGCGCGGCGTGACCCCCAGAAGCTCGCGCATGCCCTCGCGCCACGCCTCGGGCAGGTCGGCGACGTCCATCGTGCCGCGGATGAGGGCGAGCTCGAGCCGCAGCCGCAGCGCGATGTGCAGGTCGTAGGTGACCTCGTCGGCATCGACGCGGCACCAGCCGCGGCTCACGCGCGTGACGTGGCGGTGCATCACGTCCGGCCCGATGCCGTCCATCGACGCGCCGAAACGCTCGACCAGGACCGGGTGGATGTGCTCCCAGAAGGCGCGGTGGCGTCCGACGTGGTTTTCGAGGAAGCGGGCCTGGGACTCCTCGGCGCCGAGCGACGGCGACTCGTACAGGAAGGTGCGGTGGAGCTCCGCGGGATGGCCCTGGGAGTAGAGGCCGTGACCGGTCTCGTGCATGGTGACGAGGATGTTCTGGGTCGGGTCGCCGTCGTGGATCCGCGTGCTGAAGCGCACGTCCCCCAGGTGCCCGGACGAGGTGAACGGATGGGCGGATTCGGCGATCAGCCCGGCCGTGAAGTCGAAGCCCACCGCCGCGGCCACGTGGTCGGCGAGGGCGCGCTGCACATGTCGCGGCCATTCGCGTCCGGCGAACGGATCGGTGGCCGGTGTGTCCGGGACGTCGCCGACGATGCGGGTGAGCTCGGGCACGAGGTCCGCGAACAGCGTCTCCAGCCGTGCGCTCGTCATGCCGGGCTCGAACTCGTCGAGGAGACCGTCGTAGGCCTCGTCGCCGATCTCGACGGCCGCACCCGACTCCCGCGCCGCCCGCACGACCCGCTCGAGGGCGGGTGCGAACGTCGTGAAGTCGCCCTCGTCCCGGGTGGCGAGCCAGACGGTGACGGCCTGGTTGGTGGCCTCGGAGACCTCGCGGACGAGGTCCTCGGAGAGGCGCGACGCGCGGCCGTGCAGGCGTTCGGCCTGCGCGATCATCGCGGTCCGGTCGGGCGACGAGCCGTCGTCGGCCGCGGCGAGCTCGGCCAGCAGGTCGGCCACGTGCGGGGCAACGAGCTCACGGTGACGCAAGGCGTGCAGCGTGGCCACCTGGGCGCCGCGTGCGTCGGCGCCGCGCTCCGGCATCGTCGTCTCGCGGTCCCAGTCCAGGAGCCGGATGGCCCCGTCGATGTCCTGGACGACGCCCATCCACTCCCCGAACCGGTCCCACGCATCCCGCGTGTGGGTCAGGGCGTTCACTGCGCGGGATTCTAGTCGACCGGTGCGGGTGCCACCCGCCCCGCACCGGTCGCGCCCCGGCTACTCGTGCGTCAGGAGCAGCGGGTTGAACGGGTTGACGGCGTCCGGGTGGGTCGGGCGGATGCGCGCCGAAAGCGACAGCTGTCCGGAATCGGCCAGCTCGACCCGTGCGGTGAAGCGCTCCTCGTCGCCCTCGGTCCCGACGTGGGTGGCCACCGCCAGGGCGTCGCCCACGGGGGCGCCGTTGGCGTCCGGCAGGCCGCTCGCCACCTCGACCGTGACCTCGTCGGGTGAGAGCCCGGCGAGCTTCGCCCAGATCGTGACGTTGATGGCGTCACCCACGTGGCGCACGCTGCCGTCGTCGGTCTCGGACCGGAGGCTGACCCCGGGCCAGGCGGCGGCGACGCGGCTGCGCCACTGCGCCAGCGCGGTCGCCCGGGCGTGGCCGTCGGCGGCCAGGGTCTGCGACGCGGTGTGCGCCGGGAAGTACGCCCACCGGGCGTAGTCCTGCACCATCCGATGCGTGTTGAACCGTGCGCCCAGATCGGCGATCGACGCCGCCATCTTGCCGATCCACTCGCGCGGCAGGCCACTCGCGTCGCGCCGGTAGAACATCGGCACGATCTCCTGCTCCAGCAGGTTGAACAACGCGTCGGCCTCGATGGCGTCCTGCTGCTCCGGGTCGGCGTAGACCTCTCCGGTGCCGATCGACCAGCCGACCTCGGGCGAGTAGCCCTCCACCCACCAGCCGTCGGGGACCGACAGGTTGAGCGTGCCGTTGATCGCGGCCTTCATGCCGCTGGTGCCGGACGCCTCCATCGGGCGACGGGGCACGTTGAGCCACACGTCGCAGCCGGCCACGAGCTGGCGCGAGAGGCCCATCTCGTAGTCCTCCAGGAACACCAGACGCTGGTGCGCCTCCGGCTCCTGGGCGGCGAAGCGCGCGATCTCCTGGATGAGCTCCTTGCCGGGTGAGTCGGCCGGGTGGGCCTTGCCCGAGAAGATGAACTGCACCGGGCGTTCCGGGTCGGTCAGCAGACGGATGAGCCGCTCCGGCTGGCTGAACAGCAGGGTCGCCCGCTTGTAGGTGGCGAAGCGCCGTGCGAAGCCGATCGTCAGGATGTCGGGCCGCAGGATCTCGTCGGCCTCCTGCACGGCGGTGGGGGCCGCCCCGCGTCGCTGGAGCTGCCAGGCCATGCGCTCACGCGCCACGATCACCAGCCGCTCACGGCGGCGCTGCTTCACCCGCCACAGCTCGCCGGCGGGGATCGCGGTCGCCCGCGCCCAGGTGCCGTGGTCGCCGGGTTCGGCCTCGTTGCGCGGGCCGACGTACCGGTCGATCAGGTCGGCCATCTCACTGGAGAGCCACGTGCGGGGGTGCACGCCGTTGGTGACGCTCGTGATCGGCACCTCGGCCGCCCGCAGGCTGGGCCACATCGAGTGCCACATCAGACGCGACACCTCGCCGTGCAGACGGCTCACACCGTTGGCGAACGCCGCGGTGCGAAGCGCCAGCGGCGTCATGCCGAACTGGTCCTCCGCCTGTTCCGGAACCTGGCCAAGGTCGACGAACGCGTCCCAGTCCAGGCCGAGCTCGGATGCGACCGGCTCGAGGAACGGACGCATGAGGCTGACGTCGAACACCTCGTTGCCCGCCGGGACGGGGGTGTGGGTGGTGAACACGGTGGATGCGGACACCTGCTCGATCGCGGCGTCGCGGTCCAGTCCGTCGTCGACCATGAGCGTCCGCAGCCGCTCCAGGGCGAGGAAGGCCGAGTGTCCCTCGTTCATGTGGAACACGGTGGGGTGGATCCCCATCGCCGTCAGGGCGCGCAGGCCGCCGATGCCCAGGAGGAGCTCCTGGCGGATGCGCATCTCCTTGTCGCCGCCGTAGAGCGACTGGGTGATCGCCCGCAGCTCGGGCGCGTTCCCGTCGAGGTTGGTGTCCAGCAGGTAGAGGGGCACGCGACCCACCTGCGCGCGCCAGACGGCGGCGTGCACGGTCGTGCCCGCCATGTCCACGGTGATGCGGTACTGGCGCCCCTGGGCGTCCAGCTCCCGCGCGACCGGCATGGTCGTCCAGTCGTTGGGCGGGTAGAGCTCCTGCTGCCAGCCGTCGACGTTGAGCGCCTGACGAAAGTACCCACTGCCGTAGAGCAGTCCCATCGCGACCAGCGGCATGCCGAGGTCGGAGGCCGACTTCAGGTGGTCGCCGGCCAGCACGCCGAGGCCGCCCGAGTAGATGGGCAGGGACTGGTCGAGGCCGAACTCGAGGGAGAAGTAGGCGACCCGCAGATCCTCCATGCCCTCCGGTGCGTCCTCCACGAACCAGCCGACCTCCTCGTGGTAGGCCTGCAGGCGACGGTGCACGCGCTGGACCTCGGCGACGAAGCTCTCGTCCTTGGCCGCGTCGTGCAGCACCTTCTGGGGGATGCGGGCGAGCGTCTTCACGGGGCTGCGGTCCGCCTCGACCCAAACCTCCGGGGCCAGGCGGATGAAGAGCTGGATGGCCTCACGCGTCCACGAGAACCACAGGTCGTGGGCGATGGCGTGGAGGGGCCTGAGGGATTCTGGGAGGTCGGGCTGGACCTCGAAACGATGGATGCGCATCGGGCCAGCGTACCGTCACCGCTCCCCGGAGGTCCCCGCGACCTGCGTCGGTCCGAAGTCGATCTGGAGAGCGTCTCGCACCACGGGTCCAACGGCCCCCGTGGTGCGGGACGGACCTACTTCGGCTCGGCCTCCAGCTTGTAACCGACGCCGTAGCGGGTCTGGATGAAGGTGTGGGTGGAGGATCGCCGGTCGATCTTCTCCCGCAGGCGACGCACGAACACGTCGACGGTGCGGTCCCGGTGCGTGGCGGGGCGGCCCCACACGCGCTGCAGGAGCTCGTCGCGGGTCAGCACCTTGCCGTTCTCGAGACCCAGCGTGTAGAGCAGGCGGAACTCGGTGGGGGTGAGCTCGGCGTCGGTGCCGTCCACGTAGGCCTGCACGTCATCCGGGTCGATGCGCAGCTCCGCGATCTGGATGGCCTCGCCGCGCCGCAGCTCGGGTTCGCGGCTGCCGCGTCGGGCGGCCGCCTGCACGCGTGCCACGAGCTCCTTCATCGAGAAGGGCTTCACGAGGTAGTCGTCGGCCCCGATCTCGAGCGCGTGCACCCGGTCGTGTTCGGTGCCGCGGGCGCTCACGACGATGATCGGCGTGCCGATGCCCTCCGACCGCGCCATCTCGATCAGCTTCCAACCGTCGATGCCCGGCAGCATGAGGTCGAGCACGCACACGTCGGGCTGTTCGAACCGCAGGCGGGCGAGCCCGGTCTCACCCTTGCCGACCCACACGGGGTCGAAACCGGCGGCATGCAGATGGCGTGCCATGCCATGGCCGATCAGTTCGTCATCTTCGATCAACAGGACTTTGCTCATGTCATGAAATTATGATGACCACGAGGCCCCGCTGGGCGGCGAAAAGGTCGACATCTGGTGAACGAATGGTAACTGACGAAGACGCACTGCGCGGCCGGGTGCTGATCGAGGAGAGCCGCGAGGCCATCGTCGTGCTCGACGAGGGTGACCGGGTGGTGCGCGCCAGCAGACGCGCCCGGGAGATGTATCCGGAGGTGGCCCCCGGCCAGCGCATCCCCGCGGGCATCGCCGCCAGACGCGCCGCGGCCATCGTGGTGGAGGTGCCGTACGAGATCGACGGCCGCGTCGAGCGGCTCGTCTACCTGAGCCAGCCGGGCGACCTGCGCGCCTACGAGGAGCTGCGCGCCGGCTTCACCGCCGCCGTCTCGCACGAGCTGCGCACCCCGCTGGCCCGCCTGCTGGCGCTGTTCGAATCGGTCGAGCTCCCGGGCAGCGATCTGCCGCTCCTGGTCGAGCGGGCGCGTCAGGAGGTCTCCCAGATGGGGGAGCTGATCGACGACGTGCTCTTCCTGGGCGAGCTCGAGACCGGCCACGAGGTCGTCGGCCTCGGTCCGACCCCGGTCCTCGAGCACGTGCGCGAGGTGGCGGCCGAGCTGGGTGAGCGGGCCGAGCGCGCCGGGATGCGCATCGAGGTGGACGGGGACGAGGAGGCGCGCGTGGGCGTGCGTCCGCGGATGCTGCGGGTGCTCGCGCTCAACCTGATCGAAAACGCCATCCGGTACGCCGGCCCGGAGAGCAGCCTCTTCCTCACGGTGGAGCGCGCGGGCGGATGGGTCACCTTCACCGCCCGCGACACCGGGCTCGGCGTCGCCCCGGAGGCCATCCCGCGCCTGTTCGAGCGCTTCTACCGGGCGGATGCGGCACGCGCCTCGCGCGGCACCGGGTTGGGCCTTGCGATCTGCAAGCACATCGTCGGATCGGCCGGTGGGCACGTGGAGGCGTCGAGCGTCCCCGGGGAGGGCCTCACCATCCACTGCCAGGTCCCGGAGGTGTCCGCCGACCGCCCCTGGTGAAACCCGCCGCTCCCCGTCGCCTTGACGGGTGGGTACCATTGCACGGATGCGGACCAGTCTTCGCGAACATCTCGACATGGCCCAGGCCACCCTCCAGGAGGAGGGGGCGATGGTGCTGCGCATCCTCCGCGCGACGCTCAACGCGATCAAGGAACGCGATTCGGAGCTCGCGAGCGAGGTGATCGCCTTCGACGACGAGATCGACGACCGCTACATGCGCGTCGAGCACCTCGTCGAGGAGCTCGTCGCACTGCAGGCGCCCACCGCCAGCGACATGCGCCTCGTGCTCGCCATCTCCAAGATCAACCTGCATTTGGAGCGGATGGCCGACTACTGCGTGACCATCGCCAAGATGACGCGGCTGGCGGTTGGGCTCGAGGGCGACAGCCGGCTGGGCGGGTGGCTGGAGGAGATGGGCTCGCGCGCCGAGGAGATGATCCGGGTTGCGCTCGACGCGTTCGCGACGCGCGACGTGGCGGCGGCCGAGTCGCTCCTGGGGCTCGACGAGATGATCGACCGCACCAACCGCAAGTCGCTCGAGTGGGTCGTCCAGCTCTCGTCCGACCCCGCCACGCGCGAGTGGGCGGTGCGGATGCTGCTCGTCTCGCGCTGTCTCGAGCGGATCGGTGACCATGCGGTGGACATCGGGGAACAGACCGCCTACATGGTCACCGGCGAGTTCCGCGAGTTCACCGACGCGTCGGAGTAGGTCGGTGACCGCCGGGTTCCGCGTCCGTCGCGGATGACCGCGCTACCCTGAACCGAACCCGACCCGGAGGTTCACATGGGGATGTTCACACGATCCGCACCGTCGCTGCCGGCGCCAGAGCAGGCGATCCCGGGGCGTGCCGAGGCCATGCCGATCACCGGCGTGCACGTGCTGCTCGGAACCTCGATGCTGCCGCCGTTCCCCGACGGCGTCGACCACATCGTCCTCGGGATGGGGTGCTTCTGGGGCGCGGAGGAGATCTTCTGGCTGATGCCCGGCGTCCACACCACCGCGGTGGGGTACGCCGGCGGCGTCACGCCCAACCCCACCTATGACGAGGTGTGCAGCGGGGGCACCGGCCACACCGAGGTCGCGCTGGTCGCGTGGGACACCGCCGAGGTGTCGCTCGACGAGATCCTGCGCGCCTTCTGGGAGCGTCACGACCCGACCCAGGGGATGCGTCAGGGAAACGATCTCGGCACCCAGTACCGATCGGCGATCTACACGACCGACGAGGCCCAGCTCGCGGCCGCGAAGCGCAGCGCCGAGGTCTACGGCCGGGCGCTCGCCGAACGTGGACTGGGGGAGATCACCACCGAGATCGCCCCGGCCGGCCCCCTCTACTACGCCGAGGAGTACCACCAGCAGTACCTCGTGAAGAACCCCAACGGCTACCGCTGTCACGCGGAGTCGGGTGTGCCCTACCCGGGCTGATCACGCCCGCCCTCGACCGGCGCCGCATGCCCACCCGGTGCCGGTCGACGCGTCCGTCTGCTGATGGTCCCGGCGCTCACCGGTCCGAGTCGGCGCCGAGCGTCCAGTCCTCCACGCCGCGTGCGGTCTCGACCAGGTGGCGCACCGCGGGTCCGGCCCGCTGCGTGTTCCACATGAGGGCGAGGGAGATGGGGATCGGCCTGCCCTCCAGCGAGGGGTAGCGGACGCCGTTCGGCCGGATCCGCCGCATCGACCCCGGCACCAACGCCACACCGAGCCCGGCGGCGACGAGGCTGAGCATCGTGTCGATCTCACCCGGCTCCTGGACCACCCGGGGTGCGAAGCCCGCGTCGCGGCATGCCTCGATCACGTCGTCATGCGCGCGCGGGTTGTTGCGCCGGCTCCAGATGATGAACGGCTCGCCGGCGAGCTCCGCCAGCGCGATGCGCGCCCGTCCGGCCAGCGGATGGGTGTCCGGCACCGCCGCCACGGTCGGGTCGCTGGTGAGGGGCAGACGCTCCAGCGTGGCCTCGTCCTCCACGGGCAGGCGCACGATCCCGGCGTCCAGGCTGCCGCGGCGAAGCGCCGCCAGCTGACGGGTCGTCGGCAACTCGACGGCGATGACGCTGAGGCCCGGCAGGTCGACGCGCGCCCGGCGCACGAGGGTGGGCACCACGTCGTAGGCGGCCGAGCCGACGAACCCGAGGCGCACCGTGCCGCCCTCCATGTCCTCGGCGTTTCGGATCGTGTCCTCCAGTTCGCGCGCGTGTGCCAGGAGCGGGCGCGCCCCCTCCAGCAGGAGCTCGCCCACGGGCGTGAGCTCGACCGATCGACGGGTGCGGACGAACAGCGGCACGCCGAGCCGCTCCTCAAGACGGCGGATCTGCTGGCTGAGCGGTGGCTGGGCGATTCCCAGTCGCACGGCGGCGCGGCCGAAGTGCAGCTCCTCGGCCACGGCGACGAACGAACGCAGCTGCCGCAGGTCGAAGGAAGGCAAGACCAAAGAGATATCAGTCATGACAATTGATCATATTGGACATATCGGTGGAGACGTCCTACCGTGAATTGCGTGACGGATCACATGACAGCAATGCCCTCGACGCGCCGGCTCGGCGGGATGGTGGGGTTCCTCGTCGGGGCGAGCGCGATGTTCGCCACGATGTACGCGACCCAGGCCATCCTGCCGACGCTGGGCGCGGCCTTCGACGTGTCGCCCAGCCGCGCGGGACTCACCATCTCGGTGCTCGTCCTGTCGCTCGTGTTCGGGGCGTGGATCTGGGGACCGCTCTCCGATCGCATCGGACGGCGCCGGTGTCTGCTCGCGGCCTGCGCGCTCCAGGTGCCGGCCACGGTCCTGGTCGCGGTTGCGCCGACGTTCGGGACGCTCCTCGCCGCCCGTGTCCTTCAGGGGCTCATCATGCCCGGGATCCTGGTGGTGGGGCTGCCGTACGTCGCCGAGGTCTTCATCCCGGCGATCGGCGCCCGTGCGATGGGCTGGTACACCGCGGCGCTCATCTTCGGCGGCCTGCTGGGCCGTCTCGGCGTCGCGGCTCTCGCCGAGGTCGTCGGCTGGCGGACCGCGCTCGGCGCGCTCGCGCTTCTTCCGCTCATCGCCCTCGTCGTGATGGCGCGCGGTCTGCCCGCGGCGCCGGCGCGGCGCCGGGGGAATGGGGAGGGGCGCCTGGTGAACCGCCGGGTCCTCGCCGCCGCACTGTGCGGGCCGGCGTCGTTCTTCATCTTCGTCGGCGTGTTCTCGTTCATCGGCTACCGCCTCGAGTCGGCGCCGTTCAACCTGTCGCCGGGCGTCGCCGCCCTGGTCTTCGCCGCCTGGCTCGCGGGTGCGGTCGCGCCGCTTGCGGGTCGCCGCTCGGAGCAGTACGGCTGGGCGCCGGTGGCGCTCGTGGGCGTCGTGTCGGCCACCCTCGGCGTGGTCCTGTCGCTGCCCGACGCATTGCCGCTCATCGTGATCGGCCTGGTGCTCGTGACCGTCGGCATGTTCATCGTCGTGACGGCCGCCCCGATCGGCGTCGGCACGGCCGCGGGCGTCCGTCCCGGTGGTGCGAGCGCCGTCTACTACTCCATCTACTACGCGGCCGGCTCCCTCGGTGCGTTCGTTCCCGGACTGGCATGGCAGGCCGCAGGCTGGGTCGGCGTGGTGGCGATCGCATCACTGGCCGCCGCCGTCGCACTCGTCGGGGCGACCCTCGGCGTGGTCGACGCCCGCGGTGGACGTGCGGTCGGTCGGGCCCGCGCCCGTGCCGCCCGCACCGCGCGCACCATCCCGTCCGCCCTGCACCGGGTTCGCGCCTCACGCTGACCCGCGACGGGTGCCCGGATCCCGCTATCGTCCGGGTGACCGCGACACACGAACGGGAAGGGAGCCGAGGACGTGGCACGCCACCTCTACGACATCAAAGAGCAGGAAGGTCGCGCGCGGGTGGCCGCGCAGCTTCGCGAGGTCGCGGACCAGATCGCCAGTGGGCAGATCGACCTGGCCTACGACGACTACAGCGAGCCGACACCCGTCACCGAACCGGTGCGCCTGATCCTGGACCTGGTCCAGTACCGGCACGAGGTCGAGTTGGCGATCACGATGCGCTGGGATTACGAGGGCACCGGCGCGTCCTGGCCCGAATTGGGCGGCCTCCGCTGAGTTGACCGCCACCCGCCCGCGGGTTTGAATCGCCCGTCCCCGGGAACCGTTTGAGCATGCGACGCCGACCACGGCGTCCGCGTCCGGTCCAAGTCAAAGGGGGTTGGGTTCGTGGCAACGCTTCTGTGGATTCTCGCGGTGATCCTGGTGATCTCCGGCATCTTCGCGCTCGTGCGTGGGCAGGTCCTGTGGGGCGCCGTCCTCATCATCGTCGGGCTGCTGGTCGGCCCGGGTGGCGTCAGCATCTTCACCTGACCCCGGGCCGCCCCGCCCCCGTGGGCGCCGGCGACGGCGCCCACGGCGGGCCCGCCCATGTGTCGACCGGCACGCATGGGACGGCGTTCGACGGTCCAGGACCGGCCGGCGTGACCGGTGACGCACACTCCCGGGAGCGGTCACCGGTGAGATGAGCGAGCGGGAGACCGGGCTCCCGCCACTTCAGATTGGGAGTCGACGGAAGGGAACCCCGGGTCACCGGGATTCGCTGGACACCGCTGGCTCCAGTCCCGGATGCTCGATCTGCTGGCGGGCTGCCTTGAAGGCGAGGGCCTGCACACGTCCCGCGCCTCGGCACACGTCCCGCGCCTCGGCACACGTACGCGAGCTGCTCATCCGTGAGGTGTCCGGCGCTCGTCGTCGCGTGGAGGCTCGGACTGGTCGACGCGATCACCTGGCGCGATAGGTCGTGCCAGGTGGTCGATCAGTGTTCGATCGGGGCAACGTCACGAGTCCTGCCGACCATCGGGAGAGGAGGAAAACCGCGTGACGACCAGGGAAAACGAAAGAGCGGGAGACGGGGCTCGAACCCGCGACATTCAGCTTGGAAGGCCGCTCGTCCTACTCGGCGTCTTCCCTGCTATTCGACGTATTTTCGTGTTCCGTTCCTCGGCCCCGCATGGTGCCCCGCATGGTCTCGGCATCGTTTGGGGCATCGAACACCGCTGCGGCCGCGTCGAGTTGCGTCTCGTCCAGCAGGTGCGCATAGACCGTCGCCGTGATGTTCGGGTTCGCATGCCCGAGCTGACGGGCGACCGCGGTCAGCGGCACCCCATGGGCGATCATCACCGACGCGCACGTGTGGCGCAGGCCGTGGAACGAGACGAGCGGCTCGCCCAGGTCGTCGACGAGGCCGGCACGCACGAGGCACCGCGCGAGCGCCTGCCCGGGCGTCCCCGTGCCCATCGGCGCGCCACCCGTCCCCGGCCACACGTACCCGCCCGCGTCGGCACCCTCCCGGATGACGCTCTCCTCGAACCACTCACCGAGCCGCGCCGCGTATCCCCGTGAGATCGCCACGGTGCGCGGCTTCCCCGACTTCGGCGCCTTCACCATGCGGCGAGACGGACGGTCGTCGCTCCCCGCCTCCTGCCACACGGACCGAGCGACCGTCAGACGCAGGGCGGCGAGGTCGAGGTCGGGCCACCGCAGTCCGATGACCTCACCCTTGCGGAGCCCCGCCTCAGCGGCGGCCCGCAGCATCGTCTCCACCCGCAGGTTCTCCCGTCCGCTCTGCTTGTGGGTGACGCCCTCTGTGAGCAGCTGGGCGAGCTGGGCCTCGGTCAGGACGCGACGAACCGCCGTCGCCTCGTCGGCCGGGGCCTTCGGAAGCCGTAGCCGCCGGGCCGGGTTCTCCAGCAGGCGACCCCACTCGACGGCGGCGGCGAGGATGACGCGCAGTGCCTTGACCGCCTTGGCCCTCTGGTCACGCGACGCCCCCGCCGTGGCGAGTCCGGCGAGCCAGACCTCGAGCCGCTCCCGGCTGATCTCGTCGAGCGCCAGGGTGCCGAGGTACGGATCGACGCGCAGGCGGAACGCATCCGCCGTCATCCTGACGGTGGACGGTGCCAACCGTGCGGCGGACGCTTGGAAGTAGCGACGCGCGAACGTCCGCAGGTCGTCGGCCTCGACCGGCTCGGCCAGCGCCTCGGGGCGACCTGCGGCGACGAGGGCACGCCGTGCGGCTCGCACCTCGGTGAGCGTCCCGGTCAGGGTGACGGTCCTCGTCGACCCCGGTTCGACGTCGGGAGCCTGTACAGACCACGGACACCCGCAGCGGCGGCCCGGCTTCCTGTCGGACGACGACGGGCACCCGACGCGGTGAACACGGTAGAGACCCGCCTCGACCCGTTCCCGCCACCCTCGCCGCGCTCGCTCCGACATCGCTCCACCTCTCACGCATCGTTGGATGGACCGACGTTGCCACGGTCGAGGCCCTCGCGCCACCAGTCCAGCGGGAGAGGTTCCCGCTTCGTGCGGTGACGACGAGGCCGTGAGACGCTGCGGGTCGGGTTCCCGGGCTCGGAATGGGTCCCGGCCTTCCGTGCGGCGACGAGGCCCTCCTCGTGCGCTCTGAGCCGCTCCTCGTGAACGAAGAGGCGGGCGCCGACCTTGAACGCTCCCGCGGCGTTCATCACCCGTCGTGCGGCGCGTGCGTCGGCGTATCCGTAGCGGCGCATCACGTCCTCGACGCCGAGCACCTGCTCGCTCACGGGGTGATCTCGTAGAAGTCGACCGCTGCCCGCCAGCCCGTGCGCTCGCCCCGTTCGTACTCTGCGAGGAGTTCGAGACGGCGAACGCAGGCGGGGCAGACGTCCCGCTCGTCGAGATCAGTGCACGCGGTGAGGCATTCGATGCAGGTCGGCGGGTTCATGTTGTCAGCCCGTCGAGCAGTCGCGGGTTGACTTCGTAGTCGTGACTGTCGGACCGTGCGCCCTCGGCCTCCCGGATGAATCCGTGGCGGGCTAGGCGTCCGAGGGCCGGGGCCCATTCATCCGCTGTTCGTCCACGGGCCCGCTGGAGGTCACGCATCGAGAATCGGGGCGCGCCAGACGATCGAATCCATGCCAACGCTGCGGCCGTGGGATCGTTGCCGAGGGGGCCGAGCCCGATCCTCGCGTGCTCGAGGAAGTACAGGGCGAGGTCAGCGGCAGACTGCATCGTCTCGGCGGTGATCGGCGTTCGGGCCGCGGCATCGATGCCATGTTCGGCGCAGTGGAGGAGCCCGGCGATGCGCACCCCTTGACCGGTCATCTTGGACGCCGTGCCGGTGAGGTCGTGGAGGTCGCCACCTTCGCGCATCCGCGGCTCGATCGCGTCGTGCAGGACCCCCCGCACGATGGCAGCCTCTGGCGATAGTGCGAGGCTGACCGGTGGCGTGGGTGCACCGGTCAGGCTCGGCGTCGGAGCGGCTGGAACGCACCACGCACAAGTCGATCCCATCGGCCCCGGATGTCGTCCGGCACGCCGGGTGCGTCTGACGACCGCAGACCGAGGCGGCTCACCGGGAACACGAGCAGGAACCGCTCAACGAACCCACGGCCGGCCACTTGGTCGTTCTTCTCTGTTGAACGCAGATATGTGGGCTGGATCCCGAGGACGATGGTCAGGGCGGGCCGCTCGATGCGGACCGACTGCGGGTCGCCCTTGCGGTCAACTGTGATCGGCTGAGATGACCAGCCGCTGAGCAACAGGTCGAGGGACGCATCCCCCTTCGTATAGCGGCCGAGGAAGGGGCCCAGCACGCCGGGCTCGTCGCTGACGATCGCAAGCCGCCCGCCCTGGCTTGCGGTGAGTGTCGCCGCACGCTCTGGGGTGACGTCTCCAGCGATGAGCCGCCGCGGCTCTGGAGGGACTGCATCGGCGAGGTCGCGGCCGCATCGCTCGACCTCAGCGTCAAGGGTGTACCGCTCAGCGTCGGGGAGTGCGGCCTTGCCCGCCTTGTTCTTGGCGTCCTCAAGTCGCTTGCGGCGCACGTCGTACTCCTGGGCGAGTGCGTGGACCTCGCCGGACGTGCGCGCGATCTCCTCGCGCTCCAGGGCGTGAAGCGGAGCGGCCATCATTGCGAGTGCTGGGCTCTTGGCCTCGCCGGGGCGCGCGACCACACCGACGTAAAGGCCGACGGGCTCGCACCATCCAGGTTTCACCGATACGGACACGGGTCCCACGGCGGCCGAGAGCACGCCGAGACCGAACGTCAACGGCATGCCGGGGTCGGTCTGCAGCGCCGCTGCGGAAGCCTCGACCATCTCGCGGAACGCGGCGGGCAGCGCCTCGACAGGCGGAGGCGGTGGCGCCTCTGGAGCGAGCGGGCGCGGCTCCGCCCAACCCTCGAAACCGCCCGACACTCCGACACTTCCCGTACCGACAGTTCCGACACTCTCGACACTTCTCCCGACTGTCGGAACTGTCGGGAGTGTCGACGGTCCGAAGTGTCGGAGTGTCGGACTGTCGGAGGGGTCCGCGCGTTCCCCAAGCCGCAGCCCGTCGGCGATCTCGTCCTCTGGGCACCGCTCAGAGCAGACGGCCCGGATTCCACCGTCGCGCTCGTCCACAGTCAGCGCGTAGGGGGTCTCGCAGACCGGGCACGCAACCGCCCAACGATTGTCGTGTGTGAGACGCATGTCTGCGAGCCCAGCCGCCAGGAGTACGGCCTGCACGTGCTCGACCGGGTCGGCTGGCGTGCCGTTCAGTTCGGCGCGGATCTCGGCCTGCAACTCGTTCACGCCATGGCCTCGCGCTCATCGAGGGCTGCACGCAGCGCCGCCACCATCTCGGGAGCTGCCTCGGCGGCGCGCTCGAACTGCTCAATGAGTCGGCGGAGCGACTCAGCCGACGCGAGGCGGCAGGCCCTCACGACCTCCTCCTCAAGATCGATCGCGCGCCAGTCGCTCAGGTTGGCAGGGCGCCGATACCGCGACCGACTCGGAATCTTGCACCCTGCGCGACGAGCGCGAGCCTCGCTGAGTTTCACGACCTTCGCGGCCTCTATCGCGAGCCGTTCCGTCGAGTTGGCGATGCGGTCGAGGGCGCGGGCACTCACGATGCCGCCTTCTCGCGTGCCTTCTCGGCTCGCTCAGCGGCGAGCGCCTCGACTTCAGTCCGGCTGAACAAGCGACCCGAGCGCGTTCGAGCGACGCTCTCGATGACCCCGCGCGCTTCCATCCGTCGCAGATGCTCTGAACTCACGTCCAGGAGCCGGGCGGCGTCGCCCGTCGTCAACAGATCATCCATCGGTGTCGTACCTCCATGCGTCTAGACTTGTCATGCAGACGATGGAAACACCAATCGATTCCAGCAAAACGGGTGCCACCCCAATACGTGACTGGTGCCCCTGGGCGGAAAGCGCGTTCTTTGCGGAGATTTCCAAGGCGCCGCCCTTGTCCGAGTGGGTCGACGCTGGCCCAGGGTATGGCTGGCTCCCCCCGACGTTTTCTGTCCGAGACCTATCGGAGCCAAAGATGCCGGGCGCCGCGATCATGGTGCTCGACTTCGACGTCAACGACGTTTGCGGCGGCGTCGACCTTGCAGCAGTTCGCTACGAACGGCGTCAGCCTCACCCTCTAACCTCTGCGAACGTGGCGGCGGCGCGGAGGGCGACTCGCTACCACGCTCAAGAGGCCATCGCGGCCGCTGCTCAGGACTTCGAGACCTACAAGCGAATCGTGATCGCGTTGGAGATTGCTCAGAAGCACACGCAAGGCATGAACGAGCGGCAGTTTCTGCGCGCTATGGATGCGGTTTTCGAGGTCATCGAGAATCACAACTTCGCTGCGGACCACGCCGCCGCGTTCAACACGACCGGCGCTACGTTCAATCGCGGAGGCCGCCCCCCATCCGATCCTGAGCGAGACGCATCCATAGCGCGAGAAGCAATCAGACGCGGCGAGGATCCCCTAGGGGCGCTCATGGCACGAGACCCGTTCCTAAACGTCAGGAAGGCCGCGAGTGCTCGTTACGCGAAGGCGAGACGAGTCGACCCGACGCTTCCCGACCTCCGCACACGCTCAGACCTTCGCAAACAGCCTGCACGAACCGCGCCAGACCCGGAACACTTTTCGCGCGCGCGAGGACCTCGCCGGAACGACACAACCTGACCCGCTGCTCGCCGTCCCGCTCCGCGTTCACCCTGGAAGCAGAACGCCGCCGGCGCGGGTGAGGAGCACAGCGATCGCAGGTGCGACATGGTGGGGCCCCTGCTCGTAGACGGTGGGGCCCCTGCCCGCCTCGTCGATCTCGATTGCGTGAGGCGCGAGGACGCGGGCGAGAGGAGCGGGTTCGTTCACCGGCTCAGGTGTATACGCAGCTGCAGGGAGTGGCGGAAGCCCCGCCGTCGTAGCGTTCTGGACGCCCTGGGCGAGCGTCTGGCGCCGTTCCATCAGGTCAGTGACCGAGTAGGCACGACACCCGCACGGGGAGCGCCACGCGGCGATTTCGCCGTCTCGGGTGAGGCGGGCGACGTGCTGGCGGGTGACGCCAAGCAGGCGGGCGGCCTCGGCAAGCCCCACGAATGCATCGGCGGATTCATGCATGATCGTCATGGTGACACACCCTGCGGATGGGACTCGTCAGAAGTGACGCCCCTGGGCATCCGATCGTCGAGCGCGTTACGCCCGACGCTGCCCGTAGCGTTCTCTCGCCGTCCCATCCGAGGAGTAGCCCTGATGTCGAATGCGCTGAAAGGCGCCGCGATCGTCGCGCTTCTGGCGATCGCCTTTGCCGCCGTGCTCTTTGTGATCTCGTGGCGCCAGCACTACCCGCCGTGCCCGAACTACGGCCCTGGCCCCGGTCCTCCCCTTACCTGCATGTCAGGCCTGCCGAGGCCGAACTAGCCCACGTTTCTGCCTGGGTCGATTTATAGGGTCCCGCGCGTGTTTCTCCCTGGCGGGGGGGTGGGGGGGTGGCCTTGGCGGTGGTGGGTATGGCGGTGCAGCGTCGGGTGGGTGGGGGTGGGGTGACTCCCCCCGGGGGGCGGTGAACCCGTGCCCCTCCTCACTCACGCTGCGTGCCGTCGTCTCTCAGCGCTGGGGTGGGGTCGTGGTCGGATGGGGGGGTGATGGTCGGATGCGGTCAGGCGGCGGGCGTGGGGACGCCGAGAGCGGCGAGCAGGCGGGAAGCGTCTCGCAGCTCGTCGAGGGCGTGATCGGTGTCCTCGTCGATGCGGGCTGAGAGGTCGGCGCATGCATCGTCGTAGAGGCGGCGGGCGATGGTGGCGAGGAGCTCGGCGTCCTCATCGTCGAGCGTGACGGTCGTGCGCTCGGGCTCGTGGAGCATGCCGACACGCGCCTGGAGAAGCAGGACGCGGGCGAGGTGCTCGGACGCCATCGATGCGTCCGGGCGGTCTGTGGTGGTGGCCGCGTGGAGGAGAGCGTCGATCACGCGCTCGTTCCAGTGCAGACGCCGGGCGATCATCGTGGCGTCGTGGGACAGGGTGGGCATCGGGTGAACCTCCATCGGTCGGTTTCTGTGCCCTGACACTACTCGCACCCTGCCTATTGTGCGAAACGACCGTATCGCGTATAGTGGTCGCATCAGATCAAGCGGGCGGGCGGCGCGGCAACGCCCCCGCCCCGGGCCAAGGGAGAAGCCCCCATGACCAAGACGAAGGCTACCGACGGACCCACGAGGGCCATCGCCTATGTCCGTGTGAGCACCGAGGAGCAGCGCCGCTCCGGCGCGGGCCTCGGGGCGCAGCGCCGCGCGATCGAGAGCGCCTGCCGGGAGCGAGGTTGGGGCCTCGTGACCGTCGAGTCAGACGAGGGCGTGAGCGCCAAGAGCATGAAGAACCGGCCCGGTCTTGCCCGGGCCCTCGCAGCCCTCGCAGCGGGTGAGGCAGACGCGCTCATCGTTCACAAGCTCGACCGGCTTAGCCGCAGCGTCCGGGACTTCTGCACCGTCCTTGACGACAGTCAGCGTCAGCGCTGGGCACTCGTGTGCCTCGACCTCGGCCTCGATACGTCGACGCCCACGGGGAAGTTCACCGCCCAGATCATCGCCGCCGTCGCAGAACTTGAGCGCGAGCTGATCGGCCAGCGCACCCGTGAGGGACTGGAGGCCAAGCGCGCCCAGGGCGTCACCCTCGGCCGACCCCGCGCAATCACCCCCGACCTCGTTGAGCGCATCCGAGCGATGCGGGAGGCCGGCGCGACCCTGCAGGCCATCTGTGACGCGCTCAACGGCGCAGGCATCCCAACCCCGCGGGGTGGCGCGGAGTGGCGCCCGTCAAGCATTACCCGAGTGCTCCGCTAGGGACTAGCGAACGGGTAGGGTCGAAGCATGGTCGACGACAGCCTGATCCTGGCACTCATCAACCTGGCGGGGCTCATCCTCATCGTGGGCACCCTCGTCTGGATCGTCTGCGTATCCGTGTGGCAGGCGGCGTGGTTCGTCTGGTACCTACTGACGGACTCCGAGGAGTTCGAGCGCCGCTACCACTAGCCGCACCGGGCGACCTAGTCCGAACGCGGGGGAGGTTCCGCCAGCGCCCGCAGGGTGAGCGCCGAGCCCTGCAACCCAGCGACTACCGACGCGGAGGCCGTCACCCCAGCGTCATCCTCGCGTGGCTCGGTCAGCATCACGACCAACCGATCGATGATGTCCGCAGCCTCGCGCTGCTGAGCTTTCGTCATCGGCCGATTGTAGACCCGGAGTCATGAGCAAGGGGAACGCACGCGTTGACTCAGGATCGTCGTGGCGTCACGCAGCGCGATGAACGCAATCATCAAACCGGTGATGGTTGTCGAACGGTTGTTGGTGATTCTGGCGAGATGAACTCCCGAGCGCCGCTCTTCGAAGATCTCATGCTCCAGGCCAGTCATCGCGCCCCAAACGAGACCGTGCGCCATCCCGGAAAAGACTTGCCAGACGGCCAACTCGAACGTGCCAAGAGCACCGACGATCGTAGTCGCTGAATCCCTCGTCTGCGTTTCTTTGGGATCGATCTCATAGGCAGTAGCCACCTCGTCGATCGTGACTCGGGCTGTATCGCTCGACGGTGCGCTGCCGGCTAGACCATCCTGAAACTTCTGGCGGTTCCGGTCGTTCTCTCGCCACCACCTGAGCGCTCGACACACACGCTCCCTTCGACTCGAACCCCGCAGAATCCATAGAGCAGTTGCGCTGCCCTCTATCGCCGATCGCGTGAGGATTGCAGGGGAGTAACTGTGTCTCGGATTCGCGTCCGCGAGCGTGGCCGCAGCCACGAACGCATCGGCAGCCATGCTCAACGACACCATGACCGCGGTACTGGCGAGGAAGGGATCCGTCCGCTTGTCGTCGCCGTAGAGAGAGCTCCCCGGCTGGATGTCGAATGAACCTGGCTCCGCGAGCGCCTGGAGAATGGCGAGCCCACCCGGCTTCACGACGTCTGTCCATGTCGTTTCGAGGGCGTCGACATCGTGGATGTCCTCGACGCTCGGACCGCCTTGTTCGTCAACCATCGACGCCGTGCCCTCGACGTTCCCGCATGGTCCCCCGCATGGTCTGAGTCGTTCCCCCATGGTCCCGCATGGCCCGAGAACGTAATTCCTCCAACTCCACCCCTGCCACTCGAACCGCCTGAAAGGCGGTGATTAGCAGGGGAGAAGTGAGAGCGGGAGACGGGGCTCGAACCCGCGACATTCAGCTTGGAAGGCTGACGCTCTAGCCAACTGAGCTACTCCCGCCGGGACCGCGAGTGTAGCAGCGGCATCGGTGCCGCCCGCGGTCGACGGCACCGATCCGGACGACACGACCGGAACCCGTCGACGGGTCCCGGCCGTGTCGCGACGCCTCAGCGTGTCCGGATCAGTGGTGGCCGTTCGCGCTGGGGTTGCCCACCGCGCCCGGGCCGGGCTTGCCGTCACCCGAGATGAGCATCCCGATGGCGCCCATCGCCGCGTGGTTGAACTGGTGCGTGACGAACGGGTACTGGCCCTCGTCCACCAGCTTCATCTCGAACACGCCGGAGCCGGACGCGGGCAGACCGTAGGTCTGGCGGCCGAAGGTGGCGTTCCTCGGGTTCCCGTCCGCCCAGACGTGATCGAAGATCGTGCCGACGACGTGGAAGCTCGAGAGCTCGCTGGGGCCCGCGTTCAGGACGAACAGGCGGACGTCGCTGTCGGCCGGCACCCTGATCGGGTCCTTCATGTACTGGGACGGCAGGCCGTTGAAGGCCATGGCGGTCGGCGTCTTGGCCTCGATGGCCTTCTCGTCGGCGTAGAGCTCGGACTGCGTGAGTGCGAACTCGGGCATCGGCCGGCCGAAGCCCTCCTTGGGTTGCACGATGATCATCCCGTACATGCCCATCCCGATGTGATGGAGCACCGGCGCCGTCGCGCAGTGGTACATGAACACGCCCGGGTACTCCAGCTTGAACGTGAACTCGCCCTCCTTGCCCGGCGGCACCTGCACGTGTCCGCCGCCGAGGGTCAGCCGCGACGCGTGGTAGTCGACGCTGTGGAGGTACTTGCTGGACTTGTCGTTCTTGATCTTGATGGTGATGGTGTCGCCCACGACGGCGCGCAGCACCGGGCCGGGCACGCTGTCGTTGAACGTCCACATGCGCAGCTTCTTGTCGCCCACCTGCACGACCCGCTCGGTCGTGGTCAGCACGAAGGTCTTGTTCCCCGGCTTCACCGGCTTGGTGACCGGGTTGAACGGCTTCATCGTCAGGTCGGCGGGTTCGTCGACCTGTGTGTCGGCGATGTTCTGGGTCGCGCCGGCGGGGTCCGGCGACGCCTGGGCGGCCGATGCCGGGGTCGAATCCCTGGTCAGCGCGAGACCGACCGCGAGGGCGGCCGCGGCCAGCGCCAGGAACGACACGAAGAGCAGGGTTTTCAGCGCTCGGCCGGGACGGTGCTCACCCGTCTCGGTGCCCGGTAGCGGCTCGTACTGCGTCATGACCATCCCCTCGTCGATGTTTATGTCCACTGCTTGTAGACATAAAAACCGTCGGGCTGGAGCACCGCGAGGGGCATCCGCCCGGAATGGAGCGGACGAATGGAACGTCCGGTGGGGATGGGGTGAGCGTCCTCACCGCACCGTCGGACAGAACCTCCGGATCAGGGTCGGCGGGCGATGAAGACGGTGTGGCCGGGCGCCGCGCGCTCGCCGTCGTACCCCTGGAAGTTCCGGACCCGGAAGCCGGTCTTGCGGAGCATCGCGAGCGCCTTGGCGGTGGGGATGAGGCGCTGGCGGTGGCTCTCGGTCGACGTGCGGAGCCGGCCACCGACCTTGCGCAGGACGGTGATCTCCCGCTGCAGCGTGCCGCGCCGGTCCTCGGTGGTCTCGGCGATGACGGCCCAGTCCTCGCCGACCGTCGTCCTGGTCTCGGTCCCGGCGACCACTCGCCCCGGTCCCGCGAGGTCGAACACGAAGAGGCCACCCGGCCACAGCGCCCTGTGGACGCGGGAGAAGAGACGCTCCAGGTGGCGGAGCGTCACACCCTCGGATGTGTAGTTGAGCACCTCGCCGGCGGCGAGGACGGCGTCGCAGGGCGGGATCTCGAAGTCGACCCACGACGCGCGATGGAACGTCCCGCGCGGGGCGTTGGCCTTTGCCAGCGACACCATGTCCGGGGAGATGTCGATGCCGACCACGCTCAGCCGCTCGGAGAGCAGGCGCGCGGCGGCCACGCCGGGGCCACACCCGAGTTCGACGACCACGCCGCTCTTGGCGGTCGAGCGGCCCATCTCCTGGATCAGACGCTCGGCGGCGATGACACCGAGCCGGTTCCACCCGTGGGCGTGTGCGAACGCCAAGTCCTCGCCGTAGAACGACATGTCGGTAACGTAACGAAATCGGGCGGCGTCACGGCCGGTCGAGCGGCGTTCGTCGCCCCGATCCGCTCCGCTGACGGGCCATCGTCCGGCACGGATAGCATTCATCGACCCGCTGTGTCGACGGTCGCCGGAGGACCACCATGACCGAGGTCGGAGCGACTCGCGCCCTCATCGTCGATGACGAGACGGACATCCGTGCGCTCGTGCGCGACGTGCTGGAGGGCGAGGGGCTGGCGGTCTCGGAGGCGTCCGACGGACGCGCCGCCCTGGAACACGTGCGCGCCCAGCCGCCGGACCTGGTGGTGCTGGACGTGATGATGCCGGAGCTCGACGGATGGGCGACCCTCGAACGCATCCGCGACGTCTCCGACGTGCCGGTCATCATGCTGACCGCCCGGTCACTCGAGTGGGAGCGCGCCGCCGGGTTGCGCGCCGGGGCCGACGACTACCTGATCAAACCGTTCAGCCCGATGGAACTGGCCGCCCGCGTGGTCGCGCTGCTTCGCCGGGCGCGACGTTCCGACCGGCCGGTGGCCCACGAGGACGGGTTCCTGCGCCTCGATTACGCCTCCCGGCGGGTCGTCGTCGGCGGTGAGCCGGTGGCGCTCACACCGATCGAGTTCCGCATGCTGCGGGTGCTCGTGCAGAACGCCGGCATCATCATGTCGCGCGACGAGCTCCTGACCGCGGTATGGGGCAGCCCTGACGCCGTGTTCCCGGAGCAGGTCAAGCTGGTGGTCGGCTACGTGCGGCGAAAGCTCGGGCTGCGCGACGACGGCACGTCGCCCATCGAGACGGTGCGCGGCTTCGGCTACATGTACCGGGGAGGATGAGCACCGACCGCATCCGGGGCGTGCGCCGTCGTCGCGCCCACCCACCGGGTCGCCGGAGCGGGGCGGCCGTCGCGACACCGCCGTCCGGGCTGTCGCTGCAGCTCGTGGACGCGCTCATCGGCGGGTTCCCGCTCGCGGTCTCCATCCACGACGAGGACCTGGTCGTCCGCTGGGCCAACCGGGCGGCGCTCGCGGCGTACGGCGGGCGGCCCGAGGCGTTCGTGGGGCGACCCATCACGGAGACCTACTGGCCGCCCGCCGTCGACACCCACCGGTTCCTGCTGAGCGGCCGCTGGCCCGAGGGGGTGACCTACAGCGCCCTCTGGCAGTCGCGGGGCCCGGATGCGAACGCCCGCCACTTCCGCGTGCACGTGTTCCCGTTCGAGACCGACGACGGTTGGACGCTCGTCAACGTCGCACAGGACGTGGCCGAGCAGATCGACGTGGAGAAGGAGCGGCTGCGGCTGCTCGAACGCGAGCGTCGCGCGCGCGCCCAGGCCGACGCGGCCATGCGCGACGCCATCTCCCGCGCCGAGGAGCTGCGCGACACCCACGCGCTGCTCGCGATGCAGGCGGAGCTCTTTCGCTCGACCGCGCAGCTCGTCGGCGACTGGGTGTTCGTGTTCGATCTGTCGGGACGGTTGATGTTCGTCAACGACGCGGTGTGCGGTTGGCTGGGACGCACCGCCGACGATCTGCTGGGCCGGCCCCTGGGCGAGATCCTCTCGGGGCCGACGGGTGCGACCCTGGTCGAGCGGGGCCGGGAGGTCGACGAGACAGGACGTCCACAGGCGTTCCTGCAGCGGATGGAGGTCGACGGCGGGCCGGACGGCGACTTCGTCTGCACGATCGGGACATCGGACGTCGACGGCCGGCGGATCGGGTTGATCGGCGTCGCCCGCGAGATCCGCGACCCGGCGCTCGACCGCCGGGCCCTCGAGCTGGTGGACGCACGTGAGCACGCCGCCCGACGTCAGCTCGACGACGCCATGCGCGTGCTCGAGATGCACCGGCATCGGATGACCGAGCTGGACGCGTCCAAGGACGAGATCCTCGCGCTCGTCTCGCACGACCTGCGCACGCCGCTCACCTCAGTGCTGGGGTACGGGGAGCTGCTGCTCCGGGACGCGGCGACCCTCGGCGAACGTCACACCCGCTACGCCGAGACGATCGTGCGCAACCGCGAACGTCTCATGGCCCACGTCGACGACATCATGCTCGTGGCCCAGCACCGCGCCGGCGCGTTCACCATCCGGCCGCAGATGGTCGATCTGGCCGAGGTGGTCGCGCACTCGGTGCGCACGGCGCTCCCGGCGGCCGACGAGGCCGCCGTCTCCATCACGACCCAGGTGCCGGCGCTGACGGTGGTGGCCGACCCGGGGCGGTTGGGTCAGCTGCTCGACAACCTGATCTCCAATGCCGTCAAGTACACGCAGTCCGGCGGGTTCGTCCTCGTCGCGGCCGAGGCGGGGATGCACGGGGTGCAGGTGCGCATCAGCGACAACGGTCCCGGGATCCCGGTGGACGAGCAGCGTGACATCTTCGACCGGTTCACGCGGGCCCGCGACGCCGCGGCCGGCGGCGTCAAGGGCTTCGGCCTGGGCCTCGCCATCGCGCGGGCCATCGCCGAGGCGCACGGTGGGTCGATCGGCGTCGAGAGCCTGCCGGGGAGCGGATCGACCTTCTGGTTCACGCTGCCGGTGACGACCACGGATGCGGAGCGCGCTGACGATGAGCGCTGACCTCCTCGCCGCCGCGCTCGGGTCGGTCGATGTCGTCGACCTGACGCAACCCCTGTCGGAGTCGACCCCGCTGTGGCCGGGCTCGCGTCCCATCCGCTTCACGGTGACCGGCACCATCGACCGCGACGGGGTCCACATTCGCGACCTGGACCTGCCGGAGCACGCCGGGACCCATCTGGACGCGCCGTCGCACTTCCATGCCGGCGGTGCGCACGTGGCGGACATCCCCGCGGACCGGCTGATCTGCCCGGCGGTGGTGCTGGACGTCGCCGACGTGGTCGGGGACGACCCGGACGCGGAGGTCGACGCCGGCACGATCCGCCGGCTCGAGGAGCGGGACGGCCGGATCCCCGCCGGCTGTGCGGTCCTCGTCCGCACCGGATGGGACCGTCATGCCGACGACGCGCAGCGCTACATCGGCCTGCACGTGCCCCGGTGTCCCGGCATCGGGGTCGACGCCGCCGAGCTCATCGTCCTGCGCGGGGCGATCGGTGTGGGCATCGACACGCTGGGCGTCGACCCCGGGGTGCGTGGCGATTGTCCGGCACACCACGTGACGCTGCCCGCGGGGCTCTGGCACCTGGAGGGGCTCGTGGGGCTGGATCGCCTGCCGGCCCGGGGCGCGTGGCTCACGGTGGGTGCGCCGCGCCTGGTGGGCGGTTCGGGGACGCCGGCACGCGTGTTCGCGCTCGTGCCCCGCTCGTGACGAGCCCACGTCGATGTAACACTTTCCCGGGAGTGGGGCGTGAAGGGGGTGAGCGTGCTTCGTCCGACGCGCACCCGACGAGGAGATCCGGTCCACCATGAACGATGCTGAGTTGATCCGCGCATCGCGCGGCGATCCGGAGGCGTTCGCCGAGCTCTACCGGCGGCATGCCGAGGAGCTTCTCGGCTACCTCTACCGTCGGACGTTCGATGCCGAGGTGGCCGCGGATCTGCTCGCCGAGACCTTCGCGGTCGCCTTCGCACGGCGCGGCCGCTTCCGGGACAGGGGTCGTCCCGGCGTCGCCTGGCTCTACGGGATCGCGGCGAAGGAGCTCGCGCACTGGCACCGTCGCCGGCGGGTCGAGCTGCGTGCGGCGAGACGCCTGGGACTGGAGGTCCCGGTGCTCGATGACGAATCGATCGCGCGGATCGAGGCACTGGACGAGACGGCCGCCCGCCGCGCCGCCGTGCGGGAGGCGCTGACGTCGCTGCCGCTGGGCGAGCGGGAGGCGGTGCGACTGCGGGTGGTGTGCGAGATGGCCTACAGAGAGGTCGCCACGCAGCTGGGCTGCAGCGAGCGGGCCGCCCGAACCAGGGTTCACCGCGGTCTCAGACGACTTTCGGATGCGATTGGAGCAGGACGATGAGCGACCAGATCCCCTTCGTCGCCGAACTCGGTGAGCGTCTGGCCGCGGCGACGCGGACCGCGATGGCGCCGCGGAGGCGCCGTCGACGGCGCTGGGTCATGGCGGGCGTCGTGGCGGTCGCCGCCGCATCCGGAGCGGGTGCCGCCGTGCACCTGATGGGCGACGGCGAGCGTGCCGCAACGATCGGCGTCGCCTGCCAGGTCGGTGACGCGACGACCGTCGTCTCCGCGGGAACGGGCTCGCCCGTGGATGCATGCCGCACCGTCCTGGCCGAGACCGGTCAGCCGGTTCCACCGCAGCTCGTGGCCTGTGAACGTCCCGGGATGGCGGTCTTCGTGGTCCCCGGCGGCTCCGGTGAGTGCGAGCGACGTGGATGGCGTCCGCTCTCGACCGCCTACACCGCCACCCGCGAACGGATCGTCGCGCTCGGCGACGCCGTCATGCCGCTGGAGCGTGGCTGTCCGACGCTCGCCGAGCTCACACCGCGTGTCCAGGCGATCCTCGACCGGCAGGGGTGGACGGGGTGGACCGCCGCACCGCGGCCCGACCTCGGTGGGCGGGGCCCCTGTGCGACGGTCACCATGGCGGGCGGCGGCACGGAACGGACCATCGAGGGGGCGATCGACCCGGATGCCCGGCGCGTCAATGTGACGCTGCAGCCGCACCCCGACACGCTGGCGGCGCTCGGCCCGGTGGACGACGAGGTCGTCCGCGCGTCCTCCGCGGCGTGCCGGGACGCTGACGCGCTGGAGGCCGTCGCGAGGGCCGCGGTCACCCGTCGTGGTCTGCCGTTCGCGGGGGTGCGGACGGGTTCGCCCACGCCGGGGATGGCGTTCGCCGACGGGAGACAGGCCCGGTACGACGCCGGGTGCACGGTCGGATCGATCGGCATCGGACCCGACGGACGGAGCCTCGAGCTGGTCGTCTCTCGACGTTCGTGAGTCGTTCGGCCGGGCTCAGGCGCCGCGGGCGACCAGGCCCTCCATGTGCAGGCGGCGGATCCGGTCCATGTTCTCCTGATCGGGTCCGTCGCCCGAGCCCGGCACCTCGAGGATGGCGGGCAGGTCCTGCAGCGCGGGGTGGCCCAGGATGCGGCGAAAGCCCTCCTCGCCGATGAGGCCCTCGCCGATGTTGGCGTGCCGGTCGCGGTTGGATCCGAACGCGGTGAGCGAGTCGTTGAGATGCAGGCAGCGCAGCCGGTCGATGCCGACCACGCGGTCGAACTCGTCGAGCACGCGGTCGATGCCGTCCTCCTCGTGGATGGGGTAGCCCGAGGCGAACAGGTGCTGGGTGTCGAGGCAGAAGCCCAGCCGCGTGGGGTGGCCCACGGCGTCGTGCACCGCGCGCAGCTGCTCGAAGGTGCGCCCGATCGTGTCGCCGGCGCCGGCGGTGTTCTCGAGGAAGACGTCGCAGGTGCCGTCCTCGTCCTCGATCGCGGCGGCGATGGCGACCCCGATCCGTGCGACGGCCTCCTCCAGCGTGGTCCCGCGCGACGACCCGACGTGCAGGACCACGCCGGCGAGGCCCAGACGCTCCCCGATGTCCAGGTGCTGTCGCAGGCTCTCCTGCGACGCCCGGTAGAAGTTGCGCGTGCCCGTGGGCGGCTTGCCGGGCGGGCCGGTGGGCTGTTCGATGTCGGGTGCGCCGAGGTTGATCAGGTAGACGGCGTGCGAGACGAGCGGCCCCATGCGCTCCTCGGCGACCCGCTCCCGGAAGCGGATGATCTCGGCGTCGGTGTGGTTGGTCGGCCGCCAGGTGCGCGGGTTGTGGGTGAACACCTGCAGGCTGTCGCAGCCGATGGCGGCACCCCGGTCCACGGCTTTGGAGATGCCTCCTGACGCGGAGACGTGGGCACCGAATCGCACATGGCTATCCTACCTCGGTGCCACCGACCAGACCTGAGATCACAGAACCCTGCCGTGTCCGGTTCGCTCCGAGCCCCACCGGCAGCCTCCATGTGGGCGGCGCCCGCACCGCCCTGTTCAACTGGCTGATCGCCCGCAGGACGGGCGGCGCCTTCATCCTGCGCCTCGAGGACACCGACCGCGAGCGCTCCACGCCGGAGAGCGAGGCGGAGATCCTCCGTGTGCTCAGCTGGATGGGCCTCGACTGGGACGAGGGCCCGTTCCGCCAGAGCGAGCGCGACGACGTCTACCGCGACGCGATCGAGCGCCTGAAGGCCGCCGGTGCGGTCTACCCGGCCTACGAGACCGACGAGGAACTCGACGAGCAGCGGGCCGCCGCGCGTCGCGACAAGCGCGCCCCGGTCATCCGCGGGCGTCGCGACCACACGCCGGAGGAGATCGCGGCGCTCGAGGCCGAGGGCCGTCGTCCGGTGTGGCGCTTCGCCGTCGAGCCCGACGGGGAGACGGTGATCGAGGACATGGTGCGCGGCACGGTCACCTTCGGTCACGCCAACGTGGAGGACTTCGTCGTCGCCCGAAGCGACGGCACGCCCACCTACAACCTGGCCGCGGCGGTCGACGACGTGAACATGGGCATCACGCACGTGCTGCGCGGCGAGGACCACATCTCCAACACGCCCAAGCAGATGATGGTGATGCGCGCGCTCGGCGCCGAGCCGCCCGTCTACGCGCACATCCCGCTCATCCTGGGGCCGGACAAGAAGCGCCTGTCCAAGCGTCACGGCGCCGCCTCGGTGGAGGAGTTCGAGGCGGACGGCTTCCTGGCCGAGCCGCTCTGCAACTCGCTGGCCCTGCTCGGGTGGAGCTTCGACGACAAGACCGAGCGGTTTACGATGCCGGAGCTCGTCCAGTCGTTCAGCGTCGGACGCATCTCGAAGAGCCCCGCGGTGTTCGATCAGCGCAAGACCGAGGTCATGCACGGCCGCTACCTGCGGATGATGGACCCGGCGGCGTTCGCCGACGCCCTCGTCGAGTACCTGAACGCCCGCGGGTTCATCTCAGGTGCGGAGCACGAGGAGCTCGTGCGTCGCAGCGCCCCGGCCGTGAAGGGCAAGATCACCAAGCTCTCCGAGTACCCGCGCCTGGCGGGATGGCTGTTCGAGCCGTTCGAGATGGACCCGATGGCATGGGAGAAGGTCGCCGCCGATCCACGCCAGGGCCTGCAGTACGTGGGCGGTGCGCTCGGCAGGCTGGACGGCCTGGCGGAGTGGGACCTGGCCGGCATCAAGAACGTCCTGCAGGACGAGCTGCACATCCTGGGCGCGCAGGCGCGCGAGTTCCTGGAGCCGCAGCGGATCTCGGTGACCGGACGCGCGGTCTCGACCGGGGTGTACGAGAGCCTGTGGCTGGTGGGCCGCGACGAGGCCCTGTCGCGGTTGCGTCAGGCGCTCGCCCGGCTGGCGGAGGACTGGCAGGCGACGCAGCAGTAGGGGCCGCGGGCGTTCCGTGAAACGCCCGCGCGCACGCCCGGTGCCTGACACTTAACCTGCGCCGCCGGCGTCCACCCGCAGCACGGCGGCGCCGTCGACCTCGCCGGACGCCACCCGCTGCAGGGCCAGGTTGGCGTCCTCCAGCGGGTGCACCTCGGTGGCCGTGCGGATCGGGATGCGGGCGGCCAGGTCCAGGAACTCCCGCGCGTCGGCGCGGGTGAAGTTGGCGACGCTGCGAAGCACCCGCTCGCGCCACAGCAGGTCATAGTCGAAGGCGGGGATCTCGTCCAGGTGGATCGCGTTCACCGCGACGGTGCCGCCCGGTGCCAGCGCCCGCAGTGCCGCGACGACGACGCGGCCCGCCGGGGCGAACGTGATGGCCGCGTCCAGCGGATGCGGTGGCGGGTCGTCGATGCCACCGGCGAAGGTCGCGCCCATCCGAAGCGCGCGTTCACGTTCCCCCGGTGAGCGCGTGTGCACCGAGACCGCGCAGCCCCAGTGGACCGCGACCTGGATGGCGAGGAGCGCCGATGCACCGAAGCCGTAGAGCCCCAGGCGACCGCCGGGGCGGATTCCGCTCACGCGCAGCGACCGGTACCCGATGACACCCCCGCACAGAAGCGGCGCGGCGTCCTCGTCGGCCAGGCCGTCCGGCAGGCGATGGGTGAAGTCGGCACGCGCCACCATCCGCTCGGCGAAGCCCCCGTCACGGTCCCAGCCGGTGAACACCGCGCCGTCACAGAGGTTCTCCCGGCCGTCGGCACAGCTGGCGCATTCACCGCAGGCGCCGCCCAGCCACGCGACGCCCACGCGGTCGCCGACGGCGAGGCCCGCCGCCTCGGGTCCGAGCGCGACGATGCGTCCCACGGCCTGATGGCCGGGCACGACCGGCGACCGGCGCGCCGGGAGATCCCCCTCGATCTGCAGGTCCGTGCGACAGACCGCGCACGCGGCGACGTCGATCAGGACCTCGCCCCGACCGGGGACCGGATCGGGGAGATCGCGCAGCGTCAGCGGGGCGGTGGCGATCGGTCCGGGAACGGTGAGCACCATCGCGCGCATGCGCTTCAGGCTACGCCCTCCGGGTGACGTGGCTACACTCGTGCCGTCGATCCGAGGGGGAGTCCCGTGGCGAGCCCGCACATCATGGTCGAGGCCGCCGGGCGCGAGGTGCGGCTCTCGAATCCGGACAAGGTGTACTTCCCACAGGCCGGGGTCACCAAGCGCGACCTTGTCGACTACTACCTGGCGGTGGCGGAGCCCGCGCTGCGGCGGTTGCGCGACCGTCCCGGTGTGCTGAAGCGCTACGTCGACGGCATCGAGGGTGAGGCCTTCTTCCAGAAGCGCGTGCCGAAGTCGATCCCGGACTGGTTGGAGACCGCGGAGGTGACGTTCCCCGGTGGCCGCACCGCCACCGAGTTCGTGGCGCAGGACCCCGCCCACCTGGTGTGGGCGGTCAACCTGGGGGTGATCGACTTCAACCCGTGGCCGGTGCGCCGACCCGACCTGGACCACCCGGACGAGCTGCGCGTCGACCTCGACCCCATGCCGGACGTGCCCTGGGACCAGATCCGCCGCGTCGCCCTGGTGGTCGATGGTGTGCTTCGCGACCACGGCCTCGTGGGATGGCCCAAGACGTCGGGCTCACGCGGCATCCACATCGACGTGCGCATCGTCCCGGAACACGACTTCGACACGGTGCGCCGCGCCGCGGTGGCATTGGCGCGGGAGGTCGAGCGGCGGGCGCCCGATCTGGCCACCTCGAAGTGGTGGAAGGAGGAGCGTCACGGCGTCTTCATCGACTACAACCAGAACGCCCGCGACCGGACCGTGGCCGCGGCCTGGTCGGTGCGCCCGGTGGCCGACGCGCGGGTGTCGTGCCCGCTCACGTGGGACGAGGTGCCGGAGGTCGAACCGGCCGAACTGCGCATCGACACCGTGCCGGCGCGTCTGGCCGCGCACGGCGATCCCCATGCCGGGATGGACGGGGCCGCCGGATCGCTCGCGGGACTCCTCGAACTGGCCGCCCGCGACGAGGCGGCCGGCCTGGGCGACGCCCCCTGGCCGCCCCATTTCCGCAAGCGCGGGAGCGAGCCGCCACGGGTGCAGCCCAGCCGTGCGCGCGCCGACGACTGAGAAACGCGCGGCGGGGTCGATCGTCACTCCCGGACGAACGGGGCCCCCAAACGGCACTGTCCACGCTGCTTCGGCGAGAAATCACACCGGATCGGAGGGGGTCAGGGGGGTGTACGGATGGCCGTCACACGACCCGGAGAGGCAATAGTCGGCAATATGTCCCTCGTTTGCGAACGACCGAGGGAGATCGGATGCCCACGATGGAGTCCTTCATGGGCTGCATCGCAACCCGCGATGCGCACGAGCCGGAGTTCCTCCAGGCTGTCCACGAGGTGGTGGAGAGCCTGTGGCCCTTCCTGGAACGGAATCCTGAGTACCGTGAGCAGGGTCTCCTGCAGCGGCTGGTGGAGGCCGACCGGATCATTCAGTTCCGCGTCACCTGGATCGACGACGAGGGGGAGGTCCAGAGCAACCGCGCCTGGCGTGTCCAGCACAACGCCGCGATCGGCCCGTACAAGGGCGGCATGCGGTTCCACCCGTCGGTCAACCTCAGCCGCCTGAAGTTCCTGGCGTTCGAGCAGACGCTGAAGAACGCCCTCACCACCCTTCCGATGGGTGGCGGCAAGGGCGGGTCCGACTTCGACCCCAAGGGCAAGAGCGACGGCGAGGTCATGCGCTTCTGCCAGTCGCTCA
The DNA here is from genome assembly GCA_964628685.1 of uncultured Bifidobacteriaceae bacterium. Classification (GTDB taxonomy): domain Bacteria; phylum Actinomycetota; class Thermoleophilia; order Miltoncostaeales; family Miltoncostaeaceae; genus CALMEC01. The sequence goes on along the minus strand of CAZVNM010000004.1, from coordinate 223,324 downwards.
TGATCGAGCTCCACCGCCACGTCGGGGCGGACACCGACGTCCCGGCCGGCGACATCGGCGTGGGCGAGCGTGAGATCGGCTTCATGAACGGCATGATGAAGAAGCTCACAAACAACACGAGCGCGGCGTTCACCGGCAAGGGCATCACCTACGGCGGCAGCCAGATGCGCCCCGAGGCAACCGGCTTCGGCACCGTCTACTTCGCCCAGGAGATGCTCGCCCGTGCCGGCGAGATCCCGGCGGGTGCGCGCGCCTCCATCTCGGGTTCCGGCAACGTCGCCCAGTACGCGGCCAAGAAGCTCATCGAGCTCGGTGCCACAGTCCTGACGCTCTCCGACTCGGGCGGCACCATGGTGGTCCCCGAGGGCCTCACGATGCAGGGCCTCGAGGAGGTCATGGAGTGGAAGAACGAGGAGCGCGGCCGTCTCTCGCGCTTCTGCGCCGACAACGACATCGAGTTCCGCGCCGGTGATCGCCCCTGGGGCGTCCCGGTGGACATCGCCCTGCCGTGCGCCTGCGAGAACGAGATCTCCGGGGACGATGCCGAGACGCTCGTCGCCAACGGCGTTCGCTGCGTCGCCGAGGGCGCGAACATGCCGTCGACCGCCGAGGCGGTATCCGCGTTCCAGGACGCCGGCATCCTCTACGCCCCCGGCAAGGCCTCCAATGCCGGCGGCGTGGCGGTGTCAGGACTGGAGATGTCGCAGAACTCCGGCCGCATCTCGTGGCAGGGGGGTGACGTCGACCGGCGTCTGCACGACATCATGCGCGACATCCACACCACCTGCGTGCGGTACGGTGGCCGCGAGGACGGCAGCATCGACTACGTCGACGGTGCGAACATCGGCGGCTTCGTCAAGGTGGCCGACGCCATGCTGGCCCAGGGCATCATCTAGCCGGCCAGCTGCTCCACCCCGCAGGAGCGGGGGTCGCGGTCCTCACGGAAGCGGACGAGCTTCGCGCCGTGGCGGATGCGACCGCCGCTCACGTGGTCGAAGGTGATCTCCACCACGAGCTCCGGCCGCAGCGCGATCCACTCCAGGTCGCGCTCGGCGCTCCATCGGCTGGGATCGCCCGACCCGCGCTTGCCGGTCTCGTACGGCGCCAGGACGTCCACCAGCTCGCGCTTCTGTTTGGCCGTGAACCCGGACGTGTGACCGATGGGGCGAAGCGTCCCGGACGGCTCGTAGAGGCCCAGGATGAACGAGCCGACCGTGCCGGCCTCCTTGCCGGGGCGCCAGCCCACGACGACCGCGTCGACGGTGCGCACCCGCTTGATCTTCGTCATCCCGCGGCGTTCGCCCGGAAGGTACGGTGCGTCGCGCTCCTTGGCGATGACGCCCTCGGCGGTCGCGAACCACTCCTGCGCGTCCGCGGCGTCGTCGACCACCCGGCCGACGCGCAGCCCGTCGATGCCCTCCAGTCGCGCCCGGCGCTCGTGCCAGGGGCGTTCGGTCAGGTCCTCGTCGTCCACGGCCAGCAGGTCGAATGCCACGTAGGACGCGGGCATCTCGTCGGCCAGCTTCGCCACCCGTGATGCGGCCGGGTGCAGACGCATCTGCAGCGCCTCGAAGTCCTCGCGCCCGTCGCGCTCGATGACGAGCTCGCCGTCCACCACGTACCGGCCGGCCGGGAGGGTGATCTCGGGGAAGTACCGTCGAAGCGGCTTCAGCCCGCGTGACTGCAGGTACACGTCGTCGCCGTCGACGAACGCGATCGCGCGGAACCCGTCGAGCTTCTGCTCGTAGACCCAGCCGTCACCGGTGGGGAGCGTCTTCGAGGTCTTCGCAAGCTGCGGCGGAAGGGGCGGGGAGAGAGGGAGGGCCATGGCGTCAGGCTAGCGGCGGGCCCCATTGCGGAAACGCCGGGGGGGATAGCCTGGCGCGATGAGAACCGGCCGGATCATCACGTGCCTGGTCGTGATCGGCGCATCGACCGCCCTGGCGGGTTCCGCCGCGGCGGCGCCCGCCGCCGCGACCACCGATGCGCACGCGCACGCCTGTGTCCTTCGGGTGCAGGTGGGGGGTCGCGACTACCTGCCGCGAGCGACCCGGGTCGACGCGGCCGTCCTCACCCGCAGCGCGGTCGTCACCGGGCAGGTGCCTCCGTGCGATGACACGCCGCTCGACGCCGCCGGGGACCCGGTCCCGCAGGCCGCGCCGCCCGTGCGGACGGTGCGTCTTCGGGGTGTGCGCGGGGTGAGCACGCGGATCGCCGTCGCCTGGCGTGCGTCGCCCACGGCGCCCTTCACCATCCTCGTCCGGCCCGGCGTGTGCGCAGGCATCGGACCACTCGCCCGGCAGCTCGGCTGTCTGCGCCGGTACACCCAGCGGATGGCGGCGCCGCGCGGCGGGCCCGTGCGGCGCGCCAACATCTGCATCGGCACCGTGCAGGCGGATGGGCGCGTCTACGAACAGCGCAGGCTGATCTCGAAGGGCCTGGTGGATGCGCGACGGATCATCCGTGGGGTGAGCCCCCCGTGCAACGACACCCTCCGTCCGACCGTGGAACTCGCAACGCCGGTCCGTCTCCACCCGCTGGCCGGCGTCAGCACGACCCTCGCGCTGGTCCACCGCGAACGGGTGGGTTCGCGGACGGTGTACGTGCTCTTCGTGCGCCGCAACGTCTGCGCACGCACGCCGACGCCCGCGAGGGAGCTCGCATGCCTGCGCTGGCGCTCGCGGCTGCCGGTCACGGGATGACGACCCGCCCGGCCGCGCTCAGCGATCCGGGTCGACCAGCGCGGCGTGCACCATCTGCTTGAGCAGTGAGCGGATCGGGTAGGCGCTGCTGGGAAGGAGCTGGGTCATGAACACGACGACCATGTCGCGCACCGGGTCGACCCAGTAGAAGGTGCTGGCCCCGCCGCCCCAGCCGTGGTCGCCCACGCTTCCCGGCACCCGGCCGGCGACCGGATCGATCGTCACGCTCACACCCAGCCCGTAGCCCACGCCGTCGAAGGTCGTCTCGGCGAACAGGGGACGTCCGAACGTGCTCAGGTCCGCGCCACCCGGCAGGTGGTTGGCGGTCATGTACGCCACGGTCCCCGGCGCGAGGATCCGCGTTCCGTCCAGCTCGCCGCGTCGTCGGAGCATCTCGGCGAAGCGGTTGTAGTCGGCCGCGGTCGAGCAGAGCCCGCCGCCCCCGAGGGTGGCCGACGGCTCGGCCAGGGCGTCGGCGCCCATCTGGTCGAACCGCACGATCCCGCGCTCCGGCGCGGGGACGTAGAGGGCCGCCAGCCGGTCGGCGCGGTCGGGCGGCACCCACCAGCAGGTGTCGCACATGCGGAGGGGGTCGAGGACGAGCTCCTGCACCACGTCGGCAAGCGGCCGGCCGGCGGCCACCTCGACCACGCGTCCCAGGATGTCGCTGCTCATGCCGTAGTTCCACTCGGTCCCGGGCTGGAAGACCAGCGGCAGCCCGGCCAGGCGGTCGCACACCCCGGTCAGGTCGAGCCCGTCGGGGATCCCCCACTCGAAGCCGGCGGCCCGGTACATGGCGTCCACCGGGTGGGCGTGCATGAACCCGTAGGTGATGCCGCTCGTGTGGGTCAGCAGATGCCAGATCCGCATGGTCTCGGTGGCCGGCGCGGTCTCGGCGCGGGTCGGCGGACCGTTGCGCCAGACGCGCAGGTCGGCGAACGACGGGATGAGGTCCGCCACCGGCGTGGTGAGCTCGAAGGCCCCGCGCTCCCACAGCGCCAGGGCGGCGACGGCGGTGATCGGCTTGGTCATCGAGTAGATGCGCCAGATGGTGTCGGCCGCGACCGGCGCGCCGGACTCGTGATCGCGCAGACCGTGCATGCCCACGTGCGCCATCCGGCCGTGACGCGACACCGTGAGCAGCCACCCGGGCAGGCGACCGCCGTCCACGTATGCGCGCAGCCGGTCATCGAGCCGCGCCAGTCGTCCCGCATCGAACCCGACCTCGGCGGGATCGACGTCGGGCCCGAGGGTCACGCCGGCCCCGTCATGCCCGCCACGATCTCGTCGCGCATCACCCGCTTGAGGGTCTTGCCGGCGGCCGACCGCGGGAACTCCTCGTAGACCACGACCATCGCCACCCGCTGGTAGCGGGCGTCGACGCGCTCGTTGATCCAGTCGCGGATCGCGTCGGTGTCGGGTCGTGCGCCGGCGGCGGGGATGATCGCGGCCACCGGGGTCTCGCCCCAGCGCTCGTCCGGCACACCGAGGACGGCGGCCTCGCCCACGTCGGGGTGATCGACCGCGATCTCCTCGATGTCGCGCGGGTAGACGTTCATCCCGCCCGTCACGATCATGTCCTTCTTGCGGTCCACCAGGTACAGATAGCCGTCCTCGTCGGTGCGGCCCAGATCGCCGGTGTGCAGGAAGCCGTCGCGCATGGCCTGCGCGGTCAGGTCGGGGCGACCGTGGTATCCCACCATGGTGATGGGGCCGCGTCCGGTGATCTCGCCGACCTCGCCAGGCGCGCACTCGTCACCGTTCTCGTCGACCACACGCATCTCGTAGAGCGGCGGCGGGGAACCCACCGAGGCGAGCTTGTGGCCGGCGAGCCCCGTGTCGAGGATCGTGACGAAGCCCTCGGTCACCCCGTAGAGCTCCGACAGGCGCCCCGGAAGCAGCCGCTCGAGCTCCCGCTTGTGACGCATGTGGAGCGGCGCGCCGACGCTCCCCACCATCCGCAGCGACCGCATCCGATCCGGGTGGAACGCCGGTGAGGCGAGCATCGCGATGATCTGGGCGGGCACCATCATCGTGTGGGTCACGCCCTCGCGTTCGATGGTCGCGATCAGGTCCTCGGCGTCGAAGCGCTCGCGCAGGATGTAGGTGGCCCCCTGGTGGAACGCCGGCATGTAGGTGAGAAACGCCCCGTTGAACACCAGCGACCCCGCGTGCACGACCACGCTGTCGGGGGTGATGCGGTACTCGGCGGCGAAGCCCTGGCCGTAGGCGGCGCGGATGCCGTGGGTGAGGACGATTCCCTTCGGCTCACCGGTCGTGCCGCTGCTGTACATGATGTTGTAGACGGTGTCGGCGTCGATCGCGGGCCGCGGCGGGGGACCGGGGGCACCGGCCCGCATGAGGTCCTCGTAGTCGCGGTCGCCGGGCGCGTCGCGGTCGACCCGCACGTGATGGCGCAGGTCGGGCAGCTGGTCGCGCACTGCGGCGAGCCCCTCCGAGCGTTCGGCGTCGGCCACCACCGCCACCGCGCCGGCGTCACGCAGCGGCACCACGAGGCCCCGGCCGCGAAGGAGCGGGCTGAGCGGCGCGACGACGAAGCCCGCGGCCGCGGCGGCCCAGTAGGTCTCCACGAGCTCCCGCCGGTTGGGCAAGAGCGTCGCGATGCGGTCGCCGGGGCGCACCCCCAGGTCCCGCAGGGCGTTCGCCAGCCGGTTGACCCGCTCACCCAGCTCGCGGTACGTGACGCGGGCGTCGCCCACCACCAGGGCGGTGTGGTCCGGCCGGTAGCGTGCGTGGCGCGGAATCAGCTGGCCGATGTCGAGCATCACCGGGCACGCTACGCCCGCGCGTGGATCGGGGCAATCGCGTCGCGTGGGGCACCGCATACCGGCGGACGCGCTGGATCGGCGGCGACAGATCGGGGCGGCCGGATTCGAACCGGCGACTTCCGCGTCCCAAACGCGGCACTCTAACCAGGCTGAGCTACGCCCCGACGACGTTCGTACGTGCGCACAGCATGACAGTTCGCGCAGACGAGTTCGCACTTGGCGATCTCCTCGAGAACACGTCGACGGCAGTGCTTGGTGACAAGGGAGCTGACATCGGCGTGCTTTTCGAAACCGGGCAAATGGTCCCAGTGCATCGCCGCGTGATGAAAGCTCCCACCGCAGTCCGTGCAGGGCGTCGATGCCTTGAGACCGTTGTACCAGAGGACGAAGCGTTCGTTCGCTGCCGCCTTCTGGCGGAGGCGTGTCTCACGCGTGGACGCATGATAGTCCGCATCGTAGGCGCGTCGGCAGTCCCGACACCAGCTCTGATACCCGGCGCCCCGCCGGTGGAACGCCGAGACGGGTTTCGTGACCCGGCAACGTCCGCAGGTCCGGTCGGAGCTCATCCGAGGAGTATAGAACATATGTTCGGTTCACGTGTACGCCGGTCACAGAACACCCTTCGCCGCGTAGCATGGCGCCATGCACCCATGGCACGACATCTATCTGGACGAGCAGCAGGTCGACAAGGCCTTCCCGGTCGTCATCGAGGTTCCCGAGGGCAGCAAGAACAAGTACGAGCTGGACAAGGAGAACGGTCTCCTGCGGCTCGACCGCGTGCTGCACAGCGCCGTCTACTACCCGGCCAACTACGGCTTCATCCCGCGCACCTTCTGCGACGACGGCGACCCGCTGGACGTCCTGGTGCTGGGGCAGGAGCCGGTCGTGCCGATGAGCATCGTGATGGCGCGCGCCATCGGCGTGATGCGGATGCGCGACGACAAGGGCATCGACGACAAGATCGTGGCGGTCAGCATCTACGACCCCGCCGTCAACGAATACACCGATCACCGGCAGCTTCCCAGCCACACGCTGCGCGAGATGATGCGCTTCTTCCAGGACTACAAGGTGCTGGAGCACAAGGAGGTCGTCATCGAGGAGCCCATGGGCACCGACGAGGCCCTCAAGGTGCTGCACGAGTCGCTGGACCTCTACCGCAAGCTGCGCCGCGGGGAGATCACGCCGAAGTAACGGCGGGTGGCGCCTACAGGTCGCGGCGGTTGAACGCCGCCGTCGCAACCGCCCACAGCACGACGACGTAGGCGATCGAATACGGCCACAGCCACGAGCCGGCGTCCCGGGCACCGCCGAACGGACCCAGGTTCACGATCACCCGGTCGACACCCTGGAACTCGGACGTGAGCGCGTAGAGGCCGTCCTGGTAGAGCGCCTCGAACGGCAGCAGCCGGCTCGTCCAGGTCGACACGTCGATGAGCGTGGCCGAGTTGATGGCGTCGCCGATCTGGCCGAGCAGACCGCCGACGAGGCCCGCACCGAAGACCATGAACACGGCGATGCCGTTGGCCGTGCCCGACAGGAACACCGATCCCAGGATGGCGATGACGATGATGATCGCCATGGCGCCCACGAGTCCGAGCATCGGACCGACCCGGTGGTCGGGTGACCAGTTGCCGGCGGCGCGGATGATGAGGGTCGACAGCAGGAACATTCCGCACACGTACCCGCCGCAGACGGCGAAGGCCGCCAGGAACCGCCCGACGATGACCGACGACCGGCTGACCGGACGCACGAGGATCTGCTGCAGAAGCCCCCGTTCGGCGTCGCCGCGGATCGCGTTGAGCGTCAGGAAGACGGCGAGCACGGTCCCCAGGAAGAGCACGGTGAACATCGCCATGCCCAGCAGGAATCCGCCGGTGATCTCGGTGGTGCGCACCGGCGTGTCCAGGGAGTGCTGCGCCACCTCGTCGAACGCCGCGCTCGAACCCCACCAGTAGAGACCCAGAAAGCCCAGCGACAGCAGCAGGACCACCACGAAGACCCTGCGGCGCACGCTCTCCTTCAGCGTGTAGCGGGCCACCTCGAGGGCGCCGTTCATCGTGCGTCTGCCGCCGACTCGACCGCCTGCAGGTAGACGTCCTCCAGGCTCGACTTCACCACGCGCACGCCGTAAATGCGTGCGCCGCGGGCGACGATGTCGGCCACGATCTGCGGCACCTGATCGCGGGTCGCCTCGGCGAAGTGCGCTGTGCCATCGTCGGTGTCGATCTCCACGCCGCCGCTTCGCGAGAGCGTCTCGGGGGTTCCCGTGGCGACGGTCGCACCGCGGTTGATGATGGTGACGCGATCCACCACGCGCTCCACCTCGGACAGCAGATGCGAGTTGAGCAGCACCGCGATCCCCCGGCTGCGGAGCTTCTCGAGGATCTCGCGCACGGCGATGCGCCCGGCGGGGTCGAGGGCGCTCGTGGGCTCGTCCAGCAGCAGGAGCTTGGGTGTTCCGATGAGCGACTGCCCGAGCCCCAGGCGCTGCTGCATGCCCTTGGACATCGCCTCCACGCGCTTGTGCCGGGCCTCGGCGAGGCCGACCAGGTCGAGCAGCTCGACCCGCTCCGCCTCGCCGCCGTCCGATCGGGTCAGGCGCTGGTGCATGGCGAGGACCTCGTCGGCGCTCGCCCACTCCGGGTAGCGGAAGAGCTCGGGCAGATAGCCGATCACCCGGCGCGCGGCGACCGACCCCACGGGGTTTCCGTCGATCGTCACCTGGCCGGAGGTGGCACGCACCAGGCCGCACACGATCTTCACGAGCGTCGACTTGCCGGCGCCGTTGGGGCCGAGAAGGCCCACCAGCTCACCGGGGCCGATCTCGAGATCCACGCCCTTCAGGGCGTCGTGTCGGCCGAAGCGCTTCTGCAGACCGGTGATGGAGAGGACTGACACGATCGCGCAGCATAGGGCAGGCGGCGGCCGTCGTCATCTCGACACCATCCGGGCGGCGCCCGGTCACCCCCGAAGCATCGCCCGCATGGCGGCCGCGGTCCGATCCCGGAGGTCGGCGGCCGCACCGGCCCGGGGGTTTCGACGGGCGCGCAGCGGCGCGCCCACCACGACGTCCAGGCGGGCGCGGCGCCAGGGGACCCGCAGGGTGCCGGCACGGCGGAGCACGATCGGGACGACCGGCACGTCCGCGCGGGTCGCCAGTGTGAACGCACCGATCCGCAGCGGTCGCAGCCGGCTCGCCTCGTATGCGAGGGCGCCCTCGGGATAGACGCACACCAGCCCGCACTCCGCGAGCACGCGCTCGTTGGCGGTGAGGAACGCACGGGACGCCCCCGGCCCTGCCGGTATCGCGAGCGTGCCCGCCACGCGGAGGATCGCGCCGGCGACCGGGAGCCCGAAGTTTCCCTCCTGCGAGTTGAAGCGCACGAGCCGCGGTGCGGCGGCGCGCACCACGGCGAGGCAGTCGAGCGGGTGCACGTGGGTGCAGACGAGGACGGCTCCGCCCCGCAGGTTGCGCAGATGCCCGCGTCCATGGACCCGGGTGCCCATCGCCAGGCGCGTGATCGGCGCGCTCGCAGGCTGTCCGATGACCCGGTGCACGAACCGCAGCACCCGGTCGCGGCCGCGCAGCGGCTCGGTCCGGATCGGCCCGGGACGTCCGTCCCCGGTCGCGTCAGCGGCCGTCGACCGCCCGGCGGTCGCCACCGCACGCTCGAACATCTCCTCGAGCCGATCGACGCTCCGCTCCAGACGGAAGTGCTCGGCGTGCTCCGCGTACCGTGCGCGCAGACGCGCGCGCTCGTGCGGATGCTCGATCCAGTGGTCGATCCTCCGCGCGAGGTCGGCCGGGTCGCCCGCGGCGAAGAGGCTGCGCTCGTCGAGCGCCCACTGACGCGCGGCGGAGGCCGGGGAGTCGGAGATGACCGGTACGAGCCCGCAGGCGATTGCCTCGAGACAGGCGAGCGATTCGATCTCGGCGTCCGCCGGGTGCACGTAGAGATCGGCGGTCTGCATCAGGGCGATCAGGTCGTGCTGTGCGTGGTAGCCGATGTGCGGCGCGACCCGACGCCGGCGCGCCCGCAGTTCGAGCAGCAGCCGGTGCGGCCCCCGTCCGGCGATCATCAGCTCGATCCGGTCACGGTGTGCCGAGCGCGCGACGGCGTCGATCAGCACGTCCAGGCGTTTCTCGGGCGCCAGTCTGCCGATGCTGACGATGCGAAAGGGCCGCCCGGACGCGGGTGTCCACGGTTCGGCTCCGTCGTCGGCGGGGTGGAACTCGGGCGGAACGCCGTTGGAGATGACGTGCAGGTGGGCGCGGTACCCATGGCGGCGCAGCTCGGCGGCGACGTGCTCCGTCGGACAGTGGATGTGCGCGATGTGCCGGTAGAAGCGGCGCCACATGAGCCGGTGGACGCCGTCGTGGATCCTCGGAACCCGGTGCAGCCCGACGTTGTACGTGAGGTGCTCCGGCTGCACGTGGAAGCCGGCGGTCACCGCGATGCCGAGCTCGCACGCGATCGATCGTGCGGCGGCGCCGAGCGGCGAGGGGAGCATGATGTGGACGAGGTCCGCGTCCGCGAGCGCATGGCGGATCGCGGCGCGGTCCGGATGGGCGAGCCGGAAGTGATGGAGGGCGGCGACCTGTGCCACCACCGGGACCCGCAGCGCGCCGACCTCGACGACGTCAGGTGAGGCGGCACCGTCCGAGTGCGTCAGGATCCGCACGCGATGACCGCGGGCGCGGAGTCGCTCGGCGGTCCGCAGTGTCGTCACCGTCGTGCCGTTCCCGGAGTCGAGTGTGTCGATGACGAACACGATCAGCACCGGATCACCTCCGATTCGGTTGACGGCGCTCGCACGGCCCTCCGGTGCGGATGATCATCGCACGGGGCTCGTGGGACCGGACCGCGCGTCGCCCAGGGTTCGCACCAGACCGGACGTCAGCGCCGTGATGTCGGGAAGCGTGACGGCCGCCAGCGCGAGGACCTCCGGTCCGGGCGGCTCGAAACGGGGCGGGATCGCGACGACGGCGAGGCCGGCGGCGTGGGCCGAGCGGATCCCGTTGGCCGAGTCCTCGACCGCCACCGCACGGTGCGGTTCGACCCGCATGAGCTCACACGCCCGCAGGTACGCATCGGGGGAGGGCTTGCCGGCGGCCACCTCCTCGGTCGAGACGGTCACGCCGAAGAGCTCCCGCACGCCGACGGCGTCGAGGATCGTGTCGATGAGACGCCGTGGTGTGGACGTGGCCAGCCCGACCGGCCAGACGGCGGCGATGCGCCGCACGGCGTCGGCGGCCCCGGGCACGACCGGCAGGTGGTCGCGGTAGCGCTCCGCCAGCGCGTCCAGGGTACGGCGTTCGGCGTCCTCGGCGGTGCCGGTCAGGCCGACCTGGTCCGCCAGGTACGCGCTCCACTCCGCGGTGCTCATGCCCATCATGGCCCGGGTGGCGTCGGCCGGCCAGGGCACCCCGTCCTCGTGCGCGAGGCCCCTACGCACCTCGTCCCACACGTGTTCGGTGTCGGCGAGGGTGCCGTCCAGGTCGAACACGACGGCGTCGATTCCTGGTGTGTCGGTCATGACCTCGAAGACTATGTCGGGAAGGTGAACGGGGACCGGACGAAGAAGCGGTAAAGCAGGGTTCATCCGGGTTGCCCTGGGTGATGGGCCGGGGCAGAGTGGGCCCATGCCGTCCATCACACACAGCGAGCGCAGCATCGTCTTCTGGGCGACCCTCCTGCTCGCGGGCCTCAGCCTCGTGCTGCGGGTCACCGCGGCGGCCGGCGCCGTCCTCGGTGCGGTCGCAACGTCTGGACGGGTCATCGGTCGCTCGATCTGGGCGGTGCTTCGCTTCGGTCCCCGTGCCGCCGCGGCCGTGCACCCCCTCCTGGGCGTCGGACTGGTCGCGGCCGTGCTGATCGCCCTCGCGGTCGTGGTCCCGTTCGGCCCGTTCTCCTGAACCGCGTGCCGTGCGTCGCGGTCGGACGCGCTTCGGTGTGACGGCGACGCGCACGGTGCCGTACGGCGGATATGGGCACCCAGCCGATCGAGACCGACACCGCGGCACCGCCACCATCCACGGGTGCCCGTGGCCCCGAGTTCGTGGCGGGCGTCCTCGCGGTGCTGGGCGCCGCCTGGCTGGTGGTCGATGCGATCGTCACCGCACGGCGTTTGCCGCCGGTGCGGCCGACCGGTCGAACGGCGGCGGACTCCGCCAGGGCGCACGACCTCGCCGACGGGTTCGAGCTGCGCATGTGGGTGCTCTTCGCCGTCGCCGCGCTAGCCGTCGGGTTGGCCGTGGCGGGGATCGCCCGCTCACCTGACCGGGGCCGTGTCATCGCGAACGGCGTCGGGATCGCAGCCGCGCTGTGGACGGGCCTCGCGGCGATCCTGGTGGCGGTGGCCGACGAGGCGGTCATGACCGATCGGGCCTCGCTGCCCGTCCTCCTGAGCATCGCGCTGGCGATCGGTGCGGCGGTGGTCCTGGGGATCGTCACGCGCCGCGTGGTCCGCGGCGCGGGCGCCGATCCCGTTGCCCCGGAGCGGCGCCGCACGTCGCGGCCGCTGGTCGTCGCGGGCGTCACGGCCGTCGCCGCCCAGATCGTCGTGCTGGTCATCGCACTCACGGGCGCGGACGCGTGCACCGCGAGCCGCGACGCCACCAAGGATGGCGCGCTCGCGTGGATCGCGATCCTCCTGGGCGGGGGCGGCCTCGTCCTCGGCCTGGTGCTCGTCGCGCTGCGTCGCTGGGCGGTCGGTCTGGTGGTGGGTGCCGGTGCCGTCACGCTGGGCATCGTGGGTCTCATGTTCGGGCTTCGGTGTCTCAGCTGAGTCGGGTCGCGCGCCGCGACTCCTGATCGCGGCCTCCCGCATGCGGCGCTAGCATCGCCCGCGTGGATCGACGAAGCGAGGAACTCCTCGAGCTGGACGAGGTGCGGGTGCGGCTTGCGGCCGTGTGCCAGACGTCCCAGGGGACGCGGCTGGCGCTGACGCTGGATGTCGCGACCGAGCGCGCCGACGTCATCGATCGTCAGGCTGACACATCGGAGGCCATCGAGCTTCGACGGTTGGGGATGGCGGTGGGCGCCGGAGCCGCCGACATCGACGACGACGTGACCGGGGCCGAGCGCGGCGGCGCGCTCGAGATCGACACGCTGGCGGACATCGCGGCCACCGCGACGGTCGCCGTCGAGACCGCCGAGGCGGTCGTCGCGCACGAGGAGGACGCCCCGCGGCTGACCGACCTGGCGCGCGCCATCGCGGTCGTGCCGCTGCGATCGCTGATCGGCGTGTTCGACAACGCCCTGGACGGCCACGGTGGCGTGCGCGACAGTGCCTCGCCGGAGCTGGCGCGTGCCCGCAGGCAGCTGTCCGAGGCGCGCGCCGCGGCCGCCGACACCCTGCGCGACGCCGCCCGCCGCGCCCGAAGCCACCTGCAGGAGGGGTTCCTCACCGAACGGGGTGGTCGTCCCGTGCTGGCCGTGAAGGCCTCGTCGCGAAGCGCCGTGCCGGGGATCATCCACGACCGGTCGGCCACCGGCCACACGATCTTCGTCGAGCCCTTCGACGTGGTGGAGGCCAACAACCGCGTGCGGGAGCTCGAGGCCGAGGAGCGCATCGAGGTCGAGCAGGTGCTGGCGCGCCTCTCGCGGATGGTCGGCGATGACGCCGCCACCCTGCGCGAGGCGTGCGGCGCCCTGGGGGCGATCGACCTGGCGTTCGCCCGCGCGGACCTCTCGCACCGCTGGCGCGGGTGCGCGGTGCGGATCGACGACGACGTCGTGCTGGAGGGCGCGCGCCATCCGCTGCTGGATCCGGCGACGGCGGTGCCGATCGACCTGCCGCTCGCCGGCGTGCGCGCCCTGGTGGTGAGCGGACCCAACGCCGGCGGCAAGACCGTGGGGCTGAAGACGCTCGGGGTTCTCGCCGCCGTGCACCAGATGGGCCTTCGCCCGCCCGCGCGGTCGGCGACCCTGCCGGTGTTCGACGAGATCCTGGCCGACATCGGCGACGAGCAGAGCATCGAGCAGTCGCTTTCGACGTTCTCGGGGCACGTGCGACGTCTGGTCGAGATCCTGGATCGGGCGGGGACGCGCAGCCTGGTGCTGCTGGACGAGCTGGCCGCCGGAACCGATCCGGGCGAGGGGGCGGCGATCGCGCTGGCGGTGATGGTCGAGCTGATGTCGCGGGGGACGCTGGTGCTGGTCACCACCCACCATCACGAGTTGAAGGGCTGGGCCAGCCAGACCGATGGGGCGGTCAACGCGGCGGTGGGGTTCGATGCCGAGCACCTGGCCCCCACGTTCGATCTGCGCGTCGGCGAGCCCGGGGCGTCCCAGGCGCTCGAGGTGGCGGAGCGGCTGGGGCTCGACGGCGGGGTGCTGGCCGACGCGCGGCGCACGCTCGGCGAGGAGCGGGCGGGCGTGGAGGCCCTTCTCCGGGACGCCGCCGCAGCCAGGGTGCGGGCGGAGGCCGAGCGCGACGCGGCGCTCGCCGAGCGGGATGAGGCCGCCCGGGTGCGCCGTGAGGTCGAGACGCGCGAGCGTGACCTGGCACGCCAGGTGGAGCGGGTGCGTGCCGGTGCCGAGAAGGAACGGGCGCGTGCGCGCGAGGAGGCGGAGTCGGAGCTGGCGGCGCTGCGCGAGGATCTGTCGGTCCTGCGTCGGGAGATCGCCGCGGCGCGTCGCGAGGAGCGGCGGCGGGCGTCGCGACGCGAGGCCGGACGCCACGAGGCCGAGCGCGACCGGCGGCTGGGCAGCGCGTCCGAGGCGGCCTCCCGGGCCCAGGAGCGGCTGCTCGAACGCCACGGCCCCGTGGGAGACGACGGCCCGCTCGCCGTCGGTGACGCCGTCGTGGTGGCCGATCTGGGTGTGCGCGGCGAGGTGGTGGGCGTGCAGGGCGACACCGTCGAGGTGCAGGGGCCGTCGGCGCGGCTCAAGCTCGCGCGCTCACGGGTGATGCGCGACCAGCGCGTCGCCCGCACGTCGGAGCGGTCGGCGCCGGTGCGCGAGACCCGACCCGCCGTCGCCGCCGTGGCGGCCGAGATCGACGTGCGCGGCGAGCGCGCCGACGCGGCCTGCGCAGCGGTGCGCGCCTACCTGGACGCCGCGGCGATGTCGGGACGCGAGACCGTCCGGATCATCCACGGGCGCGGCACCGGTGCGCTGCGCGCGGCGATCGCGCAGGAGCTCCGCACGCACCCGCTGGTGGCGTCGTCGGTTCTGGCCGGTGCCAATGAGGGGGGAGACGGGGCGACCATCGCGACCCTCAGGGGCTGAGGGCGCCGGACGGGTCGCCCATCGCCGCGCGACGGCGTATCGTGCCGCAGGATGGGGCTGGATGTCTATGTCGGCACGCTCACGCGGTACTTCGCGGGCGACTGGGAACTGATCGCGCAGACGGCGCGCCGGGAGATGAGCATCGACGTCGTCGTCGATCGCCCGCCGGCGACGCCGGCGATCACCGATCGCCACGCGGTGCAGGCGCAGGTGGAGGACTGGCGCCGGGTGACCGCCCGCTCACTCGGCACGACCCTCGACTGGGACGAGGGCGACGACCGGCCGTACTTCACCGATCGGCCGGACTGGGACGGCTACTTCGGGCTGCTCTTCCTGGCCGCCCACGTCGACCGGCCGAGCATCGATCCCCCGATGACCTGGCCGGACGATCCGACTGAACACCGGCTGCTTCGCGCGGTCGCGGAGGGGACCTCGGGCGGGCGATTCCGGCGGCGCCAGGTCACGCGTCCCGGCGGCCGGTACGGGGCGATCATCCTGCCGAGCCTCTGGTTGCCGGTCGATCGCGGGTACGCCTGGAAGGGGGAGTTCCCGAACGGCGAGATCCTGTTGATCGCATCCGTCGACGACCTGAGCGACCAGCTGCACCAGCTGGTGTGCGACCTCGGTGCCGATCGGGCCACGCTCGCGGCGTGGGAGTCGCTGCAGGGGCCGCCGACCGACGCGTCGCTCGGCGTCAACGGGCATGAGTGCGCGCGTCACGAGGCGCTCCCGCCGCTCGACGCCGGACGCCGGGCGCTTCCCATGTTCCTGCGGCTCGTGGCGCTCGCGGTCGAGCACCGCCTGCCGATCCGGCTCGACTACTGAACCGCCGCGGCGCGCATCGCGCCGTCAGACCCCGAACGCGCCCAGCAGGGGCACGAACACCACCGCTCCGAGCGTCGTGCGCGTGTCCACACCGTCGCGCCGCGTGATCAGCACGAGGTCCTGGCCGTCGGGCGGGCCGATCGGGGCGACCAGGCGCCCACCGTCGCCGCGCAGCTGGTCGAGGAGGGGCGGCGGGACGAGGGGGCCGGCCGCGGTCACGAGGATCGCGTCGAACGGCGCCCCGTCCCCGCAGCCGTGCGTCCCGTCGCCCGCCCGCACCTCCACCGCGTCCGCGTAGCCCCCGGCGGCGAGGTTCTGGACGGCCCGGGTGGCGAGTTCCGGGTGGCGCTCCACGCTGAGGACCCGTGCGCCGAGCTCGGCCAGGATCGCCGCCTGATAGCCGGAGCCGGTCCCGACCTCGAGGATCCGCGCGCCGGCGAAGCCGCCGTCCGGGCGCACCGCCGCGGTCATGACGGCGGCGACGAACGGCTGGGAGACCGTCTGGCCGAGGTCGGTCGGCTGGGCGCGGTCCGCGTACGGTTCGTCGCCGGTCACGAAGTGGGACCGGTCGACGGTCGCGAAGGCCCGCAGCACGTCCTCGTCGGTCACCCCCCGCCGGCGCAGGAGCCGGACCATCTCGTCACGGTCGCGGGCGTGGTCGCGAGGCCTCACGGCGTCGCCGGAATCCGGCCGGTGGAGCTCACCGCCACAGGATCGCATGCGGGGGAGCGGACGACGGGGAGATGTCCGGGCACACCATCGGCGGCGATGCGTCCGATGCGGGTGGGACGCGGGGTGATGCGGGGCGATGCGTCCGATGCGCTGCGCGGCGCGAGCGGGGGTGCGGCCTGCGGGCGTCCGGTTTCGCGGGATGCGGGTGCGCCCCGGTCGAGCCGGCACGATGATCGGACGGTCCGATCTCCAGCTCACCGAGAATCGTCCCGACTCTGTGACGACTTCTCGTCGTCATCGCGTCGGAGTGAACGGTCGGCGACGTTCAATTGGACGTCGGTCGTCGTTCGATTGGACGGATGGGGTGGGGTGGTGGCCCGGGCCGGATGGTCCAAGGGAGATGGTTGGTCGGGCGGATGGTCACGACTGTGTGACGGTTTCCGGTCGTCTTTGCGTCGGAGTGAACGGTCGGCGTCGTTCGATTGGACGTCGGACCGTTCAATTGAGCGGATGGGATGGGGTGTGGCACAGACCTGGGCGGTCCAGGGGGATGGCCGGTCGGGGGGATGGTCACGACTGTGTGACGGTTTCTGGTCGTCTCTGTGTCGGAGTGAACGGTCGGCGTCGTTCGATTGGACGTCGGACCGTTCAATTGAACGGATGGGGTGGGGTGGTGGCCCGGGCCGGATGGTCCAAGGGGGATGGTTGGTCGGGTGGATGGTCACGGGTGTGTGACGGCTTTGCGTCGTCTCTGCGTCGGAGTGAACGGTCGGAGTGGTTCGATTGGACGTCGGACCGTTCAATTGAACGGATCGGGCCTCCGTGGTCTCCCCGCGCCCTGAACGTGCGTGGTGCATCTCGCACTCCGCCACCTCGGGAACAGCGCCAGCAGGCGGTCAGGGCGTGCGCGCTCGGACGGGCACGGCGAACCGCACGCATGCCGACGATCCCTTGCGTCGATGATGAGGTTGCGTGGACAAGATGGTTGCGCCTGTGATACCAATAGCGCGTGACCGATCACGGACGACTGGCCGCCAACCTCGAAGAACTCCTCGATCAGCTGCGCGGCCGCGTGGACCATCGCGCCCTGGAGCAGATCGCCGACGAGGGGCTCTCCTTCTCGCAGGCGCGGGTGATGCACCTGCTGAACGAGTGCGGGGAGCCGGTGCCCATCCACCTCGTCGCCGAGCGACTCGACCTCTCGGTCGCATCGGCTGGTCGCAACATCGACCAGCTCGTGCAGCGTGGGTTCGTTCGGCGTGCCGAGTCGCCCGACGACCGCCGTGTGCGGCTCGTGTCCGTCACCGATGCCGGTCGCAGCGGCCTCACCGGACAGCAGGACATCTGGCGTCAGGCGCTGCGCGAGCTCGTCGCGGACCTGCCCGGCCCGATCGCCGCCAACCTCGACGCCGCGCTCTCGCGGGCGCTGGACCACTACCGGACCCATCCGCGGTCCACCCCGAAGGAGACCGCGTGACCTCGCCACCCCCCGCACCGTCCGCCGCG
This sequence comes from uncultured Bifidobacteriaceae bacterium, assembly GCA_964628685.1. Taxonomy (GTDB): domain Bacteria; phylum Actinomycetota; class Thermoleophilia; order Miltoncostaeales; family Miltoncostaeaceae; genus CALMEC01. The sequence goes on along the minus strand of CAZVNM010000004.1, from coordinate 205,594 downwards.
GCCGACGACCGCATCGATGCCGGCGTGCTCAAGATCGCCGGCGTGGTGGTCCTGGGCGCCATCATGTCGATCCTCGACATGACCGTCGTGAACGTCGCCCTCTACGTGTTCCAGACGACGTTCGGCTCCGTCGAGAACCCGCTGCCGTACTCGACGGTCGCCTGGACCGTCACCGGCTACACGCTCGCGCTTGCGACGGTGATCCCGCTCACCGGGTGGGCCGCTGACCGGTTCGGGACCAAACGCCTCTACATCGCCGCGATCATCATGTTCACCGTGGGGTCGGTGCTGTGCGCCCTCTCCTGGAACATCTCCGCGCTCATCACGTTCCGCATCGTCCAGGGCCTCGGCGGCGGCATGCTGATGCCGCTCGGCATGACGATCATGACCCGCGCGGCGGGACCCCACCGGATGGGGCGCCTGATGGCGATCCTGGGTGTGCCGATGCTCCTGGGCCCCATCATCGGCCCGATCCTGGGCGGCTGGCTGATCCAGGTCGCCTCCTGGCACTGGATCTTCCTGATCAACCTGCCCATCGGGATCATCGCGGTCATCTACGCGCTCTCGGTGCTGCCGTCGGACCGTCCCGAGCCCGCGGAGTCGTTCGACCTCGTCGGGATGCTGCTCCTGTCCCCGGGGCTCGCCCTGTTCCTGTTCGGGATCTCGTCGATCCCCGAGACCGGCACCGTCACGGCCCCCCGGGTGTGGGTAACGGTGCTCGCCGGTGTCGCCCTCATGGCCGCGTTCGTCTGGCACGCCTTCCGGCCGAAACACCCGCTGCTCGACCTGCGGCTCTTCCGCGACCGACATCTCACCGTGTCGATCATCACCATGTTCGCGTTCGCCGCCGCGTTCTTCGGCGGCCTCCTGCTCGTGCCGCAGTACTTCCAGCAGGTGCGGTTCGAGTCACCGCTCTGGGCCGGGATCCTCGTCGCGCCGCAGGGCATCGGGGCGATGCTCACCATGCCCCTGGCCGGTCGACTGGCCGACCTCGTACCGGTCGGTCGGATCGTCCCGGTGGGCATGCTCGCCGTCGTGGGCGGCATGTTCGGTCTGTCGCAGACCTCGTCCACCACGAGCTATCCGGTCCTCCTGACCCTGCTCTTCATCATCGGGCTGGGCATGGGCGGCACGATGATGCCGCTCTTCACCGCGGCCCTTCGGACGCTGCGCCCCCACCAGGTGGCCCGCGGCTCGACCCTCCTCAACATCACCCAGCAGATCGCGAGCTCCGTCGGCGTCGCCGTCATATCGGTGGTCCTGACCAATCAGCTGCGGGGCAAGCCGCTTGCCGGTCCCGCGGTCGCCAGCCACAACGACCCCGCCGTCGCCGAGCAGATCGGCGCCGACGCCGTCAGGCAGGGGCTCGCCCAGGCCGGCGATGCGTTCTCGACCAGCTACCTGGTCGCGTTCGCGCTGCTCGTGCTGGCGTGCGTGCCGATGTACTTCCTCCCGCGCAAGGAGATGCCGACACACGGCGGGCACGACCACGGTGAGGGAGGCGACGCGCCGCCGCCCGTGCCGGTGCACTGACGGGCGCCCAAATGGAGTCGGGGGCCCCTGAGCGGGGCCCCCGATCCTGTCGGCCTCGGGTGGTGCCGGAACCGGTTCGTCCTGGGACGCCCCGTCTCCGCCACCGGCGAGAAATCCGTCCGATCTTCCGAAGAAGGTCTTTCGGGGTTCAATACCCTCCGCCGACACTGGAACCATGGCACCTTGCAACGAGAATTGCAAGGTGGTGAAACGGTCGTTTCACGCACGGAGCGGGAAACGGGCCGGATGGCCCGTCGCGGTCAGCTCCGGGGAAGTCGGACGGTGGTCGCTCCGCCGCGCCAGGTGACCCGCACGTACGCGGCGCCCGACCGCGACCGCAGGGCCGACCCCAGTCGCACGGTGCTCACGCCGCGGGGTGCGGTGATCACCGTGGCCCGCACGCGCGTGGTGGGACGTGGGTCGACGACGCGGATCGTCATGCGGATCCCGGTCCGGACGCTGATGCGAAGCGCGAGGTCGCCACGACGCTCCGCGCTGCAGGCGACCGCGCACGAGTACCCCGCCAGTGTGCGCACGAGGCGGACGGTCGTTCGTCGGGGGACCGGTGCCCGTGCCGCGAACCGGTACCGGGTGAGGAGCCCGTGGTACCAGCCGAACGCATCGGCGGTCGACACGACGATCGACCGGTCGGCGAGGGCCGCCGCACCAAGCACCGCCGTCGGTGTGCGGATGACCAGGCGGGTGTGGCCGGAGGGATCGAGGGCACGCACCGAATGGCCACCCGCGCTCTGTGCGACCAGCACGCCCTGCGGCCCCACCGACAGGATCCGCACGGGGCGGCGCACGAGCGCCCGCCAGACCACCGCACCCGTGTCGAGATCCCGAGCCGACGCCCTCATCGTGGGTGCCGGCTGCAGGTAGACGCGGCGCGCGACCGGATCAACCCAGGTCGTCCCGCGGGTGACCGCGCGTTCGCGGACGCTCCAGCGCTCGGTGCCGTCGGAGGCCAGCGACACCAGATGCTCGCCGTCGGCGATGAAGAACCCGCCCGGGTACCCGGTGACCGTGGTCCACGTGCCCAGTACGACGCGTCGCCACCGCACGGCGCCCGACGACCCGTCCAGGGCGAGGAGGAGCGTCGTCGGGGTCGCCGCGCGCCACTCGGACGGGAACGCGGCGAGCACCGTGCCGCGACCGTCCGAGATCGGACGCATGGCGACGCCCGGTCCCAGGTCGAACGCCGCACGGAACTCGGGATCCCAATGCGACCAGCGGGTCCGTCCGTCCGCCGTGGCGCTCATCACCGGCCGCGGGTCGTCGTCGAAGATCCGCGACGTGTCGATGCAGACCCCCGTAGCGTCCGTGACGCCGATGCAGCCGCGTCGCACCCGGCCGGTGGCCTCGACCGTCCGCGGGTTCAGTCCCTCGCCGAACGGCCCGAATGAACCGTCGGGCTGGACCCCGGGGCGCTCCGGGTCGGAGCAGTTGCCGCAGCCGCCGGGGAGGAAGCGCATCCATCGGCGCGCGCCGTCCGCCCGGAAGGCGGTGACGAGGGCCGACGCCTCGCTGCCCGAGCCGAAGACCCCGGCGCGGGGCAGGTGCGCCACGACGCCACCGCGGGGGTTTGCGATCACATCTGTCGTCGGTGCGTCGACGGGCCACCCGGGAACGACCACCGGCGACGGGGCACCCGCGGCGGCTCCGGGCAGGGCGGACAGGACGACGCATGCGCCCAGTGCGCGGATGGCACGACGGATCCCGGTCATCATCGCCTCCCGTTGGGGACCGTCAGCGTCGCACATACCCGCCGCCGGGGCATCAGGGTTTCGTGAGCGATCCGTTCGGGTTCTGGGCGCCGACCGGGTTCGCCCGACCGCTCAGTCGGCCACGTCGAGCACGCCGAACGCATGCGCGATCGTCACCCGGACGGCCAGCTCACCCGGGACCGCGTTGCGCGCGCCGAACTCCTCCGCCCGGTCGGCCCCCATGTACCGGCCGCCGATCGCGGTCGCCCAGCGACGCACCTGCGCGGGTTCGTCGACCAGCTCGACCGGGCCCTCGATCGTGAGGTACGAGAACGGCGGACGGTCGTCCTGGAGGGTGAGGACCGCGTGGCCGGTGCGGCGCAGGTTGCGGCCCTTCACGGTGTCGGCGCCGGTGGTGAACCAGACGGCGTCGCCGTCGGCGATGAACCAGATGGGCGCGGCATGGGGCCGTCCGTCGCGCCGGACCGTCGAGAGGATCGCCGGGCGCGCCGGCTCGGCGCGCAGAAACGCGCGCACCTCATCCGGATCCATGCGGTTGTATGCCATCGCGTCATGCTGCCATGTGGCACTGGCAGCATCCCGACATGACCGAACGGGACACCGCCTTCGTCACGACCGTGCGCGACTGGATCGCGCTCGACCCGGATCCCGCGACGCGGGAGGAGCTCGCCGGGTTGATGGCGGCCGGGGACTGGCACTCGCTGCGTGAGCGCTTCAACGGACGTGTGGCGTTCGGCACCGCCGGGCTGCGCGCCACGATGCACGCGGGCCCCACCGGCATGAACCGCCTGGTGATCCGACAGTCCGCGGCCGGCATCGCCCGGCACCTCGTCGAGCGCACCGACGCCGGCACCGCCGGGGTGGTCGTCGCCCACGACGCACGCCACCTGTCCGACGTCTTCGCCCGCGACTGCGCCGAGGTGATCGCCGCGCACGGCATCCCGGTCACCCTGTGCGATCGGCCGCTCGCAACGCCCATCGGGGTCTTCGCCGTGACCCACCTGGGTGCGGCGGCGGGGCTCGTCGTCACCGCGAGCCACAACCCGTCGACCGACAACGGGCTGAAGCTCTTCATGGCGGACGGCGCCCAGATCGTCTCGCCCGTCGACGTGGAGGTCGCCGCCGCGATCGACGCCGTGGTGGCGGACGGGATCGTCGTGCCGGACGGTCCCGCGGCCGAGGTGCGTCCCATGCATGCCGAGGTCGTGGCCGCCTACCGGACCGCAGCGCTCCGACGCGTGCCGCCGCCGGCGGTGCCGGTGCGCCTGGCGATGACGGCCATGCACGGCGTGGGTGGGACGATGCTGCGCGGGCTTCTCACCGATGCCGGCCACGACGACGTGGCGGTGGTGGGCGAGCAGCAGGACCCTGACCCCGACTTCCCGACGGTGGGCTTCCCCAACCCCGAGGAGGCCGGTGCCACCGACCTCCTGGCCGCGCTCATGGAGATGAGCGATGCCGCCGTCGGCCTCGCCCTCGACCCCGACGCCGACCGGGTGGCCGTCCTCATCCGCGACGCGACCGGCACCCGTCAGCTGACCGGCGACCAGGTGGGCGGGCTCCTCGGTGAGTGGCTCCTGTCGGACGTGGTGGGCGGGGGGACCGAACGGCTGGTCGCCACCACGGTCGTCTCGTCGGCACGGCTGGGACGCATCGCCGCCCGTCACGGCGTGCGCTACGAGGAGACCCTGACCGGCTTCAAGTGGCTGTCGCGGCCGGCGCTGACGCACCCGGAATTGCGCCAGGTCCTCATCTACGAGGAGGCCATCGGCTACGCCATCGGTGACGACGTGCACGACAAGGACGGCATCACCGCAGCGCTCGCCGTCGCGTCGCTCGCCTCGGCGCTGGCGGCCCGGGGGCGCACGGTGCAGGACATGCTGGACGACCTCGACCGCCTGGACGGTGCCCACGTCACCCGCAACTTCTCGCTGCGATACCGGGGGACCGGCTGGCGGGCGCGCCGCGACGCGCGGGTGGCGGAGCTCATGGCCACGCCGCCCGACCGGATCGGCGATGACCCGGTGGAGCGGGTGCGCGCGCTCGCGCCCGACGTGCTGCGGGTGGACCTGGCAGGCGGGGTGCGGGTGCTCGTCCGCCCGAGCGGCACCGAGCCCAAGCTCAAGTGCTACTGCGAGGCCGTGGAGCCGGTGGTCGACGGCGACGCGGCCGGCGCCCGGGACCGTGCCGCGCGTCGCCTGGCGCGCATCGAGCCGGCCCTCAGGGACCTGTTGGCATGAGTCGCCGGGCCGGGCCCGGGCCGTTCGACCCGACCCGTATGGACCCGGGGGCGCGCGTCCGGCACCGGGACGCGGTGAGCGGGTAGCGTCACGGCGACGGTTCGCTCCGCCCGGCCGCCCGACCCCGGCCCCCACGCCGTCCAGGACGAGGGTCGTTCTTTGCGAGGAGGGTGATCATCATGGTTGAGGGACGCTTCGACGGCAGGGTGGCGATCGTCACCGGGGCGGGGTCCGGCATCGGCCGGGCGACCGTGGTTCGCCTGGTGGGCGAGGGTGCCCGTGTCGTCGCGACCGACGTGGCGGCCGACCGGCTCGCCGACCTGCAGGTCGAGCTCGAGGGGCGCGACCTCGTCTCCGTCCTGGGCGACATCAGCGACGAGGAGGTCGTCCAGCGGGTCGTCGACGCCGCCGGGGACCGGGTCGACGTGCTGGTGAACAACGCCGGGATCATGGACGGGTTCCTTCCCGCGGGCGAGGTGGACGACGAGACCTGGCAGCGGGTGCTCGCGGTCAACGTCACGGCGGTGATGCGCCTCACCCGGGCCGTGCTTCCGCGCATGACGGCCGGCGGGTCGATCGTCAACGTCGCGTCGGAGGCCGGCCTGCGCGGTGCGTCGGCGGGTGTCGCCTACACGACCTCCAAGTGGGCGCTGATCGGCTTCACCAAGAACACCGCCTTCATGTACGCGCCGGACGGCATCCGGGTGAACGCCGTGGCACCCGGCGGTGTCGCGACCAACATCGAGGCGCCCTTCCGATCGGAGCGCGGGGCCGCCCGTCTGGGACCCGTGTTCCAGGCCATCACGCCGCCCACCGCGAGCGCCGCCCAGCTGGCCGCCGCCATCACGTGGTTGGCGAGCGACGACGCCGCCAACGTCACGGGCATCGTGCTGCCGTCGGACGGGGGGTGGTCGGCGGTCTGACCCGGCGCGTCGCGCGGGCCGGCGTGGGACAAAGCGTCGATGAAGCCCGCGGATCGCCCACGCACCCGCCACGGCGCCCTGTAAGACTCCTCACGCGCGCCGGGTCCCCGTGCGCCGACCGACCGGGAGGAACCCCAATGCAGATCGACATTCGCCACGCTCCGTCCTTCGGCGTCGCACGGTGCACGCTGACGGGCGCCGAGAGCCTGCGGGTGGAAGCGGGCGCGATGATGGCCACCTCGCCGGGCGTCGAGATCTCCGCCAAGATGGAGGGCGGGCTGATGAAGGGGCTCAAGCGCAGCGTGCTGGGCGGCGAGTCGCTCTTCATCACCACCTACACGGCGCCCCCCGGCGGCGGGTGGGTGGACGTGGCCGCCAACCTCCCCGGCGACCTGCTGGTCGAGAGCGTGACCCCGGCGCGGTCGCTGTTCATCTCGCGCGGGTCGTGGATCGCCGCCGGGCAGGACGTCACGGTCGACACCAAGTGGGGCGGGTTCAAGAACCTGTTCGGTGGGGAGGGCGGCTTCCTCGTGCGCGTGTCGGGCGGCGGTCCGGTCATCCTCGGCTGCTACGGGGCGCTCGACGTGCACAACCTCGCGCAGGGTGAGCGCCTCGTCCTCGACAGCGGCCATATGGTCGCCTACGAGGAGGGCGTGCAGATGACGCTCCGCCGTGCCGTGGAGGGGCGTTCGATCCAGAGCCTCAAGAGCGGTGAGGGCTTCGTCTTCGACTTCGTCGGACCCGGCCAGGTGATGACGCAGACGCGCAACCCCTCGGCGCTCGTGCAGTGGCTCACGACGCAGCTTCCGGGACAGCGCAACTGACCCTCCGAGGCACCGCCCGAACGCGGCTGCCGATGACGGGTGTTCACCTCACGTTGCGGACACCCGTCATCCACACACCGGGACGGTGCGCACGGTACGATCCCGCTCAATGAAGTCCAAGGCACGTTTCGTCATCGCGTTGGGCCTCGCAGCCGTTCTCGGCGCGGCCCTCGTCTGGTTCTCGATCGGCGGTTCGCTGGAGACGTACGCAGCGCCCGGTCAGATCTCCGCGGACGGCAAGACGTATCTGCTGAACGGCGTGGTGGCGAAGGGCTCACCCCAGGACGCCGCCTCACAGGCGCTCACCGGTGAGGGGGTGCGGTTCAAGGTCGAGAACCAGGACGACCCCTCCAAGACCGTCTGGGTCAACTACCGCGGGAAGATCCCCGAGACCTTCCAGGACGGCCGCGAGATCGTCGTGACCGGGACCATGCAGGGCTCGACGTTCGTCGGCAAGCGCGACACGCTGCTTGCGAAGTGTCCGTCCAAGTTCGAGGCCAAGGGCTCACCGACGCCCGGCGACGACCAGCGCTGAGGACGCCGGCGTGAGCCTCTTCGGACGTGCGCTGCTGCTTCTTGCGGTCGCCGTCGCGCTCTTCACCCTGTTCGCGGCCGTCCGCGGACGCACCCCGCGCAACCGGGCGTGGTACCTGGCGGCGCGTCGCGGCATCTACGGCCTGTTCGCGCTCTTCACCGTCGCCACGGCCACCCTCACCGTCGCGCTGGCACGCAGTGACTTCTCGCTGGAGAGCGTCGCCAACTACTCAAGCCGGGAGATGCCGTTCCACCTGCGGGTGACGGCGCTCTGGGCCAGCCAGGCGGGGTCGCTGCTCTTCTGGGGCTGGCTCCTCACGATGTTCGCGTCGATCGCGGTCTACACCAACCGCAAGCGCAACCACGAGCTCATGCCGATCGTGGTGGCGGTGCTCGCCTTCCTCGGGCTCTTCTTCGCCGGTGTGCTGACGTTCGTGACCAGCCCGTTCGAGACGATGGCCGTCGTCCCCGAGAACGGCCGCGGTCTGATGTCGGCGCTTCGCAACCCGTACATGGTCTCGCACCCGCCCACGCTCTACCTGGGCTACGTCTCCATCGCGATCCCATTCGCGTTCGCGATCGCCGCGCTCGTCACCCGTCGCCTGGACAGCGCCTGGATCGCGAGCATCCGCCGCTGGACCCTCGCCAGCTGGACGTTCCTGGGCATCGGGATCATCCTCGGCGCCAAGTGGGCGTACGAGTCGCTCTCGTTCGGCGGGTACTGGATCTGGGATCCGGTCGAGAACGCGGCGTTCCTGCCATGGCTCACCGGCACCGCCTTCCTGCATTCGATCATGGTGCAGGAACGGCGCGGCATGCTGAAGATCTGGAACATGGCGCTCATCATCGGCACGTTCGCGCTCACGATGTTCGGCACCCTGCTCACACGCTCATCGATCGTCAACAGCGTGCACAACTTCGGTGCCCAGACCGTCGGCACGTACCTCCTGGGCATGGTGGTGCTCACGATCGCCGTGGGCATCTACCTGATCGTGACGCGCCTCCCGGAGCTCCGCAGCGAGCATTCGCTGGAGAGCTACTTCTCGCGTGAGGCGATCTTCCTCTACAACAACCTGCTGCTCATCGGACTCGCGTTCATCGTGGTGTGGGGCACCCTCTACCCGGTGATGAGCGAGCTCATCCAGGGTGAGCGCATCACCGTGGGACGCGGCTTCTTCGACCAGGTGGCGGCACCCATCGGGGTCGCGCTCCTGCTCTTCACCGGTCTGGGGCCGTTGGTGCCGTGGCGCCGGGCGAGCTGGGCCCAGATCCGCACCCGGTTCCTGTGGCCGACGATCGTCGCCGTGGTGGCCGTGCCGTTGCTTCTGCTGTTCACCGACTCCGGCCAGAACTGGGCGGTGACGCTCACGCTGATGATCGCGGTCTTCACGATGGCCTGCATCGGCTCCGAGTTCGTGAAGGGCGCGAAGGTGCGTCACGCGCTGGGCGGCGTGTCATGGGTGGGCGCGGTCCGCCAGCTCATCTCGCGCAACCGGCGCCGGTACGGCGGCTACATCGTGCACGTCGGCATCGTCGTCGTCATCGTCGGCATCGCCTGCTCGCGCGCCTTCCTCAGCGAGGGGACGTTCCAGCTGCGCCAGGGGGAGTCGGCGTCCGCCGGCGGGTACATCTACACCGTCGAGAAGACCACACGTGCCCGCACCGACGAGGCCATGACGGTGACGGCCGACGTGCGCGTGACGCGGCCGGACGGATCCTTCGTCACGATGCTGCGGCCGAAGGAGCACGTCTACCGCTCCAACATGGACGTCGGCAACGAGATCGCGATCTCGAGCGGCCCGACCCGCGACATCTGGATGAACCTGGCGGGGGTGACGGAAGACGGCGTCGCGTCCCTGCACGTGTTCGTCAACCCCATGGTCTCGTGGCTCTGGGCGGGTGGGCTCATCTTCCTGCTGGGAGCGGTGGTCGCGGGATGGCCGTCGGGCCGTCGTGAACGCGCGCCCGCCAGCGTTCCGGCGACCGGCGACGAAGCGAAGGCGTGATCCCCGCCATCCTGACGGCGATCGTCGGCCTGGTGGTCGTCGCCCTCATCGCCTGGCCGCTGATCGACCGTCGTGCGGTCGATGCGCTGCCGGCCGACAACCCCGAACTCCGTGACCTGAACGAGCGGGTCGACCAGGCGCTGCGTGCGGTGCGGGAGATCGACTTCGACCATCGGGCCGGCAACCTGTCCGACGAGGACTTCCGCGACCTCGACCGCGCCGCACGGGCCGAGGCCGCGCGCCTTCTGCGCCGTCGCGACGCCATGGAGAACGACGTCGCCGGCACGAGCCGGCGCGGCGACGCGGGATGAGCCCGCCGCAACCGGACCCGCCCGCTGATCCGGCGTCGCGGCACCCCGGGGCGGCCGCCGTGCGCGTCGTGGTCGGTGCGGTCGTGGCCCTGGTCGCCGTGCTCCTGGTCCCGTCGGACTGGCCCACCGTGGCGCGGGTGCTCGCCGGTTGGCTGGCCTTCGCGCTGGTGGTGGCCGGATGGATCCTGCCGCTGCTGCGACTGGACCCGGTGCGGACGCGTGCGGTGGCCACCCGTGAGGACGACACCCGCATCGTCGCCCCGATCATCGTCACGACGGCGGCGGTCGTCAGCCTGATCGCGGTGGGGTACGCCCTGCAGGAGTCGTCGCGTCGCTCCGGAGCGGGTGCGCTCGCCTTCGCGGGACTCGGCGCCGCGGCCGTGGCGGCCTCCTGGGCGGTCGTGCACCTGGAGTACACGCTGCATTACGCGCGACGGTTCCACGAGCAGGGGGGAGGCATCGACTTCCCCGGCACTCCGGAGCCCGCATACCTCGACTTTGCGTATCTGTCGTTCACCCTGGGCATGACCTTCCAGGTGAGCGACACGACCATCACCACCGCGTCGATGCGTCGTCTCGTCCTGCGCCACGTCCTGCTCTCGTACGTCTTCGGCGTCGCCATCATCGGCGTCGTGATCAACGGGCTCGCCTCGGTGGTGAGCAGCGGGTGACACCGTCGTGCGTGGTGAACTTCACGCTATTCATGCCGAATCCATACCGTCGTCCCACCATGTGAGACGCGTGCGTGCAGGACGAACGTCCCACCGGATGATTGCCGCCGACCGCTCAAGTTCCGGCGTTTGCAGGTCGATTACCACCCAAGCACGAACACGAACCCGTGCACGCACCCAGTCACCAGGCCAAACGTAAAGGCTTGACCAAGTTCGGTTTGGGTGAGAAAGTGCCCGCCGTTCCACGCTTCCCCAGGAGCGCCCTTCGCAAACATCTCCACGCGAAGGTCGACTTACAGCCAAGGGCAATCCGGCCCGCGGCGAAAAAGGAGCCCCGGATTTTGAACGATCGACCGCGCGATGTCCTCGCCGCAGTCCCCGCCCGCCGCGTGAAGCGGGCGATGATCGCCTCCATCGCAGTCGCCTCGTCGGCGCTGTTCGCCTCAACCGCGACATCCCAGACGACGACCACGGCGCCCGTCACCACGGCGCCCACCACCACGGCACCGGCCACCCCCGCGCCGGCCACGGTCGAGACGCCGCCCACGGTCGGCACGTCGGCCGACTGGGCCCGCATCCTCGGTTCGCGCAACCTGCGCCAGGGCATGGTCGGCTCCGACGTGAAGACGCTCCAGATCCTGCTGTACCGCAGGGGGCTCGGCGTGTCGATCGACGGTGAGTTCGGCCCGCAGACCCGTCGTGCGGTCATGCGGCTGCAGAAGCGGTGGCGGTTCAAGCGGCCCAACGGCATCGTGACCGTCGGCGTCGTCCGCAAGCTGGGGTACAACGTCCGCGTCCCGCAGAGCGGTGCGCAGGCGCCGACGCCCGCACCCGTGACCGGCACCTACCCGATCGCCGGTCCCAACGCCGCGAACGCTGTCTACCTCAAGGCCTTCCCGGTCGCCGGCAGGCACACGTACTTCAACGACTACGGCGCTCCGCGCGGTCGCGGTGGTCACCAGGGCACCAATGTCATGGCCGCCAAGGGCACGCCGGTCCGCGCGGTCGCGACGGGAACGGTCTTCCGCGTCAACCGCGTCGAGAGCGGGCTGGGCGGCGTCTACCTGTGGACCAAGGACGCGGCCGGCAACCAGTTCTACTACGCGCACCTGAACACGATCAACCCGGAGATCAACGTCGGCACCCGCGTGACCGCCGGCCAGGACATCGCGACGGTGGGCAACACCGGTGACGCCCGTTACGGCGCCGACCACCTGCACTTCGAGATCCGTCGTGCGGACTGGACGACGATCAACCCGTACACGGACCTCCTCGCCGTCGACCCCGAGCCGCCGATCCGCAAGTGACATTGCACGTCGTCCCCTGACCCTGCAATCGGCGGGGCAGGGAGACGGCCGGTCGCTCAGAACTCAGCAGCGTGAACGTTCGTCGAGCCGCGCTGGCGCTCGCCTCAGCCTCCGTGATCACCCTCGGGTTCTCGGTGGCGCACTCGGATCGGTCCGAGGCGGCGCGCAGCCTCCCCCAGGTCGAATCGCAGGCCGCCAAGGCACGCGCCCGTGAGCAGGTGCTCACGAGTCAGATCTCGCAGTACTCCGCGCGGATCAGGGGCGTCGAGGCACGGCTGGCACCCATCCAGGCGCGTCTCAACGAGCTGACCGCCGAGCTGGAACGTCTGCGTGATCGGCGCAAGCAGCTGACCGTCGAGATCGATGCCGAGCAGCGGCGTCTGACGGCGCTCGTCAAGAAGCTCCGCACGCATCGGGCCGCGCTCGCCGAGCGCCTCTCCAGCCAGTACCGCAAGGGCGACCCGTCGACCGTGCAGATCCTGGTGCAGTCCGGCAGCCTCAGCACCGCCATCTCCGCCAAGGAGAACCTGGAGCGCACCGTCGACAACGACGAGACCCTTATCACCGAGACGCGGTCGGGGGCGCGGGCGTCGCTCCACGCGCGCAACGCGATCCAGGCCAAGCGCCGCGAGGTGTGGCAGACCGAGAAGCGGGTGGCCGAGGCGGAGGCCGAGGTGCGGGTGACCGTCACCCGCGTCACCGCCGAGCGCAACAACCTGGTCGCCGCCAAGCAGGCGCGCTCGACGCTGCTCTCACGGGTGCGGGTCGACCGGCGTGAGCTCGAGGCCGAGGCCCGCAACCTGCGGGCGCGCTCCATCCGCCTCGCCAACCAGATCCGCGCGCGGCAGTCGTCGCTCCCGTCGTCGACGCCGGTCTCCGGCAACGGCACGTTCGCATGGCCGGTCGCCGGCCCGCTCACCTCCCCGTTCGGTCCGCGCTGGGGGCGGATGCACGAGGGCATCGACATCGGTGCACCCACCGGCGCACCCATCGGGGCATCGGCGGACGGCACGGTCATCGTGGCCGGGTGGACCGGCGGGTACGGACAGCTGGTGGTCGTCTCGCACGGCACGCTCTCCACCGCATACGCGCACATGAACCAGGTCAACGTCTCCACCGGGCAGCGCGTCTCACGCGGCCAGACCCTCGGTTCGGTCGGGTGCACCGGGCACTGCTACGGACCGCACGTGCACTTCGAAGTGCGCGTCAACGGCGCCGCGGTGAACCCCGTCCCCTACATGTAACCGCCCGTCGGACGGTCAGCGGGCGGCCACCGCCCGCCCCAGCACCTCGTCCATCATCGCGGCGGTCAGACGACCGGTGAAGGTGTTCTGCTGGCTCGGGTGGTAGCAGCCCAGCACGGTGACGCCGTTCGCCAGGCGCATCTCGGCGCCGTGCGCGAAGCGCGGCCGGGGCCGTGGGAGATCCATGGTGCGCGCCAGCGCATCCCAGGCGAACGCGCCCAGCGCCACGATCACCCGCAGGGACCGGCAGGCGGCGATCTCACGTGCCAGAAACGGCCGGCAGGCGTCCTCCTCGGCACGGGTGGGACGGTTGGCCGGCGGCGCGCAGCGTACCGCCAGCGTGATGCGACAGCCGGTGAGCTCCAGCCCGTCGTCACGGTGACGCGACGTGGGTCGGGTGGCGAGCCCGGCACGATGGAGCGCGGCGATCAGGAAGTCGGCGCTGCGATCACCGGTGAAGACCCGGCCCGTGCGGTTGGCGCCGTGGGCGGCGGGGGCGAGGCCCACCAGCAGACACCACGGATCGGGGTCGCCGAAGCCCGGAACGGGACGGCCCCAGTATTCCTCGTCCCGGAAGGCGGCGCGCTTGTCGACCGCCACCCGCTCGCGCCACGCGACGAGGCGCGGACATGTGCGGCAGACGATGACCTCGTCCTCAAGGACCCGCAGGACGGCGTCCGGGTGCCGGGATGAGGGTGTCGGAGCGGACATGTGGTCGAGGGTAGCCGCACCCGCCGGATGCCGTTCCGTACGGGGTGGAACCGGGAGGCGCTACGATCGGACCTCATGGGAGATCGCACCGCAGCCGCCCGCGGGAGCGCCGACCGGGCCGCGGGAGACGCGCTGGTGGCGGATCTGTACGGGCTCGTGCACGAGGAGCGGGAGGCGACCCGACGTCACCTACACGAGATGTGGGATCGGCCGCTCACCGAACGTTTGCGACGCGGGATCACCCAGGGTTTCGTGCGGGTGGCGGCGGGACCGGAGTCCGACACCGTCTGGGCGTACCCGGACGACGGCGAGTCCCGATTCCGTGAGGGAGACCGGCTGTTCCTGCACCGTGGGTCGGTCGCCGATCCGCTCAGTGAGCAGCTGGCGTTCGAGATGGAGGAGGACGACCGCTGGCTCCTTCGCGGGCACGGGCTCGCGTCGGTGCCGGACGCTGTCGGGGACGCCGGCTGCTACGCCGACCCCGACGACCTCGACCTGACCGCCTTCTACGAACGGGCGCTTCGCGACATCGCCACCTCCGTCCACGGGCGTGAGGTGCTGCTGCCGCTCCTCGCGGGCCGTCTGCCGATCACCTTCGACGAGCGTGACATGGACGACGCCAGGCGGGTCGCACTGGAGGAGGGGCTCGACGAGAGCCAGGCCGAGGCGGTCGCTTGGGCGCATGGAGCCCGGCAGGTGGCGTGCATCCAGGGGCCACCCGGCACCGGCAAGACGCTTGTGTTGGGCCTCGTGACGCGACTGGCGGTCGAGCGGGGCGAACGCGTGCTCGTCAGTTCGCACACCCACATGGCGATCAACAACGCGCTCAACCACGTGCACCGTCACGGCGTGCCGGTCGTCAAGGTGGGTCGCGCCACCCAGCGGCGGGGCCTGGACGACGCCATCGCGTGCGTCGACGGCCTGGACGGATGGGACGCGCGTCCCACCGATGGGTACGTGGTGGGGGCCACGCCGTTCGCCACCTGCACACACCGCCTGGCCGATTACCGCTTCGACACCGTCGTGTTCGACGAGTCCAGCCAGGTCACGGTGCTGCTGGCCCTCATGGCCATGCGCGCCGCCGACCGCTTCGTCTTCATCGGTGACCCGGCACAGCTGCCGCCGGTGCTGCGATCGCGCTCGGTGCTGGACGCCGAGCGCCACTCGATCGTCGCGCACCTGACCGCGCACACCGCAGCGCACACCGTGATGCTCGAGCGCACCTACCGCATGAACCGCTGGCTGACCCGCTGGCCGAGCGACGCGTTCTACGGCGGCGTGCTCCAGGCGGACGGCCCCAACCGCGACCGGAGGCTGCGGCTCGATCCGGTGCCGGCGGGGCCGCCCGGCGCGTTGAACGGTGCGCATCCGGTCGTGTTCATCCCGGTGTGCGATCCGGACGCCCGGGCCCGCAGCCCCGCCGAGGCGAGTCTCGTCGCCGACCTGTGCGCCGCCGCAGTCGCGGGAGGACTCGACCCCGGGGAGATCGGCGTCGTGTCGCCCTACCGTCTGCAGGGCCGCGCCATCCGGGCCGCCCTGGCGGGGCGACTCGGGCGTCGGGACGCGCGTCGGGTGGTGGCAGACACCGTGGAGCGGATGCAGGGACAGGAGCGCGAGCTCGTCATCCTGTCGCTCACGACCGGTGATACGGCGTTCCTCTCCGCCGTCGCCGGCTTCTTCTTCCAGCCCCAGCGGCTGAACGTGGCGATCACCCGGGCACGGACCAAGCTGATCGTGATCGGACCGACCGCCGACCGGCTGCCGCTCACCACCCACCCCACGATCGCGCACTGGATCGACCGCTACCG
Source organism: uncultured Bifidobacteriaceae bacterium (assembly GCA_964628685.1). GTDB lineage: Bacteria > Actinomycetota > Thermoleophilia > Miltoncostaeales > Miltoncostaeaceae > CALMEC01. The sequence goes on along the minus strand of CAZVNM010000004.1, from coordinate 189,755 downwards.
CGACCTCATCGCCCACTGCCACACGGTGCGTGCGTAGTACATGGCGACGTTCATCCCCGAGCGTTCACCGGCGGTGGACGCCCAGGGCATCCGCCTGCGACGTGCGCTCGGTGCCCTGGACGACGCGTTCGTCGTGCGCACACCGCTCCCGCGCGGCGACTGGACGCCGGACCTCGTCGTCCACCACCCGCGACTGGGATGGCTCATGGTGTGCGTGTGCGATGCCCGGGCGGACGAGGTGGTGGCCGAACGGCTCGTGCCGACTCCGGCTCGGACGGCACTCGACGCCCAACTTGATCGGCTTATGGCGGCTCCGGCGTCCGGGGTGCGCCTGGGGCGGATGATCGTGATGTGGCGGTGCAGCCCCGAGGAGGTTCGCACGCTCGCGGCCGGGTACGCCGACCGGTTGGGGGTGACGTTCATCGCCCGCGACTCGGTGCTCGATTTCGCCGCGTCGGTCATCCCGGACCAGCTCGTTCCAGTCGACGCGGCGGTGGAGACCGAGATCATGCGCCGGTACTTCCCGGAGACCGAGATCCCACCGTCCTGGACCACCCGGCGCGCGTTCGCGCGGGACAACTCGGCCTCCCTCGGACCGTTCTTCCTGGACGTGCGGCAGGAGGCGGCCGTCCGCCTTGACCTCGAGCCCACGGAGGAGGGGATGCGGGTGTCGTCGGACCTCGCCATCCGCCTCGTGAACGGCGTGGCCGGGAGCGGCAAGACCCTCATCGCCCTGGCGCGCGCCCGCCTCCTTGCCCGGCACTTCCCGGACCAGCGCGTGCGGGTGCTGATCTACAACACGCCGATCGTCGCCGACATTATCGCCCGCGTGCGCCAGACGGACGGTGGACTTCGCCGGAACCTCCTGATCAGCACGTTCCACCAATGGGCGCATGCGCAATGGCGCAACCTTCACGACCGCCGGCTCGTGATCGCTGGGCCGCGACTCGTCGAACGGGTGATCGAACGCCACCGTCCGCTCGTCCCGCGCATCACGCTCCCCACCGAGCTGCTGCGCGAGGAGCTGGACTTCCTGAACGACTCGCTCATCACCGACCTGGACGCCTACGTCGCCGCGTCGCGCACCGGCCGCGGGTTCGCGCTGCGCGGTGATGCGCGGGCCGACGTGTGGCGTCTGCTCCAGAAGGTGAACCAGGACCTGGACCGTCGGGAGCACGTGGCGTGGAGCGCGCTCGCCCGCGACATCTGTCTCGCGTCGGATCACGGTGCCCTCGAGCGGTTCGACCACGCCGTCATCGACGAGGCACAGTTCTTCGCACCATCGTGGTTCCAGGCGGTGCGTCTGGCGCTTCGTCCGACCGGCAGTCTGTTCGTGTGTGCGGATCCGAACCAGGGGTTCATGAAGCGCCGCCTCAGCTGGCGCAGCGTGGGCCTGGAGGTGACGGGACGCACGCGCCGCCTGCGCCGCTCGTACCGCACGACCCGGGCGATCCTGACCGCCGCCAACCACGTGCTCGCCCGCTGCGGTCCCGAGGATCCCGAGGACTTCCTCGTGCCGGACATGAGCGACATGGAGCCGGGCACACCGCCGATCCTCGCGATGGTCGCCGCGCCACAGGACGCCGTCGATCGCCTGCTGAACGAGCTGGACGCGCTCGTCGGCGGTGGCGGTGATGTGTCGCTCGCGGACGTGCTCGTGGTGTACGGCGATGGGGTGCCGCGGGATCTTCTCCATGCGCGGCTTCGGGCGCGGTTCGGCGACCCACGCGTCTGGTGGTTCAACCACCCCGACCAGAAGCGCACACCTCCGGCCGGTGACGGTGCCGACCGGCTGCGCTTGGCGAACCTGGCGACCGCCACGGGGCTCGAGGCCCCGGTCGTCTTCCTGCTGGGCGTCGAACGTCTGCTGGGGGCCATCGAGGACGGCACGTCACAGGACGTCGAGGATGACGCGCGGCGTCTCTACATGGCGATGACCCGCGCCGGGCGGATGCTGGTGGTGATGACCACGCGACCCCTGCCCGGGTTCCTCACAGGGGTCTTCACCCATCCGCAGCCGCGTCGGGATGCGGGCGACCCGTCCGGGACCGGTTGACCGTCAGACCGTGGCGGTCCGGTCATGCATGTCGAGGTGCTCGGTCAGGAAGGCCACCGTGTCCGCCTGCACCGCGGGGTCGTGCTGCAGGGAGCGGTGGTCGCCGCCGTCGATGAGGTGCAGGCTGCGCGGTTCGCTCGAGGCCTCGTACAGCGTCGACGACCACTCCCACGGGATGACCTCGTCGCCGCGGGCATGCCAGTACCCGCGGGCGATGCCGTCGTCTCCGGCGACGATCGGCTGCGGATCCATCTGGCGTGCGCACTCCAGATCCGGTCGCCGGTCGGCGAGGGCCACGTGGTTGGCGGGGCAGATCGCCACCACCGCGCGCACGCTGGGATGGTGGGCCGCGGCGTGCAGTGCCAGGAGACCGCCCATGGACGAGCCGCGCAGGCCGAGGGGGCCGGCGCCGCGCTCGGCCAACAGATCGAGCGCGGCCAGGACGTCGTCAACCAGGCCCGGACCGACCCGCCCCTCGCTCTCGCCGTGACCGCGCAGGTCGACCGCCACCGCGTTCATGCCGGCCTCGTTCAGCCGCTCCATGAAGTCACGGTGGTTCACCCGCGTGCTGTCCAGGCCGTGGACGACGGCGATGCCGGGCAGCCCCTCGTCCACCCACGCGAGGTCGGCGATGAGGGGTGTGCCGTCGGCCGAGTAGATCGTGGTGCGTTCGGGTTCGCTCATGCGCGGACGGTCTGCATCCGCTCCACGATCCCCGCGATGAGGTCGTCGAATGACTGCTCGAACTTCTGGACGCCCTCCACCTCGAGCGTCTCGGTGACGTCGTCGTAGTCGACGCCCGCCGCCTTCAGCTTCCGGAAGAGCGCATGCGCCTCGTCCAGCCCGGCGGTGAGCGTGTCCGCGACGGGCTCACCGTGGTCCTGGAAGGCCTCGATGGTCTCCTCGGGCATCGTGTTGACCGTGTCGGGGCCGATGAGGCTCGTCACGTAGAGCGTGTCCGGGTACTCCGGGTTCTTGGTCGAGGTGGACGCCCACAGGCACCGCTGCGGTGTGGCGCCCCGCTCGGCGAGCGCCTCCCAGCGCGGTCCGCTGAAGATCTCGCCGTAGGCCTCGTAGGCCAGCTTGGCGTTGGCGATGGCCAGCTTCCCCTTCAGGTCGTCGTGACCGCCGATCGCATCCAGGCGTTTGTCGGTCTCGCTGTCCACGCGTGAGACGAAGAAGCTCGCGACGCTGTGCACGGTGGACGGATCGCCGCCGTCCTCCACCAGCCGCTCGAGCCCCGCGATGTAGGCCTCGGCGACCTCGCGGTAGCGCTGCAGCGAGAAGATGAGGGTGACGTTGACCGACTTCCCGCGGGCGATGACCTCCTCGATCGCGACCAGGCCCGCCCTGGTGGCCGGGATCTTGACGAGGACGTTCGGCGTGTCGACCTCGGCGTGCAGTCGCATGGCCTCGTCGATCGTCGCCTGGCTCTCGCCGGCGAGGCCGGGGTGGACCTCGATCGAGACATACCCGTCGCGGCCCTCGGTGCGGTCCCAGACCGGACGCAGGATCGCGCATGCGTCCGCGATGTCCTTCACGGCCAACCGGAGGAAGACCTCCTTGGGATCATCCGTCTCCTGGAGCACCTCGCGCATCTGGTCGTCGTAGGCCGCCCCTTCGGCCATGGCCTTCTGGAAGATCGTGGGGTTGGACGTGACGCCCACCACGGCGTCCTCGTCCATCAGCCGTTGCAGGCCGCCGCCCTCGACGAGGGTGCGCGAGAGATTGTCGACCCAGACGCTCTGGCCGAGCTCGGAGAGCCGCTCGAGTGGTGAAGCCATGTCCGTCCTTCCGGTTCTTGAGGGACCTCCGAAAGGGTAGCCGGTCCCGGCCCGAATCCCACGATCCCCGCTGGGCGTCGACACCGGTCGTGTCCCCGGGGCGGGGAGTACCCTCAGCCGGGCATGACGAGTACCCCCACCCATGGACCCGCGGTCACGGCCGCCGACGTCGAGGCGGCGCGCTCGCGCCTGGCCGGCGTGGTGCGCGTGACACCGCTTCAGGAGAACGCGCGACTGTCGGCGGCGACCGGCGCCCGGGTGCTGGTCAAGCGCGAGGACCTGCAGCAGGTGCGCAGCTACAAGGTTCGTGGTGCGTACAACCTCATCGCGGGGCTCTCCGAGGCTGAGCGCGGCCACGGGGTGGTGTGCGCGTCGGCGGGCAACCACGCGCAGGGCGTGGCGTTCGCCTGTCGCGAGCTCCACATCCGGGCGCAGATCGTCATCCCCACCACCACCCCGCGCCAGAAGCGCGAGCAGATCGCGGCGATCGGCGGTGACTGGGTCGACATCATCGTTGCCGGCGAGACCTACGACGCCGCCGCGGCGCGGGCGGTGGAGGCCGCGGCGGCGAGCGGCGCCGAACTGGTGCCGGCCTTCGACGACCCGCGCATCATCGCGGGGCAGGGCACGGTCGCCGCCGAGATCGTCCAGCAGTTGGGGGAGGCCCCCGACGTGCTGCTGGTGCCCGTCGGCGGGGGTGGCATGGTGGCCGGATGCGCCACCTGGTGTGCGGAGCACGCCCCCGGCACCCGCGTGGTGGGGGTGGAGCCCGCCGGGGCCGCGGGGATGGCGGCCGCCCTGGCGGCCGGCGCGCCGGTGGATCTGCCGGAGATGGACGGGTTCATCGACGGCGCCGCCGTCCGGCACGTGGGTGATGCGACCTTCGCCGTCGTCCGCGACCGGGGCGTCGAGATGGTGGCGGTGCCCGAGGGGCGGGTGTGCAGCGAGATGCTCGCGATGTACCAGGTGGATGGCATCATCGCCGAGCCGGCGGGGGCCCTCGCGGCGGCCGCACTGGCGGGGCCGGGGTCACCGCCCATCGTGCACGTCGAATCGGGTCGCACGGTGTTGGCCATCATCTCGGGCGGCAACAACGACGTGTCGCGCTACGGGGAGATCGTCGAACGCTCGCTCATGTACGAGGGACGCAAGCACTACTTCCTGGTGAGCTTCCCGCAGGAGCCCGGGGCCCTTCGCCGGTTCCTGGACGGTGTGCTGGGCCCCAACGACGACATCACCCTGTTCGAGTACGTCAAACGCAACAACCGCGAGACCGGTCCGGCGCTGGTGGGCGTCGAATTGCGTCACCGTGACGATCTGCCGGGCCTTCTGGAGCGGATCGCGGCCAGCCCCCTGCGGGTCGATCGCGTCGACCCGGAGGGGCTGATGTACCGCTTCCTGCTCTAGCCGTCGGAGTATCCGCTGGTCACGGGCACCTCGACACCGGACCTGTCCCAGGCGCGAAGACGCGGACGGAAACGCTCGTTGGGCCCCATCGCACGCGGGTTGCGGAAGTCCGGGTTGTCGATCGTCGTTGCCGCCTCGACGAAGAACCATCCGTTTCGGATGATCGCAGTCTGCGGCGCACCTCCGGGCGCCACGTCCATGGTGATGCGGGAGACCTCGTCGCGGACCCGGCCGAACTGGCGGTATCTCATGGTGACACGCGGCTTCCTGATGTCGCTGCCGCTTCCCGTCCCGTCGCAGACGACCAGCCTGGGCGCCCCGATGCCGGCGCGACAGAGATTTGGACCGCTCGTCGTCGGAACGACGGGGTTCGTTCCGATGCCCACCGCGAACGCGTCGATGCGGTTGCCCCGGTGACCCGCGACCACCTGCCGGTGGGCGCGACCGGACCCCGCCTCGAACACGGTGGTCCATGTGAGTCCGGACGGCCACCGCACCGCGCGGAACGGCGGCGGCAGATGGTCGGGCACCGTGAACGATCGTCCGACGATCGTCGGTCGGGGCCCGTACGGGGTCGCGTCGATTACGCGGATGACGCCGCCGGGATCGGGGGAGGCGAACTGCCCGATCCGTATCGCCGCGCGTTCGCTCGGTGTCGTGACCGAACCGTCGGCGGCGACGGTGCCCGTGCCGAGGACTTCGGGAACGGCGCCGGGCCACAGCACGCTCACGAGCACGGGCGTGCCGGTGGGCGGGGTCGTCGCGGTATCCAGGGTGACCCGGAAGGCGTTGGCGTCCGCAGCGATGTCGGCGACGCCGAGCCGCATCGATTCCCCGCGCGCGCGGACCAGAAGGTCGCGTTCGGTTCCGATGGTGAGCACACGGGTGTCGGCGGGCACCTCCAGGATGTCGACCCGTCCGGGTGCGCGTGTCCGGCGGATCCGTTCGGCCGCCGCGCGGGTCCGGACACGCTCCGGTCCGGCGAGGCCCAGACCCGGGCCGCCGTCCTGCTGGGCATAGAACACCGTCTTGACGCCCGGAGTGATGAGCCTGCGTGCGGCCGGTGCCAGCCCCCGCAGGTCGGGGGCCGACGCGATGACGTCGCTGCTCATGTCGACCACCTCGAGTCGGTCGAATCGCACGAACGACGCGATCTGCTGCTGCGACTCCGCACCCGGCGCGCGCAGGCGCAGACGCCGCGCGTCGATCGGCGTGATCTCCAGTCCCGCGGCGTCACGCTGTGACGCGCGGTTCATGATCGCCTTGGTCACCCGCTCCTGCGCATCCTCGGCCGACACGGCGGGGTCGGGCGTCACCTCGATCACCGCATCCATGCCCCAGTCCACGCGGGGCGCATCGGCCGCCACCGGTGCGGATCGCTGATGGGGCAGGATCACGGCCACCGCCGCCAGCCCGGCGACGGCGGCGACGCTCAACCCCGCCACGGCCGCGGGACGCCACGAGCGTCGCGACCGCCGGATGGGGGGACGCACGCCGGCGACGGCCTCGATCGCGACGCGCTCCGCCTCGCCGTGGGATGCGGCGGGCACGCGGGGGCAGTAGTCGGCGAACAGGTGGTCGATCTCGTTCATGCGTCCATGGCCTCGGTGGTGGGAACGACGGGCGGGGTGGGGGTGACGCCGCGACGGGCGAGCTCCTTCGTCGCGGTGGCGCGCGCACGGTTGAGCCATCCGCGCACGGTGCCGACCGGCACGTCCAGCGCGACGGCGATCTCGTCGTAGGTCAGGTCGGCGAGCGCCGCGAGCAGCAGCACGTCGCGGTGCTGGGGGCGCATCGCGCCGAGCGCCGCCGCAAGGGCCGATCCGCGCTCGTCATCGGGCTGCGGCTCCACGTGTGCGGGCCGGCCGGTGCGCGAATAGGCGTCCAGCATGCGCGCCTCGTGCCGTCGGTGGCGGCGCAGCATGTTGGTGGCGATGCCGAAGAGCCAGGGACGCGCCGACTCGCGCCCTGACGCGTACCGACGGCGCACGGCGAACGCGGTGGCGAACGTGTCGGCTGCCAGGTCGTCGGCCAGGTCGACGCCCACGCGGCGTGCGATGTAGCGGTGGATGGGCGCGTGATGGCGCCGCACGAGCTCGGCGAACGTCTCGGGTTCGTCCAGCGATGCGGCGATGATCTGCGCGTCGGTGTGCGTCGTCGTCACACCCGTACTTCGCCGGGCGGGGGCGGGGAGTTACACATCCTGCGCAGTCTGCGCGGATCAGATGCCCAGCACCAGGCGTGCCACCACGAAGTAGATGACGAGACCGGTGGCGTCCACCAGGGTGGTGATGACCGGCGCGCTCACCACAGCGGGGTCGATGCCGATCCTGCGTGCGACCAGCGGCACGCACGCTCCGGCGGTGGTGGCGAGCGCACACACCGCCACCAGCGAGATGAGGAGCACGACGCCCATTCGGCCGCTCACGATCACCGCGGCCAGGGTTCCGGCCACCACCCCCATCAGAAGCCCCAGGAGGAGCCCGGTCGAGAGTTCTCGTCCCGCCACGCGCGGCAGGTCGCGCAGGCCGACGTTCTCGACCGCCATGGCGCGCACCACCGTGGTCACCGCCTGCGTGCCGGTGTTGCCGGCGGTGCCGATGAGAAGCGGGATGAAGAGCGCCAGCTGCACGACCTTGGCGAGCGTGTCCTCGAAGTGGTCCAGCACGTTCACGGTGAGGGTCGCCGCGGCGATCAGCACAAACAGCCAGACGATGCGGGCACGCACGACCTGCAGCACCGAGGTCGCCAGGTAGGGGCGGCGGAGCGGCTCCGAACCACCGGCGCGCGCGGCGTCCTCGGACTCCTCCTCCTTGAGGATGCGCATGGCGTCGTCCACGGTGACGACACCGACGATGCGCTCCTCGCGGTCCACCACCGGTAGGCCGATCATGCCGTGGTCGCGGATGAGACGGGCGGCGACCTCCTGGTCCTCCTCGGTGTGGACCGCGATCGGCCGGGCCATCAGCTCCGTCACCGGTGCGTCGGGGTCCGCGCCCAGCAGCGTCCGAAGCGACAGCACCCCGCGCAGCACACGCGTGGGGTCGACCACCGGGACCATGTAGATGGTCTCGGCCTGCCCCTGACGACGCAGGTGCTCGATGGCGTCGCCGGCGCTCATGCGCTCCGGGATGGTCGCGACCTCGGGGGTCATGTTGCGGCCGGCGGAGTCGTCGGGGTAGCCGAGGAGCGTCTCGGTCATCGCCCGCTCGTCGTCGTCCAGGCCGCGCAGCAGGCGGTTGGCGAGGCCGGCGGGAAGTTCGTCCAGCAGGCGGGCGCGGTCGTCCGGGTCGAGGTCGGCGATGAGCGTCGTGGTGGTCTCGTCCACGAGCCCGCTCAGGATGTCGCGCGCCAGCGGGGCGTCCAGGTCCTCGAACACGGCGAGCGCACGGTCCTTGGGAAGCAGGCGGAAGGTAACGGCGCGCGGGGCGTGGTCCAGCCGGGCGAGTTCCCGGCCGACCTCGGGGTCGGTCAGATCCTCCAGGATGCGGCTGGCGTCGGTCAGCCGTCCCGACTCGACCAGGTCTGAGAGCTCGGACACGGGCGGACGATAGCCCGCGCCGCGGCGACCGCCCGTGGGGCAGCCGCCGGTCGTTCACCAGAGGGGTCCGGTGAATCCGTAGGGGTATTCGAGCGTCGTGATCCGTTGGCCCCTGCGATCGAACCCGTCCAGGCGGGCGACCGGGTCGTCGCGTGTGCCGTTGACGAGGATGAACCACGAGCCCTCGACGGTCGCCGGGATGCTGCGGCCGGACCGTGTGATGCCGCGCACGGTGGTCGACCCGGGAGCGCGTCGTCCGACGATGACGCGCGGTCTTGTCGAACCCTGTCCGCAGGGGCGGACCAGGGGTGCGCCGGGTGCGGGACCGCATGTCGCGCCGTCGATCAGGCGTCCCGCTCGCGCGACGTAGACCGAGTCGGGTTCCCATGGCTCCATGCGATTCCGGTAGGCGAAGACCGTGTACCCGCTCGTGGAGACGACGCGCCGGACCGCGGTGACGTCGACACCCGCCTGACGGATGGGCGTGGCGATCTGGGCGGGGAGGGAATCGACCGGGGTTCCGTCCAGGACGGGGCGTTCGCCGAACGTCGTGGTCGACGCCTCGACAAGGCGGCCCGGGAGGTGCCCGCCGGCGTGCCGACGGGCGAGCGCGGGCGCGGCGGCGCTCCCACCCGTCACGAAGACCGCACCGCGGGAGAGGGTCCTGGGTGTGGCGACGCCGACGACCTCCAGATACTCCCGACGTGGGATCACGAAGGCGGCAAGCGGACGGTTGGGCGCCGGCGATCCCCGCCCGGTATCGGCGATGAACGTCGCGAACGCCCTCGCACCCTCGGGGCTGAACGAGAGCTTCAACGCACTGCCCACCGCCTTGACGTCGGTGATGTTGCCGTTGGCGACGACGGCGGTGCCGCGAGGGGTGACGGTGAACCGCGGCTGTGGGTTGCCGGGTGTCCACAACTGGACGACGCGCCACTCAGCGGGAATCGGCACGATAGTGCCGTCCCCGGTCCGTCGGAGATAATCGGCGGCCTCCGTCCGGCTCGATGCCTCTCCGGGCGTGAGCCACCGATTGCCTCTGGGATCCGTCACGAACGCGACGAACCGCTGACGACCCGAGGGATTGCGCAGTCGTGCGCCCGCGGCGCGCAGCGCCTGCGGGTCGGTCGTCGGCTCCACGGCAGTGAGGTCGACCACCGAGATCGGTCCGTTCTGGCGCAGTTGCCTGACCTGCGCCTCGTCCACCGCGTGCTGAACGGTGACGGTCAGCGTGTCGGCGCCGGTCCGCTCGACCGTCAGCCCGGGAAGCTGGGAGGCGCGCGCGTGTGCACGCAACACGTCCTGCGCCCGCGATGTCGCCACCTCACGGCTCACACCCTCGTGGGGGACGACGCGCAGCACCGTCGTGATGCCCCACCCGTCCTTGGGAGCTGCGGCCGGGGGCGATCTCGTCGTGGCTCAGGCCGGCCACGGCGTGCAGGAAAAGCACGTCGCGGTGCTCGGCGCGCAGACCGGCCAGCACACCGGCCAGCACCGGGTCGATGTCGGTGTGCGGCGCGTCCTCGGCCACGGGATCGACACCCGAGCGGGCATAGGCGCGCAGCTGTCGGGCCTCGCGGCGGCGCTCCCTGTGGATGAGGTTGGTGGCGATGCCGAAGAGCCACGGCCCCGCGTCGGGGTGCGCATCGTCGTATCCGCCGCGTCGGCTGAACGCCACGGCAAATGTCTCGTTGACGATGTTGGGTGCGCGGTCCGGTCCCAGACGCCGGGAGGCGTACCGGCCCAGGGCGCCCATGTGGCGGCCGACGAGGGTCACGAAGGCACCGTCGTCGTCCCCGGCGACACGCAGCAGCTCGGCATCTGTCTGTCGATCCATCACCCGTCATTCGCCGTTGGCGGCGAAAACGCTACGCGCCATCGTGATGCACCGGGACCCGTGCACCGCCGGGTGGCGCGACGACCCCGGCTCGATCGGCCGCCGAACGCTAGGCGTTGGCAAAGAACGTCGCCTTCGCGCCGAGCCCGCGCGGAAGCCTCCTACACTGGATCGCCGATGAACGACCCCTTCGCAAAGCACATCCGCGCTCCCGAGGGCTCGCGCGACGACACATCCGCCGGGCATGTGCGGCCGTCCGAGCAGGCCGTGACCGAGCGGGAGTCCGGAGGTGACGGCGGGGTCGCGGATGCATCGACGCCGTCGCTGCGTCCACAGCCGGCACCGGACGGTGCGCGGGCCCTGGCGTCGCTCGTCCCGCTCGTGGTGGCGGCGATCCTCATCGGGCTCATCGGCCTCGGCGTCCACCTCTGGGGTGGCACCGCCGTCACGACGGCGCCGACGGCGCAGGGTCCGCCCGACTCGGTGCGCATCCCCGCCCTGCAGGCCCAGTCGGAGGAACTTCGCGGGATCACGCTGGGCAAGCCCGTCGATGCGACGCGCCTTCCGCGTGAGGACCTGGGGGCGCTCATCAAGGAGATCAGCGAGCGCGAGCCCGACCCCTCGACATCGAAGGGGGCGGACGACGCCCTGCACCTGCTGGGCGCCCTCACGGCCGAGCAGTCGCTCGAGGAGATCATCACCAAGGGGTTGGAGGGGCAGGTCGCCGGGCTCTACGACCCCAAGACCGACCGGCTCTACCTGATCCGGACGCAGGGCATCGACGCCACCGACTCGACCATCGTCCACGAGATCGTCCACGCGCTGCAGGACCACCGCTACGACCTGGACCGGCTCATCAAGCCGAATCCCGCGGACGCCGACGGCCAGACCGCCGCGCAGTCGGTGGCGGAGGGCGACGCGACCGAGGTGCAGACGCGCTACATCCAGCAGGCGGGGCTCGCCGCGGCCCTCGAAGAGGTCGCCGGAGCGGCCAACCAGGTGTCGGGTGCCCCCGCCGACCAGCTGGTGCTGCCGACGTTCCTGCAGCGGTCGATGGAGTTCCCCTACATGGCGGGAGCCGAGTTCGTGCGCGCGGTGCGTGCCCAGGGGGGTGAGGCCGCGGTCGACCGTGCGTTTCGGCGGCCACCGCGCTCGACGCTCGCGATCATGAAGCCGGAGCTCTATCTGAGCGGGAACGACGCGCCCGAACAGGTGCCGGTGCCGATGCTGGCCCAGGGGGCCGACCGGGTGTTCAACACGACGTTCGGCGCGGTGGACGTGCTCGCGCTCACCGGGGATCGTGATCTGGCCGAGACCTGGCGGGGCGGTCGCATCGTCGTGGACCGGCGCGGTGAGGCCGGCAGCATGCACCTGGCGATCGTCAGCACCCGTCCGCAGGTGCTCGCCGCGGCGCTTCGCAGCGAGCTGCCGGCGGGCGCCCGGGTCATCACCTCGGGCCGGATGGTGGTGGCCACCAACACCCAGACGCTCGACTGACCGCGGGTCGCTCCGCGATGTTCGTGCGGAGGAGTCGGGGCCCGAACGCCCGTCGTCGCGGCTATCGTGACGACGACCTCGGGAACCGCTCATGAGCGACGCGCACGACCATCACGGCCACGGCCACTTCGGCCACAGCCACGTCCACACGAGCAACCGGGCGCGGTTGTGGGTCTCGCTCGTCCTGATCGTCGGCTTCATGGTCGTCGAGGTGGTGGTGGGGTTCATCGCCGACTCGGTGGCGCTCATCGCCGATGCCGGCCACATGCTGGGCGACGGCGTCGCCATCGGGCTGTCGCTCGTCGCGCTCAACCTCGCCGCCCGTCCGGCGCGTGGCGCGATGACGTTCGGGCTGAAACGGGCCGAGATCCTCTCCGCCCAGATCAACGGGCTCACCCTGCTGGTGGCGGCGGGCATCATCGTCTACGAGTCGATCCATCGGCTGATGGACCCGCCCGACGTCGGCGGTGCGCTGGTGTTCGCGACGGCACTCGTCGGTGCGGTCGTCAACCTGGCGGTCCTGCTGGTGCTCGCCGGCGCCGACCGGCGGAGCCTCAACATCGAGGGCAGCTACCAGCACGTCCTGATGGACCTGCTCGGATCGGTGGCGGCCATCGCGGCGGGACTGGTCGTGTGGTTGACGGGCTACGACCGTGCCGATGCCATCGCGGCGCTGGCCGTTGCGGTCCTCATGGTGAAGGCCGGCGTGGGGCTCGCGTGGGCGAGCGGACGGGTGCTGATGGAGGCCGCGCCGCAGGGTGTCGACCCGGACCGGATCGGCGTGTCGATGGCCGGTTGGCCGGGGGTGGTCCAGGTGCACGACCTCCACGTCTGGGAGGTGACGTCGGGCTTCCCCGCCCTGTCGGCCCACGTCGTGGTGGAGCGCGAGGTCGACTGCCACGCCGTGCGCCGAGACCTCGAACGCCTTCTGCGCGAGGACCACGACATCACACACAGCACCCTGCAGGTGGATCACGAGGCGCGACGTCTGCACGCGATCGACCGACCGGGGCCCTGACGTTCCGGGACCTCGGGGCGCTCGGCGTGCGGGTGCCGGCGCGATCGTTCGATTGGACATCGGTGATCGTTCAATCGGACGTTGTGGACCGTTCACTGTTCACGGTGTCGATCGACGCGAAGCCGTTACGGGTTGTGGCGAGTCCGTGACACAGACGTGACATCCCGTGCGCGGGCGATCCGGCGGGGTCGGTCCCGTTCACCGATCCCGGTCGAACGATCGGCACGGTTCGATCGCACGTTGCGGGACGCCCGTCCGCCCGCAGACCATCCGCGCGGTCGCCCGCGATGCCGACCCCCTTCCCGCACGCGGTATGGGCGGCAGGCCCCACATCCGCCCCTGTAGGTTGTTCGGCGTGAGCACAAGCGACCTGACCCCCATTCACGTCGGCCTCCTGGGCATCGGAACCGTCGGCGGCGGCACCTTCGACGTCCTCACCCGCAACGCGGAGGAGATCACCCGGCGCGCCGGGCGGCCGATTCAGATCACCCGTGTGGCGGACCTCGACACCGCGCTCGCCGAGCGGGTCACCGGCGGCCGCGCCGAGGTGACCGACGACGCCTGGTCGGTGGTGCGCGACCCCGAGATCAACATCGTGATCGAGCTCATCGGCGGCTACGGGATCGCCAAGGAACTCACCCTCGGGGCAATCTCCAACGGCAAGCACGTGGTGACCGCCAACAAGGCGCTCCTCGCGGTGCACGGCAACGAGATCTTCGATGCGGCGCGTCAGAACGACGTGATGGTGGCCTTCGAGGCCGCCGTCGGCGGCGGCATCCCGATCATCAAGGCACTGCGCGAGGGGCTCGTCGCCAACCGCATCGACTGGGTCGTCGGCATCATCAACGGCACCACCAACTTCATCCTCAGCGAGATGCGAAGCCGCGGCGTGGGCTTCAAGGAGGCCCTGGCCGACGCACAGGCCAACGGCTACGCCGAGGCCGATCCCACCTTCGACGTCGAGGGCATCGACGCCGGCCACAAGATGTCCCTCATGTGCTCCATGGCGTTCGGCGTGCCCGTGCGGTTCGAGGACGCCCATGTGGAGGGGGTCTCCGCCGTCGAGCAGACCGACATCCGCTACGCCGAGGAGCTGGGCTACCGGGTGAAGCTCCTGGGCGTCACCCGTCGGCGCGAGCACGGCATCGAGCTTCGCGTCCACCCGGCGATGGTCCCGGAGACCGCGCTTCTCGCCAACGTGGAGGGCGTGATGAACGCCGTGCTGGTGAACGGCGACGCGGTGGGGCAGACGCTGCACTACGGCGCCGGCGCCGGATCGCACCCCACGGCCTCCGCGGTCATCGCCGACCTGGTCGACGTCGCGCGCCTCATCACCGCCGACCCCGGCCACCGGGTCCCGCACCTCGCGTTCCAGCACGACAAGATGGTCGACACCCCGGTCCTGCCGATCGAGGAGACGGTCACCAGCTACTACCTGCGTCTGCGGGTCGCCGACGAGCCCGGCGTCCTCGCCGACGTCACCCGCATCCTCGCCGACGGCGACATCTCGATCGACGCGGCGATGCAGCGCGGCTCGGACGGCGAGTCGGCCACCGTGGTCCTCCTCACGCACCGCTGTGTGGAGCGCGACGTCATGGAGGCGATCCGGAAGATCGAGGCGCTGTCGGCCAGTCGCGGACCGGTCGTGATGCTGCGCGTCGAGAAGCTGGACTGACGACGTCCCCCGGACGTCGTTTGGTACCGTCGCGCGGCCGATGATCGACCTGCTGAACGTGCTCCCACCCTCCGCCGAGGTCACGGCGGACGGCCACCTGGCCATCGGCGGGTGCGACGTGGTGCGGTTGGCCGAGACGCACGGCACGCCCCTGGTGATCTACGACGAGGGCGCGCTGCGCAGCACGGCGCAGGCCTACCTGGCGGCGTTTCGCGCGCACCGCCCCGACGTGGACGTCTTCTACGCCAGCAAGGCGTACTTCGGCCTTGCGGTGCTGCGTCTGATCGCCGAGATGGGCCTCGGCGTCGACGTGGCGAGCGGGGGAGAGCTCGCGGCCGCGCTGCGCGCCGGGTTCCCGCCCCAACGCATCGAGCTTCACGGCAACAACAAGGACGCGGCCGAGATCGAGGCGGCGCTCGCCGCCGGCGTCGGCCAGGTGATCGTGGACTCCATGGACGAGATCGCGCTGCTCGACCGCATCGCCCGTGCCCGCGGCATGCGCCAGCGAACCCTGGTGCGGGTCACGCCCGGCGTCATGCCCTCCACGCACTCGTTCATCGCGACCGGGCAGCTCGACTCCAAGTTCGGCTTCGGCATCGAGGGCGGATCGGCCGCCGCGGCGGTTGCCGCATGCCGGGCGGCCGAGGGCATCGAGCTCGCGGGCCTCCACTGCCACATCGGCTCGCAGATCTTCGAACTGGGTGGATACCCGGCCGCGGTCGCGATCGTCGCCGAATTCGCCGCCGAGATGGGAACCGACGACCTCACGACCCTCAACATGGGCGGCGGACTCGGTGTCGCCTACCGCGGCGAGGACGAACCGCCCTCCATCGAGCACTACGCCGACGTGCTGATGGAGTCGATCGACCGCGAGTGGGCGCGCATCGGTGCGCCGCCACCGCGCGTGCAGGTGGAGCCCGGACGCAGCATGGTGGCCCGCGCGGGGGTGACCGTCTACCGGGTGGGGACGGTCAAGGACATCCCCGATGTGCGCACCTACGTCGCCGTGGACGGCGGCATGAGCGACCTCCTGCGCCCGATGCTCTACGGCTCGGTGTACGAGCCGCTTCTCGCCAACCGCGCCGACGAGGAGAACGCCACCCGGGTGCGGGTGGTGGGCAAGCACTGCGAGAGCGGTGACGTGCTGGTGTCGGATGCGCGGCTGCCGCAGACGCGGGTGGGCGATCTGATGTGTCTGCCCGCCACGGGTGCCTACGGGGTCTCGATGGCCAGCAACTACAACGGCGTCGCCCGTCCCGCGGTGGTGTTCGTGGACGGCGGTCAGGACCGCCTGGTGACCCGCCGCGAGACCCACGACGACATGTTCGCGCGCGAGGTCTGAGCGCGTCGGGCAGGATGGACCGGATGACCCCTCACACGCACACCCGCCCACGTGGCTGACGCCGTCCGCATCGTCGCCCCCGCGACCTCGGCCAACCTGGGGCCCGGATTCGACACGCTGGCGGTCGCCCTGGACCTCGTGAACGAGGTCGTGGTGACGCGCCGCCCCGGTCCGCTGGAGGTGCTGGTGCACGGGGAGGGCGAGGCCGATCTGCCACGTGACGCCTCCAACCTCGTCTGCCGGGCGATGTCCATGGGCCTCCCCGATCTGGACGGTCTGCGCGTCGAGTGCCACAACCGCATCCCGCTCGCGTCGGGGCTGGGTTCGTCGGCCGCGGCCGCATGCGCCGGACTGGTGGCGGCCAACGCCCTCGGCACGCTGCGCTGGACCCCGGACGACCTGGTGCGCCGCGCCGCCGAGATCGAGGGGCACGCCGACAACGCCGGCGCCTGCGTGTGGGGTGGCATCGTCACCGCCGCGCCCGACGGCCGTACGCTCCAGATCCCGACGCCCGACGACCTGCTCTTCGTGTCGGTCACCCCCGACGAGCGCGTCGACACCGATGCCGCCCGCGGGGCGCTTCCCGACGGTGCGCCGTACCGGGATCTGGCGATCTCGATGGCCAACGCCACCGCGCTCGTGCTCAAGCTGGAGCGCGGCGACCTGACCGACCTCGCCGATGTGCTGCACGACCGCGTGCACGAACCCCACCGCGAGGCGTTCGTCCCCGGCGTCGCGGCCCTGCGGAGCCTCGCCGGCGAGGACGGGTGCATGGGCGCCACGATCTCGGGTTCCGGACCGACCATGCTCCTGTGGTGCACGCGTTCCGGGGCGGCCGCCGTCGCCGAGCGCGCCAGCGCCCTCCTGGCGGCCGAGGGCATCGGCGCCCAGGCGCGGGTCCTTCGCATCGCCCCCGGCGGTGTGCGCGCCAGGTGGTCCGATGCGAGCGACACGCGTCTTGCGAAGGCGGTGGGGTGACCGTGGCCGACGATCCGCAGCGGACGCCCGACACCCCGGAGCGGAAGCGACCCGGCATGGGGCTGGTCGTGTTCGTCTACGTCCTTGCGACGCTCTTCGTCATCGCCGCCGTGCTGGCGTTCGTGGGCGCCATCAAGAACGTGGACACCAGCCCGCGTCCGGTGCTGATCGCCGAGGGGGTGGCGCTCGTGGTGTGCGCCGGCCTCATGATCGGCGGCCTGCGGGTGATGCACCGACGCCGCAGGGACTGATCGGATCGGACGTTCGTCCACTGGGACGGCCGTCCGCGGGTGTGCAGAATCACACCATGGAGAAGTACGACGTCAAGAAGGCCATGCGCGGGCTCTACGCGCCGTCGGCGAAGGACTCCCAGATCGTCGACGTGCCGCCCCAGCGGTTCATCGCCGTCGACGGGCGCGGGGACCCCAACACCGACCCCCGGTACGCCGCGGCGCTCGAGGCGCTCTACGCAGTTGCCTACGCCGCCAAGTTCGCATCCAAGCGGGAGCTTGAGCGCGACTTCGTGGTCGCGCCGCTCGAGGGACTGTGGTGGGGCGACCCCGACGCCTACGCCCGGCGCCAGAAGTCGGAGTGGGAGTGGACGATGATGATCTCGCTTCCCGAGTGGGTCGACGGCGCGATGATCGACCGCGCCGCGGAGGTCGCCGCCGGCAAGAAGGACCTGCCGGCGCTGCCGCAGCTCACCGTGCGCGGGCTGGAGGAGGGGCGCTGCGTCCAGATCCTCCACATCGGGTCGTTCGACGACGAGACCGCGACGCTCGCCCGCCTGCACCACGACTACATGCCCAGCCGCGGGCTCGTCTTCAACGGCGACCACCACGAGATCTACCTGAACGATCCGCGCAGGACGGCCCCCGAGAAGGTCCGCGTGATCCTGCGCCAGCCGGTGCGCGACGCGGGGTAGACCGGGCGGTGCGGATGGGCCGGCGCTACCGTCGACCCCGTGACCGACGTCGACTCCACGAAGGCGCCCCCGGTGCGCGTCATCCGCAGCGCCCGCCGGCGGAAGACCGCGGCCGCGCGCCTGGTGGACGGTGTGATCGAGGTGCGTGTGCCCGCCGGAATCTCGGCCGCGGAGGAGACGCGTCTGGTCGAGCGCCTCACCGCCCGCGTGGCGGGGCGGCGTGCGCGGTCCGACGCCGACCTGGTCGCGCGCGCCGCGACGCTCGCCCGTCGTCACGACCTGCCCCGTCCCACCGGCATCCGCTGGGTCGAGAACCAGACGACGCGCTGGGGTTCGTGCACCCCGGCCACCGGAGAGATCCGGCTGTCACACCGGCTGGCCGGGTTCCCCGACTGGGTGGTGGACTACGTGATCGTGCACGAGCTCGCCCACCTGGTCGAGGCGGGCCACGGACCGGCGTTCTGGGAGATCGTCGGCCGCTACCCGCTCACCGAACGCGCACGCGGCTTCCTCATCGCCAAGGGGATGGACGAGGGCGACTGAGCCGGCGGGTCAGGCCGCGGGCCGCACAACCTCCACCCCGGGGAACCGGAGGAAGTCGTTGTCGAAGGTGGCGATCGCCGCCCGAAGCTCGGTCGCCATGGCCGCCAGGTGCGCGTCGTTCACGACGTTGCCCCCGCTCCCGACGTCGGTGAGCAGGCGCCGAAGAAGGTGGGGATGCTGCGCGGACGGCTCGACGATGATGGCCGCGGGCGAACCGAGCCATGCGTCCACCCGGTCGAGCGCATCGGCCACCGTCAACGGTCGCGGGAACACCGCGGGGTGCGTGGCGAGTCGAAGGAACGCGAGCAGGACCGGCCACGCGAATCCCACCGTCTCCGAACCCGAAAGCGCATCGTCCAACCACCTGCGTGACGCCTCGTGGTGTTCGGCGTCCTCGTTGACCGCGTAGATGAGGACATTGGCATCGACCAGCCTCATGCTCCGCGGCGCACCTTCCGCACGAGCTCCTCGTCCTCCAAGAGCCCCGCCTGTTGCAGTGCCTTGTCGAGCGGGATCCGCGGCGACCCCATCGACGCGGTCCGGGTGCGAAAGCGCCTGCCCTGTCGACCGCTCGACGGAACCGACCGTCGGATCGCGTCGTTGATCGCCGCCTTGAAGCTCATACCGCGCTCGTCCATGAGCTGACGGATGATGCGCATCGCATCGGGGTCGAGCGTGACGGTCGTCCTCATGCGAAGCATCATAGCATCACGGAGAATGATGCCCGTGCATCAACCAGCACCTGCTCGCTCGCCGGGGTCATTCGCCCCGGTGGTGGCCATCGCACCAGCTGATAGCGTCGATCACAGGTTGTCAACCATTCGATCGGGAGGGTCCATGGCCACGGACGACATCGAACACACGGTTTCACTGGGCGAGTTCCTACCTGTGACCGAGATGGCGGCCATCGCCTGCGGACGCTGGCTGGGACGCGGCGACAAGATCGCGGCGGATCAGGCGGCGGTCGACGCCATGCGCAAGGAGTTCTCGAAGCTCCCGATCAGCGGCCGCGTCGTCATCGGCGAGGGTGAGAAGGACGAGGCCCCCGAGCTCTACAACGGCGAGGAGCTGGGCGCCGGTGGCATGGAGGTCGACATCGGCGTCGACCCGCTGGAGGGCACCGATCTCGTCTCCCGCGGTGACGACGGGGCCATCGCCATCTGCGTCATCGCCGAGCGGGACGGGCTGCTGTCGGCGCCCGACATGTACATGAAGAAGCTGTGCGTGGGCGGGACGTCCGCCGGCAAGGTCGACATCACCGCACCGGTGGGCGAGACCATGCGGGCCGTGGCCGACGCGCACGGCCGTGAGACCCGCGACATCACCGCGATCGTCCTCGACCGTCCCCGCCACGAGGATCTGATCGGCGAGATCCGCGAGGCCGGCGCCCGCATCCGCATGATCCCCGACGGCGACATCACCGCCAGCATGTCGGCCGCCGTCCGCGGCACCGGTGACCACGTCTACATCGGAAGCGGCGGGTCGACCGAGGGCGTCATCACCGCTGCGGCGCTCACGTGCCTCGGCGGCGAGATCCAGGCGCAGTTCGCGCCGAAGGACGACGAGCAGATCAAGAAGCTCGCCGACTTCGGCATCACCGACCTGGACAAGGTGTTCCGCAACGACGACCTGGCGGCCAAGCCGCTCTACGTCATCGCGACCGGCGTCACGTCGGGCAACCTGCTGCGTCCGGTCCGCTACTTCGGTGGTGGCGCGCGCACGCACTCGATCGCGCTCAACCTGCGGCGCGGGACGATCCGGTTCATCGAGACCGTCCACCTGCTCGACATCAAGCCGGGCCAGGTCATCAGCCTCAGGTAGCGGTGTCGGCGGGGGAGGTCGCGTGTGGTGCGGCAACCTCCCCCGTCACATCCGGGTTCGGCGCCTCAGGCGGCGCCGGGGGTGTCGCTGCCGCCCTGCACCAGGCGCAGCTCGAAGCGCACGTCGCGCAGTGCGGTGCGCGCCTCGTCGGCCACCTTGCGCAGCTCAGCGAGCTCGGCGGCGATCGCCGCCACCTCCTGGCGGGTGGTGCGCCAGGAGCTTCCCACGAGGTCGACCAGGAGCTCCAGGTCCTCAACGAGCGCGGTGTGCTCGGTGACGCTGATCTCCATGGGCGCGGTGCCGACGCCGCCCGACCCGCCGCGCAGGCGGATCTCCTCCAGGCCCTCTTCCAGGCGCCTGACGGCATCGAGCATCTCGTGGGGATCGTGGCTCATCGTGGCTCCATCCGGTATCCGATCCAGGACCAGTCGGGGGTGTCCTCCATGTCCTCGATCAGGTCGCCGGTCACCGTACAGCGATAGGTGAACCCGATGTCCTCGAACACCGGCTCCACCAGGTCGTCCTTGATCTGCTGGTCCACCCAGGCGCCGCGGAAGACGATCTTGCGCAGCCAGTGGACCAGGTCGTCGTCGAAGCCCACCAGCGCCTCGCGGTGCGCGTCGATGTGCGCGTTGAGCGGCCCGTCGGTCGTGATCTCGCCGTGGGCGACCAGCTCGACCAGCTGGGCGAGCTCCTCGTCGGCGAGGCTGTCGCGGGGGACGAACCCCAGCTTCACCGCGGCGTGCTCGCAGCGCTCGCGGAAGTCGCGCGAGCTGAAGCGGAAGCGGTACTTGCCGAACTCCATGGTGAAGTCCTTGCCGGACCGGTAGTTGGGCGTGCTCTTGCGTGGCTCTGGCATCGGTGACGGTGGCTCCCTGTGGATCGAGGGCCGCGGCGAGTGTACTGCCGCGATCGGATGTCCAGTTCGTGACGGCGCGTTCGCTTCCCTGCCACAATCGCTGCAGCGCATGTTGCGAATCGACCAGATCGCCACCGGGTCGCGTACGCTCGTCGACGAGACGGGGGCGACGATCCTCGCCCGTTGCCACCTGGCCGACCGGCCGGCGGCACGCGCCGTGGGCCTCCTGGGAACCCGGCGGCTGGCGGCGGACGAGGGGCTCTGGATCACCCCGTGCGCGTCAGTGCACATGTTCGGCATGCGCTATCCGATCGCGTGCCTCTTCCTCGACGGGGACGGTCGCGTGATCGACCGTCGGGATCGTCTGGCGCCGTGGCGCACCGCCCGTGCGCGCGGTGCGCGATCGGTGGTGGAGGGCGTCGTGGGAGCCTTCGACGCGGTGTCGCTCGGGACCCGTCTGCGGCTCGTCGAGTCGGTTTCAGCCGCCGAACGCAACGAATAAACCCGCTCCAAGCGAACTTCCGTCGCGCGAAGGGGGGAGGTTTCACCCCGCTCAGGACTTGTTCAAATGCGTGGGTGATTTTCCCCCACGCGTTCGGCACTTCGAACGGGTGAGGAACGATGGGAAGGACAGATCTCGCCGGCGATGCGATCACCGAGATCGGTGAACGACGTCGCCGCGCACTTGTGGTCGAGGACGACCCGCTCGTCGCGGACGCCCTCCTGGAGAACCTCTGTGACGACCGCTACACGGTGAGCGTGGCCTCCACCGGGGCGCAGGCGCTTCGCATGGCCGCCGACATCCATCCCGATGTGGCGATCATCGATCACGGCCTGCCGGACATGCCGGGACTGGAGGTGGTGAGCACCCTGCGCGAGGGCGACCGCGACGGTCGTTGGAACTCGTCAATGGCAATCGTCATGCTGACGGGTCGCAGCGATTCGCACAGCGTGGTGCGGGCGCTCGACCGGGGCGCCGACGACTACGTGACGAAGCCCTTCGTCTACGCGGAGCTTCTCGCGCGCGTCGGGGCGGCGCTGCGGCGAAGCGACGGCACCGGTCCGCGCGGCACCGTCGAGATCGGGCCGCTGGTGCTCGACCGCCGTGCGCTGCACACCACCGTCCACGGACGCACGCTCCACCTGTCGAGCAAGGAGTTCGGCCTGATCTCGGTCCTCGCCCGCGACCCCGCGCGCGTGTTCAACAAGGCCGAGCTCATGCGTGAGGTCTGGGGGTTCAACCACGTGATGCGGACGCGCACGCTGGACACCCACGTCAGCCGGCTGCGCGCCAAGCTGCGGGCCGCCGGTCTGGAACGGTGGCTGTGCAACGTCTGGGGCGTCGGCTACCGGCTGCTTCCGGAGGAGGGGTGATGGCGACGCAGATCGTGGTCCACGACCACCGACCGACGGTCACGCCCGCGGCCGGCGAGCTGCACAACATCCGCGGGTCGCTCGCCGTCATCCGCGGCCAGTGCCATGCGATCGTGCGCGCCGGTCGCGCCTCGGACGGGACGATCGACCGGTTGCGGTGCGTCGACGGTGAGGTCGAGCGCATCGTCCTCGCGATCGAACGGGTGCGTCGCGCCCTGGAGGGCGAGGACGTCACGCCGTCAGCGGTGACGGTCGACCTGGCCGGCCTCGTCCACGAGGCGGGCGACCGGCACGAGGGCGTCGCAGGCGAGCGCTCGATCGCGCTCGGCTGCGTCACCGATCCCGGTCGGCAGCTGGTGAGCGCCTGCGCCGACGAGATGCGACGGGTGGTCGACAACCTCGTGCTCAACGCCATCGCCGCGAGCGCACACGGCGGGACGGTGCTGGTGCGCCTCACACGGCGGGGTTCGTGGGTGCGCCTCTCGGTGAGCGACGGCGGGGGCGCCGATCGGCCCCGCAGCGGATGGGGGATGGGCCTGCGGATCGTCGAGGCGATCGTGGCGCGCCACGGTGGGTCGGTCACGTTCGGACGTCGCGCGACGCGGACGGTGGTGACGGTCATGCTGCCGGTCCACGACCCGTGGCCCGGGGAGGTGGCGTGATGGCGACGACCGTGGTGGTCGACGAGCACCTGGCGGGCATCCTCGGCACCCGCGCGGTGGCCGGGTTGCGCGCGGTTCCCCGCGGCCGGCGACGGCTGGGTGTGCGCGGTCCCGGGGCCATCGACCGCGCCGCCGCGGTCGAAGCGCTGGCGGCGGTCGACGGACCGGTCGTCGTGTTGGCGCGAACCGCGCGGGCCGACCCGCAGGCCGCCGCGCTTCCGGAGGTCGTGCGCGCGATGGGCGCGGCGGTCATCACGCTGCCAGACGACGAGGACGCCGCCGCGTGGAGCATCGGCATGGCCGCCGCGCTCGCCGGCGCCGAGCACGACGCGGTGGTGCGCGCGCTCGAGGTGCTCTGCTGCGGACCGGACGTGGTCACCGACGCACCCACGCGACCGTGGGGCCGGCGTGAGATCCCGGTCCCGGCGCTTCGTCCCGTCACGCTCGCACGGTGGGCCACCTGCGCATGGACGCCGTGCACCTGGTGTGCGCGCGGTGGCGCACCCGGCTGGGCGTGTCGGCGCTGCGGCGGCGCGGTCGACCCACGCGCGGACGAGGGGGCGGAGTCGTGATCGGACGACTGCTTCGCAGACGGCCCTCCACGTGGTTGGTGGTGGCCGGCGCGCTCGCCCTGCTGGCGGCGATCGCCACGATGCGGGCCGCCGCGTCCGGACCGACCGAGCCGGTCCTGGTGGCCGCACGCGACCTGACGGCGGGATCCCGGCCGGCCGACACCGACCTCGAGGTGCTGATGATCCCGGCGGGTGCCGCCCTTCCGGGACAGCTGCTCGGCCCGGACGACGTCGCGGGACGCATGCTCGTTACGCCGGTCCGCGCCGGTGAGGCCATCACCCAGGCGGCGCTCGGCGGCGATCCCGCCATCGGCCCGCGCCCGCTGGAGGCCGACGAACGCGCCGTCTCCATCCCGGCTTCGGCGGCCGGCGCCACCGTCGCGGCGCTCGTTCCCGGCGCACGGGTGGACGTGGCCGCACCGGATGCGGTCACCGGACGGGTGCGGCTCGTGGTGCGCAACGCCGAGGTGATCGCGGTGGTGACGGCACAGGAGGGCGACACGCAATCCCAGGAGGCGCTCCTTCTGCGGGTGAGCGCCGACGAGGCCCTGGCACTGAGCGGTGCCGGCGATCAGGCCGGTGTGCGCGTGATCGTGCGGCCGTTCGACGACGCGCCCGCCACCGAGGTGGCGCCGTGACCGGCGAGACCGACCCCTGGAAGGCGCTTCTCGACCCGGGTGTCGAACGGTTCGACGAGGTCGACACCTGGCGCGCCACATCGGAGCCCACCGGACCCCCGCTGCGTGGCGGTGGTGTGACGCTGGTGGTGGGCGCCGCCGGTGCCGTGGGCGCGAGCACGGTCGCAAGCGGTCTGGCGCTCGTGGGTGCGCGCCGCGAGGGCCGGGTGCTCCTGATCGACCTGGACCTCGTCTGGGGTGACGTCCACGGTGCGTGGGGGGTCCCGCGCGACCGGACGCTGCACGATCTGGTGGCGGTCATCGACGAGCTCGCGCCGGAGCACCTCGCCATGGTCGCGACGCCCCCGGTGGAGGGGGTGGCCCTGCTGCTCTCACCGGGAAGCGCGCACGCCGCCGAGCAGTGGAGCGCGGAGATGATCGAACGGCTCATCGGGGCGGCGGCCGACGGACACCAGGTGGTGATCGACGCCGGACGTGCGAGCGCGGCCCACCTCGCGTCGGCGGCGCGTCTGGCCGACCGCGTGATCGTGATCGCGACCCCCTCCGTGCGAAGCGCCCGGGGTGCGGCGGCACTGGTCGCCGAGCTGGGTCCGCGCACACGCCTCGTCGTCAACCACGTCGTGCGGGACGAGGAACTCAGCACGCGTGCGTTCGCGCGCGTGTGCGGTGCGCGGCCCGTTGTCGAGATCCCCCGCCGGCCCCGCGATGCGCGTCAGATCGCGGCCGGACGCGCACCCCGCGGCCGGCGACAGCCGCTGCTCGACGCCCTCGACGCGGTGTTGGAGGGACGCCGATGAGCGCCATCGCCCGTCCCCAGCCCGGACTGGTGGCCCATCTGCGCACCCGCGTCGCCCAGCGGGCCGCCCAACTGGCCGACGCCCCCAGCCGCGATGTGCTCTCGGGGCTGTGCGTCGACGTCATCGAGGAGGAACGCCTGCTCCTTCCCGCGGCGGTCCGTGCACAGGCCATCCAGAGCGTGTTGGATGAGACCCTCGGACTCGGCCCGCTCGAGCCGATGCTTCGCGACCCGTCGATCACCGAGATCATGGTCAACGGACCCGCCGACGTCTTCATCGAGCGGGACGGGCGCATCACCCGGGCGGGCATCCGGTTCGACGACGACGCCCACCTGATGCACGTGATCGACCGGGTGCTCGCGCCGCTCGGTCGCCGCGTGGACGAGGCGAGCCCCATGGTCGACGCGCGCCTGGCCGACGGTTCGCGCATCAACGCGATCATCCCGCCGCTCAGCCTGGACGGACCCAGCCTCACCATCCGCCGCTTCGGCGACCGCGGCATCGACGCCGAGGCACTCGTGGGGTTCGGCACCCTCAGCGCGCGGATGCTCGAGCTTCTGCGTGCCGCGGTCCTCGCACGGCGCAACGTGCTCGTGACGGGTGGAACCGGCAGCGGCAAGACCACGACCCTCGCGGCGATGGCCGCGTTCATCCCGGATCACGAACGCGTCATCACCATCGAGGACGCCGCCGAGCTGCGACTGTCGCTGCCGCACGTGGTGCGGCTCGAGAGCCGGCCGGCAAGCATCGAGGGGCGGGGCGCCATCACCATCCGCGCGCTCGTGCGAAACGCACTGCGGATGCGTCCCGATCGCATCGTGGTGGGCGAGGTGCGCGGCGGCGAAGCCGTCGACATGCTGGCCGCCATGACCACCGGTCACGAGGGATCGCTCTCGACGATCCACTCGTCGTCCTGCGAGGACGCCATCCGGCGGCTCCAGACCCTCGCGCTGATGGGCGATGTCGAGATCCCCTTCGCCGCGGTCGCCGACCAGGTCGCCCACGCCATCGACCTGGTCGTGCATCAGGCGCGCGCATCGGACGGCGCGCGCCGCATCGTCGAGATCGCGGCGGTGCGTCCGCAGGCCGGCACCGCGGTGCTCGAGCCGGTGGTTCGCGCCGCCGACCACGACGACGCGGTCGCGGATGGTGAGCGCGACGGCGACGAGCGGGACGGCGGGTTCGTCTGGAACGCGGCGATGCTCGACTGGGAGCGTTCGGTCCACCGGGCCGCGCGTCGGGAGGCCGGCTCGTGAACCCGGCACTCGCACCGCTTCTTGCCGCCGCCGCGGTCATGACCGGCGCGGCCGGGGTGCGCGGCGTCCTTCGCGACCGCACGACCACGCGGCGTCCGTCGCGGTTCGCGGCGAGCCCATTGGGACGCTCGCTCGCCGGGTCGCTCGGCCGGGCGGGGGTGGGGATGAGCCCGCAGCTGTTCGTCCTGTCGGTCGCCGTCGGCGCCATCGCGGTCGGCGGTACGGTCTGGCTGGTGCTCGGGTCGTGGGTCGGCGGCATCCTCGTGGCGGCGGTGGTGGTCGCCTGTGCCACGACCGTTGTCCGGTCGGCCGATCGGCGGTACGTGGAGCGTGTGACCGCGCAGCTGCCGCTGGTCGCGCAGCTGCTCTCGGGCGCGCTCGGCGCCGGGCTCTCACTGTCACAGGCGGTGGCGCGGGCCGCGCGTGACCTGCCCCAACCCGTGGCCGGGGAGTTCGCTCGCCTGTCGCGGGAGCTGGCGCTGGGTGCCCGGGTGGACGGTGCCCTGGATGCACTGTGCCTGCGGGTGCCGGCTCCTGCGATGCGCATGATGGTGACGGCCATCGTGATCCAGCGCACGGTGGGCGGTGACCTGGCCCGCGGCCTGGCCGACCTGGCCGGGCGTCTGGACGAGCGCACGCGGCTTGAGCGCGAGGCGCGCAGCGTCACCGCCCAGGCACGCATGTCGGCGTGGCTCGTCGCCGGACTGCCGCTCGTGGCGGGCGTGGTGGTCGAGGTGGCCGCCCCGGGGACGCTCCAGCGGACGCTCGGTGCCGGACCGGGTCAGGCACTTCTCGTCGTCGCGACGCTCCTCGAGGTGCTGGGGGTCGTCCTCGTGCGACGGCTCGTCCGCGTGGAGGGGGCGGTCGGATGAGCCGACCCGTCATGCGCCTGTGGTGCGTGGTCGCGGAGGGCGCGCGATGACACAGAACCCGTTGCTCCTGTGGACCTGCGCGGTGCTGGCGGCGGCGATCGGCGCGCGCAGGCGGCGGCCGACGCGGGCTCACAGGGACGAGCCGGTGGTGGCGATGCTCCGGCGGGCCGCACGGATCCCCGCCCCCGCCGCCCTGTGCACACGGGGGATGTCGGCCCGGGTGCGTGCGGACCTGGTGGCGGCCGCGATTGGCGATGCGCGGTTCGTCGACGACATCGCGCGCGCCCGCGCCGGGTTCGTGGTCCTGGGGCTCGGGATCGGTGGCGTCGTCTGCACGGTCAGCCCGCTCGGCATCCCGCTGGGGTTGGGGCTCGCGGCCTGCGGCTGGGGTCTTCCGGCCGCATGGATCGGGCGGCGGGCACGTGAGCGGCGCCGGGCGATCGTGATCCAACTGCCGGACCTCATCGACGTCGTCGTGCTCTGCGCCGATGCCGGACTCGCGCTCGAACCCGCGCTTCGTCACGCCGCCCGCCGGCTGGACGGCGCCTGCGTGGAGGAGGTGCGCGTGATGCTGGGACAGCTCGATCTGGGCACACCGCGTCGCGAGGCCTACCGGGACCTCGCCGCCAGGACCGGCACCGCCGAGCTCACCGGGCTCGTGAGCGCACTGCTTCAGGCGGAGGAACTGGGGACGCCGGTCAACGCCGCGCTCGCCCGGCAGGCCGAGCTCCTTCGCGCCAACCGCTCCCAGGCGATCCGCGAACAGTCGGCGAAGGCCGCCCCCAAGGTGCAGCTGGTGGTGGCGATGGTGATGGTGCCGGCCTCGCTCCTTCTCATCATCGGGGTGATGGTGATCCAGCTCGTCGGCCAGATCGGCGGCGTGACCGGAGCGGCACCGTGAGCGGCCGGGACGATGCACGGCCCGCGCGGGCGCGGCGGTGTCGGAGGCAGCGCGGTGCGGCGGGCGCCGAGTACCTGGCGGCCACGCTCGTCGTCCTCATCATGTTCGTGGGACTCCTCGTCCTGCGAGACCACCGTGCGAGTCGCCGTGCACCGGTCAACCCGATCCCGCCGATCATCCGCCTGCTCGGCGATCCGCTGACCGCGCCGCGCACACCGCGGATCCGTCCGCCGCGTCCGCCACGTCCGACCCCCCGCCCGCGGACACGCCCGCCGACCGGCATCACGGTGCGCCTTCCCACCTGGTGGCGATGACGGACACGCCGCGGGCCGCCGCGACGTTCGGGCGTGTCCTCGTCGCGGGCTTGCGTCCCAACCGATCAGGTTGACTTCGCCCGATGCGGCTTCTGTCCAAGTTGCGGATCGACGGGTTCATCCTCGCGATCATCGCCGCCGTGGTCCTGGCGTCGGTCCTCCCGGCGACCGGGACGTTCGCCGACGTGATGGATCGGGTGGTGATCGGTGCCATCGCACTGCTCTTCTTCCTCTACGGCGCGCGGATGGCGCCCGAGGAGGCGCTCGCGGGCCTGCGTCACTGGCGACTTCACCTGGTGATCCTCGCGTTCACCTTCGTCGCGTTCCCGCTGATCGGGGTGGGGCTTCGCCACGCGTCGTCGCCGCTTCTGGGGGAGGGGCTGGCCGTCGGGATCCTCTATCTGTGCCTGGTGCCGTCCACGGTCCAGTCGTCGATCGCGTTCACGTCGATCGCGCGCGGCAACGTGGCGGGGGCCATCGTGAGCGCCTCGGCCAGCAACCTCGTGGGGGTGCTCCTGACACCGCTCCTGGTGCTGACGCTCATCACCACGACCGGTGACGTCCAGATCTCCGGCGGTGCCATCGTCGACATCGTCCTGCAGATCCTGCTGCCGTTCGTGGTGGGGCAGCTCTCGCGGCCGCTCACCGCCCGGTGGGTCACCCATCACCGGGGGATTCTGAAGTTCACCGACCGCGGGACGATCGTCCTGGTCGTCTACGTCGCCTTCTCGAAGGGGGTGAACGAGGGCATCTGGTCCCGCGTGGGGCTCGTGGACATCGCCGTGCTGATCGTGGGCGCGACGGTCCTCGTCGCGCTGATGCTGTGGCTCACGCGGCTGGTGGCCGACGCGATGCGGTTCGACCGCGCCGACGCGATCACCGTCCAGTTCTGCGGGACCAAGAAGTCGCTCGCGACGGGCCTGCCGATGGCCGCCATCATCTTCGCCGGCCAGCCGGTGGGGCTGATCGTGCTGCCGCTCATGGTGTTCCACCAGGTGCAGCTCATGATCTGCGCATGGCTGGCCGCCCGGTACGGCCGGCAGGCGGCGGCCGACGACCCACCGGCGCCCGCGCCGGACGCCCGGGCCGCCCCCGGCTGAGGGTACGGCGTCGGCGCACATCGCGCCGATATGCTCGGCATCCCGATGCCGAGCCGCTCGACCTTCCATCGCGTCCCCGTCGTCCAGTGCCCGCGGTGCGGCGGCATGGCTCGCCGGTGGGTCAACGCGTTCGACCGCACCGGCGGCCCGACCGTCACGGTCCTGCGATGCCGTCGCTGCGGAATCGGCTTCTCGGACGCCGACGAGGGTGCGCCGGCCGCGTCCACCGTGCTGCCCGAGGAGGGCGTCGGACGCCGGGTCGCCGATGCGATCCTGCGCGGTGAGCTCCGCCCGGCGGTGCAGCGGTGGGACCGCGGCATCAGCGTGCTGGACGTGGGCGCCGGCGCCGGCAACCGTGCCCGCGTGCTGGCACGGGCCGGGTTCGACGTCACCGCGGTCGAACCCGATGCGACCGAGGCCGACCACGCCGCGCGCCAGCTGGCCGGCATCGCGCGGGTCATCGCGACGACCATCGAGGACCTCCCCGCCGACGCCGGGGGGTTCGACGCGGCGCTCTTCTCGCACGTGCTGGAGCACCTGCCCGACCCGGAGGCCACGCTGCGCGCCACCCGTGAGCGGCTGCGTCCCGGGAGCGAGGTGGTGGTGATGGTCCCCAACCCGGGAAGCCTCGAGGCACGGGTCTTCCGGGGTCGGTGGCACGGCTGGGAACCCAGTCGCCATCGCTGGCACTTCCGGGCGGACGTGCTGGCGGACGTGCTGCGGGCCGCCGGGTTCGAACACGTGCAGGCACGGGCGCGTGGGGGATGGCGGTACCCGTCGACGATGGCCTTCAGCATCGCGCCCGGTCTCGATCCGCAGATCAACCCGGGCGCCGCGACCCGCGGTCGGCTGCTCACGGTGGGGCTCGTTCCACTGGCGCGGGTCCTCGAGCTGACCGGTCGTGGCCCGCAGCTGGTCGCCACCGGTCGCCGCGGTGAGCGACCCGACGACCGCACGACGTGACCTTCGCGCGCGCTTCACGACACCGCTGAGACGTGCGGCAGGCGCTCACCGACGTCCTTCTGCCGGTGCTGGTGGTGGCCGGTCTCGGCGCGCTCCTTGCGAGCCGCACCCGGATCGACCAGGACACCGTCACCCGGATCACGCTCTACCTCCTGTCACCGGCGCTCATCGCCGACGTGGTCCTGCACACGCCGATCTCGGCGGGTGAGGCCGGGCGGCTGACCCTCGCATACGTCCTGGTGTTGGTCGCATCGCTCGCCGCGGGGTGGTTCTGCTCCCTCGGGCGCGGGGCGGACGAACGGCGTGCGCTCAGCATCGGTGCCGGTCTGTGGAACGCCGGCAACATGGGGCTTCCGATCGCGTTTTTCGTGTTCGGCCAGTCCGGGTTCGAGCGGGCCACGATCCTGTTTCTCATCTCGTTCGTCGGGATGTACGTCGTCGGACCCGCGGTGCTCACGCTGGGACGCGACGGCCTGTCCGTGCTCGGCACCGTGCGTGCGGTCCTCCGCCTGCCCGTCCTGTGGGTGGGTGCGGCGGCGTTGATCGTCCGGTTGGTCGACGCCCCCGTGCCGACCGGTGTCGACCGCGGCGTGACCCTCTTGGCACAGGCCACGCTCCCGATGATCCTGCTGGCCCTCGGTCTGCAGCTGGGAGCGGGTCGCTGGCCGCGCCCCACGGGTGCGATGGCGGCCGCCACCGTGGTGCGCCTGGTCGCGTCACCGGCCGCGGCGTACGTCATCGGTCGGCTTTTGGGTCTCAGCGGGCAGGGCCTCGCGGTGCTGGTGCTGTCGGCGGCGATGCCGACGGCGGTGAACGCGCTCCTGATCACGCGCGAGTACGGGGGCGACACCCGGACCGTGGCAGGGACGATCGTGCTCACCACCCTGGGCTCGGTCCTGACGCTCGCCGTCGTCATCACCCTGCTGCCGCACATCGGCTGACCCACGGCGTCCCCGGCGTCGGACGCGGGGCTCGGCGCGCATCGTTCACGACGGGCCGCATCTCGTCCGCCGCCGAGGTGGGACGCGGATGCGACGTCGTCGATGGGTCAGTTATCATTGACTCAATGATCGATGATCAACAGGCGGCCGGCGTCGAGGAGCGTGCCGCGCTCCACGGTGCGCTCGCGGATCCCACGCGTCTTCGCATCGTCGACCTCCTCGCGCTGGGCGACGCATCATCCTCCGAGCTCGGCACGTCGCTCGGGGTGGCGTCCAACCTCCTGGCCCACCATCTGAGGACGCTCGAGGCGGTGGGCCTGGTCCGTCGTCGCCGGTCGGAGGGGGACGGCCGTCGCGCGTATTGGCGCCTGGTCCACCATGCGTTCGCCGACCTGGCACCGCCGATGTCGGCCGCGCCCGAGCGCGTCGTCTTCGTCTGCACCGCCAACACCGCCCGCTCGCATCTGGCCGCCGCGCTGTGGCGTGGCGCAAGCGCCATTCCGGCGGCGTCGGCGGGAACCCATCCTGCCGACCGGATTCACCCGGGCGCCGTCGCCGCGGCCGCACGACACCATCTGAAGTTGCCCCGTGTGCGCCCCCGCCACGTGTCGTCGGTGCTCGACGACGCCGACCTGGTCGTCACGGTGTGCGATCGCGCCCACGAGGAGGTCGGCGTCCGCGCCGACCTGCATTGGTCGATCCCCGATCCCGTCGTCGTCGCCACCGACGCGGCGTTCGACGACGCGTACGAGGCGATCGCCACCCGCATCCGGTCGGTCGCGCCACGGTTGACACCCCCACCACCCGGAGGGAACCCCGCATGACCACGAGGTACACGCACGACACCATCGAGAAACCGTCGGTCCTCTTCATGTGCGTCCACAACGCGGGTCGCTCGCAGATGGCGCTCGGCTTCTTCACCCACCATGCGGGCGACAGGGCGATCGCCTGGTCCGGCGGCTCGGAGCCCGCCGACCGGATCAACCCGTCGGCGATCGCCGTCATGGCCGAGCGCGGCATCGACATCACCGGGGAGCACCCGAAGGTCTGGACGAAGGAGATCGTCCGCGCGGCGGACGTCGTCGTCAGCATGGGGTGCGGCGACGTGTGTCCCGTGCTGCCCGGCAAGCGCTACGAGGACTGGCCGCTCGACGACCCCGCGGGCAAGGACATCGATGCGGTCCGTCCGGTGCGCGACGAGATCGAACGGCGCGTCCTGGCGCTCCTCGCGGAGCTTGGGGTGCCGGTCGGGCGCTGACGACCGGACGGTGAGGTCAGGTGACCGAGAACCCGCCGTCGCAGAAGATCGTCTGTCCGGTGATGTAGGCGCCGGCGTCGCTCGCCAGCAGGACCGCCAGTCCGGCGATGTCCTCCGGAACGCCGTTTCGCCCGATCATGTGCGGGCGGCGAGCGCGTCGGCGCGTCCGGGCTCCCGGAACGCGGGCTCGCTGAGCGGTGTGTGCACGAACCCCGGTGCGATGGCGTTGACACACACGCCGCGCGGTGACCACGCCTCGGCCTGCGAGCGGGTGAGGCCGCAGATCGCCGTCTTGGACACCCCGTAGGCGCCGCTTTGCCCGAAGGCCCGGATGGACTGCTGCGAGGCGATGTGGATCATGCGGCCTCGGCCGCGGCCCGCCATGAGCGGACCCAGTCGCTGCCCGATCAGGAACGGGGCGTCCAGGTTCACGCGCATCGTCAGGTCCCAGTCGGCGATCGCCAGGTCCTCCATCGCCGGGCGCGGGTTGACGCCGGCGGCGTTCACGACGATGTCCGGGGTGCCGTGGTCGGCGATCAGACGGTCGAGCATGGCCGCGATGGCGGACCGGTCAGCGAGGTCGGCTCCGATCCAGGCGTGTCCCGTGCCGATGCCTGCCGCGGCCGTCGCGAGGCGCTCCTCGTCACGGGCGACGAGCGTCGTTCGGGCACCGGCGCCCGCGAGCGCGGTGGCGATCGCCAACCCGATGCCGGACGATCCGCCGGTGACGAGCGCGAGACGTCCGGTGAGATCGAAGCCGGCACCGGGGAGACCGTGACCGTGGGCTGAGGGCGTGCCGTTCACGCCGTGATCATGGCAGCGGGCCGGGACCGGGTGGGGTTCGCCGCGCGTTCGGCTCGACTGCGCGATGAACAACGGGACCGCCGCACTCGGCGCACCGGACGCGAACCGCCGCTCCCAAGGGCGATCGTCACGATCGACCCCGTCGTCGTGTCGACACCGTGACGCATCAGCCACGGAACCGTCCGCGAATGAACAGCGGCCGACGTTCAATTGCACGGTGGTCGTCGTCCAATTGAACGGTGGTCGTCGTCCAATTGAACGGTGGCTGTCGTCCAATTGAACGGTGGCCGTCGTGCCAAGGGCGCGGTGGCTGTCGCCCAATTGAACGGCGGCCGCGTTCAATCGGACGGTGGCTGTCGCCCGATTGAACGGTGGCCGCGTCTCGATTGCGCGGATCCGGAAGCGTTGTCGTCGGGGGGTGCGGCACGCGGACCGGTTGGTCACGAGTCCGTGTCGATCCGCGGTGGATTCGTCACGTGCTCGTGCCGGGTTCGTACGAAGGAACGCCGGCCAACCGTTCAATTGAACGGTTGGCGCCGCTGCCTCGATGCGCGTGTGTCGGTCCGGCTGAGCGGAGTCGAGGCGAAACCGCGGTCCGTTCGGGCCCGCGTGGCGTCCGGGGCGTCACGGATCCGTGACGATCCGCGGTGGATTCATCACGCACTCGTGTCGGGATCGTGCAAATGAACGGCGGGCGGCGTTCAATCGAACGGTTGGCGTCGAGCGGGTGCGGTCGGTTCGGCCCGGCGTGTACGGGGCATCGCGGGGGGGGGCGTGTCGATTTGCGTCGAATCTGTCTCGGGTTCGTGTCGGGGTCGTGCGATTGAGCGGCGGGCGATGTTCAATTGAATGGTTGGCGCCCGAGGTCCCGCGGCCGCTGTCTCGATGCGCGTGGTGTCGCGCCGGGCGAGCGGGGTCGACGCGAACGCGCGGTCCGTTCGGGCCCGCGTGGCGTCCCGGGCGTCACAGGTCCGTGTCGATCCGCGGTGGATTCGTCACGTGGTCGTGTCGGGATTGTGCGATTGAACGGCGGGGCGACGTTCAATTGAACGGTCGGCGCCGCTGCCTCGATGCGCGTGTCGCGTCGGACGAGCGGGGTCGAGGCGAAGCCGCGGTCCGTTCGGGCCCGCGTGGCGTCTGGTCGTCACGGGTCCGTGTCGATCCGCGGTGGATTCGTCACGTGGTCGTGTCGGGATTGTGCGATTGAACGGCGGGCGACGTTCAATTGAACGCCCGGCGCCGAGTCGCGGGGCCCGTCCTCAGACCGCGGGCCGCTGAACCCGGACGACCCTCACCGCCGACCGCACGCCGGATGCGTCATCCTCCATGTCGACGCGGGAGCTGCTCCCGAATGGTCCACCGCGGGATCGTGGGCCTGGTGGGAGTGCCAGACCCGCATGCGGCCCTCGCCCCGATCGTGCGGCGGCGACCGACGGTGCCGCGACGTCAGCGGTCGCCGCGCGGCACCCGCATCCCGGCGAGCGGGGCGTCCACCACCTCCAGGTGGGCGATGGGGCCGTCCGGACCCGCCTCCAACCATGCCCAGCGCGGGCGCTCGTCCCGCGTGGGCGCCTCGCCCACGCTGCCGGGATTGACGAACAGGCAACCGTCGACGGTGCGGGCCATCTGGTGGTGGGTGTGACCGCACACCACCGCATCGACGCCGAGCTCACGGGCGAGGGCACGCAGGTCGTCGTCGGGGGTGGACGGGTCGAAGGCGGCGTCCGTCGGATCGTCCGGCGAGGCGTGCATCACCATCACCGTGAACCGCCCGAGGGCGATCTGCAACGTGAGTGGACATCCCGCGAGGAATGCAACGCTCGCATCGGACAGGCGGTGGCGGGTCCACGAGCGCGATCCGACGCGCGACGAGGCGGGGTGCGACGGGGGACGGGGGGTACGGGTCGCGACCTTGCGATCGGTATTGCCGCAGACGGTCGGCCACTCCAGGAGGGCGATGCGTGCCACACAGGCGTCGGGCTCGGTGCCGCGCAGCACCAGGTCCCCGGTGCAGACGCCGCGGGTGAGTCCCGCGGCGCGGACCGCGTCGAGCACGGTATCCAGCGCCGGAAGGTTGGCGTGGACGTCCCCGACGAGCGCGAGTGCGGCCGGCCGGCCCGTTGCGTCGGTCACGCTGCGCGGCGAAGCGGCACCACGTTGTCGGGCACGGACACGGGTGCGGCGAACGCCGGGGCGACGGGCACCGACCTCAGGGCCGCCGCCCGCAGGCGGGCGCGGGTGCGGGCCGCCGCACGAGCCCGACGCCGGACGCCCGCGCGGCATGCCACCAGCGCGACGAACAGCACCGCAGAGGCGACCGACGCGGCGGCCATCAGGCCGGCGGGCGACCCGCCGCCCAGGACCGCGCCCCACGCCGCCAGGACGAACCCGCACACGAGACCGGCGGAGGCCGCGGCCGCGCGCTGGGGGGTGCCGGGACGCGTCGCGCGGCGCCGGGCGGGGGCGTCGGTGACAAGACGCAGATGACGGCGCGGGGCGGCGGGCCGTGCGGTGTGGTGGACGGGTGCAGTGGTCATGTCGATGACTGTAGACCCGAACAGGCGATCGAACAAGTGTTCGCACCAGATTGCAATGGAACGTGCCTTGCGGATCGCCGTTCCAGCAAGCGCCGTTGCGTCACCGAGGGGGTGGATCGGGGTGCGATGGGGCGGCCGTGGGGGGTGGCTGCCCATCGTGTGGGGTGAAATGGTCCGGATGTGGGGGAAATGGGTTGTGATGTGGGGTGATGTGGGGTACTGTGACGCGCGGAATGAAACGCTCGTCACTCACGGGGACGTTTGAGTGCAGTCTCGACAACCGCTTCCGGCTGGCCATCCCGGCCAAGCACCGGCCCGAATTCGCGCACGGCGTCACCGTCGCGCGGTGGCTGGACGGATGCCTTGCGGTCGTCCCCAGCGACCACTGGCCGGCGATGATCCAGGAGCACTTCGGAGACCTGAACATCCGCAACGACCGGGAGCGGTGGCTTCGCCGCTACCTGATGGCCGGTGCGTATGAGCAGGACGGGCTGGACAAGCAGGGTCGCTTCGTCATCCCGCCCGAGCTTCGGGACCGCCTCCAGCTGGGGACGAAGGTGAAGCTGGTGGGCGGCGGTGAGTACTTCGAGCTCTGGAATCCCGCGCTGATCGACAGCGCGATCGACGAGATGGACCGAGAGGGGGTGCTGAGTTATGGCAACGATCGTGTCGGCGATGGCTGATCGGCGGACACCGCATGTCCCCGTCCTGCTGGACGAGGTGGTCGGGACGCTTGCGCCGGTCAGGGGCGAGACCCTGGTCGACTGCACGTTCGGTGCGGGCGGGCACGCGCGTGCCCTTGCGCCGCACCTGGATCGCACGGGGACCTACATCGCGATCGACCGCGACGCATCGGTGGAACCCCACTTCGTCGCGTTCTCCGAACACTCCAACTGCCGCACGCGCTTCATCCGCGCGGACTTCGCCGACGGGCTCGAGCTCCTGGTCGACGAGGGTGCGGGGGCCGACGGCATCCTCATGGACCTGGGGCTCTCGTCCATGCAGGTCGACCAACCGGAGCGCGGCTTCTCGTACTCCCGCAACGCACCGCTCGACATGCGGATGGACCGCAGCCTGACCACGACGGCCGCCGACCTGCTGGCCACGGCCGAGGAGTCCCAGCTGGCCGGCTGGTTCCGCACCTACGGCGAGGAGCGCTACGCCAAGCCCATCGCCCGCGCCATCGTGCGCCGGCGCGACGAGCGGCCCATCGCATCGACCTGCGACCTGGTCGAGATCATCCGCACCAGCATCCCGACCCCGGCGCTCTTCGCCGGCGGTCACCCCGCACGCCGGGTCTTCCAGGCGCTGCGCATCGTCGTCAACGACGAGCTGGGTCTCCTCGAGCGTGGTCTCGAGGCCGCCTTCCAACTCCTCAACCCCGGTGGCCGGCTGGTCGTCGTCACGTTCCACTCCCTGGAGGACCGCATCGTCAAGCGGTTCATGCAGGCGCGCGCGGTGGGGTGCACCTGCCCGCCCGACCTGCCGGAGTGCGTGTGCGGCGGGGTCGCCGA
The DNA here is from genome assembly GCA_964628685.1 of uncultured Bifidobacteriaceae bacterium. Lineage (GTDB taxonomy): Bacteria > Actinomycetota > Thermoleophilia > Miltoncostaeales > Miltoncostaeaceae > CALMEC01. Next base: position 151,969 of record CAZVNM010000004.1, on the reverse strand, counting down.
GGCCACCCTGGCACTGCCCAAGGCCGTCGCACCGCGGCGGGACGAGCAGGAGCGCAACCCGCGTTCGCATTCTGCGCGCCTGCGGGCCATCGTCAAGAACGGCGACGCGTGAGCGGACGGGCAGCAGCCCGAGTCGCCACGCGTCCGGCGGCACGACCGCAGCCCCAGCGCAGGGCCGAACTCCAACTGGCGCGGCGCCGGCGACGCCGGCCCCGCATCCGGCTGGGGCTCCTCGTCATCCCGCTCTTCGCGCTGCTCTTCTCCGGGGTGATCTACGTCAACTCCGCCGAGCTCGCCCTCGTCAAGCGACAGGGGCAGGTTGCCCGCCAGACCGCCGAGGTCCAGGAGCAGATCGCCCGGCTGCAGGGCACCCGCAGCCAGACCGACGTCGCCGTCCGCGCGCGGGCCGACCGGATGGGGATGTTCCGGCCGCGGAGCGATGACCTCCGGTACATCCAGGCGCGGGGCGCGACGCCGGCACCGTGAGCACCCGCGCCGGCTCGACGGCAGGTTCGAAGCGGCGCATCCGCATCCTGGTCCTCGTGGTCACGAGCCTCTTCGCGATCCTCGCGATGCGGGCGGTGTGGCTGGGGGTGGTGCGCTCCTCCTGGCTGTCGTCGAAGGCCGACGTGCAGCACCGGATCCCCATCGACACCCCGGCCATGCGCGGTGCCATCGTCAGCGCCGACGGCCAGACGCTCGCCACCGACGTCCCGTCGATGGAGGTCACCGCCGACGCACGCTACGTCCGTGATCCGAAGCTGGTCGCCGACACCGTCGCGTCCTCCATCGGTGCCGACGCCGCGCGGCGCGACGAGATGCTCACCCTGCTGAAGTCGCGGCGCCCGTACGTCGTGCTCGCCAAGCAGGTGCGATGGAAGGACGGTCAGTACCTCAAGAACCTCAAGCTGGACGGTCTGCACTTCACGAGCACCCTGCGTCGCACCTATCCGCTGGGGCCGGTCGGCGGGCAGATCCTGGGCTACACCGAACTCGACAGCGGCAGGGGGCTCGAGGGGCTCGAGGCGCAGCTCGACACGTCCCTGCAGGGGCGCGCCGGCCGCCGGGTCGAGGTCCGCGACGCTCTGCTGGGACAGACCGTCCAGATCCAGGAGGTCCGCAAGCCGCAGCCGGGCACCGGCGTCCAGCTCACGATCGACTCGTCCATCCAGCAGCGGCTGGAGGAGGTGCTGATCGACACCAGGGTCAAGTACCGTGCGAAGGGCGCCACGGGGGTCGTCATGGACCCCAACACCGGGGCCATCCTGGCGATGGCGTCGATCCCGCGGCTCAACGCCAACAACCGGGCCAAGCTCAACGTCAACGCGATCCAGCCGCGGTCGATCACCGATCCGTACGAGCCGGGCTCGGTCTTCAAGGTGGTGACCGTTGCCGGTGCGCTGGACGACGGGCTCACCACACCGAACCGCCCGTACAACCTGCCGCCGTTCATCATGGTCAAGGGTGAGCCGGACGACTTCAAGGTCGGCGAGGCCCATCCGCGCGACGGTTGGGCGACGATGACCACCAACGAGATCCTGCAGCGGTCGAGCAACATGGGCATCATCGAGATCTCGAGGCAGCTGCGAAGCAAGGGGAATCTGCGCAGCTGGATGGTGAAGTTCGGCTTCGGTCGGGCGACCGGGGTTGACCTCGGTCACGAGCATTCCGGGCTCGTGCCCAAGCTGAAGTGGAACGACGCCCAGGCCGTCAACATCCCGATCGGCCAAGGCATGACGGCGACGCAGCTGCAGCAGGTGCGGGCGTACGCCGCAATCGCCAACGGCGGCGAGCTGGTGACCCCGTACCTCGTGGACCGGATCGGTGGGACCGCCCAGCCGCGCGGCAAGCGGGTGCGCATCATGAAGCCGACGACCGCCCGTCAGCTCAGCACCATGCTGGAGGACGTGGTGGAGGGCAGCACCGGCACCGGCGTCCAGGCGAGCCTCAGGTACTACAAGGTCGCCGGCAAGACCGGGACCGCCCAGAAAGTCGACCCCACCACCGGCAAGTACTTCGACGACCGCTTCCGCGCGTCGTTCATCGGCTACGTGCCGGCGCAGAAGCCGGCGCTGGTCATCGGCGTCATGATCGACGAGCCCGATCCCATGGGCCCGCGCACCGGTGGCGAGGTCGCGGCGCCGGCGTTCAAGGACATCGCCGACTACGCGCTCGAGGATCTGAGCATCCCGCCGGGCTGATGTCGTGGGTGTGCCGTGCCCGTGGCTCCGGTCGTCCGTCGGGCGCCGCCGGGCCGTGGCGGTGGGTCCGGCCGGGTGCCCGCACGGTCCCCTCCGCGTCGTGCCGGCGGGAGCCGCCGAGGGGGTGTACTAGATTTTCCCGTCAATGATCCTGCAGGAGCTCACCACGGGCCTCCCCGGGGCCCGACTGCTCGGCGTGAGCGCGGATCGGCCGGTGGAGGTGCGCGAGGTCACCTACCGATCCGACGCCGTGCGGTCCGGATCGGCCTTCGCATGCCTGCGCGGCGTCCGCGTCGACGGTCACGACTTCGCACCCCAGGCGGTCGCCGCCGGGGCCGCCGCCCTCGTGGTCGAGCGGGAGCTCGATCTGCCGGCACCGCAGGTGCTCGTGTCCGACGCCCGCCTCGCGATGGCGCTCATGGCGGCCCGCCTCGAGGGCGACCCGAGCGCCCGGCTGCGGGTGGTGGGGATCACCGGCACCAACGGCAAGACGACCTGCGCGTTCCTCACCCGCGCGGTGCTGGAGGCGGCGGGCCTTCCCTGCGGGCTCATCGGCACCATCGAGGCGCGGGTGGGTGGTGAGATCGAACCGGTCACGCACACCACACCGGAGAGCACCGACCTGCAGCACCTGTTCACCCGCATGCTGGACGCCGGTGATCGGGCCTGCGCGATGGAGGTCTCGTCACATGCGCTCGCGCAGCGACGCGTGGCCGGTGTGCATTTCGCGGCCGCGCTCTTCACCAACCTCACGCGCGACCACCTCGACTACCACCGGGACGAGGAGCACTACTTCGCGTCCAAGCGTGCCCTGTTCGTGCGTCCGGACGGGGAGGGGGACGACCCGCCGGCCGCCGTCAACGTCGACGACACGCACGGACGCAGGCTCGCCGCCGAACTCCCCGGTGCGCTGGGCTTCACCGTCGAGGGGCGTGACGCGCCGGTCCGCGCCGAGGACGTGCGTCAGCATCCACGCGGGTTCGGCGCACGGATGGTCACGCCGCGCGGCCCGTTCGACCTGGAGAGTCCGCTTCGCGGTCACTTCAACGTCGCAAACGTCACCGGCGTGGTGGCGATCGCCGAGATCCTGGGCATCGACCACGATGCGATCGCGCGTGGGATCGCCGGGGTGACGGGGGTGCCGGGACGTTTCGAACCCGTCGACGCCGGGCAGCCGTTCCAGGTGATCGTCGATTACGCCCACACGCCCGACTCCCTGCGAAACGTCCTACAGGAGGCGCGGCGCCTGGTGCCCGACGGGCGGCGCCTGGTGGTCGTCTTCGGGTGCGGCGGTGACCGCGACCGTGGCAAGCGGCCGCAGATGGGCCGCATCGCCCGCGAGCTCGCCGACGTCGCTGTCGTCACGTCGGACAACCCGCGCACCGAGGACCCGGCGGTGATCATCGACGAGATCCTGGCCGGGGCCGACCGCGGCCCGGCGGAGCTCGTGGTCGAACCGGATCGCCGGGCGGCGATCGTCGCGGCGAGCGGCATGGCTGGTGACGGCGATGTGCTGGTCATCGCCGGCAAGGGACACGAACGCGGTCAGGAGACGGACGGGGTTGTGCGCCCGTTCGATGATCGGGAGGTGGCACGCGAGGTGCTGGAGGCGCTTGCATGAGGATGACGGCCAACGAGGTCATGAAGGCCACCCCCGGGGCGCGGATCCCGACGGGGTCGCCGGGGGTCGAGTTCGAGGGGGCCACGGTCGACTCGCGGGACGTGCCCGAGGGCTCGCTCTTCGTGGGCATCCGCGGCGAGACGCAGGACGGCGGCTTCTACGCGCCCGACGCCCTGCGCGCCGGTGCGGCGGCCGCGATCATCAGCGAGAAGATCTGGCGGTGGCTGGAGGGCGAGTTCCTCTCGATCCGCAAGCCGGTCATCGTGACCCCCGATCCGGCGCTCGCGCTCCAGAACGCCGGCCGGGCCGCGATCGCACGGTCGGGTGCCCGCGTGGTGGGGGTGACCGGTGCGACCGGCAAGACGACCACCAAGGACATCCTGGTGGCGATGCTCACCGCGGCCGGGGTCCGCGTGGAGGGCACGCCCGGCAACCGCAACACCGAGATCGGGGTGCCCCTGTCACTGCTCGCCATCCGGGAGGACACCGAGGTGGCGGTGATCGAGATGGGCATGCGCGGCCTCGGACAGATCGCACAGCTGGCCGAGCTGGCACCACCCAGCGTGGGATGCATCACCGCGATCGGCCCGGCCCACCTGGAGCTCCTGGGAACCGTCGAGAACGTGGCGAGGGCCAAATTCGAGCTGTTGCAGGCACTTTCACCCGACGGCGTGGCCGTGGTGCCCGAGGATGAACCCCTACTCGAACCTTTGATCTCGACCCTCGATCAAGAGGTGAGGGTCATCTGGTTCGGCGACGCGCCGACCGTCGACCTCGATATGAACCTCGAGATCGGGTGGCAGCGCCGCTGCGCCGCCGCCGCTGAGGCCTGCTGCATCGCCCTGGGCCATGCGCCCGCCGCCGGCACGCGGGTGGACGTGACGCTCTCGGCGATGCGCGGCAACGTCGGACCGCTTGCGGTGGGCGGCACCCTCATCGAGGACTGCTACAACGCGAACCCCATCTCGATGCGGGCAGCGATCGACGACCTGGCCGGGCGCCCCGGCCGCCGCGTCGCCATCCTTGGCGACATGATGGAACTGGGCGGCGGCGAGGCCGACTTCCACCGTGAGATCGGCGAGGCCGCACGCGCGGCCGGCGTGGACCTGGTGATCGGCGTCGGCACCCGGGCGGCCTGGTACGTGAAGGGCTTCGGCGACGGTGCGGTCCACTTCCGCGATGTGGACGCCCTGCTGGCCGACGTGGGGGACCACGTGCGCGAGGGCGACACCGTCCTGGTCAAGGGGTCGCGGTCCATGGCCCTCGAGCGCGTGACCGCGGCGCTCGGGGCGGCCTGAGCCGTGGAGCGCGTCCTCATCGCCGCCATCGCGGCCGCGACACTCCTGCTCTTCCTCGGCCCCAAGTTCATCGGATGGCTGCGCAAGAACGAGGTCGGCCAGTTCGTGCGGCCCGAGGGGCTCATCCCCGACGCCCATGCCCAGAAGCAGGGCACCCCGACGATGGGCGGCGTGCTCATCCTCATCGCGTGCGCCGTGCCGTTCCTCATCCTCTCCACGCGCAGCACGCAGGCGATGATGGTGCTCGGCACCACGGTGGCGTGCGGCGCCATCGGGTTCACCGACGACCTGATGAAGGTCTGGCACAAGCGCTCCGGCGGTCTCGCCGGCAAGTGGCGGATGCTCCTGCTCCTCATCATCTCGATCGTGTTCGTGCTGGTGGCGGTGCGCATCACCGGCTTCGCGACGACCATCCACATCCCGATCATCGACCGCGCGTTCGACGTGGGGCCCTACGTCTTCACCGTCATCGTCTACCTGGTGATCAGCGGGTTCGCCAACGCCGTCAACCTGACCGACGGGCTGGACGGTCTGGCGGCGGGCACCTCCGGCATCGCCCTCCTCGCCTACACCGGCATGGCCTTCGTGGCCAGCCAGACGGTGGGCAACGCCATCTACGGGCAGATGGACCTGGCCATCTTCTGCGCCGCCATGGTGGGGGCGTGCCTGGGGTTCCTCTGGTTCAACTCGTTCCCGGCGGGCGTCTTCATGGGTGACACCGGCTCCTATGCGCTGGGCGGCGCGATCGCCTCGATGGCCGTCATGACCAAGACCGAGATCCTCCTGGTGATCATCGGCGGGGTCTTCGTCCTGGAGGCGCTGTCGGTCATCGTCCAGGTGGTCGTCTTCAAGCGGTTCCACCGCCGGGTCTTCCTCATGACCCCCATCCACCACCACTTCGAGATGGCGGCCTGGAGCGAGACCAAGATCATCGTGCGGTTCTGGCTGCTCGCATCGCTCCTGGCGGCCACCGGCTTCACGCTCTTCTTCCGGGACCTGCCGTGAGCCGCGCGCTGGTGGTGGGGCTGGCGCGCTCCGGGCGCGCCGCGGCGCTGCTGCTCGCACGCACCGGCTGGGATGTGGTGGCGATCGACGCCGGCGACGTGGCCGTCGACGACCTCCTGGCCGCGGGTGTGGATGCGCGCACCGGCACGGCGGATCCGGTGACCGATGTGGACCTCGTGGTCAAGAGCCCCGGGGTGCCCGAGGGCGCGCCGCCGGTGGTCGCCGCCCGTGCTGCGGGGATCCCGGTCATCAGCGAGGTGGAGCTCGCCGCACGCCACACCGACTGCCCGATCATCGCCGTGACGGGCACCAACGGCAAGACGACCACCACCGAGCTCACCGCCCACCTGCTGCGCGAGTCGGGCATCCCGGCGATCGCATGCGGAAACCAGGGCACGCCGGTGAGCGGGCTGGTCGAGACGACCCCCCACGCCACCGTGCTGGTGGTCGAATGCTCGAGCTTCCAGCTGGAGGGCGTGGCCGACGCGTTTCATCCGGTGGCCGCGGTCCTCCTCAACGTCACGCCCGACCACCTGGACCGCCACGGCGACATGGAGGCGTACGCGGCCGCCAAGCTGCGGGTGTTCGCGAACCTCGCTGCGGACGACCTGGCCGTCGCGCCGGCGGGGACGGCGATCCCGGGTGCGGCGCCCGCCCGCAGCGTGGACGAGACGCCGGTCGACGGGTCGATCGCCTGGGCCGAGGGCGGCCTGCACCATGCGGATCTGGGGTTGGTCGCCCACTGGGACGACGTGGCCCTGCGCGGACGCCACAACCGTCAGAACGCGATGGCCGCCGTCGCGCTGGCGGCCCACATGGGCGCGGGGGCCGCGGCGCTCGCCGCGGGGCTCGCCTCGTTCCCCGGGGTGGAGCACCGGTTGGAGGTGGTGGCCGAGGTCGACGGGGTCACCTACGTCAACGACTCCAAGGCCACCAATCCGGACGCCGCCATGGCCGCGCTGGACGCATATCCCGCGCGCGTGCACCTGATCGCCGGCGGACGTGGCAAGGGCACCCCGTTCGCCCCGCTCGCCGATCGGGCCGCCGGCGGCGTCGTGGCCGCCTACCTGGTGGGGGAGGCCGCTCCGGAGCTCGCCGCGGCGTTCGACGCGGTGGGCATCCCGGTCGTCACGAGCGGCACCATCGACGCCGCTATCGCGGCGGCGCGCACGGCCGCATCCTCCGGGGACGTGGTGCTGCTCGCACCGGCCTGCACGAGCCTCGACCAGTTCAGCGATTACGAGGCGCGGGGACGCGCCTTTCGCGACGCGGTGACGGGTGGGCGCGCGGGAGCGGTGACGCCCGAACCCTGACCGCGTCGTCAGCGCAGGGGGCGGGCATCCGGCGTCGAACCTGACACCCGATGGCGCACCCCTCAGCGACGTCCGGGTCTCGGGCACAGTCGGCGACCCACCGTCGGCAGGAGCGGTTGCTGCTGGGCGCGTCGCTCTTCCTGGTGTGCTTCGGCCTGGTGATGGTGTACTCGGCCACGAGCGCAGACGCGATCATCGCCGGCGGCAGCCCGACCGGCATCATCCAGCGTCAGATCGCCTTCACGGTCATCGGTTTCGTGGCCCTGGGCCTCGCGGTGCGGATGCGGTCCGACGCGCTGCGGCGCGTCGCGCCCCTGGCCCTCGCCATCGCGGGCGCCATGCTCGTGGCGGTGCTCCTCATGCCGCCGCCCATCTCGCCGGTGATCAACGGCGCCACGCGCTGGCTGGTCGTCGGCGGGATCCAGGTGCAGCCGTCCGAGCTCGCGAAGCTCGCGGTCATCCTGTGGGTGGCCACCATCGTGGCGCGCGATCCGCGCATGCTGACCCGGCGGCGGGGGATGGTGCCCCTCATCGTGGTGGTGCTCGCGTTCGCGGCGCTCATCAAGTTCGAGCCGGACCTGGGAACCGCATCGATCCTGGTCGCGATCGTCCTCGCCATGGTGTTCGTGGCGGGCATCCCGCTGCAGAAGATCGGGATCATGCTCGGCGCCGTCGTCATGGGGGCCCTCGTGACGATCGCGACGTCGCCCTACCAGCTGAGTCGCGTGCGCGGGTTCCTCGACCCCTGGGCCGACCCGACGCACGAGGCGTTCCAGAACGTGCAGGCCCAGATCGCGATCGGCTCCGGCGGCCTGTTCGGGCGCGGCCTCGGCAACAGCATCCAGAAGATGAACTACCTGCCAGAGGCGCACACCGACATGATCGGCGCGATCATCGGCGAGGAACTGGGGCTTCTGGGCCTCTTCGCCCTGATCGCGGGATTCGCCCTGGTGGGGACGATGGGGTACCGCATCGCGATGCGGGCCGGGTCGCTGCACACCCGCCTGCTCGCCGTGGGCGTGACCACGATGATCGCCCTCCAGGCGGCTATCAACCTGGCGCAGGTGATGGGGCTCTTCCCGATCACCGGCGTGCCGCTGCCGCTCGTCTCGGCCGGCGGCACCAACCTCGTGGTATGCCTGACGGGGGTCGGCATCCTCATCAACATCTCGCGACAGGGAGCCAATGCACGAAGCGCACGAACCGGACCGCGGACCTCGCGTGGTGATCGCGGCGGGCGGGACGGCGGGTCACGTCAAACCCGCGATGGCGGTCGCCGCCGCCTTGCGAGCTGAGGGCGCCCGGGTCACCTTCATCGGGACGGGGCGCGGCGCCGGGGACGGGCTCGTGCGCGCCGCGGGCTACGAGGAGGACGTGCTGCCCATGCGCGGCCTGGCGCGCAGCCTGTCGCCCGCCAACCTGCGCACCCTCTGGCTGACTCTGGCGGCGGTTCCGCGCGCCATCGCGATCCTGCGACGCCGCCGGGCGCAGGCCGTGATGGGCGGCGGCGGCTACCTGGCCGGCCCGGTCGCAGTGGCGGCCCGCATCCTTCGCATCCCGCTCGTGCTCACCGAGGCCGACTCGCACATGGGGCTCGCCAACCGTCTGGCGGCGCCACTCGCCCGGCACGTGGCCCTCGCCTTTCCGATCGCCGGACGATCCGAGCCGAAGTTCGTCGTCACCGGCCGGCCGGTGGGCCCCGACGTGTCCGGGGCGTCGCGGGCGGCGGGGCGCACGGCGCTCGGCATCCCGGAGGACGCGCGGTGCGTCCTCGTGGCCGGCGGGAGCCAGGGCGCGCGCAGCATCAACACGGCCGTCGCCACCGCCTACCGCGACGGCCCGCCGTTTCATCTGGTGCACCTCGCGGGTGCGCGCAACGTCGACGACGTGCGGGCGATCCTGGGCGGTGACCCGCCCGAGCGCTATCACCTGCTGGGCTACCTGGACGCGTTCGGCGACGCGGTGGCGGCCGCCGACCTGGTGGTCTCACGCGCCGGCGGATCGGTGTTCGAGCTTGCGGCCGTCGGGCGTCCCGCCATCCTGGTGCCCTATCCGCACGCCACGGCCGACCACCAGACCGGCAACGCCCGCTGGCTGGCCGATGCCGGCGCGGCGGTCCTCGTCCCCGACGCCGAGTGCACCGCCGACCGCCTTGCGGGGCTGATCGGCGAGCTCATGGACGATCCCGATCGTCTGGCGGGCATGGGGGAGGCGGGGCGCGCGGTCGCACGACCGGACGCCGCGGAGCGCATCGCCCGCATGCTCACACGGGCGGTCCGCGGATGAGCGCACGCGCGATCCACATGGTCGGCATCGGCGGTGCCGGCATGAGCGGCCTGGCGCGCCTTGCGGCCCAGGCCGGTTACCGGGTGTCGGGCACCGACCGCGACGACTCGGCCGTGCTCGCCGACCTGCGCGCCATCGGGATCGCCGCACGGGCCGGCCACGGCGCCGATGCGCTGGGTGAGGTGGACGCGCTGGTCGTGTCGACCGCCATCGCCGACGACAACCCCGAGCTCACCGCCGCCCGCGCGCGCGGCATCCCGGTCATCCACCGTGCCGACCTGCTGGCCGAGCTGATGGCGATGCGGCGCGGGCTTGCGGTGGCGGGCGCACACGGAAAGTCCACCACCAGCGGCATGCTCGTCGTGGCGCTGGGTGACCCGTCCGCCTGCGTCGGGGCGACGATCCCGGGCGGCGGCGGCACCGGGGCGGTGTGGGGCGAGGGCCCGTGGTTCGTGGCGGAGGCCGACGAGAGCGACCGGTCCCTCCTTCGGTTGCGGCCCGAGGCGGCGATCCTCCTGAACGTCGACCACGACCACCACGCGACCTACGCGAGCATCGACGAGGTGGAAGAGGTCTTCAGCGCGTTCGTCGCCACCCTCCCCGCCGACGGCGTCCTGGTGGTGGGGCCGGACGAGCGGGCGCGACGCGTCGCCGAGTCCGCACCCTGTCCGGTCCGTGAGATCGGCGACCACGCGGGCGCATGGTGTCGCATCGTCGACGCCGACGGCGGTCCCGCGCTCGTCTGCGGTGACGCCGACGCCGTCGCGCTGCGCCTCGCGGTGCCGGGGCGCCACAACGTCGAGAACGCGGCCTGCGCCGTCGCCCTGGCCGACTGGTGCGGGGTCGCGCCCGCGCGGGCCGTCGCGGCGCTGCGGGCGTTCGGCGGCGTCGGACGTCGATACGAGCTTCGGGCGAGCGTGGGGGGCGTCACGATCGTGGACGACTACGCCCACCACCCGACCGAGCTCGCGGCCACGCTGGCGGCGGCCCGCGAACGCCACGACGGACGGATCGTGGCGGTGTTCCAGCCGCATCTCTACTCCCGCACCAGGGCGCTTCTGGACGAGACGGCGGCCGCGCTCGGCGGGGCCGACGTGGCGGTGGTCACCGAGATCTACGCGGCCCGCGAGCCGCACGACCCGACGATCAGCGGCCGCGACGTGGCCGCGGCGGTGCGGCCGCCCGCGGTGTTCGCCCCGACCCTCGCGGCGGCGGCCGACGCGGTCATGGACCTGGTGCGTCCGGGAGACCTCGTGCTGACCCTCGGCGCGGGTGATGTGACGACCCTCGGGCAGGAATTGGCGGGGCGGCTGCAAACACAGTCCTGATGCTCCGTGGTCTTCCTCCCACGGCCGGACACCGCGCCGGCCGATCCACGAACGCACCGCGCGGCGGGGCGGGGACGACCGCGGGCGGAAACGCGTGACCTCGGGCGTCTCGACCCGCCTCGTCGACCGCCGTCGTCACGTGGTGGCCGCACGCCACCGCCGCCGGCGGACCGTCCTTCTCACCGGCGTGGCGGGCGCCGCGATGCTCAGCGGGACGTGGTGGATCCTCACCGGCCCGGCGATGACGGTCTCGCACGTGTCGGTGACCGGCTACGACCTGCCCGACCAGGCGCGGGTCGTGCGTGCGATCCAGGTCGCGGCGGTCGGGGGCGACGCACTCCATCTGCCGAGCGGGGAGATCGAACGCGCGCTGGCACCCGTACCGTGGGTCGAGGGCGTCCAGGTGAGCCACGACTACCCGCGCGGTCTCGTCGTCCGCATCACCAAGGCGGTCCCCGGTGCGGTGGCCGTCACCGACGGCGGCGGCCGCTACCTCGTCTCCCGCACGGGGCGGTTCCTGCAGGCCGAGCGGACCGGGACGACCACGGCGGCGGGCCTGCCCGAGATCCGCGTGCGCGGCGCCCGCGTGGGGGAGCGGCTGCCCGACGACGGTTCCCGCGCGGCGCTTCGGGTGGCCGCCGCGATCTCGCCCGACGTCTCGTCGCGGGTGCGCGACCTGCGGGTCGCGGGAGGGGTGCTGACCGGCCGTCTCACCGGGGGGCCCGAGGTGCGGTTCGGACAGCCGATCGACCTGCGGCGCAAGGCGATCGCCCTCGACGCGATCCTCGCGAACCCCGAGGCGCAGGCCGACCTCGCCGACGCCGACTACATCGACCTCAGCGCACCCGGCAGCCTGATCCTGGGCGGCGTCGAACGGTCCACGGAAGACTCAACGGCAACTCAAGACTCAGGGTCGGACGCGACGAACATTCAACCGTAGGTCGACTGTTGCTTGACACGGCGGAGGCGTTTCCGTAACTTGCCGTGCTGGGACGGCCTGCTTCAGGCGCGTCGCCCCTCCCGCAAATTCGACACTCGCGGTAGTAAAGCGGCGGTTGAGGGTTTGTTCGAAACGGGCTCAAACCCTCGATGCGGCATCGAATTCGAATGGTTCGCACTTCCGAAGGGGCTTCACTCGTGGACAACTATCTGGCCGTCATCAAGGTGATCGGGGTCGGCGGCGGAGGCACCAACGCCGTCGATCGGATGGTCGACGCAGGACTGCGTGGCGTGGAGTTCATCGCGGTCAACACCGATGCGCAGGCGCTCGCGATGTGCGACGCCGACGTCAAGCTGCAGCTCGGCGGAACGATCACCAAGGGGCTCGGCGCCGGTGCCGACCCCAAGGTCGGGCGCGAGGCCGCCGAGGAGAGTCGCGAGGAGCTGAAGGAGGCGATCCGCGGCGCGGACATGGTGTTCGTCACCGCCGGCGAGGGCGGCGGAACCGGCACCGGCGCAGCACCGGTCATCGCCCAGATCGCCCGCGAGCAGGGTGCGCTCACCGTCGGCGTCGTCACCAAGCCGTTCTCGTTCGAGGGCGCGCAGCGCACCCGCCGGGCGGACGAGGGCATCGACGAGCTGCGTGCACACGTCGACTCGGTCATCGTCATCCCCAACGAGCGCCTGCTGGAGGTGGTGGACCCCAACACGTCGATCGTCGACGCGTTCCGTCTGGCGGACGACGTCCTTCGCCAGGGCGTGCAGGGCATCACCGACCTCATCACCATCCCCGGCCTCGTCAACCTCGACTTCGCCGACGTGCGCACCATCATGGCCAACGCCGGCGCCTCGCTCATGGGCATCGGCGTCGCCACCGGCGAGCACCGCGCCTCCGAGGCCGCGCGCATGGCCATCTCCTCGCCGCTTCTCGAGAGCACCATCGCGGGTGCGACCGGCGTCCTCATGAACATCACCGGCGGCACCGACGTGGGCCTGTTCGAGATTAACGAGGCGGCCACCATCATCCGCGAGGCCAGCCACAGCGACTGCAACGTCATCTTCGGCGCCGTGGTCGACGAGAACGTCGGCGACCAGCTGCGGGTCACGGTCATCGCGACCGGGTTCGACGGCCCGCGCCAGCCGCCGCAGCAGCGCGGCGAGCGGCCCCGCCAGCAGCAGGGAAGCAGCCAGGGATCGTGGCGTCGCGAGCCGCTCTTTCCCAACTACGAGGCCGGCGGCGCCCGGCGCGAGGAGCCGGTACAGCCCGCTCCGTCACGCCCGACCCCGTCGGTGCCGTCGTTCTCGGACGACCGCGGTGACCTCGTGGTGGGCGACGACGACGGCGTCCTGGACGTGCCGGACTTCCTGCGCGAGAAGTAGTCGAGGCCGTCGACCGCGGTCCGGGTGCTTTCCGCGGTCGACCCGCGGTGGGTCCGTCCCCCGGGACGGACCCACCCTTCCATCCCTGATCGGCGGTGGCCCCTGGGTGGGTCAGGTGTGGCGGGTGTCGTCGTCGGCGATGGCGGTGAGCAGTTGGTCGAAGGGCATGGGTCGGGCGAAGTGGTAGCCCTGGCCGCGGTGGCAGCCCCATTCGGTGAGCAGGGTGGCCTGTTCGGCGGTTTCGATGCCTTCGGCGACGAGTTCTTTCTGGAGGTTGGTGGCCATGCCGATGACGGCGCGGACGACGTGTTGGGTGGGTTCGTCGGTGGTGATCTCGTTGACGAAGGATCGGTCGATCTTGACGACGTCGCTGGGGAAGGCGGCGAGGTAGGACAGTGATGAGAAGCCGGTGCCGAAGTCGTCGATCGCGATCCGGATCCCCATCTCGGACATGGCCCGAAGCGTCGCCCGGGTGTCCACGTCGTCGTCCATGAGGACGCTCTCGGTGATCTCGATCTTGAGCCACCGCGGGTCGCAGCCGGTCCGCTCGATGGTCCCGGCGATCTCGACGGCCAGGTCGGTCCGCACGAACTGACGCGCCGAAACGTTGCTCGCGATGTAGATGGGCCGCTCGCGCACGCCGTTGATCTGCGCCGCCGCGCGGCAGACCTCCTCGAAGACCCAGCGTCCGATCGGGGCGATGAGCCCGGTCTCCTCGGCGATCGGGATGAAGACGGCCGGTGAGACGAACCCCAGCGACGGGTTGTTCCAGCGAAGGAGCGCCTCGGCGGCCGCGATCCGCCGGTCGTCGCGGAGCATGACGATGGGCTGGAAGGCGAGCGACAGCTCACCGCGGTCGAGCGCACGTCCCAGCTCGCGCTCGACCGCCAGACGCTCGGAGAGCGAGCGGCTGAGCTCGTGCGAGAAGAACTGGACGTTGTCGCGGCCCAGGCGCTTGGCCTCGTACATCGCGGAGTCGGCCCCGCGCAGGAGGTCCTCGACCTCGCGGCCGTCGTGCGGATGGGTCGCGACGCCGATGCTCGTCGTGACGCTCACCTCACGGTCCTCGACCACGAACGGGGTCGCGAAGGTCGCAAGCAGCCGGTCGGCCAGACGGCGGAGGTCGGTGGGGCTCGCGATGTCCTCCATGAGGACGGCGAACTCGTCGCCCCCGAGGCGCGCGACCAGGTCGTACGGACGGACGCTCGCCCGCAGCCGGTCGGCCACGAGCGTGAGCAGGACGTCGCCGGCCGCGTGGCCCATCGTGTCGTTGACCGTCTTGAAGCGATCGACGTCCAGCATCAGCACGGCGAACATCGTGTCGTTGCGCGCGGCCAATGCCGCGGCCGCCTCCATCCGCCCGGTGAACATCGCCCGGTTCGGCAGGTTGGTGAGGTGGTCGTGGAACGCCAGGTGGGCGATCTTGGACCGGTACTCGGCCAGGTCCGAGATGTCGACGCCGACCATGAGCACGCCGGTCACCCGGCCCGCCGCGTCGCGCTCCGGAAGTGCGCGGATGAGCTCGAGGAGCGGCGGGTTGATGGCCTCCATCTCGAACGTCTGCGGCTCTCCCGTCTGAAGCGCCGTCTCGATGTGACGCTGGAACTCGTCGGCGGTCGTCGTGAAGATCCCCTCGGTCCACAGCTCCCGGGGGCTGGTGCCGAGGAGCTCCGATGCGTCGCCCGGATACGCCCGGGCGAAGTGGCTGTTGACGAACGTGCGGCGACAGTCGGTGTCGTAGCGGATGATGGTGATCGGGAGGGATTCGAGCATCAGCACGTGCTCGTGGCGGCTCGCGTGTCCCTCGATGCGCAGGTGCTGAAGGTCGGTCACGTCGTCGGCGCATCCGACCGTGGCGATCACCCGGCCGTCGACGGTGACCGGGGCCTTGTGCACCTCGACCTGGCGGATGTCGTTGCCGGTGACGACGATCTCCTCGATGAAGGTCCGCGGTTCGCGTGATGCGCGGATCTCGGCGTCGTGGGCGGCGAGCGGGACGCCGATGTCACCCTCGAACAGGTCCGGGTCGACCCGGCCGACGATCCCCTCGGGTGTGCCCGCCAGCGTGGTGGCGGCGAAGCGGGTGTTGCCCGCGAGGTAGGCGCCCTCCGGGCCCTTCACCCACGCCTGGATGGGAAGGACCTCCAGCAGGGCACGCAGGATGGCGGCATCGGCCGTCTCGCCGGACGCGGCGATCTCCCCGTCCCCGGGGTCCTGGTTCGATCGGCCGCCGCGCCGCTGGTTCGGGTCACCCATGTCTGATCCATCATCGGCGGCGTGGGCCGGACCCTCAAGGCGGCGGGTTGGCGGTGGCCCCTGGGTGGGTCAGGTGTGGCGGGTGTCGTCGTCGGCGATGGCGGTGAGCAGTTGGTCGAAGGGCATGGGTCGGGCGAAGTGGTAGCCCTGGCCGCGGTGGCAGCCCCATTCGGTGAGCAGGGTGGCCTGTTCGGCGGTTTCGATGCCTTCGGCGACGAGTTCTTTCTGGAGGTTGGTGGCCATGCCGATGACGGCGCGGACGACGTGTTGGGTGGGTTCGTCGGTGGTGATCTCGTTGACGAAGGATCGGTCGATCTTGACGACGTCGCTGGGGAAGGCGGCGAGGTAGGACAGTGATGAGAAGCCGGTGCCGAAGTCGTCGATCGCGATCCGGATCCCCATCTCGGACATGCTGACGAGCGCCGCGCGGGTGTGGGCCTCGTCCTCCATCAGGACGCTTTCGGTGATCTCGACCTTGATCCACCGCGGATCGCAGCCCGTCGCCTCGAGCGTCCTGCGCATCTGCTCGACCAGGTCGTCGCGGGTGAACTGCCGGGCCGACACGTTGGCCGAGACGAGGATCGGGATCCGGCGTCCCGCGTTGATGCGGATCGCCGCGCTGCAGGCCTCCTCGAAGACCCAGCGCCCGATGGGGGCGATGAGGCCGGTCTCCTCGGCGATCGGGATGAAGACCCCCGGCGACACGAACCCCAGGGTCGGATTGGTCCAGCGAAGGAGCGCCTCGGTGGCGGCGATCCGCACCTCGCCCTGCAGCGTCACGATGGGCTGGAAGGCGAGCGACAGCTCCCCGTTTTCGAGCGCGCTGCGAAGCTCCCGCTCGACGGCGACCCGTTCCGAGAACGACCGGCTGAGCTCCTCGGAGTACATCTGGATGTTGTCGCGACCGAGCCGTTTGGCCTCGTGCATCGCCGAATCGGCCGCGCGCAGCAGGTCGGCCGCGTCCTCGCCGTCGTGCGGGTAGGCGGCGATGCCGATGCTCATGCTGGAGGCCACCTGGCGGCCGTCGATCTCGAAGGGCTCCTCGAACGTCGCGCGCAGACGCTCCGCGAGACGCCGGATGTCGGTGAGCGAGGTCACGTCGTCCATGAGGACGGCGAACTCGTCGCCGCCCAGGCGGGCGACCAGGTCGTACGGACGAACGCAGGCGCGAAGGCGCTCGGCCAGCTGCACCAGCATCTGGTCGCCGCCGCCGTGTCCCAGCCCGTCGTTGATCGCCTTGAACCGGTCGATGTCGAGGATGAGCACCCCGTACATCGTCCCGTGGCGCCGGGCCATCGCGGCGGCAGCCGCCACCCGGTCGCGGAACATCGACCGGTTGGGCATGTTGGTGAGGCTGTCGTGGTGCGCGAGGTGGCTGACCATCGCGCGGTACTCGGCAAGCTCGGAGATGTCCACGCCGACCATCAGGACGCTCACGACCTCGCCGGTCGGGCCGCATTCGGGGATGAGGCGGACGAGCTCCAAGACGCCGTGCTCGGCGCTGCCAAGCTCGAACGCCTGCGGTCTGCCGGTCGCGAGGACCTCGCGCAGACGCTGCTGATAGTCGGCGGGGCTCATGCCGATCGAGCTGTCGCTCCAGGTCTCCTCGGGCGACTGGCCCGTCAGGATCCCGGTACCCTCCTCCAGCCGCTGCCGGAAGTGGCGGTTGACGAACACGCGCCGGCAGTTGCGGTCGTAGCGGATGAGGTCGAACGGCAGCGCCTCCATCAGCCGGAACTGGTGCGGCGACCCGTCCTCGTCGGCCACACCCAGGTCGGACACGTCGGTCACGTCGTGGGCGAAGCCGACCGTTCCGATCACCTCGCCGTCGACGATGATGGGCCCCTTGTGCGCCTCCAGGTGACGCACCTGCTCGTCGGGCGGGATCACGACCTGCTCGGCCAGCAGCTGCGCCCTGCGCGATTCGCGGATGTGCCGATCGTTGGCGACGAAGGCGTCGGCGATGTGCGCCGGGAAGATGTCGTGATCGGTGAGGCCGATGATCTCGTCGATCGCGGACCGCCCGGTCCGGTTCGCGTAGAAGTGGTTGACGGCCACATATCGGCCGTCGTTGTCCTTGATCCACACGAGATGGGGGAGGAGGTCGATCACCGCCTGCAGCGCGGCGACCAGCTCGGGCGTCGGCGAACCGTCCGACGGCGATCGCGAGGACCGGTCGTCGGAGCGGTGTGCTGGTGGGTCCTGGCTGCTCATCCTCCACCCTGCATCGGCGGTGCGGTCATCGACGTTGAGTCCTGCGGGAATCGGTGGCGCCGATGCGTGGCGCGAAGAGGCGCATGGTAGCGTCCGGTGACATGGTCGGCCAGTCCCGTCGCACACCCCTGCATGACCGCCATGTCGCCCTCGGCGCACGGATGGCGCCGTTCGCCGGCTGGGACATGCCCATCCAGTACGCCGGCGTGCGCGAGGAGCATCGGGCGGTCCGCGAACGCTGCGGCGTGTTCGACGTGTCGCACATGGGGCAGATCGAGGTGTCGGGGACCGGCGGTGAGGCCTTCCTGGGCCGCATGCTCACCAACGACGTGGCCCGTCTGGAGATCGGGAAGGGGCAGTACACGATCCTGTGCCGCGAGGACGGCGGGGTGATCGACGACCTGATCATCTATCGGACGGGGGTCACCCGTCATCTGATCGTCTGCAACGCCGCCAACGTGGAGCCGGTCGTCGAATGGCTCACGGCGCACGCGACCGACGACGTGGAACCGACCGACGTGTCGGACCACCACGCGATGCTCGCCGTGCAGGGGCGGGGATGGGAGGACGCCGTGCTGCCGCTCGCCGGTGTCGAGGCGCCGCTTCTGGACGCCCTGGGGTACTTCGACATCGCGCCGGTCCGACTGGGTGGCGTGGACTGTCACGTGGCGCGCACCGGCTACACCGGTGAACCCGGGGTGGAGATCATGTGCGCGTCCGGTGACGTCGTGGCGCTGTGGGATGCGCTGATGGCGGGCCCGGACGCGCCGTCGCCGGTGGGGCTCGCGGCACGCGACACGCTGCGGTTGGAGATGGGCTACCCGCTCTACGGCAACGACCTCAGCCTGCAGCGCACCCCCATCGAGGCGGGCCTTCGGTGGGCGTGCGCGCTCGACCGCGACTTCATCGGCGCGCAGACGCTGCGCGACCAGGCCGAGGCCGGCACCCCGGAGCGGCTCGTCATGTTCGAGCTGACCGAGGCGGGCATCCCGCGCGCGGGATGCGAGGTCCTGCAGGACGACGCGATCGTCGGCGTGGTGACGAGCGGCACGCTCTCGCCGACCGCGGACGTGGGCTTCGGCCTCGCCTACGTGCGCGCCGACCTGGCCGACCCGGGCACGCCCCTCACCATCGACATCCGCGGCAAGCGCAAGGCCGCGGTCACGCGCAAGCGCCCATTGATCGACACCTCCCCGAAAGGCGGCGACTGATGTCCGACGAGACCTATCCCGGTGAGCTGCGGTACCACCAGGAGCACGACTGGGTGCGCGTCGACGGTGACGAGGCCGTCTTCGGCATCACCTGGTATGCACAGGACGCCCTCGGTGAGGTCGTGTACTTCGACCCGCCCGAGGTGGGGGCCGCGATCGTCAAGGACGAAAGCTACGGCGAGCTGGAATCGGTCAAGGCCGTCTCCGACATCATCGCCCCGGCCAGCGGCGAGGTCGTCGCGGTCAACGAGGGCATGCAGGAGACGCCGGAGTCGGTCAACTCCGACCCCTACGGTGACGGCTGGCTCATCCGGGTGCGCCTCACCGAGCCCTCCGAGCTGGAGGGGCTGATGGACGCAGACGCCTACCGGGCCTACATCGCCGGACTCTGATCCACCCATCGACCGTCGCGCACTGCGACGGTCGATCGCGGTCGCCCGCCGCGACGCGCTGGCGGCCGGTGCGGACCTCGCCGAGGCACGCGCCGCGGTCTTGGCCGCGGTGCGGCGCGGCCAGCTGGGGCGGGTGCCGGCGGGCGAGGGGTGGTTCCACGAGGACTTCCACCTGCCGGACAAGGACGCGGCGTTCGCCCGGGCACGCGACGGTGGGCGCATCGGCGCCGACGACCTCGTCGCCGCCACCCGCGTCTACACACCCGGGCCCATCGTCGAGTTCCTGCTGCAGAACACGCTCGGGGCGATGTGGCTGGCCATGCACCCGGGATCGCCGCTGCGGGCCCGTTGGACGCGGATCGTCCCCGAGGCCGTCGGCCCCGCGCGCCCACCCCGTCCGGTGGCGACGCTGCGTGTGGTGGATCCGTGCTGCGGGGCCGGCGGGTTCCTTCTGGAGGCGGCGCGGATGCTCCTGCAGATGGCGCACGACGAGGCGCGCATGGCGGGTGTGCGCATGTCCGACGCGGACATCGCGCGGGTCGTCGCACCGTGCGTGTGGGGTGGCGACCTGGATGCGGAGGCGGTGGCGATCGCGCGGCGTGAGCTGCGGGGGCTCGTGCCCGCAGCGGCGACCGGGTGCGTGCGCGTGCTGGACGGTCCGCTGGGAAGCCTCGCGCCGGATGTCTGGGACGATCGCCGGTGGGACGTGGTGGTGACCAACCCGCCGTGGGTGGGGTCCCGCTTGCTCGCCCCCGATCTGCGGGAGCGGCTTCGCGACGCGGGCGCCGGCGCGGTGAGCGACCTGGCCGTGGCGGTGCAGCGGCGCTGCTGGACGATGACCGCGGCGACGGGGCGATGCGGCACCATCACGCCGGCCGGATGGCTCAACGACCGTGGCGCGGACGACCTGCGTCGGGACGTGCTCGCCGACGGTGGGCCGCGGGTGGTCGTTCGCATGGGGCAGGGCGTGTTCGCGCAGGCGCCGCTTGTCTTCTGTGCGATGAGCGTGCTCGAGCGCGGTGGACCGTCGGACGGGTGGCCGGTGCTGGCCCCCCGGGCGGGTGTGCGCGGTGTGGATGCGCCGCTCGTCACGGTCGGGCGCGGCGTGGCGCGGCCGATCGGCGGGAGCGTTCCGTTCGCACCGTCGATCCCGGCGACGGTGATGTTGGGCGGCGACCCGCGGCCGACGGTGGGTGATCACTTCACGTCGTTCGACGGCGTCTGGACCGGTGACAACGCCCGTGATGTGCGGCACTGGTGGGAGCTGGGCGATGCCGACGCCGGCTGGGCGCGGCTGTCGGGCGGTCAGGGGCGCGACGGGTGGGTGTCGGCGACGCGGCTGCGCATCCGCGGCGAGGCCGTCTGGGGACAGCCGGGACGGGTGGGTGCGCTTGAGTATCCACGCGTGGCGGGCGGGTTCCTCTGCGCCCGCCTGACCGACCCCGGGGCGGCGGCCCTGGCCGGTGTGGTCACGCTCGTCCCGCGGGACGGGGAGGGGGAGCGGCGCCTTGCGGAGGTGCTCGCCCTGTTCAACTCCCGTCTCGGCACCGCCTGGCTTCGCACGCTCACGAGCGGCCTCAACTTCAATCCGGGCTATGCGGCCCGTATCCCGCTGGGCGCCGCGATGCCGTCCGACGATCTGACGGCCGCCGTGCGCGCGCTCTGCGACCTTCGTGCCGAGGCGCTTCGGCGCGATCCGAGCGCCGACGTTTTCACCCACGTGCCGGCACCCTGGCAACCCGACGACCTGGCCGAGCGGATCGCGTCCTGCGAGGCGCTGGTGGATGCGCGGCTTCGCGTCCATCTGGCGATTTCGGTCGCCGACTGGGAGGCCATGGCGCCGGCCCCCGTTCCGCGACGGCAGGGGTCGACGGCGGAGGACCACATGATGGTCGCCGCCCTGCGGGTGCTCGGGATGCGCTGGCCGACGGACGGCGGGGTGGTGCGACCCGTCCGAATGCGGATCGGTCGGCTCGCCGATGCGGTGGCCGACTGCATGATCACGGCGTCGGCGCCCGCCGATGTGGTGGACGGTGCCCGTACGTGGATCGTGCGTTCGTTCGTCACCTACCACGCCCGCCGGTTTCGCCGGCGCCCGATCGTCACCGTCGACGACGGGTGGGTCCGCCCGGTCGCGCCGGGCTGAGGGTCAGCCGCGGTGCGGTCGGTAGATGCGGCGCGCGAGGGCCTCGGCCCACGGGGAACCGGGCTCGTGCAGGCCGCGATAGCCGTCGCCGCGGATGCGCCGGACGACGCGCGGCCACAGGAAGCGGGAGCGGGCGACGCGGCCGGCGAGTCGCGGTGTGCCGTCGAAAAGGAGCTTGCCGGCCCATGAGATGGCGCGGTGGCGGTTCAGCTGCCCGTTGACGGCGGCCTGGTACGGCAGGAGGTCGTGCGCCCGGCCGTCCAGCAGGTCGGCGACCGCCCCGGCCGCGACGCGGGAGGAGAGGAAGGCCTCGAACATCCCGTCCCCGGACATGGGGTCGACCAGGCCGGCGGCGTCACCGACGACGAGCGCCCGGGCGGAGGCGATCGGGGCGGCGGGGTCGCGCAGTGGCAGACGATAGCCGCGGGCGCTCGTCACCCGGTCGGACGGCACGTCGTACTGGCTGCACAGACGCGCCAGGTGGGCCTTCAGGTTGCCGCCCTCGCGGCCCCAGCCGCCGACCCCGACGTTGGCGTGGTCGCCCTTGGGGAAGATCCAGGCGTACCCGCCGGGGACCGTCGCGAACTCGAGCAGCAGACGCCCGCGCCAGTGCGACTCGTCGAGGACGTCCCAGCCGACGTTGCCCTCGTACGCCACGCCGTAGGTGACCCCCGCGCCGAGGCCCAGCTGCTTGGCGCTCACGCCGTTGCAGCCGTCGGCCCCGATGACGACCGATGCGGTCAGACGATCGGTGTCGGTGCTGACCACACCACCCGTCGCGTCCATCGCGATGGTGCGCACCCGCACACCGTCGCGGAAGTCGGCGCCGGCGTCGGCGGCCGTGGACGCCAGATGCTCGTCGAGACGGCGGCGCTGGGTCATGTAGACGACCGGCTCCTCCGACGTCCGGACGAAGCGGTCGGAGTAGCCGAAGCCGAGCTCGGCCGTGTGGATGCGGTCCTCCACGACCGGTGTCACGTCGATGGGCAGGTGATGCAGGCCGCGCAGCGTGATGCCCCCGCCGCAGGGCTTGTCGCGCGGGAAGCTCGCCCGGTCGAGCAGGGCGACCCGCGCCCCCTTTCGGGCCAGGCGGTAGGCGGCGGTGGAGCCGGCCGGGCCGGCGCCGATCACGATCACGTCGAAGTCGGGCACCGGGGCATCCTAGGCGCCGCTCATCCGCGGGGCCTCGGCGCCGGTTGTGCGACGCCGATCGACGGTCGGCGCGTAGGCTGACCGGATGGGACGACCGAGGTCACCGAAGGGGCGGGGCCGCCTGACCGTCGAGCGTCTCGCGCTCGAGTATCCCGAGATCGTCATCCCGCTCGACCACGGCAGTCCGTTCCAGCTCCTGGCCGCCGTCATCATGTCGGCACAGACGACCGACGCACGCGTCAACCAGGTCACGCCGGCGCTCTTCGCGCGGTTTCCCGATGCGGCGGCCATGGCCGGCGCCGATCCGCTCGAGGTCGAGGAGCTCATCCACTCCACCGGGTTCTTCCGGGCGAAGGCGAAGTCGCTGATCGGAATGGCGCAGGCGGTGGTCGAGCGTCACGACGGTGAGATCCCCGCCACCATGAAGGAGCTGACCGCGCTGCCGGGGGTGGGTCGCAAGACGGCCAACGTCATCCTGGGGCACTGGTTCGGCGTGCCGGGGGGTCGTGGTCGACACGCATGTGCTGCGCGTGTCGCGGCGTCTGGGACTCACCGAGCACGACGACCCGGTGCGGGTGGAGCGGGACCTGATGGCCATTTGGCCGCGACGCGTCTGGTCGGACACGACGATGCGGATGATCTATCACGGGCGGGCGGTGTGTCTGGCGCGGCGTCCGCGGTGCGAGGAGTGTGTGCTGGCGGACTTCTGTCCGTCGTCGCGCGTCTGACCCTCGGCCGGGTCGACGTCACCGTTCAATTGAAGGTTCGTGGGACCTGAATCGAACGAGGCGGTCCGATGAGCCCGGAACCCGTGGTCCACGGGCTCAGTGGGGCCGACGCCGCGACGCGTCTGACCGTTCAATTGAACGGTGACCGATGTCCGACTGAACGGTGACCGGGTTCGTTTGAGCGGCGGGGTCCGATGAGCGTGGCGAACCCCTGGTCCAGGGTTCAGCGGGCCGGCGCCGCGACGTGCCTGACCGTTTCATTTGAACGGTGACCGATGTCCGATTGAACGGTGACCGGGTTCGTTTGAGCGGCGGGGTCCGATGAGCGTGGCGAACCCCTGGTCCAGGGTTCAGCGGGCCGGCGCCGCGACGTGCCTGACCGTTCAATTGAAGGGTGAGTGGGGTTCAATCGAGCGGCGGGGTCTGATGAGCGTGGCGAACCCGTGGTCCAGGGTTCAGCGGGCCGGCGGGCGGATGCCGCGACGTGCCCGACCGTTCAGTTGAACGCTGACCGACGTTTCGATGAACTCCGCGCCCGTTCTTTGATCGCGGGCGTGCTCGAACCCGTCCCGTGTGTTCAATTGAACGGTGATTGATGTCCAATTGAACGAAGGTCGCCGCACGATTGCACCGGAGGGGGAGGAGGGACAATCGACGCGGCTTGTCGCGAGACCTCTTTGCCATGATGGCCGCCATGACCTTCGTTCGATTCCTTCATCTCTTCGCCGTCACCTTCTGGATTGGCGGCATGGTGTTCCTCGGTGCGGTCGCCGTGCCGGTGGCCCGCGCAACGGGTGGTCCGGAGGGTTCCCGGGCGCTCATTCGGAACGTCGCCCGGCGATTCGGCATCCTCGGCGGGGTCGCGTGGCTCGTCATCTTCGTGACCGGCTTCGGGCTCATGTCCCACCGCAACATCAAGATGTCGCAGATCACAGAGACCGCGTATGGCCAGAAGATCCTCACGAAGCTCATCTTGCTGATCCTGGCGGGGGTCGTGGTCGTCATCCACGCTATGTGGCAGGGGCCCGCCGTGCATCGCGCCGAGCAGGCGGGAGACGAGGCACGCGCTAAGAAGCTGAAGGCCATCGGCGGCATGCTCGACGGCGTG
This sequence comes from uncultured Bifidobacteriaceae bacterium, assembly GCA_964628685.1. Taxonomy (GTDB): domain Bacteria; phylum Actinomycetota; class Thermoleophilia; order Miltoncostaeales; family Miltoncostaeaceae; genus CALMEC01. Next base: position 127,391 of record CAZVNM010000004.1, on the reverse strand, counting down.
ATCCTGCTCCTCACCCTGGCCGCGCTCGCGGTCGCCGCGACACTCATCCCCTGACCCCGGCTCGGGTGGTGGCACGGGCCGCCGCCGACATTCGACAACGGGCGGCCGCCGGCACCGCGTTGTGCGGTCAGCGTCGGCGGCCGGGGTTCGTCGGCGTTCCCGACCGGTGCGGTCAGGGGCCGTGGATCCACCGGTCGCCGAAGTCGTCCTCGGCTGGCCCAGTCCGGGACATGTCGAACAGATGGACGTCGAGCGCCGGAAAGAGCTCCATGCGCATCCCGGGCAGTGCGAGGTGACGCAGGGGATGGGGTGGCTTGCCGGTGCGTGTGTACCACCCGCCCCCGCGGTCCTCATCGTCGTCGTCCGGTGACGCTTCGTCGGTCCCGCTCGCCGGGGTCGGCGGTCGGTCGAGCCAGCGGCGTTCGCGGAACCAGCGTCGCATCGTCTGCACCGACGGGACCGTCGCGTGACCGTCACCGTGGCGGCCGCGCAGATCCGCGATGACGAGGTCGGGAGCCTCACCGGTCTCGTATCGTCGTTCGGCCTCCAGCCGAAGGAGCGGCCAGCTGTAGCTGCCCGGGCAGTGCGAGCGGTCGGGACGCGGCCCGTGCGCACGCCGGTGCGCGGCGAGTGCGGCCATCCGTGCGGTCCCCGCCACGCCATGCGAGCGCCAGGCCTCCTCCAGCCGGTCCGTGAACTCCCATCCGTCGTCGCGCGCGAGGAACTCGGCCATCCGGTGGGTGCCGCAGAGCTGGACGACGACGCGCCGGGTCATGTGAAACGGCGCCACCCGGTCATGGCCACCGCAGACGGCACACGGCGGCGCGGTCTCACCACGTGGTCGACGTCGGCGGCCGGCGCCGCCGGGATCGCCGTTCGTCGGATCGCTCCCGCGGTCGCCGGAGGCCGCGTCGGATCCACCGCCCGACCCGCGGTGCGCGCCGCCGCGAGGTCGACCGAGGGTTGATCTGCGTCGCCGTCCCATGCCCCAGAGCCTGCCCGCGATCGGTGTCACAGGGCAACGCCGCTTCCACGCGCCTTCGTGTCAAGAGTGTTTCGTCTTCCTTCCAATTGAACGGTGAACGACGGTCGATTGGGTGGATGAGCCGGCCACGACCCCGAAACGGCGGGGTGGCCGGGGACGTGGTGTGCGTTCGTGGCTCGGGCGCTGGGTCGATTGGGTGGACGAGCCGATCACGACTCCGAGACGGCGGGGTGGCGGGGAGGTGGTGTGCGTTCGTGGCTCGGGCGCTGGGGTCGATTGGGTGGATGAGCCGGCTACGACCCCGAGACGGCGGGGTGGCGGGGAGGTGGTGTGCGTTCGTGGCTCAGGTTCTGGGTCGATTGGGTGGACGCGCTGACCACGCTCACGACGGCGGGGTGGTGGGGACGTGGTGCGCGCTCGCGGCTCGGGCACAGGCCACCGTCTCGAGCCGGCCGCCTAGACTCCGTCCGTGCCCCTGATCGATGACGAGAGCATCGACGCGGTCCGCAACGCCGTGGACCTCGTCGACCTGCTGCGCGGACGTGTCGAGCTGGTGCGGCGCAGCGGTCGCTGGTGGGGACGCTGCCCGTTCCACGATGAGCGCTCGCCCTCGTTCACGATCCTGCCGGACCACAAGAACTACTACTGCTTCGGGTGCGGGGCCAAGGGCGACGCCATCACCTGGATGCGTGAGCGGGAGGGCATCGCAAGCTTCAGCGAGGCGGTCGAGGCGCTGGCGGAGCGCTTCGGCGTCGAGCTGCGCTACAAGGACGTCTCACCGCGCGAGGAGGCCGCACGCGAGGCCAACCGCAGCCGCCTCGAGCTCTTGGGGCGTGCCCGGGACTTCTACGCCGCGTACCTCTGGAAGTCGGACGAGGCGGCCGGTGCGCGCCGGTACCTCGAGGAGCGCGGGTTCGAGGAGGATCTGCTCCGCCGCTACGGGGTCGGCTACGCACCCGGCCACGGCTCGATCCTCGCCACGCGTGCCCAGAAACAGGGATACGGGCGTCAGCAGCTGCTGGACGCCGGCCTGGCGCGCGACCGTGCCGGCCGCCTGAACGACTTCTTCACGTCGCGAATCATGTTCCCGATCACGAGCGCCCGCGGACAGGTGCAGGGCTTCGGCGCGCGCACGCTCGACCCCAACGAACGTGCGAAGTACGTGAACAGCCCGGAGGGCCGCGCGTTTCGCAAACGCACCCTGCTGTTCGGCCTCGACGTCGCCCGCGTCAGCGCGGCGAAGGCCGGGTGGGTCTGCGTCTGCGAGGGCTATACCGACGTCCTCGCCCTCGCCAAGATCGGCATCGAGAACGCCGTCGCCTGCATGGGCACCGCGCTCACCACCGAACAGCTGCGCCTCTTGGCGCGCACCGCCGACGAGGTCCGCCTGTGCTTCGACGGCGATCGCGCCGGCCAGGACGCGGTCTGGCGATCCGTCGAGGCCGCGCAGGGCGTGACGGTGCGCCTCACCGCCGTGCCGCTTCCGGCGGGCAGCGACCCCGGCGACCTGGCCGCGACACCCGATGGGCAGGAGGTGCTGCGCACGGCGGTGCACGCGCCGCAGCCGGTGCTCTCGTACCTCGTCCGCGCCCGCACCGATCGTGCGGGCACCTCCGCCGTCGAGCGCGGTGCGGCGTTCGACGACATCGCCGCGCTCCTGGGGCGTTTCCCGGAGGGCATCGAGCGTGACGAGGCACTGCGCGTCGCGGCCAGCCGGCTGGAGGTGTCGGCCGGGGCGACGCAGGTGATGGTGCGACGCCTGGAGGAGGCGGCACGCGGGCAGGAGGGACCGGAGGCGGAGCGCGGTGTCACGCCGGCGCCGCGACCCATCGTCGAACGCCTCGGCGTCGACGAGATCCGGGAGCGCAGGTGGCTCGCCATGGCCCTTCAACTCGGTCCGCAGGCCGACGCCCAACGCGATCAGCTCACCTCGGAGGCGTTCGACGTGCCCGCCCACCGTCGGGTCTTCGACGCCCTCGGGTCCGGCACACCCGTCGAGGCATGGCCCGAGGACATCCAGGGTCTCGTCGTCGAGCTGCGCGCCATGATGACGCGCACACCGCGGGAGGTGGAGCTGCAGGAGGTGACCTACCGTCTGCAGGAACGCCTGCTCGAACGCCGCGCCGCGCATGCACGCGAACACGGGGACGACGCCGCCTATCTGCGCATCCGCGGACTGCTCAACAGGGTCCGCGCCGCCGTCCGCGCGATGGAGGAGGACACGTGATGGCGTCGGTGTCGACACGTGGGGTGCTGCGGACCCGTGGGCCGCATGACGCGCATGTGACGTGGGTCACGCCGGATGTGTGATGGCGTCGGTGCCCGCACGCGGGGTGCTCCGGACCCGACGCCCGCATGACGCGCATGTGATGTGGGTCATGCCCGATGTGTGATGGCGTCGCCGCCCGCACGCGGGATGCTCCCGACTCGTGACCCTCGTGACGCACGTGACGCCGGATCGCGCCGGATACGTGATGGCGTCAGCGCCCGCACGCGGGGTGCTGCGGACCGGTGGCCCGCGTGACGCGCATGTGATGTGGGTCACGCTGGATGCGTGATGGCGTCGCCGCCCGCACGCAGGTGCTCCCGACTCGTGACCCGCCTGACGCGTGCGTGGCGCGTGTGACGCCGGATACGTGATCGCGTTAGGCGCGCCCGCACACGGGGTGCTGCGGACCCGTCGCCTACGTGACGTGTGCGTGACCCGCGTGAACCCGAAAACGTGATGGCGTCGCCGCCCGCACGCGGGTACTCCCGGCTCGTGACGCGTGTGATGCCGGACCCCGCCGGACGGCCGGTCGCCCTCGGTCAGGGGCGATCGTCGGGCGGCAACTCGGTGAAGCGGAACTCGTCGCCGCGGCGGCGCTTGCGGGTGAACCAGTAGAGGGCGCCGGTCAGGCCGAGCGCCGCGATCAACTTCTTGAACATCGTGTCTCCCATCGGATCGGGGCTTCGATCATAGCCCCGTCGTCAGCACGACCTTCCCGACGGCCCGGTCCGTGCCGACGATCCGGTGGGCCTCCGCCACGTCCTCCAGCGCCATGACTCGGTCGACGATCGGTCGCAGACGTCCCTCGGCCAGGCGGGGCAGTCCCCAGTCGGCGAAGCCCCTGATGATCTCGGTCTTCTCGTCGAGCGGACGGTTTCGCAGCGTGCTCGCGATCACCGTGGCGTTGGCCGCAAAGAGCGCCCCCAGGTCGAGTTCGGTCCGGCGGCCACCGACCATGCCGATCAGGACGAGCCGGCCGCGTCGGGCGATCGCCGCGACGTTGTCCCGCCAATAGGCGGCACCCACAAGGTCCAGGATCACATCCGCCCCGCGTCCGTCGGTCATCTCACGCACCTGGGACGCGAAGGAGCCGTCGGTGACGACGACCGGCTCGGCCCCCAACGCGACGGCCGTCTCAAGGCGCGTGCGGTGGCGGGACGTCGCGATGACCCGGGCGCCGATCTCCCGCGCGATCTGCACGCCGGCGGTGCCGACGCCGCTGGCGGCGCTGTGGACGAGCGCGGTTTCACCGGCCCGCAGACCGCCCAGCTGCACGAGGGCGAGATGGGCGGTGACGAAGACCTCGGGGCATGCGGCGGCCGACGCGAGGTCCATGCCATCGGGGACGGCCATCAGCTGTGCGGCCGGGACGCACACCGCCTCGGCGTAGCCCCCGCCGGGCACCACCGCCATGACCCGATCGTCGACCGACCACCGGGACGTCCCGTTGGGGTCGGCCACATACCCGGCGACCTCGAGTCCGAGGATGTCGGTCACCCCCGACGGGGGCGGGTATTGGCCCCGAGCCTGCATCAGGTCGGCCCGGTTGACCGCCGTCGCGTGCACCCGCACCAGGACCTCGCCGTCGGCCGGGACGGGCGTCGGCCGCTGCACCAGGCGCAGCGCCTCCGGACCACCGGGCTCGGGTGCGACGACCGCCCTCATCGGACGCGGTCCCCGTCCATCGTCAGTGGCGGGTCTCGAGGAGCGTCTTGGTGAGCTTCAGCCGCGCGTCGGTCATGGCGCCCAGCCGCTTGTCGATCATGCCGCCGGCGATCTTCACGAGCGGTCCGGGAAGCGGCGGCAGGTACTCCAGGCGATCGATCAGCCGCGTCCGGCTGGGTCCGAGGGACTCGAAGCGATGTTCCGTCCGCCAGTACGGGAACGGGGCCCTGAGGGCGACGTCGATGACCGCGCTGTTGTGCACCACGGCCTCGCAGATGAAACGCCAGTGGAGCGCCTTCGGGAAGTACTGGGGGCGCATGATGATCTCGAACACGTCGCCGTCGTCCAGCGGGAACGGGCCGGTGATCGACAGGAACCGGACGTTGGGCGTCACCTTCGGCGCGTTGCGCGTGTCGCGGTGGAACCGGAAGAGGCGGTCGACCGGACACGCGATCTCGATGGATCGCTCGATCGCACGCGTGTTCTTGGGACGGGGGGGAATGCGAGGCGGCACGACGACGAAGCCTAGCGTGTACCGGGTGGCCACGCGCCCGAGGATCGCCGAAGCGCCGCCGATGAATACATGGTGTTCAGGTGGTGCCCCGGCCGAGGAGATCGAGGGTGCCCACCACGACCGTCCGTATGAACGAGCAGGACACCGAACTCGTCCGCACGTTCGCCACGTTCGCGGCCCAGGAACTGCGCGAAGCCATCGCCCAGGACTCCGGCGAGCGCTTCAGCATCGACGATCTCGCCCGGTGAGGGTTCTGCCCGACGCATATCGCGTCGAACTGACGGCGGGAGTCGGACACCGGCGTGGCTGGGTTCCGACATCTGGCGGTACGTCCCCATCCCTGCTCCGGGGAACATCAGCCTTCGCTGGAGCAGATGGCCGCGCTCCTGTGGGCACGTGCCGCTGACGAGGCCGGTGACTACCGGGGACGTTCACCCAGAAACAGCTCAGGAAGATGGATCGCGATTCGACGCCTGGATCATCGCGACCTGGATCACCAACAACCTCCTCGATGGCTCTGCCGACCCACGAACCCTCGGCACGGGCCAGCGAAACCGGTCGGGGGAATGGCGGTACCGAGTGGGCTCCTACCGAATCCTCGCGGTCATCCACGACGCAATGGTGCCCAACGAGGCGGTCTCCATCGGTCGACGCGACAGTGTCCACGAGAACCCGTGAATCCCCCGGAGCGTCCGTGCGAGCGTTCCCAGCGGGACGGAGCCATCCTGGACGACCAATGCGTCACGTATCGCGCTCCGCACGGGCCTGATCGTCTCGTCCTGGTCGCAGGGACCGCTCCTCGAGCGGCAGCGCGCCGCCGGGCCCGGCCAGACGGCCGGCCCCGGCGGGCACGCGCAGCGATGGTGGGGGCGGTGGGAATCGAACCCACACGAGGTCGCCCTCAACGGTGTTTGAGACCGTCGCGTCTACCCTTCCGCCACGCCCCCGGGCGGATCCGAAATGCTAGCGGCCCCGCGACGTTCGGAAACGCCGCGGGGCCGCCGGATGCGCTTGTCGTGACCCCGGAGGGCTACTTCGGTTCGAGCGTCTTCATGACGCGCTCGGCCTCGGACGCGTACTGGTCGAACTGGTTGTCCGACGCGGTGAACGTGGCCGTGTAGGCGGTGGTGTCGGTGACGCTCACCATGGCGAGGAACTTGAACTCCTGTGGCGCACCGGTCGGCTTGCCGGTGTAGATGAGCCTGTAGGCCTCGTTGCCGTTGTCCAGCGTCGTCTTCTCCCGGCTCTGGACGTTGAAGTTCTGGATCTGCCTGGGTGCGTTCTTGAGGCTGATGTCCATGTAGTCGTCGAGCGACATCCCGTTGAGGGGACCCTCGGTGATGACGTTCATGTTCTCGCGGAAGCCGTCGGCGTCGTCGTTCATGTACCAGGCGTTGGCGTCGAGGCCACCCGCCGCGTTGCCGACGTCCGCGGTCGTCCACGACGACGGGATGTCGATCGTGTACTTGCCCTTCGGGTCGGTGAACGACCCACCGGACGAGGACCCGGTGTCGGTCGTGTCGGTGAACGTGGTGTCGGTGGAGCCGGTGTCGGTCGTGTCGGTCGTGTCGGTGAACGTCGTGTCGGTCGAGCCGGTGTCGGTGGCCGTGGTGTCGGTCGACGACGTGTCGGTCATCGTCGTGTCCGTCGACGCGCCGGTGTCCGTGCCGGTGCCGCTGTCGGACGAGCCGCAGCCGGCGGCGATGAGGCCGACCACGAGGAGAAGGGGGAGAAGTCGACGCAAGGTCGTGTACCTCACTGATCGTGTTGCCGGGGAGGGGCACGCGCGATGTCGCGCGGGTCCCCACTGTATCCGGACACTCAGCCTGCGCCGGGCCCCGCCCGACGAATTTCACGTGCAGCGGGAGGATTCTTACCGTTTCATGACTGTGGAGGCGTCGTGCGCGACCCTCCGGCGCCTCGTCGCCCCCGGCACCCGCCCTCGGCGGCGAGCTCACCCGCCCGCAGGACGATTCGCCGGTATGCGGCGCCCGGATCGTGCTCGTCCTCAAGGCCGGCGCGCCGTCTGGACACCGGTTGCGGCCGTGTTCGCCCTGCTCGCGTGGCGGGCGGCCGGGCGTCGGGATCACGGGGTCCCGACGCCCGGACACGTCTAGGAGTCGGCCGGGTCGAAGCGCGAGATGCCCTCGCGGTGGGCCTGGTCGATGACGGCCTTCGCCACGGCGGGCGCCACCGAGCGGTTGAACACGCTGGGGATGATGTACTCCTCGTTCAGCTCGTCATCCTCGACGCACCCGGCGATCGCCTCCGCCGCCGCGACCTTCATCCCCTCGCTGATCTGGCTCGCGCCGCAGTCGAGCGCCCCGCGGAAGATCCCCGGGAAGGCCAGCACGTTGTTGATCTGGTTGGGGTAGTCGGACCGGCCGGTGGCCATGATCCGCACGTAGGGGGCGGCCAGCTCCGGCATGATCTCCGGCGTCGGGTTCGCCATCGCGAAGACGATCGGGTCCTTGGCCATGCGCTTCAGCTGGTCGACCTTGAAGGTGTTGGGACCCGACAGACCCAGGAACATCGTGGCGCCCTCGATGACGTCGTCAAGGGACCCCTGGATGCCCTCCGGGTTGGTGTGCTCGGCGTACCACTCCTTCATGAAGTTCATGTTCTCGGTGCGGCCCCTGTAGATCGCCCCGCGGGTGTCGCAGCCGATGATGTTCGTGACGCCGGCGTTCATGAGGATCTTCGAGCAGGCGACGCCCGACGCGCCGACGCCCGACACCACGACCTTCTGCTCGTCCATGGTCTGGCCGGTCAGCTTGAGCGCGTTGATGAGCGCGGCCAGGGTGACGATGGCGGTGCCGTGCTGGTCGTCGTGGAAGACCGGGATGTCGAGGGTCTCCTTGAGCCGGTCCTCGATCTCGAAGCAGGCGGGCGCCCCGATGTCCTCCAGGTTGATGCCGCCGAAGGCGGGGGCGAGCGCCGTGCAGATGCGGATGATCTCCTCGGGGTCGTGCGAGTCGACGCAGATCGCGTAGCTGTCGACGTTGCCGAACTCCTTGAAGAGCATCGCCTTGCCCTCCATCACCGGCATCCCGGCGGCGGCACCGATGTCACCCAGTCCCAGCACGGCGGTGCCGTTGGTGATGACCGCCACCATGTTGCGCTTCATCGTGAGCTCGAGCGCACGGCCGGGGTCGTCGGCGATCGCGCGGCACACCTCGGCGACGCCGGGCATGTAGGCCACCGACAGGTCCTCGCGGGTCTTCAGCGGGATCCTGGTGGCCATCTCGATCTTGCCGCCGTGGTGCAGCTGGAACGTGCGGTCGGCGGACGAGACGACCGTGACACCCTCCACACCCCGCGCGGCCTCCACGATCTCGTCCGCGTGGTCCGGGTCGGAGGCGTCGACCACCAGGTCGCGTACCACCCGATGCGCATCCGCCGAGATGATGTCCACGGCGGTGATCTCGCCGCCGGTGCCGTTGATCGCGCCGGCGAGCTGTCCGAACAGGTTCGGCCGCTCCGCGTCCAGCTCGACGCGGATCGTGACGCTGTATTGCGCGCTCGGGGTGGTCCGTGCTGCCAACATCGCTCCTTGGTGGTTTTGCGGACGCCAGCATAGCGTCGGCGCGTGCGTCGGTATCCTCGGCTGGTGGACGAGTCAGCAGAGACGATCCCCCTCGACCAGCCGGGCGACCCGGCCGGATCGGACGACCCCGGGGAGCTCCTTCTCGTGGACGGCAACAGCCTGGCCTACCGCGCCTTCTTCGCCCTGCCCGACACGATCTCCACCACCGAGGGATTCCCCACCAACGCCCTCTACGGGCTGGCGGCGATGATGATGAAGGTGCTGTCGGAGGAGCGGCCCGGTCGTCTGGTGGTGGCGTGGGACGCACCGGGACCCACCTTCCGCCACGAGCAGTACAGCGAGTACAAGGCCGGTCGCTCGGCGACCCCGGACCTCCTGAAGGAGCAGTCGCCGCACTTCCGTCCGCTGATGGAGGCGTTCGGCGCGGTCAACACCGAACTTCCCGGATACGAGGCCGACGACATCATCGGGACGCTCGCGAAGCGCGCCGAGGCGGAGGGGCAGCGGGTCACCATACTCACCGGTGACCGCGACACCTTCCAGCTGGTGAGCGACCTGGTCTCGGTGATGGCGACCGGACGCGGGGTCACCGACACCACCCGCTACACCCCCGACAAGGTCGTCGAGCGCTACGGCATCGGCCCCGACCTCATGGCCGACTTCCGCGGCATGGTGGGCGACAACTCCGACAACCTGCCGGGCGTCCCGGGCATCGGCGAAAAGACCGCCGCGCAGCTGCTCGTGAAGTACGGCAACCTCGAGGAGATCCTGGCGCACGCGACCGAGCAGTCGCCCAAGCGCAAGGAGAACCTGATCGCGTCGGCCGACGACGCCCGGCGCACGCGGGACCTGACCGTGATCGACACCGACTCGCCGATCACGGTGGACCTCGCGGACATCCCCGTCCTCGACCTGGGGGCCGAGCGGCGCGCCGCGCTCCAGGCGATCTTCGACCGCTTCGAGTTCGGCAGCCTCGCCCGCCGCCTGGGCGAGCTGGTGGAGGGCCCCGCGCCTGCGGCCAAGGGGCCCGCCGAGGTCATCGTGCTGGACACCCAGTCCGCCGGAACGGAGGCGCTCACCCTGGCGCTTGCCGGGGCGGAGCAGGTGTCGCTGGCGGTGTCGGAGAGCGGCTGGGCCGCGTGCGTGACGGTCCCCACCGTCCTCAGCGGTCCGCTGGACGATCCCGAACGGCTGGTGGGTGCGATCGGCGGCGCACGGCTGATCGCCCACGACTTCAAGTCCCTGCCCGCCGAGGTCGCCGAGCGCCTCACCCCCTGGCACGACACCATGATCGCCGCGTACCTGCTGGAGCCGCGGCGACGCGACTACTCCGTGGACGCACTGGCCGCCGACGCCGGCATCGGGGTGAGCGGTCCCGACGACGCGGCGGTGCGCGGTGCGGCGCTCGCACTTGAGCTCGCACGTCGCCAGGTGCCGCGGCTCCACGCCGAGCAGCTCGAACCGCTCTTTCGCGAGATCGAGCTGCCGCTCGTGTCGGTCCTGGCCGACATGGAGCGTGTGGGCGTGCTGCTCGACACGCACCGGCTGGGTGAGATCGCCGCCCGCGTGCGCGACCGCGTGGACGAGCTTCGCGACCGGATCTGGGAACTCGCCGGCGGCCAGTTCGTCATCGACTCGCCCAAGCAGCTGGGACAGGTGCTCTTCGAGCGCCTGGAGCTGCCCACGTTCCGCAAGGGCAAGACCGGCTGGTCGACCGACCGGCGCGTGCTGCGCCTCCTGGAGGGGCGCCACCCGATCATCGCCCTCATCGGCGAGTACCGCGAGCTCACCAAGCTGGACGGCACGTACCTGTCGGCGCTGCCCGAGCTGGTGGACGAGGGTGGGCGGCTGCACACCACCTTCAACCAGACCGTCGCCGAGACCGGTCGCCTGTCATCGGTCAACCCGAACCTGCAGAACATCCCGGTCAGGACCCCGATCGGCCGCGAGATCCGCGGGGCGTTCGTGGCGCCGGAGGGATCGCGGCTGCTCTCGTTCGACTACAGCCAGGTGGAGCTCCGCATCCTCGCCCACTGCTCCAAGGAACCCACCCTGGCTGAGGCGTATCGCACCGGTCTCGACGTGCACCGCGCCACCGCCGCCGAGGTCTTCGGCATGGACCCGGCGGATGTGGACCGCACCACACGCGACCGGGCGAAGGCCGTCAACTTCGGGATCATCTACGGCATCAGCGCGTTCGGCCTGGCCGACCAGCTGGGCATCGAACGCGACGAGGCCCAGGCCTACATCGACACCTACCTGGCCCGGTACCCGCGGGTACGGAGCTTCATCGACTCCACCGTGGCCGCGGCCGCGCAGGACGGTTACGTCACCACGCTCCTGGGAAGGCGCCGCCCGATCCCGGAGCTCCACGGGCGCACGCTGCAGCAGCGCAACCTGGGCGAGCGGTTGGCGGTCAACACGGTCATCCAGGGCACCGCCGCCGACGTCATCAAGATCGCGATGGTGCGGGCGCACGCGGCCATCCGCGCGGCGGGTCTTCGCAGCCGACTGGTGCTGCAGATCCACGACGAACTCCTCGTGGAGGCGCCCGAGGACGAGGTCACGCGTGTGTCGGCGCTGGTGCGGGAGGCGATGGAGGGTGCCTACGAACTCGATCCGCCGCTCGAGGTGGACGTCGGGGTGGGCGACACGTGGCTGGAGGCCAAATCGTAGGCCGGTGTGAGGTCCGCCACATGAACAGTCTGTAAGGGCACCCGCCCTGCGCGATTCATCCTTCCCGGCCCTGTCAACGGGAAGGGAATGACCAAACCACACATCCGCGCGGCGGCCATCGGTGCCGCCGCGGTCCTCGCAGGCGTCGCCGCCCCCACGGCGGCGGGGGCGCGCAATCCGTACACCGCGTCGGGGCTCTGCGGCCCCGGGTATCAGGTGATCGACCGCAAACCGATGTACGACAACCTGGTGACGACCGGGCGGCGGGTGAAGATCGCCGAGAGCGTCCTCATGTACAACGCGCGCAACGGCAACAACTGCGCCGTCACGCTCAAGAGGTTCCGGCTCAACAAGCGGACGCACACCTACATCACCCTGGCGCGCCGGCCGCTTTCGGCCAAGACCGTGCGGAGCGACAGGGGCGACTTCCGGTACTACGCCGGGCCCGTGTACCTGTGGGCGGCGGGGAAGTGCGTCCAGTGGCAGGGCGGGATGAACTACCACCTGTGGGCGGGGGAGTGGTGGACGCCCCGGCAGGTCTCCTTCCGCAGCGGCTGGGTGCACTGCAGGTGAGCCCTGGTGAGGTGCGAGCCGTCCCCCAAATGCAGTAATTCCATCGGTGTTTCGCTAGAATATGGTCCATGCGATCACAGGCCGTCCATCCGTACCAGCCGCGGTTCGCCCAGGGTGTCACCGGTCTCCTGTGCCTGGAGGCGCTCGTCTTCCAGACCCCGTGGGTGGTGGTGGCCGCGCTGGTGTTCGTGGGATGGGCGCTCGTCGCCCCGCGCACCTCGCCGATCAACCTGATCTTCCGCCTGATCGCGCCGCCGCCGCGCGAGCTGGAACCGGTGGCGCCGGTGCGGTTCGCACAGTGGATGGCGTTCGCCTTCCTCGCGGTCGCGGTCACCCTGCTCTTCGCCGGTGCCGCGACGGCCGGATGGATCATCGCCGGCGCGGTGGCCGCCATCGCACTGTTCTCGGCGGCGACCGGGATCTGCGTGGGGTGTGAGATCCATCGTCTCACCCTCGCGCGTCGCGCCCATGACGGCGACATGCGGCCGCTGCTCGGGCTGGACGGACCCGGACCGTGGGTGGTCGTCGTGAGCGCGCCCGGCTGCGCCCGCTGCGAGCCGGTGGCCCGGCAGGTGGAGTCGCTCGCCGATCCGACGGAGGTGGTCCGGGTGGACCTGAGCCGCACGCCGGGCGCCGCGCGACTGCCCATCCGGTCGGTGCCGGCGGTCGTCGCCGTCGGTGACGACGGGCGGGTCGCACACGTCGCGACGGGACGGCTTGACCGCCCGCAGATCGAGGCCGTCCTCGCGCGAAACGGGGTGCGGGCGGCGGCCTGACGCCCCCGGTCGGGCCGCCGTTTCCCCGCGGCGGCGCCCCGACGTCTAGACTGTGTGGTCCGGCCGCGACGCGGTCGCGCTTCCACGTACACAGATCCGAAGGAAACCCTCAACGCATGTCAACGAACGACGACCCCATCCGCACGCTCGACGGCCCCGAATACGTCGAGGTAGATGGGAAGATGATCCCCAACTACGACCTGACGTTCCCCACGTTCGAAGAGGGGGATGTGGTCACCGGCAGGGTCGTCCGCATCGACAAGGACGAGGTCCTGGTCGACATCGGCTACAAGAGCGAGGGGGTCATCCCCAACAACGAGCTCTCGATCCGCAAGAGCGTCAACCCGGCCGACGAGGTCGAGCTGGGCGAGGAGGTCGACGCGCTGGTGCTCCAGAAGGAGGACCAGGAGGGTCGGCTCATCCTGTCCAAGAAGCGCGCCCGCTTCGAGCGCGCCTGGAAGCGCATCGAGGACGCCGCCAACAACTCGGAGATGGTCACCGGCAAGGTCATCGAGGTCGTCAAGGGCGGCCTCATCCTCGACCTGGGCGTGCGCGGCTTCCTGCCCGCATCGCTGGTCGACATCCGCCGCGTGCAGGACCTGGACGAGTTCATGGGCCGCGAGCTCGAGTGCAAGGTCATCGAGCTCAACCGCAGCCGCAACAACGTGGTGCTCTCGCGTCGCGCGGTCATCGAGGACGAGCGTCGCGAGGTCCGTCAGAAGATCCTCGACGAGCTGCAGCCCGGCGCGGTGGTGGAGGGTGTCATCTCCAACATCGTCGACTTCGGCGCGTTCGTCGACCTGGAGGGCATCGACGGGCTCATCCACATCTCCGAGCTGTCGTGGACGCACGTCAACCACCCGAGCGAGGTGCTCGCCATCGGCGACACCGTCGAGGTGAAGGTGCTCGACATCGACCGCGACCGCCAGCGCATCAGCCTCGGTCTCAAGCAGACCCAGGCCGACCCGTGGCAGAGCGTCGTCGAGGCCTACCAGGTGGGCGACATCGTGGCCGGAAAGGTCACCAAGGTCGTCACCTTCGGTGCCTTCGTCGAGATCCACGCCGGCGTGGAGGGCCTGGTCCACATCTCGGAGCTCGCCGACCACCACGTGGAGAACCCGCGCGAGGTCGTGCAGCCCGATCAGGAGGTCGCGGTCCGCATCATCGAGATCGACGGCGACCGCCGCCGTCTGTCGCTCAGCCTCAAGCGTGCCGGCGACGTCACGATCGAGGAGAACCCGGACTACGAGACCGTGTACTCCGACAGCGAGGGCATCGGCACCGAGGTGGCCCAGGAGGCCCCCGCCGAGGCTCCGGCCGAGGCTGCGCCGGCCGCCCCCGAGGCCGCTGAGGCCCCGGACGCCCCCGCCGCCGAGGCCCCCGCCGCCGAGGCGACCCCCGAGCCGGTGGCCGAGGCCACCCCTGCGGAGGACGCGCCTGCGGCCGACACCGACGCCACCCAGGCCTGAGGTGGACACCGGACCCCGATGCCTCGGCCTGACCGGAGGCATCGGGTCCGGCAAGTCCGCTGCGCTCGCCGCGTTCGCTCAGCTGGGCGCGGCGGTGCAGTCGAGTGACGACGCGGTGCACGCCGCGTACGCCGACCCGGCGGTGGTGCGGGCGGTGGCCGAGCGCTTCGGCACCGACGTGGTGGGGCCGGGCGATGAGGTCGACCGCGCCGCGGTCGGACGCGCCGTGTTCGGCGACGCCGAGGCGCGCCGGTTCCTGGAGGAGCTCATCCACCCCCGGGTGCGTGCGGCCCGCCAGGAATTTCGGGCGCGTGCGTCCGCCCGGGTGCCGCCACCGCCGCTCCTGGTCTGCGAGGTGCCGCTGCTGTTCGAGGTCGGCCTGGAGGACCAGTTCGACGCCGTGCTCGTCGTCACCGCGGGCGAGGACGTCCGGCGTGCACGGGTGGAGGCCCGAGGCCAGGACTTCGACGCGCGGCGGGGGGCGCAGATGACCGAGGACGAGAAGATCGCCCGTGCCGATCGCTACGTTGTGAACGACGGGTCACTCGCCGAGCTCGAGGCATGGGTGGCGGAACGCTTCCGGGAGTATGCGCGGCCTGACGACGGTGCCGACATCGCGGCCCGCGCGACGGCGACGGGCTGACAGACGCGTCCACCGGCGGCGGCGGGTGGTGGCGCTTGCGGTGGTCCTGGTCGTCGCGGGGCTCCTCGTCCATCTGGTCCAGCCGAACTGGTACGCACGGCTGTGGCATCCGCTCGCCTACGCCGAGACCATCCGGGCCGAGTCTGCGCGCAACTCGCTGCCGCCCGAGCTCGTCGCGGCGGTCATCGACCGGGAGAGCGGGTTCGACCCGTCGGCCCGCTCCGCCCCGGGCGCGGTGGGGCTGATGCAGGTCATGCCGGAGACCGCCAGATGGATCGCCACGCGGCGCGGTGCGCCGGCCGCCGGGCCCGATCGCCTGGGCGAACCGGCGGTCAACATCGCCTATGGCACCTGGTACCTGCGCTACCTGCTGGCCAGGTTCCCGGACCGGACGGCGGCGCTCGCCGCCTACAACGCCGGGGAGGCGAACGTTGCGGATTGGGTCGGGCGGGCGGAGGCCGCCGGCCGGCCGTTCACCGTCGCCGACATCCGCTTCCCGGAGACCCGGGCGTTCGTGACGTCCGTGCTCGACCGCGAACGGCTCTACCGCCGCATCCACGCGGCCGAGCTCGGCATCGACCGCTAAGCCTCAGGCTCCGAACTCGTCGTCCGGGTTGCGGGTGAGAAGCTCGATGCGGTAGCCGTCCGGGTCCTGCACGAAGCAGATCGTCGGGCCGCCGGGGTACGGCTCGTAGGGGTCCTTCTCGGGGGTGATCCCCGCCGACGCCAGACGTGCGATCTCGGCGTCCATGTCGTCGACGGTGAGGGCGATGTGGCCGAAGCCCCCGCCGATCTCGTATGGCTCGGTGCGTCCGTCGTTGACCGTCAGCTCCAGACGGCCGCCGTCTCCGGGGAGCGCGAGGAAGATCACGGTGGCGGTGTCGCCGCCCACGCGCTGACGTCCGCGCTCGCTGAATCCGAGTGCCCGGTAGAACTCCAGGGAGCGATCCTCGTCCAGCACGCGGATCATGGTGTGGATGAGTGCGGTGGCCATGCCTGTCCTTTCGTGTCGCGGGAGGTCCAGTTGCGGACCCGTCGCGCCGATGATGTCATGGGTGGCCCGGCGGTAGGGGTGTGCTGCCGGGTCGCCCCATGACCCCGGGGACGACCGGCGACGCCCATCGGGCCGGTCCGACGCGGACACCGGCGTTCGCGGCCGATGCCGAGGGCCCGTCGCCTGCCGCGGTTGTTCCATGCGTTCAATTGAACGGTGCGCGTCGTGCGATTGGACGGTGGCCGGTCGGTGGCGCCGGGAGTGGGGGGCGATCCGGTGGTTCGCATGTGGCGGGATTCGCGTCACGTGTTCGTGTCGGGGCTGTGTCGGGATCGTGCGATTGAACGGTGCGCGTCGTGCGATCGAACGGTGGGCGACGTCCAATTGAACGGATCGGCCCTCCACGATGGGGCCTGCGGGACCCCCATGCGCCGAGGATCGGTCCGCGTGACCGCCACGTCCTCATGGGATCGGCCGACCGAGCGGTGCGCGACGTCCGACCGGGCCATGGGTCGCACGCCGCCCATGCCACGATCCCGACGCCGCGGGCGTGCCCACGCGACCGCGTGTCGAACGTGTGTTCCCGCTATCCTTGCCCGATGGCCGCCACCACATTCGCCCTCTCGCCCGCCTACCGCCCGACGGGCGACCAGCCCCAGGCGATCGAATCCCTCCTCGAGGGCATCGATGCCGGGGAGCGCATGCAGACCCTGCTGGGCGTCACCGGGTCCGGCAAGACCTTCACGATGGCCAACCTCATCGCCCGGTCCGGCCGCCCGGCCCTCGTGATCGCCCACAACAAGACGCTCGCCGCGCAGCTGTGCAACGAGTTTCGGGAGTTCCTGCCGGACAACGCCGTCGAGTACTTCGTGAGCTACTACGACTACTACCAGCCCGAGGCGTACATCCCGGCCACCGACACCTACATCGAGAAGGACTCGTCGATCAACGACGAGATCGACCGGCTGCGCCACTCCGCCACCGCCTCGCTGCTCGCCCGGCGCGACGTGGTCATCGTGGCCTCGGTCAGCTGCATCTACGGCATCGGCTCACCCGAGAACTACTCCAGCCGGCTGCTGCTTCTGAAGGTGGGGGAGGAGCACAGCCGCGAGGAGATCTTCCGCCAGCTGGTGGAGGTGCAGTACCAGCGCAACGACATGGTGCTCGACCGCGGCAACTTCCGCGTGAAGGGCGACGTGTTCGAGATCCAGCCGGCCAACGCCGAGACCGCCTACCGCATCTCGATGTTCGGCGACGAGATCGAGACCATCGACCACTTCGACCCGCTCACCGGCGAGGTCTACGAGCGCGTCGACCACGTCGGCATCTGGCCTGCCACCCACTACGTCACCCCGCAACCCACCATCGACCGCGCGCTGGGCGAGATCCGCGAGGAGCTCGAGGCGCGGGTGGCGGAGCTGGAGCGCGAGGGCAAGCTGGTGGAAGCCCACCGCATCCGCCAGCGCACCGAGTACGACATGGAGATGCTGCGCGAGCTCGGATTCTGCAACGGCATCGAGAACTACTCGCGCATCCTCGACGGCCGGCCCCCCGGAAGCGCCCCGCACACCCTGCTCGACTTCTTCCCGGACGACTACCTGTGCCTCATCGACGAGTCGCACAACACCCTGCCGCAGGTGCGCGGCATGTTCGAGGGGGACCACTCGCGCAAGTCGTCGCTCATCGAGCACGGCTTCCGCCTGCCGTCGGCCGCCGACAACCGCCCGCTCAAGTTCAACGAGTTCATGCAGCGGGTGGGGCAGATCGTGTGCGTGTCCGCCACCCCCGGCGAGTACGAGCGGCGCGAGTCGAGCCGCATCGCCGAGCAGATCATCCGCCCGACCGGCCTTGTGGACCCCGAGGTCGAGGTGCGCCCCACGCGCAACCAGATCGACGACCTGATGAACGAGATCCGGGCACGCGCCGACCGCGACGAGCGCACGCTGGTCACCACCCTCACCAAGAAGATGGCGGAGGACCTCACCGAGTACCTCGTGGAGGGTGGGTTCCGGGTGCGCTACCTGCACTCCGAGGTCGACACCATCGAGCGCATCCGCATCATCCGCCAGCTTCGCCTGGGCGAGTTCGACGTCCTGGTGGGCGTCAACCTGCTGCGCGAGGGCCTCGACCTGCCCGAGGTCACGCTGGTCGCGATCCTGGACGCCGACAAGGAGGGCTTCCTGCGCGGCCAGACCGCCCTCATCCAGACGATCGGCCGTGCCGCGCGCAACGTGCACGGCCGGGTGATCATGTACGCCGACAACGAGACCGAGGCCATGCGCGTCGCGATCGGCGAGACCGAGCGGCGTCGTGCGATCCAGCAGGCGTACAACACCGAGCACGACATCACACCCGAGTCGATCGTCAAGGGCGTCAGCGACATCACCGAGTTCCTCGGCCTCACCTCGTCCGGACCCGCGGAGACGCGGCGTCAGAAGGCGGCGACCCTCGCCAAGAGCGGGGCCAGCGAGGAGGACCTGGAGCGGGAGCTCGTCTCGCTGGAGGAGGAGATGTTCCAGGCCGCGGAGGAGCTCCACTTCGAACGGGCGGCCGAACTGCGCGACGCGATCAAGGCGATCCGACAGGAGCTCGACGAGCGTCAGGGGATCGCGCGGGCGCCGCGCACCGCGCCGACACCGGCCAAGCGGGGAAGGAGGGGCGGCAAGCGTCGGTGACCGGTCAGGGGCGCGTCACCGGACCCGCAGTCAACCGGGCATGCCGCCGGATGAGCGGTCACCCCGGTCGAGTCCACGGACCACGCGCGCCAGGTTGGAGAGGTCCTCGTCGCCGAACCCGGCGTCCACGAGCCGTGCCTCCTGCGTCGCGATCAGGTCGGTGAGCGGCAGGTCGATCCCCAGCTCCTGCGCCTCCGCCAGGGCGATCCGCAGGTCCTTCAGGTGCAGCGCGACGCGAAATCCCAGGGGGTAGGTGTCGTCGATGACGTTGCGATGACGGTTCTCGAGCACCCACGACCGGGCCGCGCCCCCGGAGAGCGCCGTCACCAGGTCGTCCATCGGCAGTCCCTCGCGCTCGCCCAGCACGAGCGCCTCGGCGAGCGCCGCATAGGTGCCGGCCACGAGGACCTGGTTGACGGCCTTGGCCGCCTGACCGGCGCCCGGTCCGCCCAGGTGGGTGATGCTGCCGCAGAACGCCTCGAGCGCCGGGCCGGCGGTGGCCACGTGCTTCACATCGCCGCCCACGAACGCGGTGAGCGTGCCGTTGCGGGCGCCCTCCGAGCCACCCGAGACGGGTGCGTCGACGGCACCGATGCCGCGGTCGGCGAGCTCCGCCGCGATGCGTCGCGTCACCGCCGGGGCGATGGTGGAGCAGTCGACCCAGACGCTGCCCGGGCGCATGCGTTCGGCGGCGCCGTCGCGACCGAGCACGACCTCCTCCACGTCCGCCGAGTCCGACACGCAGGTGAACACGAGATCCGCGCCGGCGGCGGCCTCGGCGGGTGAGTCGGCACGCGTCGCGCCGAGGGTCGCGAGCGGCTCGGCACGTTGGGCGGTGCGGTTGTAGACGACGACCCCGTGGTCGGCACCCAGCAGGTGCGCGGCCATCGGGCCGCCCATGGTTCCCAATCCGATCCAGGCGATGCGCATGTGGGCAAGCCTAGTGGGGGACCCGGCGGACGGACCGCCGGTGGCGGTGCGCGTCGTCAGGGGAGGGTGACGATGCACACCGACGCGGCTGCCGCCTCGATGACGCCATCGTTCAATTGAACGGCGCGGCCGATGTTCGATTGAGCGCCGTGATCGGCGAGGCTCGCCGAGAACCGTGCGTCGTCGCCGGGGACGGGTCACGGGACGGTGGCGACGGGCATGCATCTGCACAGGACCCCGTGACGTCCTCGTGCAGTTGAACGATGGCGGCGGGAAGACCAGGCGAGAACCGTGCGTCGTCGCCGGCAGCGTGTCACGGGACGGTGACGACACGCATACGACGGCACACGACCCCGTGACGTCATCGTGCAATTGAACGGTCATGGACGTTCGATTGAACGATCCACGGCCGTCGAGGGCTCGTGGACGCGACCGTCCTCCGAGCGCGCCGGCGGACGCTCGAGATGTGCGCTCGCCCGCCCGCCCATCCTGTGACGTGATCGTCGATTGGACGGTGGCCACCGTCCAATCGAACGCCGATGGCGTGGCTCAGTCGTCCAGGGACTGTGTGGCGGTCATGGTGAGCGCCATGTGCAGCAGGTCCAGGGGCAGCCGCCCGCCCTCGGCCACCGCCCGCTCGGTCGCCGCCACGCAGGTCGCGACGCGCTCGAGGGTGGGGCCCGCCTCCGCCGGATCGGGGTCGCGGCAGACGCCGGCGGCCAGGGAGAGCGTGCCCGCGGCCGACTCGGGATCGCCGAGCATGAAGCCCATGAGGGTGGTGAAGAGCAGGATGTGCAGACGCGCGAGCGGCCCCGCCATGGTGATCGAGCGTCCACGCGCGGGGGTCGACGCGGGCGCCGGCGGACGACCGTCCACGACGGCGGCGACGGTCCCCCAGAGCATCCGCCGCAGCCCGTCGTCGTCCACGCCCGCCGCGCGTGCCACCCGCAGCAGCATGTAGCGGGCGATGAGGGGCCGTCCGTACGGCGGATCGGACGCGAACACGATCCGTTCCGGCGGAACGCGGGCCAGGAGCTCCCCCAGGTCGACCGGCCCGAAGACGGACGTGTCGAACAGGGCGCAGGGATGGTCCGCCAACCGCGTGGTGAACGTCGCCTGGTCGGCGATGCCGGCGTGGGCGAGGATGAGTGGCGCCGGAACGTCCAGCGCCAGGTCGCAGAGCGCGTCGGCGATGGGCGGCATCCCACGCCCCGCGTGGATGAGGATCGGCACACCGGCCTCATGGGCCACCGTGAAGATGTCCCGCATCGCTCCGTGGGCGAAGTTGAAGGCCTGCGCCCGCGGGTGGAGCTTGATGCCGCGTGCACCCAGCGCCAGGCAGCGTTCGGCCTCCGGCACCGGATCGTCGTCGGGCGAGAGGCGGCAGAACGGCACCAGGCGTCCGTCGGACTCGGCCGCCCATGCCAGCACTCGGTCGTTGGGGCGCCGATAGGCGGGATGGCGGTCGGGGTCGTGCAGCGGGAACACGAGCGAACGCGCGACGCCGCTTCGGTCCATCATCCGCAGGAGGCGTTCGGGGTCGAGCGTCATCCCGTCCTCATCGACCCCCAGATGCGTGTGGGCGTCCCACACGTCGGTGTCGGATGGCTGAAGACGGTCGGCCTCGTCGGCGAAGGGACGCATGTCGTCGCGCATGCGCCGAGGCTAACGCATGGTCGCGTCACGTCACCGCGCACCGACACGCGCATGCGTTGCGGCACCGCACGTCACCGACCCGCGCACGGGTTTGGACACGCCGCGTCCTGCATCCGTACGTGGCACGCACACCAACCCGTGTCGCACGGGCTCGGAACCGGCCTGACCGTCGGGGACCGCCGGACCGGCACCGACCGGCGTGCACACGGGTTCGGACTCGCCGTCGAGGTCCCGGCTGATTCCTGCGCACCGACCCGCCTGCGCACGGTCCGGATCGTCTCGACCGACGTCCCCGGCCCGAGCCGGGCACCGATCCGCGTGCGCCCAGGGCGCGGAACGCGCCCGCCCAGCGCGGTTCTCCGCTCGCACCGCGCGATTTCTCGCATGGCCGGGCGGCGGTGCCAAACAGATGTTCGCTAGTCTGGATCGGTGACCCGCGCAGCACATGGCGCCATCCGCGTGGTGGGTGCGCGCGAACACAACCTGAAGAACGTCTCCCTCGACCTGCCCCGCGACGCCCTGGTGGTGATCACCGGCCTGTCCGGCAGCGGCAAGTCCAGCCTGGCGTTCGACACCCTCTACGCCGAGGGCCAGCGCCGGTACGTCGAGAGCCTCTCCAGCTACGCGCGGCAGTTCCTCGGCCAGATGGACAAGCCGGACGTCGACACGATCGAGGGGCTGTCACCGGCCATCTCGATCGACCAGAAGACCACCAGCCGCAACCCGCGCTCCACGGTGGCCACCGTCACCGAGATCTACGACTACCTGCGCCTCCTGTTCGCCCGCGTCGGCGTGCCGCACTGCCCCACGTGCGGCCGCACCATCGCCGGTCAGAGCGTGGAGCAGATCGTCGACCAGGTGTTGGGCCACGAGGAGGGCATGCGCTTCCAGGTGCTGGCACCCCTCGTGCGTGGTCGCAAGGGTGAGCACCGCGACGTGCTCGACCGCATCCGCTCCGAGGGCTTCGCCCGCGTCGCCGTGGACGGCGAAACGCACCTCATCGACGAGGTCCCCGCGCTCGACAAGCGAAAGAACCACACCGTCGAGGTGGTGGTCGACCGGCTCATCATGCGAGCCGACCTGCGCCGGCGGCTCACCGAGAGCGTCGAGACCGCCGTCAACCTGGCCGACGGGCTGGTGCGGATCGAGGAGGTGGGGGGAGAGGGCCGCTCCTGGACCTACTCGGAGCGCTTCGCATGCCCCGAGCACGGCGCATCGCTCACCGAGCTCGCGCCGCGCATCTTCTCGTTCAACGCGCCGCACGGCGCTTGCGACGCGTGCACCGGCCTGGGGTTCACCCAGGAGGTCGACCCCGACCTGGTCGTCGCACCCGAGCGCACGCTGCGCGACGGGGCCCTGCTGCCGTGGGCCGACCGCACCACCGACTACTACGACCTGCTGCTCGAGAGCGTCTCCGACCAGTACGACATCGACCTCGACACTCCGTTCGCCGACCTCCCCAAGGCCGACCGCGACCTGGTGCTCAACGGGCCTCCCGGCAGACGCGAGCGCCTTCCCATCGCGCGCAGCGGCCGACGCCGCCGGCGCGGGTTCACCTCCTCCACCACCTGGTTCGAGGGGCTCATCCCGCAGCTTCGCCGTCAGTACGCATCCACCGGGTCCATGCAGATCCGCGCGCGGATCGAGGAGTTCATGTCGCTGGTGCCGTGCTCGTCGTGCGGCGGGGCGCGCCTCAAGCCGGAGGTGCTTGCCGTCACGGTGGACGACGTCAACATCCACCAGGTCAGCGAGCTCTCGGTCTCGGACGCGCTGGCGTTCTTCGGCGACATCACGCTCACATCCACGCAGGCGTTCATCGCCGAGCGGGTCATCCAGGAGATCACCGAGCGGCTGCGCTTCCTCGACGCCGTGGGCGTCGGGTACCTGACACTCTCGCGGGCGGCCGGGACCCTCTCCGGTGGCGAGGCGCAGCGCATCCGCCTGGCGACCCAGATCGGCGCCGGGTTGGTGGGGGTGCTCTACATCCTGGACGAGCCCTCCATCGGTCTGCACCAGCGGGACAACCGAAAGCTGACGGCCACACTGGAGCGTCTGCGCGACCAGGGCAACACGGTGCTCGTGGTGGAGCACGACGAGGACATGATGCGGGCCGCCGACCACGTGGTCGACATGGGCCCCGGTGCCGGTGAGCACGGCGGTCACGTGGTCGCCGAGGGCACGGTTGCGGAGGTGGAGGCCACCGAGGGGTCGATCACCGGTGCGTTCCTGTCGGGCCGCCGGCGCATCGAGCCGCCCGCCACGCGACGCGACCCGGCCGGATGGCTCACGGTGCGCGGCGCGTCCGAGAACAACCTCAAGGACATCGACGTCGCGTTCCCCGTGGGCGCGTTCACCTGCGTCACCGGGGTGTCGGGCAGCGGCAAGTCGACCCTGGTCAACGAGATCGTGCTGAAGGCGCTCGGCGGCCGGCTCAACCGCAAGCCGCAGCGGCCGGGCCGTCACCGCGCCATCGAGGGGCTGGAGCACTTCGACAAGGTCATCGACATCGACCAGTCGCCCATCGGTCGCACCCCGCGGTCCAACCCCGCCACCTACACGGGACTCTTCGACCAGATCCGCGAGCTCTTCTCGAAGACCCAGGACGCCCGGTCGCGGGGCTACGCGCCGGGGCGGTTCAGCTTCAACGTCAAGGGCGGGCGGTGCGAGGCCTGCAAGGGCGACGGCACCATCACCATCGAGATGCACTTCCTGCCGGACGTCTACGTGCCCTGCGAGGTCTGCCAGGGACGGCGGTACAACCGCGAGACGCTCGAGGTCTACTACAAGGGCAAGAACATCCACGACGTCCTCGAGATGAGCGTGGAGGACGCCCTGGAGTTCTTCTCGCCGGTGCCCCGCATCGCCCGCAGACTGCAGACCCTGCACGACGTGGGGCTCGACTACATGCGCCTGGGCCAGGCCGCCACCACCCTGTCCGGCGGCGAGGCGCAGCGGGTCAAGCTGGCGTCGGAGCTCTCGAAGGTGGCGACCGGCCGCACCCTCTACGTGCTGGACGAACCCACCACGGGCCTTCACTTCGCGGACATCGAGAAGCTCCTGGACGTCCTGCAGCGCCTGGCCGACAGCGGCAACACGGTGCTCGTGATCGAGCACAACCTCGACGTCATCAAGTGCGCCGACTGGCTGGTGGACCTGGGGCCCGAGGGCGGTGGCGGTGGGGGTGAGGTCATCGCCGCCGGCACGCCGGAGGAGGTGGCCGCCACGCCGGGCTCCTACACCGGTGAGCACCTGACCGAACTGCTGGCGGCCGCACCCGCCAAGCCACGTCCCAAACGCCGCCGCAAGGTCGCCGTCTGACGCCACGCCGGTCGCGTAGCGTTCGGGTGGACCGTCCGCATCCCGAAAGGACACCACCCGTGCGACGCAGTCGACTCCTCATCCTCGCGAGCGTCGCCGGATCGCTCGCCGCCGCCCCGGTGGCACACGGACAGGCGACCACGGTCCGCGTGCCGAACCTCTTCGCCAAGCAGATCTCGGCGATCTCGGCGCGGGGCATCCCGGTGCGGGTGCCGTCGGTCCTCGTGGTCGGCGTCCGCCGCGCCTACCGGCAGGGCGGGCTCATCCGCGGCGGCTACGCGCTCTCCATCGCCGGCACCCCGCGCTGCGGCTCGGCCAACGCCTGCACCGTCGCCACGCTGTCGGCCGAACGCGACCGGCAGCCCTACGGCACCCAGCGGGTGCGGCTGCGAAACGGTGTCGTCGGCAGGTACACGCCCATGTCCTGCGGCGCCTCCTGCGCCGATCCCACCATCGAGTGGCGCCAGGACGGCTACACCTACTCCATCAGCGCCGCGCTCGGCCGCACGTCGTACCACCGCTACCGGTTGATGGTGGCGGCCAACCAGGCGATCGTCGCCGGACCGCGGTAGGCGAAGGGGGCGGTCGGGCAGCCTCAGCGCAGGTGGTCCGACGCCAGCCGGCGGTCGAGCCAGGCGGGAAGCCACCAGTTCCAGCGTCCCGCGACCATCATGAACGCGGGCGCAAGCACCATGCGCACGATCGTGGCGTCCAGGAAGATCGCCACCGCGAGCCCCAGCGCCGTCTCCTTGATCGGCACCAGACGGTTGGTGAGAAACGACAGGAAGACGACGATCATGATGGCCGCGGCCGCCGTGATGATCGTGCCGCTTCGCGCGAGACCCCAGGCCACCGCGGGACGATCGGCACCGGTCACGGCGAGGCCCTCGCGCACACGCGTCAGCAGGAAGACCTCGTAGTCCATCGAGAGGCCGAACATGATGGAGAAGAGAAACGGCGGCACCCAGGCGGTCACGTGGCCCGGTGCGTCGATCCCGAGCAGGCCGGCCGCCCAGCCCCACTGGAAGACCATCACCAGCACGCCGTAGGTGGCGAGCACCGAGAGCAGCGTCATCACCACCGCCTTCAGCGGCAACAGGAGCGACCGGAAGAGGACGACCAGGACGAGGAAGGTCAGGAGCATCACGAGGGCGATCACCCGCGGCAGGCTCGTCGCCACCGTCTCGTTGAAGTCCAGGTTCTGCGCCGGCGCGCCGCCCACGATCACCTCGGAGCCGTCGGCGTCCAGCACGGCGGGCAGGGCGACGCGCAGACGCCCGGCGAGGGCCTGGGCCCGCGGGTCGTCCTCGTGATGGCGGGCGATCACCTCGAAGAGCGTGGCGCGGCCGTCGTCGGATCGGCGCGGCGTGGTGGTGGCGAGCGTCTCGTCGTCGGCCGCGGCGGTGGTGCGCACGCGCGCGACGGTGTCGTCGCTCACGGGGCCACCCAGCCGGTCGAGCACCACCCGGATGGGCGCGACCGCCCCGGCGCCACCCAGGTCGGCGATGACCCGCGCCGCCTTCACCGACGGCATCTCATCCGGGAGGGCCGATGATCCACTCGATCCGAGGTCCAGCCGCAGGGCCGGCAGGGCGAGGCCGATCAGCACGAGGGTCCCGGCGGTGAGGAACACCCATGGGCGGCGCATCACGAGCGTCGCCCAGCGGCCGATCGGCGTGGCGGCGGGATCGCGGGGTGCGGCGCGGCGCCGTCCGATCACCCGCAGCACGTCGAGCCGCCGCACACGATCGCCGAGCGTCGCCAGGAGGGCCGGGATCAGCGTGAGCGCGCAGAGCACCGCGATGGCCACCACGGTCATCGATCCGACGGCGAACGCGGTGAAGATGGGAAGACGCACGGCGAGGAGTCCCGCCAGGGCGACCACGACGGTGAGGCCGCTGAAGAACACCGCGCGTCCGGCGGTCGCCATCGTGGTGATCACCGCACGCGGCGTGTCGTCGCCGGAGTCCAGCTGTTCCCGGAATCGTTTGACGAGGAAGAGCGAGTAGTCGACGCCCACGCCGATCCCCACGAGCGCCACGATGTTGCGCACGTAGATCGACATGTCCATCAGATGGGTGCCGAAGAAGAGCAGTCCCATCGTCACCGCGAGGGCGATGCCCGTCGCGGTGATGGGGATGGCCGCGGCGACGACGGTGCCGAGCACCGCGAGCAGGATCAGAAGGACCAGGGGGATCTGGATCATCTCCGACCGTCGCAGGTCCCGGGCATTCACGCGGTCGAAGTCGCGGAAGATGGCGCCGCCGCCGGTCACGCCGACGGCGACGTCCGGCCGGCTGAGCGCGGCCAGGTCGTCGAGCAGGGGCGGCAGGCGCGGCAGGCTCTGGTCGATCCCCTCCCGCAGACCGATCGTCACGACGCCCACGCGTCCGTCGGGCGCCATGAGGATCGGCTCCACCTCGTGGACGAGCGCCGGGAACCGCGCCGCCACCGCCGCCACCCGCGCCGCCGCCGCCCGCAGGTCGGATCGCCCGGCTGCTCCGCCGTGCGCCGCGGTCATCACCGCGGACACCCCCGCGGGCGACTCGCCGCCGAACCGCTCACCGATCATGATCCGCGACCGTTCGGACTGGGAGTTCGAGATCTCGAACCCACCGGGTTTCAGCGCCCCGGCGAGCCGCGGCGCGAACATCCCGACGCCGACCAGTGCGATGGCCCAGGCGATGAGGATCCACCACCGCCGGCGCACGCAGAACGCGCCGAGGCGCGCGAAGCGTCCGGTGAGCGGCGGCGCGTCGTCCGCCGCCGACGACCGGGCGGGACTCACGGCACCGCCGATCCCGCCGCCGGCGTCAGAAGGACTCGTTCATCCGTGCGATCAGCTCGTCACCGGGCATCTGTGGCGCGATGAGCCGCCGCACCGTGAGCATCGGCGAGCGCTTGCTGATCGGCTCGGCCAGCTGGAACGCCACGCGGTAGCCGGCCTTGCCGAGCTGGGGGAACACCTTCGGCGTCCAGATGCCGAACGGGTAGGCAAGGGTCGTGACGGGCTTGCCGGTGATCTGCTCCAGTTCCTTGCGCGGGTCGGTGAACTGGGTTTTGAAGTCCTTGGCGGTCTTCAGGTCCTTCACCGACTGGTGGTCCCACGTGTGGGAGCCGATGCTCATGCCGGCGTCGCGCATCTCGCGCACCTGGTCGCGGGTGACCCACCCCTTGTTGCCGAGCACCACGGTCATGATGAAGAAGGTGCCGACCATGCCGTGGCGCTTGAGCGCGGGCAGCACGGTGTCGTAGTGGGTGTGGTGGCCGTCGTCGAACGTCAGCAGCACCGGCTTGGGCGGGAGCTCGGTGCCCTTCGCGATGTGCGACACGTACTGCTCGGCGGTGATGGTGGTGTACCCGGCGCGCTGGAGCGCGGTGAGCTGCTCGTCGAAGACCTCGGGGCTCACCAGGAGCGAACGCACGTAGTCGGTGTCACCGGGCGCCGGATGGCGGATCTGGTGGTAGCAGAGCACCGGCACGTTGGCGCGGGCCAGCCGGGAGGCGACGTCCGTGGCGGGCGCCGGCTTCTGCGGTGTGTCTGTGCCGCCCGCGGTCGACGAACCAGACGATCCGCAGCTTCGCACGGCGAGCACTGCGAACATCACGATGGCGGCGAGCACGGTGAGGGCGACGACCCGCCGCATGAAGTACACGTTGTTCACGGGGTGCATTCTGCCTGCCGGTGGGAGCAGACGGAGGACGAGCCCGGTGTGATCCCTGGCCCCGGGCCGGATAGGGTCCGGCAATGACCCAGGACGAGATCGCCCGCCTCATCGCCTACCTGCGGATCCCCAGCGTCAGCGCGCTTCCGGAGCACGCCGCGGACATGGACGCCGCGGTCGCCTTCATGCTGGTGGAACTGGAGCACGCCGGGGCGACGGTGGAGGTCCACCGTGACGGCGGACACCCCTACCTCGTGGGCCGCGTGGCGGCGTCGGACGGACGCGCCGATGCCCCGCACGTCCTCGTCTACGGCCACTACGACGTGCAGCCGGTCGGTGACCCGGATCGCTGGGATTCGCCGCCGTTCGAGCCGACCGAGCGGGACGGGTACCTCTACGCACGGGGCGCGAGCGACAACAAGGGCAACTTCTTCCAGGTGCTCTGCGCCGTCCAGCGTCTGGCGGCCGACGGACGCCTGCCCGTGCGCATCACCTTCCTCGTCGACGGGGAGGAGGAGTCGGGCGGCGACTCGGCCATCCGCTGGGTGGAGGCGATGGATCCGGTGGCCGACGTCGCGGTCATCTGGGACGGCGGCATGATCAACCGTACGACCGCCGCGGTCGAGACCGGTGTGCGCGGCCTCAGCTACCGCCGGGTGACCGTCCGCTGCGGCACACACGACGGACACAGCGGCATGTTCGGCGGGGCCGCCATGAACGCATGCCACGTCCTGATGGACGTCCTGTCGGCGGTGCGTCCGGTGGACGGGGTCGTGCCCGCCCCGCTGCGGGAGGGGACCGCTCCGGTGGCCGAGGCCGACCTGGCCGAATGGGAGCGCATCGTCGACGGTCCGACGATGCTCGCCGAGGCCGGGCTCGTCTCCGCCGACGCGAACGCGGCGGGTGAGCTGGCGCGACGCACCCTGGCCAACCCGTCGGTCGACGTCCACGCGCTCTGGGCCGGCGACGCCGATGCGGTCAAGACCGTCATCCCGACGGTCGCCCACGCCATGGTGTCGCTCCGCCTCGCCCCGGGACAGGAGCCGGAGGTGGTCGGCGCGCGGTTCACGCGGATGCTCGAGGAGGCGGCGCCCGCGGGTGCGACGGTGACGGTGGATCATCATGGCGATGCGGCCCCGGGGCTGATGGATCCGGATCACCCCGTCATGCGTCGGGTGATCGACGCGGTCGCCGCGGCCACCGGGCTTCCCGTCGTTCCGATGAGAACCGGTGGGACGCTGCCGATCTTCTCGGCGATGACCGGTCGGGGGATGCCGACGGTGCTCACGGGGTTCACCCTTCCGGACGACGCCATCCACTCACCCAACGAGCGCATGTGGGTTGCGAACCTCGGGACGGGTGTCCGTGCGGCGACCGCCATGCTGGAGGCGCTCGGGGGGTAGGCTGCGCACCGAGAAACCGACATCCCGAGGAGGA
The DNA here is from genome assembly GCA_964628685.1 of uncultured Bifidobacteriaceae bacterium. Lineage (GTDB taxonomy): Bacteria > Actinomycetota > Thermoleophilia > Miltoncostaeales > Miltoncostaeaceae > CALMEC01. The sequence goes on along the minus strand of CAZVNM010000004.1, from coordinate 97,599 downwards.
TTCGTGGCGCAGAACCAGCTGTGGGGCGGCGAGACCAAGAAGGCGGTCGCCAACTTCCAGATCTCCGGGGAGCCCGTCCCCGTCGAGATCGTCCAGTGGCTCGGCCGGATCAAGGGCGCCGCGGCGGAGGTCAACGCGGAACTCGGCAAGCTGCCGAAGGGGACGGCCACCAAGATCTCCCGCGCCGCCAAGGCGGTCGCAGCCGGCAAGCACGACGATCAGTTCCCGGTCGACGTGTTCCAGACCGGCTCGGGCACCTCGTCCAACATGAACGCCAACGAGGTCATCGCCAAGATCGCCGGCGAGGGTGTGCACCCCAACGACCACGTCAACATGGGCCAGAGCTCCAACGACGTCTTCCCGTCGGCCGTGCACCTCGCGGCGCTGGAGGCGGCCAACGACAAGCTGCTTCCCGCCCTCGACCTGCTCGCCAAGTCACTCGAGGCGAAGGCGAAGGAGTTCAAGGACCTCGTCAAGACCGGCCGCACCCACCTGATGGACGCGGTGCCGGTCACCCTCGGCCAGGAGTTCGCCGGGTACGCCGCACAGGTGCGCGAGGGGCGCGCCCGCGTCGCCGACTCGCTCCCGCGCCTCGGGAAGATTCCGCTGGGCGGCACCGCCACCGGCACCGGGCTCAACACCCACCCGCAGTTCGCGGCGAAGGTGCGGCGCATCCTCGCCCGCGACAGCAAGCTGAAGATCTCGGCGCCCGCCGACCCGTTCGAGGCGCAGGGCAACCGTGACGGCCTCGTCGAGGCCTCGGGTGCGCTCAAGGTCGTCGCCGTCTCGCTCATGAAGATCGCCAACGACCTGCGCTGGATGGGTTCGGGTCCGCGTGCCGGTCTCGCCGAGATCTTCCTGCCCGAGCTGCAGAAGGGCTCGTCGATCATGCCGGGCAAGGTCAACCCGGTCATCCCCGAGGTGATCTGCCAGGTCGGCTGCCAGGTCATCGGCAACGACGCCGCCATCACCGTCGGCGGTCTGTCGGGCAACTTCGAGCTCAACGTGATGATCCCGATGATGGGCCGCAACCTGCTGCACTCCATCAACCTGCTGTCCACGTCGTGCACGGCGTTCGCCGAGAAGTGCATCGACGGCATCGAGCCCAACACGTCGCGCCTGTCGGAGTACGCGGAGTCGAACGTGCAGGTCACGACCGCGCTCAACGAGATCATCGGCTACGAGAAGGGCACCGCCATCGTGAAGGCGGCGACCGCGAGCGGCCGTCCGATCCGCGAGGTCGCGCTGGAGCAGGGCGTCGAGGAGGCCGTCCTCAACAAGGCGCTCGACCTGCGCCGGATCGCGCGGGGCAACAAGGCACGGTAGGTCCACCGGCCCAACCGGACCGTCGAGGGGCGCCCGTGTGGCGCCCCTCGCCATTTCGGGACCGGACGATGGGGGATGGGGCCTGCGCATCGGGTGCCGTTCCAACGGGTGCGAACGGCGCACGGTGTCCGATCGAACGTCGCTCGCCACTCAATCGAACGGTGCGTCACGTTCACTTGGACGTGGCGCACCGTCCATTGTTTGCGGATCCGGCACGGCCCGTGACGGAGACGATGGAGTTCGCCTGTGAAGCTGTCACGACCGTCACCGTGGCGTGACGCCTCGCCGACTCGTGGTGGGTTCCGCCGCGCGGGTGTGTCGCACCGACTCGATTGAACGGCAATCGTGATCGAATGAGCGTTGAGCGCGGACGACGGAGTGGCGGCTCCGCCCGGTAACGATCAGGTGGTGAGCGGCCCAGCAGCTCAGCCAGAGGCGACCGCCTGTTGACCGAGCGACGAGCGCAACACGTCCCGGGCGCGCTGCAGCCGTTTGCGCACCGTGGCCGGCGCGACACCGAGGGTCCGTGCCGCCTGATCGGTGGTGAGGTCGTCCCAGTAGACGAGTTCGACGACCTCGCGGAGCGGGTCGGGGAGATCCGCGACCGCGGCGCGCAGTGCGAGCACCTCCTCGGAGAGGTCGGGGTCCACGTGATCACCGGGGAGGTTGCGGGCGAGCGCCGCGGTGGCCTCCGATCGTCGCACCGACCCGCGGCGATGGTTCGCCAGGCACCGTCGGGCACAGCCGAAGAACCACGCCACCACGGCATCGGGGTCCTCCGGCAGGTCACGGCGGCGGCGCCATGCGGTCAGCAGGACGGTCTGCAGGAGGTCGGCGGCGTCGTCCGGATCGTCGGTGCGGCGGATGAGGTAGCCGAGGACCCGTGGCCCCACGGTGCGGGCCAACTCGTCGTGACGGGCGGCGTCGTCGGCGCTCATCGGATCCCCCTGAGATGCGGCCACTGTGCGAGGGCGTTGGTGGCGGCCTCGCGGACCACGTCCACCTGTCCGCGCGTCGCGGCATCCGCGATCCGCACGTACCAGTTGTCGGGCGCGTCGTCGCCGATGACCGCGGCGACCGCGGGGAGGCCGGCCGCCTCGCGCAGGTGTGTCGCGGCGGTCGCCGTCGCCGTCGCGTCGCCGCGGTCGCTGGCCCGCACGTAGGCGACGCTCCAGGCGTCGAACGCGGCGAACGCGAAGTGCGCGCGAAGCGACGCCTCATCCTGCGGGTAGGGACCCTGTGCGCAGCTCACGCGGAACTCGCGAAGGGCCACGCGTCGGATGTCCGTCCAGGTGACCCCCTGGGGAAGGGGCCGATCAGTGGGGACGTACTCGGCCACCACGGCCGGTCCGTCCGGCGCGCAGACGTTGATCGCCTCGCTCGTCCCGTGGTCGGGGAGGCCCTCGATGCGCGGGAGCACCGGCACCTGCTCGCCGGTGTGCGCCATCATCCGCAGGCCGCCGACGGCAACCGCCGGTGTGACGATCAATGCGGCGAGTCCGACGACCATGCTCCGTCGCCGGCGGCGCGTGCGGTCCTCGGCCCGCACGGCGCGTGCGACCGAGACGCAGTCGGCGGTGGTGAGGGGCCTTGCGGGCGCTGCCGCGCGGATGAGTTCGTCGAGTTCGTCGTGCATGGTGACCTCCGTGGCCGTTTGGCACCGAAGAGATGTCCGCACCCATGTGGATTGTGACCGGATGATCGGTCGCCGCCGCCTGATTGACGTCGCCGGCTCCGCTGCGCCAGATGAGTTGACGAACGCAAGGGCGGGTGGCCGATCCGCCTTCAGCGGCTCGGGCAATGCCGCTCGCCGAGACGGTCACGAAACGGCTCACCGGTCCCAGGCGGAGCACGGTCACCGTCACGACCGTGGCGTGGAGTGACGGGTCGAACGCGATCTCGCGGTGGAGCAGGGCGTCGGGGAAGTCGTCCTCACCCAGTCCCTCGACCTCGGCGGGACCACGGGGCCACACACCGGTTCAGCGGATCGCCGTCCACGCCCGTCGCGCTATGGGCGGGTTCACCGCCGAACGGTCGGCGGATGGGTCGTGCTGACCGTGCGAATCCCCGACAGATACGGGGTCAGGCACTGCAGCCCGTTCCCCGCGGGTATGTGGTCGCCGATGTGTTGCTGAATCGACATGATGCGGTTGGCGGGTCGCGGTGGACGGTCGAGATCCCCGAAGCCGTCGACGACCCCGTCGACGATGGTGGAAGTCGGTTTCGCAGCCTCGTCGATGCGGACGTCGAGGTGCGCGATAACCCGCCCCAGGCGCCCGCATGCGACGACGGGTGCCATGTCGTGCCGCGCGGCGAACGCGGCGGGGGTGAGTGCTCCGGCGGCGATCAGCGCGTCCCGATACGGGCCGGGGCGCAGGTCGTCGGGCGCGACGCGACCGAGGTCGAACGTGAGTTCGCGCATGCGGGTGCCCAGCCGTCGACCCACGGCCTCCGGGTCGCTCGCATCAACGGGGACCCCGATGTCACGTGCGCCATCGATGAAGTCGGGATCCGCCAAGAGCGCCTGCTCGCCAGACCCTGTCACGGTGGCCGAAACGCGTCGGTCCGCGGGGCCGTCGGCGTCACCGCCGCAGCCGGCCACCGTCGTCACCACGGCCAGGATGACGGTCGCCGCGCGCCATGGCGAGCGGATCGGCGTCGGTGCGTCAGATATCGATGACCTCATGTCGGTCATACGCTACGGCCGCCGGTCCGGTCACACGGACGGTTGCGTGGCGTCACCGTAGTCGGTCACCCCGACTGGGTCGTCGTCGGTGAGGTGGCCGCCAGGCTGCAGATGTCCCAGCCACGCGCCCACACCCGACCGTCGTCGGACCCTCCGCCGGTGCGGCGACAAGGCCGGCCGGCCGGACTGCTCCGACCGCTGGCGCTGTGGAACACCCTGCGGACCGTGGCGAGCGGAATCACGCTCGCCCTCGCCGCTGTCGGGATCACGATGGTCGGTGGTGCGGCATCGGGAGGGGATCGTTCGATTGGGCGGCGGGCGACGTTCAATTGACCGTGGTGCGCCGTTCACTGTTGACGGTTGCGTGACGGTTCCGGGGAAGAGTCGTCACGCCGTTGTTGCGCGGCCGTTGCCGATGCGTCCGGCGGCGGGGGAGTCCGGCGGGGTCAGTGCCGATCGGTCGCCGGTGCGCTGAGCGCGCTGCGCAGTGCGTCACGGGCCCGCTGCAGACGCTTGCGGCACGCCGCGGCGCCGATCCCCACGATCACCGCGGCCTGCTCGGCGGTGAGCCCGTCCCGGTAGACGAGCTCGATCACCTCCCGCTGATCGGCGGGGAGGGCCGCGACCGCGTCGGTCAGATCCGGATCGACGTCGTCATCCGGACGCACCGGATGGCGTTCAAGCTCGGCGGCGAGTCGTTCGGTCGCCTCGGTGCGCCGTCGCTCGGCGCGTCGGTGGTTGGCGAGGCAGCGGTGCGCCGTCGCGATCAGCCACGCGACGGCGAGGTCGTCATCGGCCGGGATCGTGCGGATCTTCCGCCACGCCACCGTCATCGTCGCCTGGAAGACGTCGGCGGCGTCCTCCGGATCGGACGCGCGCCGGGCGAGGTACCGCGCCACCCGCGTGCCGTGATCGCGGACCAGGCGATCGAGCCGTTCGGCGTCGCGCCTCATCGCACCGCGTCCAGCCAACGGTTCTGTGCGGGCTTCACGGTCGTCGTGACATGCCCGCGGATGAACGCGGTGTCGCCGTCCTGGGCCGCCCGGGCCAGACGACGATCGAGGATGTCGGGAGCGTCGGCGTACCCACGGAGAACCGCGGGCCGTGCGACGCCGAGCACGAGGCCGCTGACGGCCCGCTCCCGCGCCCGCCGGTCACCCCGATCGGCCGCCCGCACATAGGCCACCGCCCACGCGTTGTTGGCGGCGAACTCGAACTCGCGGCGCACGTCGTCGGCCACGATCGGCCGAGCGGCGGTCTGACATCCGCGTGCGTGGGACCCGGCGATCATGTGCGCGACGCGTGACCAGGTGAGGCCGGCCGGGATGGTGCGGTCGGCCGGACGGAGGGTGAGGACCCACCGCTCGAACCCCGGCGAACACGCGTCACGCGTGCGCCGGTCCGCCGGCTTCGGCGTGATGTACCGCTGGCCCAGGCCGTCGCGGCCGACCACGACGAACGCGTCGACGCCCTCGTACACCGGGGTCTGCGGGAGGTCCGCGGGGCGGATGCGTCTGATGTCGAGGTCGTGCGCCAGGTTCGCCGCCACATCCTCACGCCCCGGTGCGAACATCACGAACGAGTCCGGCGAATAGGCCATGGCGTTGCCGGGATCGGTGACGGCGTAGCCGAGGGCCGCGATCTCCGGCGTCAGGCGAGCGGCGACCCCGTTGATGCCGGCGCCGTTCAGGGCCGTGACCGTGTAGGCGGCCTTCCCGCCCGGAAGGGTCGGCGCTGCGCCTGGCGACGCGGTCGGACCCGTCGACGCCGTCGGGGCGTCCCCGGGCCCGACCACCCGGATCGCCGTCACCAACCCGAGTGCGAGGGCGCCCAGGGCGAGGGCGACGACGGCGACCTGACCGATGCCCGGCATCCGCGGGCCGCGGGACGCGGCCACGACCTCGGCCGCCACGTCGCGGCAGGCGGCGCGCAGCCGGTCATCGGAGCGCGGTGGGGCCATCGCCGCGAGCCGGGCGTCGAGTGGGTCGTGGTGTTCAGGTGTGGTCATCGGCGTGCCTCGTCGGATGGAGCCTCTAACCGGGGTATGTCCGCGGATCCGCGGTGTGTGACCGGCGGCCGGGGTTGCCGCACGGGGCGGTCAGGCGTGCGCGGCCACGTACTCGCGGTGCAGTCGCCCAAGGAGCGCATCCAGGTCGGCGCACAGATCGTCGTCCAACTGCGTGAACGCGAGGGTCACCTTGCCGGTGTGCAGCCGCTTCAGCGCCGGCCACTCGTCGAGCACCTCGGGCGTGTCCTCGAGCCTGCGGATGTAGAGGCTCACCTTCTTTGCGCTGGCCTTCACGGCGACCAGGTAGTCGTGCTTGGCCACATCGGGCCAGGCGATCGCGGGCATGCCGTAGATGGTGGCGTCGACGAGGCCGTCGCGGTGTCCGTCGATGACCGACCAGAGCCGGCGCTCAAGTGCGTTCAGGTCGCCCACGCCGGGAGTCTGCCACGGGTGAGACCGGTGCGCGCGGCGCCCAGAGCGTTCAATGGAACGGCTGACGACGTTCAATTGAACGTGGCGCCCCGTTCACCGTCCTCGGCCTCCGGTGCTCGCCATGCGGGGAAACGGCGATCGGGCCGCGACGACCGCCACGAACTCATGCGGATTCCATACTCGGGCGCCACGGCGGATCCGTACCGTGGTGTGCGTCACGAACCACGGGAGGCACCAATCGGCATCGCGACCCCCACAGGCAATCCTTTCGTGCGGACGGCCTGGACACGTGTCCTGGCGGTGTTGGCCCTGGCCGGCGCGGCTCTCGTCACGATCGGCTGTTCCCGCGACACCGGCGGGCTCGAAAAGCGCAACCGGCAGGCACTGGAGCGTGAGTTCCCCGGTGTCGAGTGGGTCGTCAGCTGCTCCGACATCGGGCCCATGGACCAGCCGATGCAGTGCGATGCGGGGTTCGTCGCGGATGACCAGATGGTTGCGGACATCGAGAAGCTGTACGCGATGGGCGGAAGCGCCAATGCGTTCGCTCACAGGGGTGGCCTCGACGGTGTCGGGGGGATTGGCGCCTACCGAAAGGTGGATGGCAAGCTCTTTCAGCTCCGGGTCGAGTGCCCCGGAAAGTCGCCCCAGTTCGCGGCGGACCTCGCAATCGGTGAACTGCGAATCCCGAGGAACGAGCTACTGCGGAGATTTCGAGCGAATCGCTGCGGCATACACGAAGTCCTACTGGACCCCTGACCACCAGCGGCGGCGTGACGGGAGGATCCCCCCGAACCGGCAACCAGGCGACGCGCCGTTGGCGCCACCAGGATCCCGACGAGTCCCCGTCGCCCCTCAGTACCGGTGAGTGTCTCGGCCCTGGACCGGGGTGTGACCGCCGCCGAGAAACGATCCGCGCTGCGGAGACGTGACGGTTCGTCGTGCCTCGCACGACACATGGGCGTCGCAGTGCGGTCCAAGACCTCGTCGACCGGGGCATCGTCGCCGCGGGCTCGGCCGCGGACGTCGGTCGGACGGTCCCGCTCCTGGTCGGCGCCCGCCCCGCGCGGGCGCCGACCGGGGGAGGTCAGCTTCCGTAGATGACGCCGTCCACGTCGTCGGCACCGGTCGCCACGGGCTCGCCTGCGCTCATGACGTCGGCGACGTACTCGCGCGCGGCCTCCTGCACGACCTGGAAGACGTTGGCCTTCGGCGTCACGAACGGCGGCGCGAAGGGCAGCTGACCGATGAGGTCGGTCGACACGAGCACCTGACCGTCGGTCTGCGCCCCCGCGGCGATCCCGATGGTCGGCACGTCGACGGCGGCCGTGATGTCGGTGGCGAGGTCGGCCGGCACCGCCTCGATGACGATCGCGTAGCAGCCGGCCTCGGCCAGGGCCTGCGCCTCACGGGTGATGCGGGCGGCCTCCTCGGGTGTCTTGCCCTCCTTGCGGAAGACCTCGGCGGTCTGGGGCAGCAGTCCCACGTGCCCCATGACCGGGATGCCGGCGGCGATGATGGCCCGCACGGCGTCGACCTTGGGACCCTCCAGCTTGACGCTGTCGGCGCCCGCCTCGACGAGCGCGCGGGCGGTGGCGACCGCCTGCTCGGGCGTCTCGTCGCTCCCGTACGGCATGTCGCCCACAACGTGGGTGGTGACGGCGCCGGTGCGGACCGCGCGCACGTGGTGGCACATCATCTCGACGGTGGCCTCGCGCGTGTTGGGGAAGCCCAGCTCCACCATGGCGAGCGAGTCGCCCACGAGGATGAGGTCGAGGCCGACCTGGTCCAGGGCGAAGGCGGTGGGGTAGTCGTATGCGGTGAGCATCGCGATGCGACGCACACCCTTGGTGGCGCGGATGTCGGCTGCGGTGATCATGAGACGCCCTCCCATTCGGCGGGAACGGTTGCCAGGATCTCGTTGGTCTGCCCGATCGGGCGGTTGCGCTCGTCCACGTGGACGACCTGCGGCTCGTAGTTTTCGAGGTCGGACTCGGCGTACTCGGCGTAGGTCATCACGATGATGAGGTCGCCGGGCTGCGCCAGGCGGGCGGCGGCGCCGTTGAGACACATGTCGCCCTCACCGGCGCGTCCTTCAATGGCGTAGGTCTCGAAGCGGGCGCCGGTGTTGATGTTGACGATGAAGACCTGCTCGTACGGCTGAATGTCCGCGAGCGCGAGCAGATCGGTGTCGATCGTGATGCTGCCCACGTAGTTGAGGTCGGCATCGGTGACGGTCGCGCGGTGGATCTTGCTCTTGAGCATGCGACGGGTGCGGGGGGAGATCACGTCGGGTCCTCCGTCAGGCGGTGAGGGTGGCGTTGTCGATGAGGCGGGCGGGTCCCACCCGTGCCGCCAGGCACAGGAGGGCGGGACCCTGGATCTGGGTGTCGAGCAGGGTGAAACGGTCCGGGTCGACCATCGCGGCGTACTCCGGCTCGCAGGCGGGCTCCTCGCGCAGGGTGGCCATGGCGATGGCCTCCAGAGCGTGGGGGTGCCGCTCGCCGCCGTCGAAGGCGGCCTCCGCCATGTCGAGGGCCCGGCGGAGCACCGTGGCGGCGCGACGCTCGTCGGGGTTGAGGTAGGCGTTGCGGCTCGACATGGCGAGACCGTCGTCCTCGCGGACGATCGGACCGATGACGAGCTCGACGTCGTCGAAGTCCAGGTCGATCATGAGCCGGCGGACGACGGCGACCTGCTGGGCGTCCTTCTGGCCGAAGACCACACGGTCGGGGCGGACCATGTTGAGCAGCTTCGCGACGACGGTCGCCACACCGGAGAAGTGATCCGGGCGTGAGGCGCCCTCCAGGATCCCGGTGGGACCGGACACCGACACCGTGGTGCCGAACCCGTCCGGATAGACCTCGGTCACGTCGGGCGCGAACACGTAGTCCACACCCGCGCCGCCGGCCATCGCCATGTCACGGGCCTCGTCGCGGGGATACGCGGCGAGGTCCTCGGTGGGTGCGAACTGCGTGGGGTTGACGAACAGGCTGACCACGACGACGTGGTCGCCCTCGCCGGCGAGACGCATCAGCGACAGGTGACCCTCATGGAAGGCGCCCATGGTCGGCACGAACCCGATCCGCCGTCCCTCCTCGCGGAGCGCGGCGATCGTCTCGCGGAGTTCGCGGACGGTGCGGATGACGGTGGGTGTCGTTGTCGTGACCAATTCGCACTCCCGGAGGGTCGTCGCTGAAGGTCGCGCACGGACGAGGGATCCACCGTCTGGCGGATGCTCGTGAGTGATTCGCTCCAGTTCCGACTCGGATACCAGGCTGACTCGCTCGTTGCATCGGAGATTCTACCCGACGACATGAGTGGTTACACATGAAGGGACGACCAACCCGATTTCCGATGTTTCCGGTGATGAATCATGCGTTTCTCCGCACTCGGGATCCCGCGGTGTGGCGAGGACCGTCGGGCGGGGCCGGGTGACGACCCTGCGCAAATGAACGGCCGCGGGCGTCCAATTGAACGGGGGGACGAGTCGGTGGCGACCTGTCCGCATCGTGCGCTGATCGTGTGACGTGATCGTGTCGTGGTCGTCACGGGACTGCGCAAATGAACGGCCGCGGGCGTCCAATTGAACGGATACGGGGCCCATGGACCCAGGAGGCCCACGGACGCACCGCCCACGGCCCGATCCGTCGATCCCTCGGCCCGCGGGGCCCGGCCCGGGTCGCGCGCGGACGGGTGCGTGGACGCCCTCCGAGGGGCTCAGTAGTCTCGGACGCATGGATCCCGCCGACGACCGGTCCGACCGTCTGCGCGGCTACCACGAGGCCGAGGTCCTCGGCTGCACGCGCTGCGCACTTCACCAGACCCGCACCCAGGTGGTGGCCGGGTCCGGCGACCCCGGTGCCCAGATCATGTTCGTGGGCGAGGCGCCCGGGTACCACGAGGACCGCTCCGGGCTGCCGTTCGTGGGTTCGGCCGGCAAGCTCTTGGACCAGCTGCTCGGGGAGATCGGGCTGCGCCGCGACGACGTCTTCATCACCAACGTCCTCAAGTGCCGTCCGCCGGGCAACCGCGACCCGCTGGCCGGCGAGATCAGCTCGTGCGAGCCGCACCTCTTCCGCCAGGTCGGGATCATCCGGCCGCGGATGATCTGCACGCTCGGTAACTTCTCGACCAAGCTGATCTCGGGCCGGCCGGACTCCATCAGCCGTGTGCACGGGTGCGAGCTTCCCATCGAGGTGGGCGGCCACCCGGTGCTGCTCTACCCGCTGTTCCACCCGGCCGCCGCGCTCTACACGCCGGCGATGCTCGAGACGCTTCGCACCGACTTTCGCCGCATCCCGCAGCTCCTCGGCATCGCCGACGAGGACGTCGCACCCATCGCACCCGCGGACCCGCCGGACGTGGACGCGTCCGATGACGGGACGCCGGCCGCCGCCACGCCGGACGCCCCGGCGGCCGAGCCGGACCGTCCCGCCCCGGCGGCCGAGCCGGAGCAGCTGGGCCTCTTCTGATCGAGCACCGGACAGCGGATGGCGACGCCACCGAGGCGCTCGGGCGTGCGCTCGCCGAGATCCTGGGACCGGGTGACGTCGTCAGCCTGCGCGGCGACCTGGGCGCGGGCAAGACCACGTTCGTGCGGGGGGTGGCCCGGGCGCTCGGGGTGAGCGCACACGTGACGAGCCCCACCTTCACCGTGGTGCAGACCTACATGGACGGGCGGATCCCCATCGCGCACCTGGACGCCTACCGCCTGGGTGAGATCGATGACGAGGAGGCCGGGCTCTACCTGTCCGCCGCGGAGGACGCCCTCGTGCTGGTCGAGTGGCCCGACGCCCTGGACGACGTTTTCGGCGTCCCGACCGTCGACGTGCGCATCGCCCACCTGGGCGGCGACGAGCGGTTGCTAACGTTGACGGTCGCCGATCCCGCGCGCGAGACCCCTCTGCGCGAGGCGATCGCGCGGTCGCATCGGGCCTGACAGGGGCGCGATCCGGGTCGGTCCGGGCGACGACCGCCGGTCGGGACGGCGATCGACCGTGACCACACTCGCACTCGACACCGCAACGCCGTGCCCGGGGCTCGCGCTCGTCCGCGACGGCGCCGTCGTCGCCGAACGCCTGGTGGCGTCCCAGCCCGGCGCGGGACGCCGCGTGGCGCAGGAGCTGCACATCCTGCTCGAGGAGGCGGGTGTGTCGCTCACCGAGGTCGACCGCATCGTGGTGGGCGTCGGTCCCGGCGGCTTCACCGGCCTGCGGATCGGGATCGCGACCGCCCTGGGCCTCGGCCAGGCGCTGGACGTCTCGGTCGTCGGCGTGTCGTCGCTCGAAACGCTGGCCCTCGGCATCGCGCGCCACGTTGGTGTGGACGCCCCCGTCGTGCCGGTCATCGACGCGCGACGGGGCGAGGTCTTCACCGCCGTGTACGACGTGGACGCGGACGGGACGCTCGCACAGCGCGTCGCGCCGGCGGCCGTCCCGGTGGCCGATCTGGCGGCGCAGCTCGCCGGTCTCGGCGCGGTCGTCGTGGCCGGGGATGGTGCCGGTCTCGTCGCGGAGTCGCTGGGCCAACCGGCGCGCGTGGTGAGCGACCCCGAGGTGGCCCTGGTGCGCCCGTCGCTCGCGGTCGCACGCGCCGACGCCGGTGGTGGGCTCCCGGTGCGACCGATGTATCTGCGGCTGCCCGACGCGGAGGTCAACCGCCGCCGACGTCTGCCGGCGGCGGGATGACCGCCGCCGAACGGCCGCACGGCGGCGCCAAGGAGCGCCTGCGTCTGCGGCGGATGCGCGCCGGCGATCTGGACGCGGTGATGGCCATCGAACGCGAATCCCACCCCGTCCCGTGGGGCCGGCGGATGGTGGAGGAGGAGCTCGGTCGCGGCGGTGGCATCCACCTGGTGGCCACGCTTGCCGATGAGGTGCTCGGCTACATCCTCGTGGCCCTGCAGGTGGACGTATGGCACGTGTTGAACGTGACGGTGCACCCCCTTCACCGGGGCCGGCGCATCGGAGAGGCGCTCGTCCGGGGCGCGCTGCGGCTGGGTGAGCGCATCCCCAACGCCGGCGTCACCCTGGAGGTCCGTGTTTCGAACGATCGCGCGATACGGTTGTACGAACGACTCGGCTTTGAAACACACGGTCGGAGGCCGCGCTACTACAGTGACAACGGTGAGGACGCCCTGATCATGTGGCTGTTGCCGAACGAGGCGGGATGAGGCACGACGCGCTCATTCTGGCGATCGAGACCTCCTGCGACGAGACCGCCGCGGCGCTGGTGCGTGGGCGCGACGTCCTCGCGAGCGTGGTCGCAAGCCAGGCCGAGCTGCACACGCCGTACGGCGGCGTTGTCCCCGAGGTCGCCGCGCGTCACCACCTCGGCACGGTCAACGCCGTTGTGGACGCCGCGCTGGCCGAGGCCGGCGTCGGGTGGGACGACGTGGACGAGATCGCCGTCACCCGTCGGCCCGGGCTCATCGGCGCCCTGCTCGTGGGTGTCGCCACCGCCAAGGCGATCGCCTACGCGCGACGGCTGCCGCTCACGATGGTCGACCACCTGCACGGCCACATCGCCGCCGCCTGGCTGGCCCCCCTGGCGGTCGAGCCGCCGTTCATGAGCCTGGTCGCGTCGGGCGGCCACACGCGCCTGGACCTGGTGGAGGACCTGCGCGCGCCGGAGCTCCTCGGCCAGACGCGCGACGACGCCGCCGGTGAGGCCATCGACAAGGGTGCGCGCCTCCTGGGGCTTGGGTACCCGGGCGGGCCGGCACTGGAGCGCCTGGCGGCGGGTGGCGACCCGGCGGCCTTCACGTTCCCGGTCGGCCTCTCGGGCGCCGACCAGCGCGACTTCTCGTTCGCCGGTGTCAAGACCGCGCTGCTCTACCGCATGCGCGACCTGGGCGACGGTGCCGGCCCTCTGCTCGCCGACCTCGCGGCGTCGTACCAGGAGGCGGTGATGCGTCCGCTCGCAACCCGTCTCGTCGCCGCCGCCGTGCGGTACGACGTCCCCACCGTGACGGTGGGCGGGGGCGTCGCGGCCAACGGGCGGCTGCGCGAGCTGGTGACCCTTCACGCCGAGCGCGCCGGGCTCACCACCGCGTTTCCCGACCGCAGCCTGTGCACCGACAACGCGGCCATGATCGGTGCGGCCGCCCAGTTCACCGACCCGCTGCCGTGGCCCGATTATCTGGCCGAGGACGCCGTCGCGACGGCACCGCCCGGGGGGATCGCGGCGTGAGCTCCTGGCTGCGACACGCGAGCCTGCTGGCGATCGGCGCCCTGGCGACCTCCGGACCGGTGCTCCTGGCCGATGAGACGGCCGTCGAGGCCGGTGGGGTGGACCACCGTGCGCTCCTTGCCGCCCAGGGCTGGCGCGACGTGGTGGGCGCCCACCGCGCACCCCTCCTGCCGGGACCGTCGGAGTTCGAGTCGGCGGTCGTCGTCCTGGACGGCGCGCCGCTCGCCGAGCGCCCCCGCCGTGAGTGGGCCGCCGCCGGCGGCGAGCTGGACGTCGCCCAGCGGTCGCTCGAGCCCACGCTGATGGGCCTGGGCGCCGTGGTGAACTATCGCTATCGCAACGTCCTGAACGGCGTGGCCATCCGGGTCCCCACCGGTCGCCTGCCGCTGGTCGCGGCGCTTCCCGGGGTGAAGGCGGTCTACCCGGTCACATACCTGGCCCCGGCGCAGACCGGTGCCACCCCGCAGGGGAAGCCGCTCCCCGGTGCACCCGCGACACCCGCGGCGCCCGCCGCTCCCGCGACGTCCCCGGACCAACCCGCACCCGTCGCCCCGGCCACGCCGGCGACGCCCGCCGACGCGGCGACCCGACCCCAGTCCATCGCCCTCATCGACTCCGGGGTCCATCCGCAGCACCCGTGGCTGGGCGGCGGCATCGGCCCGGACCGTCTGATCGTCGGCGGCGCCGATCTGGTCAACGGCAACGCGACACCGGAGGCCCTGCCGCAGACGCGGGTCCTCGAGGCCCACGGCACCGAGATGGCGGGGATCGTGCTCGGCTCCGACGCGCTGCACGGCCTCACCCCCGAACGGATGCCGCGCATGTACGCGTACCGCGTGGTGGCCGGCGAGCAGATCGGCGGACGCCTGAGGATGCTCGCGCGGTCCGATCGCGTGATCGCGGCCCTCGACCGTGCCGTCGACCCCGACCAGAACGGTGACCTGTCGGACCGTGCCTCGGTCATCCTGCTGGGTGTGTCCCGCGGTGACGGCGCGGGCGCCGCCGACCCGGTCCGTCGGGCGGCGGTCAACGCCGACCGGGCGGGATCGGTCGTCGTCGCCCCGGCCGGCAACGAGGGACCCAGCCCGGTACGGAACGTCGGGACGGTCGCCGGTCCGGCGGCCTCCGACGCGGTGCTCACCGTGGGCGGTGTGTCCGCGCCGACCGCACCGCGCACGGCGACGCTCAGCCTGCGGGTCGGTGCCGCCGACGCCACCGTCGCGAGCCTGCCGCTCATGGGCGCGGCACCGTCCGATGCATCGCTTCCCATCGTCGTGCTGAACGGTCCGGACGCGCTCCTGCGGGGCGACGCCCCCGGGGACTACGCCGATGCCATGGGCCAGAGCCGGGTGCGGGGTGCCCTCGTGATCGTCGGGCGCGGCGGGGCCTCCATCCCCGAGAAGGCCCGCCTGGCCGCACAGGCCGGCGCCGCCGCACTCGGCGTGTGGGATCAGGAGGGCGACGGCCGCTTCCCCGGCATCGCCGCGGACCTCGAGATGCCCATCACCGTCGTGGGCCTGGGACGCGCCCAGGGTGAGCTCATCACCCGCCACCCGCAGCTTCAGGGCCGCATCACGGCCGACCCGACGGCCGCCGCGACGCCGGGCGTCGCCTCGTTCTCCTCACGCGGACCCACCGTCGGGGGCACCATCGAGCCCGACCTGGTCGCGCCGGCGGTGGACGTGCCCGCCGCGTATCCCGGTGAGGGTGCCGAGCTGCTCGTCGCGCGCATGAGCGGCACGAGCGCGTCGGCGGCCCAGGTCGCGGCGCTGGCGCTGCGGCTTCGGACCGACATGCCCGACATCACCCCGGCCCAGGCGCGGAGCCTCCTGGTGCAGGCCGCACAGCCGCTTCCCGCCGCCCCCGTCACCGCGCAGGGCGCGGGCGTCGCGCAGCCCGCGACGCCGCGACCGATGGCGTTCGAGCCGGCGATCCTCTCCGGGCGACGCGTGGCCGCCCGGGCCGTGACGGTGCGCTTCACGGTCAGCTCCCTGAGCGCGGCGCCGATCACGGTGCGGCCCGAGCTCATGGACGCCGCGGGGACCGCGGTGGCGCCGGGTGAGTCGGTCACGATCCCCGCCCGCGGTCGCACCGCCATGACGGTGGTCGTCCCCGCCGGCGCCGGGGTGTTCAACGGTGCGGTGCGTCTGGTCGACCCGGACGGCATCGCGCTCGCGCGGACCCCGCTGGTGGTGACCGGTGCTCCGCCGCCGCCCGCGCCGCTCGGCGCACCGGTGGTCGACGTCACCGATCCCGCGGCACCCGAGGTCCGCGTGACGGTCGGCCGTGCGGGTCGCGGTGCGCGGTCGCTCAGCGTCGCGCTCGTCCCGCAGTCCGGTGGCGCACCGATCCCGATGACCGTCGACACGGGCGGTGGCGACTGGCCGAGCGGCGCGTACCGCCTGCGCCTCTCACCGCGCAGCCCGGACGGCAAGGCGGTGCCGGCGGGGCGCTACCGGGTGCGGGTGACGGCGCGGCCCGCGGGTGACGGTCCGGCCCAGACGCGGGTCAGTCGGCCATTCGTGTTCCGCACGCCGTAGATCGCTTGCGCGCCGGCCGGGCGGGGGATAGTTTGTAGCCAATCGGCACAAACCGTTGTGCAAACGGCCAAGGCAGGTCACATGGCTCAGGATCGACTGACGCTCGGCGTCGCGGCACGGCTTTCCCGCTATCTCCAGGTTCTGACGCAGGCGAAGAAGATGGGCAAGGTCTCCATCTCCTCACAGGCGATCTCGGAGTACACCAACGTCAACCCCACGCAGATCCGCCGCGATCTGTCCGGCTTCGGCAAGTTCGGCAAGCGCGGTGTCGGCTACGACATCGACACCCTCATCGGCCAGATCCGGAAGATCCTGCGCACGTCGGGCCAGCACAACATCGCCCTGTTCGGCGCCGGCAACCTGGGCCTCGCCATCGCGAGCTCCGGGGTGTTCGCCGATCACGGGTTCAGGATCTCGGCGATCTTCGACGTCGACCCCGACAAGGTCGGCATGCAGGTGGGCGACCTGTCGGTGCGCCACTACTCGGAGCTCCCGGCGGTCGTCGCCGACGAGGGGATCATGGTCGGCGTCATGGCGGTGCCCAGCCACGCCGCGCAGCTGGTGGCCGACGACCTGGTGGCCTCGGGGGTGAAGATCATCTTCAACTACTCGGATGCGCTCTTGACGGTGCCGTCGGACGTGACGGTCCACACGTCGAGCCCGGCCGTCGAGCTCCTGTACGCGCTGTACTTCTACCTCACGTAGCGGGTGCGGGCGGGGGGAGGTCAAGCCGCCAGGTCGTGCCATCGGGGGTGAACCCCAGGCGCTCCAGGTAGCGGACGTGCTCCGCGTCGCCGGCCGGCTCCTCGACGGTGCGGACGCCGAGGGCGTGCAGCGGTCCGGGGTCGGCCCGGAACAGGTGGTTGCCCACGCGCAGGTCGCGGTGGGCGGGCGTCACGTAGTCCAGCACGACGCGGGCGACGCCGTCCCGCGGCTCGTCCAGGATGAGGAGGCCGGCGGGTGCCATGTCGCGCAGGACGGCCAGCACGTGCCGGCCGGGGTCCGGGCGGTCGTCGAAGGCGGGTTGCGACATGGCGATGTCGTCGGCGTGGACGCGGAGGAACTCACGCACGAAATCGTCGTCGGGACGCATCCGCACCGTGGCGAAGGCCTCGTGGGCGGGGCGCATGCGCCACAGGTGCAGCAGGTTGATGCCGACGACCAGCAGGTTCATGAGGACGATGGGGTAGGCCCGGATGAGGAGGCCGTAGGCGGTGAACGCCAGCGCGCCCACCAGGTTGATCCACCGCAGACGCACGATCGAGCGCATCATCAGGGACACGGTGACCAGGACCGAGGCGGCGTAGCCCAGGATCTCGATGGCGGTGGTGCTGCTCACGGTCGGTGGTGCGTCCGGCGGACGGCGCGTTTGCCACACTTCGCCGACGATGACCGTTCACCTCTCGCGCGCCGACGGCGCCCCTCCGCCCCCGCCGCGCATCGCATACGGCGACCTGGACGCCGACCCCCTCGTCGGGGCCCTCGACCGCGCCGCCGCGGGTGACGACCCAGCGGTCGCCGGAGCCCTGGCGGCCCAGGTGTTCACGCTGCGCGGCGGGCTTCGACGCGCGCTCGCAGAACGCGTCGTCGCGTCGACGGGGCCCTTCGCGACCCTGGCGCGGAGCGGGATCGACCCGGACGACCCCCGGCTTGCGACCGCCGCCGGTGAGCTGGCCGGGCTTGCCGACCTGGCGGACCTCGACTGGGATGCGGTGCTCGCCCCGTTCGGACTGCGTGCACCGGTGTCGGGCGAGCCGGTGGACGACGACGCGGTGCCCGCCGCCACGCGGCGACTGGTGGACGACATCGCCGTCGCGCGGGACTGGTCGGTCTTCGCGCCCCGTCTGGCGGCGTTCCACCGCGCCGAGGGGACCGGCGCCCTCGCCACGCACCGGGTCGCGCGCTTCGTCGACGGGACCCTGATCGGCGTCGACCGGCCGGACCCCGTGCGCCTCGACGACCTGGTGGGCGACGACGGTGTGCGCCGGCCGCTCGCCGACGCCCTGGCGGCCTTCGCCGCCGGCGCCCCCGCCGTCGACGGGCTCCTCTACGGACCGCCCGGAACCGGCAAGTCGACCGCCGTGCGCGCCCTCGCCGCCGCCCACCCCGACGTCCGGCTCGTGCAGCTCGACCGACGGCACGTCGGCGGGCTCGGCGCGCTCTTCGAACGGCTCGCCGGGGACGGACCGCGGTGCCTGGTGCTCCTGGACGACCTGGTCTTCGACGGCGGCGACCGCGCCGACCGTGAGCTGCGCGCGGTGCTCGAGGGCGACGTGGGCGCACGGCCCACCAACGTCTGCGTGTGGGCGACGTCCAACCGCATGCGCCTCCTGGGCGAGACCCGCACCGAACGCGAGGACGACCTGGAGGAGCACCTCGGCCGCGGTGAGCGCTCGGCACTCGCGACGCGTTTCGGGCTGCGGGTGGCGTTCGGAACGCTCGGCGTGACCGACTACACGGCGATGGCGCGGGAGCTCGCCGCCCGCAGGGTGGACGATCTGCCCGCCGACTTCGACGCCCGCGCCCGCCGGTTCGCGGTCGACCGAGGTCTCTCGCCGCGCTCGGCGCGGCAGTTCGCCGACATCGTCGCCGGTGAGGCGCTCGTCGCGGACGCCGACTGACCCGCCCGGTCAGTCGCCCAGGATCATCTCCGCGCCGCGCTCGGCCAGCATCAGCACCGGTGCGTGGATGTTGCCCGACGTGATGGTCGGCATGATCGAGGCGTCCACCACCCGCAGGGCGTCGACGTCGCGCACCCGAAGCGTCGTGTCCACCACGGCCTCCGGATCGGAGCCCATGCGGCACGTCCCGCACGGGTGGTAGAGGGTCTGGCCGGTGGCGCGCGCCCACTCCAGCATCGCGTCGTCCGTGTCCGCGTCGGGGCCCGGGTTCATCTCGCGGACGACGAGCTCCGCCAGCGTGGGATGCGAGACCAGCCGACGCGCGATGCGCATGGCGCCCACGACGCAGCGGCGGTCCTCCTCCTCGGTGAGGAAGCGGGGATGGATGGCCGGGGGCATCAGCACGTCTCGGCTCGTGGCGTGGATCGATCCCGACGAGCGGGGGCGCTGCTGGATGATCCCGATCGTCATGCCGGGCTCGCGGTCCAGCTCGCGGCGCGCCGCGTTCTCGTAGCTGGCATGCATGAACAGGAACTGGGCGTCAGGGCGATCGAACGTAGGGTCGGTCCGAACGAAGCCGTGGCAGAGCGCCGGCCCCAGGGTGAGGATCCCCGTGCGTCGCGTGAGGTACTCGGCCACCGCGCGCACCAGGTGGCGCCCGCGGGAGAGCTCGTTGATGGTCCGCACACCGCGCAGGCGCCAGTTCATGCGCAGCGCGTAGTGGTCGGTGTAGTTCTCGCCCACGTCGGCGCGCGCCAGGCGAACCGGCACGCCGATCGACCCCAGCACATCCGGATGGCCGATCCCGGACACCTCGAGAAGCTGCGGCGAGCGGATGGCCCCGGCGGCAAGGATCGTCTCGCGCCGCGCCCGCACCGTCAGGTCGCGTCCGCGGTGACGCAGACGTGCCCCCACGCAACGCCTGCCCTCGAACTCGAGCCCCAGCACCATCGTGTGGGTCATCACGGTCAGGTTCGGCCGGCTGCGCGCACCGGCCAGGTAGGCGTCGTACGGGCTCCAGCGCCGGCCGTTTCGCTGGTTGACCTGGTAGTAGCCGAACCCCTCCTGATCGACGTTGTAGTCGTCCACCAGCCGTCCGCCGTCGGCCACCGCGGCGGCCAGGAACGCGTCGGCGACCGGGAAGCGCTCACCCACCTGCGTGATGTACACGGGGCCCTCGTGACCGCGCTCCGGGCCGCCGATCGTGCAGTTCTCCACGCGGCGCAGGTAGGGCTCGACGTCCTCGTAGGCCCAGCCGTCGGCGCCCGCCGCCGCCCATCCGTCGTAGTCGGCCGGCTGGCCGCGCACGTAGACCATGCCGTTGATGAGCCCCGAGCCACCGAGCCCACGTCCACTCGGGATCGGGATCTCGCGTCCGCCGGTCGCCGCGTCGGGCGTCGACCGGTAGGCCCAGTTGTGGGCGCGACTTCGCAGCATGTGGCCGAATCCGGCCGGCAGACGGATGAACGGGCTGCGCGGCTCGCCACCGGCCTCGACCAGCATCACGCGCAGGCGCCCCGACCGCGTGAGGCGCTCCGCGAGCACGCATCCCGCGGAACCACCGCCGATGACCAGGTAGTCGACGTCGTCCACCGCACTCCCGTGTGAATCCAGAGGGGCCTCGTTGAAATATGCACGATCCCGCCGGGATGGGTGTGATCCCAGGGGATTCGACGAACCACACCTGCGTTGGCCGGTCGGGTTCGCGGGCGGGTGCCCGGCGGCCCGTTGCTACACTCGATCGTCGTGACCGACGCC
Organism: uncultured Bifidobacteriaceae bacterium; assembly: GCA_964628685.1. Taxonomy (GTDB): domain Bacteria; phylum Actinomycetota; class Thermoleophilia; order Miltoncostaeales; family Miltoncostaeaceae; genus CALMEC01. Next base: position 77,037 of record CAZVNM010000004.1, on the reverse strand, counting down.
CCCGACCAGGGAATCCTCGAAGGTGTCCAGGAGCGCTTCGCGACCTCGACCGACTTCACCGTCGGCCTGGAGGAGGAGTACCAGCTCCTCGACCCCGCGACCCTCGAGCTGGTCAACCGCTTCGAGGACCTGACGAGTGCCGCACCGCCCGAGCTCGCCGACCGGCTTGCGGGGGAGCTCATCGCGAGCGAGGTCGAATACCGCACCGTCAAGCACGACGGGTTCACCTCGGCGGCCCGCGAGCTGGTGGAGGGGCGCCTGGCCGTCATCGACATCGCCGATCGGCTGGACATGGCCATCGGCGTGTCCGGGACGCACCCGTTCAGCGTCTGGCAGGACCAGCGCCTCATCGACACGCCGCACTACCGCCTGCTGGACGAGAGCCTTGGCTACGTGGCGTGGACCAACAACACCTGGTCGGTCCACCTGCACTGCGGCGTGCGCGACGCCGATCGTGCGATGGCCGTGTGCACCGCGATGCGGTCGGTCCTCCCGGACCTGCTCGCCCTGTCGGCCAACAGCCCTGTGTTCTGGGGGCGGGCGACCCGCCTGCATTCCACGCGGACGCAGGTGTTCGTCCGAAGCTTCCCGCGCTGCGGCATCCCCGACGCACTGCCCACCTGGCGCGACTACGCCGAGTTCGTCGACCTGCTGGAGCGCACCGGATCGATCGAGAAGGCCACCCAGATCTGGTGGAGCATCCGGCCGCACCACAGCTTCGGCACGATCGAGGTGCGCATCTGCGACGGGCAGACCGAGATGGCCGACGCCATCGGCGTCATGGCGCTGGCGTATGCCTGCATCGCACGCTTCTGCGCCGCGTACGACGAGGGTGAGCCGCTGCCCGCCCACCCCAACCGCCTGCTCGAGGAGAACCTGTGGCGGGCGATCCGCTACGGGCTCACCGGCGAGCTCATCGATTTCGCGCGCGCACGCACCCGACCGACCGTGCGGGCGATCGAGGAACTGCTCGAATGGGTCGCACCGGTGGCCGTCCCCCTGGGGGTCGCGCAGCACCTCGCGACCGTCGAGGGCATGCTTGCCGGTGGCAACGGCGCCATGCGTCAGCTGGCCGCCCTCGAACGGGCCGGCGGGGACGTGCGCGCCGTGCACGCCGGCGTGGTGGAACGCACACGGGAATCCGCCCGTGAAATCCTGAAGTCGCTCAACGAGGAGGTTGTGGCGTGACCGACCAGCCCGACGACCGTCAGACCGGTTCGGCCCCCGACGACGAGCGCATGAGTGCCGAGGAGCTCATGCGCGAGATGGCGCGTCAGCTGGCGGAGACGCCGGTGCACGACTTCCTCATGCGCACCATGGCCACCTTCGCCGACCTGGCGGGCATCCGGCTGGGGTTCGGACCCGAGGGCGTCACCCGGCGGGACCTTCCGCAGGCGCGGATCGCCATCGAGACGCTCAGGGCGCTCGTCATGGTCTCCGAGACCGAGATCGGCGCGGCCCAGGCCCGTCCGTTCCGCGAGCCGCTCGCCCAGCTGCAGATGCTCTACGCACGGGCGGTCGAGGAGGAGGCGTCGGCCAGGGGAGAGGCCGAGCGCGAGCAGGAGGGCGGCGACTCCGGCCTGTGGACGCCGGGTGGTGAGGGCCCGCGCAAGGGTGACTCGGGGCTCTGGACACCCGGCTCCTGAGGGGAGCCGGCGCCGGACCCGAGCCGCCCGCGGTGCCCGTCGCGCGCGGAGCGACCACACAGTGAAACGACCGGAGGGCTGACGCGTGGCGGGTGCAGAGATCGGGGTGTTCGGAGGCTCGGGGTTCTACTCGTTCCTGGACGACGTGGAATCGGTCGCCATCGACACGCCGTACGGCATCCCGTCCTCACGGGTCTTCATCGGGGAGCTCGGCGGGCGGCGGGTCGCCTTCCTCCCGCGCCACGGGGTGGACCACCAGTACCCGGCGCACACCATCAACTACCGGGCCAACCTCTGGGCGATGAAGGAGCTGGGCGTCCGGTGGATCTTCGGCCCCTGCGCCAGCGGCAGCCTCCAGGCCGACGTGCGGATCGGTGACTTCGTCGTCTGCGACCAGTTCGTCGACCGCACCACCGGCCGGCGCGACACCTTCTACGACGGTCCGATCACCACGCACGTGTCGGCGGCCGACCCGTACAGCCCCGTGCTCCGCCGGCTCCTCATCGAGGGCTGCCGGGAACTCGACATCCCGGTGCACGAGACCGGCACCGTGGTGGTGATCCAGGGACCGCGGTTCTCGACCCGGGCGGAGAGCCGATGGTTCTCGAGCGCCGGCTGGGAGGTCATCAACATGACCGCCTACCCGGAGGGCTACCTGGCTCGCGAACTCGAGATCGCCTACGCCAACGTCTCGCTCATCACGGATTACGACGTCGGGGTGGACGGCGCGCCGCCCGTCACACACGCCGACGTCCTGACGGCGTTCGGCGAGAACAACGCCCGGCTGCGCCGGCTGCTGTTCGAGATCATCCCGCGTATACCTGAGGAGCCCGACCCCCACGCCGCGAACGCGCTCGAAGGAGCGCGTTAGCGGCGCGGGCGGTCGGGCTCCGCCAGGCGCGACCGGTGACGGCAAGGCCGTCACCGTGCGAACCATGCGACGCCAATCCCCATGCTGCGAACGCGCTCGAAGGAGCGCGTTAGCGGCGCGGGCGGTCGGGCTCCGCCAGGCGCGACCGGTGACGGCAAGGCCGTCACCGTGCGAACCATGCGACGCCAATCCCCATGCTGCGAACGCGCTCGAAGGAGCGCGTTAGCGGCGCGGGCGGTCGGGCTCCGCCAGGCGCGACCGGTGACGGCAAGGCCGTCACCGTGTGAACCATGCGACGCCAATCCCCCTGCGGCTACCGCGCTCGACGGAGCGCGTTAGCGGCGCGGGCGGTCGGGCTCCGCCAGGCGCGACCGGTGACGGCAAGGCCGTCACCGTGTGAACCATGCGACGCCAATCCCCCTGCGGCTACCGCGCTCGACGGAGCGCGTTAGCGGCGCGGGCGGTCGGGCTCCGCCAGGCGCGACCGGTGACGGC
>CAZVNM010000004.1:0-73925 GCA_964628685.1 uncultured Bifidobacteriaceae bacterium | reverse complement strand
GGAGCGCGTTAGCGGCGCGGGCGGTCGGGCTCCGCCAGGCGCGACCGGTGACGGCAAGGCCGTCACCGTGTGAACCATGCGACGCCAATCCCCCTGCGGCTACCGCGCTCGACGGGAGCGCTTCGCGGCAGGCTGATCGGGCCACCGCATTCGATTGAGCGGTGGCGCCGTTCAATTGACACGCCATCGTCGTCCTTCCGTCACACCTCCGTGACGATCACGGGTTCGACCGTGACGAATCTCGACTTTCCTGGGATGTTCGCCGTTCAATTGAACGCGTCACGGTCGGTTCGATTGAACGGCGACCGCGTTCCATCGAGCGTCGTCCGCCGTTCACTCCGACGCGATCGCGTGACACATCCGCCGCGGCCGCGTCACGAATCGCTCCGGCGGTTCGGGCGTCGTCCGACGCCCCGGGCCGGACCGCACGGTCCTCGTGAGACTGTGGCGGCTCGGCCCAGCCGGTGACGCTGGGGCGTCACCGTGCGAATCGTACGAACCGCGCCGTCGACGCAGGGTCGACGAGGCCTTCAGCCGGCCCCCGCCTCCCAGACGCGCAGATCGGACCCCGCGAACGCGAACGCCGGCTCGACGGGGTCCAGCAGGTCCCGGTGGCGCACCGGCACACGCCCCTGCCGCAGGAGCTCTGCGACGGCCGATGTTGTCGCCCTGACGAGATGCGGATGGTCGAGGTCGGCCGGATGCAGGTCGAGGCGGACCGTGGGCGCCGCCCCGAGGGCCCGCACCCCCAGGCGGAGCGCCCGCGGTGAGAGCAACCGACGGGCGACGGTGGACGCCCCGGCGCCCAGGCTGGGGACGAAGCGCCGACCGTGGGCGCTCCGCAGCGTGGTGCGCGTGGCCCACCATCCCAGCCCGGCCTCGCGGCACGCCGCGTCGAGCGTCGGCGGGTGGGCGTAGGCCGGCGCGATGAACCCGCGTGCGCCGAGCCCTGCCGTGCCCAGGGCGAGGGCGCCGGCCATCACCCGGGTCCGCACCGCGACCGCGTCGCGGCCCGCGAGCTCGGCACCGTCCCGTCCGTCCACCCGTCGGTGCGTCAGGCCGTGCAGCACGAGCTCGTCGCCGGCGCGGGTGCGCTCGGCGAGCCATGCGGCAAGCGGGGCGGGCAGGGACGGATCCCCACCGTCGTGGGGGATCACGAGCAGGCTCACCGGACCCGGGGCCAGCGAGGCGACGATCTCGCGCCAGCGCATGACCCGCGGTGCGGTGCGCGCGCATACATCGTGGATCGAGATGATCAGCGTCCGTCGGTGCACAGTGATTCGTAGACCTCCCACTCGCGTGTGAACGTGCGTTCCCACCCCAGATCGCCGAGGTCCGGCCGCGGACGGGGACGTCCCAGCGCGCGGCGCACACCGTCGGCGAGCGCCCCCGCGTCGTCCGGCCGCACGAGGACGGCACCGCGCCCGGTCAGGTTCTCGCGACACCCGGCCGAGTCCGGGGCCACCACGCGGCAGCCGGCGGCGAGGGCCTCGATGGGCGTGAGCCCGAACGCCTCGTGGTGGTTGGGGTGGACGAAACAATCCGCCGTCGCCATGTGACGGGCCAGCTCGTCACGGTCGTCGATGAACCCGAGAAACCGCAGCCTGCCGGCGACCTCGAGCCGCCGGGCGGACCGCATGACCGCCGCCTCCGACGCCCCGGCGCCGGCGATCGCCAGCCGGGCGTCCGGAATCCGCACGAGCATCTTCGCCAGCAGATCGACGCCCTTCTCGGACGACAGACGCCCGGCGTAGAGCAGAAGCGGTGCGCCGTCGGGCGCCAGACGGGACCGCAGCTCGGGGTCGGGACGGGCGCCCGCGAAGGTCGTGATGTCGACGCCCAGGGGGATGCGGACCGTGCGGCACCCGATGAGATGCCCGACCCTGCGACCGGTCTCGTCCGACGGCAGGAGCACCGTCGCGGGCGCGCCGAACCCCCGACGCTGGATGAGACCGAGCGCGACGGTCGCCGGGCCGCGGAGCCCCGGCGGCAGACCCCGTGACGAGAGCCGCAGATCCGAATGGCACACCATCACCAGTCGCACGTCGTTACGGCGCGCCCAGGCGGCGATCGCACGCGGGAACGCCACGCAGTCGTGCAGGACGACCACGTCGGGCCGGTGGCGCTCGATGGCGCGAAGGAGCGGACCCGGGCGGACGACCATCCGGTACCCCCACCGGCGCGCCGGGCTGCGACCCCGCACCCTGGCGAGCATCGACCCGTGCACGCGTTCGTCCGAGGTGTCCGCCGGGCCCGGCACCACGATGGCGTGCGGGCGGTCCGCGGCGGCGGCGAACGCCGCCTTCGCGTGCAGGTAGGTGCGGATCCCGCCAAACGCGTCGCCGTAGCACTGGGTGACGTCGACGACCCTCACGCCAGCGGCTCCCACGCAAGCGCGGCCGGGGTCGTGTCGCGCCCCGGACCGGAGAGGTCGGCGTACCCGTCGATCAACCCGTCGAAGATCTCGTCCCACCCGGGCCAGTCGAGCGCGCCGATGCGTCCGGCGGCCCCCATGCGCTCGCGAAGCTCCTCGTCGTCGCAGAGCCGGCCGAGCACGCGTGCGAGGGAGGCGGGATCGCGGTCCGGCAGGACGTGACCCGACACGCCCTCGCGCACCAGCTCGCCGGCGGCGCCGCCCGCCACCGTCACGACCGGAAGCCCGCTGGCCGCGGCCTCCAACACGACCTGGCCGAAGGTCTCGGTGCCCGACGGCAGGCAGAAGACGTCGCCGGACGCGTACGCGGTGGCGAGGTCGTCACCGCGCAGCACGCCGGTGAACGTGACCGGGACCCCGGCGAGCGTGCGCGCAAGCTCCTCGCGGGCCGGTCCGTCGCCCACCATCACCAGGCGCACGTCGGGGCGCGTCGCCGCGAGCGTCCGGAAGGCGTCCGCCAGGGCGAACACCCCCTTCTCGCGTGAGATCCGTCCGACGAACACGATGTGCACCGCGCCCCCGATCCCGGCCCGCCAGGCGTCCGACCGAAGAGACGGCGCGAACCGGCCGATGTCGATGCCCCGGGAGAACCGGACGATGCGCTCCGGCGCGACGCCCAGCTCAACGAGGGTGGCATCGGCGGCGGCCGACGGGGAGTTGACCCGGGCGGCCTGACGGTAGAACCAGCCGACCCCGGCGCGGACGGCCTCACCCGCCAGGCGGTCGCCGGTCAGCTCCATCGCGTAGCGGGCGAGCTCGGTGTGGTAGGTGGCGACGAAGTCCAGGCCCATGCTGCGCGCGAGCATCAGACCGATGACGCCCATCGGGCCGGGCGTCGCGGCGTGGATCACGTCGATGCCGCGGCGCTCGACGAGCTCGATGGCCTCGAGCGGCGAGGGGACCCCCAGCCGCCAGTCCGGGTCGGGGTATCCGGGGATCGCGAACCGCGCCTGCGGGGTCAGGTTGACGACCGCCGGATGGTCGATGGCGTCGCTGTCCGACGTGACGACGATCGCGGGTGCGCCGACGCGGGCGACGTGGTCGGCGAACCGGCGGATGGTGCCGGCCGCGCCGTTCACCTGTCGCAGGGTGTCGGTGAACATCGCGATCCGTCGCGTGGACGCGGCGCTCGGGTCGACGCCGAAGAACTCCTGGTCCATCCGCGTCGCGAACCGCGCCTCGCCGGCGTGGTAGGCGGCCGCCGCGACGTAGGGGAGGGACAGGATCCCCGCGCCCACCAGGCCCCCCAACCGCTCGCTGACCCCGACGCCGGCGCGGTCGTCACCGCCGAGCCCCCGCGCCACCAGCTCGCTCTGCGCCCAGGAGAGCGCCACGTGCATGCGACGGTGCGCGCGGTCCGAGCTGTCGGGTCCGCGACTCGCCTCGCGAAAGGCGCGGATGCGTGCCCGGTTGCGCCGGAGGTTGCGCAGGAGCCCCGGTGCGTCACGGAGCGACCGGCGCGTCGGGGCCTCGGGCTCCGCCGCGGTGGCGATCTCATGGCCGATGAGGTCGGACACCACCCCGTGCAGCGATGCCGGCAGACCGGGCGCTCCACGCTCGGCGTACTCCTTGGCGACGAGGGACGTCATCGAGTGGGCCAGCGTGAGGGTCGATCCGTGTGCCCCGGCGGGCTCGCAGCGTCCGGCACGGAGGTGGTCGACGAGCTCGGCCACCGACGCGGCCACCGGGGTGCGCGTGTGGGTCGCGGCGGCGTCGAGCAGGCCGTGGTCGTCGCTGCCCCCGACGAGCGCCGGCGGCCCGTCGCCACGCGGCGCGATGCCGTGCTTCTCGGCGAGCTTCGCCAGGTAGGCGGGCGTGGCGGCCCGGGCGATGCGGCACGCCGCCTCGTTTCCCACCCGCACTCGCGCGCCGTTTCGACCCTCCCAGCGGCGGAAGAGGAGCAGGCAGCGCTCGATGTGATCGATCGTGAGGTCGTGCCCGATCCGCTGCAGCGGGTGGGCGAGGGCGAAGACGAGATCGGCCGCCTCCAGGTAGGCGACCAGCTCGTGGACGTCCGGACGCAGGCGGTCGATGTCGTCCCACCGGGCCTCGTCGAGGTCCCACACGAGGACGTGGAGCGGCACGCCGTCGTCGGGAAACCGCGTCGTCACCTCGACGCTGACGAAGGCGTCCGGGTGGTGGGCGATCTCGAGCGCCCCGTCGATCGTGTTGTGGTCGGAGAGCGTGACGAAGTCCATCCCACGGGCCTTGGCGGTGCGATAGGCGACCTCCGGCGGCGTGTACGACTCGGGGAGGATCGCCCGGCGCAGGAACCAGCTGGCGCTGTCGGTGGAGGCGCGGGAGTGCAGGTGCAGGTCGACACGGGTGACGGACACGGGCGGATGACCTCCTTGCCGAGGGGGACGGCGCGGGCGCCGGTGGGGCGGAGCGGATGGCCCGTCGTCCTCCGGGACTGGGCCGGGTGATGCGCTGCGGGCCGCTCGAACGCCTCCACGGGACCTCATCGTGTCTGGACGGGTGTGCGCGTGGGGCACCCGGTGGATGACGGGCGGTGTCGAAGTCATGTCGGCCGGCGCCGTCCGGGGCGTGCGGTCGCAGGCCCGTCACACCCGGCGGCACCAGCGTCGCTGGACGGCGCCGGCCGACGGATGGACCGCCGTGGTTTTTTTTGGGGTGCGGCGGGCCGGAAAACCCGGCTCCGGCGTGCCGGACGACCGTCATGACACCCCGAGGCGCTTTGGATCCAAAGGGTTTTCACCCACTTGCTGTGATAGAAACCAGCCCGTCATCTCGCGGCCGAAGCGCCCTGACCACGAGCGACGCGGTCGGGCGGCCACGCTTCGATCTCAGCCGACCTCATGGGGGAACGACTCTTGTCTGGGTTTCTGACGGACAACACGACGTGGCTTGCCGTCGTGTGCGGTCTGATCGCTGTTGCCTACGGCATCGGGCTTACGATGTATCTGCTGAAGCAGCCAGCCGGCAACGAACGGATGCAGGAGATCTCCCGCGCCGTTCAGGAGGGCGCCAAGGCGTACCTCACCCGCCAGTACACGATCATCGCGGGCGTCGCGGTGGTCCTCTTCCTGCTCATCGGCCTCCTCGGGAGCGCCGTTGACTCGCCGCTTCTCGGTTGGAAGGCCGCGATCGGCTTCCTGATCGGTGCCGCGGCGTCCGCCGCCGCCGGCTTCATCGGCATGAACGTGTCGGTGCGCACCAACGTCCGCACGGCCGAGGCCGCGCGCGGCGGGCTCAAGCCCGCGCTGGACATCGCCTTCAAGGGCGGTGCGGTCACCGGCCTTCTCGTCGTCGGCCTGGGCCTTCTGGCCACCGCCGGCTACTTCCTGATCCTCGGCGGCATGAGCGACGATCCGACCAAGGTGTCCGACGCGGTCAAGCCGCTCGTCGGCCTGGCGTTCGGTGGCTCGCTGATCTCGGTGTTCGCCCGACTGGGCGGTGGCATCTTCACCAAGGGCGCCGACGTCGGCGCCGACCTGGTCGGCAAGGTCGAGGCCGGCATTCCGGAGGACGACCCGCGCAACCCGGCCGTGATCGCCGACAACGTGGGCGACAACGTCGGCGACTGCGCCGGCATGGCCGCCGACCTCTTCGAGACCTACGCCGTGACGACCGTCGCGGTCATGCTGCTCGGTTCGCTCTTCTTCGCGGGCCAGGACATCATCAACGCGATCCTCTACCCGCTCGCGCTGGGCGCCATCTCGATCATCGCCTCGATCGTCGGCACCTGGTTCGTGCGCGTCGGCAAGAGCGGCAACATCACCGCGGCCCTCTACACGGGTCTCGGCGTCTCTGCCGTGCTGGCCGCGATCGGGTTCATCCCGGTCACCCAGGCCCTCATGGACGGGGTCTCACCGAACGACCACGCGGGTGAGCTCGCCTGGTCCAAGTACTACTGGTGCGCGATCATCGGTCTGGGCGTCACCGTGCTGCTCGTGGCGATCACCGAGTACTTCACCGGCACCACCTGGAAGCCGGTCAAGCAGATCGCGAAGGCGTCCGAGACGGGTCACGCCACCAACATCATCTCCGGCCTGGCGGTCAGCCTGAAGTCCACGGCCGCGCCGGTGATCGTGATCGGCGGCGGCATCGCCCTCTCCTACGAGCTGGCCGGCATCTACGGCATCGGCACCGCCGTCATGGCGATGCTCTCGCTGACCGGTGTGGTCGTGGCGCTCGACGCCTACGGTCCCATCACCGACAACGCCGGTGGCATCGCCGAGATGGCGGAGCTGCCCGAGGAGGTCCGCGGTGTCACCGACCCGCTGGACGCGGTCGGCAACACCACCAAGGCCGTCACCAAGGGCTACGCCATCGGCTCGGCCGGTCTGGCGGCGGTGGTCCTCTTCGTCTCCTACATCGAGGAGCTGAAGGCGGCCAACGAGGCCTTCTTCAACACGCTCGACTTCAACCTGTCCAACCCGTTCGTGGTGATCGGACTGCTCGTCGGCGGAATGATGCCGTTCATCTTCGCCTCGCTCTCCATGGAGGCCGTCGGCCGCGCCGGCGGCGAGGTGGTGGAGGAGGTGCGTCGCCAGTTCCGGGAGAAGCCGGGCATCATGGAGGGCACCGACCGTCCCGACTACGCGCGCTGCGTGCGCATCGTGACGGCATCCGCCCAGAGGCAGATGCTGGTGCCGGGTCTCATCCCGATCGTGGTTCCGGTCGTCGTGGCGTTCATCTTCGGTAGGACCAACGGTGCGGAGATGCTGGGCGGTCTGCTGCTCGGCGTCATTGTGACCGGCCTGTTCGTCGCCATCTCGATGACCTCGGGTGGTGGCGCGTGGGACAACGCCAAGAAGCTGATCGAGGACGGCAACCACGGTGGCAAGGGTTCGGAGGCGCACATGGCGTCGGTGACCGGTGACACGGTCGGCGACCCCTACAAGGACACCGCCGGCCCCGCCATCAACCCGATGATCAAGATCGCCAACATCGTGGCGCTCCTGCTCATCCCGTTCCTGGTGTAGCCACCCACGTCAGTCGGTGGTACGACGAGCCTCCCGGGCGACCGCCCGGGAGGCTCGTGTCATTTCGGGGCCCGCGCCGGTGTCAGCCGGGGACGGGCTCGTCGCGTCGCGTGCGCAGGTGCCCCCGCGCCGTCAGCCAGCGCTCGGCGACGATGGTGAGAAGCGGCGGGATGCCGGCGGCGAGCGCGATCAGCGTCACGTTGCGGCTCCAGCGCAGGGCCGACGCCGCGAAGAGTGTCACGAGCAGGTAGGCGGGGAAGGCGATGCCGTGCAGCCAGCCGAAGACCGTCACGGCCATGTCGGTCGTCTCGGTCACGTGCTTCAGCACCATGCCGATCAGAAGGCCGGTCCAGGTGATCGCCTCGACGAACGCGATCGTCCGGAACGCGCGGACGGCGTTGTCGGTGGACTGCGGCTGATGCTCCTGCACGGGGATCCTCTCGGTCGGCGGTCGGGACGGCGTCGATCGGACGCCCGGGCCATGGTCGCATCCACAGGTGCGCGAATGCCGCGCGCACGGGCGTGACGTTCGGCCCCCATGGCGCCTCACATCTGCAGGGCGAGGCTCCCCGCGACGACGATGAGAAACACCGCGAAGCCCCGGGCGAGCGCCGCCGGCGGCACGCGTCCACCCAGGTGGGAGCCGACCACGGCGAACAGGATCGTCGCCGCCGTGAACGGCAGCGCGACCCCCCAGTCGAAGTCGGTGTCGCCGCGCGCGACGTGGATGAGAAACGACGTGAGCGACAGCAGCGTCATGATCGCGAGCGACGTCCCCACGGCCTGCCGCATCGGCAGGCGAAGGAGGAGGGCGAGGGTGGGGACGATCAGGAACCCGCCGCCCACCCCGAAGAAGCCGGTCAGCATGCCGAGCCCGATGCCGACGGCGAACGACGCGCCGCACATCATGCGCGAGGCGCGCGGCGGCCGGTCGGGGCCGGAACCGACACGGTCGGCGCGGCGCCAGGTGATGACGGCCACGATGACGATCAGGACCGCCAGCGCACCCAAGAGCTGACGCTGGCTCGCCCGGTGGTTGAGCGCCACGCCGATCATCGACCCGGGCACCCCGGCCGCCGCCATGACCAGGGCGGTCCGGATGCGCACGTCGCCCAGCATGAGGGGGCGGACGGCACCCGCGGCCGCGGCCGATCCCACCACGATCAGCGAGATCGTGGTCGCATCGTGGGCGTTCTGGCCGAGCAGGCCGACCAGGAGCGGCACCGACAGGATCGACCCCCCGCCGCCCAGCATCCCCAGCAGGACCCCCACCGCGGCACCCGAGGCCAGCGCGAGGAGCGTCGTGCTCATCGTGGGACGGGCGTCAGCCGGCCGCGCAGTTGTTGGCCCCCAGTTCCAGGCCGGCGCTCTCCTCGTCGGCACCGTCGCGGTTGGCGGCGATGATCTCGACGTAGTTGGCCGGCCGGTCGCCCATGGCGGCGATGACCGTCCGCGTGAACGTGTCCTCGTCCATCGCGAGCAGCGGCAGGGCCGTGCGCACCTCGGCGAGGGTGGGGGCGATGGGGCCGTCCAGCATGCCGCCCGGGTAGTGGCAGGGCAGCAGGCGGGTCTGCGCGGGCAGGGACAGGATCCGGTCCCGGATGGTGGCGTACAGGATCCGGGCCGCGCGCTCGGCCCCGTCGTCACCCACCTCCAGGTCGGGACGGGCGACCGCGTCGGCGAAGAGCGAGTCACCGGCGATGAGGGCGACCCCGTCCACGAGCACGCCCATGTTGTCGCTGGTGTGGCCGGGCAGCCCGACCAGGCGGATGTCGGCATCGCCCACCGGCAGGGATGCGCCGTCGTCGCCGGCCTCGGTGTCCGCGATGCCGCGCGCCCGGGCGCCGGCGGACATGACGTAGCGGGCCCGGCTGTGGCGGACGAGGGCGCGCGCGCCGGAGAGGTGGTCCGCGTGGAGGTGGGTGTCGACGACCCAGCGGATCGTGGCGCCGCGACGGTCCGCCTCCTCCACGTACGGTGCGACGTGGGGCGCCGGATCGACCACCAGGGCGTCGGCGCCCGACACGACCAGATAGGACAGACACCCCCGCGCCTCGCGGCGGAACTGGATGACCGCGGTGCCCGTCGGCATCGGGATCTCGTCGTGGACGAGCACCCGCGCCCAGCCCATCATCCCGTCCTCGACGACCGACGCGTCGGCCCCGTGCTCGCGCAGCACCCCGGCCATCGAGAACGCCGTCCGGCCACGGGCGCAGACCACGCGGACCGGCTGATCACCGACGGCCCGGGCGACCGCGTCGGGTGCGGCGGAGATCTCGGTCGGGGTGATGTTGCGAACGTCGACGCGCTCGCCGGTCACGTGCCAGGCGTCGAACGACGCGGGATCGCGCAGATCGATGACCGTGACCCGCTCGCCGTCGCGGACCTCGCGTGCGAACTCCTCGGGCGAGATGGTGGGATGGCTCATCCGGATGTGGCCTTTCGTGCGTTCCATCTCAGGTTATCCCGGCGGATGGACGCCACGATGGGTCGAACGGGGTCGCGGCGGGGGACAGGGATCGCCGGCCAACCCGTATTGGAGGGACGCGCGACGGTGTGCAGGATGTCCGTCCGACCGCCGTCGGGCAGATCCGGTGCGGAACGGGCCGCGGCCGCCCGGACGGGGCGGCCGCGACCATCACGAGCGGATGCTCGTTCGCCTACGGAAGCTCGGGGAAGAAGATGCGCTTGACGTGGGCGCGGAAGCCGGCCTCGTCACCCTCCATCCGGTACTGGCCGATGCCGTTCATCAGGATGGGGAGGTTCTTCGCGGTGCTCGCCAGGGTGAAGACGCAGTCCATGTTGCCGGTCGTCTTGCTGCGGCACACGGCGGGGGCACCGCCCTTGGCCTTCGGCTTGCCGTTGCTGATGATGAAGCGCAGCTTGGCGGTCATGGCCGGGTCCGGGGTGCCGGTGCCGATGCCGGTGAGGTACTGCGAGAAGCGCCAGGGGTAGGTCTGCCACTCGTAGGTGTTGAACGGGTAGCGACCGCGACCGCTGTGGTCGTAGTGGTACATCTCGAGCCAGACGCCGCCGGCGAGCTGGAGCGCCGTTCGGACGCCCTCGTGCGAGCGGAAGTGCGGGCGCCCGTCGCGACCGAGGTTGTGGTACTTGCCGCGGCCGACGCCGATCGAGGTGACGACACCGGGGGCGATGAAGAAGTGCACGCGCTCGGCGTAGGTGCCGCCGGCCGGATGCGGGGTCGCGGCAAGGATCTCCATGGCACGGGAGAGCTCGACGCCGGGGTGGCCGTTGCGCGCCTTCGGCACGTAGTTGGGGAACTTGCGCTTCGGCTGGCTCTTGCTGGTGCGACCGCGCCAGGCGGGGGTATTGAGGTTGGGCGCCTTCTCGGCCCAGCGCCAGTCGATCTCGTCGACGAAGACCATCCCGCTCTCGCACGCGACCGTATAGCTGGGGAACCGGCAGAGGGGCGAGTCGATCTGGGCCTTCAGGTGCGCGGCCATCGCGTCGCGCGTGCGGAGCTTGATCAGATCCTTCGTCATGACGTGGTGCAGCCGGTAGGGCTTGTCGGCGTCGCCGGCGAAGAGGTGTCCGCTGTTGGGCTCCACGACGTGAAGCCGCCCGTCGACCGGCAGCGCATCCGGCGCGCCGGGCTTGATGATCCTGTGGTTCGTCTCCTTCGTGCCGTACATGACGACCATGGGCGCCGCGCTCGCGGCTGCGGCCGAGAGGGCCAGCGTCGCGACGGCGGCGGTGAGGACGCGCGAAAAACGCATGCGGTGGGGGCTCCTGTTGCGGTCGGGCGACCGTCAGTGGTCACCGTTTAAGCAGGGTCTACAAGACTCTTCGGCGTTTCGCCGATGAGCTTGAGCGCCGCGGGTCCGGATGCGGGGTTTCGGTGGTCCGGGTCGGTGCGGTCGGGGTCGGGCGACCCCGGGTCGTGTGACGGGTGGCCCCTACCAGCTCACGCCGGTCACCCGGCGGGTGTCGGGGGCGATGGCCGTCACCGGGATCTCGAGGCCGACGAACTGCAGCATGCGTCGCGCGTCGGCGATGGTGGTCTCGTGGTCGTCGGCGTCGGCGATCACCGCGACGCGGATGTCGACCGCGGACTCGACGTAACCGCGCAGCCGGACCACCGTGTCGCGACGCACCAGGGTCTCGGGAAGCTCGACCTCCACGGCGATCGGCGGCGTGTCGCGGCCGCGCTCGCAGAGGATGTCGGGCGTCGGGCCCTCGCGCGTGGTGGGATGCGGGAACCCCGGCGCACCCGCCCGTACGGTCCAGCCGGTGCGACGTGCGAGGTCGCGTGCGAGGATCTCGACGCCGCCGTCATGCAGCGCGAGACGGCGCTCGTAGTCCTCCAACCATGTGATGAACGGGGCGATCGCGCGCTCCCTCGGCGAGTGCGGTCGAAGCGATGCCCGAGAGGGTACGTCCGGGCTCGGATGGCATGGTGGTGCAGCACGGGCCGGCGGTAGCATGCGCCGTCCCACCGGGGATCCCGGCGACGAAAGGCGAGGATTGGGCACCGCGAACAGAAAGCTCCCGAGGCGTCCCGACGCCGCCAGGCTGAGCGCCGACGAGACCGTCCGCAAGCGCGCCGGCGCCGATCTGCAAAACGGCTGGATGGGCCGCCACGGGACCCTCTACCTGACGGATGACCGGGCGTTCTTCCAGCCGACCATCCTCGACACGGTCCTCGGCGCCAGGCGGCGCAGCCTGTCACTGGACGAGATCACCGAGGTCGAACGCTCCCCGCGTTCACCCGACGAGATCCTGCCCGGCGGACGGCGGCCGCGGATGATCATCCACACCGAGGAGTGCGGCTACGAGTTCATGGTGGGGGACATCGACGCCTGGATCGACGCGTTCGAGCTGGTCTACGCGCACCGTGTGAAGCACGGTCGTCCGCACGTGCCGACGGTCACGCGCACCGGTTCGACGACGGGACTTCTCGACATCACCTGACCCCGGTCGAGTAAACTCCGTATTCCCTGATGGAATAGAGGAGCAATTCCCTGATCACGATCAGCGACCGCAGTCGATCCGCCGTCGAGGCGCTCGTCGAACTCGCCCGCAGGGGCGGCGACGGACCCACCCCCATCCTCGAGATCTCGGAGGGTCGGAAGCTGCCGCTGCACGTCCTGGAGCAGCTCTTCGCGTCGCTGCGCCGGGCGGGGGTGCTGCGCAGCCAGCGCGGGGTGCGTGGCGGGTACAGCTTCGCCCGTGCTCCGGAGGAGATCACCGTGCTCGACGTGGTCGAGTGCGTGGACGGTCCCGTGCGCCAGGTGGCACCGCCGGACGCCGCGCCGTCTGATGACGTCTGGCAGGCGGCGCGTGACGCGCTCGCCGAGCTCCTCGGAGCCGAGACGATCGCACGTATCGCCGAGCGCGAGGCGCAGGCCGAGAGCTCCATCATGTTCCACATCTGACCCACGCGCACCCATCCCGGAGGAACAATGGCCATCGCCGAATCGATCACCGACCTCGTCGGTCGCACCCCGCTCGTCCGCCTCAAGAGCATCGAGGAGGGCACCGGTGCGAGGATCCTCGGCAAGCTCGAGTCGTTCAATCCGGCCGGAAGCGTCAAGGACCGCATCGGCCTCGCGATGATCGAGGCGGCCGAGCGCGCCGGCGACCTGACGCCGGGTGAGAGCGTGATCGTCGAACCGACCTCCGGCAACACCGGTGTCGCGCTCTCGTTCGTGGCGGCCGCCAAGGGATACCGCTGCATCCTCTGCATGCCCGAGACCATGAGCGTGGAACGCCGCAACCTCCTCGGCGCCTACGGTGCCGAGCTGGTGCTGACCCCCGGTCCCGAGGGGATGCGCGGGGCCATCGCGAAGGCGGGGGAGATCGCCGCCGAGACCCCCGGCGCGTTCATGCCGCAGCAGTTCGAGAACGCCGCCAACCCCGAGATCCACCGGGCCACCACCGGCCCGGAGATCTGGGAGGACACCGGCGGCGACGTGCACTTCCTCGTGTCGGGTGTCGGCACCGGCGGAACCCTCACGGGGGCCGGTGCCTTCCTCAAGGAGAAGGGCGGCGACGGCTTCCGAGCGATCGCCGTCGAGCCCGCCGACTCGCCGGTGCTCTCGGGGGGGCAGCCGGGACCGCACCGCATCCAGGGCATCGGCGCCGGATTCGTACCGGGCGTCCTCGACACCAAGATCTACGACGAGGTCATCCAGGTGTCGGCCGACGACGCCCTCGCGACGGCCCGTCGTCTGGCCCGTGAGGAGGGTGTCCTGGGCGGCATCTCCACCGGGGCCAACGTCTGGGCGGCGCTGCAGGTGGCGAAGCGGCCGGAGGCGGAGGGCAAGACGATCGTGACGATCATCTGCGACACCGGTGAGCGCTACCTGAGCATCCAGGGCCTGTTCGACTGAGGATGTCCCCGTCCCCGCGCAAGCCCGGTGCCTGACACTTAACTTGCGCGGGACGGCGTTCCCGGGCCGGGACCACCCATGGATCGGCCGAGCTGTGCGCCGAGGTTGCCCACGAGCTCGTCCAGGGCGCCCGGCTCGGCCGAGTAGACCACGCGGCTGCCGTCCCGCACGCTCGTCACCAGGCCGGCCTCGCGCAGGCGTCGCAGGTGGACGGACGCCGTGGGCTGGGCGATGTGCAGGGCGCGGGCGAGCTCGCTGACGGCGGCGGGTGCGGCGGCCAGCTGGAAGAGGATGGTCAGGCGGGTGGGGTCGGCAAGGGTCCGAAGCTCGTCGGCGATGTCCTGCGCCACGCGACGACGCTCCAGCGTGGGATCCACGTCCGGCGCCTCGGCGGCGATGGAGAGCGATCCGGGCAGCGCGATGATGTGACCGCGCGCGGCGACGATGGGGTTCACGCGCAGCCGCCCATCGCGCTGGGCGTTGCGGGTCATGTCGGCGAATCGGGGCTCGCGCCGGGCGATGTGATCCTCGGGCAGGAACTCGACCGGATCGGCGCCCTCGGCGAGCCGCCGCGACCAGGTGGCGGCGGCGGTGTCGACGCGGCTTCGACCGCCCGCGTCCCAGACGGGTGCGATCACCTCCCAGGCGTCGCCCACCAGGCCGACCAGGCGCGACCGCAGCCGCCGGTCCGATGCCAGCCGCCCGAGTCGCTTGTGGACGGCGTCACGTTCGGTCTCGGTCTCGGTCTCGAGCGCGGGCGGCTGGTCGAAGTGCACGGGCTTGGCGAGCCGCGCGAGGAACCCGTCGACCTCCTCGTCCTCCAGGTGTCCGGTGCGATCGGCGAGCAGCACGATCTCGGTGAGGGAGGGGAGGCCGTCGTCCCAGAACCCGTTGCATCGCACCATGAGCGCATCCGACATGTCGATGCGCTTCGCGTCCGGCGAGCACGCGCAGCAGCCGATGAACGCCGCCACCTCGGCCGGTGCCGAGGGGGCGATGGGCGTCACGTCGTCGCGTGGGGCGGGGGGAGCATCAATAGGCATAGGTGTATAACTATATCACAATAGAGGCATATCGATATAGCATTGATCCAATGAGGGAGCGACCCCGGAGGATCCGATGACCGTCCATCCGCACATCATGGCCGCGACCGCCGCGGAGCACCATCGGGAACGTCTCGAACGGGCGCGGAACGCCCGGCGCGCGGCGGGCCTCGGCGGTCCGTCCACGCGCACGGCGGGGCCGAGCGCGGGGGCGCGGACCGAGGCGCAGTCGGCCCTTCCGGCGCTCCTGCGCGGGATGCGGCGGGCCGAGCATCGCCCGGCCTGCTGACCGCGGTCGGTCAGGGGCGTTCGATGCCCAGCACGACGTGGTCACGGCTGTCGGCCGGGTTGTCCGGTTCCAGTTCGCCGGTGCCGACGACGCGGTAGCCGGCCTTCTCGAGGACCCTCCGCGAGGCGATGTTGCGGGCGTGGACCGGCACCACGATGCGTGCGGCGTCCGGGTGATCGGCCCACAGCAGGTCGGTGAAGGCGCGGATCATCGCGGTCCCGACGCCGCGGCCGACGTGGTCGGGTCGCCCGATCAGATAGTCGATGCTCCGGTCGTCGGCCGACACCGGGAGGATCGCCGCGAGCGCCCGCATCCCGTCGGGGTCGGTGGACAGCGGATAGCGCTGGATGAGCCCGAACGGGCCGGACGACCCGTGGACGATGAAGATCTCCGCCCAGGGGTCGACGCCGTCGACGACCGGACCGTAATCGCGTTCGATGGCCTGCGGGGTGTGCTCGTCGGCCCACCAGCGCGCGACATGGGGCTCGGCCAACCAGGCCCCGATCAGCGGGAGGTCGGCGCGGGCGATGGGGGTGAAGGTGATGTCGTCCACCGTCACGGAGCGTGACAGCCGGGACGGACGACGAGCGTCGGACCTACCGGATCGGACACCACGGGGACGCCCGTCGGGTGTCTCCGCGCGGGGAGGGCCGGCGTGGTCCGCTCAGCGGCGGATGAGCGACACCGTGCGGGTGCGCTCGGCGAATCCCAGCGCCTTCCAGAAGGCGATGTCCTCCGGCGTGTCGTCGATCTCCGCCACGAGATGGCTGCCCACGGCGTCACGGACCGCCACGGCGATCTCGCCGACCATGGCCCGCCCGATGCCCTTGCGGCGCTCGCCCGGGACGACGCCGATCCAGTTGATCCACCCGGACGGCATCTCCGCCTGCACGAAGCCCACGATCTCCTCGCCGCTGCGGGCCGCCAGAAACGTGCCCCAGCCGGCGGCGTTCTCGAACCCGGTGGGGGAGCCGACCTCCTTGAAAAACGAGAAGTCGGCCATCGCCGCGGCCTCGGCACGGGTGAAATCCTCCGCCCACTCGTTGCGGTAGGGGGTCAGCTGCACGCCGAGCGGCGGGGACTCCTTGCGAAAGCCGTCGATGCGCCGCGCGACCACCACGGTGTTGGCGTACGGCTCGAAGCCCGCGCCGCGCAGCATGGGCACCAGCTCGTGGTCATGTGCCAGGGCGACGTCGAAGGGGCCCTCGCCGATCTTGGTGAGGAGTTCCTCGAGCGCCTGTGGTGAGTCCGCCCGCAGCCGGTCCAGGCGTGTCGCCTTCGCGCTCGGAGACGGATCGGGAACGCATGCCGCGCCGGGAACCTCGACCTGGCCGCCTGTGCTCATCGTCCCCCCAAATGGTCGATCGGCGTCATTCGCTGCAATACTAGTCGGACATGTCAGGACTGGTCAGAAAACTCCGCCGAGGCGTCGATTCGATGCGCCGTGACGTGGTCTCGGCCAAGGAACGCGACCCCGCCGCCACCTCGACGCTGGAGATCGTGACCTCGTACCCGGGGCTCCACGCCGTCTGGGCGCACCGGCTGGCGCACGCACTCCACGTGCGCGGTCACCGGCTGCCCGCACGCTGGATCAGCCAGGCGTCGCGCTTTCTCACCGGCATCGAGATCCACCCCGGTGCGAAGATCGGCCCGGGCCTTTTCATCGACCACGGGATGGGCGTCGTGATCGGCGAGACCACCGAGGTCGGCGAGGACGTCACCGTCTACCAGGGCGTCACCCTCGGCGGCACCGGCAAGGAGAGCGGCAAGCGCCACCCGACGGTGCGCGACGGCGTGACCGTCGGCACCGGTGCACAGGTGCTGGGATCCATCGAGATCGGCCAGGGCGCGAAGATCGGCGCCGGTTCCATCGTCGTGCGCGACGTGCCGCCCAACTCGACCGTCGTCGGCAACCCCGGTCGCGCGGTCATCGTGGACGGACAGCGGGTCGATCCGGACGACATCCACCACCCCAAGCTGGAGCACGGCCGCCTTCCCGACCCGATCGCCGAGGCGTTCAGCTGCCTGGTGGAGCGCGTCGCCGAGCTCGAGGCGGACATCGCGGCGCTGCGGGCGGGCGAGGAACCGCCGGTGCGGGCGACCGACCGCAACTGCCTGCCCGACGTGCAGCAGCAGATCGCGGGCATCCTCGGCCTGAACGGCGGCAGCGGGATCTGACGTGATGGGGCGGGGCCGAACACCGGTCGCCGTCGTGCTCATCGCCGGGGCCTTCGGCCTCGCCGGCCTCGCAGCGACCGCGCTGACGGTCGGCCGGCTGGCGTCGGGCGACGGTCTGCACGTGTCGTGGGCCGTCCTGGGGCTCGTGGTGTCACACGGCCTCGTCCACCGGGCCGAGTGGGCGCGGATCGCCGCCCTCGCCGTCGCGCTGTTCGCCCAGGTCGGGGGCGTCATGGGCCTCATCCTCCTGCTGGTGTCACGCGAGTACACGTTCCACACCTGGCGGACGGGCGCCGACGTGCCGCGCAGCTGGGTGGGCGCGGCGCTCGCGACGCTGGTGGTGGCCGGATGGGCGGCCGCACGGGTGCTGGCCTCGACGCGGACGCTGCGGCTCTTCGGCCGGGCGGTCGGCTGACGAACCTGCGCAAACGTGGCCGTGGCCCCCGGCGGCGCCGACGTCGTGTGGCAGCATGAGCCCATGACGACGCAGACCGCGGGACCTCCCACCGAGTCGGACCTGGAACGTCATCGCAGGGAGCTGACCGGCTACTGCTACCGGATGCTCGGCTCCCCGTTCGACGCCGAGGACGCCGTGCAGGAGACCATGATCCGCGCATGGCGATCACGCGAGCGCTTCGAGGGGCGCTCCAGCCTGCGAAGCTGGCTCTACCGCATCGCCACCAACGTCTGCAACGACGCCATCGGCGCGCGCGGACGTCGCGCCCTGCCGATGGACATGGGCCCGGCGGGCGCCCCGATCGTCGAGAACCTGCGGGTGCCGGGTGAGGTCAGCTGGCTCGAGCCGGCACCGACCGGGGCGCTCGTGGCCGAGGGCGCTGACCCGGCGGACATCGTCGAGGCGCGGTCCACCGCCCGTCTGGCATTCGTGGTGGCCCTGCAGCACCTGCCGCCGCGTCAGCGGGCCGCGCTGATCCTCAAGGAGGCCTTCCACTGGTCAGCCCAGGAGATCGCCGACCTGCTGGAGACCACGCCCGCATCGATCAACAGCGCCCTGCAGCGCGCCCGGGCCACCATCGACGCCCGTGCCGGTGACGACCGGGTCGACGGCGAGGTGGACCGCGCGACCCTCGAGCGTTACGTCGACGCGTTCGAGCGCTACGACATGGAGGCGCTCACGGCGCTCATCCGTGACGACGCCACGCAGGGCATGCCGCCGTACGACCTCTGGTTCGCCGGGCGCGACGACGTCCTGGCGTGGTGGTTCGGCCCCGGCGCCGCCTGCCGCGGGTCGCGTCTGCTGGACGCCGGGTCGTACAACGGGGCGCCGGCCTTCGCCCAGTACAAGCCCGACGACGCCGGCGACGGCTACGTGCCGTGGGCGCTGCAGGTGGTCGAGTTCCGTGACGGCAGGGTGGCCGACATCATGTTCTTTCTCGAGCCCGACCGGCTCTTCAGCGCGATGGGGCTCCCGCGTCGCCTGGACGCAGCAGGCGATCCAGTCCCAGAAACCTGATCAGGTCGGTGAGGTCCGCCGAGACCTCGCGCAGCTCCAGATCCGCGCCGTAACGCTGTGCCACGAGGGTGAGCCGGCCCAGCGCGTCCACCACCACCGCGTCGGCGCCGATCCCGGGGCACGCGACCACCACCGTCCGCGGGCGGGCCGCCTCGAACGCGGCGCACACCCGGTCGCAGAGACCCGGAAGGTCGCCGGGTGCGAGCGGCCCGCGGATGATGAGCGACAGGTCTGGCAGGGGCTCCACATGGATGAGACCCGCCGGGCCGGCGCGATTCATCGGTCGCACCCGCCGGCGCGTCGCGCCGCGACCCGATCCACCCCACCGCCGGTCGTCGACCGCCGCACACGACCGAACATGTGTCCGGTGCGCTCCGCTACCCTCAGTTGGTGACCGATCTGCTCGCCGGCCTCAACCCACCGCAGCGTGACGCGGTGCTCCACACCGAGGGACCGCTCCTCGTGCTGGCCGGTGCCGGCAGCGGCAAGACGCGGGTGCTCACCCACCGCATCGCGCGGCTGATCGACGAGGAGGACGTGCCGCCCGACGCGGTCCTCGCCATCACCTTCACCAACAAGGCCGCCGCCGAGATGCGCCAGCGCCTGGAGGGCCTGGTGGGTCCGCGCGTGCGCGCCATCTGGGCGGCCACCTTCCACTCGGCGTGCGTGCGCATCCTGCGACGCGACGCGCCGCACGTGGGGTACGAGCGCAACTTCGCCATCTTCGACGCGTTGGACCAGCAGCGCCTGGTGCGCCGCTGCCTCGTCGACGAGGAGATCGACCCCAAGCGCGTCGACCCGCGCTCGGTGCTGGGCCGCATCTCGGACCACAAGAACCGGCTGCAGGGGCCCGAGGACGTCGACATCGGATCGTTCGAGGACGAGCGCTTCGTGCGGGTGTTCCGCGCCTACCAGGAGCGCCTGCGCACCAACCAGGCCATGGACTTCGACGACCTCCTGATGCTCACGGTGCAACTGCTCGAGGGCGACGCCGAGGTCCGCTCCCACTACCAGCAGCGGTTTCGCCACGTGATGGTGGACGAGTACCAGGACACCAACCACGCCCAGTACCGCCTGGTGCGCGTGCTCGGCGAACCCCAGCGCAACGTGATGGTGGTGGGTGACGACGACCAGGGCATCTACTCGTGGCGTGGGGCGGACGTCGCCAACATCCTCGACTTCGAGCGTGACTATCCCGAGGCGAAGGTGGTCGCGCTCGAACAGAACTACCGCTCCACCGGCACCATCCTGCGCGCCGCCAACGCCGTCGTCTCGCGCAATCGTCACCGTCACGTGAAGGCGCTGTGGACCGACGCCGGCGACGGCGATCCCATCGACATCGTGGAGTGCCGCGACGAGCGCGAGGAGGCGCGGGTCGTCGTGGGCGAGGTGCAGCGCACGGTGGACGACGGCGGGTCGCTCTCCGAGGTCGCGGTCTTCTACCGCACCAACGCCCAGAGCCGCGCGGTGGAGGACATGCTCGTGCGCGCCGGTCTTCCGTACCAGGTGATCGGCGGGCCCACGTTCTACGAGCGCGCCGAGGTGAAGGACCTCCTGGCCTATCTGCGCGTGGCGGTGAACCCCGCCGACGAGGTGAGCTTCACGCGCATGGTGGGCACACCCAAGCGCGGCATCGGGCCGGGCGCCATCGGCAAGCTGGCGGCCTACGCCGCGCAGGTCGGCATGCCGCTCTCGGACGCCCTTGCGGAGGCCGAACGCGTGCCGGGGCTCACGTCGACCCAGCTGCGCGGGTTTCGGTCGGTGGCCGAGGTGGTGGCCGAGATCCGCGACCAAGCGCGCGCAGAGGTGGCGGTCGACCGGCTGATGGCGCTCGCGATCGACCAGTCGGGGCTGCGCGCCGCCCTCGAGGCCGACGGATCGCTGGAGGCCGAGGGGCGGTTGGAGAACCTGGAGGAGATGGTCAACACCGCCACCGAGTACATGGCGCGCGACCAGGAGGAGCACTCCCTGGCCGGCTTCCTCGAGGAGATCGCCCTCTACGCCGACGCCGACGGAGTGGAGAGCGGGTCGGGCGAGGTGACCCTCATGACGATCCACAACGCCAAGGGCCTCGAGTTCGACCGCGTCGTCATCGTCGGGATGGAGGAGGGGCTCTTCCCGCACCAGCGATCCGAGACGCCGGAGCAGGTCGAGGAGGAACGGCGCCTCTGCTACGTGGGCATCACCCGTGCCCGCAAACGTCTGGTGCTCACCTACACGCGCATGCGCTCGTTCTTCGGCGGCGGACGCGACTACCGGCTGCCGTCGCGCTTCCTGGCCGAGATCCCGGCCGACGCGATCGCGGGCGGCGGCGGGGCACACCGTCCGGTGGCGTCCGACGCCGCGGACGTCGTGCCGGGCCTCTCCACCGGCGACGAGGTCGTGCACGCCACGTTCGGCGAGGGCGTCGTCACCGGCATCGAGCAGGGCGGCGAGCTGGTGCTGGTGCGCTTCGAGCGCGACGGCCGGGAGCGGCGGCTGATCGCCGGCGCGGCACCGATGCGAAAGACATAGCGGGAGGATCGGGAGCCTCCCCGGTCCACGGGTGGGGCGTGAGCGCCTCCGGTCCTCACGAACCCGTGCGCCCGGCGGCGGCCGTGCACGCGTACGCGGGGCCTCCGGTCAGAATGGTCCCGTGGAGGACGCGATCGCCGACGGGAGGTGCATCGGTGGGACGTGTGGTGATTCTCGGGGCGACGGGACGAACGGGCACGGCCGTGTTGCGCGCGCTCCCGGCCGATGTGCATGCGGTGGCGGCGCTGCGCGACCGGTCCGACGTCTCGCGGCTGCCGGCGGTCGCGTGCGACGTGGAGCATGCGGTCGTCGACCCGTTCGAGGCCCGGGGCCTTCGCGACGTGCTCGACGACGACGCCGTGATCGTCAACGCGATCCGGCTGCGTGAGGACATCCCCGCCGGCGCGCTGATCGACCTCCACGCGTCGCTCGTCGCGGCCGGGTCGGCGCTGGGCCGTCCACCGCGGATCGTGACCGTCGGCGGTGCGGGAGCACTGCACATGGCCGATGGCCGTCGATGCTGGCAGTCGCCCGGCTTTCCGCCGCAGACGCTCCCGCGCGGTCGGGCGCACGCCGCGCTGCGCGACCATCTGGAGTCGTCGGGACGGACCGCCGACACCACCTACCTCATCCCTCCGCCGGCCTACGATCCCGATGGCCCCGCGACCGGGCGGTACACGGAGTGGGACCCGTCGCCGGACGAGACCGCGTTCACGACGCGCTCGATCAGCTACGCGGACTTCGGGGTGGCGGTCGCCGCCCACGCCGTCGGGCACGGCCGACCCGGCACACGGCTGGTCGCCTGGGGCTGACGGCCGGCGGATGTCCGGGTCCGGTGGGTCGGGGCGCGAACGCGTCGGCCCGGTAGGGTTCTGCCCGGCGACGAGGAGGGCACATGGCGGCGACGATCATCGATGGCAAGGCATCCGCGGCCGGGGTGCGCGCCCGCGTGGCCGAGGGCGTCACCGCGTTCGTGGCCCGCCACGGCCGTGCGCCCGGGCTGGTCGGGATCCAGGTGGGCGCCGACCCCGCCTCCGAGATCTACCAGTCCATGAAGGAGAAGGCGGCCGCCGAGGCCGGCATGGTCGCGCGGCGCATCACCCTTGCCGAGGAGACCACGCAGGCGGAGCTGGACGCGCTCATCGACGAGCTGAACGCCGACGACACCGTGGACGGCATGCTGGTGCAGCTGCCGGTGCCCGACCAGCTCTCGGAGCCCGCCATCGCGGCGCGCATCCACCCCGACAAGGACGTGGACGGCTTCGGCGCCATCAGCCTGGGACGCCTCATGCGCGGGGAGCCGACCCTCGTGGCCTGCACCCCCTTCGGGGTGATGCACCTGCTGAAGGAGGCGGGCGTGCCGTTGGCCGGTGCCAACGCCGTGGTGGTCGGCCGCAGCCTGATCGTCGGCAAGCCCATGTCGCTGCTGCTTCTGGCCGAGCACTGCACCGTGACCGTCGCCCACTCGCGCACGCGGGACCTTCCCGCGCTCTGCCGCACGGCGGATATCCTTGTGGCCGCCGTCGGCCGCGCGGACATGATCCGGGGGGACTGGATCAAGCCGGGTGCGGCGGTGATCGACGTCGGCATCAACCGCACGGACGCCGGCCTCCGCGGGGATGTGCACCAGGAGGAGGCGGCCGAGGTGGCGGGGTGGCTCACCCCGGTGCCCGGCGGAGTGGGACCCATGACCATCGCTTTTCTGCTTGCAAACACGCTCCAGGCCGCCCAACGGCGCGTCGGGGATGACACGGGAGTCTGAGATTTGAAGATCGCGATCTTTGGTGGAACCGGCGACCTGGGCCGTGGCCTCGCCGTCAACTTCGCGGCCGCCGGCCACGAGATCATCGTCGGCTCGCGCAGCCAGGAGCGGGCCGACCAGGCCGCCGAGACGCTCCGCGGTGACCTCCCCGACGGCTCGTTCACCCCGATGGAGAACGTGGCGGCCGCCGAGGCGGGCGAGATCGCCATCGTCTCCATCCCGTGGGAGGGCGTCGAGTCCACCATCCCGCCGATGGCCGACGCACTGGCCGGCAAGGTCGTGATCTCGGTCATCAACGCCCTCGAGTTCGGCAAGAACGGCGCGGTCGCCAAGACCGACCTGCCGGGCGGCTCGATGGCCCAGCGCATCCAGGAGCTCGCGCCGGAGGCGAAGGTCGCCATGGCCTACAACAACCTGCCCGCCGGGCGTCTGCAGAAGCGGGAGACCATCGACGCCGACGTGCTGGTGTGCGGTCGCGGCAAGGACACCCGCGAGCAGGTGATCGAGCTCTCCAAGGCCATCCCGGGCGTCCGCGCCCTCGACGCCGGTCTGCTGCAGAACGCGCTCATCATCGAGGGCTCCACCGCCCTCATCATCAACCTCAACCGCCGCTACAAGGGCGAGGCCTCGATCGCCATCGAGGGTCTGCACGACGCCCCCAAGCGCGGGGAGTAGCCGCGGGGGCCGGGGCGGTCCGATGACGACGGACCGCCCCGGTCATCCACCCCGGTCATCCACCCCGGTCATCCACGGTTGGCCGGGACACCCGTCCCCGCCCGGCCGGATCGTCACCGGACGTCCACCCATCGGCCACCGACCGGCGGTACGGTGAGCGAACGAACCCGACGGGTGTGAGGAGGCGATCATGGCGAAGATCAAGAACCTCGAGAAGGTGATCCCGGATCCGGTGGTGGCCGCCGCCTGGGTCGAGCCGGAGGACACGGTCAAGAAGAAGATCGTGCAGGGGCTGCGCTCGGCCGCGGGCAAGACGTTCGACGTCGACCTGGGCAACACCGCGCTCGTGGCGGTGGCCGACGGCCTGTGGATCGTGCCGGTCAAGCCGGGCCTCGCGAGCATCCAGGCCCAGGAGGGCGGGATGAAGCTCGAGCGCGCGTCCATCCGGGACTTCCGCATCGAGAAGGCGCTCGCCAACCTGCCGGTCATCATCGAGCGTGACGACGGGGACCGTTGGGAGTTCCGCGTGCACAAGGCCCGGCGCAAGGACCTCGAGAAGGTGATCGCGGCCCTCGGCTTCTGAGCCCGGCGGTCAGTCGGGGAGCGTCGCCCGCAGCCGGTAGTGGTGGGTGCCGTCCACGATCTCCAATTCCATGCTGCCCCCGATGCCGGTCAGGTCGCCCTCGCCCGAGCCCGGCACGACCAGGATCTCGAGCCGCCGCTGCGGCCCCATCACCCCGATGTGCTGCAGACAGAACGCACCCGTGCGACCGTCGATGCTGCCCTCGACGCGTTCGATCGCCACGTAGCCGGCATGGCCGGAGGACGGGTCGCCGGCCGAGAGCATCTCACCCAGGGACCGCCCGCTGACACCGCCCTCGAAGCGCTTGTCGAGCGACATGCGTGCGATTGCGGCGTCGCCGACCCCGTCCCGGTGCGGCTGCGGCACGAGATCCACGCTGAACGTTCCGGTCACGTCGATTTCCATGACGCGATCATCGTCCGTCCGGTGGTCCCGTCGCAAGTGATGCGGGCCACCGATGAATCCCGCGGTCGACGCCGGTCACATGTGCACAACCGGATCGCACGATTCGGAACCACACCTCGGATCGGAGCCACGATGACCACCACCACCTCCATCACCGGAAAGCCCTGCTGGATCGAGCTCTTCACCGCCGACCCGGCCGCCGCCGACACCTTCTACGGCGAGCTCCTGGGCTGGACCGCCAACCACATGGGCGAGGAGTATGGCGGGTACACGATCTTCTCGAGCGCCGACGGCGCGCCCGTCGCCGGGTGCATGCGAAACGACGGGGCCCAGGGCGCCCCGGACGGCTGGAGCGTCTACCTGGCCACCCCGTCGGTGGAGGAGACCGTCAGGCGCGCGTCGGAGGCCGGCGGCCAGGTCGTGGCCGGACCGATGCAGGTGGGCGAGATGGGTCACATGGCGTTCCTCGTGGACAGCGCCGGTGCGGCGGTGGGCGTATGGCAGCCCACCTCGTTCGACGGCGGTCAGAGCATCCGTCCGGGCGTCCTGGGCACCCCGGCCTGGTACGAGACCCTCAGCCGCGACTACACGAGGTCGGTCGACTTCTACACGCGGGTCTTCGACTGGGATGCCCACACGATGAGCGACACCGACGAGTTCCGCTACACCACGCACGGCGGCGACGACGACGCCGTCGCCGGGATCATGGACGGGACCACGTCCCTCCCGGACGGAGTCGATTCGTTCTGGCAGATCTACCTGCAGGTGGAGGACGCCGACGCCGCGCTCGCCCGGGCGGCCGAGCTGGGTGGCAGGACCGTGCAGGAGCCACGGGACACCCCCTGGGGCCGGATCGCGACGATCGCCGACCCGACCGACGCGACGTTCAACGTGATGTCACCCAACGGGTGAGGCAGGAACGCGGGCGGGGCCGCCGTCACGGCGCGCCCCGCCCCCCGCGCGCACCACACGCGCCCGACACGGGACGGCCGCGAGCGCCCCGCCGGCGACCGAACGACGCGTGTCCGCTAGTCGCTCATCCACCGCGTCACGTCGTCCACGCCCAGCAGCGGACGTGGCGCGGGCGGTGCGTCCGGGTGTCCGATGTAAACGAACGCGACGATGTCGTCCACCGAGTCGAGCCCCAGCGCCGTGTGCACCTCGGGCTCGTCCACCATCGTCCCGGTGCGCCAGATCGCGCCGAGACCGCGCACGTGGGCGCCGAGGAGCATGTTCTGAACCCCCGCCGCCACCGCGTCGCGGTCCTCACGGTTCTGCACCACGTTGCTGGCGTCGGACCGGCAGACGACGACGATGACGAGCGGCGCCCGCTCCAGCCGCTTCGCCTCCCGCGCGACGACCGCGTCCTCCACGTTGGGATGGGTGCGTCGGTACGCCTCGCCGTGGGCCGCACCGATCCGCGTCCTCGCCGCGCCGGTCAGGACGATGCACCGCCACGGTGTGGTGCGGTGATGGTTGGGGGCGCGCACGCACAGTGCGATCAGCTCGCGCGCGACGTACTCGGAGACCGGCTCGTCGCTGACCCGCCCGACGCTCCGTCGCGTCAGGATCGCCTGGTCGACGGGGTCGGCCTCATGCATAGCCCAACCGCTCCAGCTGATCCTCGTCCATCCCGAGGTGATGACCCAGTTCGTGCAGCACCGTGATCCGCACCTCCGCTCGCAGCTCGTCCTCGTCGCGGCAGTGGTCGGCGAGGGGGTGGATGAAGACCTCGATGACGCTGGGGAGCAACGGCTCGCCGCCCATCCGCTCGTCGAGGGGGACGCCACTGTAGCGGCCGTAGAGGTCGGGGTCGCCGGGTGGTGAGGTGTCGTGCACGGTCACCGGGACGGCCGCGAGCGCCGATGCGAACGGCTCGGGAACCCCGTCCATGGCCTCGACGACAAGCTCTTCGAACCGCTCGCGTGTGATCTGCATGACGGGTACCTATACCTTTGGGGGGTGGTCCGGCGCCTGCCGGTGAGGTTGAATTGCGCCCAATCCCGCACGATGCCCAGGAGTGGTGATGAGGACACGGAAGCGTCTGGTCACAGTACTCGCCGTCGTGGCGGCGCTTGCCGCGTCGCCGGTGATCGCGAGCGCAGAGCCCGCGCCCATGCCGGCGCAGGAGGTGTCGCTCACGCGTGCGCTCGACCTCCTGTCCAAGGGCACGGTCGCGAGTGCCGACATGCGGGCGGGGGCGCGCGGTGCGACGCTCACGCTCACCATGCCCGGGGGCGGTCGCATGTCGACCGAGGTGGTCTCCGACCTCGCCAACCGACGCGTGATGGACGCGGCCGTCGCCGGCAGGGTCGACCTGACCGAGTCGACGGCGCCCCGCGCGCCCGCCGCCACCGCCGACACGTCGGGTCCCGGTTTCGATCTGGCCCTGTGGGCGCAGTCGTGGGGACCGCTGATCCTCGCGGCGGCGCTCATCGTGATCTTCATCATCATGCTGCGCTACATGGGCGGCGCGCGCTTCACCCAGAAGGTGAAGGCCGCCGAGTCGGCCACGAAGTTCGACGACGTGGCCGGCATCGACGAGATCCGCGACGAGGTGCTCGAGATCGCCGACTACCTCAAGAACCCCGACCGGTACCGTGAGATCGGTGCGACCCTCCCCAAGGGCATCGTGCTCTACGGGCCCCCCGGCACCGGCAAGACGCTCCTTGCGAAGGCCGTGGCCGGCGAGGCCGGCGTGCCGTTCTTCAGCGCCTCGGGCGCCGAGTTCATCGAGGTCTACGTGGGTGTCGGCGCCAAGCGCATCCGGCACCTGTTCGAGGCGGCGCGCAAGGCCGCGCCGGCGCTCCTCTACATCGACGAGATCGACGCCATCGGCGAGCGGCGCAGCGGTGGGCCCGGCGAGCGCGAGCACACCGGGACGCTCGACCAGCTCCTCACCGAGATGGACGGCTTCGACGTCGACCCGTCCAAGCCGGTGGTCGTCCTGGCGTCCACCAACCGGCTGGAGCACCTCGACCCCGCGCTCCTTCGCGCCGGGCGCTTCGACCGCAAGATCGCGGTCGGCCTGCCGGACCGCCAGGCGCGGGAGCGCATCCTGGGCGTGCACACCCGCCGTCGTCCCCTCGCGCCGGGCGTGGAGCTGGCGCAGGTGGCGGCCTACACCGCCGGCATGGCCGGTGCCGACCTCGCGTCGCTGTGCAACGAGGCGTCGTTCGAGGCGACCCGGCACGATCGCCGCCAGATCGACCTGAGCGACTTCCGCCGCGCGCTCATGCGGATCGCCGCCGGTCCCGAGAAGCGCACCCAGGTTCTGAGCGAGGCCGAGCGGCGCCTGGTCGCCTACCACGAGATGGGCCACGCGATCGTCGGCCACATGCTCCCCAACTGCGAGCCGGTGGAGCGGGTGACGGTCATCCCGCAGGGACAGGCGCTCGGCGTCACCTTCTCGCTCCCCGACGAGGACAACTTCCTCGCCACCCGTCGGGAGCACCTCGACCGCCTCGCCCGCGTCCTGGGCGGCCGCGCCGCCGAGGAGTTGGTCTTCGGCGAGATGACGTCCGGCGCCGCCGACGACCTCAACAAGGCCACGTCGCTCGCGCGCATGATGGTCGAGAACCTGGGCATGGCCCGCCCCACGACCGAGGAGAGCCTCTCCATCGGGCTCACCGGCGGCGCCCACGGCAACCACGGTCAGGCCAGGGTGGAGGGGGAGATCCAGGAGATCCTGGCCGGCGCGTACCGCGCCGCCTTCGAGCTCCTCGAGGAGCACCTGGAGCTGCTGCACACGTCCGCCGAGGCGCTGCTCGAGGCCGAGGCCCTGGACCGCGAGCACCTGGACGAGATCCTGGGGCCGCGTCCGGCCCGTGAGCGGTTCGTCCCGTTGCCGAGGTCCACGCCGGCGTCCGACGCGCAGGCTCCCGAGACGTCGCGGGAGACCCCCGCCGAGCCGTTCGGCCGCTTCGGCGCCGGGATGCGTCGTGCGCAGGAGTCGGAGCTCGGCGACGGCTGGTACACCGCCGAGGGCTCAGACCTCCCAGCCGAGACGGTCGAGGGTGACCGTCGCGCCACCGATGCGGAACACCGCTGAGCCCGGTCCCTCCTCGATCCGGCCGACGACGGTGAGCGGCGGTTCGATCACATCGCGCGCCCGGTCGACGACCTCGGCCGGACCGGTCATGATCAGCTCGTAGTCCTCACCGCCGGTGGTCGCGAACTCCACCGGGTCGTGACCGAGGGCCTGGGCGACGGCGTCCACATGGTCGGCGCGCGGTGCTGCGTCCAGGTCGACGACGGCGGTCACCCCCGATGCGGCGGCGAGGCGCCGGATGTCGATGGCGAGGCCGTCGGAGCAGTCCATCATCGCGGTCGCCCCCATCTCGGCCAGGGTGATGCCGGCACGGACGCGGGGGGTGGGCCGGGTATGGGCGATGAGGAGCGCGTCGCGGCCCTGCCCGACGTCGAGGAGGGGGTTCTGCAGGAGGGCGAGGCCGGCGGCCGACGCGCCCAGACGTCCGGTGACCGCGATCACGTCGCCGGGACGCGCCCCCGATCGCAGGACAGGTTCCATGTCCAGGGGCATCCGCCCGATCACGCTCACGCCGACCGTGATGACGGAGGAGCGCGTCAGGTCGCCGCCCGCGATCGTCACCCCGTGACGGGCGGCCAGGTTCTCCGCCCCCTCGTAGAAGGCGGTCACGTCGGCGTCGGTCACCTCGTCGGGGAGGCCCAGGCCGACGAGCACGGCCATGGGCAGGCCGCCCATGGCGGCGATGTCTGAGAGGTTGACCGCCACCGCCTTGTAGCCCACGTCACCGGCCGAGACGGTGCTGCGGGTGAAGTGCTCACCCTCCACGAGCATGTCGTGCGCGGCCAGGAGCGGGGGGTCGGTGTCGAGCACCGCGGCGTCGTCGCCGATGCCGATCGTGACGCCGGCGCGCATGGCGGTCATCCGCCCGATGGTTTCGATCAGTCGTTGCTCGCGCATGCGGAGGTGGGTGCCGGGGGCGGTGGGACCGTATCAGCGCGGGCGCGCACGACCCGCACGGACGGCCGCATCGGGTCCCGGGGCAGGTGCGGGTCCGTGCGCGACCGCCGCCCCGGCTCGCCGAGGGCGCGCCGTCGGGGTGCGCCGGCCCGATCGGCACCCCGTGAGGCCGTGCGACCGGACATGGGCGCTACCCTGCCGCCGTGGACTCGCTGCGCGGACTCTGGGATGCATTCGAGGCGTTCATCGACTCGCTCGCGTCGGTCCACATCGGCGCGCTCCTCGCGGCCGTCGCGTTCCACTTCGCCAACCTGATCCTGCGCACCCGCGCCTGGACGACGATCCTGCGTGCGGCCTACCCGGGAAAGGGCGTGCGCTGGCGGGACGTCTTCGGCGCGTACTGCACGGGCGTGGGGATCAACGGCATCGTCCCGGCCCGCGGCGGCGACGTGGTGAAGCTCTTCCTGGTCCACTCGCGCATCCGCGGTGCGACGTACCCGACGATCGGATCCTCGCTCCTGGCCGAGACGATCTTCGACTCGGCCGTCGCGTTCCTGCTCATCTTCTGGGCGTGGCGGATCGGGGTGGCCGACGGGCTGCCCGGGTCGGGGCTCTTCGAGCTCAGCTGGCTGGGGGCGCACCCGCAGCTCTACGCGACCATCGCGGTGCTCCTGGCGGGCGCGGTCGCAGCCGCGGTCATCATCCACGGGGCACGCGTGCGTGCGTTCCGCGAGCGGGTGACGCAGGGCCTTGCGATCCTGAAGGACCGGCGCCGCTACGTGCGCCACGTCGCGTCGCTCCAGGCCACCGGCTGGGTCTGCCGCCTGCTGTCGGCGATCTACTTCCTGCGGGCCTTCCAGGTGGACGCGAGCCTCAAGAACGGCCTGCTCGTGCTGGTGATCGGATCGATCTCCACCGGCATGCCGCTCACGCCCGGCGGCCTCGGGCCGAAGCAGGCGCTGGCGGTCGCCATCCTCGCGACCGAGGGCATGCGCACCACGGTGCTCGCCTTCAGCATCGGGATGGAGCTGACGATCCTCGCGGTCAACCTCGGGCTGGCGGCCGTGTGCATGAGCTTCATGATGAAGGGCGTGCGCCTGCGCGACACCGTGAAGCACGCGCGAGCCCAGCGCGCGGCGGCGGACGCGGAGGCCGCGGCGGGCAACGGCGAGGCGGCGGACGACGATTCGTCGGCGCGAGCGACCCGACCGACCGCGCCGATCCGCGACGACTGGGGGTTCGAGGAGGAGACGCCGCCGCGGCCGTCGCGCCGCCGGCCCTGACGTTCCCCGGAGGCCCCCGATGACGGTCGCCCGCCGGTCCGGGACGCCTCGGTGTCCCGGACCGCGTCCGTGATCCGAACGGCTCGCTAGCATCACCCGCGTGATCGATCGTGAAACCGTTCATCACGTGGCCCGCCTCGCGCGCCTCCGCCTGACCGACGCGGAGGGGGCGAGGATGGAGGAGGAGCTCAACGCGATCCTCCGCCACGTGGATGAGATCCAGTCCATCGACCTGGACGGCGTGGAGCCCACCTCGCACGTTATCCAGATCGAAAACGTGCTCCGGCCCGACGAACCGGTTCCGAGCCTGCCCCGTGAACTCGCGCTTCGCGAGGCGCCGCAGACCGACGACGGCGGCTTCACCGTCCCCCGCATCGGATGATCGACGTCACCGAACTGACTGCGGGCAGCGCCCTGCGTGCGCTCTCGGCGGGCGAGGTGAGCGCCGTCGAGGTGGTCGACGCCTACCTGGCGCGCTGCGCGGACGACCGGTGGGGGTCGTTCCTGGCGCTCGACGCGGACCGCGCGCGGGCCCGGGCCCGTGAGATCGACGCGATGGACGAGAAGCCGCCGCTGCACGGCATCCCGATCGCCGTCAAGGACGTCTTCTCCACCGAGGGGCTCACCACCACGTGCGCCTCGCGGATCCTCGAGGACTTCGTGCCCGTCTACACCGCCACCGCGGTGCAGCGGCTGGAGACGGCCGGCGCCATCGTGCTCGGCAAGACCAACCTGGACGAGTTCGCCATGGGGTCGAGCACCGAGAACTCGGCGTTTCACGTCACCCGCAACCCCTGGGACCCCCAGCGGGTGCCCGGCGGGTCGAGCGGTGGTTCCGCCGCCGCGGTGGCCGCCTGCCAGGCGCCCTGGTCGCTCGGCACCGACACCGGCGGCTCCATCCGCCAGCCGGCGTCCCTGTGCGGCATCGTCGGCATGAAGCCCACCTACGGCGCCATCTCGCGCTACGGCGTGGTCGCGTTCGCATCGTCGCTCGACCAGGTCGGCCCGTTCGCGCGCACCGTGCGCGACACGGCGCGCCTCCTGGCCTACATGGTGGGCCGCGACCCGATGGACTCGACCTCGCTCGACTGGCCGGTGCCGATCGCCGTGCCGCAGGGCGAGCGCCTGGACGGCATCCGCGTCGGGGTCATCGAGGAGCTGATGGGGGAGGGCATCGAGCCCGGGGTGCGCGACGCGGTCGACCAGGCGATGGGCCTGGTGGAGGAGCTGGGCGGCACGGTCGTGCCGATCAGCCTGCCCTCGATCGCCCACGGCCTCGCCACCTTCTACCTCATCGCCCCTGCCGAGGCCTCGGCCAACCTGGCCCGCTTCGACGGCGTGCGCTACGGGGCCCGCATCGAGGCGGACAACCTGCTCGACCAGTACGAGCGCACGCGCGGGGAGCTCTTCGGCCCCGAGGTGAAGCGCCGCATCATGCTCGGCACGTTCGCGCTCGCGAGCGGCTACTACGACGCCTACTACCGGCGCGCCCAGCAGGTGCGGACCCTCATCGTGCAGGACTTCGCCCGCGCCTTCGAGGACGTGGACTTCATCGCGACGCCCACGTCGCCGACGGTGGCGTTCAACCTGGGCGAGCGGACCGGCGACCCGTACTCCATGTACCTGGCCGACGTCTGCACCGTCCCGGTGAGCCTGGCCGGCCTGCCCGCCATCTCGATCCCGTGCGGCCTCTCGGAGGGGCTCCCGGTGGGCCTGCAGCTGGTGGGGCCGGCGTTCTCGGAAAACCGCCTGCTGGAGGCGGCCTTCGCCCTGGAGCAGCCCATCGGATTCAACCCCACACCGCCGGGGGTGCTGTCGTGAGCGGAGCCTACGAGGCCGTCATCGGCATCGAGATCCACGTGCAGCTGGCCACGCGCACCAAGATGTTCTGCGGCTGCCAACCGGCGTTCGGCGACGCGCCCAACGTCCACACCTGCCCCGTGTGCCTGGCGCACCCCGGGACGCTTCCGGTGACCAACGCCGAGGCCATCCGACTGGGCATCATGGCCGGCCTGGCCCTGGGCTGCGACATCGCGCTGCGGTCGGTCTTCCACCGCAAGAACTACTTCTATCCGGACCTGCCCAAGGCGTACCAGATCAGCCAGTTCGACGAGCCGCTCTGCCTGGGGGGAACGTTCACCTACCTGCAGGAGGACGGTGAGAAGCAGGTGGGCATCACCCGCGTCCACCTGGAGGAGGACGCGGCCAAGCTCATGCACCTGTCGAGCTCGGGCCGTCGCGCCGGCGCCGAGCAGTCGGTGGTCGACTTCAACCGCGGTGGCACGCCGCTCGCCGAGATCGTCACCGAACCGGACCTGCGTTCGGCGCAGGACGCGGCCGACTTCCTCAAGCAGCTTCGCAGCACGCTGCGCGAGCTCGGCATCAGCGACTGCAACATGGAGGAGGGCTCCATGCGCGCGGACGCCAACGTCTCCATCCGTCCGGTGGGAAGCGACGAGCTGGGCACCAAGACCGAGCTCAAGAACATGAACTCGTTCACGTTCCTGCGCCGCGGCATCGAGGCCGAGATCGCACGTCAGACCGCGCTGGTCGAGGCGGGGGAGCGCGTGGTGCAGGAGACGCTCCACTTCGACCCGGTCACCGAGGAGCTGCACCCGCTGCGCTCCAAGGAGGAGGCCCACGACTACCGGTACTTTCCGGAGCCGGACCTGGTGCCGGTGGTCCCGGACCCCGCCTGGGTCGACGAGCTGCGCGCCGGCCTGCCGGAGGCGCCGGTCGATCGTCGCCGCCGCTACGTGGCCGAACTGGGCGTCACGTTCGAGGACGCCGAGGTGCTGACCGAGTCGCGTGAGCTCTCCGAGTACTTCGAGGCGACGGCCGCGACGGTCGACGCCAAGCAGGCGGCCAACTGGATCCGCGGCGAGGTTCGTGCGCTCCTGGCCGAGCGCGGCGTGGAGCCGTGGGACACGAAGCTCACCCCGCAGCGGCTGGGACAGCTGATCGGCCTCGTGGAGTCGGGCGGCGTCAGCCGACCGAACGCCAAGGAGGTCGTGCTGCCCGAGGTTGTGGACACGGGGGAGGACCCCGCGGCCATCGTCGAGGCGCGCGGACTCGGTGCCATCGGCGACGCGGACGAGCTGCGCGCCATCGTGGAGCAGGTGTTCGCCGACAACCCCAAGCAGGCAGAGCAGCTGCGGGGCGGCCAGGAGAAGCTGATCGGCTTCTTCGTCGGTCAGACGATGAAGGCCACGCAGGGACGGGCCGACGCGAAAGCCGTCAACGCCCTGGTGCGGGAGATCGCCGGCACGGGCTGAGGTCGTGTGCGGTCGATGCGGTCGCGTCGGGAGAACACCCTCCTGAGTGGGAAGACGGCGATCTCGCTTGCCGATGAGACGTTTCGCTGCGTGCGTCGCGCCCTCGGCTGAGCGGTTCCGCTGACGGTTCGGCCGGGTCGACCGGTAGCGTCCGGCCCACGACCCACCCGAACTGGAAGGTGACCGCCATGACCGTCGCACCGATCCCCGAGGGGTATCCCCGCATCAGCCCGTACCTCGCCGTGGCCGGCGCGGAGGATGCGATCGCCTTCTACACCGATGTGTTCGGCGCGGTCGAGCGCGGCCGGATGCCCGGGCCCGGCGGCATGGTCCTGCACGCCGAGTTGGGGTTCGGCGATTCGGTCGTGATGCTCTCCGACGCCAACGCCGAGTGGGGGAACCTGGGGCCGGCCGACATCGGCGGCACCCCGGTCACCATCTGCCTGTACGTGGAGGACGTGGACGCAGTCGTGGCGCTGGCGAAGGACCGCGGCGCCGAGCTGGTCCGCCCGGTGACCGACCAGTTCTACGGCGATCGCTCCGGGCTGATCGAGGACCCGTGGGGCCACCGCTGGCTGGTGCAGAGCCACGTCGAGGACGTCGACTTCGACGAGATGAACCGCCGGATGGCGGCCATGTCGGAGGGGCCGGACGGCGCCGCGTAGCGCACGCTCGCGCGCAAGCCGCGTGCGACGGTCGGCCACCGCGGCGTGTCCCACGCGCGCCGGACGGATCCGGCGGTGGCGATCGTGCATCTCCATTTGTCCATCGGTGATGTGGATATGCTCGCGGTGACGCCCACACCCGTGGGAACGCACACAGACGACGACCCATGGAGGAGCAGGCATGTCGGAGACCGTTCACGAGGCCCTCGAGCGGGAGCACCACGAGATCGACGCTGCGATCGAGTCGGTGCTGGCGAACCTGGACGACCCGGTGGGCTCCGAGCCCGGCCTGCGCGAGGCCATGGTGCAGCTTCGCCGCCACATCTACGTGGAGGAGGCGTTCCTGTTTCCACCCATCAACCACGGGGCGTCCGCCATGCCGGTGCTCGTGATGCTGCGTGAGCACGGCGCCATCTGGCGGGCCATGGACGAGCTGGACGCGGCGCTGGACGCCGGCCCGGACGTCGACGCCGTGACGGCGGTGTGCGACCGGCTGAACACCCTGCTTGCCGAGCACAACAGCAAGGAGGAGCCGATCATCTACCCGATGGCGCAGGAGGCCCTCACCGACGCCGACGCGCAGATGATCCTGAAGGTCCTCGACTCGGGTCACATGCCCGAGGGATGGACCTGTGAGCAGGCGCAGCTGTAGGGCGACGGGCCGCCCGGCCGCGGTTCGGACGTCGATGACGGACGGCAGCGGTCGGGCGGGGCGTCCGCTGGGCTAGACTCCGCCGGTCATGAAACACACTCTCTCCGCGCTGGTCGAGAACAAGCCCGGCGTCCTCTCACGAATCTCGGGGTTGTTCACCCGTCGCGGGTTCAACATCGACTCGCTGGCGGTCAGCCCGACCGAGCGCCCCGAGTACTCGCGCATGACCATCACGGTCGATGCGACCCACACCCCGATCGAGCAGATCACCAAGCAGCTCGACAAGCTCATCAACGTGATCAAGGTGCGCGATCTCGATCCGCGCAACGCCGTGTCGCGTGAGCTCGGCCTCTACAAGGTGAACGTCCAGTCCGGACGGCGCCACGAGGTCATCGAACTGGTCGAGATCTTCCAGGCCCGCATCGCCGACGTGACCGCCGAGTCGCTCATCATCGAGCTGACCGGCACCACCGACCAGCTGGGCCAGCTGGAGGACCTGCTCACGCCCCTCGGCCTCACCGAGCTGGTGAAAACCGGCGTCGTGTCGCTGGCAAAGGGATCGAAGCCCACATAACCCCCACCTCAGGAGCCGCCTGAATGCTGTACGACGACGACGCCGACCTCGGTCGGCTGGACGGCAAGACCGTCGCCATCATCGGCTACGGAAGCCAGGGCCACGCCCACGCCCTCAACCTGAAGGAATCGGGTGTCAACGTGGTGGTGGGCCTGCGGCCGGACTCCGCGTCGGTGGAGAAGGCGACCGGGGCCGGGCTCACCGTGATGGACCCCGCCGCAGCCGCCAAGGCCGGCGACCTGGTGATGATCCTGGTGCCGGACGAGCTGCAGGGCGACCTGTGGCGCGAGGAGCTTCGCGCCGGCATCGAGCCGGGCAACGCCCTGGTGTTCGCCCACGGCTTCAGCGTCCACTTCGGTCAGATCGTCCCGCCCGAGGGCGTCGACTGCTTCCTGGTCGCCCCCAAGGGGCCCGGCCACCTGGTGCGCCGCCAGTACACCGAGGGCATGGGCGTGCCCGGCCTCATCGCGATCGCCCAGGATGCGACCGGCAACGCCCGCGACCTGGCGCTCGCCTACGCCAAGGGCATCGGCTGCGCCCGCGCCGGTGTCATCGAGACCACCTTCGCCGAGGAGACCGAGACCGACCTGTTCGGTGAGCAGGTGGTGCTGTGCGGTGGCCTCTCCGAGCTGATCCGCGCCGGCTTCGAGACGCTGGTGGACGCCGGCTACCAGCCCGAGATGGCCTACTTCGAGTGCCTGCACGAGGTCAAGCTCATCGTCGACCTGATCTACGAGAAGGGGATCAGCGGCATGCGCCACTCGATCTCCAACACGGCCGAGTACGGCGACATCACCCGCGGCACGCGCATCGTCACCGACGAGACCCGCGCCGAGATGAAGAAGATCCTCGGCGAGATCCAGACCGGCGAGTTCGCGAAGGAGTGGCTCCTCGAGAACCGCGTCGGCCGGCCGCGCTTCAACGCGATCGGACGCCGCCAGTCGGAGCATCAGATCGAGGAGGTCGGCAAGCGCCTGCGCGGGATGATGAGCTGGATCGACCAGGACTTCGCCGACACGAAGTGATCACCGGGTGCCCGCGCCGTCGCGCGGGCACCGCACACCACCGATGAGGGGACGATGACCGAACCGACGCTGACCGAGCGGGCCCGGGTGCTGATCTGCGAGAAGATCGCCGACGCCGGGATCGAGGCGCTGCGCCAGGCCGTGGACGTGACCGACGGGATCGGCTGGTCCCGCGAGGAGATCATCGCGCGGCTCGGTGAGTTCGACGGCATGGTGGTCCGGTCGGCCACCAAGGTGACGGCCGACATGATCGAGGCGGGCACCAACCTCAAGGTCATCGGCCGCGCCGGCACCGGCGTCGACAACGTCGACCTGGACGCCGCCACCCGCCGAGGCATCGTGGTGGTGAACGCGCCGGAGTCCAACTCGCTGTCGGCCGCCGAGCACACCATCGCCCTCATCATGGCCCAGGCACGCAACGTGGCACCCGCGCACGCGCGTCTGGTGGAGGGTGCGTGGGAGCGCTCCAAGTTCGGCGGCATCGAGGTGACCGGCAAGACCCTGGGCGTCGTGGGCCTCGGCCGCATCGGCCGTCTGGTGGCCGAGCGCGCCAAGGGGCTCCGCATGAACGTGGTCGCGTTCGACCCGTTCATCGGTGAGGCCCGCTACCGCGAGATCGGCGTCGACCGGGCCGAGACCCTGGACGAGCTCTACGCACAGAGCGACTTCGTCACCCTCCACATGCCGGCCACACCCGAGACCCGGGGGATGATCGACGCGGCGGCCATCGCCAAGATGAAGCCGGGCGCCCGCCTCATCAACGTCGCCCGCGGGGACCTGGTGGACGCCGCGGCGCTCGCCGAGGCCGTGACGAGCGGCCACCTGGCCGGTGCCGCGGTCGACGTGTTCCCGGAGGAGCCCGCCACCGAGAGCCCGCTCTTCGGCGTCCCCGGCATCACCGTCACCCCGCACCTGGGCGCGTCCACGGTCGAGGCGCAGGACCGTGCCGGCAGCGACGTGGCCGAGCAGGTCGTGGCCGCCCTCACCGGCGGCGTGGTCACCTCGGCGGTCAACATCCCGGCGGTGTCGCCGGAGGGGATGGCGGCCATCGGCCCGTTCATCCCACTCGCCCGTCAGCTCGGTCAGATCATCGCCGAGCTCTCCGAGGGGCTCGTCGAGCACCTCGAGGTCGTCTGCGAGGGACAGATCGCAGATCACCCCACGCGCCTGCTCACCGCCTCGGCGCTCGCCGGGATCATCTCGGGCACCACCGAGACGAAGCCGAACCTCGTCAACGCCACGCACCTCGCGGTGGAGCGCGGGATCAGGTTCAGCGAGTCGACCACCCCGCACGGACGCGACTACACCAACCAGCTCACGCTGCGCGCCGGTGAGGTCGAGGTCTCCGGGACGGTCACCGGCAAGAGCTCTCGCACCCGTCTGCTCTCGGCGTTCGACCGGGAGGTCGAGATCGAGCTCGCGCCGCACATCGGGATCTTCCGCTACCGGGACGTGCCGGGCATGATCGGTCGCGTGGGCACGGCGCTCGGTGAGGCCGACGTCAACATCGCGTCCATGGCGGTCTCGCGCAGTCGCAGCGAGGGCCTGGCGGTGATGGCCGTGACGGTCGACCACCCGGTGCCGAAGGAAGTGGCCCGGGCCATCGAGGGGCTGGACGGCTTCGAGCGCGTCTGGTTCATCGAGCTCGACCCTGTGGGGTAGGACCGCCGCCGGAAACGCCGGGCGGGGCGGCGCGCCGTCTCGCCTACGGCAGGTTCATGCGGTGCAGGCGGCGTCCCGCGAGCACGAGCGCCGCCGCGGTGACGACCACCAGCACCACGACGGACGTGGCGGTGCCGGTCGACGGTGGGGCGAGCTCCCGCCACGTCTTCGAGTCGAGGCCGGCGGCGGCGATGGCGCGGCCGTGCTGGGCGACCGACAGGTTGCGCGCACCGGCGGCGAACCCCGAGACGATGGACTCGAGCAGCAACACGTAGACCAGCCCGACGATGGCCGCACGGCGGGTCCACAGGGCGGCGAGGACCCCCAGGGCGGTGTACGCGCCGGCGGCGAGGACGCATGCGCCCACCACGGCCACCATCGCGGTGACGCCCTGCTCGGCCTTTCCCAGCAGGACGACCGCCATGATGACGGGGAGCGCCGACAGGAGCGTCGTCGCCACCCACGCCCCCAGCCAGATCTCGGCCACGGCCCGCCATCGGGCCACCGGCGTCTGGGCCAGGTAGAGGATCGTCAGCTCGTCGCGTTCGTCGGTCACCGCGGACGCCGCGATCACGAGGCCCACCAGCCCGACGATGATCGGAAGGAGCAGGCCACGCGTGAAGTGCGCGTAGCCCACGCGCACGTCGAACGTGCGGGTGAGCGTGACCGTCGCGACCACCACGCCCAGGAGCGGCAGGGCGGTGAGCGCCCACGTGCGCTTGGCG
This sequence comes from uncultured Bifidobacteriaceae bacterium, assembly GCA_964628685.1. Taxonomy (GTDB): domain Bacteria; phylum Actinomycetota; class Thermoleophilia; order Miltoncostaeales; family Miltoncostaeaceae; genus CALMEC01. Next base: position 34,457 of record CAZVNM010000004.1, on the reverse strand, counting down.
CGGAGGATGCGTCTGAGGGTGATGGCGGTGATGATCATCGGGCCATCCCACGACTGCGCGCGGTGAGGTACGCGTAGAGGCTCTCCAGGTCGTCGCCCACCGGCTCGATGCCCCGGAGGGTCGTGCGCGTCTGCGCCGCCACCCGCGTGAGTGTGACCCCCAGCTCCTGCGGGTCGAGCGTGTCGACCTCGATGTCGTGGTCGGCGATGCGCACGGCGCGGGTGGTGGCGAGACCGGTGAGCCCCGCGGCGAGCGGACGCGGGTCGCCGGCGATGGTGATGCGCACCGTCTGCGGCCGGTCGCGCAGGAGCGCGCGGATGCCGGCGGTGTCGCCATCGGCCACCACGCGTCCGTTGACCAGGACGACGACGCGCGGCGCCATGCGCTCCACCTCGTGCAGCACGTGCGACGAGACCAGCACCGTGCACCCGGCCTCGGCGCGGCGCGTGATCACCTCGATCATGTGGCGCCGGTGCGCCGGGTCGAGGCCGTTGAGGGGCTCGTCCAGAAGGAGCACCGCCGGATCGTGGACGAGCGCCTGGGCGAGCTTGGCCCGCTGGCCCATCCCCTTGGAGTACTGGCCCAGGCGACGGTCGGCGGCGTCGGTCAACCCGACCTCGTCCAGCGCCTCGGCCGTCGCGGCCTCCGGGTCGGTGACGCCGCGCAGCCGCGCACACGCGGTCACGGCCTCACGTGCCGTCAGGTGGTGCCAGAGGCCGGGACCGTCGGGCACGACGCCCAACCGGCGGTGCACCTCCAGGTCGTGCTTGGGGTCGAGGTCCAGCACGCGGACGGTCCCCTCGTCGGGGACGCTGAACCCCGCCATCAGGCTGAGGAGCGTCGACTTGCCGGCACCGTTGTGCCCCAGGAGGCCCGTCACGCCCGGACCGACGGTGAACCCGGCCTGCGAGACCGCCACGGTGTCACCGAACGTGCGGGTGACGTTGCTGATGACGATGCTCACCGGCGCGCCCGGAACCGCATGACCAGCGCGACGGCGGAGAGCCCCACGACGACGAGGTAGGAGAGGACGAACGCCCCGACGGGGATGTCGTTGCTGACGAAGAGCTGCTGGGCGAGCTGGATCGGGACCGCCACCAGGTTGACGGCACCCGCGGCCCCGTTGCCGGTCGCCGCCTCGAGGGCGCCGGCGAGGATCGCGGAGCCGATGATGATGCCGACCAGCGCGCCGATCGCGTACGCCCGCCGTCCGGTGAGCGCCGCCACGGCGAGCCCCAGCGTCGAGAAGAAGACGGCCACGATCACGCCGCTCCCGATGATGCGCGGCACGTTGTCCAGGTCGGCGCGGAAGGCGTCGGTGACCGACTCCGCGAACATGATGTTGCCCGCCCACAGCACGAGCACCGGCAGGAGGGTCATGCCGAGCAGGGCGACCATCGACGCCAGCCACTTGCCGAGGACGTAGCCGCGCGGTGACACGGCGGTGGCGAAGTAGAGGCTTGTGACCCGATGCTGGATGTCGGGGCAGACGAGCTCGGGTGTCACGAGCGCGGTCCACAGCACGATGAGCGTGCCGATCAACCCGAGGTAGTCCGAGTAGGGGAGGATCTCGATCGGCAGCTGCTGTTCGGTGGAGGTCTGCGAGACCAGGGCGCGGACGGTCAGCACGCCGATGCCCGGGATGAGCGCCATCGTGAGAAGCGCGTAGGGCACGAACTTGGCCGACCAGCCGCGGCGGCGTCCGAACGCCCGCAGAAGGCTCCATCGCGCGAGCACGAGCGGTGCGGTCCACGACGGTGAGCGGTCCCCGGTGTACCCGCTGAACCGCACGTCGTGGATGCGGGCGGCGGGCGTCGGCGTCGGCGGTGTGGCGGTCGGTTCGCTCATTCGGTCATCGCCGTCACGAGGGCGTCCTCCACCGAGCCGCCGGCCGGCACCAGCTTGCGAAGCGCCAGACCGGCGTCGGCGGCCGTGTCGCGCAGCGTGTCGAGCACCGCGTCGGACCCGTCGGCCAGGACCACGGCGTGCGCGCCCCTGCGGCTGACGGCCAGGCCACGGGCGGTGAGGGCGGCGGCCAGCGAATCGGCGGCCTCCCCGGTGCCGACCTCCACGAGCATGCCCTGCGCCGACGTGGGCGCGAGCGCGTCCAGACGCTCCGCGGTGGCCAGACGCCCGTCGCGCAGCACCACCACGGCGTCACAGGTGCGGCGGATGTCGTCGAGGATGTGCGACGAGACGATCACGTGGATGCCGAGGTCGCTCGCGATGCGTCGGATGAGGGCCAGCATCTCGGCGCGGCCTGCGGGGTCGAGCCCGGTCGTCGGCTCGTCCAGGAACACGACGTCGGGGCCGTGCACCAGCGCCTGCGCGAGCTTGGCGCGCTGCTTCATGCCCTGCGAATACCCCTCGATCAGACGGGAGCGCTCCTCCTCCAGCCCGACGGTGAAGAGCGCCTCGGACGCCCGCCGCACCGCGTCGCGTCGCGGCAGGCCGCGCAGCTGGGCCAGATGGACAACAAAGTCCGCGGCGGTCATCGACGGTGGCAGGCAGTCGTGCTCGGGCATGTAGCCCACCCGCCGCCGCACCAGGTCGGCCGCACCGGCGGCGTCCTGTCCAAGGATGTGGATCGACCCCCGCGACGGGTGGAGCAGCCCGAGGATCGCGCGCATCAGGGTGGACTTGCCGGCGCCGTTGGCACCCAGCAGGCCCGTGGCGGGTGCGTCGATGTCCACGGTGACGCCATCGAGGGCGACGTGGGAGCCGTATGTCACGACGACGTCGTCGACCTGGATCAGCGGGGCGCTCACCGTTCGGCACCCTACGACGCCGCTCGGCGGAATGCCCTGTCGGGTGGTTCGGGCCCGGTGCGGACGGTCCGACCGGGGGTGGGGGAGCGGCGTCCGGGCCGGGGTGTGCCGCGGCCCCCGTCGGGCGACGTGGGACGGGATCCGACGGGTCTCGTCCTCGTCGCATCGCCGTGGTATGCTCGCCCGCGATGACGGCCCCTCGGAACATCCACGCTCCGCTGCGCGGCCGCACCCTGCTCCTCGGTCTCGTCCTTCTCCCCCGATAGGGGGATCGATCTGACACACCCGCGCCCGGACGGGCACCGACGGCCTCGACGATCCGATGAGAGAGGGAGACGACCCCTGTGAGCAGCACCCAGACCTCGGAGCGCGCACCAGACAAGCGCGTCCGCTTCTTCGACACCAGCCTGCGCGACGGCGAGCAGGCCCCCGGCATCCACCTGAACCAGCGTGAGAAGGTCGAGATCGCCCACCAGCTCGCGCGCCTCGGCGTGGACGTCATCGAGGCGGGGTTCCCGATCTCGTCGCCGGGCGACTTCGAGGGCGTCAAGGCGATCGCCGGCGAGGTCGCCGGCCCCATCATCACGGGCCTCTCGCGCGCCAACGAGAAGGACATCCAGCGCTGCTGGGACGCGGTGCAGGGCGCCGAGAACAACCGCATCCACACGTTCATCGCCACCAGCGACATCCACCTCAAGTGGAAGCTCAAGATGAGCCGCGAGGAGGTCCTGAAGGCGGCCACCGACGCGGTCGCGTTCGCGAGGTCGCTCTGCGACGACGTGGAGTTCTCGTGTGAGGACGCGACGCGCAGCGACACGTCCTACGTCGCCGAGGTGGTGGCGGCCGTCATCGAGCAGGGCGCGACCACCATCAACCTGCCGGACACCGTGGGCTACACGATGCCCACCGAGTTCACGCGGTACCTGGAGGAGATCTACGCCAAGTGCCCGGCGCTCCACGACGTCACGCTGTCGGTGCACTGCCACAACGACCTGGGCCTGGCGGTGGCCAACTCCCTGGCGGGACTGCACGCGGGGGCGCGTCAGATCGAGGGATGCGTCAACGGCATCGGTGAGCGCGCCGGCAACGCGTCGCTCGAGGAGATGGCGATGATCCTGCGCACCCGCTCGGAGGACGTGGGTGGTCTGTGGTGCGACGTCAACACCGAGGAGATCACCCGCACGAGCCGCATGATCAGCCGGTTCACCGGATACGTGATCCAGCCCAACAAGGCGGTCGTGGGACGCAACGCGTTCGCCCACGAGGCCGGCATCCACCAGCACGGGATGCTGGAGAACCCGCTCAACTACGAGATCATGGACCCCAAGTCCGTGGGCCTGGAAAAGAGCGAGCTGGTGCTGGGCAAGCACTCCGGCCGCCACGCCCTGCAGGCGGCCCTGCTCGACCTGGGCTACGAGCTCGACCGGGACGAGATGCGCCAGGTGTTCGACCGCTTCAAGGAGGTGGCCGACAAGAAGGGCGAGCTGTCGGCGCTGGACCTCGAGGCGCTCATGGGCGACGAGATGCGCGGTGAGCCGACGGGCGAGGACTTCCAGCTGACAGCGTTCGCGATGAACGCCGGCACCGGTGACGCCCCCACGGCGACGGTGACGGTGAGCGGCGCCGACGGGGCGCGCATGGAGGCGTCCGCCACCGGCGACGGACCGGTGGATGCGCTCATGAAGGCCATCGACGCCGCGATCGGCACCCACGGGACGCTCCTCGAGTACGCGGTCAACGCCGTCACGAGCGGGCGCGACGCCCTGGGCGAGGCGCGTGTGGTGGCCGAGATCGACGGCTCCACGCGAAGCGGCCTGGGCATGTCGACCGACGTGCTGGAGGCGAGCGCCATCGCCTACATCCGCGCGGTGAACGCCAGCCGCGGGGTGGAGGAGTCGGAGGATGTGGGCGGGGTCTGACGCACGGGGTGTGCGGGCGCCGGCGTCCGGTCGGCGCCCCGCGCAAGCCTGGTGCCTGGCACGTAACTTGCGTCGCCGCCGTCGCATGGGCGCGCCGGCGGCGGATGTCAGTCGGTGGTCTGCCCGGCCCAGAGGTTGATGCCGCTCTCGACGGCGTGCTCGTCGATGCGACGCAATTCGTCCTGCGTGAAGTCGAGGTTCGCGAGGGCGTCCAGGTTCACATCGAGCTGCGCGACGCGCGAGACGCCGACGACCACGGAGGTCATCCGCCGGTCGCGCAGCACCCAGGCGATCGCCATCTGGGCGAGGCTCTGGCCCCGGTCGCGGGCGATGGCGTCGAGTGCGCGCACGCGGTCGAGGGTCTCTGGTGCCAGGTGCTCACCCGGCAGTGCGTCGTCGTGGCGCGCCGCGCGCGAGTCGTGTGGCACGCCGTCCAGGTACCTGTCGGTCAGAAGCCCCTGGGCGAACGCGCCGAAGGCGATGCACCCCATGCCCTCGTCCGCCAGGACGTCGAGCAGCCCCGGCGCGCCGTCGTCCGATCCCGCGCCCTCGTTGGACGAGCCGCGCTCGATCCAGCGGTTCAGCATCGAGTAGCTGGGCTGGTGGATGAGGAGCGGCGTGCCCAGTTCACGGGCGATGCCCGCCGCCTCCTGGGTCCTGGCGGCCGAGTACGAGCTGATGCCGACGTAGAGCGCCCGGCCGCTTCGCACCGCCTGGTCGAGGGCCATCATGGTCTCCTCGATCGGCGTGTCGGGGTCGAACCGGTGGCTGTAGAAGATGTCGACGTAGTCGAGCCCCAGGCGGCGAAGCGACTGGTCCAGGCTCGCGAGGACGAACTTGCGTGAGCCGCCGCCCTGCCCGTAGGGGCCCGGCCACATGTCCCAGCCGGCTTTCGTCGAGATGACGAGCTCGTCACGGTGCGACGCGAGGTCGAGCCTGAGGATGCGCCCGAAGTTCTCCTCCGCCATGCCGTACGGCGGCCCGTAGTTGTTTGCCAGATCGAAGTGGGTGACGCCGCGGTCGAACGCGCGTCGCACGATGGCGTGCTGCGTGTCGCCCAGGGTGTCGCCGCCGAAGTTCCACCACATGCCGAGGCTCACGAGCGGCAGGCGCAGGCCGCTGCGTCCGCAGAAGCGGTAGGGCATGTCGTCGTAGCGGCTGCGCGCGGGGACGTAGGGGTCGGGATACCGGTCGGGGTAGAGGTCGCTCATGCCCCAATCCTGCCCGGCCGTCGCCCGTCGCGCGCCGCACGCAAGCCTGGTGCCTGGCACTTAACTTGCGCGGTCCCGCTCCGCGGTCCGCACCAGCGCCCGCAGCAGGTGCTCCACCATCGGCTGGGGATCGCGCCGCGCGGTCACCAGTCCCCACTCGACCACGGGCAGGTCGGCGTCGACGTCCACCACCGCCAGCGCCCGCCGGTCCAGCTCGCCGCGCACCGAGAGCGCCGGGACCAGGGCGACCCCCAGGCCGGCCATCACCGAGCGCTTGACGCCCTCGAGGCTCGCCACCACCACGCGGCGGGCGGGCGCCACACCCGCCTCGCGCAGCAGGGCGTCGACGGCGATGCGGTCGGCACGCCCCGCCTCACGGGTGACCAGCGGCACCTCGGCCAGTGCGCCGATCGCCACACGGTCGCGGGTGAGCGGCCCGCCGGGCGCGCTCACGAACACCAGCGGGTCCTCCTGGACCGGACGGAACGTGAGGTCCGACGGGGTCACGTCGCGGGTGGCGAGCACGCAGTCGACCTGCCCCTCGCGAAGGGACCTGAGCGCCTGGTCGACGTCCACCGACCCGACCGTCACCTCCAGCCGCGGCCGCCGGGCGGTGAGCGCGGCGATGGCGGGGGGAAGGGCGTAGACGACGAGTCCCTCGCCACCGGCGACCGCCAGATGCTCATGGCCCTCGACCACGGCGGCGATGACCGCGCGGCCGGCCTGTTCGGCGGTCTCGAGGATGCGGCGGGCCGCGGGCAGCAGGGCGGCACCCGCCGCGGTGGGTTGGGCGCCGGCCCGGGACCGCTCCACCAGCGGGGTGCCGACCCGCCGTTCGAGCGCCGACACCAGGGTGGACACGGTCGGCTGGGTGACACCCAGGCTCTCCGCGGCGCGTGTGAACCCCCCGCGCTCCACGACGGCCACGAACGCGCGCAGTCGTGCCGCGTCCCCCAACCAGTCCACGTTGTGCGTCAATGGTTCCACGTCATCCATAGTTTGCCAGCGTGCACCGGATGGACGTAGCCTTGGCGATGTCGACCCGAGGAGAGGCTGATGCCGAAGACGCTGTTCGAGAAGGTGTGGGACGCACACCTGGTCCGTGCCGGGGACGCCGAGGGCCCCCCGGTCATCTACATCGACCTGCACCTGGTGCACGAGGTCACGTCGCCGCAGGCGTTCGAGGGACTGCGCCTGGCGGGACGGACGGTCCGTCGTCCCGACCGCACGCTCGCCACGGTCGACCACAACGTGCCGACGATCGGCCGCGACCGGCCCATCGAGGACCCGCTCTCGCGTCAGCAGGTGGAGACCCTCGAGAAGAACTGCGCCGAGTTCGGCGTGCCGCTCTACTCCATCCGCAGCCCGCGGCAGGGGATCGTGCACGTGATCGGTCCGGAGCTGGGACTCACGCAGCCCGGCATGACCATCGTGTGCGGCGACAGCCACACGGCCACGCACGGCGCGTTCGGTGCGCTCGCCTTCGGCATCGGCACCAGTGAGGTGGAGCACGTGCTCGCCACCCAGACGCTCTCGCAGCCGAAGCCCAAGACCATGCGCGTGACCATCGACGGCATGCCCGGCCTGGGCGTCGTCGCCAAGGACCTCATCCTCGGCACCATCGGCCACATCGGCGTGGCCGGCGGGGTCGGTCACGTGATCGAGTACGCCGGTGACGCCATCCGCGCCCTCTCCATGGAGGGGCGCATGACCGTCTGCAACATGACCATCGAGGGCGGCGGCCGCGCCGGCATGATCGCCCCCGATGACACGACCTTCGCCTACATCGAGGGTCGCACCGCGGCGCCGAAGGACTTCGCCGCGGCGGTCGAGCGGTGGCGCGAGCTCCCCACCGACGAGGGCGCCGCGTTCGACACCGAGGTGCACATCGACGCCGCCAGCCTGGCGCCGCAGGTGACCTGGGGCACCACACCCGAGATGGTCGTGCCGATCAACGGCCGCGTGCCGACGCCCGACGAGTGGTCCGACCCGGAGAGCGCGCGCCGTGCGCTCGAGTACATGGGCCTCGAGGGCGGTGAGGCGATGGAGGACATCGCCATCGACACAGTCTTCCTGGGCTCGTGCACCAACGGACGCATCGAGGACCTGCGTGCCGCCGCCAAGGTGGTGGAGGGCAGGAAGGTCGCCGGTTCGGTGCGCGCCATGGTGGTGCCCGGTTCGATGCAGGTGAAGGCGCAGGCCGAGAAGGAGGGCCTGGACCAGATCTTCCGCGCCGCCGGATTCGACTGGCGCGACGCCGGCTGCTCGATGTGCCTGGGCATGAACCCGGACATCCTGTCGCCGCAGGAGCGCTGCGCGTCGACCAGCAACCGCAACTTCGAGGGACGGCAGGGCAAGGACGGGCGCACCCACCTGGTGAGCCCGCAGATGGCGGCCGCCGCGGCGATCACGGGTCACCTGGTCGACGTGCGGTCGATGGACGTCGAGCTGGCGGGGGTGGGGGCATGAACGCGTTCACGACGGTGACGGGTGCGATGGCACCGCTCGACCGGGCGGACGTCGACACCGACCAGATCATCCCCAAGCAGTTCCTCAAGCGGATCGAGCGGACCGGCTTCGGCGAGTTCCTCTTCTGCGACTGGCGCGGCACCGACGGCTTCCTGCTGGAGGAGCCCGCCTACCGCGACGCGCCGATCCTGGTGACCGGCCGCAACTTCGGCTGCGGGTCGTCGCGCGAGCACGCCCCCTGGGCCCTCGAGGACTTCGGCTACCGGGCCATCATCGCCCCGTCGTTCGCCGACATCTTCCGGTCCAACTGCACCAAGATCGGCGTGCTGCCGGTGGTGCTGGACGAGGCCGTCGTGCGGTCGCTCATCGACGCCGCGATGGCCAACCCCGGCACCCAGGCCACGGTGGACCTGGAGCGTCAGGTCGTGGTCGCGCCGGACGGCACCGAGCACGCCTTCCAAATCGACGAGTCGGTGCGCCATCGCCTGCTGAACGGGCTGGACGACATCGGCATCACCCTCTCCAACGTGGCCGACATCGACCGCTACGAGTCCGATCGTGAGCGGGAGGGGCCGGTCACCACGGCCCTCTGACACGGGCGTCGGACGCGGGCATCGGCAACCCCGGTGCCCGCCGTCCGCGTCCCGCGTCGCCGCGAGGACGGCCCGCCACCACAGGTTGGTGGGGGACATCCGCCCCGGGCTTGCGGGTCGGGGGCATGCGACGATGGCACGCATGCAATCTCGCCTCCCCATCCTGATCTCCACGCTGGCGGCCGTTGCGACGTTGGCCGTCGCCGGGTGCGGCGGCGACGACGCGTCGACGACCCCGGTCCAGACCCTGACCGAGGCCGCGCCCACCGACACGACCGCCTCGGCGACCGATACGACCGCCGTCCAGACCGCCCCGGCCGAGACCACGCCGGCGGAACAGACCGTGACGGTGACGGTGGCGGGCGGGAAGGCGAGCGGTGACACGAAGCCCACCGTGAAGCTGGGTGAGCCGGTCGTCATCACCCTCCGGTCGGACGTGGCCGACGAGCTCCACCTGCACGGGTACGACCGGACGGTGAAGGTGGCCGCGGGTGGCACCGCGCGGCTGCGCTTCGTCGCCGACGTGCCGGGCCGCTTCGAGGCGGAGATGCACGACACGGGCATGCGCGTCCTTCTCCTGACGGTGCGATGAGGCGAGGAGCGGTCGCGGCGCTCGCCGCGCTGGTCTTCATCGTCGCCAGCGTTCCCGCCGCGGCGCACGGACTCGCCTCGCGCGGCGATCTGCCGCTGCCGAAGTCCTTCTTCGTCTACGCAGCGGCGCTCGCCGTGGTGCTCTCGTTCCTGATCGCGTCGTTCAGCTGGAAGGAGGAGACCGACGAGTCGACCCCTTCGGGTCGGGCGCTCGGTCGCTGGACGACCACCGTGCGCACGATGATCTCGCCGTTCGTGCGCACCATCGGCCTTCTGGCCCTGGGCGTCACGCTCCTGGCCGCGTGGGCCGGCGCATCCGACCCCGGGGCCAACCTGGCGCCGGTGATGCTCTACGTGGTCTTCTGGGTGGGGGTCCTGTGGCTGGGTGCCGTGCTGGGTGACGTGTGGCGCATGCTGAACCCGCTCGACACGATCGCGATGTTCGCCGGTGGTCGCATCGGAACCGCACCCGAACCGCCGGCCGACGACCGCAGCCTGGCGTGGTCGCACTGGCCGGCGGCCGCGGGGCTCCTGGTCTTCCAGTGGCTGGAGCTTGCACACCCCGATCCCTCCGCACCGCGCGTGGTGGCGGTGTGGCTCTCGCTCTACTGCATCGTGATGCTGGCGTGCGCCGCACGCTGGGGGCGCGCGTGGCTTCAGACCGGGGAGGGGTTCACCGTGCTCTTTCGCCTGGTCGCGGCGATCTCACCGTTGGGACGCGACCCGGACGGGACGCTCCGCCTGCGGATGCCGTTCAGCGGCCTCGGCGCCGTGGCGCCCCGGCGCGGCCTGTCGGCGGTGGTGCTCTGCGTGCTGGGTGGGACGACCTTCGACGGCGTCTCACGCAGCTCGCGCTACGACGACATGGTGATCGACCTGTCGCCGTGGACCCGGTCGCTCGTCAACACGGTCGGCCTGCTGGTGACCATCGGCGTGATCGGGGGGCTCTACGTGCTGGTGGCGCGCCTCACCGCTCGCATGGGGCAGGGGGATGCGGGCCGCATCGCCGACCGCTACGCGGCGACGCTCGTCCCAATCGCGCTCGCGTACTCGGTGGCCCACTACTTCTCACTGCTGGTGTTCGACGGTCAGGGAGCGATCCGGCTGCTGTCCGACCCGCTCGGACGTGGCTGGAACCTGTTCGGCACGGCCGACCACACCATCGACTACTCGGTGCTCTCGACGGGAGCGATCGCGGTCGTCCAGGTGGTGGCCATCGTCGTCGGACACGCGGCCGCCGTGTTCCTGGCGCACGACCGCGCCGTGCGCGACTTCGGCGCACGGCGGGCCGCGCGGTCGCAGCTGCCGATGCTGGTGCTGATGATCGGGCTCACCGTCACCGGACTCACCCTGCTGCTGTCGGCCTGATCAGCTGCGCGGCGCGTAGCGGTTGTGGAGCATGAGGGCGTTGCCATCCGGATCGGCGAACATCGTCATGCGACAGACGGTGGTGTCGATGACCTCGCCGAAGAACGTCACGCCACGGCCCTCCAGCTCGGCCCGCGCCGCGTCCACGTCGTCGACGCGCAGCGCCAGGTGGGCGGTGGTCTGCGGTGCGAACTCCATGCCGATCTTGGTGGGCTCGTAGATGACGCAGCACGTGTCGCCCACCCAGAACTCGAAGTCCGCCACGTCGTCCTTCCGCAGTCCGAGGGTCTCGGTGTAGAACGCGATGCTGCGCGCGGAGTCGGTGGAGGGGACCGACACGAAGTCGAGCTTGGTGATGAGGCTCATGCTGATGCTCCCGGGTGTGGATCGAACGTGTGTTCGGCCACCCTACGCCGGGGACACCCGCGCGACAAGTCACCTCACCGAATCACAACCGTGACGCCCCGCAAGGGCGCCGACGATCAGGTCAGACCCTCACGCGCCTCGCGCACCAGCATGACGGCCTCGGGGAAGAGCACCCGGATCGCGTCGCGCACCTGCGTCGCCTGCTCCTCGGGCTGTCCGGCCAGATCCAGGCGCTGGATGCAGGCCACGGTCATCTGCACCGCGAGGTTGATGGCGTTGTCGGCCCAGGCGACCTTCTGGGCGCCCTGCATCTGCTCCATCATGTCCCGCAGCCCGCGCTGCAGGTCGTCCGGGTCGCCGAACATGCCGCCGAAGGGGAAGCCACCCTCGTCCACGTGCGTCCTCCTGAATGGGATACCTGGGCAAGGGTAGCGTGATCGCGGCCGGCCGGTGCCATGTCCCGGGCGCGAGGGTTCCGCGGCGCCCCCCACGGTTGCGCACCGCCCGGTCGGGGAAGGACATCGGACGACCGACGGACGCCGTCCGCACGGCATCTGATTGACTCGCGTCGGTGAGGTAATCTGCACGTCCATGGCCGGTCCCGCCGGCCGCCACCACCGCAAGGAGCGCATGCACATGAAGATCGGCATCATCATCGGATCGGTCCGCGAAGGGCGAAACGGCGAGGCCGTCGCACGCTGGGTCCACGAACGCGCGTCGAGCCGCGAGGGCGTCGACTACCAGCTGATCGACCTGAAGTCGTTCGACGTGCCGGTGTTCACCTCCGCCACCAACCCGATGCTTGCCGGCAAGAAGTACGAGTCGGACGCCGTGACGGCGTGGAGCGACGCGATCGACGGCTGCGATGCGTTCATCTTCGTCACGCCCGAGTACAACCACGGTGTCCCCGGTGGCCTCAAGAACGCGGTCGACAGCCTGGGCCCCGAGTGGGTCGGCAAGGCCATTGCGTTCGTGGGCTACGGCGCGGATGGCGGGGTGCGGTCGGTCGAGCAGTGGCGTCAGATCATCGGCAACTTCTCGATGGTGGACGTGCGTGCCCAGCTGGCGCTCTCGCTGTTCACCGACTTCGGCGAGTCGGGCTTCGCGCCGATCGAGCGTCGCACCGACGAGCTGAACACCCTCTTCGGCGAGATCGAGGCCGCGACCGGGCGCCTGTCCGCCTGACGCCTCGAGTGGGACCGGGCTCGCGTGCGGCGGGGAGGACGCCGCCGCACGCGAGCCCATCGGCCGGTCACGGTGGTCCGCCGGTGATCGGCGTGGGGAGGACCCACGCGTGGCCGCGCGGCCGCGTGTGCGTGCGACGCAGCTGCCATCGCGGCGTGTGAGCCGCGCAAGGTGACCGACCGGTCGGTGGCGCGTCGATCGCCGCCGTGCCACCGGTGGCACCTGTGACGGTCATCGCGACGACCCGCGGCGCGCTGTGACACGAGGCGGAGGACGCCCGGTTGCGGCCCCGCCCCCAACGGCCGCGGGGCCGCATCGCCACGGTTGACATCGATGCCGACAGAGTCCCGGTGCCATCGCAGCACCGGCAGCTCGCCGCGCTGTCTCACGTCGTGAGACGCCCCGGGCACGGGTTGCCCGACACCTGAACGCCCCCGAATGCCACCGGTGGCGGGCGGCGACGGGGGAATGGGGTCAGACCAATAGACCGTATCGGCATGCAAAAATGGTCAGACCCTTGACATAAATGGTCTGACCAAAGATGCTGTCGGCACGGTGGGTCTGACCACGCGGGGAGGCAACCGATGTACGACTACGACCTCTTCAGCTTCGAGGACAAGGGTGAGGTCCTCGACAAGGCCGCGCGCTACTGGAACCCGGACAAGACCGAGTTCTGGTCCGACGCGGGGATCCCGCTCGTGATCGACCGCCGCGACGGCTACTTCCTGTGGGACATGACCGGCAAGCGGCTGATCGACGTCCACCTGAACGGCGGCACCTACAACGTGGGCCACCGAAACCCCGAGGTCATCGCCGCGCTCACCGCCGCCATGGAGCGGTTCGACATCGGCAACCACCACTTCCCGTCACTCGCACGGACCGCCCTCGCCGAACGTCTGGTCGAGACCGCACCGGCCTCCCTCACGCGCGTGGCCTACGCGTCCGGCGGGGGCGAGGCCATCGACATCGCGCTCAAGAGCGCCCGCCACGCGACCAAGCGTCGCCGGATCGTCTCGATCCAGAAGGCCTACCACGGCCACACCGGCCTCGCGGTCGGGACCGGCGACGACCGCTTCAGCAAGATGTTCCTCTCCGACAATCCCGACGACTTCCCGCACGTCCCGTTCAACGATCTGGACGCCATGGAGCGGGCGCTCGCGGGTGATGACTGCGCCGCCGTGATCATGGAGACGATCCCGGCGACCTACGGCTTCCCGCTGCCGGACCTCGGGTATCTGGAGGGGGTCAAGGCCCTCTGCGAGCGCCACGGGGCCCTCTACATCGCCGACGAGGTCCAGACCGGCCTCATGCGCACCGGCGAGCTGTGGGGCGTCACCAAGCACGGGATCGAGCCGGACATCCTCGTCACCGGCAAGGGCATCTCCGGCGGGATCTACCCGATCACCGCCGTGCTCCTGTCCGACGCGGCGGGGGCGTGGTTGAAGGAGGACGGCTTCGGCCACATCTCGACGTTCGGCGGCGCCGAGCTGGGCTGCATCGCGGCCCTCAAGACCTTCGAGATCACGACCCGGCCGGAGGTCCGGTCGATGGTCCACTACATCGCGGACATGATCGGGGCCGGCCTCGCCGAGATCCAGGCCGACTGCCCCGACTGGTTCGTTGGCATCCGGCAGAACGGAGTGGTCTGCGGGCTCGAGTTCGACCACCCGGAGGGCGCCAAGCACGTGATGCGCGCCCTGTACGACCTGGGCGTCTGGGCCATCTTCTCGACCCTCGACCCGCGCGTGCTGCAGTACAAGCCCGGCATCCTCATGAACGCGCCGCTCTGCGAGGAGCTCCTCGACCGGACGGGCCTCGCCATCCGGCGCGCCGCCGATGCCGCCGCCCGTGAGAACCGCGGAAGGATGGTGCGCGCGTGAGCGCCGAGCCGATCGTCGACGCCGGCCGCGCCGGCCACATGCTGGAGCGTGCGAGCTGGGCGGCGCGCGAGTTCGCGACCTACGGCGTGGACGACGTGCGACGCATCGTCGAGGCCGCCGCCCACGCCGGCGCGGCACACGCGCAGGAGCTCGCCGAGATGGCGGTCGAGGAGACCACGTTCGGCGTCGTGGAGCACAAGGTCGAGAAGAACGTCACCTGCTCCGTGGGCCTGCTGGACGTCTACGACGTGCGCGACTACGTCGAGCCGGTCGTCGACGCGTCGCGCAAGACGGTCTCCATCCCGCGGCCCGCCGGGGTGATCGTGGCGCTCACCCCCTCCACCAACCCGGTCGCGTCGGTCTTCTTCAAGGGGATTCTCGGACTGATGACGCGAAACGCCGTCATCGTGAGCCCGCATCCGATGGCCAAGAACGTGTGCGTCCGGGCGGTCGCGCTGATGGAGGAGGCCGCGGTGGGCGCCGGCGCCCCCGACGGGATCCTCCAGTGCGTCGAGCACCCGTCGGTCCCGCTCGTCGACGAGCTCATGGCCGACGACCGCTGCTCGCTGGTGGTCGCGACCGGCGGATCGCCGATGGTGCGCGCCGCCTACCGGTCCGGCACACCGGCGCTGGGGGTGGGGCCGGGCAACGTGCCCGTGATGGTCGACGCCACCGCCGACATCGACGCCGCCGCCCGGGAGATCGTCGACAGCAAGGCGTTCGACAACTCGGTGCTCTGCACCAACGAGTCGGTGCTCATCGTGGAGGAGTCGGTGCGCGAGCCGCTCCTGCGGGCGATGGAACGCCAGGGTGCGATGGTGCTCTCCGAGGAGGAGGCCGTCCTCCTCGCCGACTACATGTTCCCGCTCGGTCGCCTCAACACCGAGGTGGTGGGCAAGGACGCGAGCTGGATCGCCGAGCGCGCCGGGTTCCGGGCCGGGCCGCGCACCCGGGTGCTGCTCGCGCCGTTCGACGCGGTCCTCCCCGAGAACGCCATGACGCGCGAGAAGCTGAGCCCGGTGCTGGGTGTCACCTCGACACCCACCGCCGCGGCGGCGATCGAGGCCGCGCGCGCGGTCGTGCGCATGTCGGGACGCGGGCACTCGGCGTCCATCCACTCGTCCGATCCCGCGACCGTCGCACGGTTCACCGAGCGCGTGCCGGTGCTGCGCGTGTCGGTGAACGTGGGCAACTCCAAGGGCGGCGCCGGCCTCACCACGGGGCTCGCCCCGACCATGACCATCGGCACCGGCTTCATGGGTGGAAGCGGCCTGAGCGAGAACCTCGAGCCCAAGCACCTCATGTCCTGGGCACGCATCGCGTACGGCAGCGGCGACGACCACGCGATGCCGTCCTTCGCAGGCCTCGACGTGACGACGGCGCACGAGGGGCGTGTGCCGGTCTACCCGCTGCCGTCCAACGACCCGGCCGCGGCGATCTCGGTGACCGGCAACGGCCGGCCGCGGGCGGACGCGCCGGCGCGCGGTTCGCTGGTGGACGCCGTCGCCGCCCGGGTGGGCGGTGACGCGGTCGACGCCCGCGTGCGCGCCGAGGTCCGTCGCATCGTGGCCGAAGAACTCCAGCAACTCCTGAAGGGGTGACGCAGGTGGCCGAACTCCGCTCGTTCATCTTCATCGACCGGCTGCAGCCGCAGACGATGTGTTACCTGGGGACGTGGATCCGCGGGACGCTTCCGCGCTCGGGTGATGCCGCGCAGGTCATCGAGGTGGCCCCGGGGCTCGACATCGAGTCGCTGACCGACATCGCGCTCAAGCACGCCGACGTGGCCGCCGGCATCCTCGTGGTTGAACGCCAGTTCGGCTACCTGGAGTTCCACGGCGAGACCGGCGCGGTCCAGGCCGCCGCCGACGGGGTGCTCGAGCGACTGGGTGCGACGCCGGATTCGGCCACCCGACCGCAGATCCTGGCCAGCCGGATCATCTCGAGCATCGACCATCAGCATGCGTTCCTGATCAACCGCAACAAGATCGGGTCGATGGCGATCCCGGGCGAGAGCATGTTCGTGCTCGAGATGTCGCCGGCCTCCTACGCCATCGTCGCGGCCAACGAGGCCGAGAAGGCGGCGTCGGTCAAGGTGGTCGACTACCGGATGATCGGCGCGACCGGACGCGTGTACCTGTCGGGCACCGAGGCCGACGTGCGCCAGGCGGCGACCGCCGCCGAGGAGACGCTGCGGGGGCTCGCGTGAGCCCGACGTCCGACAGCACGCTGCGGGAGATGGTCCGTGCCGCCATCCGCGACGAGCTCGCGGGACGCGGCCACGCCCGCGACGCGCACGACGCGGCGGCGCCGGCGGGTGTCGCCGCGGCCGACGCCGGTCGTCGACGGGTCGAGACCGTGTCGCTTCGCACCGACGCGGACCTCGACCGGTTCGTCCGCGACCTGGTGACCCTGGTCGAGAACCCAAAAACGCGGATGGACATCAGGTCCGGGCGTCTGCGCTTCCGGCTGCAGCCGGGGAGCGCCGGGGAGCGTCGCACGTCGTCCGCGGCGCGTCGCATCGAACGGGGAGCGGTCACCGAGCGGCAGGTCGAGGCGGCGGCCAGGGCCGGTGAGCGGCTCGTGCTGGGACGCGGCGCCGTGCTCACCCCGCTGGCGCGCGAGCGCAGCCGCGCCCTCTCAGTCCAAATCGACAGGGAACACTGATGCTCCAGGCGATTGTCACCGGAAGCGTGTGGTCGACGAGAAGGGTCGACGGCCTGCCGTCGGGCGCCTTCCTCGAGGTGGAGGTCGTGGACACCGGTCAGCGGTTGATCGCGTTCGACGTCCTCGGGGCGGGCGACGGTGAGCGCGTGCTGGTCGCCCAGGGATCGGTCGCCGCGTCCTACTTCCCGGGCGCCCCGCCACCGCTCGACGCGCTGATCATCGGGTCGATCGACGAGTTCCGATCCACCGAACAGGCGACCACCCCCAAGAAACCCCGCACCTCACGAACGACAGGGAGACAGTGATGTCCAGCACAGCAATCGGCATGATCGAGACCAAGGGCTTCGTCGCGGCGCTCACCGCCGCGGACGCGATGGTGAAGGCCGCCAACGTCACCATCACCGATCGTCAGGAGGTCGGTGACGGCCTCGTGTCGGTCATCATCGCCGGCGAGGTGGGTGCGGTGAAGGCCGCCACCGAGGCCGGCGCCGAGGCGGCGTCGCAGGTGGGCGAGCTCGTCAGCGTCCACGTGATCCCGCGCCCGCACAGCGAGCTCGGCACGCACTTCGACGTGTCGGCCGGCAAGTAGCGGACGACCGCGGGAGGGAGGAGACCGCCCATGGCTAGCGGCACGTCCGCCGAGATGCGCGTCTATCTGCTGGTGGAGGACCTGCAGCAGCAGTTCGCGGCGTACCTCGGGACGCCCACGCGCGCCCGGGGATACCCGCCGTTCGCCGGCCAGCACTCGCTCATCATCGAGATCTCGCCCGCGCTGGCCATCGAGCGGGTGATCGACCTGGCGCTCAAGTCGGTGCCGACGGTCGAGCCGGGGATGCTCTACGTCGAGCGGCAGTTCGGCGTGCTCGAGTTGCACGGCTGGGACCTGGATGACGTCCGCAGGGCGGGGCAGGCGGTCCTGGACGGCATCGGCGCGACCGCCGAGGAGCAACTGAAACCGCGCGTGCTCTACCACGACGTGATCGAGTCGATCACCGACCAGCACGCGATCATCATCAACCGCACGCGGGACGGGTCGATGATCCTGCCCGGCGACTCGCTGCTCGTCTACGAGATGGTGCCGGCGCTCTTCGCCGCGATCGCGACCAACGAGGCGGAGCGGGTGGCGCCCGACGTCACGATCGTCGACGTGCAGATGGTCGGCGCGGCGGGACGCGTGTCGCTTGCGGGTGCGCCCGAGGACATCCACGCGGCGCGGGACCGGATCACCGAGGTATTGGGGGAGGTGGTGGGACGTGAGCACCCATGACGAGGCGACCCGTGTCGCCCGGGACGAACGGGTCGTGACGGCGGCGCTCGAGCACTATCGCTGGCAGGGCACACCGCGACCGACGCTGATCACCCTCTCCGAGAACGCGACCTACGCGATCGCCGACGACCGGGCGGACCCGGTGGCGATCATGCGCGTGCATCGGGAGCAGTACCACCGTCGCCACGAGATCGAGTCGGAACTCGACTGGCTGGCGGCGCTCACCGCCGATGGCGTCGTCGGGACGCCGCAGGTCATCCGGACGCTCGAGGGTGATCGCGTGGTGACCGTCAACCTGGACGGCGTTCCGCGCTACGCGGTGCTGGCCGAGGTCATCCCGGGCGCCGAGCTCGACGAGGACGACCTGTCGCCGGAGAACTTCGCACGGCTGGGTGCGATCACGGCGCGGCTGCACGGACACGCCAGGGAGTGGACCAGGCCGGTGCGGTTCGCGCGCTTCTCGTGGGATGTGCCGAGCGGGATCGGGCCGCGGGCGCGGTGGGGCGATTGGAAGGACGGTCCCACGATCGGCGCGCCCGAGATCGCGCTGCTCGAGCGGACCGTCGAGCTCCTCATGCGGCGGTTGGACGAGTACGGGACCGATCCTGACCGCTACGGGCTCATCCACGCCGACCTGCGGCTGGCGAATCTGATGAGCGATGGGACCCACCTGACCGTGATCGACTTCGACGACTGCGGCTTTTCGTGGTTCCTCTACGACTTCGGTACGGCGGTGTCGTTCATCGAGGACGACCCGCGGCTCGGGGAATGGCAGGCGGCGTGGACGGACGGATACCGGTCGGTCGCTGAGATGTCGGACACCGGTGAGCGGATGCTCGCGACGTTCGTGATGTTCAGGCGCATGCTGCTCCTGGCGTGGATGGGCTCGCACGCGTACTCGATCGAGGTGCGGGAGAAGGGGGCGGACTTCGCGGCGGGCACGTGCCGGCTGGCGGAGGCGTATCTGACGAGCAATGGAGCGTCGCTCGCAATGGCGACCGGCGTCTGACACCAATGACGGGAGGACAGATGTTCAGCGTCAACGGGCGGTCCGTCATCGTGACGGGTGGAAGCAAGGGCATCGGACGCGGCATCGCCGAGGTGTTCGCGCGTGCCGGTGCCAACGTGTTGATCACCGGTCGTGATCAGGCCGGGGTCGAGTCGGCGGTCACCGAGCTCGCCGAGCACGGCGAGGTCACCGGATTCGCGGGTGACGTCCGTGATCGCGCGGCGTGCGATGCGATGGCGGCGACCGCCGTGGAGCGGTACGGCGGCATCGACGTGCTGTGCGCGAACGCCGGGATCTTCCCCGCGGCGCCGCTTGCGACGATGACCGAGGACGACCTGGAGGAGGTGCTCGGCACCAACGTCAAGGGCAACGTCTACTGCGTGCAGGCGTGCATGGACGCGCTGGAGAAGTCGGGTCACGGTCGCGTGATCCTCACCGCATCGATCACCGGACCGTTCACCGGTTACCCGGGCTGGTCGCATTACGGTGCCAGCAAGGCGGCGCAGCTCGGCTTCGTGCGGACCGCGGCGATGGAGCTCGCACCGAAGAACATCACGATCAACGCGATCCTCCCGGGCAACATCATGACCGAGGGGCTGAACGACCTCGGCCAGGAGTACCTGGACGGGATGGCGGCGGCGATCCCGATGAAGAAGCTGGGACACACCCACGACATCGGTGCCGCGGCGCTCTTCTTCGCCGCCGACGAGTCCGGGTACATCACCGGTCAGGCGCTCGTCGTGGACGGTGGACAGATCCTCCCGGAGTCGCAGGAGGCCCTCGATGCGATGTAGTCGGAGTACGCTGGTCGGCTGATGGCCGACAACGACTCCCTTGCCGAGCGGCTGCGCCGCCGAATCGTCTCCGACATCACCGCCGACGCCCTGGGTGCGGGTGCACGCCTGGGAGGTGAACGTGATCTCGCCGAACGGTACGGCGTCAGCCGCTCGACGCTTCGCCATGTGCTTGCGGGGCTGGCCGAGGCCGGCGTGGTGCGACGGGTCGGCGGGCGGGGCGGAGGGACGTTCGTCGCCCACCCACCCGTCGAGCGCGACCTGACGAAGGTGGTGAGCGTGCCGGCCTACCTGGCGAGCCAGGGGTTCTCGGCCGGCACGCGCATCCTCTCGACGCACTTCGAGCCGGCGTCGCCGAGCGTCCAGCGGGCGTTGGAACAGCCGGGCGGCGCGCTCGTCCACGTGATCCGGCGGCTGCGGCTTGCGGATGGTGCCCCGATGTCGGTCGAGGAGGCGCGGTTCCCGGTCGAGCGCTTCCCGGACCTTCTGGAGCGTCCGCTCGGCGGATCGCTCTACGCCCTGATGACCGACCATTACGGCGTGGTTCCGTCCAACGCGGACGAGGTGGTCGAGGTGGCGCAGGCGACCCGGCGGGAGGCCGAGGTCCTCGGTGTCGCGGACGGGGCGCCGCTCCTGGCGGTCACCCGGACCTGCGTCGACCAGGACGGTGTGCCGTTCGAGTACTCGTACGACCTGTTTCGCGCCGACCGCACCCGGATCCGCATGCGGACCCCCGGTGCGGGCCTGCAGTCGCCGTCGAGCGTATTCGCCGATGACGGTCTGGAGTTCGCGATCGCCGCGGAGTGGACCGGCACCGACTGACCGCGCCCGGCGCCGGGACACCGTCGGGCGGGACGGTCCTACGCGTGCATGATCGTCCGCCGGCAGACCTCCGGCCACGGGGTCGGCTCGAGTCCCAGCTCGCGGATGGCGGCGCTCGAGTCCATCACGAACGGGGCGTCGAACTGGTGCCAGATCTGGTCCAGCTCGCCCATCAGCGGCGAGGCGAGGGCCATCAGACGCACGAGCCCCTGCCCGATCGGCTTCAGCCCGACCATTGGAAGGCCGCCGGCGGCCAGGACGTCGCCCAGCGCCTCGCGCTGCGTGCGCGGCGGGTTGCTCGGAACGTGCCAGACGCGACCGTGTGCGCCCGGGGTGAGCGCCGCGGCGATGAGTGTGCGCGCGACGTCGTCGACGTCGGTCCACGTGTGCGGCTGGTCGGGGTCGCCCAGCACCCGCACCATCCGGCCGCGTCGCGCCACCGGCACCAGACGCGGGATGTGCGCACCGTCGCCGACGCCCCGCCCCATGAAGTCGCTCGCGCGCACCTCGACCGCCCGACACCCGCCCGCCTCGTGTGACGCGAGCGCGTCGGCCCAGATCCCGGCTCGCACGAGCCCCTTGTCATCGGCGGCGGCGTCGGGCATCCCCTCCACCATGGGCCCGTCCACCGGACCGTACGCATAGAGGTTGGAGGTGATGGCGAGCACGGCGCCCGTCGACTCGGCGGCGCGCAGCAGCGCGGTCGCCATGGGCGGCAGGAGCTTTGGCCACCGGTGGTACGGGGCGCCGAGGCAGTTGAAGACCACCGTGCTGCCGTCGGTCAGCCGGCGCACGGCCTCGGCGTCGGATGCGTCGACGGCGACCGGTTCGATCCCGGCGATCCCGTGATCGGCGCCGGAGCGGGAGGCGAGCACGACCCGCGCGGCGCCGCCGGCGACCAGGTGCTCGGCGGTGGCGCGGCCCACCGGCCCGGCGCCGAAAACGGTGAAACGACCCTCGCGCACAGCCTCCACGGCACGTCTCCTTGAGGGATGCGGACGGGGGCGGAGGTTACCCTCGGCCACCGCGAGCGTGACGCACGCGGTGTCAGGGGACCGGGTCGTTCGGG
The DNA here is from genome assembly GCA_964628685.1 of uncultured Bifidobacteriaceae bacterium. GTDB lineage: Bacteria > Actinomycetota > Thermoleophilia > Miltoncostaeales > Miltoncostaeaceae > CALMEC01. The sequence goes on along the minus strand of CAZVNM010000004.1, from coordinate 12,479 downwards.
TTCGGGTTGGTGATCGACGTGGCGACAGGGAGCTGGTCGTTCACCACCCCTCTGCGCCCGGTGGGCGGGCTGGGCGGGGCGTCGTCTCGCACGGAGCCGACGGTGGGTGCGCGGTCCGGTGGTGGCGACCGGTCATCGCCGACGGCTCGATGGTGGACGTGCGTGCCGGCCGGGCTCCCCCCGTTCACCGATGTCAGGGACAGGGGGTGCCCCGTGGAGCGCCGCTCCGGCCAACCGATCACGATCGTCGAGCAGCGGGAGGCCGCGGTGGCGCGCCAGGCGACCCGGGTGAAGAGGGGCGCCCGGCGGTGATCCCGCCGGGCGCGTCCCGACCTCAGCCGGTGACCGCGACCCGCCGCACGGTGGGGGTGGGGAGGATCCTCACGCCGGTGGTGGCCGTCACGGCCGTGGCGTTGGACGCGGTCGCCGTCGCCCGCGGCCGGGTGCGGGTCACACGGCCGACGGTCGCGGTTCGCACGACCATGGTGACGGTGCGGCTGGCACCGGGCGCGAGCGCGGCGATGGTCCAGCAGCTCTGACCGCGCGCGAGCCGCCCGCCGAACAGGCGGTGCAGCGACATCGAGGGCGCCATGGGCTGGCAGACGCGGACGCCGCGCGCGGTCGCCCGACCCGTGTTGGTCACCGTTGCCCGCAGCCGCACCAGTGCCGTGCCCGGGACGGCGGTGCGGTTGGGTGTGACCCGCAGGCGGAGCCGCGTCGTGGGTGCCGCGGGCGATGCGATCGTTGGGGGAGCCGGCGGTGCTGCCGGCGCTGCCGGCGCGGCGGCGGGCGGCTGCGAGGTGGCGGTCTGGGTGGGTGTCGGTTCCGCCGCCGGGTCGGTCGGGGTGGGTGTCGGCTCCGGCGACGGGTCGGTCGGCGTGACCGCCGGTGCACGGCAGGTGACCGCGTCCAACGCGACCGTGACCTGCGCCGCGGTCGACACCGACCAGGTGCCCGCCAGCCATTCGGCCGGCATGGTGGCGCCGTCGGCCATGGTCACGACCACCCGTCCGTCCACGCTCGTGAACCGGTACAGGCTCGGGTCGATCCGGCGCCCGTCCGGCGTGTCGATCGTCACCCGCGCGACGTCGGTCGCCTCCGAGAGCGCGAGCGTGACCGCCTCCGGTGCCTGCGGATCCACGCACCCGCCGGGGGCCGTCTCCATGCCGGTCACGGTGGTCGTGCTGGTGCCGTCGGTGGGGCGGACGACGAACGTCCAGTGGACCGCGCCGGCCACGTCGACGGGGGACTGGTTCGGGTACCCCGGCGCGATCTGGCGCAGCGTGATCCTCAGCGTGAGCTCGCCGGTGAGCGGGTTGACGTCCGCGTCGGTGTATCCGTAGTCCGACGGCCGGAAGGTGGTGCCGAAGGCGAGCGGCTGGATCGTCCCCTGCCGGTCCTCGATGAAGTAGCCCAGGTCACGCCAGTCGCTGGTATAGGGCGGCGCGACGACGGGCGGGATCGCGAAGACGTCGTTGGCGACGCCGGGGGCGTCGGTCACGACCAGCGCGTCGGTCACGTCGCGCGTGTAGTCGCACTCCAGGTTCCACGGGGTGGCGAACTCAGTGCCGATCGCCACCTTCTTGTAGACGAGGGCGTTGGTCGCGTCCGGATCCTTGGGACGGATGTAGATCCACGTGGCGGTGGGGTCGATGGTCATGTAGCCCATCTGCATGCGCCAGTTGAGGTGGGTGCCCGCCGGGCTGGTGCCCGGGTGGGCGGCCTGGAGCGCCTGCTGCTCCGCCACGGAGAGGAACGCATCCTCCGGCACGTCGTTCCAGGTCGTGCCGTCGTACGAGTAGACGAAGTCGGAACCCTTCGTGAGGGGCGCGCCGTTCAGCGTCCAGAAGTCGTCCTGCGCGAAGTCGATGGCGTCGTTGGCCACCCCGCACGGGTCGTAGTAGTCGTGGTTCGCGATGCCGCCGTCCTCGTACGGCGGCGACGGCGGCTGAGCCGCCACCACCCCGGGGAGTGCGACGAGCGCGAATGTCAGTCCAACGACGAGGCGACGGAGCATGGGGTCCTCTCAGCGCGATAAAAGGGGCATCTCGGATCATCGGCCGCGGCGCGCGTTTGCTTGAGGACGGTCCGCCCAGGCCACGGGCTCGCTCCGCACACCGCTCGGTAACCTCACGGCACAACCAGACGGGAGAGCAATGGCAGACAAGACGGTGGTTTCGCTCGCGGGTGACGGCATCGGGCCGGAGGTGGTCGCCGAGACCCGCCGCATCGTCGACGCGGTCGCGGCCGAGCACGACCTGACGATCACCTGGCAGGACCACCTGATGGGCGGCTGTTCCATCGACGAGCACGGCACGGCACTCACCGACGAGGTGCTGGCGGCCTGCCAGGCGTCCGACGCGGTGCTTCTCGGTGCGGTCGGCGGACCGAAGTGGGACACCACCGACCCCGACGCCCCCCGGCCCGAGCAGGGCCTTCTCGGCCTGCGCGCCGGCCTGGGACTCTTCGCCAACCTGCGCCCGGTCAAGCCGTTCCCGGCCCTCTACGACGCGAGCCCCCTGCGGCGCGAGCGCATCGACGGCACCGACCTGCTGGTCATCCGCGAGCTCACCGGCGGCATCTACTTCGGTGAGCGCAGGCGCGACGGCGACACCGCCTACGACACCTGCCTCTACACCAAGGACGAGATCCGCCGCGTGTGCGAGTGGGCCTTCACCGCGGCCGCCGACCGGCGCGGACGCGTCACGTCGGTCGACAAGGCCAACGTCCTCGAGAGCTCGCGTCTGTGGCGTGAGACCGTGATGGAGGTCGCCGCCGACCACCCCAACGTGGCCCTGGACCACATGCTGGTCGACAACGCCGCGATGCAACTCGTCTCCCGCCCGTCGGACTTCGACGTCATCGTCACCGAGAACATGTTCGGTGACATCCTCAGCGACGAGGCCGCGATGATCACCGGCTCGATCGGCATGCTGCCGTCGGCCAGTCTCGGCTCGGGCGGCCCCGGCCTCTACGAGCCGGTGCACGGCTCGGCCCCCGACATCGCCGGCCAGGGGATCGCCAACCCGCTCGCCACCTGCCTGTCGGCGGCGATGATGCTGCGCTACTCGCTGGAATGCCCCAAGGGCGCCGACCGCATCGAGGACGCCGTCGCGTCCCTGCTGGAGGACGGCCACCGCACGCCGGACCTGGGCGGCGGACTCTCGACGGGCGAGGTGGGGGACCTGCTCCTGGAGCGCGCGACCAAGTAGCCGCCGCCCGGACCCGGCCCGGCCCGCTCTGGCACGTCGGGGACTCCCGTCGTGCCCACGCCGGGACGGATCGCGCGTCAGAATGGGGCGGTGGATGTGCGCCCGCACGTGGACGCGACGCCCGACGCGCCGCTCATCGACCGGATCCATGACCGGTCGATGGCGCTGCGCATCGCCCTGGTCGGCGCCGGCATCGCGTCGCTCGCGATCGGCCTCATCGGCATCGTCGTACCGCTCCTTCCGACCACGCCCTTCGTGATCCTGGCCGCCGCGTGCTTCGCGCGGTCGTCCACACGCTTCCACCGCTGGATCCTCGCCAACCGCGTCTTCGGACCCACCATCCGCGAGTGGGAGACGCACCGCGCCATCCCGCGGCGCACCAAGATCATCGCCATCACGGCGATGCTCCTCACCATCGGCTCGTCGATCGTCCTCTTCATCGACCCGCCGTGGGCACGGATCTCGGCGGCGGCGCTGGGCGTGGTGCTGGCGGTCCGGCTCGCCCGGATCCCGTCACGCACCCCGGCGGTGTTCGACGGTTGACCTGAACGCCGCGCGCGTCACAGCGACCGCGGCGATCGTCCGCGATCGTTCAATTGGACGTCGCTCACGGCCGCCGTCGCGGATGCGCTCGGAGTGAACGGTGCCGGACGTCCAATTGAGCGTCGCCCGGCGTCCAATCGGCTGGACGCACGTGTTGTGGCGTGGCGCTGGGGGCGGGGAAACCGTCACGGCCGTGTGTCGTACCCGTCACGGGATGCGCTCGGAGTGAACGGTGCCCGACGTTCAATCGGATGTCGCCCGCGTCCAATCGGCTTGACGCGCGTGTTGTGGCGTGGCGCTGGGGCGGGGGAAACCGTCACGGCCGTGTGTCGTAGCCGTCGCGGGGTGCACTCGGTGTGAACGGTGCCCGCCGTTTAATTGAGCGTCGCCCGGCGCCCAATCGCCGGATCCGGTCGGAGCGGGGTCGCTCTGGGCCGGACGACCGGCACCGCCGTGTGTCGTCCCCGTCACGGGGTGCACTCGGAGTGAACGGTGCGCGACGTTCAATTGGACGTCGCCCGGCGCTCAATTGAGCGTCCGCCCCGATTCAATCGGACGTCCGCGGCCCCGACGATGCCGGCCCGGACGCCTCCGGTCCGTCCTGCGCGCCGACCACGCCACCGCGCGGCCCGCAGCGCCCGCATGACCGGCACGTGCGCAGGGAAGCCGGTGATGGGAAGGAAGCTATGCTCTGATGTCGGTCCGGACGAAAGGTTGCGCGCAGGGTGCAGGAATCCCAGAAGATCTGGCACAACGGGGAGCTGGTCGACTGGCACGACGCGAAGGTGCACGTGCTCTCGCACGGGCTCCACTACGGGTCCTCGGTCTTCGAGGGCATCCGCGCCTACGCCACCGACCGCGGCCCCGCGGTGCTCAAGCTGGACCGTCACCTCGAGCGCTTCGCGCGCTCTGCCGCCATGTACTACATGGACCTGCCCTACGACATCGCCGCCCTCACCGAGGCGGTGTGCAACGTGGTGCGCGAGAACGGCCTTGAGTCGTGCTACATCCGACCGATCGCCTTCCGCGGCTACGGCACCATGGGGCTCTTCCCGCTGGACGCGCCGGTCGACGTCGCCATCGCCGCGTGGGAGTGGGGCGCCTACCTGGGTGAGGAGGGCCTCCGGAACGGCATCCGGGCCAAGGTGTCGTCCTGGCGGCGGATCGGCAACAACACGATCCCCGCGACGGCCAAGGCCGGTGGCCAGTACCTCAACTCTATCCTCGCCAAGCTGGAGGCGTCCAAGGCCGGGTACGAGGAGGCCATCCTGCTGAACGAGCAGGGGCACGTGGCCGACGGCTCGGGCGAGAACATCTTCCTCGTCCGGGACGGGCAGATCGCCACCCCGCCGCTCGGTGCCTCCATCCTGGAGGGCATCACGCGCAACGGCATCATCGAGATCGCCCGCGACGAGGGGCTGGAGGTCGTCGAGCGCGACATCAGCCGGGCCGAGCTCTACTTCGCCGACGAGGTCTTCGTCACCGGCACCGCGGCCGAGGTCTGTCCGATCAACGCGGTCGACGACCACGAACTGGGACCGCCCGGCCCCATCACCCGCCGGCTGCAGGACCGCTTCTTCGCCATCACACGCGGCGAGGACCCCCGTTCCGCACAATGGCTGCACCACGTCAACGGAGAAACCGCATGAGTCGTCGCGTCGCCATCTACGACACCACCCTCCGCGACGGTCAGCAACGGGAGGGAATGAGCCTCACCGTGGGCGAGCAGGTCGCCATCGCCGTGCGCCTGGCGCAGTTCGGCGTGGAGTACCTGGAGGCCGGCTTCCCGTCGTCCAACCCCAAGGAACGCGAGCTGTTCGCCGCCCTGGAGCGCGAGGACATGGGTGCCACGAAGGTCGCCGCCTTCGGCATGACCCGCCGCCGCGACGCGACCCCCGACACCGACGCCGGCCTGCGTGAGCTCGCCAACTGCTTCGCACCGGTGGCCACGGTGGTGGGGAAGACCTGGGACCTGCACCTCCAGAAGGTGCTGCGCGTCAGCCGCGAGGAGAACCTCAGGATCATCGAGGACTCGGTGGCCTTCCTTGTCGCCCAGGGCAAGGAGGTCGTCTACGACGCCGAGCACTTCTTCGACGCCTACGAGGCGCACCCCGACTACGCCATCGACTGCCTGAAGGCGGCCGCCACCGGCGGTGCGAGCTGGGTCACCCCGTGCGACACCAACGGCGGCACCCTGCCCATGCGCCTCGCCGAGATCATGCGCCACGTCTGCGCGTCGGTAGACGTGCCGGTGGGCATCCACACCCACAACGACGCCGAGTGCGGTGTGGCCAACTCGCTTGCGGCCGTCGAGGTCGGCGCCCGCCTGGTGCAGGGCACGATCAACGGCTACGGCGAGCGCTGCGGCAACGCCAACCTCGTCTCCATCATCCCGTCGCTCGCCCTCAAGATGGGCTACGAGGTGCTGACCGACGGCAGGCTCGGCGAGATCACCGCGCTCAGTCACTTCGTCGCCGAGACGGCCAACCTGCCCCCGGACCAGTGGGCCCCGTACGTCGGCTACAACGCGTTCGCCCACAAGGGCGGCATGCACGCCTCGGCCATCCTCCACGACCCGGGCACCTACGAGCACATCCAGCCCGACCTCGTCGGCAACGGCCGGCACGTACCGGTCAGCGAGCTCTCGGGCCGCGGCACCATCATCGCCAAGGCGGAGGAGTTCGGCGTGGAGCCGGACAACCAGCAGCTCACCGACATCCTCGGGCGGCTGAAGGACCTGGAGCACCGGGGCTATCACTTCGAGGTGGCCGACGCGTCGTTCGAGATGCTGATGCGCCGCGAGCTGGGCGTCTACGAGCCGCTCTTCCGCCTGGAGAGCTTCCGGGTGATCACCGAGAAGCGCGAGGACGGCCGGGTCGAGACCGAGGCGACCGTCAAGCTGGAGCACGCCCGCGAGCGCCTGGTCGCCACCGCCGAGGGCAACGGCCCCATCAACGCGCTCGACAACGCCCTGCGCCTGGCGCTCGCCGGACGGGTCGCCGGGCTCGACGCGATCGAGCTCGTCAACTTCAAGGTGCGGATCCTCGACGAGGCCAAGGGCACCGAGGCCGTCACGCGGGTGCTGATCGACTCGGCCGACGGCGACGCGACCTGGGGCAGCATCGGGGTGAGCGAGAACGTCATCGAGGCCTCCTGGGAGGCGCTGGTCGACTCGGTCGAACACGGTGTGAACCGCGCCGCGTCCGCCGCCGGCACCGCCAGGGTCCGCTGATGTCGGACCAGATCCCGCTCGCCAAGCCGGTCATCGGAGACCGGGAGGTGGAGCTCGTCACCCGTGTGCTTCGCTCCGGTCAGCTCTCCCTCGGTCCCGTGCTGCGCGAGTTCGAGCGCATGTGGGCCGAGCGGGCGGGTGTGGCGCACGCCGTGGCCTGCTCGTCGGGCACGGCCGGTCTGCACGTCGCCCTGCACCAGGCCGGCATCGGCCCCGGCGACGAGGTGATCGTCCCGTCGTTCACCTTCGTGGCGTCGGCCAACGCGATCCTCTTCACCGGTGCCACACCCGTGTTCGTCGAGGTCGACCCGCAGACGTTCAACATGGACCCGGCCGCGGTGGAGGCCGCCATCACGCCGCGCACCCGCGCGATCGAGATCGTCGACATCTTCGGCTACCCGGCCGAGCTTCCGGCCCTCATCGACATCGCCCGCCGACACGACCTCGCGATCGTGGAGGACGCCTGCCAGGCCATCGGCGGCGGCTACGACGGCAGGCCCTACGGATCGTGGGGCCACCCGACCGTGCTCGCCTTCTACGCCAACAAGCAGATGACCACCGCCGAGGGCGGCGTGATCCTCACCGACGACGACGAGGTGGCGCGCCTCGCGCTCAGCCTGGTCAACCAGGGGCGCTCCGACGACGGGGCGTGGTTGGTGCACTCCCGGCTGGGCTTCAACTACCGGATGTCCGACGTGCACGCGGCCATCGGCATCGGCCAGCTGGAGCGGCTGGACGACATGCTGGCGGCCCGGCGCCGCGTCGCCGCGCGCTATCAGGCCGCGGTCGCCGAGATCGACGGGGTCACCCCCATGTACGAGGGACCGCAGGAGCGCTCGTGGTTCGTCTACGCTCCGCGGCTCGACGCCCAGATCGACCGCAATGCGGTCATTGGCGCGCTCGACCGTCGCGGCATCGCCGCCAAGCCGTACCTGCCGTGCGTGCACCTGCAGCCCTTCTACCGGGAGGAGCACGGCTACCGGCCGGGCACGCTCCCGGTCACCGAGGCCATCAGCGCCTCCACGATCGCGCTGCCGTTCTTCCCCGAGATGACCGACGACCAGGTGGCGACGGTCACCGCCGCGCTCGCCGAGGCCATCGCCGAGGTGCGTGGGGGATGAGCGACGACGTCCGGATGTGGGGCGGGCGCTTCGCCGGATCGCCGGCGGAGGCCTTCGACCGGCTGAATGCCTCCCTGCCGGTCGACAGGCGCATGTGGGCCGAGGACATCGCGGGCTCGCGCGCGCACGCCAGCATGCTGGGTGCGCAGGGGATCATCCCCGCCGCGGACGCCGAGGCCATCGATCAGGGCCTGCGGCGCATCCACGACGAGATGGCCGACGGGACGTTCGCCTTCCAGCCGGGTGACGAGGACATCCACACCGCAGTGGAGCGCCGCCTCACCGAGCTCGTGGGGGACGCCGGGCGCAGGCTGCACACCGGCCGCAGCCGCAACGACCAGGTGGCCACCGACACGCTGCTGTGGATCCGGGGACGGGCCGAGGGGCAGGTCGGCGCCCTCACCACGCTCGCCCGGGCACTGCTCGTGCAGGCCGAACGGCACGTCGACACGATCCTCCCCGGCTACACGCACCTGCAGCGTGCCCAACCGGTGCGCCTGGCCCATCATCTCCTGGCCTACTTCTGGATGCTCGCCCGCGACCGGCGCCGGCTGCGCATGGCCCATGAGGCCGCCACCGCCGCCTGCCCGCTGGGTTCGGGTGCGCTCGCCGGCGTTGGCTTCGACATCGACCGCGACATGACCGCGCGCGAGCTGGGGTTCGCGGCCCCGTCGCCCAACAGCCTCGACGCCGTCGCGAGCCGCGACGCCCTGGCCGACTACGCGTACTTCGCCGCGCACCTGGGGGTGCACCTGTCGCGTCTGGGCGCCGAGTTCGTGTGGTGGTCGTCCGAGGAGGTCGACTTCCTGCGGCTTCCCGACGCCTTCACCTCCGGCTCGTCGATGCTGCCGCAGAAGAAGAACCCCGACGCCGCCGAGCTGGCGCGGGCCAAACCGCACCGTCTGATCGCCGACCTGTCCGGGCTCCTGTCGGTGCTCGCGGGGCTGCCGCTCGCCTACAACAAGGATCTGCAGGAGGACAAGCACTTCCTGTTCGACGCCGCCGACACCGTCGACCTGCTGCTGCCGGCGATGAGCGGGATGGTGGAGGGCGCCGAGTTCCGGGTGGCGCGCATGCGGGCGGCGTGCGAGGGGGGCGCGATGGCCGCCACCGACCTGGCCGACCACCTCGTGCGCGACGAGGGGTGGCCCTTCCGCCGTGCCCACGAGGCCGTCGGCGCGTTGGTGCGCGCGGTGGTGGACCGCGGCGTCGGTCTGGACGAGGCAACCGACGACGAGATCGCCGCCGCCGGCCTCGACGGGGTGTCGCTGCCGGACCTGTCGGTGGACGCGTGTCTCGAGGCCAAGCGCTCGGCGGGCGGAACCGGACGCGCCGCCGTCATCGATCAGCTGGGATCCGCTGCGAGGGAGGTCGAGTCATGGTGAGCGGACCGTTCGTGGCCCTGGGGCTGGGACGCTTCGTGCGGGGGAGTCAGGTCATCGCGCTCGAACCCATCCAGGGTGCCGAGCGCGGTCCCGGCCGGCGCACCCTGGTGTGGGTGGAGGGTCTTCGCGAACCGCTCGTGGCGGCGCGCAGCGAGTCGGCGATCCTCGCCGACCTGGACCAGTCCGCACCGGTCGAAACGGCGAAGGGCCGCGGCGGCGGCGGGGGCCGACGGTCGCGCGGCGAGGAACCGCCCTCGCTCTTCTGAGCCCCGGGGATGATGCCGTGCCGGCAGTCGACCGACGGGTGATGGGACCGGGTGCGTCACGTCGTTCGGCCGTGGTCGCGGTGACCGGGTGAGCCGGGGATGACCCTCGACGCCGACTTCTACGCACGTCCGGCACCCCTGGTCGCCCGTGACCTCCTGGGGTGCGTGATGTCCACCGGCGACACGGCCGGCCGCATCGTCGAGGTCGAGATCTACGACCAGCACGACCCGGCGTCGCACAGCTTCCGCGGCATCACTCCGCGCACCGCGGTCATGTTCGGCCCGCCCGGCCGGCTCTACGTCTACCGAAGCTACGGCATCCACTGGTGCGTCAACGTGGTCTGCCAGCCGGAGGGGGAGGGCGCGGCCGTGCTCATTCGGGCGCTCCAGCCGCTCGAGGGCCTCGACGTGATGCGCGCTCGTCGCGGTCTCGACGCCGAACGGCTCCTGTGCGCGGGACCGGGACGGCTGTGCCAGGCGCTCGCCATCGACGGCACGATGAACGGCACCTCGGTCGTCGACGGGCCGGTGCGGATCTTCCCGGGACGGGCGGTCGACGACGTCGTCGTCGGTCCGCGGATCGGCATCTCGGTGGCGGTCGACGAGCCCCGGCGGCTGGGCGAGGCGGGTTCCCAATACTGTTCGAGGCCGTTTCCCAGGAGGATCACGTGAGCGATGCGACGACGCTGGCCGCCAGGGCGGTCGAGGTGGTGCCGCCGGACGGTCTGGCGCAGAAGCTGAAGGAGGGGCGTCCCCTGCGGGTCAAGCTGGGCGTGGACCCCACCGCCCCGGACATCCACCTGGGCCACACCGTCGTGTTGCAGAAGCTGCGCGAGTTCCAGGACGCCGGACACACCGCTGTGCTGGTCATCGGCGACTGGACCGCCCGGGTGGGCGACCCGTCCGGACGCACGTCCCAGCGGCCGATGCTGAGCGCCGACGACATCACCCACAACGCCGAGACCTACCGTGAGCAGGCATTTCGGATCCTCGATCCCGACAGGGTGGAGGTGCGCGCCAACGGTGAGTGGTTCGCCGGGATGGGGCTTTCGGACGTGTTCGCGCTGGCCGCGACCACCACGGTCAACCAGCTCCTGCGGCGGGAGGACTTCGCGAACCGCATGGGCGAGAACCGTCCGATCTCGGTGCTCGAGCTGCTCTACCCGCTGATGCAGGCCTACGACTCGGTGATGCTCGACGCCGACGTCGAGCTCGGCGGCACCGATCAGCTCTTCAACCTCATGCTGGGCCGCGAGGTGCAGACGGCGTACGGAAAGCCGTCCCAGGTCGCGATGACCATGCCGATCCTGCCGGGCACCGACGGGGTCAAGCGGATGAGCAAGTCCACCGGCAACTACATCGGGGTGGGCGAGCCGCCCGAGGAGCAGTTCGGCAAGGTCATGAGCATCCCCGACGACGCCATGGCCCTCTACTACGAGCTGCTCTTCCCGCACGAGCCGCCCCCGACCGGCGCCGCCGTCGACGACAAGCGCCGTCTCGGTCGTCTGGTGGCCGATCGCTTCCACGGTGCGGGGGCCGGCGATGTGGGCGAGGCCCACTTCAACCGGATCACCCGCGATCGGCAGGCGCCGGAGGACGTGCCGGAGGTCGTCGTGGCGGCCGGCGCCGTGCACCTGCCGGCCCTACTGGCGGATCATCTCGGCATCCCAAGCCGCGGCGAGGCCCGCCGGCTCATCACCCAGGGCGGTGTGACCGTCGATGGGGAGCGCATCGCGGACCTCGACGTCGACGCCGGCACGCTCGACGGACGGGTCCTCAGGGCGGGCAAGCGGCGGTTCGCCCGCGTGCGCGTGTCCTGATCGGTCCGGCGTCGGGCCCGCGCATCCCCGCCTGGGGCCACCCCTCGATGACCAAGATCGGCCCAAATCGGCCGAAATTCCCGCTCGATGCGGGCGATCGAGGGCGACGTGACCACTTCGACGGACATGCGTCGATTCGGTGTGCTACCTTGCCGCGGCACGTTCGGAGAGGGAGAGCAGTTCAGCCCGAGGCCGAACGAGTTGGTGCACCGAGCAGTTGCACGGTGCGACGAGGAGTGCTAAGCTCCTCGATCCGTGGCCGAGAACCGGCCGTGGAGTCTGTGCGATCTTCGGATCGCGCGAACCTTGAAAACTGAACAGCATGCATCTACTTCGGTCGCGCACCTCGGTGCCGGCCGACGATGATGACCAGGTCTTTTTTTCACGAACCCCGTCACGGCGACCGGACCGGCGTGAGTCGATTCCGATCGTCGGGGTTGCTCCCATCCCTCGGGATGCGGAGCGTGGTTCCCGCCCCTCGGGGTGTGGAACCAACGTCAACTTCAAGTCCGTCGCGGACGAACCTCGGTTCCGAAGCGACAGGCCAGCAAGTTCTCTTCACGGAGAGTTTGATCCTGGCTCAGGACGAACGCTGGCGGCGTGCTTAACACATGCAAGTCGAGCGAGAAAGCTCCTTCAAGAGTGAGTACAGCGGCGAACGGGTGAGTAACACGTGGGCAACCTGCCCAGGGGAGCGGAACAACTCGGGGAAACCCGGGCTAATACCGCATGATGTGTCATGTCGTAAGTCGTGACACCAAATGGTAGCTTCGGCCTCCGCCCCTGGATGGGCCCGCGGCGCATTAGCTTGTTGGTGGGGTAACGGCCTACCAAGGCGACGATGCGTAGCTGGTCTGAGAGGACGATCAGCCACACTGGGACTGAGACACGGCCCAGACT
>CAZVNM010000003.1:364955-536924 GCA_964628685.1 uncultured Bifidobacteriaceae bacterium | reverse complement strand
AGGTTCCCGCCGCACCCAGGAACCGGGGAGGATCGCGAAATCGTCCCCGGCTGCGAAACCGTCAACCGAAAGATCCGAGCCGGATGTCCGAGCCGGATGTCCGTGCCGGAAGCAACATGAGGCGGTTGCGGGGCGCCGAAGGGCGCCGCCGCGTTCGCCGCCCAGGCGAACCCACGTGCCTGCCGTCAACGACTGCCGGTAAACCAATCGTCGACAGAGGTCGACCGAAAGTCGTGCCACAGAACGCCACCGTCACAGGTCCGGCGCCGAACCGAAGGTTCCCCGCCGCACCCAGGAACCGGGGAGGATCGCGCCTCCATCGAGGCAGCGTGAGCGTCAACCGAAAGATCCGACGCGGGGCTCCGATCCAGCCGGCTGGCGTGCCGCCACCATCGCGATGACGACGCACAGCGCGAAGAGCGCGGCGCCGACCACGTAGGGGGCGGGCACCGCCCAGTCGAAGAGGGCACCCGCGGCGAGCGGTCCCACCACGCGCGCGAGCCCGCTGGACGATCCCAGCACACCCAGCACGCCGCCCTGGTCCTCATCGGATGCGGCCTTGGAGACCATGGCGGTGATGGGGGCGAACACGAGGCCCGACGCCGCGAGCAGCGCCGACACCGGGAAGAGCGCCCACAGCTCGGTCGTGGCGGCGAGGAGCCCGAGGGCGAGCCCGGTCAGCACGAGCCCGGCCATCATCACGCGCCGCTCGCCGTGGCGGTCGACGAGTGGTCCGATGGCCTTGCCCTGCACGAGGGCCGCGGCGACGCCGATGAACGCGAAGACGAGGCCCGCCTCCATGAGGCCGAAGCCGAAGCGGTGGCGGCCGAAGAGGGAGAACGTCGTCTCCATGCCGGCGAACGCGAAGGTGCCGAGGAAGGTGATGACGACCATCGGCGCGACCACCCGGTCGCGCATCGCGCGGGCCAGAAGCACACGGCGCGGCGTCACCGCGCCCCGCACGCGCTCGGGCTCCGGCAGCCGCTTGTATGCGATCACCAGGTTGAGGAGGGCGATGCCGGCCGCCACGAAGAAGGGCACGCGGTGGTCGATGATCGAGAGGAGGCCGCCCAGCCCGGGACCGATGATGAAGCCGATGCCGAATGCGGCGCCGATCAGGCCCATGCCGCGGGCGCGCGTCTCCTTGGTGGTGATGTCGGCGACGTAGGCCTGCGCGGTGGAGTAGGAGGCGCCCGAGATGCCGGAGAGGATGCGGGCGATGAAGAGCACGGCCACGCTGCCGGCCAGGCCGATGATCACGTACGACACGGCGCTTCCGAGGAGCGACGCGAGGATCACGGGGCGTCGTCCGTAGCGGTCCGAGATCCGCCCCAGCACCGGGGCGAAGATGAACTGCATGAGCGAGTAGACCGCGGTGAGCATGCCGACGACGGTGCCGGATGCCCCGAGATCCTCGGCCCAGAGGGGGAGGATCGGGATGACGATGCCGAAGCCGATCAGGTCGATCACCACCGTGGTGAAGACGATCCCCATCGGGCTCAGGAAGAAGCTCGGCTGCCCCGGATCGCGCGGCGGTCGTGATCGTCGCGGCATCTCAGTTGGCTCCCCGGCGGCGGTCTGGCGGGTGTGCGGTGCGCGCGGCGGCGCCGGCCCGGATCACTTGAGGGCGGCGTCCACGGCGAGCGCGACGAAGAGGAGCGCCAGGTAGATCATCGAGTAGTGGAAGGCGATCTTGGCGCTGCGGCGGTCGCCCTTGCGGACGATGTCGATGGCCATCCAGATGAAGATGCCTCCCAGCACGAGCGCCGACACCAGGTAGACGATGCCGGACGTCCCCATCACCACCGGCAGGAGCGTGACCCCCACCATCAGGATGGTCCACCACAGCACCTGCTTGGCGGTCTCGGCGTCCCCGCGCACCACCGGCAGCATCGGCACGCCCACCTTGGCGTAGTCGCCCTTGATCATGAGGGCGAGCGCCCAGAAGTGCGGCGGGGTCCAGTAGAAGACGATGGAGAAGAGGACGATCGAGATGAGCCCGACCTCGCCGGTGACCGCCGCCCAGCCCACCATGGGGGGCACGGCACCGGCCGCCCCGCCGATCACGATGTTCTGGACCGTCGTGCGCTTCAGCCACATGGTGTAGAGCGCCACGTAGAGCACGAGGCCCAGCATGGCGAGACCCGACGCGATCCAGTTGACGCCGAAGCCCAGGATGAGGGCGGCGGCGACGCTGATGGCGAGGGCGAAGGCGAGGGCGTGCGTCGCGCTCATGCGACCCGCCGGGATCGGGCGCGTGGCGGTGCGCTTCATGTCGGCGTCGATGTCGCGGTCGAACCACTGGTTGATCGCGTTGGCGCCGCCGGCGGCCAGGTAGCCGCCGATCATCGTGAGCACGACCGTCCAGGTGGAGGGCCAGCCCTGCTGGGCCATGATCATCGCGAGGAACGTGGTGACCAGGAGCAGCGAGATGACACGCGGCTTGGTGAGCGCGATGTAGTCGGACAGGAGCTGTCCGGCGCGCCCACCCCGGTTGGTGGCGCTGACGGCGTCCGTGGTCATCCGCGCAGGCCGTACTCGGCGGCGAAGACGACGACGGCGAAGAGGAACAGGACGGGCAGGATGATCCAGACCCACTCGGCCACGCCGACCCGGTCACGACGTGCGACACGGATCTCGGTCCGCAGTTCTGCGAGGCCGCCCGCGAGGATGAGGGCGAGCGCCAGGATGAATGCCGTCAATTCCACAGCGGCGAGCATATCGTCGGCGCGTCCCCTCTGGGCGAGGGCGGTTGTCCTCAACAGGGGGCGCAGCCTCAGCGCGAGCGCAGTTCACGGTACTCCCGCACCCGCGGGATGAGGGCCGCGGTGATGATTCCCACCACCGACCCGGCGACGCTGATCCAGAACGCGGTGACGAACCCGGATTCGAGGGGGACGCGGCCGCCGGCCCGTGCGCCCGAGGACACCACGACCGCGCCGATCTGGGCGCCGATGACGCCGCCCACCACGCGGATGACGGTGTTCATGCCGTTTGCCACCGCCGTCTCGCCCGGGTCGACGGCGTCGACGATGAGCTTGGGCATGGACGCGAAGGCGAACCCGATGCCGATGCCGCAGACGGCGAAGCCGGCCGACAGCTGCACCGGCGTGGCGTGGAAGAGGGCCATGCAGGCGGCGCCGATCGCGAAGGCGACCATGCCCGCCACGAGCGGCAGGCGCGACCCGAAGCGCCGGCCGAGGAGCCCCGCCACCGGGCCGCTCAGGAAGATGGCCGCCGACGTCGGCAGGATCCACACGCCGGCCATGGTCACGGTGGTGCCGAAGCCGTAGTCGGCGAGCGGCGCCAGGTCCGGCGGCAGCCCGCGCGGCAGTTGGTAGAACTCGGGCAGGATCACCCAGGCCATGTAGAGGGCGAAGCCGGACAGCAGCGCGGTGAGGTTGGTGAAGAGCACCGGCCGCCGGGCGAGCATCCGCATGTCCACCATGGGCGCCGCCACGCGCAGCTCGACGACACCCCACGTGACGAAGAGGATCGCCGCGCCGGCGAAGAGCCCGAGGATGGCCGGGGACGTCCACCCCCAGGCCGCGCCCTCCGTGAACCCGAGGAGGAGTGCGATCAGGGCGGCCGACAGAAGCAGTGCCCCGGGCACGTCGACACGCGACGGCGACCGCACCGGCGACTCGGGCACGAACCGCCACACCAGCACGAGGGCGAGCACCACGATGCCGGCCGACACCGCGAAGAGCCACCGCCAGGTCAGGTGGTCCATGATGACCCCCGAGAGGGCGATGCCGGTGCCGCCGCCGACGCCGAGCACCGACGAGACGAGGCCCATGGCGACGCTCATCCGTTCGGGCGGGAACTCGTCGCGGATGATGGCGAACGCCAGCGGGAACACGGCACCGCCGACGCCCTGCACCGCGCGGAACACGATCAGCACGGCGATGTTGGGTGCCGCCCATGCGCCCACCGACCCCGCCAGGAACACCAGGAGGCTGACGATCATCATGCGCTTCTTGCCGTACTGGTCCCCCAGCCGGCTGATGATGGGCGTCGCGACGCATCCCGACAGCAGGTAGGCGGTCACGGTCCAGGTGACCCACCCGGTGGACGTGTCGAGCTCCTCGCGCAGGACCGCCAGCGCCGGGATGAGGAACGTCTGCATCAGGGCGTACGCCATCGCCGCCGTG
Organism: uncultured Bifidobacteriaceae bacterium; assembly: GCA_964628685.1. Taxonomy (GTDB): domain Bacteria; phylum Actinomycetota; class Thermoleophilia; order Miltoncostaeales; family Miltoncostaeaceae; genus CALMEC01. The sequence goes on along the minus strand of CAZVNM010000003.1, from coordinate 532,770 downwards.
ATCAGGCCGGTGAGGGTCAGCCCCAGACGCTGGCGTTCGGCGCCGCCGTCCATCACGCGCGTCCGTGGGCCTGCAGGAGGCGGTGGAGGAGCGTCCCCAGCGTCCGGCGCTCGTCGTCGTCGAGGACGGCGAAGAACCCGTCCTCGAGTCCGTCGACGGCCGCCCACCCGTCTTGCGCGGCCCGGCGCCCCGCCTCGGTGAGGTGCACGCCGACGGCGCGCCGGTCGTCGGGATGCGCGCGCCGCTCCACATACCCGTCGCGCTCCAGCCGGTCGACCATCCTGCAGAGGGTGGGCGGCTCGATGCGCTGGGCCCGGGCCAGCGTGGCCTGGGTCTCGCCGTCGTGGTCGAGCAGACGCATGAGGAGCGCCCCGCCCTGCGCGCCGGGCCCGTCGAACCCGGGCTGCGTGTCGGCCGTCGCCCGCATCAGCCGGCCGGCGACCGCGAGACGCCAGCTGAGGAGCGTGTCCAGTCCCTCGCCCGATGCGTCCATCGACCTCCGATCCTTGCCGTGCGAACGATGAGCCTACTCATTGTGGTCCGGCGTCCCGCCGCGGCATGGATGACCGGTCCGACGAACCCGCGCCGGATCACGGGTAGCGTCTGCTGCACGATCCACCGAGTCCGCCCGAGGTGCCGTGACGCCGACGTCCCGCTCAACCAGTTCCGCCACCCCCACCGCCGACACCGCGTGCGACGTGGTCGTCCTGGGTGCCGGTCCGGCCGGCCTGTCGGCAGCCCTCACCCTCGTGCGGGCCGGCTTCGCCGTCACCGTCCTGGAGGCATCGGATCGCGTGGGCGGGATGTGCGTGACCGATCACGACGGCCCGTTCGGCTTCGACCTCGGCGGTCACATCCTGTTCGTGCGCGACGCGCCGCGCGAGGCCTGGTTGCGCGAGCTTCTGGGGCCGGACCTCCATCGCGTCGAGCGTCCCGTGGCGTGCATGCGCGACGACGGCATCCACCGGGGCCGCTACTTCGACCAGCACGGACCGGTGGCGCTGCGACCGCACGCGCCGCCGGCGCCCGACCTGCCGGCGACCGTCTTCCTGGAGGAGATGTTCGGCGGTCCCCCGGACCCCGATCTGCGGCGGTACCTGGAGAAGGTCGACGGCATCCCCCTGGAGCGCATCACCGCCACCCGCGCACGCAAGCTCCTGGTGGAGCAGTACGCGCCCGACGGGTTCTGGTACCCGGCGGGCGGGATCGGGCAGCTGATGGATGCGATGGCGCGCGCGATCGAGGCGGGCGGTGGTCGGGTGGTCACCGGTGCGTCGGTGTCGCGGATCGCGACGGAGGGTGGACGGGTGCGCGGGGTGAGCGGCAGCGCCTGGGACGGCCCCTTCACGATCACGGCCGGAGCCGTCGTCGCGGGCGTCCCCGCCGGCCTGGTGGCGACGCTCGTCCCCGAGGTGGCGGCGACGGAGGCCGCACCGCTTCCACCACGGGCGGCGGCGGTGGTCTCGCTGGAGGTCCCGCGGCCGCGGGTGAGCGACGAGGCGTGGATCCAGGTGGCCGACGCGCGCGCACCGTTCGCACGGCTGTCGGAGCCGGGCAACTGGAGCGCGCGGCTGGCGCCCGCCGACCGGACGCTCGTGAGCTGCGAGGTCTACTGCGCGCCGGACGCCGACGACCCGTGGTGGGCGCTCACCGACGAGGCGCTCGCCGCGGCCTGCACGGACGGGCTGGTGGCGATCGGGCTGCTGGACCCGGACGAGACGACGCGCCTCGTGCGTGTGGTGCGACGCGCGCGGGCGTGGACCGTGGTGGACGTGGACGACGTGGAGCGTGCGCTCGCCCCGGCACGCGCGCTGGACGCGGTGGCGGGGCTCACCGTCGCGCAGGGCGGCGATGTCGTCCTCGCCATCGAGGCGGGCGAGCGCGCCGCGCAGGACGTGGCGCCGTCCATCACGCGCCGCCGGCCGGAATGAGCCCGGCGGGGCGCGGCCGGTTCCGGCGCGCCCCGGGGATGTCCCCGGCGGGGGCGGATTTCGTAGTCTCCCCGCCGTGACCGCGCTCGCCCCAGTCGACCCGCGCCCCGCCTGGCGCGGACGCATCCACCTGGGCGCCGCGCTCGCCGTGCCCGCGATGGCCGGCACGCTGATCCCGCTGGCGGCGGTCCACTCCGGTGGCCTCGCCGCGCTGGCCGTATCGGTGTACTGCGGGCTGATGCTGGCGACCTTCGGGACGAGCGCCCTCTACCACTCGCGGACGTGGGGACGACGCACGTGGGGCGTGCTGCGACGCATCGACCACGCAATGATCTTCGGGTTCATCGCCGGCACCTACCTGCCCGTCTGCCTCCTTGCGCTGGACGGCGCCAAGCGCTGGGTGATCCTCGGCGTGGTGCTGGGCACATGCGGTGTGGGTGCCGCGCTCAAGGCCGCCCGGCCGGACGCGCCGCGCGGGGCGACGGTGCCCCTGTACGTGGCGGTGGGCTGGGTCGCCGTCGCCGCCCTGGGGGACATCGTCCACCGCGCCGGGATCCCCGCCCTGGTGCTGCTGATCGTGGGCGGGATCGTCTACACGCTGGGTGCCCTGGCGTACGCGCTTCGCCGCCCCAACCCCCACCCGGCCTTCGGGTTCCACGAGGTCTTCCACCTGGCGACCGTCGTGGCGGCGGTCTGCCAGTACATCGCCGTCTTCTTCATCGTCTTCGCGGTTCCGGTCGCGTGAGGATCCGGGGCACGCGTGCGCTTCGGGCGCTGATCGTCCTGATCGTGGCGCTGGTCGCGGCCGCGCCGGCCACCGCCGACGTGGAGGACTACGACCGCTACGCACCGGCGGGCGGGTACCTGGGTCTCGGCTCGCAGCCGGACCTCACGATCCACTGGAGGGCGTCCATCGGGTCGGACGGTGTCGTGCGTCGTCGCTACGCGGGACGGTGGGTCAAGAACCCGACGCACGTCGCGATGTACGGCCTGCAGCAGTACTCGCGGTTCCTGGCGACCCGTGATCCGAAGGCCCGCGCCTCGGCCATCCGCCACGCGCAGTGGTTCGTGAAGAACCAGGACAGGACCGGCGCGTGGCGCTATCCGTTCCCCTACCGCGTGGGCGGCATGGACGTGCTTCTGCCGCGCGGCTGGACCTCCGCCATGGCACAGGGGCAGGCGATCTCGCTGCTCACGCGCGTGCACCGCATCCACCGTGGCCATCCCGAGTATCTGCGGGCGGCGCGGCGCGCTCTGGCGCCCCTCGAAGTGCCGGTGTCGCGGGGTGGTCTTCGCACCACCCATCCCGCCGGGGTGTTCTACGAGGAGTACCCGACGCGGCCGGCGTCCTACACGCTGAACGGCTTCCAGTTCACCATGCTGGGGCTGGCCGACCTGGCGTCGTTCGGCGACGCCCGCGCGCGGCGTCTCTACCGTCAGGGTGAGGCCACGCTCACGAAGATGCTCCCGCTCTACGACGCGGGCACCACGACGGCCTACCACCTGGGGCACCTCACCAGGGCACCGCGCCCCGTCCACCAGGCGCGCGGCTATCACGCGACCCACGTGATGCTGCTGCGGGCGATGGACCGCATCCGCCCCAACCCGGTGTTCCTGCGGTGGTCGCGGCAGTGGGCGACCTATCCGGCGATGCAGACGACCGAACCGGTCGCCCTGCCGTAGACGACCCGCGGCCCCGGGATCCGGGCCGCGACCTGGCGGCCGCGGACCCCGGGGCGGGAGTCGGGGCTACTGGCCGGTCGTCGAACCGGTGTCGGTGGTCGAGCCACCGGACGGGCTGGCGCAGCTGACGGCGGCCTCCGTCAGCGTCTTGCGCTCCTTCTCGCTCGTGTCCTCGACCTTGTCGGCCTTGTAGAGGTTGTCGATCTCGTCCGGCTGAGCTCGGCGTAGAGCTTGTCGGTGACGCAGGTCGCCTGCGCCTCGGTCAGACCGGCCTTCTTGACCAGCTCGGACGTGAACTTGTCCTTGGAGACGCCACCGCCGCAGGCGGCGGCACCGAGGACGGTTGCCGAGGCGGCGATGACGACGGCGATGCGGCGGGCGAATGCGGGCATGTTTCGAGAATCCTTCGGACGGGTGCAATGCATGGGCGCGGACGCGCCGAGCGGACACCCTACCGACCCGGAGCGGATCGGACGGGTGCGAACAACATCGCCGTGAGCGACGTGACACACCCCGTGGGTCACCGACCCACCCCGTCGCCGGGTGATCAGGACGTCGCGTCGACGGCGCGCGTGACCTTCGATCCGAAGTAGATGCCCTCGGTGCCGTCCGGGAACCGCACGAGCGCCTTGTTGCCGCCGTCGTAGTCCGGCGCCCAGACCAGCATGGTGCCCCGGCCGATGTCCTCCACCTCGACGGGCTCGTCCAGCGGCGTCTCGAGCCCGCGCCAGAAGCGGATGAAGCGGTTCTCCTCCCACTCCTCGCCGATCGTCGTCGACATCCGGTGGCCGGGGTGCACGCGCAGGTGGTGCGGCAGCGCCATCAGGATGTCCATGGTGGACGACTTCAGCTGCGGGAAGCGCCCGCCCGGCCGGGCGTGGCCACCGAGGGTGCGGTGGAAGAGCACGTCGGCGGTGAAGATGTCGTCGTCGTTCAGGCGGTATGCGAAGTGCCCCTGGCAGTGGCCGGGCGTGTCGACGGCCGTGAACACGAGATCGCCGGTGGTGACCGTGTCGCCGTCGTCCAGGACCTCGTCCACCGATCCCTCGTCCAGCTCGTCGGCGGTGACGGCGTGGGCGAGGATGGGGACACCGGGGAAGCGCTCGCGGTAGCGCGCGATCTCGGCGACGTGGTCCGGGTGGTGGTGGGTGAGGAGGACGTGGGTGATGTCGATCCGCTCGCGGCCGACTCGGTCCAGGAGGCGGTCGGCCACGCCGTTGCCGTCGATCATGACGCCCCTGCCCCCGGGCCCCTCGGCGACCAGGTAGCAGTTGGCCAGGTACTTCCCGTCCTCGGTGCGGTCGATGATCATGCGGATCGGTGCTCCCGTCGACCGTGTCGCGACGTCACGGCGCGGTGCTCGTGTCGGAACCCGCACCGTCGGTGACGGTGGCGCCCGTGTCGGTCGGCGACCCCGTGTCGGTCCCGGTGGCCGTCGTGCCGGTGTCGGTGCCGCCCGTGGCGGTGCCGGGGGTCGTCCCATCCCCACCGGAGCACTCGACGACCGACGCCTGGAGGGCCTCGACCTCCTTGTCGGTGGCGTCCGACTGGTTCTCGGCGTCGATCAGGTGGCGGACCTCGGAGGGGCTCAGCTTCTCGAACAGCGTGTCGGTGAGACACGGGATGATCGCCGCGGGCGCGTTCTCCTTCTCGAGCTTCTGGCGGAGGTCGTCCTTGGTCGCCTCACCACCCCCGCCGCCGCAGGCGGCCAGACCGATCGAGGCGGCGAGCACGGTGAGTGGGACGGCGATGCGGGAACGGACGGACATGCGGTTCCTCTCGTGGCGAGATCGTGCGCCGAGGCCCCGATGGGGCGCTCCACACGGGACCGGCAACGCTAACAACGCACATCCGCCGTGTCGAACGACCCCATCGTCGACGGTCGCACCGGGACACCCGGAGCCCCGCGATGGGTGCGATAGCCTCGCCGGACCGTGACCACCACCGCCGCCGTGCCACCCATCCCGTCCGCCGTCCGGGCCGCCTACCGCTCAGTGCTGGGCGAGGAGCGCGTCCTCGAGCATCCCCTGGAGCGGGGCCTCTACGCACGGGACGGGTCGGTGCAGCAGGGGCGGTGCGGACTGGTCGTGCTGCCCGAAACCGCCGACGAGGTGGCCGCCTGCATGCGCATCGCGCACGAGGCCGGCGTGGTCGTCGTGCCGCGTGGGTCGGGGACCGGCCTGGCGGGTGCCGCCGTGCCGCTCGACGACGCCGTGGTGATCGCCCTGTCGCGCATGGACCGCATCCTCGAGGTGGACGAGGAGACCCCCTGCGCCTGGGTGGAGCCCGGGGTGCTCAACCTCGACATCAGCACCGCCGTCGCACACCTGGGCCTGCACTACGCACCCGATCCATCCAGTCAGTCGGCCTGCTCCATCGGCGGCAACGTGGGCACCAACGCCGGCGGCCCGCACTGCCTCTCCTACGGCGTCACCGCACCGCACATCCTGGCGGTGGAGGTGGTGCTGCACGACGGGTCGACCCTCATGCTGGGCGGACTCGCGCCCGACGCGCCCGGCCTTGACCTGCGCGGGGTCTTCGTGGGGTCGGAGGGGACGATGGGGATCGCCACGCGCATCTGCGTGCGGCTGACCCGCACCCCGCCTGCGGTGCGGACCATGCTCCTCGACTTCACGACGGTGCGCGACGGTGGCGAGACCGTGTCGGCCATCATCGCGGCCGGTGTGGTGCCCGCCGCCATCGAGATGATGGACCAGGGGATGATCCGGGCGGCCGAGGCGTTCACCGGCGCCGGCATGCCCACCGACGCCGCCGCGGTGGTGCTGGTGGAGGTGGACGGCACGCCGTCCCAGGTGGAGCACGAGGCCGCCGTCGTCACCCGCGTGGCCGCCGAGCACGCCGTGCGGACCGTGCGCGTGGCGCGCGACGAGACCGAGCGGGCGCTCTTGTGGAAGGCCCGCAAGAGTGCGTTCGGCGCCATGGCGCGCATCGCGCCCAACTACTACCTGCACGACTGCGTCGTACCCCGCACCCGGCTGGTGGAGGTGCTGGACGGCATCTCGGAGATCGGCCGCAGGCACGACCTGATCATCGTGAACGTCTTCCACGCCGGTGACGGCAACCTGCACCCGCTCATCGCGTTCGACCGGCGCGACGCCGAGCAGACCGCCCGGGTGATGCGCGCCGGCGAGGACATCATCCGGCTGTGCGTGTCGGTGGGCGGCGTGCTGACCGGCGAGCACGGCGTGGGGCTCGAAAAGCGCGACTTCATGCCGCTCACGTTCACGCCCGAGGACCTGGAGGCCATGGCGTGCGTGCGCGCGGCCTTCGACCCGAGCGGACGCATCAACCCGGCGAAGGTGCTACCTCTGGGGAGCCGATGCCAGGAGTTGGGCGGCGCCCACGCGGACCTGGAGGAGGGCATGTGGGTCTGAGGCCCACCGACATCGACGGCGTGCGCGCGGCGATGACGGCGGCCGACGCGGAGGGCGCGACCGTGACGGTCCGCGGCGGCGGCACCCGGTCGGGCGCGCCGGCGGGCGACGGGCGGGTGCTCCACACCGGCGGGCTCGCCGGCATCGTGGACCACATCCCGGCCGAGCTGACGGTGACCGTGCTGGCCGGCACCGACTCGGCGACGCTCGCGGACGAGCTGGCGGCGGTGGGCCAGTGGTGGCCGCACGCCGACGTCCGTGCCGGGTCGACCGTGGGCGGCATCATCGCGGCGGCGGCCAGCGGGCCACGTCGGCTGCGCTACGGGCCGCTTCGCGATTCGCTCCTCGAGGTGGTGCTGGTCACCGGCGACGGGCGCCTCGTGAAGGGCGGCGGCCGCACCGTCAAGAGCGTGGCCGGGTACGACATCCCCCGGTTGGCGGCCGGATCGCGGGGACGGTTGGGCGTGGTGGTGCAGGCCACCCTCAAGCTCACGCCAGTTCCGCCGGCATCGGGCCTGTTCGTCATGCACGGAACGCTCGCCGAGCGACGGGCGGCCGCCCGGACGCTGCTGCGGACGGTCTGGCGCCCGTCCTCGCTCGTGCTGACGCCCGGACGCCTGTCGATCGAACTTGCCGGACCGCAAGCGGACGTGACCGCGCCCGAGGGGTTCGCATCGGAGGACCTCCCCCAGGCGCTGCACGGCGCTGCGCTCGTGGCGGTGGGCGTGCCGCCGGCGCAGGTGGGCGCGTTCGCCGACCACGTCGAGTCGCGCGGCCTCGCGTACGAGGCCGAGGTGGGCACCGGCGCATGCCGCGTCGCGGTGGAGGACGACGCGCAGCTGACCGCCGTCGACGAATGGGCGCGGTCGCTCGGCGGACATGCCGTCGTGGCCGCCGGCCCCGCCGGCTTCGACCTGAGCGCAGCATCCCGCCACCATGCGGTGGCCGACATCGAGTCCCGGCTGCGCACCTCGTTCGATCCGCGGTCCGTCCTTCGGCCCGCACCCCGTCAGGAGGTGTTCGCGTGAGTGCCGACGCCCCGGATCCCCGCGACCTCGGCAAGTGCGTGGCATGCGGCCTCTGCCTGCCCCACTGCCCGACGTTCCGGGTGACCGGCAAGGAGACCGCCTCCCCCCGCGGTCGCATCGCGGCCATGCGCGCCGTCGTGGAGGACGGAGCACCCATCGACGACACGTTCATCACCATGATGGACGAGTGCCTGGCCTGTCGCGCGTGCGAGGCGGCCTGCCCCAGCGGGGTGCCGTACGGCCGGCTGATCGAGTCGGCGCGGGCGATGATCGAACCGCACCGCCCGCAGCGTGGGCGCACCCTGCGCGGCATGGGTCTCGCGTTCGCCCTCCCCCGCCGGTGGGTCATCCGACTGATGGCGGTGGGCCTCGGCGTCACCCAGGCCCTGCGACTGGACCGCCTGCTGCCCGCGCGGCTCGCGGCCGGCGCACCGCGTGTGTCGCTGCGCAGCCTGCGCGAACCGCTTCCCACCGCGATCGGTGACGGGCCCAACGCGGCGCTCATGACCGGCTGCGTCATGAACGTCGCCTTCCGCGACGTGCACCGCGCCACCCTCCACCAGCTGGCACGCGCCGGCTACCGCGCCACCACCCCCATGCCGGGCGGCTGCTGCGGGGCGCTCGCCGCGCACTACGGCCGGCCGGATGCCGCGCGCAAGATGGCCCGGGCACGGATCGCCGAGTTCGAACACGCCGACGTGATCGTCGTGAACAGCGCCGGCTGCAGCGCGCACATGAAGGAGTACGGGGCGCTTCTGGCGGACGACCCGGCGTGGGCCGATCGGGCGGCCGCGGTGGCCGCCAAGGTGCGCGACGTGCTCGAGCTCGAGCTGCAGCCGGTCACCCGCGACCTGGGTCCGGTGGCCGTGCACGACGCCTGCCACCACCTGCACGCACAGGGGATCGGGCCGGAGCTGCGCGACCTGCTGCGCGCCGGCGGCGCCACCTGCGTGGAGCTGCGCGACGCCGGACGCTGCTGCGGTGCCGCGGGCCTCTACAGCGTGACCCAACCAGAACTCTCGGCGGTGCTGCGCCGTCAGAAGGCCGAGGCCATCGACGACGCCGGCGCACCCGTCGTCGCCGTCGCAAACCCCGGCTGTGCCGGACAGATCGAGGCGGGCCTGCGCGAGATCGGCTCGCGCGTCCGCGTCGCCCACCCACTGGAGCTCCTGGATCAATGAGACGAACGTTCGCCGCAGTCCTCCTCGCAGTCGGCCTGGCCGTGGCCGCCGGATGTGGATCGGGTGGTGACGCCACCACGCCCGCCGAGGGGGAGGTCATCATCGAGGAGCACCAGCCGGCGACCCCCAGCCCGTACCGCGGCGGGCATGTCGAGAACCCGACCACGGCGCCCGAGCTGGGCCTTCGCAACCAGGACGGCAAGCGGGTGACCGTCGCGAGCCTGCGCGGCAACGTGGTGTTCGTCAGCTTCCTCTACACGAGCTGCCCCGACATCTGTCCGCTCATCACGGAGAAGCTGCGGCGCGCGCAGGCCAAGGCCGGTGGGAAGAACATCCGCATCATCGCGGTCTCGGTCGACCCGAAGGGCGACACCCCCAAGGCCGCGAAGAGCTTCCTGGCGCAGCGCAACATGACCGGGAAGATGGACTGGCTCCTGGGATCCGCGCCCGAGCTGCGCGCCACGTGGAAGCGGTGGGGCATCCTGGCGGAGGAGTCCAAGGAGGACCCGCACCTCATCGAGCACAGCGGCGTGGTGTGGGTGCTGGACCAGCAGGGCAGGCGCGTCGTCTACTACCCGCTCTCGACGATCGACCCGGACGACATCGCCCACGACGCGGGGCTGCTCCTGAAGAAGTGACCGCCGCCCGCGCGGGGTGCGTCGCCCACCGCGCGGGCCGCTGACGTCGGTCGGCGGCCCGCGATGACCGGTGGGGAACCCCTCGTGCGGTCAGGCGCCGCCGGAACGCGCGCGCGGCCCGCGGAGTGCCACGCCGATGCCGATGGCACCGGCCACTGCCGCCGCGATCCACGAGCCCATGCCCGCCGCCGCCAGGGCGAGGAGGATGAGTCCACCGCCACCCGCGACGCGCAGGCCGGTGACGGCCGGGTCGGCCGGACGGTCCGGTTGGGACGACATGGACCCGGTCGACGGGGTGTGCGGGAGCGCTCGGAATCCCACCTGAATCCAGTTCACTGGGGACCTCCTTCGTGGGGTCCACTCGCCTTCGCTCCGGCCTCCGCAATCCCTCGGTCATCGGCGCAAGACGCGTTGCGTATGCGATAATCGTGGGCATGCCGAATGAGATGCCCTCCGAACTGTTGGACTCGATCAAGGTGCTCGACGCCGATCTTCAGGCGAGCATCATCGAGGCGCTCGACCCGGTCGCTCCCGAGCTCGGACCGCGTGAGCTGGCGGTGCTGGACCGCCTCGCCCAGGGCATCAAGAACGGCGCTCCGCCCAGTGAGCTCAACGCGTTCGTCCGGCTGTTGCCGGTCTCGGTCAGCCGGGTGCTGCAGCCGGCGATCGAGCCCGTGCTGGCCGCGTAACGCCCACTGCGACCCGCCGGCCGCCACGCGATTCCGGCCGTCTCCGCATCCGCGCAAGCCTCGTGCCTGGCACCTAACTTGCGTCGGGATGCCCGTCCGCACCCCGATGCAAGTTAAGTGCCAGGCACCAGGCTTGCGCGGGCGCGTTTGACGGACGACGCCCACCCGTCCGCCCCGTAGGCTTCGCCCGTGTCCTGGCCCTACAGCTGGACGTTCGCCGCGCTCTGCGTCGTCCAGGGCGTGCTCGTCACCATGGGCTGGCGCGAGCTCCGGCGCCTGCGCGCGGCCCGCATCGTCGGCCTGCTGGTGCCCGTCGCCGCCCTCGTCATCGGCATCCTGGCCATCCAGGGAAGTGACTGGAGCCGCACCGGTCTGGCGCGCCTCGCCACCTTCGGCACGCCCGTGGCCGCAGCGCTGGCGGGCGCCATGCTCGCGTGGCGTCGCCCCATCGTCTCGATCGCGCTCGCCCCGATCCTCTTCCTGATCGCGTGGCGCATCGACGGCCTGGTCGGCGACGCCGCCGGGGTGGCCCTCATCGGCCTGGCGTGCCTGGCGATCGCCGCGTTCATCGCATCCCTCGCCCCCGCACGGGCCATCGCCGTCGGCCTCATCGTCCTGGCGGTCGTCGACAGCATCCTCGTCTTCCGCGGCCACGTGGCGGAGCCCACCGCCGCCCTGCATGCCGTGGCGCCCCCGGTCGCCGGCGGGCACCCCCTGCCCGCCCTGCAGGACGCCACTTTCGGACGTTCGCTGTACGGCTGGCTCGACATCCTCGCCCCGGCGCTCGCCGGGATGCTCTTCGTCCACATGCGGGTCGAGCGCCTCGTGGCGGGGGCGGCGACCGCCCTGGCATCGCTCGCATGGGGCCTCATGCTCACCGTGAGCGATCAGATCCCCGGTACCGTTCCGCCCATCGCCGCGGTCGTGATCTGGTTCCTGCTCCCCCGCGACCGGGCCACCAACCGGCTGGACGACCCGTTCAACCCGCTGCTCGCGCAACGACGAAGGAGATACCGATGATCCGCCGATCCCACGCGCTCCTCGCCGTCACGGCGGCCGGTGCGCTCGCCGCATCCGCGCACGGCGCCCGCCTGGTGCAGGTGACCGACGGCCTGCAGGACGCGACCGCGATCACCGCACCCGCCGGTGACGACCGGGTCTTCGTGGTCGAACAGCGCGGCGTGATCTCGATCGTCCGGGACGGCGCCCGTGTGGCGCGCCCCTTCCTCGACATCAGGTCGCGGGTCCGGTCCGGCGGCGAGCAGGGGCTCCTGGGCCTGGCGTTCCACCCGCGTCACGCCGAGAACGGGCGCCTCTACGTCAACTACACCAACCGCGCGGGCACCACCGTCATCGCCGAGTACCGCGTGGCCGGGGACCGCGACCGCGCCGTCCCCGCCACGGCGCGGACGCTCATGACGATTCGCCAGCCCTTCGCCAACCACAACGGCGGCGACATCGCCTTCGGCCCCGACGGATACCTCCACATCGGGATGGGCGACGGCGGATCGGGCGGCGACCCGGGCAACCGCGCACAGCGGCTCGACACCCGGCTCGGCAAGATGCTCCGCATCGACGTCGACCGCCGCGCCGGGCGTCTGGGCTACGCCATCCCCCGCGACAACCCGTTCCGCGGCCGCCGCGGCGTGCCGGCCGAGATCTTCGCGGTCGGGCTGCGCAATCCGTGGCGCTTCTCGTTCGACCGCACCCGCGGCGACCTGTGGATCGGCGACGTCGGCCAGGGACGGTTCGAGGAGATCAACTTCGCGCCGCCCGCACGCGCCCGGGGCGCCAACTTCGGCTGGCGCCGGTTCGAGGGGCGTTCGGTGTACGCCCCCACCACGCGGCTGTCGGTGCGCCGGTACATCGCGCCGGTCGCGGTCTACGGACACGGCGCCGGATGCTCGGTCACCGGCGGCTACGTCTACCGCGGCCCCTCCATCCCGGGGCTGGACGGCCGGTATCTGTTCAGCGACTTCTGCTCGTCGCGCATCTGGTCGATGCGTGCCGGACCGCGGCCGGGGGACCGGCGCGAGATCACCGCATCGCTCGGTCGTCGGATCCCGCCGCACGGGGTGCGCAGCTTCGGCGAGGGCGGGGACGGCACGCTGTACGTGACCGACGGCTCACGCCTGTACCGCTTCGCCCGCTGAGTCAGCGAAGGTCGGCGTCCCGGCCGGACAGGAGCCAGCCGACGATGCCGCGCACCGCGTCCAGATCCCCTCGCTCCGCCGCGTCACGCAGACGGTCGAGCGCCTCCGGCGGACCGGACAACAGGGCCTCGGCGCCGGCCGACGCCCAGCGGAAGAGCGCGTAGTGCACCACCTGCTCGACCGGCAGCCCCAGGTTCGCCGCCAGGCGCTCGAACGTCGGCATGGGGTCGGCCGCCAGGCTGTCGCGCACCGCGGCGCGGAAGTGCCCGTCGGGGTCGAGGTCGTCCGGGTCGGGTGGTCCGGCCACGTCAGCGCATCCGCAGGTCGACGACGAACCGGTCGTTCAGGGGGTTGACGCACGACACGGTCACGCGCCCCGACCCCCGCGCGGAGCACCTGAACCGGTCGTCGCGAAAGAGCGGCTCGCGCGGGGACGGCGGGGCCCGGAAGTCGAACCGTCCGGGCAGGCGCCCCGCGCGCGCCGTGAAGAACGCCGCCAGCCGACCGGCCCGCCCGTCCCGCGCGACCAGGCGTCCACAGGTGAACCGTCCGCCGGCGCGCAGCGCCCGCACCGTCACCCGCGACCGCCCGACGCGGTGCGTCGCCGCGGTCGTGCACGCGCGGACCGTGGACGTCCACGACGCCACGTCGTACGTCCGCACGATCGTGCCGGGATTCACCTGCCCCACCTCCGCCCGCCCCCAGATCACCCGGGTCGGGACCGGCCTGAACGCGAACCGGCAGAAGGACCAGTCGTCGCCGCCCGGGGACTCCTGGCGGCACTGCAGCCACGAACCCGCGGCGGGGCCACGCCACGCCGGATACCGGGCGGCCAGGTACGCGTCCAGGAGCGGCTCGGACACCGCCCGCGTCGGACGGCAGGCGAGCAGATCGAGGGCGACATCGTCCGGCACCCCGGCGACCGGGCAGGCGCCCGGCGAGCTCGCGACGACGGCGACGATGGCCCACTCCGTGCCCGTGCGATGCAGGATGATCCGTCGACGCCCCGGACAGGAGCCGCTGTCGGCCGCGGCCCACGACACATCGAGTTGCGACAGATGGACGGTGACGCACCGCGTGACGATGATCCCATCGACGGCCCGTGTGATGGACGCCGTGGTCGCGGCGTCGGGGGCGACCGGGGTCGGTGTCGACGCGCCCCGCGCCTGACCGGCGGCGACGGCGCACAGGAGGATGGCGAGGATCGTGCGTCCCGGCATGTGATCGCTCCGGCGGGTCGAGGGTCACCGACGCTACCAGCACGCGGTGCGCGCGTGTGGCCCGCACCCGTGTGGTCCACGGTCACCACACGGACCGTGGACCACATGGGGGACGTCCGCGACGGGTCAGCCGCCCGGGCGGCTGGCGACGCACGTCTCGCGCAGGGCGCGGACGTACCCGTTGGGGTCGAGGTCGTCCGAGTCGGGTCGTTCAGCCGTCATCGCGTGCATCCTCCATCAGGGACGTCGTCATCCCATCATCGGCGACATCCCCCGGAACCGCGGCGTCCGCGGTGTCCGGCAGCGGCGCCGCCGTTGCGTACGACTCGCTGATCCGCCGGTACTGGGGCGAACGCATCGCGAGCAATGCCACCGCGGCCATGACGAGACCCGCCACGAGGAAGACCAGCGCGATCCCGCGTGCGTCACCGGTGCCCAGCAGCGGGGCGAGGGTGTCGCGGCCCGACCCGGTGCGCGACCACGGGATGATCCAGTACTCGGCGATCGGCGCGATCAGGAACGCGGTGACCGGCGCGGCCGCCGCCTCGAAGGCCATGGCGAACCCGAACACCCGTCCCTGACGGGCGAACGGCACGACCCGCTGGATCACCGTCTGTTCCGCGGCCTCCACCGCCGGCACGAGCGACATGTAGAACCACACGCCGGTCGTGAAGACCAGCCACGACTCGCGGATGGTGAAGAGCGCGCCCAGCACACCCATGATCGCCACCAGCGTCAGCATCGTGCGCATCGGCCGCGCGCCGAGACCCAGCCGGGCGACCATCAGTCCGCCCACGATGAACCCGGTCGCCGCGATCCCGTAGACCACACCCCAGGCCTCCACGCTCATGAGCTCCAGGCCGTACGGGTCGAGCAGCGCCATGTAGACGCCGCCGATCAGGTTGTTGAACGTCGAGAAGAGGATCAGCGCGAAGAGGCCCGAGACGGCGAGCACGGCCCGGTAGGCGCCCCGCAGGTCGACGCCCCGTCCGGAGCCCTCGGGATCGTGTTCCACCTCGTCCCCGGGCAGCCGCAGCGTGAGCAGGTGAAGGAGGGTGAGACCGGTGAGGGCCACCGCGATCACGATCGTCCACCCCATCCCCAGACGCCCGATCGCGATCCCGGCGAAGACGCTCGTCACGATGAACGCGATGCCCTGGACCGTGCCCACCAGGCCGTTCGCCCGCGCCCGCCCCTCGTCCGGGATCAGCATGGTGACCAGGGTCGAGAGGGCGATGTTGCGCATGTGCTCCACCACCGCACCCACGAGGATGATCGACGTCAGGACCCAGAACCACGGGCCGCTCAGGTCGAGCAGTTGGGAGTCCGGCCGCCACAGGTAGATGGCACCCGCCAGGGCGAACGCCATGAGGGTCACGGCGGCCGAGAGCCGCATCACGTGAAGCTTGCGGTGGCGGTCGACGATGGTGCCGAACAGGAGGCTGCCCGCCGCGACGAAGAGCATGTAGGCACCGCCGATGACGCCGGTCGCGAGGACCGAACGCGTCTCGAGGTACACCCAGAAGACCAGGCCGAACCAGAGGAAGCTCGTCGTGAGTCCCGCCACCGCGGTGTTGACGAGGACGTGCGCGAACACGCGTCCCCCGTCCCGCGCCACCCGGGTGGAGGTCGTCGGTTCCATGGCGTCCACCGGCTACACCGTCACGGGGACGCCGGCCGCCGTGCGTTCGTCATCGTCCGCGCGACGACGTCCCCGCCGATACCCGACCCCGCTCGCGCCGCATCCCGTCACGATGGGCACGGTACACGTGGGCCGAGATCCATCGCCGGCACGTCTCCCGGCGCACCGCCCCGGCGATCGCGACGGGTCGCGAATCGCCGGGGCACCGGATGGTCAGCCGCCCGGGCGGTTGGCGACGCACGTCTCGCGCAGGGCGCCGACGTCGCCGCGCTCGGCCCGGCGGATCCACCCGTGGAACATCTGGGTGGGCGACGGGTTGGATCCGGCCATCTGCACGATGGGCCCGGGGAGCCCGGCGGGCGCCGCGCCGTCCTCGGGCGTGCCCTCGGGGACGACGACCATGTGGTTGTCGACCAGGTCGGTGAGCGCCACGGTCGCGCGACCGCGCGCCGCCAGGTCGCCGCGTTCGTGTGCGCGCACCGCGGTGCAGGCCCACCGGTTGAACGCGTACATCACCGCGTAGGCCTCGCCCATCCCGCCGCGGCCGGTGGGCACGATCGTGTCCGGGCCGATCTCGGGGGGCGCCGCCGGCCACTCGGCGCCCGGTGGCAGGCGCAGGGCGCGGATGGCCGAGGCGTAGTCGGCGCGGGTGGCGGCGTCGGCGTCGGGGTTGGCGCGACCCGGCCCGGCCTGACGCGACTCGTCGCGCTCCCAGGGACGGACGCCCGCGGCGACGGCCACCGAACCTGCGGCGAGCAGGGACGCCCCGGCGATCATGATGCGCCGCCCCGTCCGTCGGCGACGCCGATGCTCCGCGACCTCATGGTCGGGCAGATCGAGCTCCGCCATCCGGGCGTCCAGCACCTCATCCGGGGTCGGGCGCATCTCGCGCGCGGGATCGCTGCGGCGAAGCGCGTCGAGGGGATCAGTTGACATTGGGACCTCCGACGGCCGTGGTGGGGGTGGGCCGATGGGCGAGATACGCCTCGCGAAAGCGACGGCGCGCCCGGTGCAGCCGCACGGCGGCCGCGCCCGCCGAGATGCCCAGCACCCGGGCGATCTCCCCGGTGGGGAGCTCGTCCCACACCGCCAGGAGCAGCACCTCGCGGTCGGATTCGCGCAGGGCCGCGAGGGCGCCGGCCACATGGGGGTCGTCCGCGACGACGGCGTCGCGACCGGGATCCGGCTGCGCCGCGATGCGTTCGGCGAGCGCCTCGCGCCGACCCGCGGATCGCCGCTGGTTGGCGACGACCCGCCGGCAGACCGCGAGGAGCCACGGTCGTTCGTGGCCGTCGCGCACCTCGTCGAGGCGACGCCAGAGGGCGACGAAGACCTCCGCCGCCGCGTCGTCCACGTCGGGCGATCCGCATCGCGCGGCATGCCGGCGGACCTCGTCGTACCGCGCGCGGAATGTCCGCTCGAAGCGGGTCCGTCGCGTGCTTGGGGAGTTCGTGTTCTCGTCCATCACCTCTGAGATGTCCGTCAGGGATCCGATCCTTACCGTCGGGTCGCCGCGCCCCGGCCACGTATGCTCGTAGGACCAGGCCGATCGACGACGAGGTGATGACGCGGTGAAGGGTCTCACGTTCCAGGGTGCCAACGACGTCAGGGTGATCGACGTCGCCGATCCGACCATCCTGCGACCGACCGACGCCATCGTCCGTGTGACGCTCGCGGCGATCTGCGGGTCGGACCTGCACATCTACGGCGCGGGCGAGGCCTTCGGCTTCCCGGCCGGCAGCCGCCTGGGCCACGAGTTCATCGGCACCGTGGAGGAGGTGGGCGCCGACGTCGCGCACATCCGCCCCGGTGACCGGGTGATGTCGTCGTGCAGCGTCGCCGACGGCACCTGCGTCTACTGCACCGAGGACCTCGCCTCGTCCTGCGTCAACTGGTCCCTCTTCGGGTGGGCGCCGCGGGTCTGGCGCCACGACGGCGAACCCCAGGGCGGTCAGGCCGAGTACATGCGCGTGCCGCTCGCCGACAGCACGCTCAGGGTCATCCCCGAGGAGCTCGCCGGCGAGGAGCACGAGACCACGGTGCTGCCGCTGGTCGACGTGATGTCCACCGGCATGCACGGCGTGCACCGGGCCGGGACCCGCGCCGGCGACAACGTCGTGGTGATCGGCGACGGCGCCGTCGGCCTGTCCGGCGTGCACTCCGCCGCCGCGGTCGGCGCCGCCAACGTCATCTGCCTCGGCCACCACGCCGACCGGCTGGAGATCGCGCGGAGGCTGGGAGCCACCGAGGTCGTCACGACGCGTGACAACGACGAGATCCGCGCACGCGTGCACGAGCTGACCGACGGGCAGGGCGCACACGTCGTCATCGACTCGATCTCGAGCCCGGAGTCCATGGCGAGCGCGCACGCCGCCGTGCGCGCCGGCGGCACGATCTCGTGTCTGGGCATGGATCACTTCATGGGCCGCACGCCCGAGATCAACTGGTTCGACCAGTTCCTGCGCAACATCACCATCACGGGCGGGCTCGTGCCGGGTCCGCAGTACTTCCAGCAGCTGCTCGACCTGGTGATGGCCGGCCGGCTGGAGCCGTCGCCGCTCCTCACCCACACGATGCCGCTGGCCGACGGCGCGGACGGCTACGCGATGATGGCCGAGCGCCGCGAGGGCGTGGTGAAGGTGGCGCTCAAACCATGACCCGCGAACGACTCACACGGGCGGGACAGGGACACCTGGCGGACGCGCTCGACGCCCTGGAGGGTGCGGACCGCGAACGGCTGGCCGCGCAGATCGACGCGATCGACGTCGACCTGATCGGACGCCTGGTCGAGCGGATGGACGACCCCGAGGTGACCGGCGACGGCACGCTGGAGCCCCCCGACGTGGTGGCGCTCGACGACGCGCCACCGGGCTCCGACGCGGACGCCGCGGCCATCGCGGCCGGTGAGGCCATGCTCCGTGACGGGCGGGTCGCCGCCGTCCTCGTGGCGGGCGGTCAGGGGACGCGCCTGGGATTCGACGGCCCGAAGGGCGACTATCCGTTCGCCCCGGTCACCGGCAGGACGCTGTTCGCCCAGCACGCCGGGCGCATCGCGGCCATGCGCCGCCGCTACGGCGCCGAGCTGCCCTGGTACATCATGACCTCGCCGCAGAACGACGCGGCCACCCGGGAGATCCTGGAGCGCGAGGACCGCTTCGGGCTGCCGCCCGACTCGGTCGCAACGTTCGTGCAGGGCGAGATGCCGGCCGTTGACCGGGCCACCGGCCGCATCCTGATGGAGGCGCCGGATCGCATCGCGCTCTCCCCCGACGGGCACGGTGGGCTCTTCGCGGCGCTCGACCGCGCCGGCATCCTCGACCGGATGGCCGAACGCGGCATCACCACCTTCGTGACGTTCAACGTCGACAACCCGCTGCTTCGCGTCGCCCATCCGCGCCTGCTCGGCCTCCATGCGCAGGCCGGGTCGCAGATGTCCAACATCGTGGTGCGCAAGACCGAGCCGGGCGAGCGGGTGGGCATCGTGGCCAAGCGCGACGGGCGCACCGTGCTGGTGGAGTACAGCGACCTGCCGGACGAGGTGGCCGCCGAGCGCGATACCGACGGGGCGCTGCGCTTCTGGGCCGGGTCGATCGCCGCGCACGCAATCGAGCGGGAGTTCGCCGAGCGCGTGGCCCGTCAGGGGGACGGTCTGCCGTTCCACCGGGCGATCAAGGCGGTGCCGCACATCGACGATTCCGGTGCGTTCATCCGGCCGGACGAGCCGAACGCCGTCAAGTTCGAGTCGTTCATCTTCGATGCGCTGCCGATGGCCGAACGGACCCTCAGCGTCGAGTCGCGGCGCGAGGAGGAGTTCTCACCCATCAAGAACGCCGAGGGGTCGGACTCGCCCGAGACGACGCGACGGGACCTTCGCCGCCTGTACGGATCGTGGCTGCGTCACGCCGGGGTCGACCTGCCGGTGGACGACGACGGTGACCCGGGCGTGGACATCGAGATCGACCCGCGGTTCGCGCTGGACGAGAACGAGCTGGCCGAGCGCCTGGACGTCGCGTCCGTGGCGACCGACGGGCCGATCGTGATCGGGCCGGACGGCCCGGAGGCTCAGACCGGGACGGGGGGCCGCACCGCGCCGGAGTAGCTCGTGCGGTACCAGGAGTCGTCCAGACGGTTGATCATCACGCTCTTGCCCGAGCGCGGCGAGTGGATGAACCGGCCGGATCCCATGTAGATCCCCACGTGGCCGTCACCCGCGAAGAACACGAGGTCCCCGCGTCGCAGGTCCTCGCGCGCGACCGCCGGGAACGCGGCCTTCTGCGCGTAGCTCGAGTGGTCCATCCGCACGCCGGCCGACGCGTACACGTAGCTGGTGAACCCGGAGCAGTCGAAGCCGCTGGGAGAACCGCCGCCCCAGACGTATGGCGTGCCGCGGTGCTTCAGGGCCTCGGCGATGAGGGCGTCGGTGGGCGCGGTGGTCGACCGTTCGGCGGTCTTCAGCGTGGTCTCGGGGCCGATGGCGTCGGCGGGTGCGCCCGCGGCCATCGGGGCGCCGACCGCGACGGCGGCGGTTGCGAGGACGAGGGCGCAGCGTGTTCTGGCCGCACGGCGGCGACCGGGCGTGGGGGCTCGGATAGGCGGGTCTCCTGACGAGGTGGTGCGGACGCACGCCCACTCGGGGGTGGGGCATCCTGCGGGACCGGATGAGGATCGGGAGACGGCCCCCACGCCTCAAGGACGGACGTCCCCTCGGAACCTGCGGCCCATCCGCCGAAGGGACGCGCACCCGGATGGGCGGCATCCCGCGCGCCCGGTCACATCGCGGGTGCCGCGGCCGCCGGGACATCTGTCACCCGGACCGCGGGTTCTCCTGCAACATGTCCCGCCATCGCGGCGGGTTGCACGCGACGTTGCGCGGGCGGCGCTACGACCTGCGGTCGGGTCGCCCCGCGGCCGCGGCCATATGACGGAGGTTCGCCGGCAGCGCGAACACGATGCCCTCGTCGGTGGGCACCAGGTCGCCGCCGCGCTCGAAGCCCAGCCCGGCGAGCCGCTCGGCCACCCCCAGCACGAGCGCCTCCGGCGCCGACGCGCCCGCGGTCAGCGAGACGCGCTCCCGTCCCTCCATCCAGCGCGGGTCCAGATCCGAGGCGTCGTCGATCAGGTACGCGTCGGCGCCGCGCGACTGCGCCACCTCGACCAGCCGCTGCGAGTTGGACGAGTTCTGCGACCCGACGACCAGCACCAGCTCGGCGCCCTCGGCCACCGTCTCCTTGACCGCGTCCTGACGGTTCTGCGTGGCGTAGCAGATGTCGCTGGAGGCCGGCTCGTAGAGCTTGGGGAACCGGCTGCGGAGCACCTCGATGATGGCGCTCATGTCGTCCAGCGACAGGGTGGTCTGGGTGGCGAGCGCCACGTTGTCCGGATCGGGCACCTCCACCGCGCGCGCCTGCTCGACGTTCTCGACCACGATCACGCGGTCGGGCGCCTCACCCCGCGTGCCGATGATCTCGTCGTGGTTTGAGTGGCCGACCAGCAGGATGGTCGCGTCGCGCTTCGCGTAGCGCCGCACCTCGGCGTGCACCTTGCTGACCAGCGGACAGGTGGCGTCGATCACGCGCAGGTCGCGTTCACGGCACTCCCGGTAGATGTCCGGGCTGCTGCCGTGGGCCGACAGCACGATGAGCGCGCCCTCCGGAACCTCGGCGGGGCTGTCGACGAACACCGCACCCTTGCCGCGCAGATCGTCCACCACGTGACGGTTGTGGACGATCTCACCGCGGACGTAGACGGGCGCGCCGTAGTCGGTCAGGGCCTCCTCGACGGTGGCGATGGCGCGGTCCACACCGGCGCAGTAGCCGCGGGGGGCGATGAGCGTGAGACGTCGTGACATGGTGACCAAGCCTAGCGGTCGGCCGCCGAAGGCCACGCCCGGCCGGGCAGCGCGCACCGGTGGGCGCCGCCGGTCACCCGTCCGGGCCACGCCGCGACGGGCCGCCGGGGCGAGTCATTAGCATCGCCCCGATGACCGACGCCACGCCGATGGACCCAACCCCCGAGGGGCTGCTCGCGCTCGCCGTGGATGCGGCGCGCGACGCGGGAGCCCTGCTTCTGGACCGCTTCGGCGGTCCCGCGTCCGGTGTGGACGCGAAGTCCACGCGCACCGACCTCGTCTCCGACGCCGACCGCGACGCCGAGGCGCGCATCCTGGGAGCGATCCGCCGCGCCCGGCCGGACGACCGCATCGTGGCCGAGGAGTCCGGTGAGTCGACCGCCGCCGGGGGCGACGGCCTCACGTGGCACGTCGACCCGCTTGACGGGACGGTGAACTACCTGTGGGGCATCCCCCACTGGTGCGTGAGCATCCAGGTGGAGGGCCCGGGCGGCGCGTTGGCGGCGGTGGTGTTCGACCCGTGTCGCGACGAGCTCTTCACCGCGGTGCCCGACGGCGCGCGGCTGAACGGCCGCGACCTTGGTCTGGAGCCCTCCTCGGACCTGGGCGATGCGCTGGTGGCCACCGGATTCGGCTACGCGTCGGAGCGGCGGCGGCGTCAGGCCGCGGTCGTCGCACGGGCGCTTCCCGAGGTGCGCGACATCCGACGGGCGGGGTCCGCCGCACTCGACCTGGCCTGGTTGGCCGCCGGGCGTGTGGACGCGTACTACGAGCGCGGGGTGTCCGTGTGGGACTGGGCCGCCGGCGCGATGCTGGTGGCGGCCGCGGGCGGTGAGGTGACGGAGCTCGCGGCCGCGGGGGACGATCCCATGGGGGTCGCCGCCGCGCGCCCCGGCCTGCTGGCCGGCCTGCTCGCGATCGTCGGCCGACCCGCCTAGACGGCGCCGCCCTCCTCGGGCGGTGGGTCCGACGCCACCAGGACGCGGAAGCGGGTGGTGCGCTCGTCCTCCCCGAAGCGGAACCGCAGGACCACGTCCATGGGCTCCGGCACCATCACGTCGACCGGGACCGCGAACATGGTGACCGTGTCGCCGTCGCGCTGGCCGGGCGTACGGGTGGTCTCGAGCTGCCCCTCCATCGACCAGCAGTCGAGCGGTTCGGCGTCCAGGCTCTCCAGACGCACCGAGAACGGCACCCCCTCGTCCGAGTAGCTGAACGGCACCCTGAACGCCGACGCCAAGTAGAAGCGGTGCGCCTGCTGCAGGCTCGCCATGTGGACCTGCGTGAAGCCGGCGCCCATGACGTAGAGCTTGCCGTTGATCACCTCGGCGAAATCGGCCAGCAGGAGACTCTCGATCGTGGGTTGCATCGGTGCGGCTCCTCGGGTCACGTCCATGCCGTGTTGCGCGTCATCCAGCGTATCGGACCCGGGCCGCATCCCGAACGACGGGGCGGCGGGGTAAAGGCGCGTCGCCGAGCGACCGATGTGACATCACGGATCCGCACGCGTGCGCACGGATCGTCTCCCACTCTCCCGGGGATCATGACCCCCCAGCCTCCCGAACAACCCATGCCGCCCGTCACCGCCGGCCGCCCACGGGTGCGCGACGTCGTGAACGACGGCGGACGCGTCTACCGCAGAGGGTTCGCGAAGCTCGTCGGTCTGGCCGCGGTGGTCTACCTGCCCATCGTGGCGGTGGCGATCGCCGTCCTGAACGAGATGATCCCGCTCGGCGCGGCCGCCGTGGACGGGAAGATCGTGGTCGGGTCCGCGGAGGCCCTCGACCGGCTGGAGCAGGTCCTGCTCGTCCCGGTCGTCATGACCATCCTCGCCCTGGCGCTCACCACCGCGGTGCTCCACTTCGCGATCGGCGACCTGCACCAGACCGGCGAATGCCATCCCGGCGAGTCACTGCGCGCGAGCGCCCGCCGCGTCGTGCCGCTCCTGGGCCTCACCCTCCTGGGCGCCGCGGCGCTGATCGTGCCCTGGTACCTGCTGCGGACGTACGGGCGGACCGACGGACCCATCGGCACGACGGCGGTCATCGCCCTGGCCGTCGCGTCGTGGATCGCCTACGTGATCGGCCTGTTCGCCGTACCCGCCGTGATGCGCGAGGACGTGGGTCCCGTCGAGGCGATCCGCCGCTCGTGGACGCGACTCACACGGTCCTGGTGGTGGACCACCGGTCTGCTCCTCATCACCGTCATCGGGGTGGGGTTCCTCTGGGCGATCGTCGCCGCCGCCATCGAGACCGCGCTCGTGCAGAACGCCTCGTCGGTCGGAATGCTCCTGTTCGGGATGCTCGTGAGCGACGCGGTCCCGACCATCCTGTTCTCCCCGCTCATCGCCGCCGTCATCACCGTCGCCTACTTCGTGCTGCGCGCCCAGCGCGGGGAGGCCGCGGACGAGGCGCCCGCCGTCACTCCCGCACCCGCACTGAGGGCGCCGATCCCCGACGCCGACCCCCTCGGGGGAATCGCCCCGGCCCCCGCACCGGCTCCGGTCGTCCTGCCACCGTCGCCGCAGGCGCCACCCGCGTCTGCGGGCGCGCCGCCGGTCCCCGTCGCGGCCACGGCCGCCGTGCCCGCCACCCCGGCGGTCGCCACCGGTCAGCCGGTGCCGGCGGTCGGCCCGCCACCGCCCGTCCCCGTCGCGCCGCAGGCCGCACCGCCCGTGGCCGTCCCGCAGATGGCGCCCGCCGCCGCGGTACCACCGCTCGTCGCACCGATGGCGCCCGCGATGCCGGTCGTCCCGCCCGCACCTGCGGCGTCACCGGTCGCCCCACGTCCTGTCCCACCGTCGGCACCCGCACCGGCACCCGCACCCGCCGCGACACCGATCCCCCCGTCGCCGATCGCACCGCCCACACCCGCACCGTCCGCAGCTCCGGCCGCCGCTCCGCATCCACGCGTGCCGTCCGTGCCGGGGCCGCCGGTCCCCGCGCACCCGGTCGCACCACGTCCCGCCGCGCCACCCGCACCCGCCGCGGCACCGGGTCCTCCGCGTCCGCCCGCGCCGCCCGCCCCGCCGCGCCCCGCGGGACCAACCCCCGGCCATCCGGAGCACGTCGCACCGCGCCCCGCGGGACCGCCGCCCGGCGCGGGACGTCCGCCCGGCGCGCCGGTGCCACCACGTCCCGGCACACCACCCGCACCGTCCCACCCGCCGCACCCCGCACCAGCGCCCGCCGTGCATCACCCGCACCCGCCGTCGCAGGCACCCCGACCCCCCGTCCGGCCGCCGTCCGCGCCACCGGTTCCCGCGGGTCCCCCGCGTCCCCCCGCGGCACCGTCCACCACATCGCACCCACCCGTCTCCCGCCCCGCAACGCCGGGAGGACCGCCTCCCGCCGCACCCGCACGACCGGGCATGCCGCCGGGTCGCCCGCCGGGCCCCGCCGATCCGCGGGATGCGGCCGCACCGCCACCCGAATCGCGACCCGCCCCACCGCCGCGACCGGGTCCGCCGACGCCCGCCCGCTGACACGCCCGTTGCACGTGTGACGGCTATCGTGCGTCACATGAAGGCGAGAACGATCGGCCGACGCACGAAGATCCTGGCGACCATCGGGCCGGCATCCGAGTCACCCGAGGTCATCCGCGAGATGGCACTGGCGGGGATGGACGCCGTGCGGCTCAACCTGTCGCACGGGACGATCGAGCACGCCCTCGAGCTGCACCGTCGGGTGCGGCGGGTGGCGCAGGAGCTGGACCTCCCCATCGGCACGCTCGTGGACCTGCCCGGTCCCAAGGTCCGCGCCGGCTCGTTCGGCACCGAGGGCGTCACCCTGGAGGACGGGCAGACGCTGCGTCTGCAGCCGGGCAACGAGGGGTCCGACACCTCCGTCGTGCACGTGGACTACCCGCACCTGCTCGAGAGCGTCCAGATGGGCGACCGGATCAGCTTCGGCGACGGCGGCATCGACTCGGAGGTCATCTACACGGGGCGCGACCACCTGGAGGTCGTGGTCATCCACGGTGGCCACATCTCCGGCCGGCCGGGCGTGCACGTCCCCGCCGACCGACTGCGCATCAGCACCCCCACCAACGAGGACCTCCGCATCCTCGACGCATTCGTCGACGAGGGCGTGGACATGGTGGCGGTGTCCTTCGTGCGCTCGGCGCACGACATCCGCCGGCTCGGGACCGAGCCCCATCCGCGCGGTCCGCTGGTGGTGGCCAAGGTCGAGACGCGCGCCGCGGTGGAGAACCTGGCCGGGATCATCGACGCCGCCGGCGCGGTGATGATCGCCCGCGGGGACCTGGGCATCGAGTACCCGATGGAGGACGTCCCCCACCTGCAGAAGATGATCACCCGCGAGTGCATCGCCCACGGGCGGCCGACCATCACGGCCACCCAGATGCTGGAGTCGATGCTGCACTCGCCCACCCCGACGCGCGCCGAGGCCACCGACGTCGCCAACGCCATCTTCGACGGATCGTCGGTGGTGATGCTGTCCGGTGAGACCGCGGTGGGCGCCGACCCGATCAACGTGATCGCCACGATGGCCAGGCTCTGCGAGCGCGCCGACCAGAACTTCGACGTCGACTCGTGGAGCCGGCGCGTGGCGCCGCTTCGCCTGGAGGGCGTCGATCACGGCGAGAGCCTGGTCATGCGGATCACCGACACCATGACGAGCGCCGCCGCCCGGGTGGCCGAGACGCTCGACGCGAGCGCAATCCTGTGCCTCACGCGGTCGGGTTTCACGGTGCGCGCGACGGCGCGGTTTCGCAGTCACACCCCCATCCTGGGTTTTTCGCCCGACGAGCGGGTGCGCCGCCAGCTGGCGATCAGCTGGGGGTCCATCCCACTGGCCCTCTCCGCCTTCGCGCACAACGAGGAGATGGTGGCGGAGGCCGTCGCGAGCGCCCGTGACCTGGGCTACGTGCGAAGCGGAGACCGGGTGGTCGTGCTGGCGGGTGTGGACGGCCGCTCCCCGGCCACCGACGTCCTGCGGGTCGTCAACGTCTCGTAGGCCGCGAATGTTGACCGGCGCTTGATCATCCGCAGGAGACCGGGACGGTACGATCGCGTGATGCCACGCATCGCACGGATCGGTCGCGCATGAGCGACACCCCCTGTCCCAACTGCGGCGCCCCGCTGCGCGGCGACGTCGGCTTCTGCACGAGCTGCGGCGCGAAGACCGACGCGATGACGGATCCGGACGCCACCGCCGTCCGGCCGCCGGACACATGCCCCACGTGCGGGCGTCCGGTCGATCCCTACGACCGCTTCTGCCGCGAGTGCGGCACGCCCTCACCGCGTCCCGACGGTGCCGACGACGCGACCAGGCCGATGGATCCCCTGGCCGGCGCGGCCGCCGCCGGACCGCTGGGCCAGGCGCCACCGCCCAACCACCGGGGCATGTGGGCCATGATCGCCATCGCGGTGCTCGTGATCGCGGGCGGTGTCACCGCGCTCGTCCTCGCCCTGGGCGGTGACGACAACGGCGGGGCGCGGACCGACACCGGATCCCGGACCGAGACCGGGGCGCAGACCGACACGGGATCGCAGACCGACTTCACGGTCCCGTCGATCCCGGACTTCACCGTGCCCTCCATTCCCGACTTCACGGTGCCGGACTTCACCGTGCCGTCCATCCCGGACTTCACCGCCCCGGACTTCACGGTGCCGGACTTCACGGTTCCCGACTTCACGGTGCCCTCCATCCCGGACTTCGGGAGTCAGATCCCGTCGGCACCGGGCCGCTCGGGCGATTCCTCCAGCCGCGGACGGACCGTGCAGCTGGCCCCGCTGGCGCGGTCGCGCAGCGCCGACTGCGGCCAGCCCGGATATGTCGTCATGAGCGGCCGTCGGCACGAGACGAACTTCATCCAGTGCGGGTCCAACACCGGCAACCGCGCGAGCGGCAGCACGGAGGTCGACCTGTCGAGCGTCCCCAGCCTGGCGTCGGACGCGCGCCTCGAGTCCTTCTCGGCGCTCGTCGGCATCGACGAGGCGTCGGACGCGGCGGTGACGAGCGCGAGCTTCAGGGTCAGCTACGGGACGAAGATCATCTGCAGCGTCGAGGTGCGGCGAAACGCACCCGGGCGGTGCGAGGCGGACGGGCTGGATCTGCGGGTGCAGCCGGGCCTGCCGCTTGAGATGAAGCAGGACGTGCGGGCCAACGAGCCGACCAAGACCCTGTTCGCGGCGTTCCTGGAACCCGAGGTCACGTTCAGGTAGCCGTCGGACGGGGTGCGCGTCACCCGGTTCCGGTCCGCGCACACCGTGATCGCGACACGTCAGAGGTCGGCCAGGCGGTGCGCCGCTGCCCTGGCCCGGCTCGCGAGCTCCGCCGGCTCCAGCACCCGCGCCGGCGCGTCGATCGCGGCGATGACCATCAGGGGCCAGTGGAGGTCCGCGGTCATCATCGTCATGACGCATGCCCCGGCATCGTCGGGGTCGGGTTCCACATCCGCCCAGGTCCCCACGAACTCCGCCACCACCGGGGCGCGCGTCGCGAACCGCACGCGGACGCGCCCGTCGCGACCCTGTGCGCCGACGCCACCCTCGACGAACGCCACCGCGTCCCCGCCGGGGATCTCCCGCGGGGTGAAGCGCTCGCGCAGCGGGACGGGGCGCTCCATGCGGTCCAGACGAAACGACCGCCAGTCCTCCCGTCCGAGGTCGAACGCCACCAGGTACCACCGCCGTCCCAGGTTCACCAGCCGATGGGGCTCCACCCGCCGATCGGTCGCCACGCCGTCGCGGGCGCGGTAGCCGAAGGCCAGGAGCTCCGCGTCCCGGCAGACGCCCGCCACCGCCGTCAGCACCTCCGCGTCCACGGGGCTCCAGGCCGGTCCGAGGTCCGTGGACCGGGTGATCGCGTCCACCCGGGCGCGGAGCGCGGGTGACATGAGCCTGGTGACCTTGGCGAGCGCCCCGACCGCCGCGTCCTCGTGGCCGGCGACGGCGCCCGCGGCCCCGGCGCGAAGGCCCAGTGCGATCGCGAGCGCCTCGTCGTCGTTCAGCACGAGCGGCGGCATCGAGGTGGACCCGCGCAGCTGATAGCCGCCGGCCACTCCGCGCGCCGCCTCCACCGCATACCCCAGGTCGCGCAGACGTTCGACGTCGCGCCGCAGCGTGCGGGGGCTCACCTCGAGCCGGTCGGAGAGCTCGTCACCCGACCAGACGCGATGGGTCTGGAGGAGCTCCAGCAGACGGAGTGTGCGGCGGGCGATGTCCATGCCGGCAGCGTACGCGCCATTGCGGTCACATGCTGACCGCAAGGCCCAATACCGGTCGTTTGGTGACCGCAATTGACCGTAGCGTGCCCGGCATGACCACACACGCACCACATACGCACCCCGCCATCCGCGCCGAGGGACTCACCCGCACCTTCGGTGCCAACGGCGAGCGGATCACCGCCGTCGAACGTCTCGATCTGACGGTCGAGCCCGGCGAGATGGTGGCCCTGCTGGGCCCCAACGGCGCGGGCAAATCGACCACCCTGCGCATGCTCACGACGCTGCTGGCGCCCACCGAGGGACACGCCCGGGTGGGCGGCCACGACGTCGTCCGGGACGCAGCGCGGGTTCGGGCGATCATCGGCTACATCGGTCAGGGCAACGGCGCGGGCCACTGGCACCACGGTCGCGACGAGCTGATCGGACAGGGCCTCGCCCACGGCATGACACGGTCGGACGCCCGCCGCAGGGTGGACGAGCTGAGCGTCGACCTCGAGCTCGACGGCCTGCTGGACCGCAAGGTCGCGACGCTCTCCGGCGGGCAGCGCCGGCGCCTGGACATCGCGATCGGTCTGATGTCCTCCCCCCAGGTGCTCTTCCTGGACGAGCCCTCCACCGGACTGGATCCCCAGAACCGGGCGAACATGCAGACGCAGATCCGGCGGATGCACCGCGAATCCGGGGTGACCGTCATCCTCACCACGCACTACCTCGAGGAGGCCGACGCCCTCGCAGAGCGCGTCGTCGTGGTCGACCACGGCCGCGTCATCGCCGACGACACCGCCGAGGCACTCAAGTCCGGACTGGGTGACCGCGTCGCGCTGACCGTCGACCGTCACCAGATCCCCGACACCCGTGCGCTGCTCGCCCGGATCACCGACGACCCCGACAGCGTGGAGGTTGCGGGCGACACGGTGCGCGCACGGGTTCCGGACGGGCGGAGCCGCCTGGTCGGGATCCTGGCGTCGCTCGCCGAGCGCGACATCACGCCCGGGGGCGTCGCCCTCGTGCCGTCCACCCTCGACGACGTGTTCCTCGCACTCACCGGGCGCCGTCTGCGCGACGGGGCCGCGGCACGCACCCCCAACCACGACCAGGAGGCATCGGCATGACCATGACCGCCCTCGGCACCACCGCACCGCAGCCCCCGATCGGGCGGACGCGGCACCGTTTCGCGCGCGACACCCGGCACGTGATGGTGCGCGAGCTCAGGCCGCTCGTGCGCGAACCGTTCAGCATCTTCATGGCGCTGGTCCAACCGCTGGTGTTCCTCGCGCTCTTCGCACCGCTCCTGCCGGATCTGGGGTCGGGGCGCTCGGCGCTCACCTGGTTCGTGCCGGGCATCGTGACCATGAGCGCGCTCGTCGGTGCGTCGTTCACCGGATCGAACCTCTCCGAGGAGCTCACCTCCGGATCCCACGAACGGCTGCTCGTGACGCCGATCAGCCGCTCCGCGCTGCTGGTGGGTCGGGCCCTCAAGGAGATCGTCCCGATGGTCGCGCAGACGGCGATCATCGTGGCCCTGTGCGTTCCGTTCGGGTTGGACCTCCATCCGTTGGGGATCGCCGCGGGGGTCGCCATCCTGGCGCTCTTCTGCGTGGGCGTGGGGTCGATGTCCTACGCGCTCGCGCTCGCCACGAGAGGGCAGGAATGGGTCTTCTGGACGGTGCAGCAGACCCTGCTGTTCCCGGCGCTGCTCCTGGCGGGGGTGCTCCTTCCCCTGGACGGCGCTCCGCGCTGGCTGCGGGTCATGTCCGAGGCCAACCCGCTCACCCACATCGTGGACGCCGAGCGGGCGCTCTTCGACGGTCGCTTCCCGACGGCCACCGTCCTGTACGCGGTCCTGGCGGCCGCGATCGTCGCGGCGGTGGGTCTGGGGATGGGGCTGCGGCAGATGCACCGATCGGCGCGGTAGGCGGCGGGACTGCCCGGCGAAGACGCCGCGACTCGGGGTACGGCGCTCGCGCACGCCTGGTGCCAGGCACGCAACTTGCGTACGGCACTCACGCAAGCCTGGTGCCTGACACCAGGCTTGCGCGCGACGCGATTCCCAGATGCGGCACGCACGCGCAGGTCCCACCCAAGCGGCCGTCATCCGGCGACGCCACGTCTCGCCTGACCGGCGTGCGCGGCCGATCGGGGTCGCCCCCGAAATGAACAGCGGCCCCGTCCCTGTGGACGGGGCCGCCGGCACAACCGGGTGTGTCCGTGACAGCCTAGGCCTCGTCCTTCAGACGGCGCAGCACCGTCTGGAGGATGCCGCCGTTCTGGAGGTACTTCAGCTCGGCGGCGCCGTCGATGCGGGCCAGCACCTTGAACGAGCCCGTCGTGCCGTCCTCCCGCGTGTAGTCCACGGTGAGGGTCTGGCGCGGCTGGAGGTTCTCCAGGCCGGTGATCGAGAACGTCTCCTTGCCGGTGAGGCCCAGCGACTGGGCGTTCTCGCCGTTGGTGAACTGCAGGGGCAGCACGCCCATGCCCACCAGGTTGCTCCGGTGGATGCGCTCGAACGACTCGGTGATGACCGCGCGGATGCCGAGCAGCAGGGTGCCCTTGGCCGCCCAGTCGCGGCTGGAGCCGGTGCCGTACTCCTTGCCGCCCAGGACGATGAGCGGAACGCCCTCCTCCTTGTACTTCATGGCGGCGTCGTAGATGGACATCAGCTCACCGTCGGGCTGGTGGGCGGTCCAGTTGCCCTCCTTGCCCTCCGCCAGGGCGTTTCGCAGACGGATGTTGCCGAACGTGCCGCGCATCATCACCTCGTGGTTGCCGCGCCGCGAGCCGAGGCTGTTGTAGTCGCGCGTCTGCACGCCCTTCTCGGTGAGGTACTTGCCGGCGGGCGAGCTGGTGGGGATGCTGCCGGCGGGCGAGATGTGGTCGGTAGTGACCGAGTCGCCCAGCACGGCCAGGGCGCGCGCACCGACGATGTCGCCGAAGCCCGG
Organism: uncultured Bifidobacteriaceae bacterium; assembly: GCA_964628685.1. Lineage (GTDB taxonomy): Bacteria > Actinomycetota > Thermoleophilia > Miltoncostaeales > Miltoncostaeaceae > CALMEC01. The sequence continues at coordinate 501,232 of CAZVNM010000003.1, read as the reverse complement.
CGCATCCGGGGTGAGACCGACGAAGAACGGCGGCTTCTGGATGTAGGTGGACGCCTCGTCCCAGGCGTAGTTGTCGCCGGTGGGGGCCTCCATCGACTTCCAGTGCTCGTCACCCTCGAAAACGCTTGCGTAGTTGGACGAAAAGACGTCCGGGCCGATGGCCTCGGCCATGGCGGCGTCGACCTCCTCGCGGCTGGGCCAGATCTCGCTCAGCATGACGTCCTTGCCGTCGGAGTCCTTGCCGATCGGCTCGGTGGTGAGGTCCTTGTCGACCCGACCGGCCAGCGCGTAGGCGACGACGAGGGGCGGGGAGGCCAGGTAGGCGGCCCGCACCTGGGCGTGCACGCGGCCCTCGAAGTTGCGGTTGCCGGAGAGCACGGCGGCCACGACGAGGTCGTTGTCGTCGATGGCCTTGCCGATCGGCTCGGAGAGCGGACCGGAGTTGCCGATGCAGGTGGTGCAGCCGTAGCCGACGAGGTTGAAGCCCAGCTTGTCGAGCGGCTCCTCGAGGCCGGCGTTCTGGATGTAGCTCGTGACCGCGCGGCTGCCGGGGGCGAAGCTGGTCTTGACGTGCGGCGGGGTGGTGAGCCCGCGCTCCACGGCCTTCTTGGCCAGGAGACCGGCGCCGATCATGACCGACGGGTTGGACGTGTTGGTGCAGCTCGTGATGGCCGCGATGGTGACGGCGCCCGAGCCGAGCGGGAACGTCTTGCCGTCCTCGGTGACGTCGACCGTCGGGTAGTGCGGGCCGTCGCCGTTCTGCTCGAGGCCCTGCGGGTAGTTCTCGCGAAATTCGTCGTCGACGTTCGGCAGCGTCACGCGGTCCTGCGGACGGCGGGGTCCGGCCATGCTGGGCACCACGTCGCCGAGGTCGAGCGAGAGCGTCTCGTCGAAGTCGGGGTCCGGCGTGGCGTCGGTGCGGAAGAGGCCCTGTTCCTTGGCGTAGGCCTCCACCAGCGCCACCTGCTGCTCATCGCGGCCGGTGAGGGTGAGGTAGCGCAGCGTCTCCTCGTCGATGGGGAACATGCCGCCGGTGGCCCCGTACTCGGGTGCCATGTTGGCGATGGTCGCGCGGTCGGCGAGCGGCAGGCGCGAGAGGCCCTGGCCGTAGTACTCGACGAACTTGCCGACCACGCCGTGGGCGCGCAGCAGCTCGGTGAGGGTGAGCACCAGGTCGGTGGCGGTTGCGCCGGACGAGAGCTCGCCCGTCAGCTTGACGCCGACCACGGTCGGGTTGGGCTGCGCGAGCGGCTGGCCGAGCATGCACGCCTCGGCCTCGATGCCGCCGACGCCGAAGCCCAGCACGCCGAGGCCGTTGACCATGGTGGTGTGCGAGTCGGTGCCGACGAGCGTGTCCGGGAACGCGGCGAGCTCACCAGCGACCTCGCGGGCGATCACGACCTGCGCCAGGAACTCGACGTTGACCTGGTGGACGATGCCCGTTCCGGGCGGGACGACCCGGTAGTTGCTGAATGCCTGCTGCGCCCAGCGGAACACGCTGTAGCGCTCGGCGTTTCGCTGGTACTCCAGCTCCACGTTCTGCTCGAAGGCCTGCGCGGTGCCGAAGCGGTCGACCTGCACGCTGTGGTCGATCACGAGGTCGACCGGCACGAGCGGGTTGATCTTCTGCGGGTCGCCGCCCAGGTCGACCATCGCGTCGCGCATGGCGGCCAGGTCGACGACACACGGCACGCCGGTGAAGTCCTGAAGGACCACGCGCGCCGGCATGTACGGGACCTCGGTCTCGGCACCCGAGTTCGGCTTCCAGCCGATGAGCGCCTTCACGTCGTCCTCGGTCACGAACTCCGTGCCGCAGTTGCGCAGCACGTTCTCGAGCAGCACCTTGACCGTGTACGGCAGCCGATCGAGCTCGGCGCCGGTTGCGTCAAGACGCCAGACGGCGTGGCTCGTACCGCCGACATCGAGTGTGGACTTTGCTCCGAACGGGTCGTTGGTGCTCATGCGGCTCCTGTGCAATTCGTGGGGCGATCGCTGGACCCAAAAGGCTACCCGACGCACGCCGCCCGATCCGGCACGCCGCGGGACGCTCATCCCCTCCGATGCGCCGACCGGCCCGGTCCGGCGGACCGGATTTGGCCGACGGGCTCGGGGCCCCTACCCTATGGTGCCCATGGCCCGCAGGTCACGACCGGAATCCCCAGACGTCAGCCCGACATCATCGGGTCGGGACTGGTTGGGCTTCGTCTTCCGGCCGGCGACGCCCGCGCGGTCCGCGATCATCCTCGGTCTCGTGGCGGCCGTCATCTCGGTGATGATCTGCGCCGTCGTGTACCTCCTCGTGGGCATCTTCCCCACGGAACCCGCCGACGTCGCCGTGCAGCTGGGGCTCCCGTTCCTCATCCCCCTGACGCTCGCACCGGTCATGGCGTTCGAGATCGTGCGCATGTCCGCTCGTCTGCGCGAGCGCACTGGCCTGCTCGAGGCGGAGATCGCGGCGCGCCGGCTGGCGGAGGAGCGGCTGGCGGTGCTCGCGACCATCGACGACCTCACCCAGACGCTCAACCGGCGTGAGTTCTTCGCCAGGGCGTCGCAGCTGGCGTCCCGGCCCGGACCGATGATCGTGGCCGAGCTGGACCTCGACCACTTCAAGCTCCTCAACGACACGCACGGCCATTCGGCGGGCGACGAGGCGCTGCGCCGCTACGGGCAGGTGCTGCACGAGGCTGTGGCCGACGAGCGCGACCCGGTCATCGGGCGCCTGGGCGGCGAGGAGTTCGGGGTCATCCTTCCCGAGCGAGCCGTCGGGGACGGCGCGCCCGAGGTCTTCCGCCGCATCCTCGACGGCACCCGGGCCGTGCGGGACGGCCTCACGACCAGCATCGGGGTGTCGGACTGGCATCCGACCGACGAGACGATCGACGCCGCGCTAGCGCGCGCCGACGGCGCGCTCTACCGGGCGAAGCAGCTGGGACGCGACCGGATCGAGGTGGCGCTCACCCGGGACCACCCCGGCGGCGTGCCGTCGGACGGCTCACCGATCGCCCGACGGTAGCGATGGGTCGCGCGTGGCGATGGGTCGGATTGGCCGCCATGACCGCCGTCGCGACCATGGGCCTCACCGCCTGCGACTCGGGCGACGACGGCGGGTCCGGGTCACCCGGCCCATTCGACGAGCGGGCCGCCCAGGTCGCCGAGGCGTGGCGGTCGTCCGGGGCGATCGACACGTGGCGTTCCGTGCCGGTCCTCCTGGAGGACCCGACGTGGGTGTCGGCGTTCGACGCCAACTGGCAGAGCGTCGCATTCAACGACGGACGCATCAGCGCCGACGGTGGGCTTTCGGCCGGACCCGCCACCGGTTCGATGGTCGCCGCCGACGGCACCGCGACACGGGTGCGGCTGGTCGGTGCGCGTGACGCGATCGACGCCATGCGCGGCTCCCGACGAAAGCCACCGGCCTGCGGCGGTCCCAACGTCCGCTGTCGTGGGCTCGTCGTCACCACCGCGACATTGGTGACGATGGAGGTGCGCACCAGTCGGGGACGCGTGACCGTCCCGACCTGGCGCTTCACCGTGGACACCATGCGGCATCCCATCCTGCGCGTCGCGGTGGATCCGGCTGACCTCGCGGCCGAGCCGGAGGTGCCGGTCGGTGACGCTCCGCGGGAGACCGTCGGCGCCCTGGAGCTCGTCGACCGCTCGGGCGACGGCCGGACGGTGGACTACACGATCGGCGTCGGCGCCTGCGACACGGACATCCGGGCGGCACTCCACGAGGAGGACGACATCGTGGTGGTGGGCGGCGCGGTCACCCGGCCCGATGTGGTCTGCACGGCACAGTTGCTCGCGCATCCGGTGACGATCACGCTGGACCGCCCGCTGGGTGACCGGCCCCTGGTGGACGTGCGAAGCGGCCGCGCGCTGCGGCCCGCACCGCGTCCACCCGCCGGAGGGTGACCGAAGCGCCGCCACCGCCGGACGCCGACGGGTCAGATGAATCGACCGGCACCGGAACTGACACCCCACGCGCCGACCGGGCCTGGAGGGGACGCGTCGTCGGTTCGGTCCGGGCGACCGGGAACCGACGACGCGCGCCGCCTCCCGGTCAGTGGGTGATGCGCTTGTACTTCATCCGCTTGGGACGTGCGGCGTCCTCACCCAGCGTCCGTTTGCGGTGCTCCTCGTACTCGGCGTAGTTGCCCTCGAACCAGTTGACCTCGCCGTCTCCCTCGAAGGCCAGGATGTGGGTCGCCACGCGGTCCAGGAACCAGCGGTCGTGACTGATGACCACGGCGCACCCGGAGAAGCCGTCGATGGCGTCCTCCAGTGCCCGGAGGGTGTCGACGTCCAGGTCGTTGGAGGGCTCGTCCAGGAGCAGCAGGTTGCCGCCGGTGGCGAGCATCTTGGCCAGGTGGACGCGGTTGCGCTCACCGCCCGAGAGCTGCCCGACGAGCCGCTGCTGGTCGGCGCCCTTGAAGTTGAACGACGAGACGTACGCCCGCGAGTTCACCTCCACCTTGCCGCCCAGCAACATGATGTCCCGGTTGTCGGAGATCTCCTTCCAGACCGTGTTCTTGGGATCCAGCTCGTCTCGGGTCTGGTCGACGTAGGCGAGCTGCACCGTGTCGCCCAGACGCAGCGTGCCGGCATCCGGCTGTTCCTGACCCGAGATCATCCGAAAGAGCGTGGTCTTGCCGGCGCCGTTGGGGCCGATGATGCCCACCACGGCACCCTTCGGCAGGCTGAACGAGAGCCCGTCGATCAGGACGCGGTCGCCGAAGCCCTTGGTGAGGTCCGTCGCCTCGACCACCAGGTCGCCCAGCCGGGCGGCCGGGGGGATGCGGATCTCGACGGCGCCCCGCTTCTGCTGGTCGGCCTCCTCGGCCACCAGTCGGTCGTAGTTGGCCAGGCGCGCCTTGCCCTTGGACTGCCGGGCCTTGGCGCCCGAACGCACCCACTCGAGCTCGCGGGCGATGGCCTTGCGGCGGGCGGAGCCCTCCTTCTCCTCCTGTGCCAGGCGGGCCTCCTTCTGCTCCAGCCACGAGGAGTAGTTGCCCTTCCACGGGATGCCCCTGCCGCGGTCGAGTTCGAGGATCCATCCGGCCACGTTGTCCAGGAAGTAGCGATCGTGGGTGACCGCGACGACGGTGCCGGGGTACTCGTCCAGAAAGCGCTCCAGCCACCCCACCGACTCGGCGTCCAGGTGGTTGGTGGGCTCGTCCAGAAGCAGCAGGTCGGGGGCCGACAGGAGCAGGCGCGCCAGGGCGACGCGACGGCGCTCACCGCCGGAGAGCTTCGTGACGTCGGCGTCCGGGGCGGGCAGGCGAAGCGCCTCCATCGCCACCTCCACCTGCCGGTCGAGGTCCCACAGGTTGTCGCGGTCGATGGCGTCCTGGCACTCCTGGAACTCCTCGAGCACCTTCGTCATCTCGTCGGCGTCGAGCGGCTCCGCCAGCTTGGCGGACAGCTCGTTGTAGCGGTCGAGGATGGCGCGCTTGGGGGCGACCCCGTCCTCCACGTTGCCCTGCACGTCCTTGTCCGGATCGAGCTGCGGCTCCTGCTCCAGGTAGCCGATGCGGGTCCCGGGGGCCGCCTCGGCATGCCCGGAGGAGGGCTGCTCCACCCCGGCCATGATCTTGAGGACCGTGCTCTTGCCGGCCCCGTTGTTGCCCAGCAGGCCGATCTTGGCCCCCGGGTAGAACTGGAGGTTGATGTCCTCCAGGATCCGCTTGTCCTGGTAGGACTTGGACATGCGGTACATCGTGAATATGTATTGCTCTTCGGCCATGCGCACCATCCTGCCAAGGCGCGGCCCGTTGCGTCCCCGGGCGGGCGCCCGGCGACCGCGAACGACGCCGCGGCGCCATTTCCCGTCAGGGTGACGCGGGCCGCCTGCCGCTCACCTCAGGTGGATCGCGGGTTGAGGTAGATCACGTCGTCGCCCACACGCTGCCCGCACGTCCCCAGCCGCAGGAGCGTGCGCGTGACGTTGGCACCCGCCACCCAGCAGGGCGCCCGCCGGTGTCCGGGGCCGCCGTCCCACGCCTTCACCCACCGCTCCGAGCCCGGCAGCCGCACCAGGATCGTGCCGCCGTCCACGGCGCAGGGTCCGGTCCGGACGCGCGGGGTGCCCACCGCCGCCCAGCGCGGCGACCAGCGGGCCACCCTGATGGGAAGCGCCCGGTAGCACGCGGTCCGCGTGCCGTACATCGCACGGCCGATGCCGCTGCGCTCGGCGCGGGTCGCGGATCGCACACCGGTGCGCCCCGCCGGGGGTGCGGGCGCGTAGACGAGGAGCCCCTCCGGGCGGGGCAGCTGACAGCCACGGTCCGCGAGGTCCGCGAGGAGGTCGCGCATCACGGCGGTCCCGGTCGCCCAGCACGGGCGTCCGCGCTCGTCGTTCGACCACCACATCGGCCGATAGCGCACGTGGCCGGGAAGGCGCAGCAGGAGATCGACGCTCGCCGGGCACCCGTCGCTGCCCGCGTTGTCGACACGCGCCCACGCCACGGTGCGGTCGCTCACGGTCACCGCGGCGACCTGCGACATGCACTCCGCCGAGACGTTGCCCGCCAGGATCCGGGTGCGCTCGGCGTCGGTCGCCGGCCGCGCTCCGAGCGCCGGCGCGGCGGTGAGCAGGCCGGCGACGCACGCGGCGAGGATCGTTCGTCTCATCATGGCCCAGTCCTCCACACTCGCGGTGCTCGTCGTCGGCCGGACCCGGCACCGGTGTTCCCGATGGGGATCGCGTCGGATGACACGATCGTCTGTCACGACCGTAGCGGTATTCGGCCTTCCCCCACGGCTTCGGCGCGAACCCATGACGGTCGGCCCCGGTCGAGCCACCGCATCCCTTGGGACGCAATCGCGCGCGGTCGTGAAATGGCGAGGGCCCGGTCGCCCGGGCCCTCGGTACCGCCTGTCGATGTCGGTCGCCGCTAGGGCGTCGTGATGTAGGTCGCCGCTAGGGCGTCGTGATGTAGGTCGCGACGTCCGTGATCTGCTCGGGTGTGAGCTGACCGGCGAACGCCGGCATCGCGTTGAGACCGTCGGCGATGATCGGCTCTGCCTGTGCGGCGGTGAGCTGCGTTCCGTCGAAGCTCGGACCGACCGCACCGGATGCGTTGGCCTTGCCGAGCGTGTGACACCCGCCGCAACCACCGCTCACGAAGACATCGGCGCCCGGCTGCGCCGGAGCCTCGGTGCCACCGGTCGCCGTCGCCGGCTCGGTGCTCTTGTGGAAGAGCGCGATGGCGATGGACGAGGCCAGCACGGCGACGAACGTGCCGAACGCGAGGCCCGCGTGGACGTTCGCGCCACGCCCCGAGGGGGTGTCGGCGATGAGCGCCCGGGGGTTGTCCTCGTGGTCGGCGCCGATCCGGCCGCCCTTGCCCCGCAGCGTCTGCCACATGTTCCAGACGAAGATGAGCTGACCGATGACCAGGAGCACCACACCGACCAGGGCGAGCTTGTTGCCCAGGTCGTACTTGTCGAGCGAGACCGAGAAGCGACGCGGGGAACCGCGCAGCCCGTCGATCAGCCAGTAGGCCGAGTTGATCATCTGACCCCAGAACGTGAGCCAGATGTGCCACTTGGCCAGGGCGTCGCTCCACAGGCGCTTGCCCGTCATCTGCGGCACGAAGTGGTAGATCGCCGCGAAGATGACCAGACCGATGTTGAGGATCGCCATGTGGTGGAAGTGACCCACGATCCACATGGTGTTGTGGACCACCACGTTGGCGGCGATCGTCGCGTTGATGATGCCCTGGAGACCCGCGAGACACCACGAGAGCATCCCCAGGAAGAGCGCCAGCGAGGCACCGGTCCAGACGAAGCGCGAGCGCAGCACCGTGAAGGTGAGGCTGTACAGGGACAGCGCGGACGGCAGGACCAGGGCGAACGTGAACGGCTGCATGAACGTGTTCACGAGACCCTGGTGCGTGTGGTCCGGGTAGTCCATGTACATGTGGTGGGCCCACACGAAGATGTTGGCGATGACCGCCACGGTCCACGCGACCGCGATGATGTTGCCGGCCACGAGCTTGCGACCCGCGTACTTCGGGATCAGGTAGTAGTAGACCGCGACCGCCGGGAACAGCAGCAGGTAGACGACCGGGTGGCCGAACCACCAGAGGATGTTCTTGGCCAGGAGCGGATCGACCGTCACGCTGGGTGCGAACGATTGGATGATCATCTGCACCAGGAGCGCCGCCAATGGCAACGTGGCGATGATCATGTCGATCGCGATGACCGTCAGCGGGATGACCGCGAAGGGCACCGGCTTGGGGTTCGTGGCGAACGACCGGGGCCACAGGTAGCCCAGGCCGAGGGCGACGCCCAGGCGGTTGAGCAGGTTCTTGGACTTCGCGTGGAGCGCCGGCCCGACGACGGTGTCGATGATGCCCACGCACCAGGCGAGGATCCCGACGCCGACGAGCAGCACGCCGAACGCGAAGAGTCCGGCCGCGGTGTCGGTCCACTGGCCCGCCGACTTGAACGGCAGCGGGTAGAGGAACACCCACGAACCACCGAACTTCATGAACATGGTGGTGATGACGATCAGGACCGTGCCCATGATGAAGGTCCAGAACGTGGTCGCGAACATCATGTTGCCGAGCTTGCGGACGCTGAACCCGACCTTGTGGAGCACCCAGATGGATGCGCCCATGATCGCGAAGGCGGCCCAGCCCACGAACGCGCCCAGACCGTGGACGGTCATGACCGCGTAGTAGTAGACGTCGGACATGCGCCCGATGTCGGCCAGGCTGAAGCGCAGGGCGGAACCCATCGCGCCCGCAACCAAGAGCAGCGCGGTGGAGACCCAGAAGTACCGCATGGTCCAGCGCGTGGCGATTGCCGCGCCGGAGTCCTGGGCGGTCGTTGTGGTGTCGGTCTGTGCTGTCGTCACGGTGTCACCTCGAGTTGCGCGAGCATCAGGTGGTGGCCGACCCCGCAGTACTCCATGCAGATGACCGGCCAGGTGCCGGCCTCCTTGAACGTCCAGTAGAGCGACTGGGTCGCCTCGGGGACGATCTGCGCCTGGAATGCGAGACCCTTGCTGCCCGGGTACTCCACGCCGAACCCGTGGGTGGTGTCCTCCGTGGTCATCTCGAACTTCACCTGCGTCCCGGCCTTGACGGTGGACGGGTTCATGACGAACCCGAACTGCCGGGCGGTGACCTTGACCACCTGGGTCTCGGCGCCCTTGCTCTCGCCGTACGGGATGAGGAAGACCGTCGCGAGGAACGCAGTGATGAGGATCGCCGAGACGATCGCCAGCCAGCCCTTTTCCTGGTGGGCCGCCTTGCGCTCGTCCAGCTCCTTGCGCTCACCCTTCGTCGATCGCCACACGAGAATGGCGATGACGATCGCGCCGATCGAGAAGATCGAATAGATGACTGCGATGTATTTGGCTGTTGGTCCCATTAGGCCGATAAGGCTTCCCTAACAGAGCCTTAGTGGCATCAGGGACGATGCGGAGCGCGCACGCTGGAATCCACGTATGCGAATTGCGGGTTTCCCGCAGTTCCTCGCCGACGAGCTGTGCGGCCCGCCCCGACCGCCGACCGACGCACCACCTCGACCCTGTCGCGGCCCCGATCGACTAGGCTTCGGCTCCCCAGCCGCGCGCGCGGCAGGACGAGACCACGCTGCCAATTCAAAGGAGCACGATGACGAGCAACATCACCCCACCCGCGGGCGTCGAGATCCGCGGACCCGAGGTCCCCGGCATGGCCGAGATCCTCGTACCGGAGGCGATGGAGCTCGTGGCGAAGCTGCACCGCGAGTTCGACGGCCGCCGCAGGGAGCTGCTCGCCGCCCGCGAGGAGCGTCAGAAGCGCATCGACGCCGGTGAGGCCCTCGACTTCCTGCCCGAGACGAAGGACGTCCGCGACGGCGACTGGACCTGCGCCCCCGTCCCGGACGACATGCAGGACCGCCGCGCCGAGATCACCGGCCCGGTCGACCGCAAGATGATCATCAACGCGCTCAACTCGGGCGCCAAGACGTTCATGGCGGACTTCGAGGACTCCAACACCCCCACGTGGGAGAACGTCATCGCCGGGCAGGTCAACCTGCGCGACGCGGTGAACGGCACGATCACGCTCGAGAGCGGCGGCAAGTCCTACAAGCTCAACGACCAGATCGCCACGCTCCTCGTGCGCCCCCGCGGCTGGCACCTGCTCGAGAAGCACTTCACCGTGGACGGCGAGCCCGTCTCCGGCGGTGTCTTCGACTTCGCGCTCTACATGTTCCACAGCGCCAAGCAGAAGATCGCCAACGGCAGCGGCCCGTACTTCTACCTGCCGAAGCTGGAGAGCCACCTGGAGGCCCGCCTCTGGAACGACATCTTCATCCGCACGCAGGACGAGCTGGGCATTCCGCAGGGCACCATCAAGGCGACGGTCCTGATCGAGACGATCGTGGCCGCGTTCGAGATGGACGAGATCCTGTACGAGCTGAAGGACCACTCGGCCGGACTCAACTGCGGCCGCTGGGACTACCTGTTCAGCTGCATCAAGAAGTTCCGCCGGGACCCGGACTTCATCCTGGCCGACCGCGCGCTGGTCACCATGACCACGCACTTCATGAACAGCTACAGCCTGCTGTGCATCAAGACCTGCCACCGTCGCGAGACCCACGCGATGGGCGGCATGGCGGCGCAGATCCCGATCAAGAACGACCCCGAGGCCAACGAGGCCGCCCTCGAGAAGGTGCGTCAGGACAAGGTGCGCGAGGCCAACAACGGCCATGACGGCACGTGGGTGGCCCACCCCGGCCTGGTCCACATCGCCGAGGAGGCGTTCGACGCGGTCATGGGCGACAAGCCCAACCAGATCGACCGCAAGCTGGAGGACGTGGAGATCACGGCCAAGGACCTGCTCACCTTCGAGCCGAGCGGCCCCATCACCGAGGCCGGCGTGCGCACCAACATCAACGTGGGCGTGCAGTACATGGGCGCCTGGCTGGCGGGTCTGGGCTGCGTGCCCATCCACAACCTCATGGAGGACGCCGCCACCGCCGAGATCAGCCGGTCGCAGCTGTGGCAGTGGATGCACAGCGACAAGGGCGTGCTGGACGACGGGCGCAAGCTCGACAAGGCGCTCTTCGAGGAGCTGTTCGACTCGGAGATGGAGAACGTGCGCGCCGAGCTGGGGGACAACTGGAAGCTCGGCCGCTACGACGAGGCCGCCGCGATGTTCCGCACGATCTCGGAGGCCGACGACCTGGTGGAGTTCCTCACCCTGCCGGCGTACCAGGAGATCGACTGACCCACGCGGTGGGTTGACGTGGTTGCGAGGGGCCGGTTCGCCGGCCCCTCGTCATTTCGGGGTCGGGTCTGGATGGGCCGGGCCGGTCGCCCGGGTCGGCGCGCGACACCGGTCGTTACGGGAGCCCCACGGTGGGTAGGTGACGACTGGAGCGGGACGGTCGCGACACGCGCGTCCGTTGCCGCGCACGCGGACAGCCACCTGGGGACCACATGGACGAGACCCAGCACACGACCACCGAGGCCCACGCCATCCCGACCTCGCAGGTGGACACCGATCACCCCACCGGCGGGCCGATCCTCGTCGAGGTGATGCGCCGCGCCGGTGTGGACGTCGCGTTCGGCGTGATCAGCATCCACAACATCCCGCTCGTCGAGGCCGTGGACCGTGACCTGCGCTTCGTGCCGGTGCGCCACGAGGCGGCCGCCGTCAACGCCGCCGACGGGTACGCCAGGTCGAGCGGCCGCATCGGCGTCGCGATCACCTCGACCGGCACCGGGGCCGGCAATGCCGCGGGCGCCATGCTGGAAGCCCTCACCGCGCAGAGTCGCGTGCTTCATGTGACCGGCAACATCGCGTCCACGTTCCTGGGAGAGGACCGCGGCGTCTACCACGAGGTGCCGCGCCAGCTCGAGATGCTGCGATCGGTGTCGCAGCATGCGCTCCGCGTCGAACGGGCGCGCGATGCGGGACGGGTGATCGCCGACGCCGTGCGGCTGCTCGCCATCCCACCGCACGGGCCGGTCAGCATCGACTGGCCGATCGACCTGCAGTACACGGCCGATCCCGCCACGCAGATCGCCGACTCCGCACCCGGGGTGCACCCGGTGGAGCCCGACCCGCGGGCCGTCGACGCGGCCGTCGCGGTCATGCGTCGCGCCCGGCGTCCCCTCATCTGGGCGGGCGGCGGGGCCCGCGGCGTGGGGCACGACCTGGTGCGCCTGGCCGAGGCGTGGGGCGCCGGCGTCCTCACGGGCGCCGCCGGCCGCGGATCGATCCCCGAGCACCACGCCCGGTGCATCGGCAACTTCGCCGCCGTCGAGGGATCGCGCGACCTGATCGAGGACGCCGACTGTCTGCTGACGGTGGGCAGTCACCTGCGCGCCAACGAGACCGACACGTTCGAGCTGCCGCTGCCGTCCCGGCACGTGCAGATCGACCTCGACCCGCAGGCGCTCGGACGAAACTACGACGTGACGGTGGGCATCCGGGCCGACGCCGCACGCGCGGTCCCCGCCCTGCTGGACGCGCTCGGCGACGTGACCCCCGACGACGGGTGGGCCGAACGCGTGGCGACCGTGCGCGCCGCGGTCCGCGAGGACCACCGTGCCGAGATCGGCGCGTACTCCGCCATCTGCGACGTGATGCGCCGTCGCCTGCCGCGGTCGGCACCGCTGGTGCGCGACGTCGCGATCCCCACGAGCTCCTGGGGCAACCGGCTGCTCGAGATCGACGACCCGCACACGAACATCTTCGCCGCCGGCGGTGGCATCGGCCAGGGGCTCGCCATGGCGATCGGCGCGGGCGCGGGGCGTCCCGACGGGCCGGTGCTGGCGATGGTGGGCGACGGCGGACTGGCCGTCCACCTGGGGGAGCTCGCGACGCTCGCGGCCGCGCGACCGCATGTGATCCTGGTGGTCTTCAACGACGGCGGCTACGGCGTGCTGCGCAACATGCAGCGGGCCAAGGGGACGCCCCACCGTGCGGTCGACCTGGCCTCACCGGATTTCGCCCTCCTCGCACGCTCGGTCGGCCTGCCGCACGTGCGCGTCACCGACCCCGACGGCTTCGACACCGCCCTGGCCGCCGCGGTGGAGCGGCGCTCACCGTCGATGATCGAGATCGACGTGCCGGCACTCGACCCGCAGCCGCAGCCGCTGATCCCCCCGGTCAGCGTCCCGTGACCACACCCCGGCGGGCCGCACGGGCGGCGCGTGCCACCCCCCCGGGTGTCGGGTACGGTCGCGAGATGGCGGACGATTTCCACCTCGTGATCCCCGACCGCAGCGCCCGCGAGGTCGCCGCGATCGGGGCCCGCCACGGCGGGCCGATGAGCATCGGCACGTATCTGCGCATCCGCGACGGTCGGGTGCGCGCCCGTCTGAACGACGGCGCGCCCGCCACGCCGACCCTGATCGGACGGTTGACCGACGCCCCCGAGGGCGCCCGCATCGACGGACGCCTGCGCCAGACGTCCGCCCGCATCCAGGTGGGCGCGCTCGCGTTCGGCGCGCTTCTTCTCCTGGTGGTGGCGGTCGGCATCGCCGTCACCGCGGGGGTGCTCAACGTACCGTTCGCCATCTGCGCGGGCGGCGGCGTCCTGCTGGGGCTCGTGACGCTGTTCAACATCGCGGCCGATGCCGCGGCCCGCCCCGTCCAGGTGCTCCAGCTCAAGGCCGCCCTGCTCATGCTCCTGGCCGACCCGGCCATCCTGGACGACGAGGAGCGCCTGAGGGAGTTGCTTGACGACCAGCAGTCGGACGACGGGACGGAAGTCGATCCGGAGACGCTCCGGTGACGGAGCGGCGCGTGCCGTTGCGCGCGGCGTGCGAGCGGCTACCGTGACTTGCGTTGACCGCCCGACGAGCCGCACCGATTGCCTGAGCCCCGTCCCGCCCATCTGCGGCGCAGGGGATTCACCGACCGTCTCGCGGCGGTCAGAGCGCTCGGACACCGGATGGCCGCGGTCAACGCCACGCAACGTTCGCACGCCAGACAGGCAAGGAGACGAAAGACATGGCTACCCTCGGCACCTTCGTGAAGCCCGTGGTCGAGTGGGTGAAGGCGGGCTACCCCGCCGGCATCCCGGCGCAGGACTACGGCGCACTGCTCTCAATCCTCCACCGTCGCCTCACGGCCGACGAGGTGACCTCCATCGTGGAGGACCTGGCCTCGGCCTCGCGCGACGAGGACGGCCTGACGCCGGACGAGATCCGCGCGCTGCTCGCAGACCGTTCGTTCGAGACCGCGAGCGCCGCATCGATGGCGCGCGTCTCGTCGCACCTGGCCGCCGGCGGTTGGCCGCTCGCCTCGGTGGACTAGCGACCGCGACGCCGTCGGATCACGATCCGACGGCGTCGCCGTCGCCCACAGCCGACGGACCGGGGCTCAGCGGGCACCGCACGGTGCCGACGCATGAGCGGTCACGCCGCCGGTTCGCTCACATCCGCCCGCGCAGCAGGGCGATGACACCGATGACGGCGAGGGCGATGATGATGATCCAGGCGATGGTCGGCACGTTGCGTTCTCCTTGAGGAACCTTGATGGCTGACCGCATGTTTACCCATCGTCCGCAGCGACAAAACCCACCGGACCCGCCCGGGGTGCCGCGGGCCCCGCGGACCGTGGCGGCGCCGCGGAAGGGAGTACCGTCCAGGGCATGAAACTCACAAGTGCCCTCGAGAAGAAGTTCAACGACCAGATCACGCTGGAGTTCTCGGCGTCCATCGTCTACCGGCAGCTGGCGGTGGAGATGGAGATCCGCGATCTGCCGGGCATGGCGGCATGGCTGCGCCACCAGGCGGACGAGGAGATCGTGCACGCCAACAAGTTCATCGACCACCTGACGGATCGCGACAACCACCCCCAGATCGGCGCCATCGCGGCCCCCAAGGTGAAGATCGACTCGGTGCTCACCTGCTTCCAGGCGGCGCTCGCCCACGAGGAGAAGGTCTCGGAGTCGATCCGCGAGCTCTACCGCGCCGCCGAGAAGGCGGGCGACCTCGACTCCCGGCCGCTCCTCAACTGGTTCCTGGAAGAGCAGATCGAGGAGGAGGCCACCGTCAACGAGATCATCGGACGGGTCGAGCTGATCGACAACGACGGACCCGGTCTCCTGCGTCTGGACGACGAGCTCGGCCAGCGCCCGGCCACCACCACCGAGAACCCGGGCTGATCCGGGCGCCGGCGGCGGATCACCCCGCCGCCGGCGCCTGCGCGTCGTCGCCGATCACGGCGGGATCGTCCTGTCGCAGGACCACGTCGGTCCCCGCGCCGCCGTCCACGATGTCGTACTGGCGGCCGCGCGCCCCGGGCGGTGCCCAGCGGATGAGGCGGATCTCGTCCACCTGCAGACGACTGGCGAAGGTGCTCCCCCGCGGCGGGTGCAGCCGCACGAAGGCCTGCACACCGCTGGCCCGCGGCGGCACGCGCGCATCCAGCCGGTAGCGCTTGCAGTCGCCGGCGCGCTCCTCGATCGGGATGCTGGTGACCCCGATGCTCTTCCCGCTCAGGCCGCCGTACCAGCGCAGATCGATGGTCCCGCCGGTCGCATCGCGCACGTCGACCAGGAGGGTGAGCCGCTCGCCCGGAGCGACCTCCTGACGGTGGCGGGTGCTGAGGAAGACGTCCTCCTCGCTCAGCGGTGAGCGCTCGAGGAGCGCGCCGCGTGCGCCGGCGCAGGCCGCGCCGGCGGTGGGCTGCGCGTACTTGCCCCACCGCCACAGTCCCGCTCCGGCCCGTCTGCTGGAGATGTCGTCCGGCTCGAACGACCCGGTGCCGAAGAGCAGATCCTCGCCGAGCGTCGCCGATCGCGGACCCGCCACCCAGGACGCGGGTGGCACGCGCTCCACGCCCGTCACGCGGCGCCGCACGTTGCGCGCCGGCACCGGGCGTCCGGCCGTCCACTCGGCGCCGCCCGCCACGAGCCGCATGCCCGAGCCGAGACCGGTGGCGATCCGGGCGAGCGCGTCGGCGGGCGCCCCGGTGGACGGGTGCGGGGTGAAGTCGCTCACGAGCATCGGATCGACGTTCACCTGTGACGGCCTGCCGTTGGTGAGGTCGATGCGCACTGTGGCGCTCACGAGCGTCGGCCACCGCGGCTGGTCGAACGCGAAGTTGCCCAGCGTGTCGACCACCACACCGTCCGGGGACGCGTCGACGCCGCCGAACACGTGCGGGTGGCCGTTGACCACCGCCACGGCCCCGGCCTCCCGGGCGATCGCCGTCAGCTCGCGCACCCGCCGCACCTGCGTCCGGCGGTACTCGGTGCCGCCGTGGATCATCACGATCACCGAACGACCGGCCGCCCGCTCACCGCCGACGGCGTCGGCCATGCGGTTGCGCGTGCAGTACGCGGCACCGCCGTGGTCGCGCGTGGCGACGTAGAGCCGGTCGGGCCGTGCGCCCGCGACCGTCGTGCAGCCCACGAACGAGAGCCGCTGCCCCCGCACCTCCACGCGGAGCGGGCGCCAGGCCTCCTCGATGGTGTCGCCCGCACCGAAGTACCGCACGCCGGCCTCGCGCAGGTACTTGCGGATGCGCACGAGCCCCGGCCGGTTGGCGTCGTTCACGTGGTTGTTGGCCAGATCGACGATCTCGACTCCCGATGCGCGCAGCGCGGCGGGGAGGCTCGTGTGGCTGGCGATCACGAGCTCCTTCTCCTGCTGCAGCTCCCGGGGCCGCGGGCCGTCCAGGTCGTACCCCGGCCGCGTGATCACGGTCGTCTCCAGGTTGACGATGGTCAGGTCGGTGTCATCGAGGAACGGCCTGATCGGATCGAGCAGCGCGGCCTGACGTTCCACGCTCGGCGGGTCGACCAGCAGTCGCCGCCCGCTGCGGATGTACTGCACCGGGTGGAAGAAGCGACGGCCCATCATCGTGTCGCCGCCGAAGCGCAGCGACACGGCGTCGCGCGCGGGCGTGAGGGTGACGGCGCGCGGCGCGGACGGGGTGACGCGCACCGCGCGCGTCAGGAAGCCCGGCGCGCTGATGGTCACGGTCGCCGATCGCTCGGTGGCGAACCGCCCGCGCTCGTCGACCCGGGGGGCGACGACCCCCTCACCGCGCACCTCGGCGGTCGCGATCGGCCGGCCCGCCGGATCCTGCACGCTGAACGGTCCGCTCACCGCGACCGGCGGCGCGTCGGCGGCGCGATCGGGCGCGGTGAGGAACAGGACACCCCCGACCGTGACCACACCGGCCCCGAGGAGCGTGGGGATCAGACGACGACGCGTCGATGCATCGGCGCGTCCCCTGCGAGCGCGTCGCTTGCCGGCCATCAGATACCCGGCGGGAGGCTTATTGACGTTTTGTAAACGATCTCAACCTTTTCAGCGTTCCGACCGATCTCATACCAAGCTCATACATCGACAGCCTATGGTCGCCTTTCAACGCACGGACAGGAACCGTCACACACCACGATGAACGCCACCGAGGAAGCACTCCGGGGACTCATCGCGGTCGGGGCGTTCGGACTTCTGTTCGCCGTCGCACGATGGCGCTTCACTGGAAAGGATGACGGTGACCCCACCGATTCGGGAATGGATTGATCGTCGCGCATCGCTCGCACTGATCGCCCTGGTCACAGGAGTGGCCGGCGCGGTTGCGCAGCGCGTGGGTGACGGCAGCCCATGGGTCATCATGATCGCCCTGGCGGGCGTCGCCCTGGCCGCGTGCCTCGGCCCGATGCTGGGCGGGGCCGCCGGCATCGCGACCGCCGCAGCCGTCGTGTGGGTCGGTGGACAGGCCGCGGGGACCTTCGCCCACGCCTCCTCCGGGGAGATGGTGGGGGCACTCCTCATCCTGATCGGCGCCGCGTGGGTGGCCGGTCGTGCCGGAGTCGATCTGCGCGCCGGTGTGCCCGCCCAGGAGGTCGACCGTGCCAGCACCGACGGTGCCGCCGCGTCAATGGGGCTTCTGAGCCACGCGGCCGCCCAGGAGCGTCTGCAGGACGAGGTGCAGCGCGCGACCGTGTTCAACCGTCCCCTCGCGCTGCTGCGCGTGCGCGTCGACGTCGACGACACGTCGCTCGACCCGGCGGCCGCCGCGGCAGCCACGCGCAGCGTCACCCGGCTGATCGAGAACACCATCCGCGGCACCGACCTGCCCTTCGCGATCAACGACAACGAGGTCGGCATCATCCTCATCGAGAGCGACCGCATCGGCGCGGGTGGACTGTGGAACCGTCTGCTCGGCTGCGTCGAGCAGGCCTCGTTCATGGACCGCACGCGCGGCGAACGGCTGCGCTTCGCCGACCACGGCTCGATCAGCCTGGGGGCGGCCGGCGTCAGCTCCGAGATCACGTCGGTCGACTGCCTGATGGGCGCCGCCCACGAATCCATGGCCGCCGGGGACGACCTGGGCAACGCCTGGCGTCGCCTCGAGCGGGAGCTGGACGAGATGGCCGACGAGCCGGCCCGTCCGACCCCGACGTTCGGCCGCCGGGCCACCGACTCCTCCGGGACCGGCCCCGTGATGGTCCCACGCCGGATCGCGATCGCCGACGAGGCCTGAGTCGTGATCGTGCACCCGGTCGGTGGCGCGTCCGCGTCACGCCGATCGGGGGCGTGACGCCGCTCGTGGCGCACCGCCGGGCCGTGACCCACGACTAGACTCCCACCCCGTGACATCCTCGCTGGTCAGCCTGGGCGTGCTGGTCGCCATGGGCGTCGCGCTCCTCGGATACTGGGCCGCGGTCGTCCGTGCGCACGAGCGCCGCATCCGCCAGCTGGACGTGCGGGTGCACGTCAACGGCATCCGCGGCAAGTCGACCGTCACGCGGCTCGTGGGCGGGGTGCTGCGGGAGGGGTCGCTGGTGACGGTCGCCAAGACCACCGGCAGCGCCGCCCGCGTGATCGACCCGACCGGTGCGGAGTTCGTGATCAAGCGCCGCGGGGCCGCCACGATCAACGAGCAGATCGACATCGTGCGCGAGTACGTGCGTCCCGAGGTCGAGGCGCTCGTGATCGAGTGCATGGCGGTGCGGCCGCTCTACCAGGCCTACTCGCAGGACTACATGGTCCGCTCCGACATCACGATCATCACCAACGTGCGCCTGGACCATCAGGAGGAGATGGGCGAGACGCTGGAGGAGATCGCCGACTCGCTGTCGGTGACGATCCCCCGCAACGGTGTGCTGATCACCGCCGAGGGGCGTGAGCACCTGCGCGAGCGCCTCCGCGCCAACGCCGAGGCGCGCGGCGCGCGCATGATCTACGCGGACGCGGCGACGGTCGACGACGCCGACATGAAGGGCTTCGACTACCTGCAGTTCAAGGACAACGTGGCGATCGGACTGGTGCTCGCCGAGATCCTGGGGATCCCGCGTGCGCGTGCGATCTCGGGCATGTGGAAGTCCGTCCCCGACATCGGCGTGGTGCGGCTGCTGGAGTACGACATCCGCGGCAAGCGGGTGCTGTGGGTGCCGATGTTCGCGGCCAACGACAAGGAGAGCGTGGTGATGACGCTGGACACGCTCTCGGCCCAGTTCCCGGACGGCGCCACCGTCATCGGGGTGCTGAACAACCGGACCGACCGCGGCCGGCGCGCCGAGCTGTTCGCCGACATGGTCTCCAACGACATCGGCCATCACTTCGACCACATCATCACGCTCGGCGCCTACGAGGACACGGTCACGAAGACGATGGCGGCGGGCGGCTATCGACGGGAGCGGATCCACAATCTCGGCAACTCCCGCTCGCCGTCACTGGACGAGCTCTTGAACGAGATCGCCGCCATGATCGACGGACCGCGCGGCGTGTTGGTGGGGATGGTCAACATCCACACCGACCAGGCGGAGCTGCTCATGGAGTACTTCGAGCACTCGGCCGAGCAGGTGCACTTCGACGAGCTGGACGAGTCGCGCGACCCGCGTCGCCAGCCCCACTCCCTGGTGCGGCTGCGCCGCGCCATGGCACACGATCAGCAGGACACGCCGCAGGGACCGCCCGTCGATGCGTGAGTACCTGTACGCACCCGACGTGGTGCGGGTCATCGTCGTCGCCGGCGTGATCGTGAGCATCCTCTTCTACGAACGGATGCAGCTCACCACCGGCGGGGCCATCGTGCCCTCGTACCTGGCGCTCGCCGTGCCGGCGCCGGTGTTCGTCATCACCACGCTGGTGTCGGGATACCTGAGCTGGGTCATCGTCCACGTGCTGTTACCCAGACGCAAGATCCTCTACGGCCGCCGCAAGTTCGAGGTGGAGGTGCTGGTGGGCCTCGGCTTCGTGATGGCGGGCACCCTCATCGCGATGCGCGTGGGCGACTTCCACCCGGTCCTGTTCGGGCTCACGGGCATCGGGTTCCTGCTGCCCGGGATCATCTGCCACGACATGGGCCGGCAGGGCCCGCGCAAGACGCTCTGGGCGATCGGCGCCACGACGGCCATCGTGGCCGCTCTCGCCTACCTCTACGCGACCATCCTGCGGCTCGTGGCGGCCGATCCCGCCGACGCCCGGCTCGTCCTGGCGGGGCTGATCGGCTACCCACGCGAGCTGATCGTGGTGGCGGCGACGATGAGCATCCTCGTCGGCATGGTGATCTTCGCCAAGCTCGGGGTGCGGTCGGGCGGGTTCATCTCGGGTGCGTACATCGCACTGGTGGCACCCAGGTGGCCGGATATCCTCTTCGCCCTGGGTTGCGCCGTTGTGACCTGGGTGATCGTCGTGAAGGGACTCATGCCGCGTCTGTTGCTCTTCGGTCGCAGGAAGCTCGCCACCATGATCCTCGTGTCGTCGGTGGTGACGTGGAGCGCCGAGCTGGTCGCGATCGCCCTCACCAACGAGCAGTGGATCCCCTGGCGTGGGCTGACGGTGGTGACGCTGATGGTGCCCGCGCTCGTGGCCAACGACGCGCAGCGCCAGGGCTGGGAGAAGACGCTGTGGGGCGTCGCGCTCTGCGGACTCGGGGTGTTCGGTGCCATGGGGATCGTCACCGCCGTCGCCATGTGGCTGGGGTTCCTGTCATGAACCGACGCGCCGCCGCCGCGGCCCTCGCCGGGGTCCTCGTCCTCACGGTCGCCGTGGTGTTCCTGCAACGGCGGGGACACCAGACGTGGCCGTCCGACGCCGCCGGCCTCATCGGCCGGCTGCAGGAGGTGGTGGCGTCGGGACCGGGACCCGGCGACCCGATGGCGGACCCCTCGCGGGCGGACCGCGGCAAGATCGCCCGCGCCATCAGCGAGTTCGCGGAGGGCCGGTCGCCCCGGGCGCCGCAGGGCTTCGACATCGCCGAGACCGCGGACGGGCGCGTGACGATCCTCGTCGAGCGCGCACGGGACGGACGGCGGCGCGGGCTCGGCGCGTACCTCGTGCGCCCGTCCGGCGCCGACCTCGTCATCCAGGTTCCGCATCCGCGCACCGACCTGCGGACGCTCGAGCTGGGTGTGGAGCTCTTCATGGCCACCGACGCACGCGCCCTGCTCGTGGCCGGGGCGGACCGCGCCGCCGGCGGGGGGGCGGGTGACGTCGCACATCGCAGGGACACCGTGTTCACGGCGGTGAGCGGTCGACTCCTGCGGCAGGCCAACCGGGTGATCCAGGTCCACGGGTTCGACGGCGCCGCCCGCAGCCTCGACTACGGGGACGCGGTGGTCTCGTCGACCGCGTCGCACCCGGATGAGCTGACCCTGGCGGTGGCGGCGGAGCTGCGGCGCACCGGCGCTGCGGTCTGCGTCTACGACGGGCGCCGCTGCGGTGCCCTGGCGGGGACCGAGAACGTCCAGGCGCGCGGCGCCCGTGAACGCGACGTGCCGTTCGTGCACGTCGAACTGAGCGCACCGCTTCGTGCGGACCGGCGCGCGGCCACCGTGGAGGCCCTCGCCCGGGCACTGCGCGCGCAGCGCTGACGATCCCGCCCGGTCGCATCGATCGGGCGCGCCACCGACGAACGCGCAACGTCCCGAACGCCCCCGAAATGCGTTCGGCCCGCCCCCGATGTGGGGACGGGCCGAACGGAACCGCGGGATCGAGCTCGGGTGACCGGGCTCAGTCCTCCTTGCGGATGAGCTTGCCGAGCGCCTCCGAGTCGGGGGCCACCAGCTCGTCGACGCGGGCCTGGTCCACCTCGGCCGTCATGATCTCGCCGACCTCGTCGGCGGTCGAGCTGAGGATCCCGAGGTTCTTCATGCTCTGGGCCTGGTTGATGTTGTCCTCGGTCGGCGTGAGGTAGTGGATCGACGACGCGCCGTACCGCTTGATGAGGAACAGGTGGAGCAGCACCGAGAGGCGCTTGCGGCGGGCCTCGTCGTAGGTGTGCTGGTCGCGCACCGACAGGATGGTGCGGCCACGCCAGTCGGTGAGCGAGGTGAAGGTGTTGTCGGCGAGCTTCTTGCCGTCCTTGCCGTACACGCTCAGCAGGAGCACCTCGGAGTTGCCGGTCATCGGACGCAGCTGCACCCGGAACGGACCCTCCATCGAGTTGTGCTCGCCCCACTTCTGGACCCACTCGGTGAGCGTGCGGGTGGGCAGCTCGGTGACCTGCAGGTGCTGCGACTGGGTCGAGCCCTCGCCCATGGCCTTGGTGGTGGCCGTCTGACCGGACGCGGCCATGAGGCCGGCGTCGGCGCGCGGACCGCCGACCAGGGTCTGCGGCGTGCGGTAGGGCGACTCGAGCAGACGCAGACGCCGCTGCACGCGGGCCAGGGCCAGCATGCCGTCCTCCAGCAGCGAGCGGGAGAACTCCTCGCACATGAGGCCGTCGATCTGGTGGCCGCCGTAGGTGATGAAGTTGAAGACGAAGCCGAGCTTGCCGAGCTCCTCGGGGAACGCCCGCATCTCCTCCTCGGTCATGCCGGTGGTGTCCCAGTTGAACGACGGCGAGAGGTTGTAGGCGAGCATCGCCTCGGGGAACTTCTCGTGGATCGCCTCGGCGAACTCACGGGCCTCGGCGAGGTCGGCGATCTTCGTCTCCATCCAGAGGATGTCGGCGAACGGCGCGACGGCCAGCGACTTCTGGATGGCGTAGGGGATGCCACCCTGCACCTGGTAGTAGCCCTCGGGGGTCTTCGCGATGTGCGGGTCGAACATGACCTCGAGGCCCAGCTCGGCGAGCTTCGCCTTGCCGGTCGACCAGGAGGCGGTGCCCGCGTACGCCAGCCACTCGTCCGGCGTCATGCCCACGTCCTGGCCGTCCTCGGTGGCCTCCTGGATGCGCTCGGCGACGGCGTGCGGGAAGGTCCGCAGGCGTGCCGCGTCCTGCCACGTCTGGACGAACTTGTCGCCCACCGTGTCGAGGGCCTGCTCCGGGGTGGCCGTGCCGTCCTTCACGCTCTTGGCGGCGGCGTCGATCTCCTTGTCGAGTCCGACGGCGTCGAGCCACTGGTCGGCCTGCGCGTAGTCCTCGTCGCTGACCTCGTAGAGCATGAAGCCGTTGACCTCTTCGACGCCCTTGCCGTTGAGGCGCTTCATGATGGCGAGGAAGGCGTTGCGGTAGCCGGGGACCCCGCGCTTGGTGGCGCCCAGGATGAACGGCTGGTCACGCTCGTCGCTGCAGCCGTCGATCAGGTTGGCGGCCTCGGCGTCGGTGCGGGCGACGATGATGCCCGGCACGCCCATGATGTCCAGCTGGAAGCGGGCCGCGTTGACGCGCTTGATCTGCTCGTCGGAGGCGACGAGCACCTTGCCGCCCTGGTGGCCGCACTTCTTGACGCCGGGCTTCTGGTCCTCGATGTGGTAGCCGGGGACGCCGACCTCGACGAAGCGTCGGACGAGGTTGCGGACGTGCTCGGCTCCACCGTGACCGGTGTCGGCGTCGGCGATGATGAACGGGCGGAAGTCGACCTCGGGGGTCGCGTTGCGCTCGTCCTCGCTCATGCGCGAGCGGGCGAACTTCTGGTTGCGGTCGGCGGTCAGCAGGGCGCGCACCAGGCCGGCGGCCTCGTCCGGCACCTGGCTGAGCGGGTACGACGCGAGGTCGGGGCCCGGGTCCTCGTCCTTGGAGCCCTTGGCGGACGTCGCCCAGCCACCGAGGTAGATGCCCTCGATGCCGGCACGCTTCATGGCGACGGCCATGCCGGGCGAGTAGGGACCGTAGGTGGTGATTGAGCGCTTCTCCGCGAAGAGCTTGCGCAGGTGGTCGTGGAAGGCGGCGGCCGCCTCACGCGCCACGATGTAGTCGGACTTGATGACGCCGCGCTGCTCGGCGACCTGCGCGGCGGTGAACACGCGGGTCACGCGTGCGAACCGCTCGCTGCGCTGGTACTGCTTGATCTCGTCGATCTCTTCCTGGAACGTCCCCAATCGAATCACTCCCCTCAGCCCCCGAGCGACGGCGGTCTGGTGCCTTGTGGGCACGCCCGTCTTCCCTGTGGCCGTTACGTCGCGTTTTCTGTGGCTCCACGCGGCGGGCGGGCAGGTGCCCCCCACACCCCCCTCGGATCGCCTGTCCGGCGCAGGATCGGTGACCCGTGAGACCGTGAGTGTATCCCGTGCCGCGCACCGTCCCCAACATCGAAACCGTTGTTACGAAAGATCGGGTCTTTGCGGGCAACTCACGGGTCGGTCGGTCCCCGTCGTCCGGGTCGGATGACAGGCGGACGCGGGCGCGTGACCGTCTGCGCCCGTCCGCGGGCGCGGCGACGATATCCTCCCCGGCGTGACCGCGGTTCCACCCACACCACGTCGTTCGCTCCTGCGCCGCTTCACGTTCGATGCCGACGGCAACCTCCGAGGCTGGCGTCTGCTCGCCCTCGCGGGCGCCGGCGCGATGGTGCTCTCGCTCGGCACGGTGGTCTCGCTGACCCTGGCGGGCACCGGCACGCCGGAGGCGATCCCGGCGTGGGTCGTCGTCGGCTTCGTCGCCGTCAAGCTCCCGCTGCTCGCGATCCTCTGGTGGGTGCTCGGCCGCCGTCGTCCGCAGGATGCCGACGTCATGTCCGCGTCCCAGGCCGCGATGACCCTCGACCGGTTGCGCCGCGCCGCCGGGATGGCGGGATTCGAGGACGATGCGTGGGACCGTCTGGACGGTTTGGCCGCGGAGGCCCGTTTCGTGACGATGCACGCGCCGCCGGATGCGGCGGCCGAGGCACGCGCCCTGGCCGAGGAGCTGGAGGCGAAGCGCGACGGGATGCGCCCGCCCGCGGGGGTCTGACCGGCCGACCGGTCGGTCGTGGTGTCGGTTCGGTTCATGTGCGGGGCGGGTGCTGACCCGCGATCCCAATGACAGCCCGCCTGCCGACGGCCCGCGCAAGCCCCGTGCCAGGCACCAGGCTTGCGTGAACCGGGCCGAAAGCCAGGGGACGGCACGGCACTGACCATTCGCAAATCCCGACACAGCCACCCTCCGGAGGAACCCGCGCAAGTTACGTGTCAGGCACCAGGCTTGCGCGAGACGGGGCGACGGCCCGACACGAACGGCGGTTGCGGGGTCGCCGAAGGGCGCCGCCTGAGTTCGCCGACCAGGCGAACCCACGTGCCTCCCGTCAACGACTGCCGTAACAACCCGTCGACAGAGGTCGCCCCAGAGTCGTCCCCCAGAACGCGACCGCCGCAGGTCCGGCGCTGGATCCGAAGGTTCCCCGCCGCACCATGGAACCGGGGAGGATCGCGCCCCCATCAGGGGAGCGCGACCGTCAACCGAAAGATCCGAGCCGGAGTGGTTCGAGCCAGAATCCACACAAGGCGGTTGCGGGGGCGCCGAAGGGCGCCGCCGCGTTCGCCGACCAGGCGAACCCACGTGCCTGCCGTCAACGACTGCCGGTAAACGAACCGTCGACAGAGGTCGCCCCGAAGTCGTCCCCCGGAACGTGACCGTCACAGGTCCGGCGCCGAACCGAAGGTTCCCCGCCGCACCATGGAACCGGGGAGGATCGCGCCCCCATCAGGGGAGCGCGACCGTCAACCGAAAGATCCGAGCCGGAGTGGTTCGAGCCAGAATCCACACAAGGCGGTTGCGGGGGCGCCGAAGGGCGCCGCCGCGTTCGCCGACCAGGCGAACCCACGTGCCTGCCGTCAACGACTGCCGGTAAACGAACCGTCGACAGAGGTCGCCCCGAAGTCGTCCCCCGGAACGTGACCGTCACAGGTCCGGCGCCGAACCGAAGGTTTCCGCCGCACCCTGGAACCGGGGAGGATCGCCGAACCGTCAAGGAGAACGGCCCCGTCAACCGAAAGATCCGAGCCGGGGGGTCGAGCCACAAAAGGCGGTTGCGGCGGCGCCGAAGGGCGCCGCCGCGTTCGCCGACCAGGCGAACTCACGTGCCTGCCGTCAACGACTGCCGGTAAACGACCCGTCGACAGAGGTCGACCCGAGAGTCGTGCCAGAGAACGCCACCGTCACAGGTCCGGCGCTGGAACCGAAGGTTCTCCGCCGCACCCAGGAACCGGGGAGGATCGCCGAACCGTCAGGGCAGGGCGACCGTCAACCGAAAGATCCGAGCCGGCTAGTCCACAGTCAACAGCCCACCCCGCAGGGCGTGCTGCACGAGGTCGGCGCGCGACTGGGCCCGCAGCTTGCGCGCCAGATGGGCGCGATGGGTCTCGACGGTGCGGGTGCTCACCACGAGCACCTGCGCGATCTCCGGGTTGGTCATGCCGAGCGCGATGAGACGGAGCACCTCGCGTTCGCGATGCGAGAGATCGTCGACGGGACGGGTCGATTCGACCTGTGCGAGAGCGGCCCCCAGGCTGGGATGCAGGTACGAGCCGCCGGCCGCGACCGCGCGCAGCGCGTCCATGAGGTCGGCCTCGGCGGCGGTGGTGGTGAGCACTCCGGCGGCACCGGCCGCGAAGGCCGATCGGACGAACGCGGATCCTCCGTCGGTGCTGACGGCGAGCACCGGAATGGCACGGTTCTGGCCGGAGAGCGCCTCGATGTCCGCCACGAGTTCGGCCGGACCGCCGCAGATGATCAGCACGTTGGCCTCGGCCTCGCGGATGCGGCCGGCGATCTCGGTGCGGTCGCCGGCGATGCCGACGGCGCCCATCGTGTCAAGCGCCCGCAGCAGCGCGGCCAGTCCGGCGCGCAGGAGCGGGTGGCCCGCGACCACCGCCCGCACGTCACCCGCCGCGCTCATCTGCGCCGATCCTCCACGGGCAGAAGCGTAACCGTCGTCGTCCCGGCCGGCACGCCGTCGCCGCCGCGTCCCGTCGGCTACTCGGCGTCGAGGGCCGCGTTCACGAGGCGATCGGCCTCGGTGTTGCCGGCCCGTCGGACGTGGGCGAACGTGATGGTCTCGAAGCCGCGGCTCAGTTTGCGGGCGGTGTCGTTGAGAGGCTGCAGCCCGGGTGCCTTGACCTTCCAGCGTCCCGCCATCTGCTCGATGACGAGCTTCGAGTCCCCGTGAACCGCGAGGTTGCGCACGCCCAGCTCGAGCGCGCGCTCGAGTCCCGCGATGAGTCCGCCGTACTCGGCGACGTTGTTGGTCGCCACGCCGATCGTCCGGCCGTCGGACGCGAGCGGGGTGCCGTGTGCGTCGGCGAGGGTGAATCCCCAGGCGGCGGGGCCGGGGTTGCCCCGTGACCCGCCGTCGAAGTGCAGCACGGCGGGGGCGGGGTCCTCGAACAGGGAGACCTGTGGTTGCGGCATGGACGTGGTGCGGCCGGGGTCAGACCCCGACGGAGCGCGCGGCCTCGAGGGCCTCGCGTGCCTCCTCCATCCGCTCCCACGCCTCGGCCTCCGCGCGGGTGTACTCGGCCTCGTCGAACAGGTGGGCCGACTTGGACACCGACAGGTAGTCGGAGGACGCGCGCTCCAACGCCTTTTCGAGTTCTGTCTGTGTCGTCATGGCTGGTTCCGATCCGAAGCCGCCGATGGCGGTGTGTTCGTTACAACCGTAGCGCAGTCCGGCCCGGTGTGCCGAGCGGGATGGGCGCCCACGACAAGCATCGCACGAACCGCCGAACACGTAGTCTCACTCGGGTGTCATCGCCCATCGACCTGCCCGGACCGATCGACGACGGGGCCCTCGACGCCGATCCGCATCGGCAGTTCGCGAGGTGGTTCGAACATGCGCACGCGGCCGGCGTCCACGAGCCCGAGGCGATGTGTCTGGCCACGGCCACACCCGATGGGCGGCCGTCGGCGCGGATGGTGTTGCTGCGCGGGTCGGGGCCGGACGGCTACTGCTGGTACACCAACTACGAGAGCCGCAAGGGCCACGAGCTGGCGGCCAACCCCCACGCGGCGCTCACCTTCCACTGGGCGACGGTCGGCCGGCAGATCCGCATCGAGGGCACCGTCACCCGCACGAGCGCGGCCGACTCGGATGCGTACTTCGACTCGCGCCACCCGGCCAGTCGCATCGGCGCGTGGGCATCGGCGCAGAGCACGCCGATCGGCGGGCGCGCGGAGCTCGAGGATCACTTCGAGGAGCTTGCGCGGCGGTTCGGGGATGGGCCGATCCCCCGGCCGCCGTACTGGGGCGGCCACCGCCTGCGGGCCGAGGCGTTCGAGTTCTGGCAGCACGGTGACAGCCGGCTGCACGACCGCTTCCGCTACGAACTCGGGCCGGACGGCTGGACGCTCACCCGCCTGTCGCCCTGACGGCGGAGTCCCCTGGCCGGTGAGATCGCGGTCGACCGTTCGTCGCTTGTCGCTCGAGCCGAACCATGGTCCTGTGGTGGGGGGTCACGATCCCACCGGCCGGGGTCCACAGGCAACGTAGACGACCGGACATCAGGACGGTGTCAAGAATCGCGCGGTCGGTGTTGGGGTCGTATCAAGATTGCGGTTTTCCGCCGGGCCGTCAGACGTCGATCCGAAGCCGGTAGCCCACCCCGGTCTCGGTGACCAGGTGCCGCGGCCGCCCGGGTTCGGTCTCGAGTTTCTGTCGCAGGCTCGCCATGTGGACGCGCAGGTACTGGGTCTCGCCGACGTATGCGGGGCCCCAGATCTCGCGGAGCATCGTGGCGTGGGTGAGGACCCGCCCGGGGTGTGCGGCCAGGAGGGCGAGGATGTCGTATTCGCGCGGGGTGAGGTGCACGCGCTCGCCGGCGCGGGTGATCTCGCGCAGGGCGAGGTTGACCTCGATGTCCCCGAACCGCACCGAGGGTGAATCGTCGCGCACCGTGACCCGGCGAAGTGCGGCCCGCACACGTGCGAGGAGCTCGCCGACGGCGTACGGCTTGGTCACGTAATCGTCGGCGCCGGCGTCCAGGGCCGCGATCTTGTCGGGCTCGCCGTCAAGCGCCGAGACGACGATCACCGGCAGGCTGCTCCACTGGCGGATGGCCGAGCACACGTCGATCCCGCTGCCGTCGGGCAGCGCCAGGTCGAGGATGACCACATGGGGCGGACGCGTCGCAACGGCCGTCATGGCCTCCGACGCGGTGCCGGCGCTCGCGACCTCGTATCCGGCGGCCCGCAGCGCCGCCGAGAGCCCGCGCACGATCTGGGGCTCGTCGTCCACCACGAGGACCCGACTGGACGTGCTCATGCCGGTGCCTCCTCCGTCAACGGGACTGTCAACGAAAAGCACGCGCCGCGCGCCGCGCGTTCGAGGGCGAGCACCGCGTCCTGCGCCCGCGCAAGGCCGCGGGAGAGCGCCAACCCCAGTCCCAGCCCACCGCGACTGGGATCACCCACGAACGGCTCGAAGATCGCGTCCTCGGACCCCGCCGTCACGCCCGGACCGCCGTCCCGCACGACGAAGCGCACGCCAGCGCCGGCGACGTCGACCGACAGGGTGATGGGCGGTCCGCCGTGGCGCATGGCGTTGTGCAGCAGGTTGACGAGGATGCGCTCGGTCATGACCGGGTCGGCGCGCACCAGCGGCGCGGTCTCGTCCACCGCGGTGGCGATGGCCACCCCGTCGGTGAGGGCGGTCGCGGCCTCCACCGCCCCGGCCACCAGCTCCACGGGCGAGCACCAGTCCCATCTGGGTTCGAGGATCGCGCCCTCCAGGCGCGAGAGGTCCAACACGTTCGCGACGAAGCGGTCGAGGCGCCGCGTCTCGGTCAGGACGACGGCGGCCAGGTCCCGCCGGTCGTCGGTGTCGGTGATCTGTTCCAGGGCGGCCGCCGCGTTGGCGATGGCGGTGAGCGGGCTGCGGAACTCGTGGGAGACACCGCGAAGGAGGGCGACGCGGGACGCGTCGCGTTCCCGCAGGCGTTCGGCCGCGGCCCGTTCGGCGGCGAAGAGTCGCGCACGTTCGAGGGCCTGGGCGACCAGCTCCGCCACGGTCTCGAACAGCAGCCGGTCCTCCGACGGGAACGGGCGCTCCGCCGAGAACCCGAGAAGCAGCACGCCGCGATCCGGCGCCGTCGCCGCGCCCAGGGGCATCATCGCGGCCGCACCCCACGACCCGGTGCCGACGAGGAGGGGCAGCGCGTCGCGCGTCGCGGCGGCATCGGCCAGGTAGCGCGCCACCCCCGTCGTGCCGACCGCGTCGACCGTGGCCACGTCGCGCGAGGTGGCCCACGCATCGGCGGGGACCTGCGGTGGCATCGCCACCGATCCGTCGATGCGGTCGAGGATGTGGCAGTGGGGTGCCCCCAGGTAGGTGGCCGCCGCCCCCGCCAGGAGGTCCGCGACGTCCTCCGGGGTGACCGCGCGCGCAAGCGACGAGCCCATCTGGTGAAGGATGAGCGCCCGCCGTCGCGCCAGACGTTCGGCGGCGAGGAGCCCCATGCGCTCCATCTCGGCCCGCCGTTCGCCGGTGACGTCGCGCACGGTCGCGACGATGCCCTTCATGCGACCGGCAGCGTCGTGCAGCGGGGCGCGGGCCACCACGACGGGAAGCGACGTGCCGTCGGCGCGCACATACTCCAGCCGCTCCTCGCTCTCGCCCGCCTCGAGGGCCCGCAGGAGCGTGCGGTGCAGATCCGCGGCGCGGTGGGCCGGCCAGTACGGGTACGGCGGGGTCGCACCGATGAGCTCGTCGCGCGTGAAGCCCGTCATGGCGCAGAAGCGTTCGTTGACGTCGGTGAGCGTCCCGTCGGGCGCGGTCACCGCCAGGCCGTCCTGCAGCGCGTCGATGAGCGCCGCCGAGTAGTTGCGTTCGCGTCGCAGGTCCTCCGCCGCCCGGCGTTCGGTGGTGACGTCGACCACGACGACACCGACACCCAGCACGGTCTCGCGCGCGACCGGATAGAAGCTCGACAGGAGCACCCGTTCACCGTGTTCCGGATCCGGGATCAGCGCCGGGACGTCGCGCAGCTCCTCACCCGACCGCGCCAGATGGTCGAGGTCGGCCATCGCGAGCATCGGGAATCGGTCGACGAGGTGGGCGACCGTCCGGTTGACGATCCGCTGGGGGCGCATGCCGCCGATCGCGGCGAACGCGTGGTTGGCGCGCAGGATCCGACCGTCGAGTCCGATGTAGGCGAACCCGACCGGCGCGGACGTGAAGAGCGTGTCGAGCAGCGCCTCCACACCGGAGCGCGCCCCGGGATCCGACGACGCCACCGACGGCGCGATCAGCCTGGCGTACTCGCCCAGCCGCTCAACGGTCCGCTGATCGAACGCGCGCGTCGCTCGGGAGGTGACGGCGAGGGCACCCCAGACACCCAGGCCGAGGGTGATGGGCACCGCGGCGCCGCTGCCGTATTCGCGGGCGAGCAACCGACCCTGGGGGTCGTCGATGGCGGCGTACGAGCCGACCACCGCGGGAAGGCCGGTGCGGTGCACGATGGGAACAGCGCTGTCGCCGCCCAGTGCGGGGTCGCCGGCGAGTCCGTCGGACGAGACACCGTCACGCGCCCAGTGGGCCAGCGACCGTGCCGTCCCGTCCTGGTCGAACCGCACCAGCGCGCATCCGTCGGCGTCCACCAGATCCGCGGCGTGCTCGGTGACCAGGGCGAGGACGGCCTCGGCGTCGGCGCCCCGGGCCACGGCGATCGCCACGTCGCGCAGCGCGTCGAACTGGGCGAACGGACGCATCCGCGGCCGCGTCGCCCGCACGTCGACGTGCACATGACCATCGCGCTCAGCACCCACGTCCTCCACGCGCGGAGTCTCGCAGTCACCGGTGTGGGGGGCAATCGAGATGACGGCCGGTTCGATCGAACGTCGACGACCGGTCGCCGGACACGATCCCGGTGCGACCGCGTGCGTGTCCCGTGACGATCGCGTCCGGGCGGCGCCCGGGTGCGCCGAACAAGGGCCACCACCCGCTCGATTGAACGGTCACCCAACGTCCAAGTGAACGACAACCGCCGTCCAATTGAACGGACACCGGACACCGACCGACCACACGACGAACCATCCACCCCGCCCGAACCCGCCGCAACGTCACACACCCCGCCACGTTCCTCACACCCCGAGCCGACTCCGCGCCACCACCACCAACAATGAACGGCCGCCCACCTCCAATTGAACGACGAACGCCGTTCAATTGAACCGACCCGCCGCCCGAGCCCCGAACCGGGGTAAGGAATCGCCCTGCGTCGACACCAACGGATGTGAGAACCCGATCTGAAGGAGGAGACATGGAGCGATACGACGTGATCGTGGTGGGCGGCGGGGTCGCCGCCGGAGCGGTGGCGGCGACGCTCCGCGACGAGCTCGAGTCGGACCTTTCGCTGGCCGTCATCTGCGCCGAGCCGCACGCGCCCTACACGCGCCCCGGCCTCACCAAGCACATCCTGCGCGGCGAGCGGCCCGAGGCGAAGGCCTTCGTCAAGCAGCCCGACTGGTACGCGGATCACGATGTGACGTTGATGACCGGTGAGACGGTGGTCGACGTGGACCGGCTGGGCCACAGCGTGCGCCTGAGCGGTCGCAGCATCGGCTACGGAACGCTGGTGCTCGCACCCGGTTCGGAGCCGCGGCGCATCCCCGCCCCCGCAGAGCTGGCGGATCGGATCCACGTGATCCGCTCCTTCGAGGACGCCGCCGGCGTGCGGGAGGTGCTGGGCTCCGGCATCCGCTGGGGCGTGGTGGGCGGCGGGTTCATCGGCGCCGAGTTCGCCGCATCCGCACGCATGCGCGGGGACGACGTGCTCCTGGCGTTCCCCGAGGAGACGACGATGGAGCGGGCGCTCGGCCCGATCGTGGGTTCCTGGGTCGCCGACCAGCTCGCCGAGCGCGGTGTCGACATCCGCGCCCGGGCCGGCGTGGAGGAGATCGCCGCCGACGGCGACGCCCCGGTGCTGGTCCTCTCGGACGGCAGCCGCGAGCGCTTCGACCGGATCATCGTGGGCATCGGCGTCACCCCGCTCGTGGGGCTCGCCGCACAGAGTCGCCTGGACCTGGCCGACGGCGGCGTCGCCACCGACGCCTCGTTTCGCACGAGCGACCCCGACATCTTCGCCATCGGCGACATCGCCGCCTGGGAGAGCCCCCTGCACGGCGGGCGCGTCCGCGTGGAGCACGTGGACGTCGCGCGCTCGCATGGTGTGCACGTCGCGCGGGTCATCGCCGGCGCCGACCCCGGACCGTTCCGCGAGGTCCCGTACTTCTTCAGCGGCCTCGGCGACTGGGCCTTCATCGAGCACGTCAGCGTCGGCTCGGGCACCGGTGTTCGGCGCGAGGGCACCCCAGACGGGAGCCTGAGCGTGGCCCAGGTCGACGACGCGGACCGGCTCGTCGCGATGACGGTGGTCGACGTCCCCGACGACCTCGAGGCGGCGCGTGAGCTCCTGACCGCCGATCCGCGGCCCGTGATGGACCGCGAGCGCCTGGCCCGGGCCGACGTCCCGCTCGCCGATGCGGCGAGCACCCCCACCACCTGAGGAGGCATGAGATGACCATCACCCCCATGGCGCGCGCGTTCACCACGGACCGCCGCGTCCCACCCCCCGACCTGACCGACGAACAGTGGCACGACGTCATGTCGCCGCCGGACGACCTTGCCGCGCGTGCCGCCGAGCTCATCCCGACCGGCCCTGGCGAGATCCTCACCGAGCCCCAGCTCCTGTCGCTCGTGCGCGGCGTGTTCATCACCCCCGACCTCTGGCGGCCGCTGGTCGTCACCGACCCCGTCCGTCGCAGGTATCGACTGCTCTACGAGGACGACCGCCTGGACCTGTGGGTGCTCAGCTGGATGCCCGGCCAGTTCACCGGGTACCACGACCACGGCGACGCGGCCGTGGGGCTCGTCGTCGCCGACGGCGAGGTGATCGAGCGTCAGCTGCGCCTCGTGGACGGCGCCTTCTACCGCCGCCTCGGCGTGGGCGACGAGCGCAGCGGCCGGGCCGGGTACATCCACTCGGTCGGCCACGCCGCCGGCACGCCGGCCGTGACGATCCACGCGTACTCCCCGCCGCTCACGCACGTGGGCCAGTACCGCGCGGACGAGTCCGGCGTGCTCATCCGCACCATCCAGCACGGGCGTCAGGAGCTCGTCGACCACACGATCGCCGCGCTCGGCCACGACCTGGACGGCGCGGCGTGATCGCCGCACCCGCCACGTCCACCGCGCGGCGCACGCCCGCGATTGGGCCTCTGCTAGCGTCGCACGGGTGCCGGAGGACGCCGCCCGTGCTGCCGGTGGGGATGCCCATCCCGACGCCGTCCGGAGGTTCGGCGGCTCCGACGCCGCGGTCGTCGAACGCCTGCGCGCCGGCGACGATGCGGCGCTCACCGAGCTGCGCGAGCTCCTGAGGCACGCGGCCCGACGCGAGGCCACACGGCGTGCGCACCAGCTGGGTCTGCACGACGCCACCACCATCGGGCGCATCGCCGACGACGCGCGCGACGACGCGGTGGTGGCGGTGCTCGGCGCGCTCGAGCGCTTCGAGGGCCGCAGCCGCTTCACGACCTGGGCGTGGAAGTTCGCCGTCAACATCGCCGGCGTCGGCGTGCGAAACCACGTCTGGCACGACCGTGACGTCCCCACCGCCGACGCGACGCTGGAGCGCCTGGCACGCACCCGCACGACCGTGGAGGAGTCGGTCGAGCGCAACGAGCTCCTGGAGGCGATCATGGATGCAATCACCACACTGACCCCGCACCGACGCGAGGTGCTGGTGGCCCTCACGCTCGGCGGCGTCCCCATCGACGTGCTGGCCGAACGTCTGGACACCACGCGCGGCGCGCTCTACAAGACGCTCCACGACGCCCGTCGCGCCCTGCGCACGACGCTCGGGGAGCGCGGGTTCACGATCGACGGAGGTGGGATGTGACGAACGCACGACACGACCGCCTGATGGCGGCGCTCCTCGGTCCCGCCCACGACGAGGTCGGCTGCGACGAGTGCTTCGACCTGCTGGACGTCTACGCGGAGCGTGCGGCGAACGGCGGCGACGCCGTCGCATGGATGCCGACGATGGCCGCACATGTGGAGGGCTGCCCCGCCTGCGCGGAGGAGCTCGACACCATGATGATCCTGATCGGCGAGGCGGCCGTCTGACGGCCGACGGTGGGGACCATCACCCACCGCCTGCCGCGCAGCGGCTAAATTGCACCGCGTGGCACGACGCGACCGGATGATCAGCGGGTTCCAGGGCCTCGGATTCGACTCCGAGGGGTTCGCCGAGCTCATCGGCGCGCACCTCGGCACGACCGGGCCGATGCGACCCGACACCGACGTCTACATGACCGACGACCCGCCCACGCTCAACGTGACCGTGGACATCGCCGGGCTCGACCCCGACTCGCTGGGCGTCGTGCTGGACGGCGACGTGCTCATCATCAGCGGGCAGCGGCGACGCCCGCACGAGGACGGCCGCCGCGTCTACCACCACGCCGAGATCGACTGGGGCCGCATCGAGCGCAAGCTCCGTCTGGGCACGCCGGTCGACCCCGACGCCAGCACCGTGCGCTACGAGCGCGGGCTGCTGCAGATCGCGCTGCCCCTCGCCACGCGTCCGGTCATCACCCGCGTGCTGCTGGCGGTGCGGACCGCCTGATGGGCACCGAGGCACCGCTCCCGCCGGATCCGAGCGAGATCCCGGACGAACTGCCGGTCCTGCCGCTCAAGGCGACGGTGGTGTTCCCGGGTGCGATGGCGCCGCTCGCCGTGGGCGAGGAGCGCTCCATCCGGCTGATCGAGGACGTGGTCGACTCGTCCACGCGGATGATCGCGCTCGTCACCTCCCGCGACCCCGAGGTGACCGAGCCGCCGCCCGAACTCCTCTACGACGTCGGCACCGCCGCGGTCGTGCAGCGCATGATGAAGGCCCCCGACGGAACGCTGCGGGTGCTGGCGCAGGGCGTCGAGCGCATCCGCGTGGGCCCGTACACGGCCACCACCCCGTACCTCAAGGCCACCGTCACCGCGATGCCGCAGGAGGCGGCCTCGTCCCGCGAGATCGAGGCCCTGTCACGCAACATCCAGAGCATCTTCAGCCGGATCATCGACCTGGTCCCGTACCTGCCGGACGAACTGGAGCTTGCGGTAGCGAGCATCCAGGACCCGACGCTCCTCACCAACGTCATCGCCGCGTCCATGCGGTTCACGGCCGAGGAGAAGCAGGAGCTCCTGGCCGAACGGGATCTGGAGGCGCGGCTGCGGCGCATCACGGTGCTCCTCAACCGCGAGGCAGAGGTCCTCGAGCTGGGCGCCAAGATCCAGAGCGAGGTCCAGTCGGACATGGAGAAGGAGCAGCGCGAGTACTACCTGCGCCAGCAGCTCCGCGCCATCCAGCAGGAGCTGGGTGAGACCGACGAGACCCAGGCCGAGATCAACGACCTGCGCGTGCGCCTGGCCGAACTCGACCCGCCCGAGGTCGTGCGGCGCGCCGCCGAACGCGAGCTCGACCGGCTCAGCCGCCTACCGTCCGCCGCCGCCGAGTACTCGGTCATCCGCACCTACCTCGACTGGATCCTGTCGGTGCCGTGGTCCACGTTCACCGAGGACAACCTGGACCTGAAGGCCGCCCGCAGGGTGCTGGACGACGACCACTACGACATCGAGCACGTCAAGGAGCGCATCCTCGAATATCTGGCGGTCATCCGCCTGAAGCGCGACGTGTCGGGCCCGATCCTCTGTTTCGTCGGGCCGCCCGGCGTCGGCAAGACGTCGTTGGGCCAGTCCATCGCACGGGCGCTGGGACGGCGCTTCGCCCGCATCTCGGTGGGCGGGGTGCGCGACGAGGCCGAGATCCGCGGCCATCGGCGCACCTACATCGGCGCCATGCCGGGCACCCTGGTGCGGGCCATCCGCGACGCCGAGTCGATGAACCCCGTGGTCATGATCGACGAGATCGACAAGATGGCCTCCGACGTGCGCGGCGATCCCGCCTCGGCGATGCTGGAGGTGCTCGACCCGGCACAGAACGGCTCGTTCCGCGACCACTACCTGGACCTGCCGATCGACCTCTCGCGGGTCATGTTCGTCTGCACCGCGAACCTGCTCGAGACGATCCCGCCGCCGCTTCGCGACCGCATGGAGATCATCCGACTGGCCGGCTACACGGACGAGGACAAGCTCCACATCGCCCGGCGTTACCTCGTGCCGCGACAGCTGAAGGCCAACGGACTTGCCGCCAAGCAAGCACGGATCCCGGATGCCGCGCTCAAGGTCATCATCTCGGAGTACACGCGCGAGGCCGGCGTGCGCGGCCTGGAACGTCAGATCGGCGCGGTGGTCCGCAAGATCGCCCGGCGCGTGGCCGAGGGCGAGACCGGACGGGTGTCGGTCACCCGCGACATGGTCCGCGAGATGCTCGGCCCCGACCGCGTGCTCTACGAGGTCAAGCGGCGCACGCGCGAGCCGGGGGTCGCCACCGGCCTGGCGGTCACCGGCGTGGGCGGCGAAATCCTGTTCGTCGAGGCGTCGGTCATGCCCGGCACCGGCCGTCTGGTGGTGACCGGGCAGCTGGGCGACGTGATGAAGGAGTCGGCGCAGGCCGCGGTCACGTTCGTGCGGGTCAACGCCGAGGCCCTGGGCCTGGGTGTGGACGAGGACTTCTTCCAGAAGCACGACATCCACCTGCACGTGCCCGCCGGTGCCGTGCCCAAGGACGGTCCGTCGGCCGGCGTCACCCTCACGACGGCGCTCACCTCGGCACTGTCCGGACGGCCGGTCAACCCCAACGTCGCGATGACCGGCGAGATCACCCTCACCGGTCAGGTGCTCCCCATCGGCGGTGTGAAGGAGAAGGTGCTGGCCGCCTACCGCGCCGGCATCCGCACGGTGGTCCTGCCCGGGGCCAACGAGGGGCAGTTCATCGCCGACGTGCCGGACGAGCTGAAGAAGAAGATCACGGTCGTGTTCGCCGAGCGCCTGGACCAGGTGCTGGACGCCGCGCTGCAGAAGCGCCGGGTGCGCCCCGCCGTCGGCGCCTGATCCCCGCGCCGGCCTGCGATCACACGACCCGACGGGCTACTTCGCGCCGACCTCGACCACCGGGTCGGTGAGGACGCAGGCGCCGTCGACATCCTCGACCTTCGCGGTCAGGCGGACACGATCGATGATCGTGACCTCCTCACCCTCGGTCGAACCGTCGATCCCGACGCGCAGGCTGGTGGGCGTGTAGGTGGGCGGCAGATCGCGCAGCTGGTTCGGCCCATCGCCGATCGGCACGCGCACCGAGGCGCGGTCACCGTCCCCACCCAGGAGCGAGAAGAGGTCGATCACCGCGGTGTCCGAAAGCTCGAGCTTCTTGGGCAGGCGCAGGAAACCCTCGACGATGACCCGCTTGCCGGTGTTGTCCGGGCTGCAGGCCTGGGCGATCACCGTCTCGCGCGGCGGGTCCTCGCCGCCGCAGCCCACGGCGACCGCGCCGACCAGGGTCAGTGCAGCGGTCACCGCGACGATGGTCGTGCGGCGTGCGTGACGGGGGTCGGACACTGGCGTGAGATTCTGCCCGATGGGTCGGAGGGCACGCCGCATCCCGCCCACGACGATCAGGCGGGACTGACCTCGACGGCCTGGGGACCCCGGTCGCCGTCCTGCGACTCGAAGTTGACCCGCTGACCCTGCTCGAGGGTGCGATACCCGTCCATTCGGATCTGCGAGTGATGCACGAAGAGGTCACGACCACCGTCATCCGGGGTGATGAAGCCGTAACCCTTCTCCGCCGAAAACCACTTGACAACGCCCTGAGCCACAGTGGGACCTTCCTTCTCCATCGGAGGGCGCGCACTCCATCCAAGAGTGGGGCCGAATCTCCAATAACTTCGAGAACGATGGTACCGCGATGCGGCCGATTCTCCTACTTCTTGCTGACCGGGCGCGTCAGCAGGACGTCGCACGGCGCGTGGCGCACCAGGTAGCCGGCGAAGCTCCCCAGCAGCACGCGCTCCACGAGACCGCGGTGCGACGCGGCGATCAGCACCGACACGTCGTTCTCCTCGGCCCAATCGCAGACCGCCACCGGCGGGTAGCCCTCCAGCAGGACGCTCGTCGATCCGGGGATCGTCTTGGTCATCTCCTCCAGCCAGCTGCCGGCCGCGGACTCGATCTCGCTGGGGTCGGGGGCCCAACCGGCGGCCTCACCGGCGTACATCATGGGCCACGGCGCCACGTGGACCACCGACAGGCGCTCGGCGCCCAGCTCGTCGCGCAGGGCGACGGCATGTTTGAGCGCGGCCTGCGCCGGGTCTGAGCGATCGACGCAGACGGCGATGTGCTTGTAGACGTCGGACATGCCGGACCTCCCGAAATGTGGGCTCACAACGTGATGGTCCTAATGTACCCCGTGTCCCGACTCCGCAGAGGTGGACCGATGCCCCTGGAGACCCGGCTGGCCATCGCCAGCAAGCGCGACCACCGCGACTTCGATCCGACGCCGCTCGACGATGTCGAGGTCACGCGCATCCTCGACGCCGGACGTCTGGCCGGCAGCGCCCGCAACCGTCAGCCGTGGCGCTTCCTCGTGGCCACGGGTGATGCCCGCGCGCGGATCGCGCCGAGCGTCTACGTGTCGCGGATGGTCCTCACGGCGCCGCTCGTCGTGGTGCTCGCCGTGCGGATGTCGGGCAGCGCGATGGGTGGGTTCGACGCCGGGCGCGCCGCACAGAGCATGATGCTGGCCGCCTGGTCCGAGGGGATCGCCTCGTGTCCCAACGGTGTCCACGATCCCGCGGGCCTCGCCCGGTCCGTGGACCTCTCGGGCGACGAGACGCCGGCGGCGGTGCTGGCGTTCGGCCGGCCGCGCGTCGTGCGGGACCCGGCGCGGCGCTCACCGGAGCGCTGGAGTGCGACCGCCCACCGCCTGCCGCTGGAGGACCTGGTGGTGCGCCTGGACTGAGGCCGGGTTGGACCGCACGTTGAGGGTGACGCAACCGGTGTCAGGGACCACGTCGGTCACGTGCGCGAGTGGCTATGCGGAGATCGTCCGTACGTCGTACTCGGGGATGCGCGCATCCGCCGTCACGAGGACGAGGCCCTCGGCGCGGGCCTGGGCGATCAGGAGTCGGTCGAACGGATCCCGGTGGATCAGCGGCAGGCGGGCGACCGCCAGACCGTGCTCGGCGTCGAGCGGAAGGAGCCGCAGGCCGGCCCCGAGGACGGCGTCCACGAGCCCGTCCGGAACGGCGAGCTTGCCGAGTGCGACCTTCACCCCGATCTCGGCGAACGAAACGGCACTCACGAAGAGGGCATCGGCATCCCGAACGGCATCGGTGGCCGCCTGCGAAAGCGGTCGTTCACCCCCGAGCTGCCAGAGCACGACATGCGTATCGAGCAACAGCCTCACGACGCGTCGTCGACCATCTCCGCGATCTCGTCGTCGGTGAACTCGAAGTCCTCACCGATGCGAATCGCACCGGCGAGTGCGCCGCGCGCGGCGATGAACCGCTCCCCGGGGCCCTCGTCGGCCTCGATGGGGACCAGCCGTGCGACGGGTGTGCCGTCCCGCGCGATCTCGACGCTGAAGCCCGCCTCCACCCTGGCCAGGAGCTTCGAGAGATCCGTCTTCGCCTGTCCGACGTTGACGCGCATACTCCGATGCTACGAGCTTGGCCATCCTTGGTCAAGTAATGCCGCCCCGTGCGAATCGGGCTGCGCACCCGTCATCCGACGTGATCGGAATCAGTCGCGCCACAGGCCGCCCATCCCGCCAACACTCGAGATCGATCGCCGCCCGGAGGACGCCGATGCGCGTGCCCGACGTCGTCCCGACCTCAGCCGTCCGCGCGGCTCGGATCGATCGCGGCGATCGTGAAGTCCATCAGCTCCTGGCGACCGTGCTCCACGTGTCGGGAGAGCACACCCTGGTCGTCCACCTTGTACTGGCCCACGCGGACGAGGGGCGGCGAGTAGCAGTGGATCGAGACGGCGGGCTCACCCTCGCCGTGACCCACCGAATGGATGTAGCCGGCACCGCCCTGGCGGCTGTCGCCGGGTGAGAGCTCCAGGCGGGTCGCGCCGGTCGGCAGGAGCATCTGCCGCTCGACGACCATGCCGCGCGCGATGGCCAGGCCCACGCCCGACATGTCGTGATCGTGGAAACCGGTGCCCTGGTCGGGCATCCAGCTGAGCACCCAGACGTCCACACGCTCGTCCTCATAGGCCAGCCGGTAGCGGCGACGGTCCGCGTCGGCCACGACCAACGGCTCCCACAGGTCCGGTCGGGCGACCAGGTCGCGGGCGAGCGCCTCCAGCTCGTCCAGGACGAGCCGCTCGGGCTCGGCCGATGGACTCGGCAGGAGGTCGGCGACCCCGGCCGCGATCTCGGGCGGCGGGGCGAGGACCTCGTGCCACTCCTGGGGCTGCAGTCCCTTGAAGCGCTCGTCGGTGTGCTGTGCGGTGCTGGTGCTCACGGCGCACAGGTTAGACGCCGGATGCGTGTGGTGAAAACCGCCGGGCGCATCGGGACACCCGCGTCGGCGATCCCCCGTATCCTCGGCGCGTGGAGATCCTCCTCCTTGGGTTCGGCCCCGGCGCGGTGCTCGGCCTGGTCCTCGGCTTCTGGCTCAAGGAACGGCGCCTCCTGATCACCATGGCCGCCGTCACCGCCGTGGTGATGGGGGTCTTCGCGTGGCGGTGGTCGGCCTGCGGCGGTGTCGATTCGACATGCGGTGAGAACGCGCGGCTCTCGCTCATTCTGCTCGTCCCGGGCAACCTGTTGGCCTTCCTGCTGATGGCCACGGTCGCCCGGCTGCGGACGCTCGCCAGCGACGAGCCCCAGGCGCCCCGACCGACACCCGGCGATGACGACTCTCCGTGAGCGCGTGAGCGCCACCGGGCGGGTCCGGTGGCGCCTCAACGATCAGCCCTCCGGCGGCCAGACCTCCTCCGGCTTCGCCTGGCGCTGACCGTAGGTCTTGAGCCGCTCGCGACCCGGGTCGGCGTCCTCCATCGGACGCACCACCGGCACCCGCCACGCCTCGAAGCTCACGCAGGCGGCGTCGGCGTTCTTGGGGTTCTGCCGGATCGCCTCGGCGAGCGCCTGCGCATCACCCAGGCCGACGCCGCTCGACACGCCGGTCTCGGGACCGAAGAAGTGCGCCGAGTCGCCGATGAGGATGAGGCCCGGTGTCCACCACCTCGGGCAGCGCAGAAGTTGCGGTTCGCTGTAGCGCACCTGGTCGAACGACTCGACGCCGGCGATCCCCTCCGCGCACTCGGGGATGAAGCGGGTCCACATCTCCTTGAGGGCGTCCAGCCCCGGCTCCTCCACCGCCTTCTCGCGCCCCACCTTCTTGCAGGACCGCCAGCCGGCGGACCCCTGCGGCCATCCGAGCGTGCCGATGTGTCCGCCGTCCGAGAAGTACTTCATGACGAAGGACGTGCCGTTGGGGACGGCGCTGCTCCAGGCGAGCTCGGCCTCGGCGAGCGGCGTGAACTCGGCCTCCAGGCCGGCCAGCTGACGGGTGGGCGACTGCGTGCCGTCGCAGCAGACGACCAGGTCGGACTCGTGCTCGCGCCGACCCTCGGGCCCCTCCGACACGACGCCGACGATCCGGCCCGACCCGTCGCGCAGCAGGTCGACGACGGTGTTCTCGTACTCCACCGGCAGGTCCTGCGCCAGGAGCTCGAGGACCAGGCCCACGTTCACGCAGACCGCGACGGCGCTGCCGTCGGAGCGGGGCGCGATGTCCCAGCCCGCCTCGCGGATCTGCGGCATGAGGCCCAGCTCCTCGAAGGGCGGGTAGCCCTGATAGCCCATCATGTAGCCGCGGGGCATGAACTCCCCGGCCTTCATGCGCTCGAAGACGAGCGGCTCGAAGCCGCGCATCCGAAGGAGTCGGGCGAGCATGAGCCCGACCATTCCACCACCGCTGATCACGATTTTCATGCCGTCACCCTAACGCGTTTGGTGACGCGGCGGAGGTCAGCCCGGCGGTGGCCAGACCTCGTCGGGGCGCACCTGACGCTGCGCGTGGGTGCGGATGCGCTCGCGACTGGGATCGGCGTCCTCCAGCGGCCGCACCGCCGGCACCCGCCACGCCTCGAACTGCGCGCACACCAGGTCGGGGTTGTCCGGGCTCTGA
The DNA here is from genome assembly GCA_964628685.1 of uncultured Bifidobacteriaceae bacterium. Lineage (GTDB taxonomy): Bacteria > Actinomycetota > Thermoleophilia > Miltoncostaeales > Miltoncostaeaceae > CALMEC01. Next base: position 458,078 of record CAZVNM010000003.1, on the reverse strand, counting down.
CGGATCGCCTCGGCCAGGGCCTGTGCGTCCTGCATCCCGATGCCGCTGGACGCCCCCGTCTCGGGACCGAAGAAGTGGGCGGCATCGCCGATGAGGATGAGCCCCGGGATCCACCACCGCGGGCAGCGAAGGAGCACCGGTTCCTCGTAGCGCACCTGGTCCAGGGAGGTGAGCCCCTCGAGCCCCCGCTCGCACTCGGGCAGGAGGCGCGCCCACATCTCCTTCATGGCATCGAGGCCCGGCGCCAGCGCCGCCTCGCGGCCGACCCGGTCGCAGCTGCGCCAGGCCGCTGATCCCTCCGGCCACCCGAGGGTGAGGATGTACCCGCCGTCGGTGAGGTAGCGCATGTGGAACGACGTCTCGTTCTGCGCGTCCGACATCCACGAGAGCTCACCGTCCGGAAGCGGCGTGAACTCGGCCTCCAGACCCGCCATCTCGCGCACCGGCGATCGCATGCCGTCGCACGCGACGACCAGGTCGGACTCGATCTCCCGTCGGCCCTCGGGACCCTCCACCACCACGCCGATGACCCGGCCCGAGTCGTCGCGCGCCAGCTCGACCACCGAGTGGCCGTACTCGACGGGCAGGTCCTCGGCCAGCATCCCCAGCACGTGGCCCACGGCCACGCACACCGCGACCGACGTGCCGTCCTGGTTGGGGGCGATGGGCCAGCCGGCATCGCGGACGCGCTGCATGAGCCCCAGCTCCTCGAAGACCTCATGCCCCTGGAACCCCATCATGTAGCCCCGCGGGATGAACTGGCCGGGGGTCATGCGCTCGATGACGACCGGTTCGAAGCCCCGCATGCGAAGGAGCCGGGCGAGGACGAGCCCCACCATTCCGCCGCCGCTCAGCACGATCCTCATGCCGCTCACCTCACCCGTCGGGGCCATCTGGTTCCGGCACCCTAACGCATTAGATCCTGTGTGGGAAGCGCCGTCTCACGTGATCGCTGGGGCCGCGCGGCGCGCGCCGCCGCGCCCCACGCCCGACGGGTCAGGCCGGCGGCGGCCAGACCTCCTCGGGCTTCGAGGTGCGCGTCCCGTAGGTCACCAGCCGCTCGCGCCCCGGGTCCGCGTCCTCGAGCGGTCGCACGGCCGGCACCCGCCACACCTCGTACTGGGCGCAGGCGGCGTCGGGGTTCTGGGGGTTCTGACGGATGGCCTCGGCCAGCGCCTGGGCGTCCTGCATCCCGACGCCGCTCGACACGCCGGTCTCGGGACCGAAGAAGTGCGCCGAGTCGCCGATGAGGATGAGCCCCGGGATCCACCACCTGGGGCAGCGCAGGAGCACGGGCTCGCTGTAGCGCACCTGGTCGATGGACTCGAGGTTCGCGACGCCCTTGGCCGACTCGGGCAGGAGCCGCGCCCACATCTCCTTGATCGCCTCGACGCCCGGGGCGAGCGCGGCCTCCTCGCCCACCTTCTCGCAGCTTCGCCAGCCCGCAGAGCCCTCCGGCCAGCCGAGCGTCCCGATGTGGCCGCCGTCGGCGAAGTAGTTCATATGGAACGAGGTGCCGTTCTGTCCGGGGCACATCCACATGATGGCGGCCTCGGCGAGCGGCGTGAACTCGGCCTCCAGACCCGCCATCTCGCGCACCGGCGACATCATCCCGTCGCAGGCGACGACCAGGTCGGACTCGATCTCCCGCTGCCCCTCGGGGCCCTCCACCACCACACCGGTGATGCGTCCCGTGTCGTCGCGCAGCAGGTCGACCACCGAGTGCTCGTACTCCACCGGCAGCCCGTCCTGCAGCATGCCGAGCACGTGGCCCACCGCCACGGCGACCGCGACGGACGACCCGTCGTCGTTGGGGGCGATCGGCCACCCGAGCCCGCGGATGCGCTCCATGAAGCCCATCTCCTCGAACACCTGGTGGCCCTGGAAGCCCATCATGTATCCGCGTGGGATGAACTGCCCCGGACTCATCCGCTCGATCACGACCGGCTCGAAACCGCGCATGCGAAGCAGCCGCGCGAGGATGAGTCCGACCATTCCGCCACCGCTCAGCACGATCTTCATGTCAAGTCCCCTGACGCGTGTAGTGGGGTCGCCTGATGAGGCCACCCTAACGCGTTCGGGCCGTCACAGGAGGCGAACGGTGGCGGATGTGACGTGCGACCCGCCCGCGACGTACCGGGAACGACTCTCCCCGCTCCGCGAAGGTCGTGCCACCGTGAAACCCATCCGCATCGCCGTCGTCCTCCTCGTGGTCGCCGCGGTCGCCGCCGGCGCCCTCACCGTCGGATTGCTGCGCGGTGGCGATGCGCCGGCCGGTCACGGAAACATCGTTCGCGTGGAGTACCGCCAGCAGAAGGCGGTCCCGGGCTTCGACCAAGGTCTGCACGTGGTGACGGATCGCGAGCGGCTGCGCGACCTCGCCGCGATCCTGGACGGGGCCGGCTGGCGTCCGGGTGACGAGAACTGGATCGACGAGGGCTGCGCGGGCGGCACGCGGACCGAGATGCGGGTGGGGTACGCGGACGGCGCGGAACTCCCCTACGACGGCTACGCGTGCTCGTCCGCGGCGCCGGACACGGTCCGGCGGGTGGACGACCTGCTGGCCACGTGGCGCTGAACGGTCGGCTGGGCCGGCTGACCGGCATGCCCGACGCACCGCGACACATCCTCATCACGACTCCCCCGTGGCCGATGCGCGATTCGCCGGCTCCGGCACCGTGGGGACGACGTCGGCCGCCGGATGCACGAACGACGGACGATGAAATCATCCGCGGCCGCTCGGACACCATATGAATGAACGGTTCCACGTGCGAGGGGCGACACCCTGTCCGGCGATTCACAGCGCTTCACCCAGATCTTTCGCGCCCACCACCCGCGCGTGCACGCCTACGCCGCCCGGCGGGTGGGCGCCGCCGCGGCCGACGACATCGCCGCCGAGGCGTTCGCCGTGGCGTGGCGCCGGCTTGACGAGGTGCCGGATGATCCGCTGCCGTGGCTCCTGGCCACCGCCCGCAACCTCTGTCTGAACGAGCGTCGCCGGCGAGGCCGTGCAGGGGACGCGCACGAACGGCTGGTCAGCGAGACGCAGGTGGCCACGGCACCGGGCTCGCCGGCCGAGCTCGACCCGGCCGTGGTGCGCGCGTTGGATCGCCTGTCGACCACCGACCGCGAGCTCATCCTGCTGGTGGCCTGGGACGACCTGACCCACGCCGAGATTGCCGAGATGCTCGGCACCACCCGCACCAACGTCGCCCTGCGCCTCCTGCGCGCGCGGCGACGGATCCGGGCGGAGCTTGCGCGTGGACAAGCCCACACCACCATCGACCAGGGAGCAGGCGATGCCGTCTGACGTGATCACCCGGGTGCGGGCGCTCGACCCGCACTCATCGAAGGGCACGACCGCACCGGAGGACCTCCTCCGGGAGATCCTCGCCCGTCCGCGCGAGGCCGGACGGCGGCGCGGTGCGCTGCGGCGACGCACACCGGCGATGGTGGCCGTCGCATCGGGCGCCGTCGCGGTGACGGTGATGGGCATCGTGCTGGTGCGATCGGGCGATCCCCGACCCGTGGATCCGCTGGCGGGCATGCCTCCGGCGCGGGTGGACTGGGGGATGACCGCGACGGTGACGCCGCCCGCCGCCGAGGGTGTGGACGAGGCCCGCGCGCGGGTGCGGACGGCGATCGCCCAGCGCGCACGGAAGCTGGACGCGGCCGGCATCACCGTGACCGACGTCGGCCAGCGAGACGTGCAGGTGCGCATCCCGGGCGCGTGGACCAACCGCGACGTCGACCAGCTGCTGCGCCCGGTCGGCCGGGTGGATCTGGAGGGCGCGCGGCGGTACGGCACGCATCCGCCGCTGCCCGGGCCGCGTGTGCGCCTGCCGGCGTCGCTTCGGAGCTTCGGCCCGCGGGCGAAGAAGTGGATCGCCGTGGTGCGGACGCAGCCGGCCGGCGGGGGTTCGGCGCGGATGCTCTATGCGGGTGTGTGGGGCGGCACGACGATCGTCGCCACCGCCTTTCCGGATCCGGCGGGCGGTGCGACGGGTCGCGGTGGAACCGGTGTTTGCGGGGAAGGCCCGGGCGCTCCGCGGGTGCGTGTGTGCGAGAGCTCGATCGGCGGTGGCGTCAGAGTCGATGACCGAATGGTCCGCATCGACGTGGTGGCCGGACGCGCACGTCCCGAGGTCGGGCGAATCGCCGTTCGGTCCGTGGACGACACCTGGGTCGACGCGACGATTCAGAACGGGTGGTTCATGGTGACGGCCGACACGGTCGGTCCACACACGCGCGGCCGCGGCGCACGGCTCTTGAGGGACCCACTCGAGATCCGGGCGTGGGATCGATCCGGACGCGCACTCCCCGTCGTTCGGGAGACCGACAGTGCGCCTGCGCCTACCCCCGCTCGGGCGGCGCCATGAACTCCGGTCCCACCGGGTCGGTCACGTGCCGGGCGAGGATGCGGTCGATCTCGACCCTGTCGTCGTCCGACAGCGTCCAGCCGAACACGTCGTCCACCCCGTCCAGCTGACGCTCGTTGCGCGCGCCCCACAGGGCGACGGTGGGGCCCTGATCCAGCACCCAGCGCACCGCCAGTGCCAGGAGCGACCGGTCGTGACGCTCACGCGCGAATTCCGCCAGGGCGTCGACGGCCGCCAGGTACTGCCCGTAGCGCGGGTCCCTGAACTTGGGGTCCCATTGACGCAGGTCGTCGCCGGTGAAGGCGGTGTCGGGTCGCATGCGTCCCGACAGCAGCCCGCGGCAGAGTGCGCCGTAGGCGAGCACCACGAGGCCGTGGTCGACGGCGTAGGGCAGCACGTCGTCCTCGATGGCGCGCTCGAAGAGGTTGTAGGGCGGCTGCACCGTGGCGAGCGGCGCACCCCTGCGAAACGCGTCCATCTGGGCGGGCGTGTGGTTGCTGACGCCGATCGCGAGGATCTTGCCCTCGTCGCGCAGCCGCAGCAGTTCGGCGGCCGTGTCCTCGAAGGCCACGGCACCGTCGGGCCAGTGCACCTGCGAGAGGTCGATGCGGTCGGTGCGCAGACGCCGGAGGGACTCCTCCACCTCCCCGCGGATGTGTTCGGGTGACGAGTTGCGGTTGATGCGCCCGTTGTCGTCCCACTCCAGGCCCACCTTGGTGGCGATGGCGACCCGGTCGCGGATGTCCTCCAGCGCGCGGCCGACGACCTCCTCGGAGTGCCCGAAGCCGTAGACCGGCGCGGTGTCGATGAGGGTGATGCCCCGGTCGACCGCCGTGCGGATGGTGGCGACCGAGGCGTCGTCGTCCGGTCCGCCCCACATCCATCCGCCGATGGCCCAGGTGCCCAGGGCGATGCGCGACACGGGGGCCGGCAGGCCCGGGATCTGGATGGTCTCCATGTGCGTCTCCTTCAGGGGATCGTCGTGCGTCCGACGCTACCCGCGGCGACCTCGGCGCCGCCGTCCCCCGCCGCGCGCCTTGGCCACCGCCTCGGCGTCGCGACGCTCGATCGCGCGGGCGGCGTCCAGCATCTCGTCCAGGTCACCCGCTGGGATGAACACGGCGCCGGCGTTGTCGGCGTAGACCCAGTCGCCCGGCAGCACACCCACGCCGTCGATCTCGACGGGGGTGTTGGCCTCGAGCGGCCGGGTGTCGTCACCGGCCGCGCGCACCGTCTCGCCACTCGCGTAACAGACGATGTCGAAGTCGGCGACCTCGTCCATGTCGCGTAGGCGCGCGTCGGTCAAGAGGCCCGTGAAGCCGGCGGCCTCGATGCGCGCCACCTTCTTGCCGCCCGCCACGGCCTGGTCGGGGTGACCGCCGGCGCCGATGACGAGGACGTTGCCGGTGTCGGCCGCCTCGGCCAGCAGGTCGTCGAAGCGGTCGGCCTCGCTGTGGTGGTCCTCCCGGTTGGGGAAGAAGCGCATGGTCGCGACCTTGCCGAAGAGCACCTCACCCGGGGTGGGCGACATGAGGTCCAGCACGTGACAGCGGTGCGGGTAGCGGGCGGCCATGGCGTCGCAGAGCGATGCGGAGCTGACCCCCTCGATGTCGATCCCCTCTTCGGCCATGTCGTCTCCTTCGCGCGATGTGCTTGCGCAGGATGCTGCCAGCGGGGCGGTATCCTTGTCCGCGCGCCCCCGTAGCTCAGGGGATAGAGCACAGGTTTCCTAAACCTGGTGTCGGAGGTTCGAATCCTCCCGGGGGCATGCGGCGGGTGGCCGGTTTCGGCCTCCGCGCAAGCCTGGTGCCTGACACTTAACTTGCGCGGGCGATCGAACATCGGCCCGTCAGGCCGCGAACACCCCCAGGTACGGCTCCCACGAGACCGGGCACCGCGGCACCGCCACGGTGATGAAGACGTCGGGGGCCGGCGGACGGGGACGCTTGCGCGGGAACATCTTGATCTCGTGCGGCAGGTGGTCGGCCTTCCGCGAGTTGCACGGCGCACAGGAGGCGACCACGTTGTCCCAGCCCGACCCGCCGCCCTTGCTGCGCGGCACCACGTGGTCGACGGTCAGGCGAGCCGACGAACCGCAGTACTGGCACACGTAGTCGTCGCGGGCGAAGAGCGCCCGGCGCGTGATCTTGCGCGCCTCGTAGCGCGGCACCCGCACCAGGTAGGTGAGCCGGATGACCTGTGGCTTGACGAAGCCGTCGCCGAAGGTGCGGATGGGCGCGGTGGCGGCCTCGAGGACCTCCGCCTTGGCCTTGAGCACGAGGACCACCGCCCGATGCAACGTGGTCACGTGGATCGGCTCGAAACTCGCGTTCAGTACCAGCACCTGCTGTGCCAAGTTCCACCTCTGGCGTGAGGATGTGGCGGGATGGTACCGGTCGACGCAGGGGCGCGAAACCGCGGTGTGTGACCGACCAGTTTCGGGACGGTGACGGCACGCAGCGGGTCACGGGCGGAGGCGGGTGGCGGCGATGAGATCGGCCGGCATCGGTTCTGCCAACGTCCAATCGGGCGGCCGACGACGTTCAATTGAACGTCGCGCACCGTTCACTGTTTGCAGAGACGAACTCGGCACGTGACAGATCCGTGGCATTGGTGGGAGACGCGTGACGATTCGTCGGTGGTCGTTCGCGATGCGTCACCGTCGCGGCACGGTCGCGCCACCCCCCGGCGCACGCTTCCGGGATCCGCGCACCGGGTCGCGTGGGCGAGGTTTGCGCGCCGTCGGTCGGACCATCCGTGGGACCGGGCGCGACCCGACGCAGGCGCCACGTTCACCGCCCGACCGTCGTCGCGCACGGCGTTCGGCCGGCCCACCGCGAATCGCGCGCGCCGGCGCAGCCTGGGTACCGCGACCCACCCGATCGAACCGCTACCCCAGCGCGGCGCCCGCCGGGTAGCTCCCCAAGAAGACGACGTCGGCGACACCCTGCTCCTCGAGCGCGCGGATGGCGGCGTCGACGGCCATGTCCCGGGCCCGGCTGCCCTCCATGTCGATGAAGAACACGTACCGGCCCAGACCGGTCTTGGTCGGCCGCGACTCGAGCTTGATGAGGTTGATGGCGCGCATGGCGAACTCCTGCAGGATCGACAGAAGCCCACCGGGACGGTCGCGCGGCGGTACGCAGATGATGGAGGTGATGAACCGGCCGGGGCCGAGCGCATCCACCGGGTCGCGTCCCAGCATCACGAAGCGGGTGGCGTTGTCGCGCGCGTCCTCGATGTCGGCGGTGACCACCTGGGCGCCGTAGATGTCGGCCGCGCGCAGTGTGCCGATGGCCGCCCAGGGCTCGTCCTGCTCCACCACGATCCGCACCGCGTCGGCCGTGGAGTTGGCGGCCGCCGTGGGCACGCCGCGAAGCTCACGCTCCAGGAACGTCTGGCACTGGGGCACGGCATGGGGGTGCGAGAGCACCCGCGTGATCTCGTCGAGCGACGTGCCGGGCCGGGCGATGAGGTGGTGGCGGATGGGATGCACGAGCTCGGCGCGGATGACGATCTCACCGGCCGCCGCCGACAGCTGGTCAAGGGTCGCGTTGACCGACCCCTCCAGCGAGTTCTCGATCGGCACGAGCGCGTTGTCGGCCTCGCCGCTGCGCACGGCGACCACGCACTCCGGCACCGTGGGATACGGCACGGGGGTGTGCTCACCCTCCGGTCCGAGGAGCGCCAGGAGCGCCTCCTCGGCGTTGGTACCCGCCGGACCGAGGAACGCGACCCTCATCGCGCGCCATCCTTCGCGTCACCCCGACGACTCCGGTGGATCATGCGTCCCCCGCACGGGCCTGGTCGACGGCGCGCTGCTCCTCGGGCGACAGCGCCGGCTCACCGACGCCGCCGCGCACCCGCTTGACGAACATGCGCGTCCCCTCCCGGCCGGCCAGCGACGTGATGATCGACCCGTCCCCGTGGGCGTCGAGGATCGCGAGCGACCAGGACTGACGACCACCGTCGTCCTTGTAGGCGTCGTAGCGCTCCAGATGGTGGATGCGCTTGGAGGTGACGAGGCTCTCGTCGGTGCGCTCGGCCACACCCGCGAGATCGGCGCGCACGGCGTCGAGATCGTCGCGCAGCCGCTCGATCGAACGTCCCGCAGCCGCCTGACGCTCGACGATCCCCGCGCGCTCGCCGGTCGGCAGGAGCACCCGCTGGTCACGCCGCAGGCGGCGCACCGAGATCCACAGGACGACGAGCCAGATGAGGGCGAGCACGCCCGGGATCCCGGCGACGATGACCCACCAGGCGTCGACCTGCGCGTTCATCGATCAGTTCTGGAACTCGACCGAGTAGGTGGCCTTGTTGTTGTCCGTGAGCGTCTCGCCCTGCACCGGCTTGACGTCGATCGTGATCTCGCTCGGCTTGCCGAAGTACGGCGGGTTGGGCGCGTCGAACGACACCGTCTTCTGCTCGTCGGCACCCGGGGCGATGGCCGGGATCAGCTTGGTCGACTTGGTGCCCTGGCTGTCGAGCGGCGTCGTGTAGGTCATCTCGACCGTGATGTTGGTCTCGTTGAAGTCGCCGCCGTTCTCGACTGTGACCTGGAACACCGTGCCGGTGCCGGGGATCTGGGTGGTGGTGTCCCGGGCCAGCTGGGTCTCGGTGGTGCCGCTCTTGGCGACCACCTTGACGAGGCCCAGACCATGTTTGCCGGACGTCTCGCCGCTCTGCGGATCGCTGCCCGACGACGGCCGCACCTGGCTGAGCGAACTCAGGATGCTGCGCGCGCCCGACTGCGACGTCATGTCGTACTGGTTGCCCGGGAAGATCGCGGAGTCCTTGATGGAGACGTCCTTGATGCGGTCCTTCTGCAGGGCCTGCTCGGTGGGTCCGACGAACGACCGCTTGTAGATGACGTCGCTGGCTGCCAGCGCCTGCAGCGGGGCGGTGATGGTCGTCAACTTGTTGGCGATGTCGGTGCCCTTGACGGCGGCGTCGATGGCGTCGGGCAGCTCGCGCAGGGCGTCGCGCCGGTACTCCATCGCGGTGACGAGGGTGCGCTGCGGCGCCTTGATGGCGTCGGGCGGGGACAGCCTGTCGGTGCGCTGCACCAGCTCATCGGTGCGGGCCGCCAGGTCGGTGAGGCTCTGACGCACCTGCGGCGCGGTCTTGAAGTCCTTGTTGTCCAGCACGGCGCGCAGGTCGTTGCCCAGCGCCGTGGAGTCGTCCGCGATCGCGTTGACGCCGGTCAGGTACTTCTTGTACGAGTCGACCAGCTGGTCGCGGCGGCATCCCCGGATGGACGTGATGATGATGAGCAGGCCGATGACCACGATGCCGGCGACGATCGCCATGCGCACGCCCCGCTGCTGCAGGGGCGAGCCACCCGACCCGCCGCGGCCACCACCACCATCGCCGGAGCCTCCGGACCGCGAGGACCGGCGCTTTGGCGGTTGGTCCGCCGCATCGCTACCCTCGTCTTCGAAGAACTCCTCGTCAACGAAGCTCACGCGGCATCTCCAGGATCAAACCAAGGGCCTCCGCCGGTTGCGGACTCAATCGATGGGCGAGGGGGGACTCGAACCCCCAAGCTCGTACGAGCACTAGACCCTGAACCTAGCGTGTCTACCAATTCCACCACTCGCCCGTGGCGCTCTCCCCGAAACGAGGGCCGAAGGATGCTAGCACGGGGGTGCCGAATGAATTCCGATGAGGTCGTGCTGTCCATCGCTGGAGAACCGTTCGTGAACCCGTCCCCACATCCTGCACAGCCCGCATCACCCGGGACACACCGCAAGGGCGGTGGCGCTCCGTGACGACGGGCGAGCCGACACGGGTGATGGGCGGGGCGGTCCTCGGCCGGTACCGGCTGGGATCGATCCTGGGCCGCGGGGGCGCGGCGACCGTCTACCGCGGACGCGACGAGACCACCGGCGACGACGTGGCCGTCAAGGAGATCCCGATCGGCATGGAGATGGCCCGGCGCGCGGGCGCCGAGGTGCGCGCGGCCTGCCGTCTGGAGCACCCGGCCGTCGTGCGCCTGCTGGACTTCGGCGAGGACGACCACGCCTGCTACCTGGTGAGCGAGCTGGTCGAGGGCGATGCGCTGTCGACCCACATCACCGCGGGCACGCTCTCCGCGCGCCAGACCATCAGCGCGGTGGCCGACGTGCTGGACGGGCTGGCCCACGCGCACGAGCGCGGTGTCACCCACCGTGACGTGAAGCCCGCCAACATCCTGATCGAGCGCGACGGACGCGGTCGGCTGACCGACTTCGGCATCGCCCGCATCCAGGGCGAGGCCGGGCTCACGATGACCGGTGGGCTGATCGGTACGGTCTCGTATATGGCGCCCGAGCAGGCCCGCGGCGCCGAGGCGGGCCCTGCGAGCGACGTCTACTCGGCCTGCATCGTGCTCTACGAGGGGCTCACCGGGGTGAACCCCCAGGCCGGCGCCAACACGGCCGACACGCTGCGGCGGGTGGCCGACGGCCGCGTGCCGCCGATCGCGGGCCGGCGCGGCGACCTGCCCCGGGACGTGTGCCGCGCGATCGACGCGGGCCTCCACCCCGACCCGCGCCGGCGTCCCGACCCCGCCGCCCTTGCCGCCGTCCTTCGTCAGGAGGGCCGCAACGCCCCCCGCACCGCCACCGCCACCGCCGGCTCCCGCCACGGCGAGTGGGTGCGCTCGGGCGAGGGCGGCCGCAGCATGCCGTCCGCGCTCGTTCGGCTGGCGCCGGCCGCGGTGGCCGGCGGGGTCGCGGCGGTCGTCGCCGAGCGCTGGTGGGGCGCCGAGCTGGGCGCCGGTCTGGTCGCGGCGATCGGGTTGGGCGTGGCGGGCCTCTTCGCCATGCTCCCGTGGCTCACCACCGTCGCCGCGCTCATGGCCGGCGGTGTTCTGGTGGCCCGTGAGGCGCCCGCCACCGCCCTCCTTCTGGGTGCCGTCGCCCTCGTGATGGTGGCGCCGATCCGTTCACACGGTCGCCTGGCCGTCATCCCGGCGGCGGCGCCCATCCTGGCCGGCCTGGGGGTGGCGCCCGTCGTGGCGCTGGCCGCGGGGCTCGTGCGCGGATGGTTCTGGCGCATCTGGGCCGCGGTGTCGTCGCTCGTCGCGGTGCTCCTGTGGCAGGTGATCGTCGGCGCCGACCCGGCGGTGGACGGCGGACGGCTGACCGGAGTGTGGGCCGACCTCAAGGGCGAACGCTCGCCGCTGGCCGTGGTGGAGCACGTGGGGGCCCCGCTTGCCGAGCGGCCCGCCGTGGCGGTGACCGCCGGTCTCCTGGCCGCCGGCGCCCTGCTCATCCCCGTGGTCCTGCGCCTGCGCCGAGGGATCCCCCGGGTCCTGGGCGTGTTCGTCTGGCTGGTTGCGCTCGTGGTCGCCGTGGGCGTTGCGGGCGGCAGCGTCGAGAATGCGATCGGGGCGTTCCTGCCCGGCGGTATACTCGTCGCGGTCGCAGCAGCCGCGCCGCTTCAGCGATTCCGGCGTGGCGCAGATCGGCGGGCGACGGTCACCCTACGTTCGAACGCTGTGGAGCGACTGCCTGCCTCATGAGTGCCCTACGCAATGTCGAGACGAAGATCTCAGGCCTCGTCAACCGGGTCTTCGGCCGCGTGTTCCGCGGCCACGTCGAGCTGGTCGAGCTGGCCCGCAAGCTGGCGCGGGAGATGGAGGACCACAAGACGGTCTCGGTCTCGCGCGTGTACGTGCCCAACGAGTACGTCATCTACCTGTCGCGGTCGGACCGCGAGCGGTTCTCGTCGTTCGAGCGGTCGGCCACCCGCGAGCTGGGCGACTATCTGACCGAGCGCGCGCGTCACGAGGGCTTCACCCTCTTGTCGGAGCCCGACGTGCGCATGGAGACCGACACCGACCTGCGCATCGGCGAGTACGGCATCGCGTGTCGCGTGGTCGATCCGCCCCACGCCGATGACGCAGCGCCGGCCGCCTCGCCCGCGGCGGCCGAGCCCGCGGCGGCCCAGCCGGCCCGGGGCAGGGATGTGCCGTTCGCCCCGTACGAGCCCTCCGACGCGGTGTTCGACAAGCACGTGCGATCGACGGAGTCGCCCGCCCCGGCTGCCGCCGACGACGCGCCGCAGGACGACGCCGCGGCCGCCGCCGCGCTGGGCGTCGCGGCGGTGGGCGCGGCACCGGCGGGTGGCGTCGGCACCCCGGATGACGGGACCGACGACGACGCCCCGGACGCGTCCGAGGTCGATGCGCAGCCCGAGGTCGCCGCTGCGACACCGGAGCCGGAGGCCGATATCGCGGCGCAGCCGGAGGCCGATATCGCGGCGCAGCCGGAACCCGAGCCCGAACCCGAACCGGAACCCGAGCCCGAACCGGACCCCGAACCCGCGCCGGAGCCCGAACCGGAGCCGGAGCCCGTCGCCCCCGAACCCGTGGTCGCGGTGCAGCCGCCGCCCGAACCAGACCCGCCGCAGCCCGAGGAGCCGCAGCGTCCGGCACCGGCCGCGCCGCTGCCCCCACCCGGGGCCTACGAGCCGCTGGCCGGGGTGAGCGGCACGCAGATGATGCCGCCGGCCCGTTCCGATGACGACGACTTCGTGCAGGAGGAGGTGTCGCTCATCATCGACGGACGCCGTCATCGCCTGACCAAGCGCACCACCACCCTCGGCCGCAGCCGCGACTGCGACATCACGATCGGCGACCCCAACGCCAGCCGCCAGCACGCCGAGATTCGCCACATCGGCCTCGACTACTTCCTGGTGGACCAGGGGTCCACCAACGGCACCTACGTCAACGGCCAGCGGGTGCGCCGTCACGCGATCGCCGACGGCGACCGGCTGGTGATCGGCACCACCGAGATGGTCGTCGAGCACATCCAGGTGAGGCGCCCGTGACCGAGACCGGACTCCTCATCGCCGAGGCCGCGTTCCTCGTGCTGCTCTACCTGTTCATCTGGTCGATCGTGCGATCCGCCTCGCGCGATCTGCGCGACGCCGGTCCGGTCGTCATCGCACCGTCGCCCGAGATCGCCCGCGACGGCGACACCGGGTCGCAGGAGCCCGTGCGTGTGGAGGCGGACATCGCACCCGCGGTCGTCCCCCCGGGCGCGGTCGCGGTGCCACAGGCCGAGCCGGAGGCGGTCGAGGTGGAGGTGCCCATCGAGCCGGCCGTCCCCGCAGGTCGGGTGCGCCCCGCAGGCCCCGCGCTCGACCTGTCGGTCAACATCACGCCGCGGCTCATCGTCGAGCGCTCGCCGTCCCTCGCCACCGGCATGGAGTACCGCCTGGAGGAGGGCATGACCATCGGCCGTTCGCGGCGCAACGGCCTTCCGCTCTCGGACCAGTTCGTGTCGCACCTGCACGCGCGCATCTTCCCCTCCGGGCAGTTCTTCTACATCGAGGATCTCGGCTCGACCAACGGCACGTTCGTCAACGGCCGGCGGGTCGAGGGCCAGACGCAGCTGAAGGTGCGCGACGAGATCAGCTTCGGCGAAACCGTCCTGCGCTACGAGGAGTAGCGGCGTGGACCTTCGCCTCGTCGAAGTCGCGCAGCTGTCGGACACGGGCCTCGTCCGGGAGCACAACGAGGACCGCCTCTTGGCGTCCCCGCCGCTTCTGGCCGTGGCCGACGGCATGGGTGGTGCCAAGGCCGGCGAGGTCGCGGCCCAGATGACCGTCGACCGCCTGGCCGACACCGGACCGGCCCCCAACGCCTCGCTGGTGCTCCAGGCCATCGCCGACGCCAACCGCGAGATCCGCGAGCTCTCCGAACGCGACCCCGACCACGCGGGCATGGGCACCACGATCACCGCCGCCCTCGTCGGCGAACGCGGCGTCCGCATGATGCACGTGGGCGACTCGCGCGGGTACGTCATCCACGAGGGCACGCTGCGCCAGGTGACCGACGACCACTCCCTGGTGGCCGAGATGATGCGGCAGGGCACCCTGACGCCCGAGGACGCCGAACGTCACCCCTCCCGCAACATCATCACCCGGGTGATCGGAGCCGAGCCGGACGTGGCGGTGGACGAGGTCGAGGTGAGCCTCGCGCCCGGCGACGTGCTGCTGCTGTGCAGCGACGGGCTCTCGTCGCTGGTGCCCGCCAACCGCATCGCCGCCATCGCGACCGGGTCGGGCACCCTCCGGGAGCGCGCCGCGCGTCTGGTGAACGCCGCGCTCGACGCCGGCGGCAGCGACAACGTGACCGTCGTGATGGGCCGCGTGGAAGACGTCTCGCACGGGGAGGGCATCACCGCGGAGCACACCGCCGAGTTCCCCCCGGTCGGCGAGATCGAGTCGAGCGACACCGAGCCCACGGTCGAGCGTCCGCCACCCACCGACCCCGCCGCCGACAAGCCGCCGCCGCGCACCGCCGCGGTGCTCGAGCCGACCGGCCGGGGCCGTCGCACCACCACCCTCCGCCGCGTGGGGATGATGAGCGCGCTGGTGCTCGCGGTCCTCATCGCGCTGGGCGCCTGGGTGGGCACCCGCAGCTACTTCATCGACGCGCGCGACGACGACGGCACCGTGCACGTGTACCACGGCCCGCCCGTGGGGATCGGCGGACTGGACCTCTACACGCGGTGGGGTGACACCGGGGTGCCGGTGGAGACCGTGCGCGCCGAGTCGCCGGGGCTCCTGTCCGGGTCGGTCCACGGCCAGGGCGAGACGGTGCGCCGCGCCGTCGCCATCGTGTGGCGCTACGGGCTGACCGACGTGCCGACCATCACACCGCCCCCGCCGCCACCGCCGCCGGCCCCGAACCGTCCGAGGGCGACGCCCGCCCCGTGAGCTCACGGCGCACCCGGGAGACGACGTTCCTCGTCGTGCCCGGCATCCTGGCGCTGGTCGGCGCCGCCTCCGTCGCGACCGCAAACGCCGGCGCGTACCGCGCGGGTCCCGTGGCCGCGGTGGCCGCCGGGTTCGCGGTCTTCGTCGGCATGAGCCTGATGCTGCGTCTGCTGGCGCCCCAGGCCGACCCCTACCTGCTGCCGCTCGTGGGTGTGCTCGTGGCGATCGGGCTCGTGGAGCTGCACCGCATCTCCCCCGCCTACGGGGCCGACCAGCTCCTGTGGGTGGTGGCGGGCGCCATCGCCTTCACCCTGGTGCTCCTCGTCGTGCGCGACCACCGGGTGCTCGAGGACTACACGTACATCATCGGCCTCAGCACGGTGGGGCTCCTGCTTCTCACCATGGTGCTCGGCCGCGAGCAGAACGGCGCCAAGCTGTGGATCCCCATCGGCGGCGGCCAGTCGATCCAACCCGGTGAGTTCGCCAAGGTGCTCCTGGTCATCTTCCTGGCCGGGTATCTGCGCGACCGTCGCGAGGTGCTGGCCATCCCCACCACGCGGTTCCTGGGCATGCCGGTGCCGGCGATGCGCCACCTGGGGCCGGTGCTGGCGTTCGTGGGGATCGCCCTGGTGACGGTGGTCGTGCTGAACGACTTCGGCACGGCGCTCCTGTTCGTCGGGATCCTGCTGGCCATGCTCTACATGGCCACCGGTCGCACGGCCTACCCGGTGGCGGGCTTTCTGATGTTCCTGGCCGGGTCGCTCGTGGTATACGCCGGTGTGCCCCGCATCCGCGACCGTGTGGGCAGCTGGATCAACCCGTTCGCCGACCCGCAGGACACCGGGTACCAGATGGTGCAGTCGCTCTACGCGCTGGCCGAGGGCGGTGTGGTGGGCCCCGGGTTCGGCCGCGGGTTCCTGGTGGCCGACGACGGCCGCACGATCGTCCCCGAACTGCGCACCGACTTCATCTTCTCGGCCATCGGCAACGAACTGGGCTACGTGGGTGCGCTCGCCGTGCTGGTGGTCTTCCTGCTGATCTGCCAGCGCGGATACGTGATCGCCGCGCAGGCCAACGACGGTTTCAGCAAGCTCCTGGCCGCCGGGCTCACGACGGTGTTCGCGTTCCAGACCTTCCTGATCGTGGGCGGCATCGTCCGCGTGGTGCCGCTGACCGGCGTGACCCTGCCGTTCATGAGCTACGGCGGGTCGAGCATCGTCACCAACTTCGCCGCGGTGGCGCTCCTGTGCGTCATCAGCTCGCGCACCCGACGACCGGCCAGGCCCGCGTGAACCGGTCCATCCACCGCGTCTACATGGTCATCCTCGTGGCCTTCGCCCTGCTGGCGGTGTTCCTCGCCTGGTGGCAGGTGGTGCGCGCCGGGTCGCTGGCACGACGTGAGGACAACCCGTACCTCTACGAGCGCGAGCGGATGGTCGACCGCGGCCGCATCATCACGGCCGACGGCAAGCTTCTGGCGCGCAGCGTGCCGGCCAAGTCGGGCGGCCGGACCGTCTTTCGGCGGATCTACCCCAACGGCGCCATGGCCCCCCACGTGGTGGGATACGCCTCGCCGCAGCTGGGCCAGTCGGGGGTGGAGGCGGCGTTCAACCGCTACCTGGGCGGAAGCTATGGGGCGCAGCCGCTTTTGGAGCGCCTCAACCTGGACACCAAGGAAGGTGCCGACGTGCAGCTCACCATCGACACCCGTGTGCAGCGCGTGGCCAACGAGGCCCTGGCGGGCACCGGCTCGCCCGGCGCGGTGGTGGCGCTCGACCCGCGAAGCGGCGCGGTGCTCGCCATGTCGTCCAATCCGGGCTTCAACCTGCAGGACGTGGCGACCAACTACGCCGCCATCACCAGACGATCGGGATCCCCGCTCCTCAACCGGGCCACGCAGGGCGGCCAGCCGCCGGGCTCGACCTTCAAGGTGGTGACCACCGCCGCCGCCCTGCGAAACGGCATCGCGACCCCGTCCAGCACCTACGACGACACCGGCACGTTCACGGTGACCGGGACCGCCATCCGCAACTTCGGCGGCGCTGTGTACGGCCGTCACGACCTGACGACCGCCCTGACCAAGTCGATCAACACGACCTTCGCCCGACTCGGCCAGGAGCTCGGCCCCGGTCGCCTGGGCGACCAGATGAGCGACCTCGGGTTCGGCAGCCGCCCGCCGCTGACCGACCTGCCGTCCAGCGAGGTCTCGGCCTCGGGGCGCTACCGTGGCGGGAAGCTCCTTCCCAACGGCGAGCAGGGCATCGACGCCCCGCGCATCGCCATCGGGCAGGAGCAGCT
The DNA here is from genome assembly GCA_964628685.1 of uncultured Bifidobacteriaceae bacterium. Lineage (GTDB taxonomy): Bacteria > Actinomycetota > Thermoleophilia > Miltoncostaeales > Miltoncostaeaceae > CALMEC01. Next base: position 440,688 of record CAZVNM010000003.1, on the reverse strand, counting down.
CCTGGTGACGCCCCTGCAGATGGCCATGACGGCCGCGGCGATCGGAGACGGGGGCAAGCTCATGCGGCCGTACCTGGTCTCGCGGGTGCGCGACCGCAGGGGTGACATCGTTCGCGAGGCCCGCCCGGACGAGCTGGGCCAGGCCATCCCCCCCGACGTCGCCCGCCAGGTATCGGACATGATGAGGAACGTGGTCAGAGAGGGAACAGGAACCGCCGCCGCGCTCTCGGGCCTCGAGGTGGCCGGCAAGACCGGCACCGCCGACGTCCCCGGCGGCAACATGGCGTGGTTCATCGGGTTCGCCCCGGCCGACAACCCCCGCGTCGCGGTCGCCGTGCGGGTCGAGAACACCAGCGGCACCGGTGGCGTGGTGGCCGCACCCATCGCGGCCAAGGTCATGCGTGCGGCACTGGAGCGCCCATGACGATCGGACCCGGCATCGTCATCAACGACCGCTACCAGATCGAGCGCCAGATCGGCGCCGGCGGCATGGCGCGCGTGTGGCTGGCCGACGACCGGCTGCTCGGCCGCAAGGTGGCCGTCAAGATCCTGTCGGACCGCTACGCGAGCGACCCCGACTTCGTCGAACGCTTCCGGCGGGAGGCCTCGGCGGCCGCCAGCCTGTCGCACCCCAACATCGTCGCGGTGTTCGACCGCGGCGAGGCCGAGGGCAGCTACTACATCGTGATGGAGTACCTGCCGGGGCCGGATCTCAAGGAGATCATCAAGGACCACGGCAGGCTGGCGCCGCGCCACGCCGTGGACGCCGCCCTGCAGATCCTGGCCGCGCTGGGCGCCGCCCACAAGCGCGACGTGATCCACCGCGACGTCAAGCCGCAGAACGTGATCGTCGCCGAGGACGGCCACCTCAAGGTGACCGACTTCGGCATCGCCCGGGCCGGTGACGACGCCGGCATGACCGAGGTGGGCTCGGTCATCGGCACGGCGCAGTACCTGTCACCGGAGCAGGCGCGCGGCGACGACGTGACCACCGCCAGCGACTGCTACTCGGTCGGCATCGTCCTCTACGAAATGCTCACCGGCCGGGTGCCGTTCGACGGCGACAAGCCGGTTGCGGTGGCGATGCGGCAGGTCAACGAACCGCCGATCGCGCCGCGCCTTCTGAACCCGGACGTGCCGCCCGGGCTCGACGCCATCGTCGTGAAGGCGCTCGAGAAGCGGCCGGGCAGCCGCTACCGCACCGCCGAGGAGTTCTCGGCCGCGCTGCTCGAGATCCGCGACGGGCTGCCCCAGCCCACCGGCGATCAGCGCACGCAGATCATGCCGCCCATCGATCAGCCGACCGCCATGCTGCGTCAGCGCACGGAGGCCACCCGTGTGGCGCCCCGTGCCGTGAAGCAGGTGGCGCGTCAGGTTCCGCAGCGAGAAGTGCCGGTGCCGCCACCCGAGGACGAGAAGAGCAAACGCGGTCTCCTGATCGGGCTCGCCGTGATCCTGCTCCTCGCCCTCGTCGGGGGGATCGTGGCGCTGGTGCTGGCGGGCAGGGAGACGACCGTCGCCGTGCCAGACGTGGCGGGCAAGGCGCAGGCCGTCGCGATGGCCGACCTGACCCGCGCGAAGTTCGAGCCGGTGGCGGTGGAGCGGTTCGACCCGAAGATCCAGCGCGGCATCGTGATCTCGACCGACCCCGCCGGCGGCGACCGGGCGAAGGAGGGCGCCCAGGTGCAGGTGTACGTCAGCAAGGGGCAGGAGATGCAGGACCTGCCGGACGTGGTGGGCGAGCCGTACGAGGAGGCGAAGGCCACACTCGAGCAACTGGACTTCAAGGTCTCGCGCAAGGATGAGCCCAGCCGCGAGCACGGCCGCGGGGATGTCGCCGCGCAGACCCCGGCCGCGGGACGGGTGCCGAAGGGCACGACGATCACCCTGACGGTGTCGACCGGCATGCCGCGCACGACGGTGCCCAACGTGCAGCTGAAGGGCGTCGACACGGCCAAGGCCGAGATCGAGAAGGCCAACCTGAAGTGGAACGTGGTGGAACGCGAGACGAACAAGCGCGACCCCGGCACCGTCGTCGGCCAGGACCCCGCGCCCGGGACGGACGTCGCCGAGGATTCGACGGTCACGATCACGATCGCCAAGGCACCGCCGCCCCCACCCGTCGACACCACCCCCACCGACACCACGCCCCCGGGCACCATCGCGATGCCGGACGTCGTGGGCAACAACGCCGCCGACGCCGCGGCCAAGCTGACCCAGCAGGGGTTCCCGCCACCCACCAGCGGCATCGACCCCAACAGCAACGAGCCGGACGGAACCGTCGTCGGTCAGAATCCTCCGGCCGGGACGATGGTCGATCCCGCCAACACGGCCGTGGAGCTGATCGTCTCGGACGGCCCCGGCAACAGTGGCAACAACGGCCAGGGCAACGGCCGACAACGTGAACCGGATCGGGGGGGACCATGAGGCGACGGATCGCCGTTCTGATGGGCGGGCGAAGCGGCGAGCACGAGGTGTCGCTCGTCTCGGGGGCGAGCGTCGCCCGCGCGCTCGACCCGGAGCGCTACGAGGTGTTCCCGGTCCTCATCGACCGTGACGGCGGGTGGTCGCTGGACGGCGAGCCGGTGGCGCTCGTGCCCGGTTCGGACGGGCGCGGCCACATCGCGTCGCTCACGAGCGGGCACACGCAGGAGGTGGACGTCGTGTTCCCCGCCCTGCACGGCCCCTACGGTGAGGACGGCACGGTGCAGGGCCTCTGCGAGATCGCCGGCGTGCCGTACGTGGGCGCCGGGGTGGGCGCCTCCGCCATCGCGATGGACAAGGCGATGTTCAAGGTCGTCGCGCGCTCCCTCGACATCCCGGTGGTGGAGAGCGAGGAGGTCTGGGCGTTCCAGTGGGCCGCGGACCCCGACGGGGTGCGTCGGCGCGTGGACGACCGGCTGCCCTACCCGGTGTTCGTCAAGCCGGCACGACTGGGTTCGAGCGTCGGCATCTCACGGGTCGCCGACCCCGGCGAGCTGGACGCCGCGATCGAGGAGGCCCTGCGCCACGACCGCAAGGTGCTCGTCGAACGCGGCATGACGGGCCGCGAGGTGGAGGTCGGGGTGCTCGGCAACGACACCCTGGAGCTCTCTCCCGTCGCCGAGCTGAGCTACGACAGCGAGTGGTACGACTACGACACCAAGTACCTGCCCGGCCGCATGGAGCTGACGGTGCCGGCATCGCTGCCCGACGAGCTCACCGAGCGCCTGCGCGACATCGCCCGGCGCGCGTTCCTGGCGATCGGTTGCGTGGGCATGGCCCGCATCGACTTCTTCGTGGAGGACTCGGGCGATGCCCGGGTGCTCGAGATCAACACGATCCCGGGGTTCACCCCGACGAGCGTCTACGCGAAGCTCTTCGAGGCGACGGGGATCGGCTACGCGGAACTGGTGGAGCGGCTCATCGACCTGGCGCTGGAGATCGACGGGCAGCGGTAGGACCGCGGGGCCGTGCCGTGGTTTCCGGGCCCCGTGAGCAGGCACCCGTCCCGTCGGGCGCATCGCCGTTTCGCGCGGGGTACGTGTGCAATTGAACCGTCGCCGACGCTCAATCGAACGTCGCGGACCGTTCACTTGGAACGAAGCCGTCCCACGCGACACACACCCGTGACGTTTCCGGCCCGGCCACCTCGCGCCCGCCGGGCCGACCTCCGCCCGTCACCGGCTCATCGCGACCTCAGGGGACGTACGCGTACTCGGGAGTCGCCCCCAAGAGCTCCTCGATCGGCACCGGGGTGATGCCGCGCGCCCGCAGTCCCGACAGGACGGTGCGAAGCGCCGCGACGGTCTGCGCACGCTGACCGCCACCGTCGTGCATCAGGATGATGTCGCCGGGCCGCGCCCGCAGCGCGGTCTGGGCGATGCGCCACGACCCGGGCCGCGCCCAGTCGCGGGTGTCGATGCTCCACATGATGGTGCGCATCCGCATCGCCACGACGTTGGCGCCCATCCCGGCGTTGTAGAAACCGCCCGGCGGGCGGAAGCTGCACGGCGTGAAGCCGGTCGCGCGGCGGATCGAGCGCTGCGCCGCGGCGATGCTGGACGCCGGCGCCGGCATCTCGTGATGCTGGCTGTGGTTGCCGATCATGTGCCCCTCGACCAGGACGCGTCGAAGGAGCCCCGCACGCCACGGGACGAGATCGCCGATCACGAAGAAGGTGGCGTGCACGCGATACTCGGCCAGGACGGCGAGCACCGCGGGCGTCCATCCGCCAGGGCCGTCGTCGAACGAGATCCCCACGCGACGATCGGTCGCCGGACCGCGGACGATGCGCGTCGCGCCCGCCGGCGCGCAGCCCACCAGACGCCAGGCCCGCCAGCGGAACGGGACCTCGACCGAGACGGCGGGCTCCGGCGATCCGACGCGGGTGATGACGGTTCGCGCCGTGTACCGGACTCCACCACGGAGCATGAGCGGACCCGAGTCGACGACGACCCGCATCGCGCGCGGACCGAGGCGCTCGATCGTCGCCGTGAGCGCCGGCTCGCGACGATCCCCGAGGCGCGTCTCAACCGTCGGGGTCGCGCCGCCCAGCACGCACACCGCGCGCGGCGCCACGGCGGCGCGGACGAGCTGGACGCACGCCGCATCGCCGCGACGCAACGGTCGGGGGCGCTCGGTGCGGATGACGACGCTGAGGCGCGGACCGTCCTGGCCGAGAAGCGGCTCGGCCGGCAGTGGCCGCGGGGGCGCCGGTGCCGGCTGCTGCTTCGCAGGGTCTGGAGGGGGCGCGGGCAGCGCAGAACCCGGATCGACGGGGGCGGGAGTCGGCGGCGGACCTCCCGGCTCCTGGGCGACGGCGGACGATGCGCCGATCACACAGGCCATCACCGCAACGCCCAGACGACCGCTCATCCTCCTCGTGCGCACGCGGCGATTGTAGTGATTGGCACCGGCCGGCGCATCCGTCACCACGCGCCCGGGTGAGCGGCGCGACGACGGCCGACCTCCGGCGCCCGGCCGCCGGTGGCGACCGACCGCGCGGACTCCTCGGATGCAGAGGCGGGAACCGTGCGACCCGCACCGGTGGAGGCGTCACCCCGCACGCGGGCGCGCCGGTACCATCATGAGGTCACCGACCGTGACCGCCGGAGGGCCGGAACAGGATGCGCGTCGTCACCATCACGATCTCCACCAGTCGCGCCGCCGGTGCCGGCGACGACCTCTCGACCACGGCACTGGCCGCGTTCACCGACGTGATCGGCGGCCGCGTGGTGGCCGCGGAACTCATTCCGGATGACCGCGACACCATCACCGCACGGCTGCGCCACTGGGCGGACTCCGAGTCGGTCGATCTCGTGCTCACCGCCGGCGGCACGGGGCTGTCGTCCAGCGATGTCACGCCGGACGCCACGCGCGAGGTGATCGACCGCGAGGCCCCGGGCATCGCCGAGGCCATGCGACTGGCATCGCGCGAGCACACGCCGCACTGGATGCTCTCGCGGGGGGTCGCGGGCATGCGCCACAACGTGCTCATCATCAACTTCCCGGGCACGCCGAGCGCGATCGCCCAGGCCGGGGCGCCACTGGTCGACGTGATGGGACACGCGCTCGACCAGCTGCTCGACCGGCCGACGCACCACGATGAGGGGTGAGGACCGGGACGGGCCGCTCGACCTGAACGCCGCCCGCGCCGCCATCGCCGCCGAGGTGCGCGCCCAGCACACCGAACGTGTCGCCCTCACCGTGGCCCGCGGTCGGGTGCCGTCCCGGGCGATCGCCGGCCGCACCGACCTGCCGCCGTTCGACGGTTCGGCCAGGGACGGCTTCGCGGTTCGCGCCGCCGACACGGTCGACGCCGCACCCGACCATCCGGTGCGTCTTCGGATCCGGGGCGAATCGCGCGCGGGCGCACCGTCACCGGACCCGCTGCGCGCCGCGACCGCCATGCGGATCTCGACCGGCGCGCCGCTGCCCGACCGCGCGGACGCGATCATCGCCGCGCGGGACGCATGGGTGGACGGCGTCGACGTGGTCGTCACGGCAGCGGTCGTGCCGGGGCACCATGTGCGTCCGCGCGGCGACGACATCCGGTCCGGGGTGACCGTCATCCACCGGGGCCACCGACTCACGGCCGGCGACTGCGGGGCGATCGCCGCGCTCGGCATCACCGAGCTCGAGGTGCATCGTGCGCCGCGTGTGGCGATCGTGGGCACCGGCGACGAGTTCACCGAACCCGGTGCGGATCCGGCACCCGGGCAGATCCACGATGCCGACGTCCCGATGCTCGAGCACCTGGTGAGCGCCGCCGGCGGCATCGTCACCTTCTCCCGCGCGCGGGTGTCCGATGAGCGCGGCCCGACCGAGGACGCCGTGTCCGACGCGCTGGCGGCCGCCGACGTGGTGGTGATCACAGGAGGCATCTCGGACGGCGCACACGACCACGTTCGGCCGGCGCTCGAATCGCGCGGCGTCCGGCAGGTATTCCGGGGCGTGGGCGTGCGGCCCGGCCGGCCGACCTGGTTCGGGGTCCGCGACCGTGCGGGGGCGGCACCGCAGCTCGTCTTCGGCCTGCCCGGTAACCCGGCGTCGGCGTTCACCTCCTTCCATCTGTTCGTGGCACCCGCCCTGGACGCGTGCGAGGGCGTGCGCCGCGGCCCCACCCTGCTGCCGGCGATCTACCGCGGTGGCGCCTGCGGGTCGCCCGCCGGGCTGACCCTCGCGATCCGCTGCACGCTGTCCGGGGAGGGCCGCGACCTGATCGCGCAGCCGACCACCGGCAACCAGGGCTCGCACTCGACGCGATCGCTGATCGGCGTGGACGGGCTGATCCTGGTGCCGCCGGGGATCACACGGCTGACGTCCGGCGACCCGGTGACCGTGCTCGCGGTCGATGGCTGAGCCGCGGGCAGCGCGGGACGGCGTACCCGGCGGCGTGACCCGCGTCGGCGTGGTGGCCGACTCGCACGTGGGCGAGTTCCTGGAGCGGATGCCCGATGCCGTCGGGCGTGTCCTCGCCGGGTGCGACCTGATCCTGCACGCGGGCGACATCTGCACCCCTGCGGTGCTGGACGAGCTGGCGCGCATCGCACCCGTGGTCGCGGTGCGCGGCGACCACGACCGCCTGGGGCCGGTGCGGCTTCCTGTCATCCAAACGATCACGGTGGACGGCGTGCGCATCGGGCTCACCCATGGCCGACGTCTCTACGCGCTCGACATCGCGGTCATCCTCGCCCACGTCGCGGCGGGACGTCGCCTGCGGTGGCGCGCCGGGCTCCACCGGTCGCTCGTGCGTCGCGTGGGACCCGTCGACGTGTTGGTGTACGGCCACTGGCACGAGCCCGCGCTCGAGCCCGTGGACGGCACGCTCGTCTTCTCCCCCGGGGCGGTCTGCCCGTGGGGCAGCCTGGAGGGCGGTGTGGAGCCGCGACCCGGCGTGCGTGGAACAGCCGACCGCGTGGTGCGACGCTACCGTCGCCAACTGGGTGACGATGCGGTGCGTCCATCGGTCGGCATGATCGAGATCTCCGAGGGACGCATCCGCTCGATCCGCGTGATCGACCTCGGGACGGAGGGCGCGCGGGCCGAGCCGCACTGGAGTGAGGAGCACGACGCTCCCCGTCGGCTGCCCGGCGCCCGCTGAGCGGGCGTCCCGACCCGACACCCGCCGGCGGACGCGCCTCACGTCCAATTGAACGGCGCCCGACGTTCAAACGGCCGTCTGCCGCCGTTCACTGTTGACACCCCCGACACGAACACGGGCGCAAACGTCACGATCGCCGCCGACCCCGGCACGGCACGACGACCCCCAGGCGGATCGCGACGACCACCCCTTCACGTCCGATTGAACCGCCGCGCGACGTTCAAAAGGAGGTCGGCCGCCGTTCACTGTTGACGCCCCCCCGACACGAGCACGGGTGCGAACGTCACGAACGCCGGCGGCTCCATCACACCCCCACGCCACGGGCCACGCGGCGGCATCCGCCCGCACGTCCGCCGCCGCCGTTCTCAGGACGCCTTGCGGCGGCTCCTCGGATGCGCCCGGTCGAAGTCGTCCTTCAGGTGCGCGGCGGTCACGTGCGTGTAGATCTCGGTGGTGACGGGGCTCGCGTGGCCCAGGTGCGCCTGCACGTACCGGATGTCGACGCCGGACTGGATGAGGTGCGTGCCGCACGAGTGGCGCAGGGCATGCGGGAAGACACGCTGCCCCTGCTCGATCAGCCCCGCGTCGTCGGCCACGGCCTGCACCACCCGCCACACGCCCGGACGACCCAGCCGACGGCCGGCGGCGGTGAGGAACACGGCGTCGGCGTCGCGGTGACGCGCCTGGTCGCGGCGCGGATGCACGTCGCGGGCGCGCAGCTCGGGGCGACCCACCCGCAGGTAGGCGAGCAGGGCCTCCCGCGCGACGACCGGCACCGCCACCGCCCGCTGCCTGGCACCCTTGCCGTGCACCACGACGAACGGATCGGCCGCATCGTCCAGGTGCAGGTCCGACATGCTGAGCCCGGCGGCCTCGCTGGCGCGCAGGCCGCACCCGTAGAGCACCTCCACCAGGGCGCGTGCGCACGCCCCCTCCGGTCCGGGTCGCCGGGCGGCCGCGTCGCACATGGCGCGCACCTGCCCCTGATCGAGCGCCACCACCTCACGCCCCAGCCTCTCGCGGGCCTGGGCGACACCGCCCGGCGGCGACAGCCCGTCCACCGGGTTTCGCAGGGCGAAGAGCCCGGACCACCACCGACAGAACGCCCGCACCCCGGCCACGCGCCTGCGCCTGCTGGCGACGCTGCCCTCCAGCGCGTCCCGCCACCCCTGCCACCACTCCGCCGGAATCTCGGAGAGCGCGACGGCGGCGGATCGCGCCGCGGCGTCGTCCTCCACCGCCATGAGCCCGCCACCGCCGTCCGGCAGCTCCTCGATGCCGAGGCCGGCCGCCAGCACCTGCAGGTCGCGCCGGTACGCGGCCCGCGTGTTGGCACTCGGCCGCGATGCGACGAACGTCTCGACGAGCATCGCCAGACCGGCCGGGTCGACCGACGGGCTCATCCCCGCGGGTGCCCGCGACGCAGGATGTTCTGCATCGCCTTGGTGGTGACGCCCGTGTAGCGCTGGGTGGTCGCCAGGCTCTCGTGCCCCAGCACCTCCTGCACGACGCGCAGGTGCGCACCACCCACGCCGTCGGGTCCCTCCAGCAGGTGGGTGGCCGCAGCGTGACGCAGAAGGTGGGGCCCACCGGCGCGACCCGCCGACCGCAGCCGGCGCGACACGATGCGATAGACCGCGCTGCCGTCGAGCGGCCGCCCTGACCGGCTGACGAAGAGCGGCTCGCGCACCGCCGGCCCCGCTACGCCGTGCACGAGGACCGGTCGCCCGTCGCGCAGCCAGTCGCGCAGCGCGTCGACCGCCGGCTCGGTGATGGGAACGGTGCGGTGCTTGCCGCCCTTGCCGACGACGCGGATGGTCTCGTGCTCGAAGTCCACGCCCGCCAGCACCAGGTCGCACACCTCCTGGCGACGCACCCCGCTGCCGTAGAGCACCTCGAGGATGGCGTGGTCGCGCAACGCAAGCGCCGCCTCCACCGGATGGACCGGATTCGCCGGCGGGGCGTCCTCCACCACCCGCGCGGCCTCCTCCTGCGAGAGTCGCGGCACGGGACCCGGCACCGTCTTGGGCCGCTCCACGAGGTCCGCGGGCGAACGGCCCGGCGGGAAGAGCGGGTCGAGCCACAGCCCCACCGCCACGATCGCCCGTCGTCGCGTGGTCGCCGACCACGCCAGATCGCGAAAGCACGTCTCGAGCGCCGTGGCGGTGATGCGCTCGGGACCGGCGACGCCATGCTCGGACATCCAGCGCGCGACCCGCCTGCAGTCGCCCAGGTACTGCTCCTTGGTGCGCGGCGCGAGCTCCGACCGGCGCGCGCCCTGGCGCTCGAGCCGGTCCGCGAGGGCGATCAAGGACGACTCCCAGGGATCCACCCCCATGTCTTCGGCGGCGTGACCCGTGATCCTCTCGCACCGGGCCGGCGGGGGCGGTCCCACGGTGCATCCTCCCCGCGGAGGGGAGGGAAGTAGCGGCGGTAGGACTCGAACCTACGACACGCGGATTATGATTCCGCTGCTCTAACCAACTGAGCTACGCCGCCCCGTTTCCCCCTGAGGGAAGCCCAGTAACGGACTCGAACCGTTGACCCCTTCCTTACCATGGAAGTGCTCTACCAACTGAGCTAACTGGGCGAAGCACCCGGCCGGGCCGGGCAGTGGGGGGAGGAGGGTTCGAACCTCCGTAGGCGGAGCCGACGATTTTACAGACCGTTCCCTTTGACCACTCGGGCATCCCCCCGGGCCGATGCAGGGTACTCGAATGGCGCGTCAGGCTCAAGCCGCCGACGACCATCGGATCCGGGTCGGGTCGCCCGGGCTCCGGGTCGGGTCGCCCGGGCTCCGGGTCGCGCCCGAGGGGCTCCGGCGCCGCACCGGCTGCGGATGCGTCCCCACGGGGATGGCGGTATCGTCAGGCCGATGCGGGAGATGTCTGCTCAGGGCGGGCGGCGGGTCCGGTCGTTCGCGCGGACGCGTCGTAAGCGACGGTCGCGGTGACGACGACCACGATCCTCGGTGACCGCTACCGCGTCGACGGGTTGATCGGACGGGGCGGCATGGCCACCGTGTGGCGGGCCACCGACACGGTGCTGGGTCGTGAGGTGGCGGTCAAACGCCTGCACGCCCGGCTGGCCGGTGATCCGGAGCTCGAGGAGCGCTTCCGGCGCGAGGGGCGGGCGGTCGCCGGTCTGTCGCACCCCAACCTCGTGCGGCTGCTCGACCAGGGTGGCACCGACGAGGATCCGTTCCTGGTCTTCGAGCTGGTCGAGGGGCAGGACCTGAAGACGATCCTCCGCCAGCACGGGCGCATGATGCCGGAGCGCGCGGCGTCGGTCATCGCCCAGATCGGCCGGGCCCTGGCGGCCGCCCACCGCGCGGGCGTCGTGCACCGCGACATCAAGTCCCACAACGTGCTGGTGGACCGCGCCGGCGTCGCCAAGCTGACCGACTTCGGGATCGCCCGGTTCCTCGAGGCCGACAACAACCTCACCCGCACCGGCATCGTCATCGGCTCCAGCGACTACCTGGCACCGGAGCAGGCCGAGGGCAAGCCGGTCGACGGACGCAGCGACATCTACTCCCTGGGCGTGGTGCTGTTCGAAGCGCTCACCGGCAGGCTCCCGTTCACGGGCGAGAACGCCGTGGCGGTCGCCACCAAGCACGTGTACGAGGACGCACCCGACCCGCAGTCCATCGTCCCCGACATCCCCGACCACATCGCCGCCGCCTGTCGTCGCGCCCTCGAGAAGGACCCGCGCAAACGCTTCGCGGTCGCCGATGCCTTCGCCAACGCCCTCATGGGCGGCGACGTGGACGACGAGCCGTTCCACCGCCCCGATGAGGACACCGATCCGACGACCTCCCGCATCCGGGCGATCCGCGGCCCGCAGGACCGCCGCCGGCGCCGCCGCGGTCTCTTGGCCGCCCTGCTCACCACGCTCATCGTGGCCGGGCTGGTGGCCGGGACGATCCTCCTGATCCCCGAGCTCCGCTCCGGGTCGAGCGGCGGCGGGGACGGCACCCCCGACCCGCTCCCCATCGCCTCGCTGCAGCAGGTGACCTACTCGGCCGCCGACTTCGACCCGGCGGGTGACCAGGAGGAGCACCGCGAGGAGCTCCCCAACCTGGGTGACGGGTCGCTCGAGACGTCGTGGTCGACGGAGCAGTACGCCGCCGAGGATATGGGCGGCAAGGGCGGAGTGGGCGTGACGCTCACGCTGCCGGAGGCCCGCACGATCGGCGAGATCGCGATCGACACGCCCACGCCGGGCGGCAACCTGCAGGTGCTTCCGGCGGGCGCCCAGCCGGGTGCCACGCCGCTGTGGGAGGGCCCGCTCGTGAGCCCCACCACCGACATCCGCCTGCCGCGCGGGACGGCGCAACCCGACATCACACTGTGGTTCACGAAGCTGCCCAAGAGCCGCGACGGCGACACCCCCTACCAGGCGAAGCTGGGCGAGGTCACGGTGATGGCCACCGCCCCCTAGGCGTCCACCCGGTGACGCGTGCGGCGCGGATTATTCGAAACGCCGGTGTCGCGCTAGACTTTTCCTCCCCGCCGACGCCCGTCGTCGCTCGAGAATCCGACCGCGAAGGACTCCACAGGCTCCTCGTGAATCGCACGGCAAAGACCGTCCTGGCCGTCACGCTGGGTCTGGGAACAGCTGCGGCACTCGTCGCCGCCATCCTCGCCACGCGGTCCGAGACGCCCAGCGTCTGGCTGTGGACCGGTCTCCTCGTGGCCGCCGCGGCCATGGAGTTCCTCACGCTCGAGGGCAACGAGGAGGAGACCGAGCACCCCTTCAGCCTGGCGGCCAGCGTCCACATGGCGGCGGCCATCCTGCTGCCGGTCGGCTGGGCGGCGCTGGTGGCGGGCGCCGGGACGATCACGGGCGAGACCATCAACCGCCGCTCACCCATCCGCGTCGGCTTCAACGGCGCCGTCGCGACCCTGGCCACCATGGCGGCGTCCGGGGTGTTCCACGCCTTCGCGACACAGGCCGAGTTCGAACGCATCGAGTGGAGCATCTACCCCGCGGTCATCCTCATGTGGGCCGTGTACGTCGCCACCTCGTTCGTGGCGGTCGAGTCGATCTCGAGCGCCACCACCGGCAAGCGCTGGAGCCTGCGCCGCATCGCGAGCGGCGCCGAGATGGCCAGCTATCTGATGGAGGGCTGCGTCGCCGTCGTGGTGGCCGCCCTCATCCTGATCGCGCCCAAGATCCTGCTGTTCGCCGCGCTGCTCCTGGCCGCGGTGTTCATGGCGATGCAGCGCCACCGCGCCCTGCGCCACGAGACGCGTGAGACGCTGAAGGCGCTGGCGGCCGCCGTCGACGCCCGAGACCCCTACACCGCCCAGCATTCCGAACGGGTGGGGCAGCTCTCGGCGCAGCTCGCCGACGCCCTCCAGATGCCCGAGAAGGTCGTCAACGACGCCCGCTGGGCCGGACGTCTGCACGACCTGGGGAAGGTGGTGGTCGACAACTCCATCCTCCACAAGCCGGGGGCCCTCGACGAGGACGAGTGGCAGCTCATGCGCAGCCACCCCATGGTGTCGGCCGAACTGCTGTCGTCGCTGTCGCTCACCCGCGACCTGCTGCCGGCGATCCGCTACCACCACGAACGCCAGGACGGGCGGGGATACTTCAACGTGCCGGGCCACGAGGTGCCGATCGGGGCGGCCATCATCACGCTGGCCGACTCGTTCGACGCCATGACGACCGACCGCCCCTACCGCAAGGCCATGGAGGTCGAGGAGGCCCTGGCCATCATCGAACGCGGATTGGGCACCCACTTCCACCCCGAGCTCGGTCGTGCGTTCATCGCGATGATCCGCGGCGAGGAGGTTCAGCCGGTCCCCATCGTGCCGATGCGCGCCGACCAACAGCCGCGCCCGCGGCCGACGGGCGTCACCGTCCCGCGCGACGAGCCCGCGCACGCGCGCGCCCCGGACGCCTGACACCCCGCCGCCGGGCACCAGCCGGGCGCTGCTAGCCTGCGCGGTGCTTCGGACGGTGGTCGCCATCGGGCGCTTCGAGGGAAGCCGGTGCGAATCCGGCGCGGTCCCGCCACTGTCACCGCGAGCGTCGTCATCCGGCATCGCCGGCCACTGGGTTCACCTGGGAAGGCCTTGACGGCGCGTCGACCGGAAGCCAGGAGACCTGCCTCCGTCCCGAGCACCGCTTTCAATCCCGGTGGACCCCCGCCCCACACGACCTCCGAGGACGAGGCCGCGGTGCCCAGATCACTGACAATCGTCGTTCTGACGCTCATCCTGATGGCGACCGGATGCGCACGCGTGTCCGACGGCGCCGGCGGCGAGGGAGTGCGCCAGCTGGTCACCGCCGACCGGGGCGCCACCACCCTCTCGGACGGCCAGGTCGGCCCCGACCAGAGTGCGATGGCGGCGCTGCGCGCCACCACCGCGGTGGAGACGAGCTACGGCGGCGGGTTCGTGTCGGCGATGTTCGGCCGACGGTCCGACCGCGGCGGCACGCGCGACTGGCTGTACTTCGTCAACGGCATGAGCCCCGGGCACGGCGCCGACCAGCAGACCCTGCGACGGGGCGACGTGGTCTGGTGGGACTTCCACCCGTGGGGCGGACAGCCGACCGCGAGTGCCGTGGTGGGCAGTTGGCCGGAGCCCTTCGTCAACGGCTATCCGAGCGCCCCCGACGGCGTGGCCGCCGACGCGCCACTGGACGAACCGCTCCGCCGCGCCGGGGTGACGCTGGTCTCCGGTGGTGACGGGGGGGCGAAGTGGCGCGTCCGGGTGGGCGCATCGGATGCGCTGGCGGCGCGCGACCCCGCGTGGCGCACCGCGATGGCCGACCCTGAGGCGCTCGGGATGACGGTCCGGATCGTCCACGGGCGCGTCGAGGCGCTCACGATCGACGGGGCGCGGTTCGCACCCGTCGCGGGCGGCCGCGCCGTGGCCGCCCTCGTGCCCACCGGGCCGACGCCCGACGCGGGTGGGGCGCTGCTGGCGGTCGCGGGGCTGGACGTGCGGTCGGCGCGGGCCGCGGCCCAACGCATCGCGGCGGACCCGGCGGTGCTGCGATCGAAGTTCGCGGTGGTGTTCGACGAGCGCGGCGAGCCCATCGCGGCGGGCGGACAGGTGCGGCGGTGAGCGACGGCAGACGCGCGCCGGGTCCCGTCCTCGTGCTCGCCACGGCGGTGCTCGTGGTCGCGTTCGCCGGCGAGCATCCGCTCATCGTCGCCGCCACCCTGGCGGGCGCCGTGATGCTGGCGGTCGCCTCACCCGCGCCGTCGCGTCTGCTCATGCTGGTGGCCGCGGTGGCCGGTGCCGGTGTGGTGCTCCTCAACCCGTTCGTCCAGGCCAACGGCGACCTCATCCTGTTCCAGCTGCCGGACGTGCCGATCCTGGACACCCAGGTGACGCTGGAGGAGGTGCTCGCGGGTCTCGTCATCGGCGCGCGCGCCGCCGCGGTGACGATCATCGTGATGGCCTGCCTGGCCGTGGCCGATCCCGACCGGCTGCTGGGCCTCGCCTCGCGTCTGCTGCCGCGATCGGCGCTGGCGGCCTCGGTGGCCGCCCGGATGGTGCCGACGCTCCGTCGCGACGCCGCCGCCCTCACCGAGACGGCACGCCTGCGCGGAAGGTCGTTCACCCGTGGCCCCTGGCGGCGCCGGGTGGCCGCCGCCGGCGGACTGGCCGTGCCGCTCGTCGGATCGGCGCTGGAGCGATCGGTCGACGTGGCCGAGGCGATGGCGGCCCGCGGGTACGGGTCGACGGCGCGCACGCACACGCCGCGCCGTCCATGGCAGACGGCCGACCGGGTGACCGCGCTGGCGGCATGCCTGGTGGCGCCCGTCGCGGTCCTCGCGGCCCTCGGCCGTATCGGGACCTTCGGTTTCTACCCGCGCCTCGACCGCATCGCGACGGCGCCCGAGATCGCCGCGGCCGCGGTGGTGGCCGTCGCCCTGACCCTGGCCGCATGGGCGGCCGACCGATGAGCGTCGTCCGCATGGACAACGTGCGGTTCTGGCCCGGCGCGTCGGTCACGCCGGCCCTGGACGACGTCACCCTGCGGATCGCCGCCGGCCAGATCGTCCTGCTGCGCGGCCCGTCCGGATCGGGCAAGAGCACACTGCTTCGGGCCATCGCCGGTCTGGTGCCGCACTTCCACGGCGGGACCTTCCAGGGGCGCGTCCTGGTGGACGGGCTCGACACCCGCCGCACGCCGGTTGGAGACCTGGGCCGCACCGTCGGATCGGTGTTCCAGGACCCCGAGACACAGGCGGTGCGGACCACCGTGGCGAGCGACGTGACCTTCGGCCTTGAGAACGCCGCGGTTCCCGCCGCGCGCATCGACGCCGAGGTCGCGCGGGCGCTGGAGCTGACCGACGCCGTGCACCTGGCCGGGCGGCGCATCGCGACCCTGTCCGGCGGCGAGCGTCAGCGCGCCGCCATCGCCGCCGCCATCGCCACCCGCCCGCGCGTGCTCCTGATGGACGAGCCCACGTCGCAGCTGGACGACGCCGCCACCGGGCATCTGATGGCGACGCTGCGCCGACTGGCGGCCGACGGCACCGCGGTGATGGTGGCCGAGCACCATGTGGAGCGCCTGGACCTCAGACCGGACCGCACCGTCTTCATGTCCGAGGGACGCATCGTGACCGACATGATCGACGACGAACCCCCCGCGCCGGAGCCCGTCGAGGGCGGTGCGATCCGGGTGGACGTGACGGGTCTGGACGCGGCCCACGACGATCGGCCGGTGCTGCGGGGGTGCTCGCTGTCCGTGCGGGCCGGGCGGGTGGTCGCGCTGTGGGGGCCCAACGGGGGGGGCAAGTCGACGCTCCTTCGCGCCATCGCGGGCCTTCACCCGATCACCGCCGGACGCATCGTGATCGACGGCGAGGACGTGACCGGCACCGGCGCCGAGGAGCGCACCGAGCGGGTGGCGTTCCTGCCCCAGGACGCCGGACGACGTCTGCTGCGCGACCGCGTGCGCGACGAGGTGGTGGACGGGGCGGCGCCGCGTGAGACCGACGCCGCCGTCCTCATGGAGCGCTTCGGCATCGGGCACCTGGCCGACCGCCATCCGCTGGACTGCTCGGTGGGCGAACGGGAACGGATTGCGATCGCCAACGTCGTCGGGCGCCGGGCGCCGGTGCTCCTGCTGGACGAGCCGTCGCGGGGCATGGACCCCGGCCACCGCAATACCCTGGCCGCCCGGGTGCGCGCCGAGGCCGCCGACGGGCGCGCGGTGATGGTGGCCACCCACGACCCGGTGTTCCTGCGCGCCGTCGCCGACGAGGTGATCGTCGTGCGCGACGGGTCCGTCCGGGTGCGGCGCACCGAGGAGGTGGTCGCATGAGCCCGGGCACCATCGTCGTCGCGGCCGTCGTGACCGTCCTCGCCCTGGGAGCCGTGGCGCTCGAACGGGGTTCGTTCGACACCCGTCGCCTGGCGATCGTGGCGGCCCTTGCGGCGGCCGCCGCCGCCGGCCGTCTGCTCTTCGTCGCCATCCCCAGCGTCAAGCCCGTGACGGTGATGGTGCTCGTCTGCGGCGCCTGCCTGGGTGCGCGGGCGGGGTTCGCGGTCGGGGTCCTCACGCCGCTCCTGTCCAACATGGCGCTGGGTCAGGGCTCGTGGACCCCCGGGCAGATGGCCCTGTGGGGGCTTGCGGGGGTGACGGGCGCGCTGCTCGCCCCGCTCTGCCGCGATCCTCGGGGGCTCGCCGCCGTGGGCGCCGTCTGGGGCCTCCTGTTCGGCTGGGGGATGAACCTGTGGGACCTGGCGGTCCTGGGGCCGGCGGTCAACTGGGCGGCGTTCACCGCACGGGCGGCCACGAGCCTCTGGTTCGACATCGCACACGCCGCCGGCAACGTGGTGTTCGCCCTTGTCATCGGGCGACCGCTCGTGCGGTTGCTGGTGCGCTACCGGGAGCGGGTGACCACCAGGATCATCTGGGAGGATCCGCCAGCTCCCGCGCCCGGTCGATGAGCCGGTCCCGGGCGAGCGCGATCCGCCGGCGGGCCTGATCCGACCAGCCCAGCGCGTCCGCCTCCTCCTCGCGACCGTCGGCGATCATCAGCGCCATCTCATGCGGTGTCGCCGCGCCGATCTGCGACCGCGCACGCAGGCACGCCGCCGGGTCGAGCGCATCCTCCACGGCGTCGTCGGACAGGTCGATCCCGTGGCCCAGCAGGTCCGTGGCGGCGTCACGGATCACCGCGGCGGTCAACTCCTGGGGGCCGGCGCCGCGCTCGGTGAGCGCCCGCACGGCGCGACCCACGACCGTGTGGGCGGTGCGGTAGTCCAGGCCGGCGGCGATGGCCACCACATCCGACACGTCGGCGGCGACGATGAAGCCCTCGCGGGCGGAGGCGTCCATCCGGTCGCGGTGCACCGTCATGCCGGCCACCACGGCCGCCGTCAGGTTCATGGCCGCGGTGGCGCCGGTCAAGAGGCGCGGGATGCCGCCGTTCAGCACCTGGTAGTGGTCGGTGCGTCCCGACCCGGTGTGGAGCGCGGTGAGGATCGTGGTCACCATGCCGGCGGCCTCGGCCGCCGCGGCACGAATGACCGGCAGCGAGTAGGGGTTCTTCTTCTGCGGCATCAGGTCGCTCTGGCGGCTGTGCTCGTCGGCCAGCTCGACGGCGCCGAACTCGCGACTGCAGAGGATCTCCAGATCCTGCGCAAGCTGGGACGCCCCGGCGAGGGCGATGGCGACGACCGATGCGAGCTCGGCGTAGCCGTCGGCCGCCCACATCGCGTCCTTGGTGTGACGTGCGACCCGCTCGCATCCCAGGAGCTCGGCCAGACGTTCGCGGTCGGTGGGCCAGCGCGACCCGGCGCTGCCACCGGTCCCCGCCACCGATGCGTCCAGCCACTCCCACACCGCGCGCAGCCGGGCGGCGTCGCGGCGCAGCGTCGCGGCGAACCCCAGGAGCAGGTGGCCGAACGTCGTCGGCTGCGCCGGCTGGAGGTAGGTGTAGTCGGCCGCCAGCGTGCCGGACTCACGCTCCGCCTGGTCATGCAGGGCCGACGCCGCGGCGAGCACCGCGTCGTGCAGATCGAGCACCCCGTCGCGGGCGACCAGCCGCAGCGCGACCCGGAACGCCTCGCGACGCGGGCGCCCCGCGGTCAGCCAGCCGGACGCCGCGGGTCCCACGCGCTCGCGCAGCGCGTACTCGCGCGAGTTGAAGGCGTCGCCCCGCGTGGGGTCCCACGGGAACTCCGCGGGCGGGATGGCGTGCAGCTCCAGGAGGCCGGCCGCCAGCCGGGCGCCGCGATCGGCGTCGATCGCCCCGCCCTCCACCAGCACGACCGCGTGGGCCAGATCCGACAGGGACAGGGCGTCCGCCAGGGCGATGCCGTCGGCGATCTCGGCGGCGTGTCCGGCCGCGATCAGCTCCGGTGCGGCCGCCCCCGCAAGGCGCGCGCTGCGGCCGAGATTCGCCTCATCGCCGGTCATCCCGCACCCCCTGTCCGAACGCTTCGCACATCGGAGGGCATCCTACGATGACGCCGGGGCGCGGACCCCTGTAGGCTGGCCGGGATTCCGTCCCACTCGTGAACGAGGTCGTTCCACCGTGCGCCGTCTGCCTGCCTGGGTCATCGTCTTCCTCATCCTCTGCGGGGTCTTCCTCGCGTTGGTCGGCTGGCGCGAGCGTCACCACGTGGGCTACGTCCCGCTGGGGCTCGGCGTCCTCTGGGTGCTCTTCGGCCTCGGGTCGGCGCCGCGGATGTTCGATCTGGAGCGTCGCGCGGGTCGCTGACCGGCGCGATCAGCCCGCCGGCGCCTCGGGCATGACGGGCGTCACGACGATCGAGCGTGCCGCCACGTCGTGCCACGCCTGGCGCCGCGTGCCGCGGAAGAACCAGAGGTAACCCACCGGCAGGACGCTGCAGACGGTGTACTTGACGAGCCAGCGGATCCCGGCCCGTCCGAGGCCGATCGGCGCGCCGGTCTCGATGTCGAGCGCCTTCACCCCCAGAAGGAGCTTGCCGACCGTGCTGCCGGTGCGGGCCTCCGGCATCACCGACCAGACGAGGCCGGTGATGAAGTACCCGGCCAGGGCGTAGATCCACGAGCCGGTCACCTGGCCGACCAGGGACGGCACCACGATGTGTGGAATGGCGTCGACGACCCACGCTCCGGCGCGCGACCCGAACGTCGCGTACCTGACCTGAAACACGTCGTTCATCGTCCCTCGAACCTCGCGGATCTGCGCTCGCGGGCGGCGGCCATGCCCTCGGCCAGGTCCTGTGAGCCGAAGGCCTTCACCCGGTACTGCTGCGCCTTGCCGTCGGCGGCGTCGTCGTCGAGGATCGCCCGGAGCACGACGCGCATGCCCTCGACGGCGAGGGGGGCGTTGGCCGCGACGGCCCCCGCCATGCGTCGCGCGAGCGGCATCAGCTCATCGGCGGGCACGACGTGGTTCACGAGGCCGATCTCGCGCGCCTCACGGGCGTCGTACGGTCGGCCGGTCAGGAACATCTCACGCGCGTGCGCCATGCCGATCTCGCTGGCGAAGCGGCGCAGGCCGTCGGCCGTGTAGACGATGCCGATGCGTGCCGGCGGCATGGCCAGGCGGATGCCGTCACGGGCGATGCGCCAATCGCACATCATCGCGAGCTCGAGTCCGCCGCCGATGGCGTCGCCGTTCAGCGCGCCGATCACGGGGAACCGGGCCTTCTGCATGGCGGTCGCCACGGCGCCGAGCCCGTGCTCGATCCGCTTGATCCGCTCGGCCCACGCCTCGAACTCCTCGCTGCCCAGCTCGGCGCCGCTCGAGAAGTGACGCTCACCCGCGCCGGTGAGGATCGCCGCCCGCGCGGCCTGGGCGTCCGGTCCGGTGAGCAGCTTCGCGAGCACGCGCAGCATGTGCTCCGTGAGCGCGTTGGCCCGCGAGACGTTGGCGAGGCGGATGACGAGCACTCCGTCGACGAGCTCGTGTTCCACCCCGTCCCCCGATGCCGGCGACGGAGGCGGTGGCGGTGGCGGAGGCGGCGGCGGGGGAGGTGGCGCGGGGGGGCCCGCGCTGGGTGGACGTGTCGCCATGGCCCCGACATTGTGCCGACTCGGCCGGTGTGAAGCCGCGGACCCCCCGTGGGCCGATCGTCAGGATGCGACCGGAACCCGCTCCCGTGCCATGGCGACGAGGCCGGCCAGGTACTCCCGTACGCGCTGACGCAGCTCGGGATCGACCAACGCCCCGTCGACGAGCTTCTCGTAATGGGGACCCACCGGCACCGGCGGGGCCTCGTGCACCGTGGCGCCGGCGATGGTGGCGGCACGTACGACCGCCTCCTGCGCCCACCTGGCGCCGTTGGGGCTGCCCGAGGCGCCGAGCACCCCGACGGCCTTGCCGGACAGCGCCGCCTCGCCGTACGGACGCGACCCCCAGTCGATGGCGTTCTTCACGGACCCGGAGGGCAGCGCGTTGTACTCGGGGGTGACGAAGACGACGCCGTCCGCACCGGCCACGCGCTCGCGGAAGCTCGTCACGACGTCGGGTGCACCGGCGGCGTCGACGTCCTCGCTGTAGTTCGGGAGGTCCACACCCTCCAGCACGGTGGCGGTCACGCCCCCCGGCAGCAGCTCGACCGCCGCACGCGCGAGCACGCTGTTGTAGCTGTCACGCCGCAGGCTTCCGACGATCACCAGGAACTCCATTGCAAGCACCTCCTCGTATGTGGACCGTGGTCCGTTTCCGCGGGCAAGGTAGCATAAGCGGACCATGGTCCGCCAGAGTTCATCCGAGCGCCCATCACGACGCCCACCCATCGCGATCGTCACCGAGACACCCCGCACCGGGACCCGGCGCGCCGACGCCGCGCGCAACCACGAGCTGGTGCTGGCCGCGGCGCGGCGGTTGGTGCGCCGCGACGGGGCCGCGGCGCTCACCATGGACGGCGTCGCCCGCGAGGCCGGCGTGGGAAAGGGGACGGTGTTCCGGCGGTTCGGCGACCGCGCCGGACTCGTGCACGCCCTGTTCGAGATGGACGAGCGCCGATTCCAGGAGGAGCTCCTTCGCGGCGAGCCCCCGCTCGGGCCCGGAGCGCCGGCCCGCGAACGCATCGAGGCGTTCGGACCCGCGCTGGTCGCACACCGGCGGACGCATCTCGACCTGCTGATCCAGTCGGACCGCACCCGCCCGCTTGCGCATCCGGTCTACGAGGCCTGGCACCTGCACCTGCGCATCCTCCTGGCCGAGGCGGGCACGCACCTGGATGCGGACGTGGCCGCCCACATGCTCCTGGCCACGCTCAACCCGCCGCTTCTTCATCGGCTCGTGGGGACCGGCGGGGACGATGCGGCCGTCGATTCGATCGGAGCGACCTGGACGCGCATGGTCGCCGGGCTGCTCGATCCCGCCACGACCGACCGCTGAACCGGTTCGGCTGGCACGATGCCTGCCAACGGCCGTCCGGCGACGAGAGGAACACCGATGGAGGACCGGAATCACCACCGCACGCCTCGACCCCGGGTCCGGGGACCGCTTCCAACTCCTTCGGCGGGAGCTCGGGGTCACGACCTTCGGGATCAACCTGATCACGATGCGGGCGGGTGAGCGCGGACGCGTCCACGAGCACGAGCGTCAGGAGGAGGTGTTCGTGGTGCTCGAGGGCACGCTCGACGTGGACACCCCCGACGGCATCACCGAGGTCGCCGCCGGCGGCGCCGTGCGGATCGCGCCCGAGGTGCGCCGGCAGATGGTCAACCGTGGCCCCGGCCGCTGCGTGGTGCTTGCACTCGGCGGCGCGGAGGCCCACGACGGCCGCGACGGACGGGCGTTCGCGGACTTCGCCGACACCGAGCCGAAGCGACCGCAGGACGTGCCGCAACCGGACGCCCTGCCCGCGCACGAACTGCGTTCCTGAGGGATCGCGGCACCGCGGAGACCCCGAAACCGTGATGCACGTCACGTTGTGGGCGATCCGTAAAACCTGCTGTGATAACGCCAACACCTGCAGGATTCGGACCGCGCGGACGCTGACGTCCTCGACCTTCGTATAGCTCACAGGTCCTTAACCAGCCCCCCGAACGGGGGGCTCCATGGTGGCGGTTTGCGGGGAAAGTCGACCCACGCACGCCTGCGGGCGCCGTCCGTGGGCACCGACGAACGAAGGACGCCTCCATGCCACCCAGATGCTCCGCGCATCACGTGGGGACACGACCCGACCGGCGCATCGCCGGCGAAGCGGCCGTCTCCCGCGCGATGCCGACGCTCACCATTCGTGTCACACTCACAATCATCGTCGCGCTGCTCGCAGCGGTCGTCACCGCCGGCGCACGCGCGGCCGCACCCCCCGCCAACCCCGCCGAGGGGATCTGCGAACAGGTCGTCACCGGCGAGACCGTGATGACCACCGAGATCACGACCCGTGACAAGGCCGGCGAGGGCGGCGAGACCAACGCCGACGGCTGGGTCTCCGGCGACACGACCACGCTCCGGCTGTACGGGGCCACCGACAACGCCCTCACCCACGTCACGTTCACCGCGAAGGCCACCGAGGGCTTCAGGTTCCGGGCCCCCGAGGGCGGCTGGGACGTCGTCACCGGTAGCCCGACCGGCATGGGCACGCTCTACGCCGACGGCTACACGAGGGCCGCGACCGGCATCGGCACCCCCGTCATCAGCGCCGACGGCACCACCATCACGCTGACCGTCACCAACATGCCGGCCAGGTCAGCGTACGCATTCAACGTCATCGCCGTTCGCGACGAGGGCGCGGCGCGCATCGTCCTCGAGGAGCAGATGCGCGGTTCCCTCGTGGCGTGCAACCCGCCGCCCCCGGTCATGCCGCCCCAGGGGGTCTGCGAGCAGCTCCTCGCCGGGCGCACCGTCATCCCGTTCGGCGCCGGTGACGTCACCGTGCGCGACAAGCACGGCGTCGGCGGCGAGACCAACGCCGACGGCTGGAAGACCGGCGACAACTACACCCTGCGCCTCTACGGCGCCACCGACAACGACCTCGACACGGTGACCTTCACCGCCACCGCCGCCCAGGGCTTCACCTTCGCGGCCGACTCGGCCGGCACGGTCATCACGGCGTCACCCACGGGCATGGGCCAGCTGTACGCCAACGGCTACACCGTGGCCGCCACCGGCATCGGCACGCCCGTCATCAGCGCCGACGGCAGGACCGTCAGCCTGACGGTCACCAACATGCCGGCCGACTCGGCGTTCGCCTTCAACGTCACCGCCGTCCCCGACGGCGATGCCCGGCCGCTCGTGCTCGACACCGTCATGGTGGGCGACCTCACCGACTGCACGGTGCCGCCGCTCCCGGAGCCGCCCGTCGAGGGGATCTGCGAGCAGGTCCTGACCGGCCGCACCATCATCCCGTTCGGCGCCCGTGACGTCACCGTGCGCGACAAGCACGGCGACGGCGGCGAGACCAACGCCGACGGCTGGAAGACCGGCGACAACCACACCCTGCGCCTCTACGGCGCCACCGACAACAACCTCGACACGGTGACCTTCACCGCCACCGCCGCCCAGGGCTTCACCTTCGCGGCCCCCACCGCGTGGGATGTCCGCACCGGCGGCACCAGCGGCATGGGATCGCTGCCCGCCAACGGCTACACCGAGGCGATCACCGGCGTCGGCACGCCCCTCATCAGCGAGGACGGCAGGACGGTCACCCTGACGATCAGCGGCATGCCGGCCAAGTCGGCGTTCGCGTTCAACATCGTCGCGGTCCCCGGTGACACCGCCGGGCCGCTGGTGCTCGACACCGTCATGGCCGGCGACCTCACCAACTGCACCGGCACCCTGCCCACGAGCACGGTCACCGGCGTTTGCGACGTCGACAACGACATCGTGACCGTCGGCGCCGGCGCCGGCTTCACCGGCGTGTTCAACGGCTGGACGGGCGGCACCGGCACCGTCACCTCCACCACGAACCCGGGCCACGTGTTCTGGATCGACGGCCGGGCCACCACCACCCACACCGAGACGGTCACCGAGGTCGACAGGTCGGCGTGCCCGGTCACCCCGCCCTCGGAGCCCGAGCCCCCGGTCACCCCGCCCTCGCAGCCGCAGACCCCGGTCACCCCGCCCTCGCAGCAGGCGCCGGGCACCCCGGCTCCGGCCACCCCCGCTCCGGTGGCGACACCGGTGCCGGTCACCGTCGCCGGGGCGACGACGGCCCCGGCCCGCCTTCGCATCACGAAGGTCGGTCCGCGGACACTGCGCGCCGGCACCCGCATCACGTACGTCATCCGGGTCACGAACACCAGCAGGGTTGCGGCCCGCAACGTCGTCGTCAACGACATCCTGCCCCGCGGGATGTCCTACGTCCGGGCGAACGTCCGCGGCAGCCTGGTGCGCGGCAAGATGGTCTGGCGGTTCCGGACCCTGGCCCCCGGCCAGACCCGGGTGATCCGCGTCACCTTTCGCACCGATCGCCAGGCGCGGGGCACGCGGACCAACATCGCCACCGCGGTCGCGGGCAACGCCACGGCGGTGCGCGCGGTCAGCCGTGTGCGGATCACCGCGGTTGCGGGCGCCACCCGCATCCCGGTTCCGCGGGTCACGGGATAGGCGACCGCATCACCCGAGCGGTATCGGCGGCGGCGTGGAATCCATCCACGCCGCCGCTGTTCGTTGGGCGCACGATGTGGGCGTACGCGTCACAATGACGATCACGGGCGGGTGGGTCGCCCGCACCGGTCGACCCG
Source organism: uncultured Bifidobacteriaceae bacterium (assembly GCA_964628685.1). Taxonomy (GTDB): domain Bacteria; phylum Actinomycetota; class Thermoleophilia; order Miltoncostaeales; family Miltoncostaeaceae; genus CALMEC01. The sequence goes on along the minus strand of CAZVNM010000003.1, from coordinate 415,481 downwards.
TCGCCTGACGCACACGCTCCCCCGACGCCGGGTTCGTCACACGCCACGCGGCGTGAACGGCCCCGTTACCCGCCCAGATCGGCGAACTCGATGACCCGGGCGATCAGGTCGTCGAAGTCCATCCCGGCGGCGCGCACCGCGCACGGCACGATGCTCGTGTCGGTGAGCCCCGGGATGGTGTTGAGCTCGAGCACCCACGGCCGGTCGTCCGCGTCCAGGATCAGGTCGACGCGCGCGAAGCCGTGACAGACGAGCGTCCGGTAGCAGGCGAGGGCGACCTCGGTGACCTCGCTCGCCACGTCGGGCGGCAGGTCGGCGGGCGCGCGCAGCTCGGTCGCGCCCGGCGTGTAGCGGGACTCGAAGTCGTAGAACTCACGCTCCAGCGGGATCGCCTCGACGATGGGAAGCGCCTCGGGATCCTCGTTGCCGAGGATGACGACCGAGAGCTCCCGCCCGTCGACGTAGCGCTCCATCATCAGACGGTCGTCGTAGGCGAGCGCACCCACCAGGGCGGCGGGGACGTCGGCGGCGGAGTGCGCCAGCTGGATGCCGAGCGCCGATCCACCCCGGGCGGGCTTCACCACGAGCGGCATCCCCAGCTTCGCCTCGATCTCGTCCAGCGCGTCGGCGGCACCCAGTTCGCGGAACGCCGCCTGGCTGAAGGCGTAGGACTGCGGCGTCGGGATGCCGTGTGCCTCGAACGCGGCCTTGGCGACCACCTTGTCCCAGGCGCGCGAGGAGGCGTTGACGCCCGAGCCGGTGTAGCGCACGCCGATGATCTCGAGGAGCTCCTGGATCGTGCCGTCCTCGCCTCCCTGGCCGTGCATTGCGATGAACGCCACATCGGGACGCTCCTCGCGCAGGATGCGCACCATGTCCTTGTGCACGTCGATGGCGAGCACCTCGTGGCCCAGCCGCCGAAGGGCCGCCTCCACGTTGGCGCCGCTTCGCAGGCTGACCTCACGCTCGAACGAGCGCCCGCCCTTCAGGACCGCGACCTTCACCGAACACCTCCGAAGCCCTCGAACAGATCCGTCGTCTCCGACACCACCTCGCCGATGCGCCGCACGCCCTCAGAGAGCACCTCGGGGGTCATCTGCGAGAAGTTCATGCGCATGGAGCTGGTGCCCTGGCCGTTGAGGAACGCCGCCGCACCCGGCACGAACGCCACGTTGCGGTCGAGCGCCTTGGCCAGGAGATCCTGCGTGTTGATGTAGTCCGGAAGCGTCGCCCAGACGAAAAGCCCCCCGCGCGGACGCGTCCACGTGGCCGACGCCGGGAACTCCTCCTCCAGCGCCGTGAGCAGCGCGTCGCGCCGCAGACGGTAGGTGCGGTTGAGTCGCTGCACGTGCTCACGCCAGTCGTAGCGGCGCAGGTACTCCAGCACGAAGCGCTGGTTGAGCGTGCCCGAGCAGAGGTCCTCGGCCTGCTTGCCCAGGTTCATCTGCCGCAGCACCGGCGGCGGTGCCGCCACCCATCCCACCCGCAGGCCCGGCGAGAGGATCTTGGAGAACGTGGAGACGTAGATGACCCAGCCGCGGCCCTCGTCCAGCTCGTAGAGGGACGGCAGCGGATCGCCGTCGAAGCGGATCTGACCGTAGGGGTTGTCCTCGACGATCATGATCTCGCGCTCGTGGGCGATGCGGACGAGCTCGCGCCGGCGCTCCTCCGACATCGTGACCCCACCGGGGTTGTGGAAGTTGGGGATGGTGTAGATGAGCTTCACCGGACGGCCCGCGGCCGCCTCCCGGTCGAGCGCCGGCTCCAGGAGGTTGACCTGCATGCCGTCGTCGTCCAGCGGGATCTGCACCACCTCGGCCTCGTAGGTGGTGAACACCGGCACGGCGCCCGGGTAGGTGGGCCCCTCCGCGATCACGACCTCACCGGGGTCGACGAACGAACGGATGGAGAGGTTGATGCCCTGCTGCCCGCCGCTCGTGATCATGATCTGGTCGACCGCCGCGGTGGCCCGTTCGTGGGCCATGATCTCGACGATGCGCTCGCGCAGTTCGCGCATGCCCTCGGTGGGCCCGTACTGCAGCGCCGAGGCGATGTGGTCGCTGCGCACCGCGTCCATGACCTCCTGGAACACCTCCGGCGGGAAGAGGGAGGTGTCGGGGAACCCGCCCGCCAGCGAGATCACGTCCGGGCGCTCGGCCAGCGACATGAGGTCGCGCATGGCCGACGCCTTGATCTTGCGAGCGCGCGCGGCGAAGCGCGCCTCGTAACGGGCGGCGTCCTGAGGGGTGACGCGACTGTGGGTCTGGCGGTGTTGGTCGATGGCCACTGGGGGTCCGAGACGTCGGTGAAGAACGAGTTTAGAGCGGCCCGCGCGGCGCGGCCGGAAGCAGGGCCTCTGTTACCATCGTTCGCCGTGGCAACGTCGGACGCCTCCCCCGTCAAACCCCCGCGCAAGCGGGTCCTTTCGCTGCCCACCATCAGGCAGGCGAAACCGGAGGACTGGGCGCAGCTGGTGCGGTTCTGCGTGGTCGGCACGTCCGGCTTCGTGGTCAACCTGCTGGTGTACTCGCTGCTCGTCCACCCGGCGGGCATGCACTACATGGGTGCCGCCGTGGTGGCGTTCGTGGTCGCCTGGACCACCAACTTCATCCTCAACAAGCACTGGACGTTCCGCCGCCACGACCTGTCGACCGCGCAGCAGGGCATGCGCAACCTCCTCGTGAGCCTCATCGGACTGGGAATCAACCTGGTGCTCCTGCGGGCGCTCGTCGAGTTCGGCCTGCCCAAGGTGCCGGCGCAGATGATCGCCATCGCCGCGCTCACCCCGGTCACCTTCCTGCTCAACAGGCGCTGGTCGTTCCGCTAGTGCCCCGCGTCGGAAGCACGTCGACGGTCGGTGACGTGCGACGCGGCGCGGACCGGGTCGACCCCCGGGCGTCCCACCCACGACGCGCTCCGGTCGCCGTCCGCTGACGTCGTGAGGGTGATCGGACGCCCCACGGGCCGTCCGTTCGGCCGCGTGCTCCTGGCCGTGGTGCTCGCCGTGCTCGGGTGGGGGCACGCCGCGTCCGCCGTCACCGGGACGTCCACAACCGGGTCCACGCCCGCCACCGGGACCGGCGCCATCGGGGCGATCGTGACCGCGACCACCGGCTCCGGCACCGCGACCACCGGCACCACCGGCACGACCACCACGACCAAGACGCGCATGACCCGGGCCGAGGTGACGCGCATCGCGCGGACGTCCACCGAGGCGCAGCGATGGATCCGCGACCACCCGATCGTCCGCACCACCGCGTCACCGGACCACAAGAAGAAGGTCTGGACGGTCTCGTTCGTCAACGCGGACAACAGGACCGAGGCCGCAGTGCTGGTGGACGACCGGACCGGCACGATCACCGAGACCCGCACCGGACCGCAGGTCGCATGGTCGATGGCACGCGGCTACGACGGGGCCTTCGGCCGCTCGCTCACGAGCCCGCAGATCTGGATCCCCCTCTTCGTCATGTTCCTGGTGCCGCTCATCCGCTGGCGACGACCGTTCACCTGGCACACCCTCGACCTGATCGCGATGTGCGGGTTCGCGGTGTCGCTCGTCTGGTTCAACCGCGGCGAGATCTTCACGTCGGTTCCGCTCGCCTACCCGCCGCTCGTCTACCTGCTCGTGCGGCTCCTGGTGGTTGGCCTCCGCCGTCCCCGGGAACCTGCGCCCGCCGACGACGCGGACGGCGACACCGCCCCGCGGATCGTCGCGTCGCGCCCCCGGGCCGAGGGCACGTTCCCCGTCTGGGTGATGGTCGCGGTCACCTGCCTGGCCATGGGCCTGCGCCTGGGGCTGAACGCATGGGACGCCAACGTGATCGACGTCGGCTACGCCGGCGTGATCGGCGCCGACCGCATCACCGACGGCTACACGCCGTACGGCACGTTCCCGTCCGACTGCCGCCAGTGCGACACCTACGGCCCGGTCAACTACCTGGCCTACGTGCCGTTCGAGGCGGTGGCACCGTGGGAGGGCCGGTGGAACGACCTGCCGGCGGCGCACCTGGCCGCCATCACCTTCGACCTGCTGACCCTGGCCGGCCTGGCGCTCCTGGGGTGGCGGTTGGGGGGACGGACGCTCGCGGCGATGCTCGCCCTCGCCTGGGCCACCCAACCGTTCACGGCCTACGCGCTTGAGAGCAACTCCAACGACAGCCTGCTGGCGGCGTTCGCCGTCTGGGGCCTCGTGCTGGCCCACCGGCCGGTGGGCCGCGGCGTGATGATCGGCCTGGCGGCGCTCGCGAAGTTCACCCCCGCCCTCCTCATCCCCCTCTGGGCGCGACATCCGTTCCCGCTCGCCCGACGGACGCGACGCGTCCCCCGGTACGTCATGGGCCTCGCCATCGCCGCGGTCGCAAGCGGCTGGGTGATCATGCTGGACGGGGTGGAGGGCGCGCGACGCTTCTACGACCGCACCCTCGGGTTCCAGTTCGGACGGGAGTCGCCGTTTTCGATCTGGGGGCAGTACCCGGGGCTCCGTCCGGTGCAGCTGGCCCTGTCGGTGCTCGTCGTGGTGGCCGCGATCGCGTTCATCCGCTGGCCGCGCCGGCTCGACCTGCGACGCTTCGCCGCCCTGTCCGGGGCGCTCACCCTGGGCCTGCAGCTGACGCTGACCCACTGGTTCTACCTCTACATCCCGTGGTTCCTGCCGTTCGCGCTGGTCGCCCTTGTCCCGGTGTGGTCGCGTCCGACGGCGGCCCCCGCCCCGCAGCCGGAGCCCGCCCCCGCGCCACCGTCCGATGAGGTCGCCCTCGCCTCCCGACCGACACCGGAGCCCGCGTGACCGACGCACGGCGGACCGTGCCGGTGATCGGCCTGGCCGTCGTCGCCTGGGTGGTGGTCACCGCCTGGACCCCGCCGTGGGGACGGCCGCGGCTGACCGACGTGCCGGTGTACGAGCGGTACGCCCAACTGATGGCCGACGGCCGCATCCCCTACCGCGACTTCGACTTCGAGTACCCGCCCGGTGCGGCCGTGCCGATGTTCCTGGCGCGGCTCGTGCCCATGGACTACGACCTGGGGTTCTCGTTTCTCATGTATCTGGCGCTCATCGCGACCGTGGTCGGGGTGATGGCCACCGCGGCGGCGCTCGGCATGGGGGAGCGGCGCATCCTGGGGGCCGGTGCGGTCGTGGCGCTCAGCCCGATCCTGCTCGGCGATCTGGTGGCCACCCGCTTCGACCTGGTCCTCACCGCATGCATCGCGTGGACGCTCTGGGCGGCCGTCACGCGCCGCTTCCGGCTGATGTGGGTGATCCTGGGCGTGGGCGTCGTCGTGAAGCTCATCCCCATCGCGCTCGTGCCCGTGCTCGTCATCTGGCAGATACGCTGCACCGGCCGCCGACCTGTGCGCGACGTCGCCCTCGGAGCGGCGGTGGTCGTCGTGGGGTTCGCCCCGTCGCTCGTCATGGGCGCCGCGGGTGTGGGACGCATGTTCCGCGGCCTGGGCGAGCGGCCGCTGCAGGTCGAGTCGATGGGGGCCTCGTACCTGCTCGCCCTGCGCGCCCTGGCCCGCATCCCGATCGGCGTCACGACCAGCCACGGCAGCCAGAACGTGACCGGCCAGGGGGTGGACGTGGTGACGGCGATCATGACCGGCCTGCAGGCCGCGCTCGTCGTAACCGTCGCGATCGCGTTCGTGGCGGTGCTGCGCCGTGCCCCGCAGCACCTGGCCCCGCACGTGCTGACGGCCGCGTTCGCCACGACGATGGCCGGGTTCGTCGCCACCGGCAAGGTGCTCTCGCCCCAGTTCGTCCTGTGGCTCCTGGCGGCGGGACTCCTCGTGATCGGCCCGTACGGTCGCGTGGCGTTCGCCGCCACCGCGTCCACGCTGGTCGCCACCCAGCTCTACTTCCCGTCGCTCTATTGGGACCTGGTGACGATGCGCGACGCGCCCATCGCGCTGCTCGTGATCCGCAACACCCTCATCGTGATGGTGGTGGCCGCGTGCTGGCCGCGGGCATGGTGGGCCCGCACGGCCGACGAGCGCCGGATCAGCCCGCCACGCTGAACGGGGTGATCGACGTGGCGGTGCCGTCGGGCGCCGCCTCGATCACCGCGCCCTGCACCAGCACCTCATCCGTGGCCGGTTCGAAGCGGCCGGACGAGCCGGTGAGGAAACGCCGGAGGATGATGTCGGCCCGCACGCCGATCACCCCACCGTGGGGTCCGGTCATCCCGAGGTCTGTCATGTAGGCGCTGCCACCGGGAAGCACGCGCGCATCGGCGGTCTGCACGTGGGTGTGGGTGCCCACGACCGCCGTGACGCGGCCGTCCAGGTGCCGTCCCATCGCCACCTTCTCGCTGGTGGCCTCGGCGTGGAAGTCGACCAGCACGTACGGCGTCTCGCGTCGCGCGCGGTCCACGAGGGCGTCGACGACCGCGAACGGGCTCTGGGCCACGTCCAGGAAGACCGCGCCCATCAGGTTCACGACCGCCACGCGGTACCCGCCGCGGGCGTCGACGATCACGTTGCCGCGTCCGGGGGCGCGCACGGCGATGTTCTCGGGGCGAAGCACGCGCGCATCGGTCTCGAGCACCGCGTAGAGCTCCTGCCGGCGCAGGGTGTGGTTGCCACCGGTGAGGACGTCGGCGCCCATCTCGAAGAGCTCGGTGGCCTGACGGGCCGTGGTGCCCGACCCGTCGGCGGCGTTCTCGGCGTTCACCACCACCAGGTGCGGCCGATGCTCGTCGCGCAGCTCCGGCAGCCGCGCCGCCAGGGCGCCCATGCCGTTTCGACCGAAGACGTCGCCCACGACCATGATGCGGAGCGGGTCGCCGCTCATGCGCCCACCCTGATGACCTCGATGTGGACGTGGTTTCCCCCGTCGCTCACGTATCGGGCGATCTCGGGCCGGGCGACATCGCCCACGTCGTCCTTGGAGATGTCGCGGACCTCGCCGATGCACGTCACGCCGGCCACCAGCACCTCGCCCACGTGCGGCCGTTCCACGCCCGCCTCACCGCATACGGGCGAGGCCTCGCGGCCCGCCGGCACGGGTTCGATGTGACGGATCCGCACCAGCACGTCGCTGGCGGCCTTGGGGCTGACGTCCAGCTGGAAGCCGGCGATCTTGCCGGCCACCTCGTAGTTCTGGACGCCCACGACGGTGCCGTCCACCGGCGCGTAGACGATGCTCCCGGCGGGCGCCGCGAAATCGATTCCGGCGGTGTTGGGGCCCAGGAGCCCGTCGCTCGACGCCGTCACGTGGTTCCAGGACTTGTCGGGCTTGGTGGCGACGCCCGCCGGGTCGTTGATCGACCGGAAGAGGGTGACGCGCACGAACTCGCGTGCGACCGGCAGCTTCACCTGCACCGGTCCGGCGGTCGCGATCACCCGGTCGGGCGGACGCGATCCCAGGTCGAGCGATCCCGACGGGACGGGGGACGCGACGGCACCGTCGCCGGAATCCCCGCTCAGCCGGGTGACGGCCACCACGACGAGCAGCGCCGCGACGAGGACCACGACGGCCACCAGCACCGCCCGGCGGCGTCTGATCTGGGCACGCTGGCGATCGCGGTCGCTCAGGCGAAGCCGTTCGGAGGGTACGGCCGACATCGACGCGCCAGGGTATCGCACGGCGCTTCGGCGGCGAAGCCGGACCCCCGTCCGACGACGGCGACGACCCCGGCCGCGTGGTCGATCTCGCCGGGCCGCGATGTACCGAAACCTTCACCGTCGCGTGACCGAATCGGCGGGCGGGACGACGACCCGGGTCGAGTACGATGGACGCCATGAGCCGAACGGACGGTGGCGACGCGCCGACCCTGCTTCGCGGCGCCGGGCTCTCCAAACGGTTCCGGCACGTCGCAGCCCTGGAGGGCATCGACATCCAGCTGGGAAGCGGCGACGCCGTCGCGCTCCTGGGCCCCAACGGCGCGGGCAAGACGACCCTGCTGCGCATCCTCGCCGGGGTCATCTCCCCGACCGACGGCAAGGTGGCGCGACAGACGACCGCGGCCCGCCGCATCGGGTGGGTCCCCCATGAGCCGGCCGTCTACCGGCGTCTCACGACCCGCGAGAACATCCGGCTCTTCACCCGGCTGGAGGGCATCGACGGGGGTGAGAAGGCGACGAACGAGCTCATGGACCGCACGGACCTGGCGCGCTTCGCGGACCGGCCCGCCGCCGAGCTCTCGACCGGCACGCTGCAGCGACTCAACGTCGCCCTGGGACTCGCGGGTCGTCCGGCCGCCCTGCTCCTCGACGAGCCGACGGCGACGCTCTCCCCCGACCAGGTGAACCGCCTGTGGACCTGGCTCTTCGAGCTGCGGACCCAGGAGGGGCTGGCGGTGCTCTTCTCGACCCAGTCGGTCGACGAGGCCGCGCGCTACGCGGAGCGCATGGTGATCCTGGACCACGGTCACATGGTCTTCTCGGGCACGGTCGACGAGCTGGTGGATGCGCACGGCACGCCGGGCACGTCGGCCACCGACGCCGCCGAGCGCGCCTTCCTCAACCTGGTCGACGCCGCATGAGGGGCTTCCGCGCGATCCTCGGCAAGGACCTGCGGCTCCTCACGCGAAGCCGCGGCCTGCTGGCGATGCTGATCGGCTACCCGCTGATCGTCGCGGCCCTCGTCGCCCTGGCGCTGCAGGGCGGGGAGCGTCGGCCGGCGGTGGCGTTCGTCAACCACGACACGAGCAACCGCACCGTCAAGGTGGGTGACCGGCGTCTGTCGGTGAAGGACTACGAGGAGCGGTTGGCCGCCGAGGTCGACCTCAAACGGATGGACCAGGCCGATGCGACCGAAGCGCTGCGGGCCGGGCGCGTGAGCGCGGTCATCACCCTGCCGGAGGGGTTCATCAGCGACCTGCAGTCGGGCATCCGCCCGCCGGTCGTGACGGTGCAACCCAGCCTGCGATCGCCCATCGAGGCGCAGTCGATCTCGCGACGGCTCGAGTCGTCCATCTACCGGCTGAACCAGGACCTGGCGCAGACCTACATCGATCAGACGATCGACCTGGTACGCATCGTCGTGGAGGGCGGTGAGGTGGCCATGTTCTCGCGCACCGGCACCGTCCTGGGGCTGCGAAAGAGCGAGGTGCTGGTCAAGGACCTGCAGGCGCAGCTTCGGGCCGACGGCCAGCCGGGCCTGGCGACGCGCATGGATCCGCTCCTCAACTTCATCGTCGAGGCCTCGGTCAACCTCGACCTCGCCGATGTCGCGGCCACCGCCATCGGCAACCCGATCCAGCTGCGCATGTCACCGGCGCCCAAGGGCCGGGAGCCGCTGTCGGGCTTCGGCTTCGCGGGCGCGCTCCTCGTGAGCCTGGCCCTCGTGGGCGTGCTCCTCGGTGCCGCCGGGCTCTCGTCGGAGCGCGAGGAGAACACGCTCGTGCGCCTGCGGCGGGGGCTCGTGCGGCTCGAGACGCTGGTGTTCGAGAAGATCGCGTTCGGGGCGATCATCTGTCTGGTGATCGGCGTGCTGCTTCTCGTGGCGGTGATGCTCACCACGTCCATCACCGTGAGCCGCTGGGCGATGTGGCCACCGGCGCTCATCGCATCAGGACTCGCCTTCGCCGCGTTCGGGGTGCTCGTGGGCGCCCTCGCCCGTGAGACGCGCACCGCGCTCCTGGCGGCGCTCATGCTGGCCCTGCCGCTCATCTTCCTCGGTCTCTTCACACAGAGCTCGTCCGCCAGCGCGATCTCGGAGGTCATCCCCTTCGGCCCGGCGTTCCGGGTCTTCCAGACCCTCATCGTCGAGCCGACCGTCGATTCCGGGGCCCTGTGGCTGCGGTTCGGCCAGCTCGCACTTCTCGCGGTGGTGTTCGGCGTGGCAGCATCCGTGGCGCTGCGTCGAAGGAGTGAGGCGTGAACGAGGTTCATCGCAGGCTGGGCGATCAGGTGGCCGACGAATCGGAGCGGCTGATGCGGGTGGTCGACGAACTGTCGGAGGCCCTGGCCGTGGCGGAGGAGGAGCACCGTCTGGTGGAGGACTGGCCGGAGGCACGACTCGAGCTGGTGCGCTCCGCGCTGCAGCAGCCGCGCTTCGCCGACGTGTCCGGCTACCGCGCCGAGATGGAACGGGCGGAGGCCGAGCTCTCGGTGGTGCAGGAGCTGCGGCGGAGGCTGGCGGGCGAGCACACGTAGGCGCCTGCGGAACCTGGTCCTCCGCGCATCACCCCAGCGACCGTCGCGCGGCGACCCCGCCCGGCTCGGGTCACCGCCATACCCGTCCGCCTCGCACGCCCGAGTCCCGACGCGCGATAATCACCTCGTCGACGAGACTGGTTGCTCATGCGTTCCGGCACCTTCCTCACCGCTGCGATGGCCAGCCTGCTGCTGCTGATGACGGCGGCGGGGGCTGCGTCCGCGCCGATCCGACCGACCGTCGAGCGCGGCTGGCCGATCGCCGTTCGGGTCGGGGACTGGGACATCGCCGCGGGCGGCGGCGTGATCGGAGCGGCGAACGGCGACCTCCTCGCCTACTCGGACACGCCCGGCGATCCGCCCTCGATCGCGATGCGGATTGGACCCACCGGCACGGTGCGCTGGTGGCGCGCCTCCGATGCGTCGTGCGGCAACTGCGCCGGCCGAGACGGCGCAGGCGGGGAACAGCCCGATGGATCGTTCGGTCCGTTCGGCGACAGCGGGCGCACGTGGGCCGTCACCGCGACGGGCCGGGAGGTCGCGGCGTGTGAGGGCGTCGTGCGGCGCGACGGTGCGTGCATTCAAGAGTTCCCGTTCCTGGACGACGTGATCGGCGCGATCACCGCGCAGCGCGACGGGGTCGAGCGATGGCGGTACGTCGATCCGGATCCTGTGGATCCCCAGTACGGGATGGTTCCCTTCCGTCGGGTCGTGTCGACGGGAGCGGACACGATCGCCGCAGCGTTGCCCGCCCCCTCCACATCAGCGGGCACCGTTTCGGCGACAACCCTGGTCGGCCTGCGAGCCGAGGACGGCGCGGTGCAGTGGCGTCGCCGCGTCCCCGGCGCGTGGCGGCTCTGGTTCGGCACCCGCGAAACCCTCGTTGCATCCGCGCCGACATCACAGGCGGTGGTGCTGGGACCGGACGGCGCCGAGCGCTGGCGGATGCCCGAGAGCCAGAACGTGCTGGCCATCGATTCCGACTCACGTCAGGTGCTCGCCGCCTCACGGGCGACGCCGCCGGTCGTGCGCGGCCGCGATCTCACGACCGGTCGCGTCGTGTGGACCGGACGCCCACCGTGGCCGATCCGGGTCTTCGGGACCTGGCGTGGCGGAGTGATCGTCGCCCCGATCAGTCCGGGTCTCCACCAGGTCCGCGGCCTGGACCGGACGGGACGCACCCGATGGATCATCGGAGCCTCGACACCGATCAGGGACGCCACGGGGCTCGCCGACGGATCCGTCGCGGTCATGACGGAGAGCCTGACGGACATGACCGGCCGCGGACTTGTGTCCAGGTACCGATTGGTGGACGCGCCGAGGTCGATCCGACGTACCGTGTCGCTCGTACGGGTGCGCCAGCCCGTGGCGTGCGCCACGACGTGCGGTCCCGCCCGCGCCGCGGCGCCGGCGCTGCGGATCACGACCCCGATGGCGATGCGGGTGCGGGTCTCGGTTCAGACCGGAGGCTCCCGCGCCGAGGTCGTGCGCTTCATCGCGCCGGCCGGGGTATCGCTGGCGCGGCTTGGCGGCCGCGCGGTCCCCGGTTCGATCATGCGGGTTTCCTGGACGGAGCGGGGCGAGACCCGCACGGTGCGCATACGGGCCGTCGCCGACCGCTGAGGCGGTCCGTCGCGACTCATCCCTCCGTCCCGAGAGGGTGACCGGGCAGCCATCCGCGACCACTGACGGGCGTGGTGACGCACATGGTGTCAGGAACCGGGTGCGTCACGCGCGGGGGTCGGCGAGCGGTGACGTTCGTCGGGTGATCCATGCCGAGACCTCGGACGACGCGGTGGCGGCACCGGTATTCGTCAGCGACGGGACGGCCGCAGTGAGAAGCCGGGTGTCAGGTACCACTGCGCGGTAACGCCGCGCGGACGGGTGGACGTCGTCAGCCCGGAAGATCCTCGCCCGGCGTCATCCCGCGGTGATCGTCCTCCTCCACCTCCGGGTCGCCGCCGAACTCGCAGACCACCTCCAGGGCGTCGCGCAAGAGGTCGAGGTACTCCGCCTGGTCCACCTCCACCGCACCGAAGCGCGCCGTGTGCGACGACGTCATCTGGACGTCCCACAGACGATAGCCGCGTGCGCGCAGACGCCGGTGGGTGCAGACGATGGCGGCGCTGCCGGCGTCCGACTCACGGTGGAACATGCTCTCGCTTGTGAAGAGCCCGCCGATCGAAATGCCGAAGAGGCCGCCCACCAGCCGCCCCTCGCGCCAGACCTCCATGCTGTGCGCGAAGCCGCGGTGGTGGAGCTCGATGTAGCGGTGCGCGAGGCGACGTGTGAGCCACCGGCCGCCGTCGCGCTCCCCGCCGCAGGCCGCGACGACCTCGGTGAACGCCGTGTCGACGCGGGCCTCGAATCCCGCCCGGCGCATGCCGCGACGCACCGACCGCGGGACCCGGAACGCGTCGATGGGGATGACGGTGCGCGGGTCGCAGTGGTAGAAGCCGACGGCCCCGTCGATGTCCATGGGGAAGGCGCCCGCCAGGTATCCGCGGATGATCGCGTCCGCGGTCGGAACCCGCTCGCTCACCGGTCAATCATGGCGCACACCGGTCCGCCGGCGTCGGCGAGCGAGGGTGGTCGCACGCCGGGCGGCGCGGCGGCAAACCACCCGGCTAGGCTCCCCCGCGATGCCCGACCCCCTCGACACCGTCGTCGTGGCCGCCCGCACCGCGATCACCGCCGCGCTGGGGGACGAGTTCGCCGACGCCGACCCGGTCGTGCGTCCCTCGCAGTTCGCCGACCTGCAGCTGAACGCCGCCATGGCGCTCGCCAAACGCGCCGGACGACAGCCGCGCGAAGTGGCCGCCGACATCGCCGGGCGACTCGACCTGGACGGCGTCGCGACGGTGGAGGTCTCGGGTCCGGGCTTCATCAACGTCACGTACGACGACGCGTTCCTGGCCGAACGGACGAGCGCGCTCACCACCGATCCCACCTGCGGCATCCCCACGCCGCCGGCCCAGACGGTCGTGGTCGACTACTCGGCACCCAACGTGGCCAAGGAGATGCACGTCGGGCACCTGCGCACGACGGTGGTGGGTGACGCGCTGGTGCGCACACTCGAACGTCTCGGCCACACCGTCCTCCGCCAGAACCACATCGGCGACTGGGGCACGCCGTTCGGGATGCTGATCGAACGTCTCCTGGACGTGGGGCCCGACTCGGACGAGGCCGCCGCCGTCGAGACCGACCCCAACGCCTTCTACCAGGCCGCCCACGCGCAGTTCACCGACGACCCGGCGTTCGCCGAACGCTCCCGTCGCCGGGTGGTGGCGATGCAGGCGGGCGACCCCGAGACGCTCGCCCTGTGGAGCCGTCTGTTCGAACGCTCGCGCGTCTACTTCAACCGGATCTACGGTGCGCTGGACGTGACCCTCACCGACGCGCACATCGCCGGTGAGAGCACCTACAACGACGCCCTGGCCGACGTGTGCGACGAGCTCGAATCGCGCGGCGTGGCGGTGGTGAGCGACGGTGCCCTGTGCGTCTTCCCGGAGGGCTTCACCGGCCGCGACGGCGAGCCCCTCCCGCTCATCATCCGCAAGTCCGACGGCGGGTACGGATACGCCACCACCGACCTGGCCACCATCCGTCACCGGGTGCGCGACCTGGGGGCGGACCGCATCCTCTATGTCGTCGGGGTGACGCAATCACTGCACTTCCAGATGGTGTTCGCCGCGGCGCGCATGGCCGGCTGGCTGCCGGACGACGTCGAGGCCGTGCACGTCCAGATCGGCACCGTGGTGGGCACCGACCGCAAGATGCTGAAGACCCGCTCGGGTGACTCACCGCGGCTGATGGACCTGCTGGACTCGGCGGTCGCCCGTGCCCGCGAGGTGATCGACGACGCCCGTCCCGACCTGGACGAGGCGACGCGTGCCGCCATCGCTCCCGCCGTCGGGATCGGCGCGGTGAAGTACGCCGACCTGTCGGTGGCGCACGACAGCGACTACATGTTCGACCTGGACCGCATGGTGGCGTTCACCGGAAGCACCGGCCCCTACATGCAGTACGCCGCCGCCAGGGTGCGCTCCATCTTCCGCAACGCCGGACTCGACCCGGCCGCCCAGGATGCGCCGATCCTCATCGGCGATTCGGCCGAGCGCGAGCTGGCGCTCCTCGTCCTGGGGTTCGGCACCGTCGTGGCCGAGGTCGGCCGGGACCTGACCCCACACCGCCTGTGCGCGCACCTGTTCGACATCGCCCAGGCGTTCAGCGCGTTCTACGAGCGCTGCCCGGTCCTGAAGGCCGAGGACCTGGCCGTCCGCGCGTCGCGTCTGTCGCTGGCCGCCGTCACGCTGCGCGTGCTCGTGACCGGGCTGGACCTCCTGGGCCTGGAGTCGCCGGAGCGCATGTAACGCTCCCGGTCGTCCGCGTACGCGGCCGGGAGTCGCGGGGGACTGTGGCTGCGGCTCGGACGGTTCCGGGTGCCCACCCGGTGCCCGCACCGGCCCGGCCCGGCCCGGCCCGGCAGGACATGTGGCGGCGGAACCACGAAACCATCACACCTCCGTCCAGGAGTGAACGGACGCCAACGCCCAATCGAACGTCCACCGCCCGTCAATCGAATGGACCGACCGGACCCGTCAGATCGGCCCGGCCACGCCGGATCCTGAGGCGGACCACACCGAGGGACGCACACCCGTGAACTGTCGCCGACGTTCAATTGAACGTCAACGCCGCTCAATCGAATGGACCGCCGGCGGGAGGATCGATCCGATGAAGACGGAGGTGGTTCTCGCCACGCTGCTCGACGCTACGGCCGGACCCGCGCAGCCGCGCACGATCCGGCCAACCTGTGACGACAGAACCACGAAACCGTCACGCCTTCGTCCAGGAGTGAACGGTCGCCGCCGCTCGATTGAACGGATCGATTGCGTGGACGCCGGTCGCAACGGAAGCGGGGGACCCATCCGTCACCCCGTCGCAGGGTGTGGATCGCGACCCACACCCACCGCTCATCGGTCCGCCGCAACCCTCGGCGCACGCCCGTCGGCTCGGGCCGATGCCGGCTCGATACACTCGGCCCCGTGACCCGCACGCCCGCCACGCCGGGGACCTTCCCCACCGTCCGCCCCCGCCGCAACCGCCGCGGCGCCACCCTCCGCGCCATGGTGCGCGAGACGCGCGTCGCACCCGACCAGCTCATCCTGCCGCTCTTCGCCATCGCCGGCGAGGGCCGTGAGGAGCCCATCGCATCGCTCCCCGGCCAGGCGCGTCAGACACCGGACATCCTGGCCGAACGCGCCCGCCGCGCGTACGAGCTGGGTGTGCCGAGCGTGCTCATCTTCGGGGTGACCGACGACAAGGACGACCGGGCGACGAGCGCGTACGACCCCGAGGGATCGGCCCAGCGGGCCATCCGGGCCATCAAGGACGCGGCGCCGGACATGGTGGTCATGACCGACGTCTGCCTGTGCGCCTACACCGACCACGGCCACTGCGGCGTCATCACCGACGGGCGCATCGACAACGACGAGAGCATCGAGATCATCGCCCGGGCCGCCGCCAGCCACGCGGCCGCCGGCGCCGACGTGGTGGCGCCCAGCGACATGATGGACGGACGCGTGGGTGCCATCCGCGCCGCCCTGGACGCCGACGGACGCGACGACGTGGCGGTCATGTCGTACGCGGTCAAGTACGCCAGCGCCTTCTACGGCCCGTTCCGCGACGCCGCCGGTTCCGCCCCCGGTTTCGGCGACCGGAAGGGGTACCAGATGGACCCCGCCAACGCGCGCGAGGCGCTGCGCGAGATTGCGCAGGACGAGGCGGAGGGCGCCGACATGGTGATGGTGAAGCCCGCCACCACCTACATGGACGTCATCCACCGCGTGCGCGACGCGACCACGCTCCCCCTGGCCGCCTACTGGGTGAGCGGTGAATGGGCCATGCTGAAGGCCGCCGCCGAGCGCGGGTGGTTGGACGAGCGCGAGGCCACCCTCGAAACCCTTGTGGGGCTGCGCCGCGCAGGCGCCGACCTGATCATCACCTACGCCGCCGAGGACGCCGCCACGTGGCTGAACGAGTGACCAGCGCCCAACTCTACGAACGCGCCCAGCGGGTGCTGGTGGGCGGGGTGAACTCCCCGGTCCGCGCCATGCGCTCCATCGGACGCTCACCGGTCTTCATCGACCGGGCCGAGGGTCCCTACGTCTGGGACGCCGAGGGCACCCGCTACGTGGACTATCTCTCAAGCTGGGGACCCGCGATCCTGGGTCACGCCGACCCCGCCACCCTCGACGCCCTGCGCGACGCGCTGCCGCGCGGCACGTCCTACGGCGCGCCGACCGAGCGGGAGATCGTGTTCGCCGAGGCGGTCACCGCGGCGTTCCCGTCCATCGAGCAGCTGCGGATGACGAGCTCGGGCAGCGAGGCCGTGACCGGTGCCATCCGCCTTGCCCGAGCCGCCACCGGACGCGACGCGATCGTGAAGACGATCGGCGGCTACCACGGGGCCATCGACCCGCTGCTGGTCGAGGCCGGAAGCGGTGCGACCACCCTGGGCCACCCCAACAGCCCGGGCGTGCCCGAGGGCGCGGTGACCCACACCCGCCTGGTGCCCTACAACGACCTGGCCGCCGCCGAGGCGGCGCTCGAGGGCGCTGCGGCCATCATCATCGAACCGGTGGCCGGCAACATGGGCACGGTCCTTCCCGCCGACGGCTACCTGGCCGGGCTGCGCGCGGCGTGCGACCGCACCGGTGCGCTCCTCATCCTGGACGAGGTCATCACCGGATTCCGTCTGGCACACGGTGGTGCGCAGGAGCGCTTCGGCATCGCGGCCGACATCACGTGCCTGGGCAAGATCATCGGCGGCGGCCTGCCGGTGGGGGCGTTCGGCGCCCGGCGCGAGATCATGCGCGAGCTCGCACCCGAGGGCCCCTGCTACCAGGCGGGCACCCTGTCCGGGAACCCCCTCGCGACCACCGCCGGCCTCTCGGTGCTGGGCGCGCTGGCCGAGCCCGGCGTGTACGAGCGGCTGGAGGAGAGCGGCGCGGCGCTGGAGAACGCCCTCCGCGAGAGCGGTGCACCGGTCGTGATCAACCGCATCGGATCGATGATGACGCCGTTCTTCACCGACGGTGCCGTGACCGACTACGCGAGCGCCACCGCCAGCGACACCGAGGCGTACGGCCGGTTCGCACGGGCCCTCCTGGAGGAGGGCGTGTACCCGCCGCCGTCGCAGTTCGAGTGCTGGTTCACGGGGCTCACCCACGGCAGGGAACAGCTGGACCAGACCGCGGGCGCGCTGGCGCGTGCGGCCGACCGTCTGTGAGGAGCGCGCTCGCCAACCAACCGAGCCTCGCCGACCGGCTGATCGAGCCGGATCCCGGTGTCGTCGTGGCTCCGCTTGCGGCCCCGGGGCTCACCGGTCGCGCGGCGGACGGGCTCGACCTGATCCTGGAGGGCTTCCTGCTGCACCACGGCACGGCCCGGCTGCTCGACATGCCCCACGAGGCGCGTGTGCTGGCCGGCGACTACTGCTACGCCCACGGTCTGGTGCAGGTGGCGGAGGCGGGCGACCTGCGGATCATCCACCAGCTGGCCGATCTGGTGGCGCTCTCTGCGTCGTTGGTGGCGATGGACGAACCGGCGCGGCTCCCCGACCTGTGGCGTGCGACGGTGGCGAGCATCGCCGGCGGCGGCGACATCGACGAGGCGCTCGAGCGCGCCAAGGACGCCCTGCGCACCGACGGCGACACCGCACCGCTTCGTGCCCTGGCGGCCACCCTTCCCCCCACCCCCGAGATGGACGAGGTGTTCGATGCGTGACCTGCGTGAGTGGATCGATGCGCTGCGGAAGGCCGGCGAGCTGGTGGAGGTGACCGCGGAGGTCGACCCGCACCTCGAGATCACCGAGATCGCAGACCGCGTGATGAAGCGCCAGGGGCCGGCGCTCCTGTTCACGAACGTCCGCGGCAGCCGCATGCCGGTGCTCATCAACCAGTTCGGCAGCTGGCGGCGCCTGGGCATGGCGCTCGGCGTCGACCACCCCGACGACCTCGCCGGCCGCATTTCCGAGCTCCTCGAGCTGCAGCCGCCGCAGGGTGTGGTGCAGAAGATCAAGACCCTCGGGAAGCTGAAGGAGCTGGCGGCCGTGGGCACCAAGATGGTGAAGGACGGGCCGTGCATGGAGGTCGTGCTCGACAGGCCCGACCTGGACCTCGTCCCCATCCAGACCTGCTGGCCCGACGACGGCGGCCCGTTCATCACGCTGCCGCTCGTGTTCAGCAAGGACCCGGTGACCGGCGCGCGCAACTGCGGCATGTACCGCATCCAGAAGCTGGATGCGACGACGGCCATCATGCACTGGCAGATCCACAAGGACGGCACGTCCCACCTGCGCGACAGCGACGGCCGGATCCCGGTGGCGGTGGCCATCGGCACCGACCCGGTGGTGACCTACGCCGCGACCGCGCCGCTCCCGCCGGGGCTCGACGAGATGATGCTGGCCGGGTTCATCCGCGGCAAGCAGGTGGAGATGGTGAAGTGCCGCACCGTCGACGTGGAGGTGCCGGCCAGCGCCGAGATCGTGCTGGAGGGCTACGTGGACGCCACCGACCTGCGCCCTGAGGGGCCGTTCGGTGACCACACCGGCTTCTACACGCCTGTGGACGACTACCCGGCGTTCCACCTGACCGGCATGTCGATGCGCCGCGACGCCGTCTACTCGTCGACGATCGTCGGCAAGCCGCCCATGGAGGACTTCTTCCTGGGCAAGGCCACCGAGCGCATCTTCCTGCCGCTCATCCGCACCAGCCTGCCGGACATCCTGGACTACAACCTGCCGCTGGAGGGCGTGTTCCACAACTGCGCGATCGTGTCGATCAAGAAGCGCTACCCGGGCCACGCGAAGAAGGTGATGAGCGCGATCTGGGGGCTCGGTCTGCTGTCGCTCTCGCGCTGCGTGGTGGTGGTGGACCACGACGTGGACGTGCAGAACCTCTCCGACGTCGCGTTCCACGCGTTCAGCAACGTGGACGCCGGCCGCGACATGCTGGTGGTCGAGGGACCCGTCGACGCGCTGGACCACGCCGCGCCCTACTTCGCCTACGGCTCCAAGGTCGGCTTCGACGCGACGCGCAAGTGGGAGGGCGAGGGCGTCGTGCGGCCGTGGCCCGACCTGGCCGTCATGAGCGACGAGATGCGCAGCCGCGTGGACGCGCGCTGGTCGGAGTTCGGCATCCCGGGCTGAGGGCCGACGCATCCGGTTGGACGTCCGCCACCGTTCAATTGGACGTCCACCGCGTTCAATTGAACGACGCGCACCGTTCACTGTTCACGGACACGCCATGGACCCGTGACACCGACGACACGAACCACAGGACCCCGCGGCACCCCACCGATTGATCCGGACGAACAGCCCCGTCCAACTGGACATCCGCCACCGTCCAAATGAACGACGCGCACCGTCCACTGTTCACGGACACGCCACGGACCCGTGACACCGACGACACGAACCACAGGGTCTCCGCGGCACCCCACCGATTGGGTGCCGGACGAACGAGACCGTCCAATTGGACGTCCGCCACCGCTCAATTGAACGACGCGCACCGCCCACTGTTCACAGCCGCCACGGACCTGTAACCCCGACGGCACGAACCACAGGGCCTCCGTGGTGCCCGCCCGATTGGCGCTGACGAACGACCCCGTCCAATTGGACGTCCGCCACCGTCCAATTGAACGACGCGCACCGTCCACTGTTCACACACACCCCACCGACCCGCGACACCGACGACACGAACCACAGGGCTTCCGCGGCACCCCGCCGATTGATCCGGACGAACAACCCCGTCCAATCGGACGTCCACTGCCGTTCAAATGAACGACGCGCACCGTCCACTGTTCACGGACACGTCACGGACCCGCGACGCCGACGCACGAACCACGGGACCACCGCGACACCCCACCGATCGGCGGCCGGACGAACAACCCCGTCGAATCGAACGTCCGCCACCGTCCAAATGAACGTCGCGCACCGTTCACTGTTCACGCAGACGCCAAGGACCCGTGACAGTGACGACACGAACCACAGGGCATCCGTGGCACCCCACTGATTGGCGCTAACGGACAACCGCGCTCAACTGGACGTCCGCCACCGTTCAAATGAACGACGCGCACCGCTCACTGTTCACGGACAAGCCACGGACCCGCGACACCGACGCACGAACCACGGGACCACCGCGACACCCCACCGATCGGCGGCCGGACGAACAACCCCGTCGAATCGAACGTCCGCCACCGTCCAAATGAACGACGCGCACCGCTCACTGTTCACGGACACGCCACGGTCTCTGTGACGCCGACCGAACGGACCGGGGCGCCTCCGCGGCACCCCGCCGACTGGCGCTGACGAACGACCCCGTCCCACTGGACGTCCGCCACCGTTGAAATGAACGACGCGCACCGTTCACTGTTCACGGACACGCCACGGACCCGTGACGGTGACGACACGAACCACGGCACCACCGTGATGAACCAGCCGAAGCGACGCCCGTTTCACCCCGTGCGCGTGGGCGAAAGCGGATCAGCACCCCGGTGGGGATCGGGATGTTGCGCGGTATCCGCCGCAGGGCCGAACGCGACACGACCCCATAACGTCGTCCAGGTGGAACCCGCCTTGCCTGACGCGCCACTGTCCGCAACCTGTTATGACAGGATATCAGGTGAGAGGAAGGGAGCCGAGCCATGACACCCCGCATCCGACTGCGACGCCCACGCCTACTTCCGGTCCACCTGGAGGCCGCGCCCCAGCCCGCCTTCCATGCACAGATGGCACACCTGCACGGCCATCTGGACGACCTGGTGGAGTGGCTCGACCCGGCGCCGATCGAGGCGGCGGCGACGACCGACGCCGACGCAGTCGTCACACCGGATCTGAGCGGCGTGGCCTACGGCAAGGTCGACGCGTTCCGCGCGATCACGGTGCCGATCCTCGTCATCACCTCCGAGTTCGCCACGGTCTCGATGTGGGACTGGGAGATCCGCGATCACCTCCGCCGGCGCGACATCGCGACCATCGCGCCGCTCTCGGCGCAGGAGGCGCGCGACATCTGCCGGGCGCTCGCGGTGAAGACCACGCTGCGGACCGCGCGCATGCTCGCCTACCAGGACGAGATCGGCGCCGGCATGCAGCCCGACATCTTCAAACGCTTCTACTGGTGGGAGGACGAGTGCGTCGCCGCCATCCAGGAGCGTTTCGGCATCACGGTCGAACACCGCTCCTGGAGGGCGCTCGCCGCGCGCGCCGCCGCCGTGCCCGACGCGCGCGCCGAGGAGGCCATGGCGCGGCTCGCGCCCGTCATGCCGATGCCGGGGATGACCCGCGCCGCGAAGCTGGCGGCGATCAGGCTGTACGCGGCGCTCGAGGACGAACTGGACGAGGCCGGCGATGTGGTGGCGGCGGGCATCAACTGTCTCAACGAGTCGATGTCGTGCGACACGACGCCGTGCATCGCCTGGAACCGCCTCTTCGAGGAGCGCGGCCTCCTGTGGGGGTGCGAGGCCGACATCACCTCGATGCTGACCGAGCTCATCGTCCACCGGTCGCTCGACGTGCCGGTGGTGATGTCCAACCTCTACCCGTTCGCCATCGGACAGGCGGCGCTCAAGCACGAGCGCATCCCCCACTTCCCCGAGGTGGAGGGGCGACCGGAGGACCACGTGCTGGTGGCCCACTGCGGCTACTTCGCCCTCACGCCGCAGTCGTTCGCGACGTCCTGGGCCGCGCGCCCGCGCGTGCTCGCCATCGTCGACGAGAACGCCCACGCCCTCGACGCGCGCTTCCCCACGGGTCCGACGATGCTGGTGAAGCTGGCAGGCACGATGGACCGGTTGGTGGCCAGCCAGGCCGAGCTCGTGGAGTACGTGCAGTACGAGGACTCCGACTGCCTCAACGGCGCGGTCGTCCGCGTCCGCGACGGATACCGCTTCGTCGAGAACCTGCCCTCCCATCACACGATCCTGGCGAGCGGCGACCTGGAGCGCCGTCTGGACGTCGTGGCGGGCGTCCTCGGCCTGGGCGTCGATCGGATCTGACGTGCGGCTGCGTTCCCCATCGGGCATCCTCACCGCCGACTACCGCTCCGACGGTGGCATGACCTGCACGTCGCTGCGCCACCACGGACGGGAGGTGCTGGGACGCGAGACCCGGATCGACGATCCGGTGCTGCGGGACGCCATGGTCGGCATCCCCTTCCTGCACCCGTGGGCCAACCGCCTGAGCCGTGACCGCTACGTCGTCGCCGGTCGCGAGGGGCGCCTGGCCGACGATCTGCCCGGTGTCCCCAGGCTGGCGGACGGCACGGCGATCCACGGCCTGATCCCACCCCCCGACGCGTGGCGCGTCGAGCCCTCCGACGACGGGACCGCTCTCACCGCGACGATCCACTTCCCCGCCTGGGGTCCGGCGTGCGCGACGGCGTTCCCCTTCGCACATCGGATCGTGATGCTCGTCGTCGCCCGGGACGACGCGCTGCAGATCCACGTCACGCTGACGCCCACCGGTGACGTCGCGGTGCCCGTGGCGTTCGGCTTCCACCCGTACCTGGGACCGCTCGACGGCGACCGCGCGAACTGGACCGTGGTCCTCCCCGCCGTGCGACGCATCGAGGCCGACGCCCGCGGACTGCCGACCGGACGCACCACCCCGGTGGGCAGGTGCGCGTTCCGGTTGGGTGACCGCGCCGTCGACCAGGGCTTCGCCGACGTGGCCGACGGGGCCGAGTTCGTCCTCGTCGGTGGCGAGCGGTCGGTCACGGTCCGCATGGATCACGGCTTCCCGTTCGCGCAGGTCTACGCGCCCGTCGCCGACGACATCGTGTCGTTCGAGCCGATGACCGCACCCACCGATGCGCTCGTGACCGGCGAGGGTCTGCGCACCGTGGCGCCCGGCGAGACCTTCACCGCCGCCTTCTCCATCCTGCCCACACAACCCGACCGCTCCGAGGGAAGCTGACCGACGTGGCCATCGACAAGACGTCCGCCGTCCCCTACTACGACCAGCTCCGCACAATCCTGGAGAACGAGATCGTCGAGGGACGCCTGACCGAGGGCGACCAGCTGCCCAGCGAGGCCCAGCTCTGCACGGATTACGCGGTCTCGCGCACGGTGGTGCGACAGGCGCTCAACGAGCTGACGGTCCAGGGCCTCATCCGGCGGATGAAGGGCAAGGGGTCGTTCGTCGCACCGCCCAAGGTGGACGAGCACCTGGCCCAGAGCCTCACCGGCCTGGCAGAGGACGTGGGCGCCCGGGGCGCCGAGCTCACCAACCGGATCCTGGCCTTCGAGGTGCAGCGACCGACGCCGGCGGTGGCACGGGTGCTGCGCCTGGACGAGGACGACCGGGTGATCCACCTCGAGCGGCTGCGGCTGGTGGACGGCGAGCCGTGGGTGCTCACGTCGACGTACCTTCCGCACAGCCTGTGCGCGGGGCTGATGGACTTCGACATGGAGCACCGCTCGCTCTACGAGACGCTGGAGCGCGAGCTGGGACTGCACCTGGGCGGAGGACGGCGCACCATCGAGGCGGCGGTGGCCAACCAGCGGCAGGCGGAGCTGCTGGGCATCCGCCAGGGCGCGCCCATGCTGGTGCTCGGGAGCATCGCGTGGCTGGCGGACAACCGGCCGGTGGAGTCGTTCATCGCCTGGCACCGCGGCGACCGCAGCCGGTTCGACGTCTCGCTCACCCGGGAGCGGCGGGGCCTGCAGGGGATCCCCGGCATCGGGGACGAGGCCGACATGGAGGTGGACGGCCTGAGCGCCCTGCTGGACATGATGGGCGGCGAGGAGGGCTAGGCGGGTCGGGTCCGGGGCGCCCGGACCGCATGGGACGGCAACGCGTTCGGCCGCCCACACCCGCGATCCCGGGCGGTCCTCGCGATCACCCGACCGCCGTGATCACCCGGGGCGTCACCCGACAACACGCGACCCACTGACGGCGACGCGGGTGCCGCCCGCACCGCGGGATGCGGACCGGCCGCGGACATCTGCGACGGCGACAACCGCCGGGGTGGACGACCCCCGCGTCCGCGACCTCGGTCGGCGGCATGGGACGGACACACGCGCGCTCTTTGCATCAAATCGCTCTTGTAATCGTCATCCTGTAATGACAGGGTTACACCCATGCCTGAAGGGGGACAGGTCACGGTCGGCATCGACGTCGGCACCAGCAGCACGAAGGCCGGCGCCTTCACGCTGGACGGGCGCGAGGTCGCCACCGCGGTCGTCCCCACGCGCCTCATCCGCGGTGGCCCGGGACACGTGGAGCAGGACCCCGACGAGCTGGTCCGGTCGGCCCACGACGCGGTGGCCGCGTGCATCGCCCGGGGCGGGATCGACCCGAACCGCGTCGTCGGCCTGGCGGTCACCGGGCAGATGGCGGGGGTGATGGGCGTGGACGCCGCCGGCGACCCGGTGACGCCCTACGACTCCTGGCTCGACTCGCGGGCGGCGCCACAGCTGGAGCGGCTGGCGACCGATCATGCGGATGCGCTCGTCGCCCGCACCGGGTGTGCCCCGATGATGAACCACGCCCCCAAGATGCAGTGGTGGCGCGACGAGCACCCCGCGGTCTTCGAGCGGGTGGCCGCGTTCGTGATGCCCGCCGTCCACGTGGCGATGCGACTGGCGGGTCTGGACGGCGCCGCCGCGTTCACCGACCCGTCGTACCTGCACTTCACCGGTGCCGCCGATGGGCGGACCGGCGCGTGGTCGGCCGAGATGCTCGACCTGCTCGGGCTGGACGCGCACCGCATGCCGCGCATCGTCCCGTCGCAGACCGTGGTGGGCGAGCTGACGACCGCGGCCGCCGCAGCATGCGGTCTGCGCGCCGGCACGCCGGTGGTCGCCGGCCTGGGCGACACCGCCGCCGGCGTCCTGGGCGCCGGCATCGTGCGCACCGGCCAGCTGCTCGACACGGCCGGCACCGCCGCGGTCTTCATCGGGTCGGTCGACGGGTTCCTGGCCGACCCGGAGCTGATGGTGATGCGCGGCACGCTCCCCCACCAGTACCTGGCGCTCAACTACGTGGCCGGCGGGGGTCTCTGCCTCCCGTGGCTCGCCATGCTGGGCGGTCAGGGCGACGACGCGATCGGCGCGGTGATCGCCGATGCCGACGACGTCGCCCCCGGGTCCGACGGACTCGCCTTCCTCCCCCACGTCGAGGGCCGCATGGTGCCGCACGACCCGGGGATGCGCGGTGGATGGCTGGGCTTCGGCCTCACCCACGGCCGCGGCCACCTGGCGCGGTCGATGATGGAGGCCATCGCGTTCGAGTACGCGACGTACCTGCGCGCGATGCGCCGGGCCCGCCCGGACGTCGTGTTCGACGAGGCGCGCGCCATCGGCGGCGGCGCGCGCAGCGACGTGTGGAACCGCATCAAGGCGGACGTGCTGGGCGTCCCCGTCGCACGCGTGCTGGAGGAGGAGACCGCCACACGTGGCGCCGCCCTCGTCGCCGCCGCCGGGGTCGGTGCGCTGGACGACGTGGCCGCGGTGGCCGCGCGGGTGCCCCTCGGCGCGCCGATCGAACCCGACGACGAGCGCCACGCCCGGTACGCCGAGCTGGTCGACCGGTACGCCCGCCTGGTCACCCTGGTCGCCGATCACGGCGATCTGCTGCAACCCGTCCCTCAACCGGAGGCCGTCAGATGACCCCCGTTCGCGTCGGTCTGGTCGGCGCCGGGCGCGCAGGTGCCGTGCACGCGCGCAACATCCGCAACCACGCCGCCGACGCCGACATGGTGGCCATCGTCGACGACGACACCCAGCGCGCCGAGGATCTGGCCGCGGAGGTGGGCGGCCGGGCGTTCGCGACGCTCGCCGACGCCGCGCAGGACGTCGAGATCGACGCGGTCGTCATCGCCACGCCCACGTTCACCCACCGTGACCTGGCGGTCGAGGCGTTCGGCCACGGCCTGCACGTGTTCTGCGAGAAGCCCCTGGCGCTCTCGGCCGCGGAGTGCGACGACATGATCGACGCCGCCGCGGCCGCCGACCGGCTGCTGCAGGTGGGGTTCGTCCGCCGCTTCCAGCCCGAGTTCCAGGAGGCGCGCGCACGCATCGACGCCGGCGAGATCGGTGAGGTGATGATGGTCAAGTCGCTCACCCGCGGACCGGGACTGCCGCCCGCCTGGGCCCACGAGCTGGCGCTCAGCAACGGGATGCTCGCCGAGGTCAACAGCCACTGCTTCGACAGCACGCGCTGGATGGCGGGCGCCGACATCACCCGCGTGTACGCCGAGGTCGCCAACCGCAAGGGCGCGATGCACGGGGTCACGGCCGAGGACTTCTACGACAACGCGGTCGTCTCGCTGCGGTTCGCCAACGACGCCATCGGGGTGCTGGACGGCGTCTGCCCGGCCGACTACGGCTACGACGCGCGCATGGAGGTGGTCGGCACGCGCGGCGTGCTGATGATCGGCGAGGTGAACGGCATGCCGCTCATCCAGGCCGTCGACCGCGATCGCGGCGGCAACCGGCCGGTCAACCGGACGTGGCCCGAGCGCTTCTCGTGGGGCTACGTGCGCGAGATCAACGGCTTCCTGGACGCCGTGCGATCGGGTGATGCGCCGCTCGTCACCGGCCTGGACGGCAAGCGTGCGGTGGAGGCCGTGGTCGCGGCCAACCGGTCCTGGAAGGAGGGTCGCCCGGTCGGCCTGGACGGGGCGGCCGGCTGATGCGCGCCCTGGCCTACCGCTCCCCCGGACGGCTCGAGCTCGAGGAGCGCCCCGATCCCACACCCGGTCCCGGCGAGGCGGTGGCCCGGGTGCTGGCCGCCGGGATCTGCGGCACCGACCTGCGCATCGCCAAGGGCGCCCACCGCGCCTACGGCGACGGCGACGGGCGGATCCCGGGTCACGAGATCGCCGCCGAGATCGTGGCGGTCGGACGCGGTGCCGACGGGGTGCGGGAGGGAGACCGCGTCTTCATCGCCCCCAACCTCAGCTGCGGCGACTGCGACGCCTGTCGCCTGGGTCACCGCAACCTCTGCCGACGGTTCGCGGCCTTCGGCATCACCTTCGACGGCGCGTTCGCCGACCTGCTGCGGATCCCCGCACCCGCCCTGGACGACGGCAACGTGCTGGCGATCCCCGACGGACACGACCCCGCGGCCATCAGCGCGGTCGAGCCGCTGGCATGTGTGCTGCGCGGCCAGCGCGCCGTTGGCCTCTCGGCGGGTGACACGGTCCTCGTGTGCGGGGCCGGCCCCATCGGCCGACTTCACGCCGAGCTGGCCATCGCCACGGGCGCATCGGTGGTGATGGTGAGCGAGCCGCATCCGGCGCGCCGCGCGCAGGTGGCGGAGGTGGGCGCCATCGGCATCGACCCGGTGGGCGAGGACCTGCGCCAGCGGGTGCTGGACGAGACCGGCGGCCGCGGCGCCGACGTGGTCATCACCGCCGCGCCGGTGCGGGCGGTGCAGGAGGCCGCGCCGTCGCTTGCGGCGATCGGCGGTCGCATCAACTTCTTCGGCGGCCTCGCCAAGGACGACTCGACGATCACGATCGATTCCAACGACGTCCACTACCGGGAGCTCGTCCTGACCGGCACGACCGCCAACGACACCGACGACTGCCGCAGCGCGCTCGAGCTCGTGCTGTCCGGACGCATCGACCTGGGACGGCTCGTGACCGCGCGCTTCCCGCTCGACCGGGCCGCCGATGCGTTCGCCGCGGCGGCGGGCGGCCGGGAGATGAAGGTCGTGATCGAGCCATGACGACACCCGCACTGAGGAGCCACCCGTGAGCACCCCCGCCCTGACCGACGCCCCCGTGCGCATGACCGTCGACACGCGCGGTGAGCTCGCCCCGTCCACCAGCACCGTGCGACGGCACCTGTCGCACATGGCCGGCATGTACGCCGACGCCGAGGCCGAGCGCGCCGCCCTGGCCGCCGGCGACCCGCTCGTGTACGAGGTCTACCAGTACGACCTGCCCGCCTACGCCGGTGAGCTCATCCCCTGCACCACGATCCTCGCACCGGGTCGCGTGGGTGACGAGTACTTCATGACCAAGGGCCACTTCCACGAGGTCCGCGAGCGCGGCGAGATCTACCACTGCGTGTCGGGCCACGGCATGCTCGTGCTCGCCCTGGACGACCGCGCCGAGACGGTGGAGATGGGCCCCGGTGTGGTGGCGTACGTGCCGCCGTGCTGGGCGCACCGCACGGTCAACACCGGCGACGAGCCCTTCGTCTTCCTGGCGGTCTATCCGGGCGACGCGGGTCACGACTACGGGACGATCGAGACCGAGGGCTTCCCGGTGCGGATCGTCGACCGCGACGGCACGGCGACGGTGATCGCGGCGGGTGGGCGCGCGGGATGACCTGCCGCCGTCGACAGCCAGCGGACGGGACCGGCACACGATGAGCGCCGGGACGGTCACGGTGCGTTCGGTCCTGGGTCCCGTCGCGGTCGACACCGGCGCGGTCGTCGACGCCCACGAACACACCTGGATCGACGCGACGGACGCGGCCGTGGCCGCCGGGCTGCCGTCCCTCACGCGGGCCGTCGACGTCGAGCGTGAGCTCGCGGCGTTCGCCGCCGACGGCGGCGGGGCGCTCATCGACTGCCAGCCGCCGTTCTGCGGACGCGACGTCGAGCGCATGCGCGCGCACCAGCGGGCGACCGGCGTCGCCATCGTGGCGTGCACCGGGTTCCACCTGCCGGCGTGGTACCGGCCGGACGAGCCGCTGTGGCACGGGGACGTCCACGCGGCCGAGGCCCTCTTCGCGCGCGAGCTCGCCGACGGGACGGGGGGCGCGGTGAAGGCCGCCCACGACGGCACCCGTCGCGACCCGCGGGTCCGCGCCCTCCTGCGGGCCGCCGTCCGCGCCGCCCGCACCGCCGACGCACCCCTGGTCGTCCACACCGAACGCGGCGAGGCGGTGCAGGAGCTGGCCGACCTGCTCCTCGCCGAGGGGATCGATCCCACCCGGGTCCTGATCTGTCATATCGACAAGAATCCCGACCCGGGACTGCACCGCGATCTGATCGACGCCGGCTTCCGCCTGGAGTACGACACCTTCGTGCGACCCCGGTACGAGCCGGAGCACGGGGTGTGGCCGCTCATCGCGACCATGCTGGCCGACGGCCACGCGTCGTCCATCGCGATCGGCCTCGACCTGGCCGACCCGGCGCTGTGGGCGTTCGCCGGCGGTCCGGGCCTGCGCGCCCTCACCCACGACATCCCCGGGCGGCTGCGCGCCATGGGTGTGGACGGGTCGGACATCGCCGCCCTCATCGGCGGCACCGCCCTCGCGCTGCTTGCGACGCACGACCGGGAGGCCGCCCGGTGAGCGCCCGGGAGTCCACCGTGCTCATCACGCCCCGCTCGTTCGGTCGCCACGACGAGGACCTCGTCGTGGATGCGCGCGCCGCCTTCGGTGAGGCGGTCCTGCTGCCGGGACTCGACCTGGATCCCCCTCACCGGGCCGAGATCCTGGCACGCACGGACGGGTGGATCGCGGGGGTGGAGCCCATCGACGAGGCCACCATGCGACAGGCGCCGCGCCTGCGGGTGATCGCGCGCTACGGGGTGGGTGTCGAGAGCGTGGACCTGGACGCCGCGCGCGCCCGGGGCATCACGGTCACCAACACGCCCGGCGCCAACGCGCAGGCGGTCGCCGAGCTCACCATCGGTCTCATCGCCGCGCTCTGCCGCCGGATCGTGCCGGCCGTCACGGCGGTGCGGGCCGGCCGCTGGGAACCGGTGGCGGGCCTCGGCATCGCCGGACGCACGCTGGGCCTGGCGGGCTTCGGCGCCATCGGCCGCGAGGTCGCACGCCGCGCCGTGGCCCTGGGGATGGAGGTGGTCGCGTTCGACCCCCTCGTGGACGACGAGATCATCCGCGACGCGTGGGTCACGCCGGCCACCCTCGACCGGGTCGTCACCGCGTCCGACGTCCTGTCGCTGCACGTGCCCGTCACCGCCGACACGCGGGGGATGGTCGGCGCCGACCTGCTGGGACGGATGCGCACCGGCGCGTATCTGGTGAACACCGCCCGCGGCGAGCTGGTGGACGAGGCGGCGCTGGCAGACGCCATCCGCTCCGGTCATCTGGCGGGCGCCGCACTGGACGCCCTGTCGACGGAGCCGCCCCCACCCGACCACCCGCTGCTGGCGCTGGACAACGTGATCGTGACGCCGCACATCGGTGCGCTCACCGACAGCGCCACCACCGCGATGGGCCGCCGCGCCCTGGAGGACTGCATCGCGGTGCTGGATGGGCGCCCGCCGCGTCATGCCGTCGTCCCCCCACCCGAGGAGGCGCTCGCATGACCGCGGCGGGACGGATGGCCGAGGCCGGGATCGTCGCGGTGCTGCGGGCGCCGAGCGCCGACGGGGCAGTGCGCGCGAGCCGGGCGCTCGCCGCCGGGGGCATCCACGCCGTCGAGATCACCTTCACCACACCCGACGCTCCCGACGCGGTCGCCCGCCTTCGCACCGAGGACCCGGACCTGCTGGTCGGGGTCGGGACCGTGCTCACGACCGATCAGCTGCGTGCGGCCATCGCCGCCGGGGCGCACTTCGCGGTCTCGCCGCACACCGACGCCGACCTGGCGGCGCTCGCCGCCGAGCACGCGCTCACGTACATCCCCGGCGCGCTCACGCCCACCGAGGTCGTGGGGGCCGCGCGGCTCTCGCCGGTGGTGAAGCTCTTCCCGGCGAGCCTCGGCGGGCCGTCCTACCTGCGGGCGCTGCGCGAGCCGCTGGCCGACGTGCAGCTGGTCCCGACCGGCGGCGTGCGGGCCGACAACCTGGGCGACTGGTTCCGCGCCGGGGCGCTCGCGGTGGGTGCCGGCGGACAGCTCTGTCCCGGTGACCTCATCGCACGTGGGGACTTCGACACCATCACCGCGCGCGCCCGGACGTTCGCCGACGCGCTCGCCGAGTATCGGGGCGTGACCGGATGAGCGGCCGGCTGAACTTCATCGGCGTCACCACCGGCCGGTCGTCGATCATGGACATCTTCCCGCGGTGGGCCGAGGAGCTGGGCATCCCGGGCACACCCATCGTCGGCTGCGACCTGCCGCTCGGCGCCGACCGCGACGCGTACCGCGAGGTCGTGGGACGGCTGCGCGACGACCCGGCCGAGGCCGGCGCGCTCATCACGACCCACAAGCTCGACCTGTACGCGGCGTGCGCCGACATGTTCGACGAGGTCGACCACTGGGCGACCCTCTGCGGCGAGGTGTCGTGCCTCTCCAAGCGCGACGGGCGCTTTCGCGGTCATGCGAAGGACCCGATTTCGAGCGGCGCCACCCTGGCGGAGATCGTGCCCACGGGGCACTGGCGGCGCACCGGCGCCCACGTGCTCTGCCTGGGCGCGGGCGGCGCGGGGATCGCGATCACGCTCCACCTGATGAGCGAGCCGGACCGTCCGGCGCGGATCGTCGTGGTCGACCGCGACGGGGGACGTCTGGCCGCCCTGCGCGACATTCACGGCCGGGTGGACCACACCGGCGTGGAGGTCGACTACATCACCGGCGACGACCCGCGTGCCAACGACGCGCTCATGGCCGCGCTTCCGCCCGGGTCCCTGGTGGTGAACGCGACCGGCATGGGCAAGGACACGCCGGGCTCACCCGTGACCGACGCGGGGGTGTTCCCCGCGGACGGGCTGGTGTGGGAGCTGAACTACCGGGGCGAGCTCGACTTCCTGCATCAGGCGCGCCGTCAGGAGGACGAGCGGGCGCTCACCGTCCACGACGGCTGGACCTACTTCATCCACGGGTGGACGTCCGTCATCTCCGAGGTCTACGACCTGGAGATCGGACCCGACCGCCTGCGACGGCTCTCCGACATCGCCGTCGCCGTACGAGAAACCGCGAGTGCAAGGAGGGTCCCATGAGGATCGGCATCGACTCCTACAGCTTCCACCGCTACTTCGGCGAGGTCTATCCGGACCTGCAGGAGGACCCGGGCAAGCGCTGGACGATGGAGGGGGACTTCATCGACTACGCCGTCGCCCAGCGGGCCGAGGAGGTGGCGCTCGAGACCTGCTTCTTCACGAGCACCGACGACGCGTACCTGGATGAGCTTCGGAGCCGTACCGACGAGGCCGGCTTCACCCACCGCGTGGTCGGCTGGGGCCATCCCGATGGACTGCACGCCGGCAGTGACGAGGAGGCGCTCGCGGACCTGAAGCGCCACATCCCCATCACCGCCCGCCTCGGCGCACCCATCATGCGGATCGTCTCCGGCTCGATGATCCACGTGGACGAGCCGCACGAACCGCAGATCGCCGGCTCCATCCGCATGCTGAAGGAGGCCGTCGAGGTCGCCCGTGACCACGACGTGGTGCTCGCCATCGAGAACCACATCGACTTCAGCTCGACGGAGATCGAACAGATCGTCACCGGCGTCGACTCCGACCACCTGCGGGTCAACTTCGACACCGGCAACACCCTGCGCCTCTACGAGGACCCCGTGGAGGCGGCGAAGCGGCTGGCGCCGATCACCGTCGCCACCCACACCAAGGACATCATCACCCTCCCCAAGGGTGGGGCACCGTCCGAGCGCTTCACCTACTGGCCGTCGGCGCCCTGCGGCGAGGGGCTGGTCGACCTGGAGGGCGTGGTGGCGGCGCTCGCCGCCGGCGGCTTCGACGGCGGCCTGTGCGTCGAGATCGACCTGGTGGCCCCGCAGTTCGTCGACCGCTCCGAGGAGGACATCGTGGCGTCGAGCCTCGCCTACCTGCGGACGATCGTCCCGGGGGCCGGTTCGTGAGCGGCCTGCGCGACACCGCTCCGGACGACCGTCCGGCGATCGGGTTCGGCCTCCTGGGCTACGGCTTCATGGGCAAGGCGCACTCCAACGCCCTGCGGACCATCCCGTACATCTTCTGGCCCGGCCACGCGCGACCCGAGCTGGTCGCCATCTCGGGACGCACCGAGGCGCGCGTGGAGGAGGCCGCCACCCGGTACGGCTTCGCCCGCTGGTCGACCGACTGGCGCGACGTGATCGCCGACGACGCCGTGCAGGTGTTCGACTGCGTCGGCCCCGACGACACCCACCTGCCGGCCACCATGGCCGCCATCGAGGCCGGCAAGCACGTGGTGTGCGAGAAGCCGCTCGCGCCCACCGCCGACGAGGCCGTCAAGCTCGCCCGGGCCGCCGACGCCGCCGGCGTGAAGCACCTGACGTGCTTCAACTACCGGTTCATGCCGGCGGTGCAGCTGGCCCACCAGATCATCGCGAACGGCAAGATCGGCCAGATCCACCAGGCGCGGTTCCGCTACTCGCAGGAGTGGCGCACCGATCCGGACGTTGCACTGCCCTCGCCTGTGGGCGCGCTCAACATCATCGGCGTGCACGCCATCGACCAGGCCCGCCTGCTGGTCGGCGAGATCGCGTCGGTGTCGGCGCTCATCACGAGCCCCGTCACCACCGAGTCGCGCATGGCGGGCGACCAGCCGGCCGAGCGGATCGACACGGCCGCGATGGTGGTGGAGTTCGAAAACGGCGTGGCCGGCACCATCGACTGCTCGCTGGTGTCGCCGGGCCGCAAGAACCAGCTGGCCTGGGAGATCAACGGGTCGAAGGGGAGCGTCGCCTGGGACCTGGAGGACCTGAACGTCCTGCGGGTGCACCGGCGCGGCACGACCGACACCGAGGGGTTCACCAGGGTGATCGTCAACGAGGCCCAGCACCGGCTGGCCGCACCGTGGTGGCCGAGCGCCCACATCCTCGGCTGGGAGCACGGCCACATCAACATGCTGGCCCACTTCCTGGAGGCCGTCGCCACCGACGCACCGGTGGGGCCGTACGCCGCCACCTTCCACGACGGCGCCCGGGCGAGCCAGGTGGTCGACGCCGCCAGGCGCTCGGCCGACGAGGGACGGCGGGTCACGGTGCCGGCCCTGGACGGCGGGGACTGACGGCGATGTCGACCGCCACCCCGCAGCCGGCCCCGTCCACCCCGCCGCCCGAGGCGGCGCCGCTGCTCGACATGCGCGGCATCACCAAGAGCTTCTACGGGGTGACGGTCCTTCGCGACGTGGACCTGACGTGCGCGGCGGGCGAGGTGCACGCGCTGGTCGGCGAGAACGGCGCCGGCAAGTCGACGCTCATGAAGGTGCTGGCAGGCGTGCACCAGCCGGACGCGGGGACCATCCTCATCGACGGGGAGGAGGTGGTCTTCCACCACCCCGACGACGCCCAGCGTGCCGGGGTGGCCATCATCTACCAGGAGTTCAACCTGCTGCCCGAGCGGTCGGTGGCGCAGAACGTCTTCCTGGGACGCGAGCCCGGCAACTGGCTGACCGTCGACACCGGCGAGATGGAGCGGCGCACCGCCGAGCTGCTCGACTCGATCGGCGCCGACGAGATCGTCCCGTGGCGGGCGGTGGGCGGCATGTCGACCGCGGCGCAGCAGGCGGTCGAGATCGCGAAGGCGCTCTCGCTGGACGCCCGCATCCTGATCATGGACGAGCCCACGGCGGCCCTCAACGAGGCCGACACCGAGAAGCTGCTCGCCACCGTCCGCCGTCTGCGGGATCGCGGCATGGCGATCGTCTACATCTCGCACCGTCTGCGCGAGGTCGACGAGATCGCCGACCGGGTGACCGTGCTGAAGGACGGCGCGCGAACCGCGCTCACCACACCCGCCGAGACGCCGCGCGCACGCCTGGTGGGTCTGATGGTGGGGCGCGATCTGGACGAATACTTCCCCGATCGCGCGCGACCCGAGGTGATCGGCGACGTCCGCCTGCGGGTGACGGGCGGCACCAACGAGCGGGTGTCGGACATCGACCTGGAGGTGCGCGGCGGAGAGATCGTCGGCCTCGCCGGCCTGCAGGGCGCCGGCCGCACCGAGCTGGCCCGCGCCATCTTCGGCGTTGAGCCGTTTCGCAGCGGCACGATCGAGATCGACGGAACGGTGCAGCGCATCCGCAGCGTGCGCGCGGGCATCGCGGCGGGCATCGGCTACATCAGCGAGGACCGCAAGCTGGAGGGGCTCGTGCCGCTGGCCTCGGTGCGCGACAACACCGCACTGGCGGTGCGGTCCCTTCGCCGCAGCGCGCGCCTGCGGCGTGGGCTGCGCGCCGCCGTGCCGGTCTCGGAGCTCATGCGCTCGCTCGAACTGCGGGCCAGGTCGCTGGACGAGGAGGTGCGCTACCTCTCGGGAGGCAACCAGCAGAAGGTCGTGCTGGGCAAGTGGCTCGCCACCAAGCCGGACGTCCTGATCTTCGACGAACCGACCCGCGGCATCGACATCGGCGCGCGGGCGGCCATCCACGAGCTGATGCGCGAGCTGGCCGACGAGGGCAAGGCCATCATCATGATCTCGTCGGAGCTGCCGGAGGTGATCGGCATGAGCGACCGCATCGTGGTGCTGCGGGAGGGCCGCATCGCCGGCGAGCTGCCGGCGGGCCCCACGGAGGAGGAGGTCATGCACATGGCCACCGGGGAGGACGACGCATGAACGATCCCGTCGCCACCGCGGCACCCGACCCCCCGGAGCTGGCCGCCACGCCGCCGCCGCGCCCACGGCCCCGCCGCCGCATGACCGAGACCGCCATCACGACGCGGGCCGTGTTCATCGCGCTCGCCGTCATCTTCGTGGCCGGATGGATCGTGGTCGAGACCACCACCGAGGTCGCGTTCCTCTCCACCGGCAACACGGTCGACATGCTGCAGCGCACCGTGGTGCTGGGCGTCATCTCGGTCGGCCAGACGGCCGTGATCATCGGCGGGTCGCTCGACCTCTCGGTGGCCGAGGTCGCAAGCGCCGCGTCGCTCCTGGGCGCCGAGGTGATGAACGGCAGCACCTCGATGCTCCTGGTCGGCGTGCTGGCCGTGGTCGCGCTGGGCGTCGTGGTGGGCCTCGTGAACGGCCTCGTCATCACCGGGCTGCGGGTGAACGCGTTCATCGCGACCCTCGGCACCGCGTTCATCATCCAGCACATGTACGACGCGCCGGCGGGCGCGGTGCCGTCGGTGCTGCGGGACTTCGCCTACACGCGGTTCGGCTTCATCCCGATCTCGATCGCGTTCCTGATCCTCGCGGTGGCGGTCGTCTGGTTCATCCTGCACCGCACCCGGCTCGGCCACCGCATCTACGCCATCGGCGGCGACCCCGAGGTGAGCCGCCTCTCCGGTGTGCGCACCGGACGCACCGTCATCGCCGCCCACGTCATCTGCTCGGTGCTGGCGGCGCTCACCGGCCTCTACCTGGCGAGCCGGCTGGGATCGGGCTCACCGCGGGTGGGATCGGACGGCGGCTACGACCTCGAATCCATCGCCGCCGTCGTCCTGGGCGGCGCGTACCTGCTGGGTGGACGCGGGGCGGTGCTCGGCACGGTGGGCGGCGTCTTCATCCTGGCCGTGGTCGACAACGTCTTCAACGCCCTCCAGTTCGACTCGTTCCTCAAGCAGGTGGTCCGTGGCGGGATCATCATCCTGGCCGTCGCCGCCTACGCCCTGCACAACCGGCGCCGCAAGAGGAGGCTGGGATGACCGCACCCGTCGAGACCCCTCCCGAGGCCGCTCCGCCCCCGGGGCGCATGACGCGCTACCGCTCGCTGCTCTTGGTGGCGCCGATCTTCGCGCTTCTGGTGATCATCCTCGTCCTCATCATCATCAAGCAGCCCTCGTTCACCGAGCCGGGCGTCTTCCTCGCGTTCCTGAAACGGGCCGCGCCGCTCATGATCCTCGCGGCCGGACAGCTGTTCGTCATCGCCGCGGGTGAGTTCGACCTGTCGGTGGGATCGGCCATCACCGTGCTCGTCGTCGTGGCCGCCAAGCTGATCGACAACGACCCGTCGCTCGTGATCCCGGTGATCGGCGTGCTCTTCCTCCTGGGCATCGTGATCGGCGTCGTGAACGGCGTCATCACGACCAAGCTCCTGGTGCCGTCGTTCATCACGACCCTCGCGATGCTGCTCATCCTGCGCGGCGCCGTCTGGCTCTGGACCGACGGATCGCCCCGCGGCGGGCTGCCACCCGAGTTCCGGCAGGTGGGTCGCCAGGGCATCGACGGCGTGCCGGGCATCGGGCAGATCCCGTACTCGGTCATCGTGATGATCGCCTGCGGCGCGCTCGCCTGGTGGCTTCTGCACCGCTCACGCTACGGACGCCAGGTGCTCGCGGTGGGCGGCAACGAACGCGCCGCACACCTGTCGGGCGTGCCGGTCGACCGCGTGCGGATCTGGGCCTTCGTCATCTCGGCCATCTCCGCCGTGATCGCCGGCATCCTGCTGGGCGGCTTCGGCGGGGTGTCCGCCGACACCGGCACCGGCTACGAGTTCCAGGCCATCGTCGCGGTGGTCCTGGGCGGCGCGGCCCTGGGCGGCGGCACCGGATCGGTGACTGCCGCCATGGCCGGCGCGCTCACGCTGGAGGCGCTCTTCACGCTGCTCAACCTTCACGGCGTGTCCGGCGCGCTCGAGGAGGCGGTGCAGGGGATCGTCGTGATCCTCGCACTGTCGGTCCCGGCCGCCCGCGCCCTCTACATCCGTCTCTCCAACCGTCGTGGCCCGGCTGAGCCGCCCGCCACGGCATGACCCCCATGCACCCCGAACACCAACAGCCAACACCTTTCGCGAGGAGGCGAAATTGGACTCCAGGAAACCAACAGCGATCGCGGCACTGCTCGCCGCACTCGCCCTGGGTGTGGCCGCGTGCGGCAGCACCGACACCCCGACCAGCACGGCCGGTGGCGACACGGGCGACGGCAGCACCAGCGCCGGCGGCGGCAAGAAGGGCGGTGCCGTCTCCGAGTGGTTCGTCAAGGCGGACTACGACAAGGCCATGGAGTGGCGCAAGGCCACCCCGGAGGGCCCCGCGGACAAGCCGTGGGAGCAGATGATCGACCCCGGTGAGATGGTCGACACCGCGCAGTACAAGACCAACGGCGCGCCACGACTCTGCTTCTCCAACGCATCCGTCGACAACCCGTGGCGTCAGGTCGGCTACAAGACCATGCAGGCGACGGTCGCGTCCTACGGCGCCAAGATCAAGAGCTTCCGGGCGGTGGACGCCGAGGCGCAGGACGAGAAGCAGATCTCGGACATCGAGCGGTTGGCCGGCAGCGGCAACTGCGACGTCCTCATCATCTCGCCCAACACCACCAAGACGCTCACCCCGGCGGTGGAGAACGCCTGCAAGAAGCTCCCGGTCGTCGTGTTCGACCGCGGCGTCGAGACCGACTGCCCGGTCACGTTCGTCCAGCCGATCGGTGGATACGGGTTCGGCGCCGCCGGTGCCGAGTTCCTGCGCGACAACGTGAAGGGCGGCAAGAAGATCCTGGCACTGCGGATCCTCCCGGGCGTCGACGTGCTGGAGACGCGGTACGCCGCCATGCGCGAGGTGCTGGACGGCACCGACCTGAACCTGGTGGGTGTGGAGTTCACCGACGGTGACCCGGCCAAGACCAAGTCGATCGTGTCGGACTACATCCAGCGCGAGGGTGACATCGACGGTGTCTGGATGGATGCGGGCGCCACGGCCGTCGCGGCCATCGAGGCGTTCGAGGACGCCGGCAAGCCCGTGCCGCCGTTCGTGGGCGAGGACCAGCTGGACTTCCTCAAGAAGTGGAAGGACGACGAGCTCACCGCCATCGCACCGACCTTCCCCACCTACCAGTGGCGGACGGCGATCGACGCGGCCGTGAAGGTCGCCGAGGGTCAGCAGGTTCCCAAGAAGTGGACCCTGCCGCAGCCCGAGATCACGAAGGACAACCTGGACCAGTACCTCGACGAGAAGATGCCGCCGCTGCACTACGCCATGTGCGGCTGCAAGGACCTGCCCGGCTACCCCGGTCGCTGGGGCGGCTGATCCGCCGGTCCTGATCGGAACACCCCCGCCCGCCGGCGTCCACATGGGCGCCGGCGGGTCTCGCCACGGGAGCTCACCATGACGGCCATCGGTGCCAACACGTGGATCTGGACATCGCCTCCGCTGCAGGAGCGCGTGGCCGAGATCGCCCCGCGGGTGGCGGGATGGGGGTTCGACCTGCTCGAGCTCCCGGTCGAGGAGCCGGGCCAGTGGGATCCGGATACGGTGGCGGAGCTCCTCGCCGGGCTCGGGCTGGGGGCGTCGGTGTGCGCGGTCATGCCGCCGGGCCGCGAGTTGGTCGCCACCGACCCTGACACCGTCAGGCGCACGCAGGACTACCTGCGCACCTGCGTCGATGCGGCCGCGACCGTCGGGTCGCGGGTGGTGGCCGGCCCGGTCTACGCGTCGGTGGGCCGCTGCTGGCGCATGGACGCCGACGAGCGCCGGCGCGCCCTCGCCGAGTTGCGCGAGCATCTGGCGCCGGTCTGCGACCACGCGGGTCGCCGCGGCGTGCGGATCGCGGTCGAACCGCTCAACCGATACGAGACGAGCGTCCTGAACACGGTGGCGCAGACGCTGGAGGCGATCGACGGCCTGCCGGTCGAGACCTGCGGCCTCCTGTGCGACGTCTACCACATGAACATCGAGGAGCGGGACGTCCCGGCCGCCCTGCGCACCGCCGGGGACCGCATCGCCCACGTGCACGCCTGCGCCAACGACCGCGGTGTGCCCGGACGCGACCACCTGGACTGGCCCGGCATCGCCGCGGCCCTCCACGACACCGGATACGACGGTGCGGTGTCGATCGAATCGTTCACGGCGCACAACGCATCGATCGCCACGGCCGCCTCGATCTGGCGTCCGCTCGCAGAGGACCAGGACGCGATCGCGGTCGAGGGTCTCGCCTTCCTGCGCGGCCTCTTAACACAGCGCTGACCTGCGCGCCGGTGGCAGGACCCCACGCGGCCCGCCACGAATTTGCCCTGCGGGGAGGCCATCGCCGCCCTCGCCCGGTAGGCTCCGTCCTGCTCTCAGGGACAACTGACCCGGGGAGTTCGATTGCACATCAGGGTTCGGTCGGGTTGAATCCCGTGCAGGTTCCGTTAAGCGGAGGTGAAGTGGAGCGCGAAGAACACATCGGGCAACCGATCGACCAGGGTGAGCACGGCGCGTACGCCGGTCCCACGGCCGTCGACATCGTGGAAGAGGACTACCACGCCGACGACCCCGGGTTCCACACGCGCACCAAGTTCCTGAGCATGGTTGCCATCGCAATGGGCGGCGTCATGACCGCCGCGATCCTGGTCCCCGTCGTCGGGTTCGCGGTGGCAGACACCGTGAAGCCCGAGGAGTGGCGCTGGGTCGACATCGGGGAGCTCAGCAAGTACCCGCAGAACAAGACCACGTCGGTCAAGGTCACGGGCCCCAACCCCGAGGCCGACCGCCTGATCTACATCCGCAATCGCGACGACAAGCTCATCGCGATCTGGAACCGCTGCGTACACCTTGGGTGCCCGATCTCCTACTCGGAGGGCGCGGACGGCTACACGTGCCCCTGCCACGGCGGGTCGTACGACAGCCTCGGCAAGGTGACGGCGGGTCCGCCGCCGCGTCCGCTGGACCGCATGGACGTCAAGATCGTCGATGCGTCCGGCAACGACGTCGAGTACGCGAACGCCAAGCCGACCGACCACGTGCTCATCGGCAAGGCCTACTCGATCGACGAGGACGAGAAGCCGTACAAGCTGCACCCGCCGGGCGACCCTGTGAAGGGCGTCATCTCCCACCTCTTCCCGTTCGTCTAGGACACCATGGCGACAGAACAGATCAAACAGGTCACTCCACCACCCGAACCCCCCGCGCCCAACATCGGGCCGAAGAACCCCGCCGTCCAGGTCGGGGAGGGCGTCGTCGAGTTCGTCGACGAGCGCACCGGCATCGTGGGGGTCGGCAAGTGGTTCATGTTCCGCAACATCCCTGCGGGCACCAGCTGGTTCCAGACCCTCGGCTTCACCGCCATGACGGTCTTCGGGCTGCAGGCCATCACCGGCATCGTGCTGGCGATGTACTACAAGCCCGACCCCACGACCGCGTACTCGAGCATCCAGCACATCACCCACGAGGTGACCTGGGGCTGGCTCGTCCGCGGTATGCACAAGTGGGGCGCCAGCGTCATGATCGTCGTCGTGTTCCTGCACATGGGACGCGTGTTCATCTGGGGGGCCTACAAGTATCCGCGTGAGCTCACGTGGGTCACCGGCGCCCTGCTCCTGTTCATGACCCTGATGATGGGCCTCACCGGCTACCTGCTGGTGTGGGACCAGAAGGCCTACTGGGCCACCGTGGTCGCCGTCAACATCACCGCGCAGGCCCCGATCCTCGGCCCGTACCTCGGCCAGATCCTCCGCGCGGGACCCGAATTCGGACCGGATACGCTCTCCCGGTTCTATTCGATCCATATGTTGCTGATACCAGGAGGCATCGCCACCTTCATCGGCATCCACCTCGCCCTGGTCTCCCGCCTGGGCATCGCCGAGACCCCGTGGTCGAAGCGGCGCCTGGCCATCGAGGCCGCCGAGGAGGAGGCGCGGCGCCTGGCCGCGCGTGACCGGATCGAGCACGGACGCACCCCGGTGCCCGCCGGTGAGCCCGCCCCCGACCCGGTGCGTGTGGAGGCCGAGTCGTGAACCGCGCACAGAAAGAGGCATACAAGCGCGATTACGCGCAGGCCAAGGCGGAGGGCAAGCCGTTCTTCCCCTACGCGGTCTACAAGGACCTGATCGTCTCGACGCTCGTGATCGGGATCATCATCTTCCTCGCCATCTGGGCGAAGGCGGAGGTGGGCCCCGAGATCGACGTCACCACCGAGACGTACGTCCCGCGGCCCGAGTGGTACTTCCTGTTCCTGTTCGAGCTGCTCAAGATCTTCAAGAACCAGAACGCGTTCCTGCCGGTCATCATGGCCACGTTCCTGGTGCCCAACATCCTGCTGGGACTCCTGATCGCGTGGCCGTTCCTCGACAGGGGACCCGAGCGGCGCATCTGGAAGCGACCGATCTCAATGGTCGTGGCGATCCTCACCATCAGCTTCCTCGGCTACATGACCTACAAGGGCGCCACCACCCCCGAGGGTGGCGGTGCGATCCCGATCGAGGTGCCCGAGTCGGACGCCGCGGCGTTCGCAGGAAAGAAATTGACAGAGGATTCGGGCTGTTTGTCCTGCCATAACATCGGCGGCGTCGGAGGCGCCGTCGGGCCGAACCTCACAAACGAGGGCACCAAGAACCACGGCATCCAGTGGCACGCGGAGCATGTGAGGGATCCGAAGTCCAAGAACCCCAACTCCACGATGCCCCCCTTCGCCGCCCTGACGGAGGAGCAGGCGACGCAGATCGCGACGTTCCTGGATGGCCTCGGCACGAAGTACAAGTGATCGGTTCACCGAATCACGTGGGACCGAAGTGGCGCCTCCGGGCGCCACTTCGCATTTTGGGACTGAAACGATGGGATCGTGAACCGGGCACAGAAGAACGCGTACCGGCACGACTACGCGCGGGCGAAGGCGGAGGGGGTGCCGTTCTTCCCGCATGCGGTGGTCAGGGATCTGATCGTCGCAACCGTCGTCGTCGGGATCATCATCTTCCTCGCCATCTGGGCGCGGGTGGACGTGGGTCCCGAGATCGACGTCACCACCGAGGCGTACGTGCCGCGGCCCGAGTGGTACTTCCTCTTCCTGTTCCAGCTGCTCACCGTCTTCAGGAACCAGAACGCCCTGCAGCCGGTGATCGCGGCGACGTTCCTGGTGCCCAACATCCTGTTCGGGCTGCTGGTGCTGTGGCCGTTCCTCGACCGCGGTCCGGAGCGGCGCATCTGGAAGCGACCGATCTCGATGGTGGTCGCCGTACTCACCATCGTGTTCCTCGCCCACACGACCTACCGGGCCGGCGTCGAGGCCGTCAAGCCCCGCGGACCGGGGATCCCGGGCCCGTCGATCCCGCCGGTCGACCCGGACGCGCGGGCCGGACTGCAGCTGCTCGAGGACTCCGGGTGCTACTCCTGCCACGCGATCGGCGGTCTGGGAGGTGCCGTCGGCCCCGACCTCACCGACGTGGGGACGAAGCGCCGCGGCATCCAATGGCACATCGACCACCTGCGTGACCCACCGTCCCGGGTCCCCGGATCGACGATGCCGCCGTTCGCCAACCTCACCGACGAGCAGCTCCGCCAGTTGGCGACGCTCCTGGACGGCCTGGGCACGAAGTACAAGCCCGGTGATCCGTGACGAGAATCCCCGCGGAACGAAGGCAACAGCGCCGCACGTGCCTCGGGTCGTGGGGACCGGAC
Source organism: uncultured Bifidobacteriaceae bacterium (assembly GCA_964628685.1). Lineage (GTDB taxonomy): Bacteria > Actinomycetota > Thermoleophilia > Miltoncostaeales > Miltoncostaeaceae > CALMEC01. Next base: position 372,243 of record CAZVNM010000003.1, on the reverse strand, counting down.
GCCTGCCGCAACCGGCCAGGAACGTGCCACGACTCCCACACGGAGAAGTCACTCCTTCCTCAACAATGAACGGTCGCCAACGTCCGATCGAACGGCGACCACCGTCCGATCGAGCGGATGCCGGGAACCAGGACGGGCCCCAGGAGGAACAGGCCGGTCCGACCCACCGGAGTCCACCCCCGCTCCCGCACCACCGCAGCCGACCAGGAACGTGCCACGACTCCCACACGGAGAAGTCACTCCTTCCTCAACAATGAACGGTCGCCAACGTCCGATCGAACGGCGACCACCGCCCAATCGAGCGGATGCCCGGAGTCAGGACACGACCCCACGAGGAACAGGCCGATCCGGCACACGCCGGCCCGCGCCCGCTCCCACACCCACCACAACGACCAGGAACGTGTCACCGACGCTCAGCCGGAAGCGTCACAGTCTCCTCAACAATGAACGGCCGCCAACATCCGATCGAACGGTGAGCCCCGGGTTGACGTGGCGGAGCCGGCCGGGTCCGGCGTTCGCGGGTCCACTACCATTGCGCGACATGCGTGCACACGACGCACAGGCCCGGGACGGCGTCCCACACACCGGGGCCCCGCACTGATGGCCACCCAACCCGACCGCCTGCCCGCCGGCGAGGTCCAGGCCATGTTCGACCGCGTCGCGCCGCGGTACGACCTGGTCAACCGGTTGATGAGCGTGGGGCTCGACATCCGCTGGCGGCGACTGGCCGCCGCGGCTGCCGACGTGTCGCTGGGCGGTCGTGCCCTCGACGTCTGCTGCGGCACCGGCGACCTGACCTTCGAACTCGCCGCACGCGTCGGACCCTCCGGACACGCGGACGGCGCCGACTTCAGCGAGGAGATGCTCGTCCTCGCCCGGCGCAAGGCGAGCGAGCGCGGACTGACCCAGGTCACGTTCACGCAGGCCGATGCCCTGGCGCTGCCGTTCGAAACCGACGCCTACGACGCCGCGACCGTCGCGTTCGGCGCACGCAACCTGTCCGACCTGGACGCCGGCATCCGTGAGATGGCACGCGTGGTGCGCCCCGGCGGGCGCGTGGTGATCCTCGAGATCACCACCCCGCGCAGGCTCCGCACCCTCCACGCGATCTGGTTCGACCGCGTCGTCCCCCGTCTCGGCGGCCTCATCAGCGGCGACCGCGCCGCCTACCGGTACCTGCCGGCGTCGGCCAAGCGCTTCCCCGACCCCCCCGCGCTGGCGACCATGATGCGGGAGGCCGGCCTCGAACGGGTCGAGTACCGCACCTTCATGGGCGGCATCGTCGCACTGCACCACGGCGTGGTGACGCCGTAGCCACCGCACCGCCACGCACGCTGCGGCACTTCCGCCCCTTCCGCCGTCTGCTCGACGACTGTGAGCGCCGGCTGGGCGGGATCGTGGACGGGCACACCGCCCTGCTCTCACGCCCGGCCGCGGACACGCTGGCCGCCGGGGGAAAGCGGCTGCGGCCACTGCTGGTCTTCTGCGCCGCACCCAAGATCGAGCCCAACCGCGAGGCGCTCCTCGCCGCCGCGGGCGCGGTTGAGCTGATCCACATGGCGACCCTCGTCCACGACGACATCATCGACGGCGCGTCGCTGCGACGGGGACGGCCGACGGTCGCACACGCCCAGGGCCGCGAGGTGGCATTGCAGGTCGGTGACTTCCTGTTCGCCCGCGCGTTCGCCGAGCTCACCCGCACCGGCGCACCGCGGGCCGTGCAGGCCCTTTCGGCCGCCGCACTCGACCTGTCGCGGGGCGAGCTTCTGCAGGAGGAGGCGGCACACGACCTCAGCCTCTCCGAGGAGGCGTACCTGGCACGCTGCCGCTGCAAGACGGCATCGCTCTTCGCGGTTGCCTGTCGCCTGGGGGCGATGGTGGGCGGCGCCGACCGCGAGACCGAGGAGCGTGTCGCGCGGTTCGGTGAGGACGTCGGCATGGCGTTCCAGATCTTCGACGACATCCTCGACCTCACCGGCAGCGCCGAGGTGACCGGCAAGCGCCGCGGCACCGACCTGCGCGACGGCACCGTGACCCTGCCGGTCATCCTCGCGTTGCGGGACGATCCGGCGCTCGCCGACCGGATCCGCGCAATCGGGGACGCGGCGGATGTGAGCGAGCTGTGCGACCTGCTGGCGACCCACAGCGGCACCATCGCCGCCCGCGAACGCGCGATCGCCTACGCATCGGCGGCGCGGGAGGAGCTGAACGGCGTGCGCGGGGTGGCCGTGGATGCGCTGCGAGCCGTCGCCGACGGGGTCGTGGACCGCTACGCATGACCCGCGGACGCCCGCCGCTGCGCGTCGGCCGGATCGTCGCGCTCAACATGTACCCGGTCTACCACCAGCTGGAGCGGGCGGCGCTCGAGCACGTGGCGTTCACCGACGGGCTGCCCACAACCCTCAACCGTGCGGTGCTCGACGGGCGGCTGGACGTCTCCGCCATGTCCAGCATCGCGTTCGCACGCCACGCCGACACCCTGGAGCTCCTGCCGATCGGGTCGATCTCGGCCGCCGGCGCCGTCGATTCGATCCAGGTGTTCTCGCGGGTGCCATTCGAACGCATGCGCCGCGTGGCCGTGACCCCGCACAGCGCCACGTCGGTCGCGCTCCTGCGGGTGCTGGTGGGCGCAGACGTGGAGTTCACCCCCCAGCGCGATGACGTCGCGACCACGCTCCGCACCCACGACGGCGTGCTCCTCATCGCCGACGAGGCCCTCCAGGCGCTGCGCAACCCACCGGCGCCCCACAACACCGATCTGGGCGAGCGGTGGCGCGCCCTCACCGGCCTGCCGATGGTGTTCGCGGTCTGGGCGGTGCGGCGCGACACCGCCGCGTCGCACGCCGAGGAGGTGGCGCAGTTGGCCGAGGTCATCCGCGGTGCGCCCCACGCGCACGCCGCCGACCCCGAGTCGGTGGTGCTCGCCGCCGCCGGGCGCTTCCCGTTCCCGGCCGACTTCATCCGCCACTACTTCACGCGGCTCTCGTACGGTTTCGGGCCGCAGGAGCGCGCGGGGCTCACCCGCTTCCTCGACCTGGCGCACGCCGCCAACGAACTCGACGCCGTCCCCACGCTGGCGGCCTGACCTATCATGGACCACCGATGACGACCATCGCACCCGACATCCGGATCCAGGAGATCCTCGACCGCGCCGACCGCGGTGAGCGCCTGTCCGAGGCCGACGTCCTCGCGCTCATCCACTCCGGTGACCTGGAGGCGGTGGGTGCCGCGGCCAAGCGCGCGCGGGAGCGCCACACGCCGGCGGACGAGGTGACCTTCATCATCGACCGCAACGTCAACTACACCAACGTGTGCGTGACGGACTGCGATTTCTGCGCCTTCTACCGCCATCCGCGTGACGAGGAGGCCTACACCCTCCCCAAGCACGTGATCTTCCGCAAGATCGAGGAGACGCTGGCGCTGGGCGGCACGGCGCTCCTGTTGCAGGGCGGCCACCACCCCAACCTGCGCATCGACTGGTACGAGGACCTCTTCCGCGACATCAAGTCCCGATACCCGGTGCACCTGCACGCGCTTTCGCCCAGCGAGGTGCTGCACATCGCCAAGTACTCGCGCCTGGGGCTCGACGAGACGATCACCCGTCTGCGCGAGGCCGGCCTGGACAGCATCCCGGGCGGCGGCGCCGAGATCCTCGTGGACCGCGTGCGCGAGATCATCGCGCCGCGCAAGACGACGTCGGACGAGTGGCTCGGCGTGATGCGGGCCGCCCATCTGCAGGGGCTCTCCACCTCCGCGACCATGATGTACGGCACGGTCGACACGTGGGAGGACCGGGTGGAGCACCTTCGCCGGCTGCGCGAGCTGCAGGACGAGGCGCCCGGTTTCCGCGCCTTCGTCTGCTGGAGCTATCAGGACGGCGGTGGCAGCGCGCGCGGCGACGACCACGTGGAGACCGGCCCCGACGACTACCTCATGATGCTCGCCATCAGCCGCCTCTACCTCGACAACTTCGACCACTTCCAGTCGTCCTGGGTCACCCAGGGCCTCGAGGTCGGCATCCGCGCCCTCGAGTTCGGTTGCGACGACATGGGGTCGATCATGATCGAGGAGAACGTGGTGCGCTCGGCGGGCACCGCCTTCTGCGTGGACACCGAGCGCATGGCGGACCTGATCGAAGCGACCGGCCGGCGCGCCGTGCAGCGCGATACCGCGTACCGCGTGGTGAAGCGCTTCTAGCACGCGAGGGTCCGGGTCCCCGCCACCTGCGGCGCGGGCCACATCGTTCTCGCTGGATTCCTCGGGCGCATGCGTTCCCCCGGGTCCCCGCCACCTGCGGCGCGGGCCACATCATTCTGGCCGGATTCCTCGGGCGTACGCGTTCCAGCGCCGGATCCGCCGCGCGGTCGGCCGTGCGCCGAGCGGTGGCGCGGCTCGACGGCACGATCGGACCGCGATCCAACCGGCCGCCGGGTTCGGCGTCATTCGAGCCGTCCGTGGATCCACCGGTCGCCCATGTCGTCCTCGTCGGCCTCGCGGCGCGACATGTCGAACAGCATGGCGTCGAACGGCGGGAAGAGGCTCATCCGCATCCCCGGAGGGGCGATGTGCCGCAGCGGGTGAGGTGGCTTCCCGGTGGGCGTGTACCACTGCCTCACGCCTGCCAGACGGGCGGCGATTCCCATCGGTGAGACCCGTGGAACCACCCGCGTCCGCCGGCGACGGCGACGTGTCCCAACGGATCCGCCCTCCGCCGGATCGAGCCAGCGCCCCTCGCGAAACCAGCGTCGCATCGTCTGCGTGGAGGGCGCATGGGCAACGTCGTCGGCGTGGCGGCCGCGCAGATCGGCGATGACGACCTGGGGCCGCTCGCCCGCGGCGAATCGGCGCTCGGCCTCGCGACGAAGCTCCGGCCAGCTGTAGCTTCCCGGCCGCGGACCACTCGCGGGCGGCCGTGCCCCATACCGGCGCCGATGGGTCCGGATCGCCGCCCGCCGATATGCGGTCGCCATCCCGTGTGAGCGCCAGGTCGCCTCGAGTTCGCGGGTGAAGGCGCCGCCGCCGTCGCGACGCAGGTACCCCGCATCACGGTGACGGACGCAGAGTTGCACGGTCACCCGGTGGGTCATGTGGAACCCTGCCACGGCGTCGCCCGATCCACAGATGACGCAGCGTCGCCCAAACGGTCCGACCGGCCCGCAGGTGGCGTGCTCCTGCTCGATGAGTGGAGTGGGAGCGGGAAGCTTCTCGACGGCAAAGCGTTTCCGTCGACGGCCACCCCCACTGCGTCTGCGTCGTCCCATGGCGCAACGATGCCCCGGCCGGCCGTCACAGGGCCATACCTGACCGTCTCAACTCTCATCCATGATCGTGACGTCTTACTCACGATTGAACAGTCGCGACCGGTCGAATGAACAGATGCCGGCACGCTCACGGATCGGCGGGCCATCCGATCGCACGGCGCACACCGCGGTCCGCGCCGTGCAGCGCGCTGCACCGCATACTGCGTGGTCAGGCGCTTCTCGGCGAGGACGCCACCGTCTGAAGGCAGGCGCGCCCCGCCCCGACGGGCCGTCCCGCCACGCGGGTGTGTCGTTCTCGTATCGTCGTCTGAGCGACGCGTCACAGAGCGTGCAGACTGCCCGTGGGAGTGCGAGGGAGTCACGAGTGGACGTGATGAGGCGATCATGACCGATGCGGAATACGAACGCGGCGCGGGGGAACGACCCATCGGCTTCTGGCTGAAGCGCGTCGACCAACTCATCGATGACCGCTTCGCGACGATGCTCGCCGCCGAGTCACTGAGCCGGCGCGACTGGCAGGTGCTGAACGTCGTCTGCGATGGGATCCACGACCGGCCCGGGGTCGCGACCGCGATCGCCCCGTTCGTCGACGACGATCCCACGGCGTGCGATCGGTCCCTGGCCGCGCTGTGCGATCGTGGCTGGATCGACGACCACGGGGACGTGATCGCGCCGACGGATGACGGCATCTCCGAGCGCGATCGTGTGGCGAGCGCAGTGACCGCGATGCGTCGCGCCATGTCGGACGGCATCACCCGCGAGGACTACGCCACCACAATTCGCACGCTCCAGCGGATGGCCGCCAACCTCGAAACCTGAGGCCCGGCCCGCGCGGGACTACGACGGTGGCGCACCCTCGTACGGCAGTCCCGCCTCGTGCCACGCGAGGATGCCGCCCACGCAGTTGGCCACCTCGTCCCAGTCGCCGAGGGCGTTCAGCTGGTCGGCAAGCATGCCGGAGCGGCTGCCGCTTCGACAGAAGAGCACCACCGGCCGGTCGGTCGGCACCTCGTCCAGACGGTCCTGCATCTCGCTGAGCGGCAGCCGGACCATGCCCGGCACGTGATTGACGGCCAACTCGTCGGCCTCGCGGATGTCGATGACCACAGCCTCACCGCGGTCCATCAGCCCCCGCGTCTCCTGAACGGTGTATTCGCGCATGCGCGAAAACCTAGCGGTCGCCACGAATGGCGGCGTGAGACCCGAAATGCGAACGGGCGCCCCGTCGGGCGCCCGTTCGGCGGATCCGCCGGAGGGGAGCCGGCGGGGGTGGGTCTCGGTGGACGGACTAGAAGTCCATCGGGAGGATGAGGTCCTGGTCGATCGCCCGCAGCAGACGCTCGACGTCCTCCTCCATGTTGGCCCGCGCGAACGTGCGCAGGTCGGAGAGGAGCTGCTCGGTGCCGTCGTTCAGGACGTCGTCGAAGCGGTCGACCGACTCGCCGTCGTACTCGTCGGTGTGCCACCACTCGCAGTCGGGGCAGCGAAGCGTGATCTCCCAGGCGCTGGCGGCGCGCTCCTCCCATGACACGGGGAAGACCAGGTGGCCGTGGCACTCGGGGCAGACGTGCAGCTCGGTGCCGGCCGGAACCGAGTTGGCCTCGGTGGTAACGGCCGCCTCACCAAGACGGTTCTGACCCTCGGTCTCGCCCTCACCGAAGACGACGACCTCGACGAACCTGCCGCCGGGAAGCTCGATGCGCTTTGTGGTGTAGCTCCTCATCCTGATAACCCCGGTGTCAGCCGGCATCCAGCCGGTGGAAATTGACGGGCGGACGCGGGTGTCCGTGCCCCGGTTATCGGTTGGCCCCGAGGCAAACTTGAATACCCGGGGACGAGGAGACAATTTTGCTTACAACAGGCCCGGAAGCCCTGCAGTGACCGGAAACGACGCCGCTCGGACCCGATCCGACCGGCCCGTCGATCAGACCGGGGCGTGCACCGCCTCGGCCACACGGTCCACCTCGAAGCTGGAACCCACGAGCAGTCCGACCTCCACGCAGGCGAACCCCACCGACGATCAAACC
>CAZVNM010000003.1:0-364855 GCA_964628685.1 uncultured Bifidobacteriaceae bacterium | reverse complement strand
GGTCCACCTCGAAGCCGGAACCCACGAGCAGTCCGACCTCCACGCAGGCGAACCCCACCGACGATCAAACCGGGGCGCACACCCCCTCGGCCACCCGGTCCACCTCGAAGCCGGAACCCACGAGCAGTCCGACCTCCACGCAGGCGAACCCACGAACGATCAAACCGGGGCGAGCACCGCGTCGGCCACCCGGTCCACCTCGAAGCTGGAACGCACGAGCGGTCCGGCCTCCACGCAGGCGAACCCCACGGACGATCAGACCGGGGCGTGCACCGCCTCGGCCACCCGGTCCGCCTCGAAGCTGGAACGCACGAGCGGTCCGGCCTCCACATGGGCGAGCCCCAGGGACGTGCCCAGTGCGCTGAGCGCCCGATACTCGGCGGGCGCGTAGAACCGCTCGACCGGGAGATGGTCGGGCGACGGGCTGAGGTACTGGCCCACCGTCACGAGCCCACAGCCGACCGACGCCAGGTCGGCGAGCACCCCGGACACCTCGGGCAGACGCTCACCGAGACCGACCATGATGCCGCTCTTCACCACCATCCTGGCGTTGGCCCCGCGCTCGAGGAGCTCGAGCGTGCGCTCGTACCGGGCACCCGGCCGCACGCGCCGATAGAGGCGCGGCACCGTCTCGGTGTTGTGGTTGAGCACGTCGGGGGCGGCGTCGATGACCGTCTCGAGCGCGTCCCAGTTGCCGCGCAGGTCGGGGATGAGGACCTCGACCTTCGCCTCGGGCAGACGCTCGCGCAGCGCCTGGATGGTGGCGGCGAAGTGTGCGGCGCCACCGTCGGGCACGTCGTCGCGGGCGACGGCGGTGACGACCACGAAGCGCAGACCCATCGCGGCGGCCGCCTCCGCCACACGGCGCGGCTCATCGGGGTCCGGCGGGGCGAGCGGCTTGGCGCTCTCCACGTTGCAGAAGCGGCACCCGCGAGTGCAGCGCTCACCGGCGATCATGAACGTCGCGGTGCCGCGCGTCCAGCAGCGTGAGATGTTGGGGCACGCCGCCTCCTCGCACACCGTGGCGAGCGACTTGTCGCGCATCAGGGCCTTGATCCCGACGTACCCGGGTCCGAAGCTGCCCTTACCGATGACCCAGCGCGGCAGCCGTTCACCCTGGACCAGCTGGCGGAGCTCCGCCTCGGACACGTCCACGCCCGCCAGCGCGTCGAGCGGTCCGTCGCCCACCAGAAGACCGCCCTCGAACACCACGTCGGGCACGCGTCCGGCCGCGCGGGCCGCACGGGTGGCGGCGAGAAGCTCGGTGTCCGGGCTGCAGGGGACGTGGAACGCGCGTTCGTGATCCATCGTCGTAGGGTACCGCCGCCCGTATGAACATGCCGCCGCGCTGTTGCAACCGGGCCGTCGGCGAAGTACGCTCGCCCCCGCCATGGTGCTCTCGGACCGGACAATCAGAGAACAGCTGGCCGCGGGTCGGCTCATCATCGAGCCGTACGACCCCGAGCTGGTGCAGCCCTCATCGGTCGACGTGCGCGTCGCCGGCGAGTTCCGCGTGTTCCGCAACAGCCGCCAGCCCTACATCGACGTGCGGCGGCCGGCCGAGGACCTGACCGAGCTGGTGGAGATCGCCGGCGACGAGCCGTTCATCCTCCATCCCGGCGAGTTCGTCCTCGGCACCACGCTGGAGCGGATCGCGCTGCCCGACGACCTGGTGGCGCGCCTGGAGGGGAAGTCGAGCCTGGGCCGGCTGGGCCTCCTGATCCACTCGACCGCCGGATACATCGATCCGGGTTGGGACGGCGACATCACCCTGGAGCTCTCCAACGTGTCCCGGCTTCCCATCACGATCTACGCCGGCATGCGCATCGGCCAGCTCTCGTTCCACGAGATGACCACGCCGGTCGAGACCCCGTACCGCGGCAAGTACCAGGGTCAGCGCGGGCCCACCGCCAGCCGCTCCTACCGGGACTTCGGCGCCGGTTCCTGAATCCGGGCGGTCACGCGCGGGGACGTCTGCGGCGAAACTGCGGACGAAGCCGGAACCATGCGGCCGCCCCGCCCGCGGTCACCCCGAGCAGCGCGATCAGGATCTTCGTGAAGCGTGCGTGCTCACCACCCGGTATCCAGCCGGCCCCGGCGGCGCCACCGAACACGTCGACCAACCAGGTGATCGCGGCGAACGCGACGTAGAAGAGCATCCCGGCGACCCCGGCGAGCACCGCGTGCAGCGTCCTGCGATCCGGGGCGCGCACACCGGCGAGGAAGCCCGCCAGCAGGCACACGGCCGTCAGCATGGCGAGGCGCCAGAGCCCCGCGCCCGTCGACGCGACGATCAGACCGACACCGGCCACCATGCCGCCCCAGCCAACGGCCATCCATTCGATATCCGCCACCGCGCCTCAGTCTAGTGTGGTGCGCGCAACGTGCGATCGACACCGGCGTGCGGGACCACGCGGGGTGCGTGCTAGCCTCGGGCGACGGCGCTTCCCCCTCAAGGAGTCGGAACATGTTCGGAAGCTTCGGGTGGCCCCAACTGCTCATCCTGCTGGTCATCATCCTGCTGCTCTTCGGCGCGAAGCGCCTGCCCGAGATCGGACGCAGCCTGGGATCCGGCATGCGCGAGTTCAAGGACGGCATCAAGGACGACGGGCACGACACCGGATCCGACCACGTGATCACCGGTGGCGACGACCGCGAGCACAAGGGGTAGCGACCTGCGGGTGCGTCTGCGCGCCCGTCACGTGCTGACCGTCGCGGGACCGCCGATCCACGACGGCGCGCTGGCGGTCGCGGACGGCAGGATCGTCGACGTCGGCCCCGCCGACGCCGTCGCGACGCGGCATCCGAACCTCGGCGAGCGCGACCTCGGCGACGCCGTCGTGCTGCCGGGCCTGGTCGACGCCCACTGCCACCTCGAATGGACGCACGCCCGTCCGGTGGACGATGCGGGGTCGTTCGCCGGCTGGCTGCGGTCGATGATGGCCGGTGGGGCGACGATGACCCCGGACGATTTCGCCGCCGCCGCCGCCGACGGTGCCCGGACCGCCCGTGCCAATGGCACCACCACGATGATCGACAGCGGCCCGACGGGTGCCGGGGCGAGGGCGCTTCGTTCGCTGGGCATGCGGGGGATCGTCCACGTCGAGGCGTTCGGACGGCTGGACGGACCGGAGGCCGCGGCGACCGCCGATGCGCTCGCCCGTCGGATCGCCGCGTTGGACGACCCCGACTCGATCGTGCGCATCGGCGTGTCGCCGCACGCCCCCTACACCGTCGGCCCCGGTCTGTGGGCCGCGCTCGCACGCCACCCCGGGCTCCGTGACCGTCCGTGGACGACGCACGTGGCCGAATCACCCGAGGAGCTTCCGGCGATCTGCGGATGCGACGGGCCGCTGCGGGCGCTGTTCACCTCGCGGGGGTCCGAGCCGGGGCACTGGCCGGGTGAGGGGTCGGTGGTCGCACGGCTGGAGGCGGGCGGTGCCCTGCGCAGGGGGCTCGTCTGCGCGCACTGTGTGCACCTGGAGGCCGACGATCCGGAGCGGCTCGCCGCCGCCGCCGTGGGCGTCGCACACTGCCCGGTGTCCAACACGACCCTGGCTGTCGGCCGGATGCCGCTCGACGCCGTTCGCGCCGCCGGGGTGCCGGTGGGCCTGGGCACCGACAGCCCCGCGACCGCCGGGCGCTTCGACCTGCGCGCCGACGCGCGTATGTGCGTCGCACGGGGCGATGAGCCGGCGGATGTCCTGGAGCTCCTCACGCTCGGGGCCGCCCGTGCCGTCGGGTTGGGGGATCTGATCGGCTCGATCGAACCCGGGAAACGGGCGGATCTGGTGGCGTTCCCGAACCCGGACGGACGGGAACCCGTGACGGCCGTGATCGACGGGTCCGATCCGCCCCGATTCGCGATGGTCGATGGGCTGTCGCTCCTGGACGAGGTGGACGCCGGATAGCGTCGGTGGGCGGGGCCGAAACCGGGGCCGCCCGGCGGGGTGTCTGTGTTACCGTGCCCCGGATGCTCCTGGACCAGAAGCGCACCAAACGCATGGTGATCATCGTGTCGGTGATCTGCGCGCTCGCATTCGTGGGTGTGCTTCCGGTGGTGCTCGGTCTTCTCATCTTCGGCAACAACGACGCCTCGGGACAGACGGAGCTCATCAAGGAGGCCGAGAACAAGGTCGCGAAGAACCCGCAGGACGTCGCGGCGCTCGTCGAACTGGCCAGCCGGTACCGGGCGTCCAACCGCAACACCGACGCGGAGACCACGCTCGACAAGGCCGTCGCGGTGGGCGCGAAGACGTACGACGAGCTGACGCCGCTCGTGGGTGCGCTGGCCGACACGCCGCCCAAGCAGATGACGGTGCTCGAGCAGTACACCAAGGCGCATCCGAAGGACGCGGAGGGCTGGGCCCTCTACGGGACCATCGCCGAACAGAGTTCGCAGACGGTCAAGGCGCGCCTCGCCTACGGTCGTGCGCTTCAGACCGCCCCACCGGGCAGCCAGGTCCGTGCGAACGCAGAGGCGGCGATCACCCGCCTGAGCACGCAGACCACGCCGACGGGCGTCACGGCCACGACACCCGGCGACGCCGCGCCGTAGTCGGCCCGACCGGGCGACCGATCGTGAGGGTGGTAGCATCCCCCTTCGCTCGGGCCGTTAGCTCAGCTGGTAGAGCAGGGGACTCTTAATCCCAAGGTCGAAGGTTCGATCCCTTCACGGCCCATTCTCGCGCGTGTCCCGAACGTTCGGGACGACCACCGAAATCGCCCGTGGCGCCGCACGATCACGGCCCGTGGATCCATCGGTCGCCGAAAATCGTCATCGGCGGGGACCGGTCGGCGACATGTCGAACAGGTGGGCGGCGAGGGGCGGGACGACCTCCATCCGCATGCCGGGCGACACAATGTGCAGCATCGGATGCGGCGGCGTTCCCGTCGGCGTGTACCGATTGCCGCCGTCGGCTGGGTCCGCCGGGCGGTCCTCCGTCATGCCCGAACCGTCCGCGGCCTGGTGCTCACGCCCCGCACTGCGGTCCAACCACCGGGCCTCGCGGAACCAGCGACGCATCGTCTGCACGGACGGAACGGTCGCCCGTCCGGATCCGTGACGGGCGCGCAGATCGGCGATGACGGCGTCGGGCGGTTCGTTCGCCGCGAACCGGCGCTCCGCCTCGAGACGCAGAAGCGGCCAGCTGTGGCTGCCGGGAGGCCGTCGGCGTTCCGGCCGAGGCCCGTGGGTGCGGCGGTGCGCCGCCAGGGCGGCGAGCCGGGCGACGGTGGCCACACTGGGAGCGCCACACCGTCTCGAGGCGGTCGGTGAACTCCCACCCGCCATCGCGTGCGAGGAAGTCGGGGCTGCGGTGCGTTTCGCACAGATGCACCGTGATGCGGCGCGCCATGTGGAAGGGCGCAACGTGCACGACGTCGCCGCAGACGACGCACTCCAGCGGGCGCTCCGACCGGCGACCGGTGGACCGGACCCCGTCGGGCGCCCGCGCGCCGTCGTCCGCCTCGGATGGTGCGCGGTGGCCGTTGGTACCCGCGTCCGCTGGGGATGGATCGCGGCCGGTCCGCGAGGGGCTGGATGCTCGTTGTGCTGTCATGGACCGGAGCATCCCGCGCACCCGTGTCACAGGACAAGACCACTTCGTCACGAATCACGCCCGAAGGTGTGACTGCTTCGTGCCAATTGAACCGCGACCGACGCCCAATTGAACGGACGTCGTCGGGATGGAACGACGGCGCGGCCGATGCTCCCGTTCCGGATCACGCTCCGCGCCGCTCAGCGCCGTCACATGCCGCGCCTCCCCTCCATCCGGCTCGGCGCACGCGGCCGTCGGCGCCCCGTGTGCACGTGCGGTCGGGCGCGATTCCACGAGCCGTGACGACTCGGCCACCGCCCGGTGACGATCGACCACCCCCGCGGCGCGGCCGTGACCATGCTCGTTATCGTCCGTCGTTCGATGTCTTCTCGCACCGTTCGTCTGCGTCGCTGGCAGAAGCTGGCGCTCGACCGCTTCGACTCCCGTGACCGGGACGACTTCCTGACCGTCGCCACGCCCGGCGCCGGCAAGACGACCTTCGCGCTTGCCGTCGCGCGCAGGGCGATCGCGGCATCCCGGGCGCGCCTCGTCGTGGTGGCGCCGACGCAGCACCTCAAAAGCCAGTGGGCTGATGCCGCCGAGGCCTTCGGCATCCATCTGGAGACCTCCTGGACCGCCGGCCAGGGCGGGCTGCCAGCCGACGTGCACGGGATGGTCACCACCTACCAGCAGGTGGCCGCCAGCCCGGGCGAGATGTCCCGCCTCTCGGCCGGAGCGTTCGTCGTGCTGGACGAGGTGCACCACGCCGGCGACGACCGCGCATGGGGCGATGCCGTCAAGGCTGCGTTCGCCCGGTCGGTGACGCGCCTCGCCCTGTCGGGCACGCCCTTTCGCAGCGACACGCTGGCCATCCCGTTCGTGAAGTACGACACCGGGGGTCTGGCCGTCCCCGACTTCGACTACGGATACGGCCCCGCCCTCGCCGACGGCGGCGTGGTGCGACCGGTGCACTTCCCCCGCCTGGACGGCGCCATGGAGTGGACCGACGGGGACGGACACGTGGCCGCGGCGACGTTCCAGGACCGCCTCGACCGGCGTGGATCGGCCGCGCGCCTGCGCACCGCACTGTCACCGGACGGCGAGTGGTTGCCGCACATCCTGTCGCGCGCCCACGAACGCCTGGCCGAGATCCGGGCGGGGCAGCACCGCGACGCCGGCGGTCTCGTGATCGCCATGGACCAGGGCCATGCGCGGGCGATCGCCGACCTCATGCGACGGCGCCTGGGCGTCCGCCCGGTCGTGGTGGTCTCGGAGGACGCCGACGCGTCGGCGCGCATCCGCTCGTTCGGGCTGGGATCCGAGCCGTGGATCGTGGCGGTGCGGATGGTCTCCGAGGGCGTCGACATCCCGCGCCTGCGGGTCGGCGTGTTCGCCACCACCACCACGACGGAGCTCTTCTTCCGCCAAGCCGTCGGCCGGATCGCACGTCGCATCCGCGGCCTGGGGTCGCAGCCGGCATACATGTTCATCCCCGACGATCCGCGGTTGCGCGCCCATGCCCACGCCATCGCAGAGCAGCGCCGGCACAGTCTGCGCCGCGACGAGGACGCCGACCGCGAACAGCCGGTCATCGTCGATCCCGCGGAGCTCGACCGGATGGACGAGCGCGACGCGGACCAGCTCTCGCTCTTCATGCCGCTCTCCGCGACCCCCACCGGTCAGGCCGGACTGCACGACCCGACGCACCTGGGTCTCACGGTCAACGACGAGGAGGAGGACGAGGGGCTCATGCTGGAGCTGGAGGACGTCCCCCACCTGGCGACCCCCGACGCCGACGCCGTCAGCCCGCGCGAGCGACGTCAGGGCCTGCGCGACGCGAACGCCGACGTGGTCCGCCAACTCTCACGCGACCGCAGGCTGCCGCACGCGCAGGTGAACGCCGAGCTCAACCGCCTGATCGGGATCCGCGCGATCGGCGAGGCGACGATCAAGCAGCTGGAGGCGCGTCACCGCGCCGCCGAACGTTGGCTGGTCGGGCTGCCGCCCGTCGCCTGACGACCCACCCCGTCCGGGTCAGTCGCAGACCGCACCGCCGCTGGCCGACCCCACCAGCCGGCGGTACTTCGCCAGCACGCCGCGCGGATAGCGGCTCTCGGGATGGGTGACACCGGCGGTGCGGCGGCGGCGCATCTCGTCGTCGTCCACGAGCAGGTCCAGCGTGCCGGCCGCGATGTCGACGCGGATGCGATCGCCCTCGTGGACGAAGGCGATCGGGCCCTCGTCGACGGCCTCCGGGGCGACGTGACCGATGCAGAGCCCGGTCGTGCCGCCCGAGAACCGGCCGTCGGTCAGAAGGAGCACGTCACGTCCGAGCCCCGCGCCCTTGATCGCCCCGGTGACCGCCAGCATCTCCCGCATGCCGGGACCGCCCTTGGGGCCCTCGTACCGGATGACGACCACGTCGCCGGCGCGGATGGAGCCGTCCTCCACCGCGTCCATGGCGCCGCGCTCACCGTCGAACACCCGGGCCACGCCCTCGACGACCTCCGCGTCGAAGCCCGCCGACTTGACCACCGCACCCTCGGGGGCCAGTGATCCGTGGAGGATCGTGATCCCGCCCGTGCGGTGGATCGGCGCGCTGAGTGCACGCAGGACGTGCCCGTCCGGGTCCGGTGGGTGGAGTCCCTCCAGGTTCTCGGCGACGGTGCGGCACGTGACGGTGGCGCAGTCGCGGTGGATGAGCCCCGCGTCCATCAGGGCCCTGAGGACCACCGGGATGCCGCCGACCCGATCGATGTCGGTCATGACGAACTCCCCGAACGGCTTCACGTCGGCCAGATGGGGCACCCGCCGCCCGATGCGCGCGAAGTCCGCGAGCTCCAGGTCGACGTCGGCCTCGTGCGCGATGGCGAGCAGGTGCAGGACGGCGTTGGTCGATCCGCCGAGCGCCATCACGACCGCGATGGCGTTCTCGAACGCCTCGCGCGTGAGGATGTCCCTCGCGGTGACGCCCTGGCGGAGCATCTCGACGACCGCCTCGCCGGACTGACGTGCGTGACCGTCGCGGCGACGGTCGGTGGCGGGCGGCGCGGCGGAGCCGGGAAGCGCCATGCCCAGCGCCTCGGCCACCGCCGCCATCGTGTTGGCCGTGTACATGCCGCCGCACGCACCCTCGCCGGGACAGATCGCCCGTTCGATCGCATCGACATCGGCGCGCGACATCCGCCCCGCCGCACAGGCGCCGACCGCCTCGAACGCGTCGATGATCGTCACGGTGCGCTCCTCACCGCTCGACAGGCGGGCGAGGCCCGGCAGGATCGACCCCGCGTAGACGAACACCGACGCGAGCCCCAGACGGGCGGCGGCCATGAGCATCCCCGGAAGCGACTTGTCGCAGCCGGCGAGGAGCACCGACCCGTCCAGCCGCTCGGCGTTCATCACCGTCTCGACCGAGTCGGCGATGATCTCGCGCGACACCAGCGAGAAGTGCATGCCCTCGTGCCCCATCGAGATGCCGTCCGAGACGGAGATGGTGCCGAACTCGAGGGGGAATCCGCCGGCGGCGTGCACACCGTCCTTCGCGGCCTTCGCCAGGCGGTCGAGCGACAGGTTGCATGGGGTGATCTCGTTCCACGAGCTCGCGACGCCGATCTGCGGCTTTGCGAAGTCGTCGTCGCCGAGGCCGACCGCGCGGAGCATCCCGCGTGCCGCCGCGCGCTCCAGGCCATCGGTGACGTCGCGGCTGCGGGGCTTCATGTCATGGGTGCTCATGCCGCCATCCTAGGTCCGCCGGACGAGCGCCGAGCGGCGTCGGGTGAGCGCCACCCCCGCCCGCCGCGGGTCACGACGGGCGGGACTCGGGTGTCACTCGGCGTCGGGGTCCGGCGGGAGGCCCGCCGCCCGCATGATGCGGTTGAAGGCGCCGATGACCGCGACCGCCGAGACGACCTGCGCCAGGCCGTCCTCCCCGAGGGTGGACTTCGCCGCGTCCAGCACCGGTCCCGGGTCGGGGCGGCCGTCCAGCGTCGTGAGCGCCTCCGCGACCTCCAGGGCGGTGCGGGTCTCGGGCGTGAGGTCGGCGATGTCGCGCCAGCCCACGAGCGCCCGCATGTGGAACTCGCTCGCGCCGGCGGCGATGCCGCGGCGGGTGTGGAGCTCGGTGCAGTAGGCACAGCCGTTCAGCTGCGAGACCCGCACCTTCACGAGCTCCAGGAGGGCCTCGTCGAAGGGGCCATCCACCTTTCCGGCGCGCCGAAGCCCGGCGAGGGCGGGCTGGAGGGTGGCCATGATGTCGAAGCGTTGGGTCATGCGAGAGGTTCCTTGTCAGTGAGAAAGTTGTGGGATTGGGAGATGGAGTGACGGGAGTGGCCATGTGGCCGCACGCCCAGGCGAGCCCACGTGCCTGCCGTCGTTGGCTTGGGTACCGCATCGTCGAACAGAGGTCGAACCAAGCCGTGTGTGGAACCCACGACCCATCCATGGAAAGGACGGCTTTCATGCCACACCACGAACCCGAGGCGGTTGCGGGGGCGCCGAAGGGCGCTCCCGCATTCGCCGCCCCGGCGAACCCACGTGCCTGCCGTCGTTGGCTTGGGTAACCCACCATCCACAGAGGTCGTCGCAGAGGCGTGCACAGAACGCTGACGTCACAGGTCCGGCGCTGAACCGAAGGTTCCCCGCCGCACCCAGGAACCGGGGAGGATCGCCGAACCGTCACGGCAGACGGAGCCGCCAGCCGAAAGATCCGAGCCGGGGGGCGCCGAAGGGCGCCCCCGCGTTCGCCGACAAGGCGAACCCACGTGCCTGCCGTCGTTGGCTTGGGTAACCCACCATCCACAGAGGTCGTCGCAGAGTCGTGTGCGGACCCGACCCATCACGGAACGTGGGAGAACCGCGTAAGCGTGTTCGGCTGCGCCTCCTTCGACGAAAGGTTCTCCCACGCTCAGTGTCCAAACCGCACATCCGGGAGGATGCGGTCGAGCCACCGCGGCTGCCACCAGGCCCACCTGCCGGCCAGGCGCAGGGCGACGGGCACCAGGAGCAGACGGATCAGGAAGGCGTCCAGCAGCACGGCGACGCCGAGGATGATCCCCATCTCCTTGGGCGGGAGGGGTCCGGACAGGGCGAAGGTGAAGAACACCGCGACCATGACCGCGCCGGCCCACAGGATCACCCGGCCGGAGTGCGCGAGCCCGCCGACCATCGCCTCCTTGGGATCACCGGAGTGGTCCCAGTGTTCCTTGGCCGACGAGAGCAGGAAGACGGTGTAGTCCATGGCGATCGCGAAGATCATGGCGAAGAAGAACACCGGCCCCCACGCGTCGAGGAACCCCTGTGACTCGAAGCCGAGCAGGCCGCTCAGGTGACCGTCCTGGAAGATCAGCTTGCCGACCCCGAATGCGGCGCCGGTGGCGAGCAGGTTGGTCACCACGCCGATGAGCGCGATGAGCGGCGCCCGGAGGGCGACGATGAGCAGCAGGAACCCGAGGAGCAGGATCACGCCGATGGCGAGCGGGGTCGCCCCGACGAGCGCCTCCTCAAGGTCGTGGTTTTCGGCGGCGGCCCCGCCGACGAGGGCACGGCCGGCGACGGTGTCGCGCAGGCGTTCGATGGCGGCGCCCATGGACGGATCGGAGGGGTCCGTGGTGGGGATCACCTGGACCATTGCGAGGCCCGCGTCTCCGCGCTGGGGCGGCATGGCGGCCGCGACCCCGGGGTCGGCGCCGATCTCCCTCGCGACGTCGTCCATCTCGTTCCAGCGGCCGACCACCTGCAGGGCGCCGGGTGCGCCCGGCCCCATCGCCGACTGGATCTGCTCGTAGCCCTGGCGGGAGGAGTCCTCCTGCGGGACGACCTTGATGGACGGCATGCCGGTGTCCAGGCCGAACACGGGGACGATGAGGATCGCGAGGACGACGAGCGCCGGGATGCCGTAGGTGAGGGGACGCCGCCAGAGCCGCTCGCCCCATGCCGCGAACCGCCGCGAGCGGTGCTCACCGTGGTGGACCCACGGCAGGGAGAGGCGATTGACCTTCTCGCCCAGGAGCCCGAGGACCGCCGGGAAGAGGGTGAGGGTGGCGGCGAGGATGAAGGCGACCGAGAGCATGATCCCGAGCGCCATCGAGCGGAACGCCGGGCTGGGCACGAGCATGACGGCCGACAGCGAGATGAGCACGGTGAGCCCCGAGAAGAGCACGGCCTTGCCCGCCGTGTCCATGGTGGTCGCCACGGCCTGCACCGTGGACTGACGGGAGCCCATCAGCGACGCGCGGAACCGCACCAGCAGGAAGAGCGCGTAGTCGATGCCCAGGGCGAGGGCGAACATGAGGGCGAAGTTCATCGCCCAGATCGAGACATCGAAGATCTGCGCGAGCATCCACAGTCCACCGGCCGAGGCCGCCAGGCTGACGATGGTGAGCATCAGCGGGAGGCCGGCGGCCACCAGGGCGCCGAACGCGAGCAGCAGGATGCCGAGGGTCACGGGCCAGGAGATGAGCTCGGACTTCAGCATCGCCGTCTTGTTGGCGTGGTTGAAGTCGCTCCACATGCCGGAGGCACCGGTGAGGTTGACCGAGACGCCGTCGCGGCCGAGCCTGGACAGGTCGCCCTTCAGACGGTCGGCGGCGCGCACCATTTCGGTCGCGTTGCTCGCGGCACCGCCCATGACGACCGCGGTGCGGCCATCGCGCGAGATGGTCATCCCGGGGCTGGGCATTGCGACGTTGGAGACGGACGTGTCGGCGGCGAGTGTGCGCTCGACGTCCTTGAGGACGGCGCCGAAGGCCGCGTCGTCGGTGGTCCTGTCGCTCGACGAGACCACCACCATGAGGGCGTTGCTCGCCTGACCGCCGAAGTTGGCCTGGATGAGCTCACGAGCCTCGACGGACTCGGACCCGGTGGCCTCCCAGCCGGCCCCGGAGAGGGCGTGCTCGGCCCTGGGCGCGAACGCCCCAAAGCCGACCACGATCACGAACCACGCGATGAGGACGCCCTTCGCGTGGGTGGCGGCCCACCGGCCCAGACGGCCGAGCGGACCGACGGTCGCCGGTTCGTGGCTCATGCCCCCTCCCGTCCACGGCAGATGCGACGCAGCATGAGGGATGCCGGGCACGCACCGGTGGCGGCGAACGCGAGCTGGCTGACGCCGGTGACGACGGCCAGCAGCAGGAACCAGTGACTGACGGTCACGGCGAGCAGGGATGCGGCCAGGACCATGACGGCCGCCAGGACGAAGAGGATGCGGACCTGCGACGTCGGGCTGCAGGGTGCGGCGTGGCTCACGAGGGCTCCGTTTCGATGAGGGTGTGAAGCTCGGCGACGCGGCGCTGGAGCGCGCCGCACACCTGGTCGCACATGCCGATCACGGTCTCGTCCGCGATCTCGTACAGGGAGTACGAGCCCTCCTTGCGCCGGCTGACGATCCCGAGGGAGCGCATCAGCCCGAGGTGCTTGGAGACGTTCTGCTGACTCGACCCCACCGCCGCGACGATCTCCTGAACGGTGCGCGGGCCACCGCGCAGCTGCTCGAGGATCCGGATGCGGATGGGCTCGGACAGGACGCGGAAGCGCTCGGCGAGGAGCTCGACGAGGGCGTCCGGCAGTCGGGTCGTAGGGTCGGAGAAGGTGGCGTGCGTGTCGGTCATGCGGGACATACTTCCATACAACTGTGTGGTTGTTTAGTGGAGTGCTCATCGGCGGGCACGGCGCGAACCTTGACCCCGCCGCAGGGGGTCGACCGTCACGGTGGAGCACATGGGGGCGCAGACCGGTGCCACCCCGGTTAGCATCCGTGGGCCATGGGCCCCAACGTCTCCGTGCTCACGTATGCCGATGCCCTCGCCGCGGGATTCGTGTCGTTCGCGAGCCCGTGCGCGCTCGCCCTCATCCCGGGGTACCTGTCGTTCATCTCCGGCACGGCCTCCGGCGAGATGGGAACCGTCGCCACCGCGGGCGGCCCCGTCGTGCGGACGCGCACCACGCCGGCCATCCAGGCGTCGCTCGCGTTCGTGATGGGCTTCTCGGTGATGTTCACCCTGTGGGGCGCCGGCGCCGGCTTCCTGGGCAGCTCGCTCAGCGGCCAGCGGCAGACGATCAACATCGTGAGCGGCAGCCTGCTCATCGTGATGGGGCTCCTCATGCTCCTCATCCCCCGGATGAGCTTCCTGCAGGGCGAGCGGCGCGTCGAGATGATGCGGCGGCCGAGCACCCTCGGGGGCGTGGGCCTGGCGGGCGCGGCCTTCGCCATCGCCTGGACACCGTGCACCGGTCCGTTCCTCGGTCAGGTGCTCACCCTCGCCGTTCCCACCGAGTCGCCGGGCATCGGCGCGTCGCTGCTTTTCACCTACGCCATGGGCCTCGGCATCCCGTTCATCCTGGCCGGGCTCTTCATGACCCAGACGCTGCGCCTGTCGCGCAAGGTGCGCGACCACTGGCAGGTGATCAGCGTCACCGCCGGGCTCGTCACGATCGCGATCGGACTGCTCGTCGCGACCGGTCGCTTCACCGTCATCACGCAGAAGATTTCGAACCTGGGGATCGGTCTCTGAACATCGTCTCAGTCATCGGAAACCGCCCGCAGTTCGTGAAGGCGGCGCCGCTGTCGCGTGCCCTGCGACGCGATCACCGCGAGGTGCTCGTGCACAGCGGCCAGCACTACGACCCGCAGCTGGCGGACCTCTTCTTCGACGAGCTGGGCATCCCGGCGCCCGACCACGCCCTCGAGGTGGGTCCCGGCTCGCCCAACGAGCAGCTGTCGACGATGATCGCGCGCCTCGACCCGCTGCTCGCCAGCGAGCAGCCCGACATCGTGCTCGTCTACGGGGACACCACCACCACGCTCGCCGGCGCCCTGACCGCGGTCAAGCGCGACATCCCCATCGCCCACGTGGAGGCCGGCCTGCGCTCGTTCGTGCGGTCCATGCCGGAGGAGCAGAACCGCGTCCTCACCGACCACATCTCGGAGCTCCTGTTCGTCCCCACCGACGTGGCGGTCGAGAACCTGCGGCGCGAGGGCATCACCGAGGGGGTCCACACCGTCGGCGACGTCATGTACGACGCGGCGCTCCTGTTCGCACCCGTCGCCGCCGACCGCCCCGGCCCGGCCGAGTACGGCCTGGCCCCCGGCGAGTACGTGCTCGTCACGGTCCACCGCGCGGCGGCCACCGACACCCGCGAGGCCCTCGAGTCCCTGGTGGAGGTGCTGGGCGCCCTGGGGGGACCGGCCATCTTCCCGGTGCACCCGCGCACGCGCAACAAGCTGGAGGCCGCCGGGCTGTGGGAGGCCGTCGGGGCCATCGACGGCCTGCATCTGGCGCCGCCCGTGGGCTACCTGGACTTCACCAACCTCCTGACGCGGGCCCGCGCGGTGGTCACCGACTCCGGCGGTGTGCAGAAGGAGGCGTACTTCCACGGGGTGCCCTGCGTCACGCTGCGCGACGAGACCGAGTGGGTCGAGACGGTCCAGAGCGGGTTCAACACGCTGACGGGCATGAACGCCGACCGCGTGCGCGCGGCGCTTTCCGAACGCGACCGACCGGCCGAGCGCCCCCACCACTACGGTGACGGCGACGCCTCCGGGAAGATCGTCGCGGTCCTGGACGCCTGGGCCGCCGCGCGATGAGCATGCGCTACGTGTCCACCCGCGGCCACGGTGCCACCGGTGCGCCGATCGGATTCGTCGACATCCTCTTGGAGGGGCTCATGCCCGACGGGGGGCTCGCGGTCCCCGCCGAGTATCCGACGCTGTCGGCCGCCGACCTGGCCGCCATGCGCGACATGTCCTACGCGGAGCTCGCGACCGCCATCCTCTCGCGGTTCATCGACGACATCCCAGCCGACGAGCTCGGACGGCTCGTCGGACGCACCTACACGGGGGCCACCTGGCGCAACGCCCGACCGGGGGAGGACCCGGCCGACATCACCCCGCTCGTCGAGCTGGAGCCCGGGCTGCACGTGCTGGCGCTGTCCAACGGTCCGTCGCTGGCCTTCAAGGACATCGCGATGCAGCTGCTCGGCAACCTGTTCGAATACGTATTGGACCGTTCCGGGGCGACGCTCAACATCCTGGGCGCCACCAGCGGCGACACCGGCTCGTCGGCCGAGTACGCCATGCGCGGCAAGGGGCACATCGCGGTCTTCATGCTCTCGCCGCACCGGCGGATGAGCCCGTTCCAGACGGCGCAGATGTTCTGCCTGCAGGACGCCAACATCCACAACATCGCCGTGCGCGGGGTCTTCGACGACTGCCAGGACATCGTGAAGGCGGTCTCCGCCGACGCCGACTTCAAGCGGCGCCACCGCATCGGCACGGTCAACTCCATCAACTGGGCGCGCGTGGCGGCGCAGGTCGTCTACTACGCGCGCGCCTACTTCGCCGCCACCGACGACGACTCGCAGCAGGTGAGCTTCGCCGTCCCGTCGGGCAACTTCGGCAACATCTGCGCCGGTCACATCGCCCGCACCATGGGCATCCCCATCCGGCACCTGATCCTCGCCACCAACGAGAACGACGTGCTGGACGAGTTCATCCGCGAGGGGGTCTACCGGCCCCGCGGGTCGAGCGAGACCCATGCGACGTCAAGCCCCTCCATGGACATCTCGAAGGCATCCAACCTGGAGCGCTTCGTGTTCGACCTGGTGGGCCGCGACGCCGATCGTCTGCGCGGACTGTGGGACGGTCTGGCGGACGGCGGGGAGATCGACCTGTCGGGCACCCCCGAGCACGCGGCCATCGGCGAGCGGTTCGGCTTCCGGTCCGGCACCAGCTCGCACGCCGACCGGCTGGCGACCATCCGCATGGTGAGCGAGCGGTACGGGCGACTGGTCGATCCGCACACGGCGGACGGCATCCACGTGGGGCTCGCCCACCGCGAGCCGGACGTGCCGCTGGTGTGCCTGGAGACGGCGCTTCCCGCCAAGTTCGCCGAGACCATCCGGGAGGCCGTGGGCCGCGACCCCGAACGTCCCCGTGCCTTCGAGGGGATCGAGGACCGGCCGCAGCGCTTCGCCGTGGTCGACGCGGACGTGGATGCGGTCAAGTCGGTGATCGCCGCCGCCCACCGCGACTGAGGTCTCCGCGGCGCGCGGGTCTCAGAACGCGTCGTCGCGACGCGGATCCGGCCGGTTGTCGGGCACCTCGAACACGATCGCCTCACCGTAGGCGACGACCAGCGCCCGCGGCCGGACGAGCAGGAGGAGCTCGGCCTCGCGCCGTCGTTCCGCACGCTCCCAGCGACCCGCCTCGGCCAGGTCGACGCCGCCCATCGTGAGTGCCACGCCCGCGATCACCCCGGCGGTGACCCCGCCCCACCCCGCCAGCAGGTCGAACATGAGGACGACCAGGACCGTCAGGAACACCGCACCGGAGTAGCGCATGCGACGGTCACGGCCGTCGGCGCGGGTTTCGTAGACCACGTTGGACCCGGGGAAGCGCGTCTCGGCCAGACCGGCCGTCAGCCGCCGCGTGGAGTTGACCACACCGGCCACCAGTGTGAGGACCGCCACCAGGACCAGGAGCGCCGCCGTCTGGCCCGGTTCGACGGGCTGGTCGAGGAGCCAGCGCATGACCCACCAGACCACCGCGGCGGCACCGACCGCCAGTGCCAACCCGCCGCGCAGGCGGATCTCGTCGGCCGCCCGAACGATCCGGGGGAGACCTGCCAGGAGCGCTTCGGACATTTCGGTTACGATACGCGCCTTGCCCAGGGAGACCCAACAGATGTGGATCCTGTGACCAACCCCACGCCTCAGGTCGGCGTGATCGGGATGGGCTATGTGGGACTGCCGCTCGCCGCGACGTTCGCGGAGGCGGGTGTGCCCGTGCTCGGTCTCGACGCCGTCCAGTCCAAGGTCGACGAGATCAACAGCGGACAGTCCTACATCGAGGACGTCCCCAGCGACCGCCTGCGGGCGCTCGTGGACAAGGGGCTCGTCGAGGCCACCACCGACTGGGACCGCATGCGCTGGGTCGACAGCGTGGTGATCTGCCTGCCGACGCCCCTCGACGAGCACCGCGAACCGGATCTCTCGGCGGTCCTCGGCGCGGCCGAGAGCCTCGCCGGTCGCCTGCGGCGCGGACAGCTGGTCGTCCTCGAGAGCACCACCTACCCCGGGACCACCCGCGAGGAGCTGACGCCCATCCTCGAGAAGTCGGGGCTCGTGGCCGGCAAGGACTTCTTCGTCGCGTTCTCCCCGGAGCGGGTCGACCCCGGCCGCGAGGACTGGACCACCGAGACGACGCCCAAGGTGGTCGGCGGGCTCACCGAGGAGTGCTCGCGCCGGGCGCAGGAGCTCTACGGTCAGTTCGCCAAGACGGTCGTCCCGGTCTCGAGCCCCGAGGTCGCGGAGATGACCAAGCTGCTCGAGAACATCTTCCGCGGGGTCAACATCGCGCTCGTCAACGAGCTCGCGATGCTCTGCGACCGCATGGGCATCGACGTGTGGGAGGTCATCGACGCGGCGGCGACCAAGCCGTTCGGCTTCATGCCGTTCCGCCCCGGGCCGGGCCTCGGTGGCCACTGCATCCCGATCGACCCCTTCTACCTCACCTGGAAGGCGCGGGAGTTCGAGTTCCACACGGAGTTCATCGAGCTCGCCGGCAAGGTCAACTCGCAGATGCCGCAGTTCTGCGTGACGAAGCTCTCCCGGGCGCTCAACACCCGCCGCAAGCCGATCAACGGCAGCAGGGTGCTCGTGATCGGCGTGGCCTACAAGGCCGACGTCAACGACATGCGTGAGAGCCCGGCCCTCAAGATCATCGACCTGCTCGTCGAGGAGGGCGCCGAGGTGAGCTACCACGACCCGCACATCCCGCTGCTGGCCAAGAAGGGGCTCGAGAGCGTGCCGCTGGATCGGACGACCCTCTCCGAGGCCGATGCCGTGGCCGTCGTCACCCCGCATACCTCGGTCGATTGGGAGATGGTGGCCGACGCCGCGCAGCTCGTGCTCGACTTCCGCAACATCGTCCCCGACCGCGGGGACGGAAGGGTCTGGAAACTGTGACACCCGTGCGACTCGGCGTCGTGGGTCTCAACTACTGGGGCCCCAACCTGGCGCGCAACTTCGACCAGATGGAGTCGGCGGAGCTCGCCTACTGCTGCGATCTGGACGAGGCCGTCCTCGACCGCCACCGTCCGGCGTTCGCCGGCAGCACGTTCACCACCCGCATGGACGACCTGCTGGAGGACGACACCCTCGACGCGGTCGTCATCGCCACGTCGGTGCCCACGCACGCGGCGCTCGCCTGCCGCGCCCTCGAGGCCGGCAAGCACGTGTTCGTCGAGAAGCCGCTGGCGCTCACCGCGGCCGACGCCCGCCGGGTCGTGGACCTGGCCGCCGAGCGCGACCGCATCGCCATGGTGGACCATCTGCTGGTGTTCCACCCCGGCCTCTCCGCCGTGAAGGACATGATCGACGCGGGCGAGCTCGGCAGTGAGACGTACTACATGTACGGCAATCGGCAGAACCTGGGCATCGTCCGTCAGGACGAGAACGCGCTCTGGAGCCTCGGTCCGCACGACATCAGCGTGATGATCTGGTTCGCCGGAGAGGCGCCCGTCGAGGTCGCCGCCTGGGGCAGCTCCTACCTGCAGGAGGGCGTGGAGGACGTGGTGTTCGGCCACGTGCGCTTCCCGTCCGGCGTGACCGGCCATCTGCACCTGTCGTGGCTCGACCCGCACAAGATGCGGAAGATGACCGTGATCGGTTCGGAGCGCATGGTCGTCTTCGACGACATGGAGACCGACCGCAAGGTCACGGTCTACGACAAGGGCCCGATCCCCCGCACCGCCTCCTACGGCGAGTACATCCAGGTGCGCTCGGGGGACATCCACATCCCGAAGATCACGGGCACCGAGCCGCTGCGGCTCGTGTGCCAGCACTTCGTGGACTGTGTGCGCACCGGCGAGGCATCGCCACGGTCGGATGCGCGTGCCGGGCTCCAGGTGGTCGAGGTGCTGGAGGCGATGACCGAGTCGCTCGACAACGCCGGACGTCCGGTCCGGATCGGAGGCTGAGATGAGCCGGGAGAACCTGGTGCTGGGCGCGGGCGTGCAGATCGGCGAGGACGTCGAGATCGGCGCCAACGTCGTCATCCACGAGGGCACCGTGATCGGCGACGGCGTCGTGATCCAGGACAACGTGGTGCTCGGCAAGCAGCCGCGCCTGGGCAAGCGCTCCACCGCCAAGCGCGCCCCGGCGGAGCCGCTTCGGATTGGGGCCGGCACCGCCATCTGCGCGGGCGCCGTCATCTTCGCCGGCACGCGGATCGGAGCCGACTGCGTCATCGGCGACCAGACGGCCGTCCGCGAGCGTGTGGTGCTGGGTGACAACGTGATCCTGGGGCGGGGCAGCCTCGTCGAGAACGACACCACGATCGGCGACAACACCAAGATCCAGGCCAACGTCTACATCACGGCGTACTCGGTGCTCGAGGAGAACGTCTTCATCGCACCGTGCGTGGCGACGACCAACGACAACTACATGGGGCGCACCGAGGCCCGCCACGACTTCGTGAAGGGGCCGACGATCCGCCGCGGCGCGCGCGTGGGGGGCGCCTGCATCATCCTTCCCGGCGTCGAGATCGGTGCGGAGGCCTTCATCGCCGCGGGCGCACTGGTGACCAAGGACGTGCCGCCGCGCAAGCTGGTGGCCGGACTGCCCGCCCGCGTGTGGCGCGATGTCCCCGACGAGGAGCTGCTGGAAAACCAGTAGCGGGATCGCGCCGCCGGACCCGCCCGGATGCGGGTGGTACGCGGGGCCCGACGTGCCATGCGGGCCGGGGGGGTCGGGATCCCGTCGGTCATACGGGTTTTCGGTTCTTCCCGGAGTACGCCGGACGGACGCGCCTGCGGCGCCGATCCGTTCAATTGAACAAGAGCCCCGCGAACGACAGCGGCGGTCCGTCGGGGTCAGCGGCGGACGGTGCGGACCACCCCGAACCAGGACGAGCTGAGCCCGAGCGCCCGCCGGACGTCGGCACCGCTCATCTGCTTCACCCCGCCACCGCGGGATGTGACCCGAACCGTGACGGCACGCCCCGACACGCCGCGACGAACGATCCGCATGTTGACCACCGGCTTTGTTCCGAGCAGCCGCCCGAGTCGCGCCTCGGTGAAGGTCTGCACATCCGACCCACGCCAGATGAATCGCGGCGAGAGCCGATCGAACCGTGCGTCGTCGACGCTCACCAGGTAGGGAACCGGGTTGCCGAACACGTGCTCGGCATTCTCGGTGCGCCCACCCGACGTCGAGAAGAAGAACGTCGTCGCGACCTGCCCCTGATGGGTGACCACCCGTCCCGCGGTGGCCTGAACCGCCGCGTTGGTGCGCGGGTCCTCGGCGGCGACGCCGCCGTAGACCTGGCTGCGCTCGTCCGCATACATGTCGAAGTCCCCGCTTCGGCGGGTCGCCACGGCATAGGACCGCGCGGCGATCGCCTGCGCCTGAAGGGCGGCCGGGGCCCGCGCGCCCCAGGAGGCCGGCATCTCCCGGGCGACGACCCCCTGCAGGTAGTCCTCGAGGCCCACCACGTTGACGACGCGCACACCCGCACCAACCGGAACCACCCGCAGCGCGCCCCGGTAGGCGACGCCGTCGAGGGTGACGGCACCGCCGGGCGCCGGCGTCAGCAGGACCGGTCCCGGCCGCCGCATGATCGCGGTCCCGTCGGCCTGCGTGACCACGATCCCGCCGCGCTCACCGCGCACGGAGAGGGGTGTCGCGACCGGCAGTGGTTGCACCCGTCCCGTGGCGGGATCTCCGTCGAGCGCCCATGTACCGGGCGACGCGAGGCCCACCACGGTGGCCCGGGCGACCAGTTCGACCCGGACGGTGGTTGGCGGAAGCTGCGCGAGGGTCGTGCCGGGGTAGTACAGGGCGAGGATGGCCTCGGCCGTCATGCCCGCGAGCGCGGCCCCATACGCCCCGTACTGCGACATCCCGACACCGTGACCGTAGCCGCGCCCGGTGATGCGGAACGTGAAGCGCGGGGGCGGCGCGGGCCGCTTGGTGACGGCCGTGGTCGTCCGGGCGACCTCCCGCGGTTGTTCGGTTGGGGCCGCCTGGGATGTCTGGGCCACCGTGGCGACGATGAGTCCGGCGGCGACGGCGACGAGTGGGGCTGGCAGACGCACGGTCGGCATCCTGGTGAAATCGGCCGTCGTCTGCAAGAACATGAGGTCGCGGGACTGCGGGCCCCGACGCGCCCGCCCCGGGCTAGGGTGACGACCGTGATGGAGGTCGTGCGCATCGCGGAGGGCCTGTGGCAGTGGTCCTGTCCCCATCCGGCTCGGGTCGCCGGCGCCGACTGGGGCCCCGTCGTGTGGTCGACCTACGTCGAGACCGCCGATGCGGTGGTGGTCATCGATCCGCTGGTGCCCGACGAACCATCCGAGGAGGCCCGCTTCTGGCGGGCATTCGACGGTGACGTCGCGCGGCTGGGACGCCCGGTGAGGGTGCTCCTCACCTGTGGATGGCACGCCCGCTCGGCGGAGGCGTTCGCCACCCGCCACGGCGCGCGGGTCCTCACCCCCGACCCGGGGTGCTGTGACGTCACCGCCTCCCCGGTGGCGGACGGTCAGGAGCCCGCCACCGACGTGATGGTCGTCGACCTGGGAGCACCGGCGCCCAACCGCGAGGTCGCCTACCGGCTGACCGCCCACGATGCCATCGTCCTGGGTGACATCGTGACCACCGCCGGGGGCCACGCGCGCCTGGCCCCCGCCGCGTCCCACGACGAGACCCCGGAGACCATCGCGTGGCACCGTGATCGGGCCTCCGCGACGGTGCGGGAGCTGCTCGACCCGACGCCGCTTCGGGTGCTCACCGGCCATGGCCCGTGGATGACCGGCGAACGGGTGCGGGAGGCGCTGCACACCGCAACCGCGGGGTGACCGGCGGCGAGGCGCCGTCGGAACCCGTCACACGCGTTCGGACGTGTCACCGTGACCGGGTGCGCCATGGGACGCGCGACGACGATCTCCGCCGGCGTCCCGCGTGCGGGTGCGGGTTCGGTCAGCCGGCCGGGTGAGTGAGGAGCCCGGTGCGGGCTGCGGGCAACGTGACACGGAGCGCCCGCTCCACCACCTGGTCGTCGATCGGCCGACGGGTGAGGAAGAGCCGGTGGTAGAGCGGCGCCGCCAGCGCCTCCAGCACCAGTGCCACGTCCGTGTGCTCGGGCACCTCCCCACGCGCGATGGCACGATCGACCACCGGTCGCATGAGCGACATGCGCGAGGTCCAGAAGCGTTCGATCTGGGTCTGGACGTCGGTCATGCCGGCCGGCGCGGTGAAGAGCGCCACCATCGCCGGACCCCGGAGCGGGTGGCCGATGAGGGCGGCGATGTCACGTCCGATCGACCGCAGATCGTCCTCCAGCGAGCCGGAGTCCGGTACGCGGACGTCCTGACCGACCAGACCGGCCGCCACATCGCCCAGAAGCTCCGCGAGCGTCGGCCAGCGCCGGTAGAGGGTCGTCTTGTGGACCCCCGCTTCGCGGGCCAGCTCCTCCATGCCGAACCGCAGTCCGTCGCGCGCAAGCAGTCGCAGGGCCGCCGCATGCACCGCGGCCCGTGTCCGTTCCGTTCGCCCACCCGGGCGGGCCGTGCCGGCCCTCGGCGTCTCCACACCACCATCTTAACGCAATCAATCGTTGCATTACCGACGCCCGGTCGCTACGTTTCTGTTCGCAACGCATCGTTGCATTAGTGATGACGCCAACCGGGAGGACGTGGGAATTGGAACTGGGACTCGAGGGGAAGACCGCGATCGTCACCGGCGCCGGCCGGGGGATCGGCCTGGCGACGGTGCGGGCCCTCCGCGCCGAGGGGGTCCGGGTGATGGGTGCGGCCCGCACACCGGGTGACGAGCTGCGGGCGACAGGGGCGTCGACGATCGCGGTCGACCTGACGAGCTCCGACGGCGCCGACCGCCTCGTACGGGCGACCGTGGAGGAGTTCGGCGGCGTGGACCTCGTCGTGAACAACGCCGGCGGCGGCGACCTGACCCTCGACGGGTTCGTCGATCTCTCCGACGAGGCGTGGATGCGCACCATCGACCTCAACCTGCTGGCGGCGGTTCGCGTGACGCGCGCCGCCATGCCGTCGCTCCTCGACGGTGGCGGCGTGGTCGTCAACGTCTCCTCCATCGGCGCCCGGCGGCCGGAGGGTCCGCCGCTCGCCTACAACGTCGCGAAGGCCGCGCTCACGGCGTTCGGACGCGGCCTGGCCGCCGAGGTGGGCCCGCGCGGCGTGCGCGTCCTGACGGTGACGCCCGGTCCGACGCGCACCGCCATGTGGGAGGGCATGGCCACGGCCACCGGCGCACCGCTCGATGCGGTCATCGCGGCCGTGCCCGATCAGTTGGGCATGGTGACCGGACGCATGAGCGAGCCTGAGGAGGTGGCCGACCTGATCACGTTCCTGCTCTCGGACCGCGCCGGCAACATCACCGGATCGGACCACCTGATCGATGGCGGGGCCATCCGCAGCGTGTGACCGGCGTCGGATGTGGATGATGTCACCAAGCACGTCATCGAGGGGGCGTGCGCGGCGAGCCGGCCTGCGTCCGCGGGACGCCAGCGCCCGACCGATGGTGGCGCGGCTCCCCATCAGCGGTGGGGGCCGGTCACCACCCGCGGTCGTTGCGCCGGACGACGCCGACGCACGTCTCGGGTCGACGGCCCCGCGATCGCTGGGTCAGCGGTTGCCGTACTGCGCCGCGTAGTACTCCAGGTACTCGCCGCTCTTGATCGGCTCCCACCACGCGCGGTTGTCCCGGTACCAGGCGACCGTCTCCTCCATGGCCTCGTCGAAGGTGCGCGACGGCGCCCACCCGAGCCCGCGGAGCTTCGCGGTGTCGATGGAGTAGCGCCGGTCGTGGCCCGGACGGTCCTTGACGTAGGTGATGATCGACTCGTCCACACCGGTCAGCTCGATGACCCGCTTGGTGATCTCGATGTTGGGCTTCTCCTGGCCGCCGCCCACGTTGTACACCTCGCCCGAGGCGCCCTTCGTGAGCACCGCCCAGATGCCGGTGCAGTGGTCGTCCATGTAGATCCAGTCGCGCACCTGCATGCCATCGCCGTAGACCGGCAGCGACTGGCCGTCCATCGCGTTGGTGACGAAGAGCGGGATGAGCTTCTCCGGGTACTGACGGGGCCCGAAGGTGTTGCTGCCGCGGGTGATGACCACGTCCATCCCGAACGTGTGGTGCCACGCGAGCACCTGCAGGTCGCCGCCGGCCTTGCTGGCCGAGTAGGGGCTCGTGGGGCCCAGGCGGTCGGTCTCGACGAACGAACCGTCCTGGATCGACCCGTACACCTCGTCGGTCGACACCTGCAGGAAGCGGTCGACGCCGTGCTCGCGGGCCGCGGCCAGGAGCGTCGCGGTGCCCTGCACGTCGGTGCGGATGAAGTCGGACGGGTCGAGGATGCTGCGGTCCACGTGCGTCTCGGCCGCGAAGTTGACGATGGCGTCACATCCCGGGACGGCCTCGTTCACGACGTCGGCGTCGGCGATGTCGCCCTGCACGAAGGTGTAGCGCGGATCGTCCGCCACCTCCTCGACGTTGGCGGGGTTGCCCGCGTACGTGAGCTTGTCGAAGTTCACGACCTCGCATCCGTTCGCGAGCGCCAGCCGCACGAACGCCGAACCGATGAACCCGCACCCGCCGGTCACCAACAGCTTCAACTCGTCACCCTTCTCTCGTGCCGACGGAGGGATTCTCCGCCAGATAGTCCACCAGCGCCTCGCGCCAGTCCCGCAGCCGGGGGGCGCCCGGCCTCGTCACCTTCAGGATCGACACCGCAGGGCGCGGCGCCGGTCGGCCGAACTCTGCCGTCGTCACGTCGCGCACCGCGCAGTCGATGCCGCTGCGCGTGAGGATCTCACGGGCGAAGTCCGCCCACGTCACCCGTCCGCCGCCGGCCGTGTGGTAGACCCCGGCCGGCTGATCGAGCAGCGCGACGAGGGCCGGCGCCAGATCCCTGGTCCAGGTGGGCGAACCCAGCTGATCGGCGACCACCGTCAGCTCGTCCCGCTCCGCCCCGAGACGCCGCATCGTGTCGACGAAGTTGTTGCCGTGCGCGCCGTAGAGCCACGCCGTGCGCGCGATGCGCACACCGTCGGGATGTGCGCGCAGGGCGGCTTGCTCACCGGCAAGTTTGGTGCGGCCGTAAGCGCCGATGGGTCCGGTGGCGTCGTCCTCCGCGTATCCCTCGGGGCTCGACCCCTCGAAGACGTAGTCGGTCGACACGCAGACCACCGGCACGCCCCCGTGGCGGGCCGCCGCGGCCGCGACGTTGCCGCTCCCGTCGCCGTTGACCGCGAGCGCCGTCTCCTCGTGCTCCTCGGCGGCGTCCACGTTCGTCCAGGCCGCCAGGTGGAAGACCGCCTCGGGTCGCACGCGCTCGAAGCACGCATCCACCGCGGCCGGATCCGTGATGTCGACGTCCAGGTCCACGGCGGTCACGTCGTGACCCCGCTCCTGGAGCAGCGGCACGAGGTCCCGGCCGAGCATGCCGGCGGCGCCGGTGACGAGGACCATCATGCCGCGTAGGTGAAGGGCAGGTCGTCGGCCACGTCGCGCAGGTTGGGCGCCGCCTGGTCACGTGCGGACAGGAGCGGTTCGACGTCGGGCCAGACGACGCCGATGTCGGGGTCGTTCACCGAGATCTCGCGCTCGAGCGCCGGGTCGTAGTACCCCGAGCACTTGTAGGCGACGTCGGCGATCTCGCTGGTGACGCAGTATCCGTGCGCGAACCCCACCGGCACGTAGACCATGCGACCGGTCACGTCGTCCAGCTCGATGGCCTCCCACTGGCCGTAGGTGGGCGACCCGCGGCGGATGTCGACGCACACGTCGACCACCGTGCCGCGCACGCAGCGCACGAGCTTCGCCTGACCGGGCGGAAGCGCGAAGTGCATGCCGCGCAGGACCCCGCGACCCGAGCGGGCGTGGTTGTCCTGCACCCAGTGTTCGCTGACGCCGAGGTCGGCCAGCAGGTCCTCGCGGAAGCTCTCGAGGAAGAAGCCGCGCTCGTCGCCGTGGACGGTCGGGTCGATCACAACGAGACCGGGCAGCTTGGTGGGGACCGCCCTCACGTCAGGTGAGCCCGATGGTCGACGAGTCGCCCACGACGAAGCGGAAGGCGCGGGGCTTCTCCTGGGTGCGGCCGATGGTGACGCCGCGGCCGATGAGGCTGCTCTCGATGCGCGCGTCCAGGTCGGCGATGGTGCTCCCCTCCAGGATGATCGAGTGCTCCACCTCGGCGCCGCGCACCGTGCAGTCGTGCGACACGGCGCTGTAGGGACCGATGTAGGCATCCTCGATGACGGTGCCCCGGCCGATGACCGCCGGCCCGCGCACCGTCGAGTTGACGATCTTCGCACCCTCCTCGATCACCACGCGCCCCTCGACGATCGAGTCGGCGTCGATCTCGCCGGCGATGCGGCTCTCCTGGACGTCGAGGATCAGACGGTTGGCCTCCAGCATGTCGCCCACCTGACCGGTGTCCTTCCACCAGCCGGTCACCTCGTGCGGGGTGACGCGCATGCCGCGGTCCACCATGTGCTGGATGGCGTCGGTGATCTCGAGCTCGTTGCGCCAGGACGGCTCGATGGCCTTGGCCGAGTCGAAGATGGCCGGCGTGAACATGTAGACGCCGACGAGCGCGAGGTTGCTCTTCGGTTCCTTTGGCTTCTCGACCAGCCGCACCACGCGCTCGCCGTCGAGTTCCGCCACGCCGTAGTGCTCGGGCTGGTCGACGGGGGTCACGAGGATCATCGCGTCCGGCTCGTTGGCGCGGAACTCGTCGACCAGGGCGCTGATGCCGTCGCGCAGCAGGTTGTCGCCCAGGTACATGACGAACGGGCTGTCACCCAGGAACTCCTCGGCGGTGAGGACCGCATGGGCCAGGCCGAGAGGCGCCGACTGCGGGATGATCGTGATCTCGAGTCCCAGCGCCTCGCCGGTGCCGACCGCGGCCTCGATCTCGGCGCGCGTGTCGCCGACGATGATGCCCACCTGGCGGATGCCCGCGTCACGCAGGGCCTCCAGGCCGTAGAACAGCACGGGCTTGTTGGCCACCGGCACCAGTTGCTTGGCGCTCGTGTGGGTGATGGGTCGAAGACGCGTGCCCGCTCCGCCGGAGAGCACGAGCCCCTTCAGGTTCTCCATATGGGCGAAAACCCTACCCCACGACCGCCCGGGCCGGTCGCTCCCCCGGCATGTGCACCGCCTATCATCGCCCGCATGGGCGAGCGCATCCGCATCTGCTACCTGGACCTGGACGAGACCCTCCTCGGACAGGGCGGCTGCATCCTCAGCGACGGTGACGGTGAGTACACCGACGCCTCCATCCGCGCCCTTGCGACACTTCGCCGGGCCGGGGCGGTCTCGGTGCTGGTGAGCGGACGACGCCTTCCCGAGTTGGCCGCCATCGGACGCATGCTGGGTGCGGACGGGGCGCTCGGCGAGCTGGGTGCCTGTGACGCCGGCTACCCCTGCGAGCCCGGCCAGACCGTGCACGAGGCGATCGCCGCCACCGGCGTGGTCGACATGCTCGTCCGGTGGGCCGACGGCGGTCTGGAGCCGTACGAGCCGTGGGCGTCGGGCAGGTTCGGCAGTCACCTCCTCATCGGGACCGTCGGCGATGACGCCGCCGATCTGGTCACCACGCTCTCACGCGGGACGCTGCGCCTCGTCGACAACGGCATCGCCACGGCCGACGGGCGCCGCACCTTCCATCTGCTGCCGGCCAACGCCGGCAAGGGCCCCGCGGTGGCGCGCGACATCGCGCGGCGCGGCGCCGATCCCGCCGACTGCCTGGCGGTGGGTGACAGCCGCGCCGACCTGGAGCTCCTGGATGCCGTCGGCCTGGTCGCGATCGTCCGAAACGGCGTCGACGACGATCCGACGCTTGCAGCCGACGCCCAGTGGGTCACGTCCGGGGCCTACGGCGAGGGTGTCCTGGAGGCCGTGGAACGCTGGCTGGCCGACGACCCCGCCCTGGACCGCATCCGCACCTGAGCGCGGCCCGGGGCGGTCCTCCGAGGGTGCCGACCGCCGGGTCGCATCCGCTCGATCGGACGGCGCACACCATCCAATCGAACGTCTCCCGCCGTTCACTGTTGACGAACCCGACACACACACGCACCGATCCCGTCACATGATCCCCGCAACGACCGGCCGGCCGCACCGCGTCCGGCGTCGCCGCGCGGTCCACCCCGTGACGTCGCTCAGGGGCGGTGCCCGGTGCGCGCTGCGGCCAATCGCGTGACCATCGCGGCCGTGCGCGCCAGGTCCCGTTCGGTCTCAGCCAGCGGATCGCGGTCCGGCAGGCCGCTCCCGATCGCGAACGCCGCCGTGAACCCCGCCTCGGCCACCCGGCGCGGGCCGAGTCCCACCCGTCCGCACAGCGCGACGCACGGCACGTCGCGCGCGGCGGCGCGTCCTGCGAGCACGACGGGGGCCTTGCCCTCCAGGGACTGCTCGTCCAGGGCGCCCTCGCCGGTGAGCACCAGATCAGCCTCGGCCGACGCGGCGTCGGCACCCACGAGGTCGAGCACCAGATCGGCACCCGAGGTGATCGTCGCGCCGAGGAGCGCCACCAGGGTGCCGGCGACGCCGCCCGCGGCACCCGCTCCCGGCAGGTCGGTGACGTCCGGGGCACCCATGTCGCGCATGATGCGGGCCAGGTTCGCGAGGCCCACGTCCAGACGGGCGACCGCCGCGGAATCCGCACCCTTCTGCGGAGCGAAGACCGCCGCCGCGCCGCGCGGACCGCAGAACGGGTTCTGCACGTCGCAGGCGATCACGAGCTCCACGTCGCGCAGCCGCGGGTCGAGCCCGGCGACATCGATGGAGGCCACGTCGCCCAGGTCCGCGCCCCGGCCGACCAGGTCGTGACCGGCCGCGTCCCGCACGCGCGCGCCCAGC
The DNA here is from genome assembly GCA_964628685.1 of uncultured Bifidobacteriaceae bacterium. Lineage (GTDB taxonomy): Bacteria > Actinomycetota > Thermoleophilia > Miltoncostaeales > Miltoncostaeaceae > CALMEC01. The sequence goes on along the minus strand of CAZVNM010000003.1, from coordinate 335,420 downwards.
GCGCGCAGGAGCCCCAAGCCACCGTCGCTGGTGGCGCTCCCGCCCAGGGCGAGCACGATCCGCGCCGGATTGAAATCGAGCGCCGCCCGCAGGAGCTCACCGGTGCCGTGCGTGGACGTGGCCTCGGCATCGCGCTCCGCGTCTGCCAGCCGTTCGTACCCCGAGGCCGCGGCCAGCTCGACGATCGCCAGCGGCGTGGCTCCGGGCACCAACCCGATCGCCGCCGACACCGGTCGCCCGAGCGGATCGTCCACGGTGAAGGTCCGGGTGCGACCGTCGAGCGCCCCGACGACGGCGTCCCGCGTCCCCTCACCACCGTCGGCGATCGGAATGATCACGGGCGCCGAGCCGGGGTCGGCCAGCCGCACCCCGGCGCTCATCGCGCGCGCCGCATCCGGTGCCCCGAGCGAACCCTTGAACGGCGCAGGCGCGACCAGGACCCGCATGGTCACGGGTCGGTCAGGTCGGGCACCGCGTCCAGGCCGACGTGCGAGACGAACGCCTCGTATCCGTCGCGGAACGCGAGCTCCGCGTCGATGCCCACCGGCAGGACGGCGGGCGGGTCATCGGCGGTCACCGCCGCGACGACGGCGTCGGCCACCATCTCGGGCGGCGTGTTGTTCCATTCGCGCCATCCGCCGTACCCGCGGATGAGCACCTGCGCGATGGGCGCGTAGGGGTGGTCCGGGTCGGACATCGCCTCCGCCCGCACGGTCGACTGCGAGAACTCGGTGGCGACCATGCCGGGTTCGAGCCGCGTGACGGCGATGCCGAACGGACGAAGCTCGATCCGCATGCTGTCGGCGAGCGCGTCGAACGCCGCCTTGCTCGCCCGGTACACGCCCACGCCGGGCACCGGCAGGTGGGCACCGATGGAGGAGACCACCACGAGGCGACCGCGACGGGCGTCGCGCATGGCCGGCAGCACCGCCTGGGTCACCGCCAGCGCCCCGAACATGTTGGTCTCGAAGACCGCGCGCACCACGTCGATCGGGACGACCTCGCCCGGACCCATCACCGCGTAGCCGGCGTTCGAGACGAGCGCGTGGAGGGCGCCACCCGCCCACTCCTCGGCCGCGGCCACGCCCTCGCGCACCGAGTCGTGGTCGGTGACGTCGATCCGCACCGTGAGGACCCCGTCGTCGTCCCCGAACGGCGCGGTGGCCGGATCCCGCACGCCGGCGACGACCCGCCAGCCGGCCGCGCGCAGGGCGAGGACCGTCGCCCGGCCGATGCCGCGCGCGGCACCTGTGACGAGGGCGGTGGACTGGGATCCGGGCTCGTTCATCCGAGCCAGTGTAGTCGCACGGGGCCGGGCGACCGTGCCGGGCATCAGGGGATGTGCGGCATCGTCAGCGTGGCCGCGCCGGCGAGCGGCAGCCGCACCGTGAAGACGCTTCCCAGTCCGGGGGCGGAGCGCACCTCGACGGTGCCGCCGTGCGCCTCGGCCAGACCGCGGGCGATCGACAGGCCGAGCCCGAGCCCCGATCCCTCACGGGAGGCGTCGGCGCGATAGAAGCGGTCGAAGATGAACTCCTGTGCCTCGTACGGGATGCCGGTGCCCGTGTCGCGCACCGAGAGCGTTCCCTCGTCCCGTCCGGCACCCACCCCCACCGTGATCTTGCCGCCCGACGGCGTGTGCTTGAGCGCGTTGTCGAGGAGGATGAGCAGGATCTGCTCCACCCGTGCGGGATCGGCGTCGATGACGACGGGCTCCGGCGACAGCGACGTGGCGATCTCGACCCCCTCCAGCTCGCTCAGGTGACGCCGGGACGCGCACACCTCCTCGGCCAGCCCGCCCAGGTCCACCTGCTGACGGTCGAGCGGCATGGCACCGGAGTCGAGACGGGCGAGCTCCAACTGCTCGGCGATGAGCCGCTCCAGCCGCACCACCTCCTGTGACATGAGCTCGAGGAACTCGTCGCGCTGCTCGGGGCTGAGGTGGTCGCTCTCGAGGAGCTCGAGGAACCCCTTGACGGCGGTGAGCGGGGTCTTCAGCTCGTGCGAGACGTTGGCGATGAGCTCACGCCGGGCCTTCGCGAGGCGACGCTCCTCCGTGACGTCGCGGATCGTGACGACGGTGCCGGCCTCCTTCGAGATGTGCACCGCCGACATGGCGACGTGATGGCCGCCGCGCAGCTCCGCCTCGGTGATCTGCGGGGTCCCCTCCATGTCGAGCGCCTCGTCCAACACCTCGCGCACCGCGGCCGGCAGGTCGTCCAGGTGCAGGCCGGCCAGATCCGCGGGCAGCCCCAGGAGGGCGCGGGCCGACTCGTTGGCGACGGTCACCTCGCCCTGGTCGTTGACCGCCAGGACACCCTCGGCCAGGGATGCGACCAGGGCGCGTGCACGGTCGCGGTCGCTGAGGGTCTCGCCGACGAGGCCCTCCAGGCGCGACGCCATGCGGTTGATGCTTCCCGCCAATGAGGTGATCTCGCGCGGCGACGACTCCGCCGCACGCGCCGACAGATCGCCCTGGGCGAGGGTGGCGGCGGTGCCCGCCAGGCGCCGGATCCGCAGGCCCAGGAAGCGCGCCAGCGCGATGCCGGTGAGGATCGCGAGGCTCAGGACGATCACGACCGCGGTCACCAGACGGTTCTGCACCGTCGCGAGGCGCTCGGCGGTGCCGCTCACCGGCCGTGCGACCTCGATCACCTCCCTGCGGAATCCGTTCTGGACGACGACCGCCGCCTGGATGACCTCCTCACCACCCCTCCGAAGCGGGGACGTCGAGGCGACGGGTGGGCCGACCGTCCAGTTCTGCGCCTGCTCCAGCGCGACCGCACCGGAGCTGGTGATCTCGTTGCCCAGGTAGCCGTGGGTGACGACGGCCTCCAGCAGGACCGGCGGGCGCAGGATCCCGTCGACCTGACGATCAACCTGCCACAGACGGGCATCCCCGCCCAGCTGCGCGGCGAGGGTCGCCAGGTCGGGCCGCCGACGGGTGTCGAACGAGCGCGCCGAGACCGACTGCAGGTCGCGCGTGAGCGCGACGCTCGTGCGCCGTGCCTCGGCCGCGCGGATCGACCCCTCCAGGGTCGGCAGCACCACCACCAGCACGGCGAGGCTCGCCAGCATGCCGGTCGCCATGAAGGCGGACACCAACCACGCGGACAGGCCGAACCGGCGGCGCCGCGGGGTGGGCGGCGTCACGTACCCGACCCGTCCTCCCCGCCGAACGCATAGCCCACGCCGCGCACCGTCCGGATGAGCGTCGGGTTGGACGGGTCGGTCTCCACCTTCTGACGCAGGTGGCGCACGTGCACGTCGACGCTGCGCAGGTCGCCGTAGAAGGTGCCCTTCCAGAGGTGGTCCATGAGCTCCTGCCGCGTGAACACCCGGCGGGGAGACTTGGCCAGCTTGTGGAGGATCTCGAACTCGGAGAGGGTCAGGGTGATCTCACGTCCGTCGCGGCGCACCGATCGCGCCGCCGGATCGATCACCAGGTCTCCCACGCGCAGGGGCTCCTCGACGTCGGTGTCCATGCGTCCGCGGCGCAGGTTGGCCTTGACGCGCGACACCAGCTCGCGCGGCGAGAACGGCTTGGTGACGTAGTCGTCGGCGCCGAGCTCGAGGCCGAGGACCTTGTCCAGCTCCTCGCCGCGCGCCGAGAGCATGATGATCGGGACGCTGCGCTCGGCGCGGATCTTCTGACAGACCTCCAGTCCGTCGATCCCGGGCAGCATCACGTCCAGGACCACCAGGTCGACGGGCTCACGTTCGACGAGCGCGAGGGCGTCGTCACCGCGGCCGGCGGTGAGCACCTCGAACCCGGCGTCCTTGAGGGCGAACTCGACGATCGTCCGGATGGACTGCTCGTCGTCCACCACGAGGATGCGCTGCGACATGGGTCTGAGTGTATCCCGCGCCGGGGCGAACCCTCCGTCGGCGGTTCCGTCGACCCGTGGTCGGCCCGCGCCCCTCGCACCCGCCCGCCAATGCACACGGGGAACCGCATTCAATTGGACGTCGACCACCGTTCATCTGCACGATCAGGTGATGCGGTCGCGCTGGATCCGTGTGAATCGTCGGGGGTTCCGTCGCCGGTTGTCGCGTCGGTCCGACGGATCCGGCCCATCACGCACCTCCCGACGACGCAGGGGTCGCAGTGTGAGCGACAGTGACGGCCGGGCATGGGCGTCCCGGGTTCGCCGCCCGGTCCCCCGGCACGCGTCCCCTGCCGAACGGGTCCTGCGCAGGTACAATCCGTGTCGACCCGACCCGCCAAGGAGCCACCCATGACCGACGCGCCAGACACCACCACCGATGCACGCCTGACGAAGCTCGGCACCACGTTCCTCTCCCTGGGGCTCGGCGGCCCGCTCGTCGGCGCGATCTTCCTGATCCTCGGCGTGTTCATCACCTCGATGGAGGCGGCCCTCATCACCCTGATCGTGGGCGGCATCATGATCGCCGCGGGCATCTTCCTCACGATCCCGCTCACCCACAGCCAGGAGAGCATGGCGGAATAGTCCGCCGGCGCCGCTCCCCGCCGCACGGCGGGCCGGCGCCTGATCGATGGGATCACTGCCGCCACTCCAACCCGGGAAGGACACGGACACCGCCCGGCCGCGCCGCCGACGCGGTGTCCTGGGCGCCGTCGGCATGCTCCTGGTGCCGGCGCTCGTCGGCGGGCTCGTCGCGTTCGGCGTCACCCGCTGGACCGATGACGGTGAGGCCACGCGCACGGTGACGGTCGCGACCGGCGCCACCACGACGTCCACCAGCGCCGAGGCCGAGACGGTCGAACCGCTCCCGGCGACCCCGCACGGGGGCATGGACGTCCAGCGCATCGTCGGCCACGCAAGCCCCGGCGTTGTGCGCGTGGCGCACGCCGGTGGCCTCGGCACGGGCTTCCTGGTCGACGAGCAAGGACACATCCTCACCAACGCCCACGTGGTGGACAAGGCCAAGACGGTGCTCGTCACCTACCAGGACGGCAACGAGTCGCGGGCGAAGGTGCTGGCATCGGACCCCGCCATCGACCTGGCCGTCCTGGACGCCGGCAAGCCGCCGGCATCGGCCCGGGTGCTGCCCCTGGGACGCAGCGCCGACCTGCAGGTGGGCGCCCCGGTGGTGGCCATCGGCAACCCGCTGGACTTCACCAACACCGTCACCACGGGTGTCGTCTCCGGCCTCAAGCGCAACATCTGCTCACCCAACGAGACGCCGATCGGCAACGCCATCCAGACCGACGCGGCCATCACGCACGGCAACTCGGGCGGACCGCTCTTGGACGCGCAGGCCCGCGTGATCGGCATCAACTCGCAGATCGTCAGCCGCAGCGGCGCCAACGAGGGGCTCGGGTTCGCCGTACCCATCGACACGGTGCGACCGGTGATGGAGACGATCATCGCCGGCGACCCACCCACCCATTCGTGGATCGGCATCGTCGGCGAGCCGGTCACACCGCCCCTCGCAAAGCAGCTCGGCATCGAGGGCCGCCGCGGCGTGGCCGTCCGCAACGTCGACCCCAAGGGTCCCGCCAAGGCGGCGGGCCTGCGCGGCTCGTCGGCCGCACAGGACGAACCGCCCAAGGGCGGCGACGTGATCGTGAGCGTCGAGGGCCACGACGTGCGCGACTTCGGCGATCTCCTCCAGCAGGTCAACAGCCGCAAGGTCGGCGAGAAGATCTCGGTCACCTACCTGCGCGACGGCAAGGAGGCGACCGCCGAGATCACCCTCGCCAACCGCCCCGCGAACCTGGGCGGCCGATCCTCGCAGTGCCCGTGAGCGACGTCGAGGTGCGGCGGGCCGAGCCGGATGACGCGGCGACCATCGGCGCCATCTACGACGACGCCATCGCCGACGGAACCGCCACCTTCGCGACGGGTCCGCACACCCCCGAGGAACGCCGCGGCTGGCTGACCGGACGGGCGGCGACCGCACCGGTCTTCGTGGCCGACCGCGACGGCGAGGTGCTCGGCTGGTCGGCCGTGGCACCGTTCAGCCACCGCTCCTGGTACAGCGGGGTCGGTGAGTACACCGTCTACGTCGCAGCCCATTCCCGGGGTGTGGGGATCGGTCGCACGCTTTTGGACCGGCTCGTCACCGACGCACCCGCCTTCGGGTACTGGAAGCTCGTGGGGCTCATCTTCCCCGAGAACGCCCCGGGTCTGGCGCTGGCGCACGGCGCCGGGTTCCGCGACGTGGGGCGGCTGGAGGCCCACGGACGGATGAACGACGAGTGGCGGGACATCATGCTGTTGGAACGGCACCTGGAGATCGACTGACCCGCCGTGCGCTCAGCGCCGTCGTCGTCACCCTCACCGTCGTCGGCGCGGGGTGCGGCGGGGCGCAGGTGTCGCGCTGCACCGTCCCGGACACCGCGCCCACCCCGCTCAGCGACGAGCGGCGGGTGGAGCCGAAGGTCGCCGGCAACGGCGTCGAGGCGGCCGCCGCATGGATGACGACGACCGGCGACCCGGTCGAGGTGCGCACCCGCGACCGGACCGGCCGGTGGGACGCGGTGCACGCGATCGGCGGTCGCAATGCGCGCGACCCGGCGGTCACCGTCGCACCCGACGGCACCGCCTACGTGATCGTGCAGACCTACGACGCCGAGCGGCGCTCGTCGGTGGTGGTGTACTCCTCGGCCAACGGCTGGCGGAGCGGTGCGACGATCTCGACCGGTGACGGCGGCGCCCGGCGGCCGCAGATCGGCGTGGACGCACGCGGGTTGCTCACCGCGATCTGGGTGCGTGACGTCGGCACCAGCGGCGGCGAGGTGCGGACCGCCACGCGCGATGCGCGGGGACGCTGGAGCGCGCCGACATCGCTCTCCGACGTGACGCGCGTCGGACGGACGGCGCTTGCGGTGGCGCCCGACGGCACCGCGACGGCCACGTGGGAGGGCGGCGGACGATCGGACCGCAGGATCGAGGGCGCGATGCGCCCGGCCGATGGGCGCTGGACGACGGCCGCGGTCCTGTCGGACACCCGGCGCTACGCCACCGAGCCCGCCGTGGCCGCCGGCAACGACGGCGTCGTCGCCGCGACGTGGCTCTCCCACGCGGGCGACGGAGCACAGGCGCACGTGTCGGTGGGCACGCGCGGGGAGTGGGCCCCCGCCGAGACCCTCGATCGGGGCGACGACCTGCCGCTCGAGATGTCGCGCCCCGGTCGCGCATCGATGGCGCCCGCCGTCGTCATCGCCCCGGACGGCGAGATGGCCGCGGCGTGGTCACTCACCTGGGACGGCGTGAGCGCCGTGCGCGCCTCGCGGCGCATCACCCAACGCTGGACCCCACCGGCCACCGTCTCCGGTGCCCGCAACCAGTCCGGCGGTGTGAGCCTCGCCCTGGGGCCGGGCGCCCGGCCGCTCGTGGCATGGGAGGAGATCGACGGCGGACTGCTTCGGGCACGCGTCACGTCGCTCGACGAGCCCGATCGCTGCGCCGACCTGGTGCCCACCGACGGGGAGACCGCGGGCGTGCGCGTGACGGGCGGGGCCCGGCCGACCGCGGTCCTCGTCGATTTCAACCGCTCGCGCGTGATCGGAACGGACCTGCCGTGAGGGTGCGTGCGACCACCGTCGCGGCCACGGTCGCCGCGACGTTCGGGTTCTGGGCCATCGTCCGCTGGCTCATCTACGACTTCCCGCAGCTGGGCGACACCCGCGTCTACCAGCACGCCGTGCGGATGATCGACGCCGGATTCGTGCCCTACCGCGACTTCGACATCGAGTACCCACCGCTCGCGACCGGATCGTTCTGGCTGATCGAACGCCTGCCGCTCCCACCGACCACCGCCTACTCCATGGCGATGTGCGCGGCCCTGGCGGCGACCGCGGTGGCCGCGCTCGTGGCCGGACGGCTGCTGGGTCTCTCACGGGTGCGGACGGTGGCCGCGGTGGCCGTGGTGATCCTGTCGCCGGCGCTCCTGGGCACGCTCCTTCAGACCCGGTACGACCTCTTGCTCGCGGTCTGTCTGGCGTGGATGGTGGTGGCCGCGCTCGCACGACGGTTCGGCTGGATGTGGACGCTGCTGGCGCTTGCGACGGCGCTGAAGCTCGTGCCGGTCCTGCTCGTCCCGCTGCTCGCGGTGTGGCATGCACGCCATCGCGACCCCGCACGTGCCGCGATGGGCGTCGGCGCCTTCGCGGTGGGCGTGGCGGCGACGTTCGTCCCCTTCGCCGCCATCGCCCCGTCGGGGACGTGGAGCCTCTTCCAGTACCACCTGGTGCGACCGCTGCAGATCGAGTCGCTGGGCTCATCGATCATCCAGGCCCTGGGACTGCCGTTCGAACAGGTCCAGAGCTACGGCAGCGACAACATCGACGGGCGGCTGCCCGCGCTCGCGGCGAGCCTGTCCACCCTGGCGCTCGCGGTCTGCGTGCTGGTGATCGCGGCGATCCTGTGGCGCGCGACGTCCGGTGAACGGCGGGGACGGGATCTGATGGCCGCGGTCACGGCGACGCTGCTGGCGGCGGTCGTCTTCGGCAAGGTGGTCTCACCCCAGTACCTGGTGTGGCTGCTTCCGATGGCGCTCCTGATCCCCGGGCGGCGCGGGGCGATCGCCGCGACGTCGTTCATCCTCGCCCTGCCGATCACCCAGCTGGTCTTCCCGCTGCTCTACCGCGACATGGTCGAGCGCTCGGCGCCGCTGCCCGTGGGACTGCTGCTGGCGCGCAACCTGCTCCTGATCGTGGCGCTCATCTGCACCTGGCCGGTCGTGCGGACCGGCGCGGCCCCGAAGCGGGCGCCGGCGGTGGAACGACACGGATGAAACTGTACTTTCGTCGAGTTTTCAGGGGTGGCGCGCATCACATAAAGTGACGCCATCGGATCCGCGCCACCCCGAGGCGCGCGCACAAGGACGGACGGACATGGACGGCTCCCTTCTCGCCACGCACGGCAACCCCTACGCGTACGACGTCGAGACCCGCGGCTACGGGCCCACCCGGCGTGCCGACCAGCGCATCCTGCGCCCCGTCGCGCGTGCGATCGGCGGTGCGGCATCGGTTCTGAACATCGGTTCGGGCACGGCCGCGTACGAGCCGCCCGACCGCCGCGTCGTGGCCGTCGAGCCCGGTGAGTCGCAGATCGCCCTGCGTGCCGCCGGTGCCGCCCCGGTGGTGAAGGGCACGGCCGAGGCCCTGCCGTTCCGGGACCGCTCGTTCGCCGCCACGATGAGCGTGCTCACCATGCAGCACTGGTCAGACCCGATCGCCGGTCTGCGCGAGATGGCCCGGGTCGCGACCCGGCGCGCCGTCGTCCTCACCCTCGACCCGGAGGCGCTGCGCGGGTTCTGGCTCTACCGGTACCTGCCGAACCTGGCGTTCCTCGAGTCGGTGCGCCACCCCCCGCTGGGGGCGGTGCGCGCCGCGCTCGGCGGCGAGAGTCGCGTCGAGACGATCATGATCCCGCACGACTGCCGCGACAGCATCCTGGGCGCCTACTGGCGCCGGCCGTCCATGTACCTCGACCGCCGCGTGCGTCAGCGGGTCCCGATTCTCGCCGAGGTGGGCGACGACGACCTCCTGGAGGGCCTGCGTCGCCTCTCGGAGGACATCGTGAGCGGCGCATGGGAGGCGTCGTACGGCTGGACCGAGGGGCTCGAGGAGCTGGACCTCGGCTACCGCCTGGTGGTCGCCGAGTACGGCGAGTAGCGCTCGGGAGGATGGTTCGCCAGACGCGTCCGTCCGGCGAACCGACGCCTTTAGTGCGGCATCTGGCCGTCGCGCACGGCGGGACGCGTTGGTCGACCCGACCGCGGACGTCGGCCGGTCCATGCGGGCTGACCGGACGCGTCCGCGCGGCGTCGTCCGCCGCTACGATCGGTCGGTGGCGCATCTCGTCGCGACACCGGTCATGGACTACACCGAGGCCTGGGACCGTCAGGTGCGGCTGGCCGATGCGCGCCGTGCGGGTCGCATCGACGATGTGCTGTGGCTCCTCGAGCACCCGCCCGTCTACACCTATGGCCGCCATGGCCGGCGCGAAGACCTGTTCGTGGACGACGCGACGCTCGCCGGGATGGGTGCCACGTGCGTCCACAGCGATCGCGGCGGGCTCATGACCTGGCACGGACCCGGGCAGGTCACCGGGTACGTCATCGCCGACGTCCGCCGTCTGGGTGGCGTGCGGCGGTTCGTGGAGGGCCTGGTCGATGCCATGGCCGACGCCTGCGGGCTGGCGGATGCCATCGCCGATCACGAGCGGATGGGCGTCTACGTGGCAGGACGGAAGCTGGGCAGCGTCGGGATCCGGGTGACCGGCGGCATCTCCACGCACGGGATCGCCCTCAACCGGGACGTCGACCCCCGGTGGGGCCAGATCATGAGCGCGTGCGGGGCACCGGACGTGGTGCCCACGTCGATCGCGGCGGAGGGCGGCCGGGCGATGCGACCGGTGGTGGAGGGTGCCTTCGCCCGCGCGCTCGGCGAGCGCTTCGGCTGGAGCCTCGACCCGACGGAGCTCGAGCTCCTGCTGGACTGAGGTGCCGTGCGGCCGTGGTGCCAGGGTTCTCGGCGTTCGATGCGCCGTGATCGGTGACGAAACCGTGGCGATCCACACGAAACCCGTGCCGAACTCCATCACACCACCACCCGAATGAACGCCGACCGACGTCCACTTGAACGAAACGGCACTGGAGTGGCGACCCGGCGCCGAACGACCGAGGAATCTTCGACGAGCCGTGTGATCAGCGACGAAACCGTGACGACCCACACGAAACCCATGCCGAACCCGTCACACCACCGCGCGAATGAACGGCCACCGACGTCCAATTGAACGGAAACGCGCCGGGGCGGCGACCAGGTGCCGAACGACCGGGGAATCTTCGACGGGCCGTGTGATCAGCGACGAAACCGTGACGATCCACACGAAAACCGTGCCGAACCCGTCACACCACCGCGCAATTGAACGGCCACCGACGTCCAATTGAACAACCACCCGGTGCCGAACGCGCCGAGGAATCTTCGACGGGCCGTGTGATCAGCGACGGAACCGTGACGGACCATCCACACGAAACCCGTGACGAACCCATCACACCACCGCGCAAATGAACGCCGACCGACGTCCACTTGAACGAAACGGCACTGGAGTGGCGACCCGGCGCCGAACGGCCAAGGAACGTTCGACACGCCGTGATCAGCAACGAAACCGTGACGACCCACACGAAACCCATGCCGAACCCGTCACCACCACCGCGGAAAAGAACGGCCACCGACGTCCAATTGAACTGAACGCGCCGGGGCGGGCGACGAGGCGCCGCGCCGAACGGCCGCCGAGGAACCTTCGACACGCCGTGATCAGCAACGAAACCGTGACGAAGCACACGAGAACCGTGACGAACCACACGAGACCCGTGACGAACCCGTCACACCCACCGCACAAATGAACGGCCGCCGACGTCTAATTGAACGGAAAGGCCCCACGCGGCGAGGCCCCACGATCCCGCCATCGGGGACGCCGCGCCGGACGGGTGCCGTCCGCTCGAACCTCCTCCGCCGCGCGTCGGATCAGCCGAGCAGGAGCTCCCAGGCGGCCACCGCGTCTCCCACCAGGGCGTCGTCATCCGGATCGGCCCCGCAGGACGCCACCCAGCCGGCCAGGGTCTCTCCGTCGACCTCCATCGGCTCGGCGTCGGGATGGGCCGCGCGCAGCGCCTCGGCCAGGTCGTGGGGACTCAAATGAGGTTGACCGCCGCGGCGACGGCCAGCACCAGGAGGAGGACGCCGTACACGAGGTATCCGAGCACGAGGATCAGCACCGCCAGGCCGATCAGACAGACGCAGAGCCCCGCCCAGAAGGCCTTCGGCAGGCCACCGGCACCGAGGGTCCACCCCTGTTCGGGGGGTGCGACCCGCCGCACCCGCTTCTCGCGTCCCTCGCTCATCGGGCACAGGGTAGCGTGTACCGGCGACGATCAGACACCGACAGAATGGAGATCAGCGATGGCGATCGCAGTTGGCCAGGAGGCCCCCGACTTCACCCTTCCCGGACGTGGCGGCGACCCCGTCAGCCTCGCCGACTACCGCGGCAAGAAGAACGTGGTGCTCGTCTTCTACCCCCTCGCGTTCAGCGGCGTGTGCACCAAGCAGCTCACCGCGATCGGCGGCAACGAGTCGGAGTACGCCGGCAAGGACGCACAGGTGATCGGCATCAGCGTCGACAGCCACTTCTCGCAGTCCGCGTTCGCCGACTCGATCGGGCTCAAGGACACCATCTTCGCCGCGGACTTCGAGCCGAAGGGCGAGGTCTCACGCGCCTACGGCGTCTACCTGGACGGCAAGGGCATCTCGACCCGCGCCACGTTCGTGATCGACAAGAACGGCGTCGTGCAGCACGCGGACGTCAAGGATGTCCCCACCGACGTGCCGGACGAGGCGGAGACCCTCGCCGCGCTCGCCAACTGCGAGGTCTGACGACCGAGGAGGAGCCACCCATGGCCACCCAGTGCGCACACGCCACCTGCACCTGCCCGCCCGCGGAGGGATCCGACTACTGCTCCCCGTGGTGCGAGGCCAATCCGGACGCCGATCAGTGCCACTGCCACCACCCGGGGTGTGAGGCGCCGCACCACCACTGACGGACCTCCACGGGCGGTCGGCCCGTCGACGGCGCCGACCGGCCTGTTCACCGGGGCGTCGGGAACCCCTGCGTTCTCGACGCCCCGGTGCGATCGCGGCGGGGACGCGCACGATCCCGGTCGGACCGGCCCATGCGGGACCGCCCGCCACCGCCGCGACTACACGGTCGCGAGCTCCCTGCGGCCGTAGCGCTTCGACCGGCGAAGCTCGTCCAGGGCGTCCCGCTCGGTCACCTGCCGGATGATCTCGGCCGCCACCTTCTCCTGGATGCCCATGTCCAGCTGACTGGTGAAGCCCACGCACGAGCAGTTGATCTCGCCCAGCACGTAGGTGTCACCGCCGTCCTCGGCCGTGTCCAGCATGAAGTCGGCGGTCCAGATGAGCGGGTTGGCCGACACGTTGAGCTTTTCGTGCACCCTGGGGAGCTCGCGGTGGAAGAGCTCGATGAGATCCGGCCACCTGTCCGGCGAGTCGTAGCGGTACTTCGCCCCCGAGAAGAGCGTGGCCGAGAACGCGTCCTCCGTCTCGGCGGGTTTCTTGTGGACCACGAACACCGGCTGCGCGCCCACGAGGAGGATGCGGATCTCGCCCTCCACGATGCGGGGCATGAAGCGCATGTCGACCAGCATGCCGTTGTCGCCCACGATGTACTGGTGGCAGAAGTCCATGAACTCGCCGAGGGTGCGCTCCTCGGTGTGGTTGTCGACCGCCTCGGTGCAGCGAAGCGCCGTGTCGAGCGGCAGCGGCGCACCGGGTTCGGGCCGACGGTCCGGGTCGGCCAGGCGTACGCGCCAGATCCCCTCGCCGGTCGACCCGCGATTCTGCTTGAGGACCCGCTGCCCGTACGACAGGGACGTCGGGAACGTGTTCCGGAAGGTGTCGACGTCGTAGTAGGCGTAGGTGTCGGCCGGCACGAGGTCGGTCCCCGCCAGCTTCACCAGGACGTCCTTGGCCCCCAGGGTGACCATCTCATCAGGGTGCGACATCCCCACAAGGCCCAGCTCGGACAGGCCGCGCAGCATCGCGAAGTACGGACCCTCACCACCCGGGACGTTTCCGGGGTTCACACGGGACACGTAGCCGTCGGCGCGCCGCCCCACGTACTCGATCAGCTGCTGCGCCCATTCGGGACGGTAGTAGAGGACCTCGGCGTCCCAGCCCTGGCGGTGCAGGGATTCGACGATGGGAACGCTGTCCTTGCGATGGCCGTCGAACCACTTGTCCGATCCGCCCTCGACCTCGAAGATCACGACGCGATGCTGCATGACGAGCCCCTTTTCGTCGGCGCTGCGGCGACCCGGTCGGGTCGCACGTGGGCGCGATCGTAGGGGAGCACGGGACCGATCTCGTCATATCGACATGACTGACGGCAGTCCGTCACCGGGTCGTCACGAAATCGGGCGCCGAGGGGTGCGGGCCGCGCCGCCGGCGCACGCGTCGTCAGGCGGTGGGTTCGGCCCCGGAGAGCGCCAGCTGACCGCAGGCGGCGTCGATGTCGGCGCCGCGGGAGCGACGCACCGAGGGGCTGATGCCGGCGCGCTCCAGGGCGAGGATGAACCGCTCCCGTCGCTCCGGCGGGCTGCCGCGGTAGGGACCGTCCGTCGGGTTGAACTGGATGATGTTGACGTGGAAGTTGCCGTCGCGCACCAGGTCGGCCAGACGCTCGGCGTCGACGGCCCGGTCGTTCACCCCGTCCAGCAGCAGGTACTCGATGAAGACCCGCCGACCGGTCGTGTCGCAGTAGCGGCGGCACTCGGCCAGGAGATTGGCGATGGGCCAGCGGTTGTTGATGGGCATCAGACCGCTTCGGGTCTCGTCGTCGGCCGCATGCAGCGAGATCGCCAGGCGGATGGGAAGCTGCTCCTGTGCGAGGCGTTGGATGCCCGGCACCCAGCCCGCGGTCGAGATCGCCACCTTGCGCGCCGACAGGCCCAGACCGTCCTCGGGATCGCAGATGCGCCGGCAGGCCGGCAGCACCGCCTCCAGGTTCTGCATCGGCTCGCCCATGCCCATGAACACGACGTTGGTGACGCGCGCGTCGTCGCGCTCGGCCGCCGCGGCGGCGTGCACGACCTGGTCCACGATCTCGTCCTCGGAGAGGTTGCGGCCGGCGCCCATGCGCCCGGTGGCGCAGAAGCGACAGCCGAGCGCGCAGCCGACCTGGCTGGAGACGCAGACCGTGCGCCGGCCCTTCGCATGGGCGATGGAGACCGCCTCGATGCGGGCGCCGTCGGCCGCCGACAGCACCCACTTGACCGTGCCGTCGCGCGATCGGGCCTCGGCCTGCGGCGTCACCGCCCACAGCGGCAGACGTTCGGCCACCGCCGCGCGCAGGGCCTTGGGCCACGACGTGACCTCGTCCCAGTCGGCGGCGCCGTGGCGCCGGGCCTCGATGGCCTGGCGGACGCGGTAGCCGGGCTGCCCCAGATCGGACAGGACGGCCTCGAGTGCACCGGTGTTCATCAGGGACGCTCCGACGGCAGCGACTTGGGATTGGTGGTGAACGCCTCGAGCGACGGCTTGGCGGTGCCGGTCGCGGTGATGAGCCCGGCGGGTCGGTCGATCGTGTCCTGGAACGGGCTCCACACCGCCAGCCGCACCCGCGGGTTGGCGGCGAGGGTCGTCATCGTCTGGGTGACGAACCGCGCCTGCTGGTCCTCGCTCAGCCCGCCGGGGGTGGTCGCGTAGCCGATCTGGGTGATCAGCAGGTCGCGTCCGGGGCTGACGGTGTCCAGCAGGGTGAGGAGGCGGGGCAGCGCCCCGATGGACGGGATGCGGGTGGAGGGCGCACCGGGCGCGACGGTGGGTGTGAGGTGGAGCGACGTCGCGTCCAACCGCGGCTTGAGGGGCGCGAGGGCCTCCAGGAAGTCCTGGACGCCGACACCGCCGACACCCGGCGCGCTCTGCTCGATGTCGGCCAGCGACGGGCCGATGATCCGGGCGTCGCCGTTGGCCTGACGCAGCTCGGTGCGCGCCCGCTCCACCAACGCCGCGTACGTGCCGGGCGCGACGGGCGTGGCCGCGGTCCCGGCCCCCTCCCACTGGGGCATGAGCGCGGCCGGGTTGTTGGGCTCGTTCCACGGCTCGTAGAGGTCCACCCGGACGTGGCCGTCCCCGTTGTAGCGGGTGGCGAAGGCGTGGACGAACGCGGCGTAGGCGTCGGGTTCGGGCGCCCCCTCCGGGCCCGTCTCCCCGTTCGCCCAGCCCGGGGTGCGCGAAAAGGTGACGATGGGGCTGATGTCGCGACGGTCGAGGCCGTCCAGCACGGCGTCGGTGCGCTGCCAGTTGTAGGCGGGATCGTCCGGGTTGCGGGGATCGGCGGGCTTCGTGGGTGCCACGTCGGCCCATGGGACGTCGAACCGGCTGATCGTGACGCCGGTGTCGCGCAGGCGGTCCATGCGCATCGCGAGGGCGTCGACCGGCTCCACCGCCAGGAGGTCGTCCTGGGCGCCCACGGTCATGGCGGTGTCGGGGAGACCCGGCAGCGAGACCGGCCCCTCGGCCCGCGCATCGTCGGACGGCCCCATCGCGATGAGGACGATCATGGCGGCGAGCGCGAGGAGCGTGGCGACGCCCAGGACGACGATCCCGGTGCGCGAGCGCTCGGACGGCCGGCGCATGACCGCGGTGGCCGCCCCCGTGTCGTTCCCGTCGTCCCGCGTCGCGTCGTCAGACCCGCTCGGCGCCAATCCCGCCTCCTCACCCGTCACGTCACCACACCCCTGTGCACCGCCCGGCACACGGTAAACGACTCCGCCGGATCCGGTCGCCGCGCGGGGCGCCGGGACCACCCGCACGGGCGCGGTGGGCGCCCGCACGGGCGCGGTGGGCGCCCGACGCCGGGCCCACGACGATGCGGATCCGGGCGGGCGCTCCTATCCCGGGTGTTCCACCTCCGACACGGCGCGGTAGGGCACGATCTCGCGCATGTTCCGCCGGCCGACGGTCAGCACGAACAGGGCGATGAGCGCCGCCACCCCCGAGAAGACGGCCATCGTCTCGGTGAGCCCGATCGCGCGGGAGAGGTATCCCAGCGCCACGGTGGGGACGGTGCCCGAGTACGCGCACATGTAGAGGGCGGACATCAGCTTGCCGCGCTCCTCGATGGGCACCGAGATGCTGGCGATGGCGGCACCGCCCTGGAGGATGAGCCCGTTGGTGAAGCCGATCACCGCGGCCGCGATGACCACGAGCACGGCGGTGCCGGCGGCGGAGGCGCCGATGATGAGGAGCGACCCCACGGTGGAGGCGGTGACGCCCGCCATGATCGCCCGCCGCGGGTCGATGCCGCGGAACACCATCGGCGTGAACCCGCCGGCCGCGAGGACCAGGAAGCCCACCAGGCCGATGATGGCGATGTTGGTCACGTGCAGCTCACCCACCAGGTAGAGCGGTGCGAGCGACAGCAGCGTCGCGTCGAAGAAGCTCATGAGGAACGCCGCCGGCGCCACGAAGGTGACGAATCCCTTGAACTGCTCCTTGGGGACGCCCACGCCGACCTTCAACCACGAGCCGCCGCCGGTGCGTCGCCGCAGGGTCTCGGGGGCGAGGATGACGGCGACGATGCCGATGACCATCACGAGCGCGTGCAGCTTGAACGACAGGTGCATCGGGTCGGAGGCGTACTGGGCGAGCAGGCCGGCGAGGCCCGGGCCGAGACCGAAGCCGACGCGGAACCCCATCCCGGCGATCTGCGCGGCCGACGCCTTGCGGTCCGGCAGCGCGTGGTCCACCACGAACGCGGTGCCCACCCCCAGGAACATGCCGATGGCGAGACCCTGCAGCACACGGCCCACGAAGAGCAGCGGCAGCGACGTCGTGAAGCCGAACACCAGCGACGCCGCGGTGATGACCGCCATGCCGGGCAGGATCAGCCGTTTGCGCCCCAGGCGGTCGCTCAGGTTGCCCGCCAGGAGCATCGTCGGCACGACGGTCGCCGTGTAGGTGGCGAACAGCAGCGTCACCGTGCCGTTGGAGAGGTCGAAGTGGGCCTGGTAGAGCGGGAACAGCGGGGTCACGATGCTCGTGCCCATGGTGAAGACCACCATCCCGATGAACGCCAGCCATGCTGGACGGGTCACCTGGTACCTCCGGGTGTCGTCGTTGTCGGTGTGTGCCGCAGATGCGGCATCCGGGTCGCGACGGCCGTCGCGACGAGCAGGAAGACCGCGGCCGCGACGAGGGCGGCGCGAAACCCCGCCGCGATGTCGGCGCGCACGGCGGGCTCGGCCAGGTCGGTGGCCCGTTCGGCCCCGGGCGGGATGGCCGCATGCATGATGACGCCGAGGAGCGCCGTGCCCAGCGCCCCACCCGCGTAGCGGCTGATGTTGGGGAGGGAGGATGCGACCCCCAGGCGTTCGGGCGGCACGTCGCTGATGGCGACGGTGGTCGCCGGTGACTGCGCCAGGGCCAGTCCGATCGCGAACAGGAAGAGCCCCGGCAGCATCGGCCAGTACCGCTGGCCCATCCCGGCCAGCGCCATCTCGAGCGCGCCGGCCAGGGCGAGCAGGTAGCCGATCACGGCCAGGGTGTTGGCCCCCGCCCGCCCCATCAGCCGGCCGGCGATGGGGGAGATGACGAGGAACGAGAGGGCGATGGGCGTGATGGCGATGCCGATCGCCACCGGCCCGTATCCGAGCACGCGGGCCATGTAGAGCGGCAGCAGGATCATCACGCCGAAGAGGGCGGCCGCGGCCGTTCCGGACGCCACGTTGGCGGTCACGATCGTCCGCCGCCGAAGAAGCGGCCGGTCGATGAGCGGGTCGCGGGCGTGGCCCTCCCAGACGACGAAGGCGACGAGCGCCGCCACGCCGGTGACGAGGGCGATGAGCGTCGCCGCGCTCGTGATGCCCCACGACTCGCCCTTGGAGAGCGCGATGAGCGTGCCGAAGAGGCCGACCGCGGCCAGGGCCGCACCGGGCAGGTCGAAGGGCCGGCGACCGGCGGTCGGTTCGAGGCGCGGCAGCACCATGAGCGCGCCCACCAGCACCAGCGATCCCACCACCGGACTGAACCAGAAGACGCTCCGCCAGCCGAACACCGCCAGGAGCGCCCCGGCGACGTTGAGCGCCACCACCGGCGCGAAGCCGATCGCGCCGATCAGCACGCCGGTCGCATGGCCGCGCTCACGCGGGCCGAACAGGACACCCACGTAGGAGTACGCGGTGGGGGCCATCGCGCAGGCGCCGACGGCCTGCAGGATGCGAAACGCGATCAGCGAGCCGGCATCCCAGGCGACGGCGCAGAGCACCGAGCCCAGGATGAGGACGAGGGTGCCGGCGATGAAGACGCGGCGCCGGCCGTAGAGGTCGCCGGCACGACCGGCGATGGGCAGCAGTGTGGCCTGGGTCACGAGGAACGCGGTCACCACCCAGTTGATCGACGTGAGGTTGACGCCCAGGTCCTTCGCCATGGCGGGCAGGGCGATGTTGACGATGCTGATGTTCAGCACCGACAGCCACATCCCGGCCGCCAGCACGATCAGGGCGAACCAGCGTCGTCGCGGGTGCGCCGCGATGCGGGCGCGAAGCCCGGGCGCGGCGTCGCGGTGCGGTGCGAGCGACGCACCGTCCCGCATGTCCCGCCCACCGGGCGGCCGGTTCACGATGCGACCGCCACGTCAGCCACGTGCGGGGTGTTCGCGGGTCTCCAGGACGTGGGTTCGGGGTTGGCGCGGGATGCCCATGGCCACGGCGGCGGCGATCAGGGCCGCGCCCGCCCCCAGCCAGAGCGAGATCGAGAACCCCGACTCGGCGGGCACCTGGGTCGCCCCGATCGTGCGGCTGGAAAGGAGCGTGATCGCCACCTGGGCGCCGATCGCGCTGCCGACCGTGCGGATGACGGTGTTCATGCCGGTGGCGATGCCGGTCTCGGTGGGGCCGACCGCGTCGGCGATCACCTTGGGCATCGCGCCGAACGCGATGGCGATGCCCGCGGCGCCGACCGCGTAGAACGCGATCACCTGCCAGGGCTCGGCGTGCAGGGCGGCCATCAGGCCCGCGCCGAGTCCCGCAACCACCAGCCCGATGGCCAGGGCGTAGCGCGACCCGATCCGAAGACCGAGCTTGCCGCCGTAGGGGCCGGCGGGCAGCATCGCCAGGGCGCCCGGGATCATGTAGAGCGCCGACATCGTCACCGACGCGCCGAACCCGTAGGTGACCAGGTGCCGGACCTCCGGCGGCAGCTGCTGCGGGCTTTGGATGAGCAGGGGCAGCACGGTGAAGGTGGCGTACATCGTGAAGCCGCAGAAGAGGCCCGCGATGTTGGTCATGAGCACCGGACGGCGAAGGAGCATGTGGATGTCCACCATCGGGAACCGCGTGCGGAGCTCGACGATCACCCAGACCACCAGGAGGACGAGGGCGGCGGCGGCGAGCCCCAGGACACGGGCCGAGGTCCAGCCCCAGGGCTTGCCCTGGGTCAGGGCGACCAGGAGGCTGATGAGCGCCAGTGAGAGGAGCACCGCGCCCGGCACGTCCACCGACGCGTGGGCACGGTGGGGCGACGGCGGGATGAACGCGCGCACCAGCACGATCCCCACCACGCCCAGCACGGCTCCCACGACGAACAGGATGCGCCACGAGGCGTGGTCGACGATGAGCCCCGAGAAGACCAGGCCGATGCCGCCGCCCACACCGAGCATGGCCGAGATGAGTCCCATGGCGACACCCATCCGGTGGGGCGGCATCTCGTCCCGGATGACGCTGAAGCAGAGCGGGTAGACGGCGCCGCCCACCCCGGCCAGGGCGCGAAACGCGATGAGGGATGCGATGTCCCAGGCGACGATGGAGAGCGCGGAGCCCAGCGTGAAGAGGGCGAGGGTGACGACCAGCATGCGGTCCTTGCCGTACTGATCCCCCAGACGTCCGAGGATCGGCGTGGCGACGGACGCCGCCAGCAGATAGATCGAGACGGTCCACCCCGCCCAGGCGGTGGTGGTGCCCAGGTCGTCCTTGATGTGCACCAGGGCCGGGACGACGATCGCCTGCATGAGGGCGAACGAGCCACCGGCTACGGTCAGGGCGGCCAGGAGCCCCGCGCCGTCGCGTCGCTCCGTGATCCCTCCTGCCTCAGCTCCCCGTGCCACGCCGGCCTCCCCCCACCCAGACCGTTCGTAGACTAATGATGGATGTGGGCGGGCGCACCCCCTCCGCCGGGAAGACTGACCCATCCGACCGAAGGCGCCCCCGGGGACCGTGTGAAATGCTGTCCGCCGATGGCGAAGATCGACCCGCACGAGAAACTCTGGCGCTACACGTCGCTCGTGCGCGTGCAGGGATGGATCCTGATCGCGGTCGGCCTGGCGCTCATCCTGGTGAGCCTCGCCACGCAGGCGGCCTCCAAGGAAAGCAGCGTGACGCTGTCGTTCGTCGCCACCCTGCTGGGCATCACCGGGCTCACCGGGATCCTCTTCTACCCCATGCTCCGCATGTGGCTGCGAAAGACCGCCCCGTCGGGGTTCCTGCCCCGGGCGAAGCGCCTGTCCGGTCCACGGCGTCTGGAGGCGAGCCCCGGGGACTGGCGTTCCTGGGTGCTCGTGCTGGGCGGCGGCTTCTTCCTGGCGGGCGTGTTCATGCTGGGGTTCCTCATCGGCGTGCTGCGCTCGTCGGGTCCCGACGGCATCGCGGAGGGCGTCGTCATCGGCGTGGTGGTCGCGTGGGGGATCGTGATGCTGGAGGACGCCCGGCGGATCGAGCGGATCCAGGCCGACGAGGCACGCGACTACTTCACCGCCGCGCGGCGACCGCTGGGCGCCGGCAACAAGCTGGTGTGGACCGCGCGTCAGGCGGAGCCGCCGCCCGCCACCTGAGCCGCGGCGGGTCCTCGCTGCTGCCTCCGGCGCGGTGACGATCGTCCCACGGACACGCCGATATCCTGGGTGTGCGCACCGAATGATCGGCGGACACGAACGAGGAGCCACGCCATGGCATCGCAGTCCACGACCCTGATCAAGAGCAAGGACGTCCTCACGCGCGCCGAGCTGGCAGATCTCCTGCAGTCCCTGGCCGACCGGCTGCGCGGCGGCCGGATCACCCTGGACCAGGGGGCCAACCGCGTGGAGATGGAGGTGCCCGCCACCCTCCACGTCGACCTCGAGCTGAAGGACTCGGTGAAGCCCGCGCGCACCAAGCGGGAGCTCGAGATCGAGATGTGGTGGGAGGTGGACGAAACGGGCGCACCGACGGGTGCGGCGGCGGCACCGGGCGGTCTGAGCGTGTCCTGAGCGGGGCGGGCGGGGCGGCGGCGCAGGGCCGATCCGACCCGGCCCAAACGCCTGCGAAACCGCCACGAAGCACGCCGAACCCCACACGCATCCGTCAGGCCATCGTGAGAATGAACGATCGCCGACGTCAAATTGAACAACGACCACCGCTCAATCGAACGCCACGGGTTCCAGGAGGCCGTGGGACGCAGAACACACCGACCTCGTGAGAGGCCCGGCGGTCTGAGCGTGTCCTGAGCGGGGTGGCCGGGCCGGCGGCGCAGGGCCGATCCGACCCGGACGAGCGGCTGCGCAACCGCCATAAACAGATACGCACCCGTCACACCATCGTGCAAATGAACGGTCGCCGACTTCCAATAGAACGACCCACCACCGCTCAATCGAACGCCACGGGCTCCCGGAAAGTCGCGGGACGCGGAACACACCGCACGTACCCGTCACGCCATCGTGCAATTGAACGGTCGCCAGCCTCCAAGTGAACGACGATCACCGCTCAATGAAACGCCACGGGCTCCCGGAGGGTCGCGGGACGCCGGACGGACGGAGCAAACCCGGCGCCCACGGGGGCGAACGGCACGGGTTGTGGGCGGAGGAGGACCGCGCAGGGAATCCCGGCACCCACGGGGCCGGTCGCACCCGTGCCCGCCCACGTCGACCCGGGGACCCCGACGTGGGCCGACCGATGTCGTCACCCCGAAGGCGACCGCAACGGGGCCGGTTCGAACCCACTCCGGTCGACACCGCGGCCCCGTGCGCGCGAGAATCGCCGCACCGTCATCCACACGTGTGCAGGGCGAGCGATTCGGTCGGATGTGCTATACCCATAGGGGTATCCACCGACACGGGAGCGCGCGTTGCCTGAGACGCACAGGGTCATCATCATCGGAAGCGGTCCGGCCGGCCTCACCGCCGCCATCTACGCGGCCCGCGCCAACCTGGAGCCCCTCATGTTCGAGGGCTGGGGCGCCGGCGGCCAGCTGATGCTGACCACGGACGTCGAGAACTTCCCCGGCTTCCCCGAGGGCATCCAGGGACCGGAGCTCATGACCGCGATGCGCGCCCAGGCCGAGCGCTTCGGCACGCAGATCGTGACCGCCGACGTGACGAAGGTCGACCTCTCGGCACGCCCGTTCGGCGTGTGGGTGGACGACACCGAGTACCGCGCCGACAGCATCATCATCTCCACCGGCGCATCCGCGAAGTGGCTGGGGCTCGACAGCGAGCAGAAGCTCCTGGGCCACGGCGTCTCGTCCTGCGCCACCTGCGACGGGTTCTTCTTCAAGGACCGCCCGATGGTGGTGGTGGGCGGCGGCGACTCGGCCGCCGAGGAGGCCCTCTACCTGGCCCGCATCGGGTCGAAGGTCACCCTGGTGCACCGCCGCGACGAGCTGCGCGCGTCGAAGATCATGGCCGACCGCGTGCTGGAGCACGAGCGCATCGACGTGCGCTGGAACAGCCAGGTCGTCGAGATCCTGGGTGACGGGACCGTCAGCGGCGTGCGCCTGAAGGACACCGTGACCGGCGAGGAGAGCGAGCTCGAGACCGCCGCCGTGTTCGTCGCGATCGGCCACACCCCCAACACCTCCCTCTTCCTCAACCAGCTGGACCTGGACGGCGACGGCTACGTGCTCGGCCAGGGCAGCCGCACCAGCGTCGACGGCGTGTTCGTGGCCGGCGACGTGCAGGACCGCATCTACCGCCAGGCCATCACCGCGGCCGGCAGCGGCTGTGCCGCCGCCATCGACGCCGAGCGCTGGCTGGAGGCCAACGTGCACCAGCCCGCGGCCGCCGGCTGACACACCGCCCCAATCGACAAGCGACGCCCTCGCCTCCCGGCGGGACGCCGTACGCAAAGGAGAACCCATGGCATCAGCAAAGGTCGTCGAGATCACCGACGACAACTTCCAGGGAACGGTCCTCGAGAACGAGAAGCCGGTCATCGTCGACTTCTGGGCGGAGTGGTGCGGTCCGTGCCGCATGGTCGGTCCGGTCATCGACGAGATCGCCGACGCCCACGACGACATCGTGGTCGGCAAGCTCGACATCGAGGCCAACAAGGCGATCGCCCAGAAGTACGGGATCATGTCCATCCCGTTCATCGCGCGCTTCGAGA
This sequence comes from uncultured Bifidobacteriaceae bacterium, assembly GCA_964628685.1. Classification (GTDB taxonomy): domain Bacteria; phylum Actinomycetota; class Thermoleophilia; order Miltoncostaeales; family Miltoncostaeaceae; genus CALMEC01. The sequence goes on along the minus strand of CAZVNM010000003.1, from coordinate 311,549 downwards.
ACGGCAACATCACCAAGCAGGCGCTCGGCGCGATGCCGCGGGCGATGCTGGAGGAGAAGCTGGGCATCTCATGACCCGTCGCCCCACCACCCACGACCGCCCGGAGGGCTGACGTGCCGACCTACGACCTCGTCTGCGGCCACTGCGATCACGCCTTCGAGACGTTCCGCCAGGGCTTTCTGCGTCCCGAGGACCGCATGTGCCCCGAGTGCGGTGCCGAGGGCGCCGACCAGCAGATCACGCAGTTCGTCACGTCCCGTCCCCGCAGGGTCCCCGTCCCGGTGCGCGCCGCCGCCCCGGTCGGCGGGGGTGGCGGCTGCTGCGGCGGTTCGTGCGGCTGCGGCGGGCACTGACCGACGTGGACGTCCCCGCCACCCCGTCCGCCGACGACCTGGTCAAGCGGCTGCGGCGCGCCGAGGGTCAGCTGCGCGGCGTCCAGCGGATGCTCGACGAGGGCGCCGAATCACGCCAGGTGCTGACCCAGCTGGCGGCGGTGAAGGCCGCCCTCGACCAGGTCGGCCTGCGGCTCATCACCGACGAGCTGCGCACCTGCATGGCCGCCGGGGGCGACGACTGCGTGGCCGACTTCGACCAGGCCGTCGACACCTTCCTGCGCCACGCGACGCTGTCGCACTAGGCCTACGGGCACACCGGTCGATCGGTTGCGAGACGCCCCGTCCCGCGCGGGATCACACCACGGGGGCCGGCGCGTGGAACGACCGGCAGGCACGGCGGGTCCCGGCGATCATCAGGCCGGCTCCCGCGGCGACGGCGACCGCGGCGAGCGCGGGTGCCTGTGGACCGCCCGGCCAGACCAGGAGACCCACCCCCACCCCGATCGGTGCGGCACCCGCCGAGCGCCACACGCGATTGGCGGCGAGCCCCCAGGCCAGGAAGATCCCGGCGAACGGGACGAGCCGGAGGACGCCGAACAGCACGGCACCCGCCGGCGTGAGCGCGAACCCGGCGACGACCCACGCAGCAACCCATGGCGTGACGCGCACGCGCCCGGCCGAGTGACCGTGCACGGGACGCGACGCCGCTCATACCACCGCGGAGACGGGGGTCGGCTCGATCTCGTCCAGGGAGCGGATGACCGTGCACTCCAGGTCCTCCGGCGGGTCGCCGTCGCGGACCAGGAGGAGCGGCCGGATGCCCGCCGCCAGTGCACCGCGACAGTCCTCGTCGGGACGGTCGCCGCAGTGAACCGCCGCGTCGGCCGTGACATCCAGCGCGCGGAGCGCCACGTCGAAGATGCGCGGGTCGGGCTTGCGGAAGCCGGCCACGGCGCTCGCGACGACGGTGTCGACGAGCGACAGGACACCGGCGGCATCGAGGATCTCCCTGAGGCCGCAGTCCCAGTTGCTCACCACGCCCACCCGCATGCCCGCCGCGCGCAGCCGCATGAGCGTGGGGATGGCGTCGGGGTACGGCCGGTAGACGAGGCTGTCGAGGAGGAGCTTGGGAAGCGTCTCGTCGGGGGGCGGCACCGGCAGCGCCGATGCGAACACCCGACCGCACGCCCGGCGGAGGTCGGCGAGCGATGCGGCGTCGCGACCCGTGTCCTGCAGGCGCCGGTAGTACGCGACCTCCGTGAGCATCGCGGACGACACCGCGGCGGCCGGGTTGGGCGCGCCCGCGGCGGACAGGGCGGCCTGCAGTCGCGGCACCGGGTCGTCCAGCGTCACAAGCGTCCCGAACGCATCCAGGAGGACTGCCCGCACCGGGGTGTCGGCGGCTTCCATCCATGGATGATGACACGCCCGAGCGCCCATGCGGGTATGGATTCCGCATGAATCGCGACGGCGAACCCGAGGGGCACCGGATTCGGCCCCACCGCCGCTATACTGGCCCCCGTTTTGGGTCGTTTGCGGGAGGAACAGAGACGTGAGACGACGCCGTTGGCTCGTCGTTGGGCTCGTTCTCGGCGTCCTCGCGGTCGTCTGGGGACCGTCGCTCGTCGCGACGAGATACACGACGTCGGCCCAGCCAATCGACTTCATGGCGCGGCCGGACAAGGGGTGGCGGTTTCTCTATGACGTGGCACGCATCTCACGGAAGGCGAAGCTGGGCACCGAAGGTGCGGCCCTCGTCGCGGCGAAATACCGTTGGCGGCCCGTCGACCGGGTCGAGCTCGTCTACCTGGAGCATCCGGTGACCGTTCCCGTCGCAGCCGGAGCCGTGTCGGTGCCCGTCGACGCGCGCACCGTGCGTCCCCCATCACGTCTCACATGGTTCGTCCACGGCCGTCTGGGCAAGCGCCCGCAGCAGGTCGTGGGCCTCCTCGACGCCGTCAGCGGCAAGGCCATCTGGGACATCCGCCGCGCACTGCCCCGCCCCGGGAGGGACCGTTGAGCCTCGTCGGACGAAACCGCAAGGTCACCAAGCGCCAGCGCGACATCCGGCGCGTGCTGTGGGGGACGGCCGGCGCACTGCTCGCCTCCGGCGCCCTCGTGGGCGCCCACTCGTTCACCCTCGTGCGCGACTCGCTGCGCGCCGCCGAGTGCGACGAGATCACCCTGGGGTCCAACACCCGCATCTACGATCGCAACCAGCGCCTGCTCTCCACCATCGCCTCCACCAAGAACCGGCAGGCGGTGCCGTACAACCGGATGCCGAAGCACCTGGTGAACGCCACCATCGCCATCGAGGACAAGCGCTTCTTCCAGCACCACGGCATCGACTACAGCCGCGTGGTCGGCGCCTTCGTCAACGACCTGCGAAGCGACGGCGGGCCGCGCCAGGGCGGGTCGACCATCACGATGCAGCTGATGAAGAACCTGTGTCACCCCAACGGCAAGCGCGACATGAGCAACAAGCTGTCGGAGGCCTACTTCTCGGTGGACTTCGAAAACAGGGTCCCCAAGGAGGAGATCCTGAAGCGGTACCTCAACAGCGTCTTCCTCGGCAACTTCGCCGTGGGCGTGCAGGCGGCGTCGCTCACCTACTTCAACAAGGACGTCTCCAAGCTCAACCTGCCCGAGGCCGCGCTCCTGGCCGGTCTGCCGCAGGCCCCGTCGGCGTACAACCCGTTCAAGAACCCCAAGGCCGCCATCGCGCGACGCAACCTCGTGCTCAGCGAGATGCTGGAGGACGGGTTCATCACCCCCGCCGCCGCCAAGAAGGCCAAGGCCGCCAAGCTGAACCTGAAGCGCGGCAACACCTTCGGTCTGAAGCGCGAGGGCTTCTTCGTCGACTACATCGAGGGCATCCTCACCCAGGAGCTGGGACGCAAGAAGGTCCGTGAGGGCGGGTACCGCATCTACACGACCATCAACCCACGCCTGCAGGTGGCGGCCCGCACCGCCATGCAGAAGGGCCTCGGCGAGTACTTCGGCTCGGGCGGCCCGTCGGCGGCCGTCGTGATGATCGAGGCGAAGACCGGGCGCATCCTCACCATGGCCTCCACCAGCCGGTACGGCCAGGGCGGCGACATCGGCCAGTTCAACATCGCCGGCCCCAAGGCGCACCGCCAGGCCGGATCGACCTACAAGACCTTCGTCCTGGCCGCGGCCCTCGACAAGGGCATCAGCCCCAACGCCACCTACACCAGCGTCTCGCCCATCCGCATCGACGGCGGCACCTGCGCCGACCCCGGCGTCGGGCCCGGCGAGTTCTACACCTACGGCAAGAAGGGCGCCGGCACGATGACCCTCAGCCGTGCGACGATCGCGTCCGACAACTCGATCTACGCGCAGCTGACGTGCGACATCGGTCCCAACGCCGTCTACGAGATGGCCCGCCAGATGGGCATCCAGTCGCAGGTGCCCAACATCGACCGCTACAACATCTCCCTCGGACTTGGCGGTCTCAACCGCGGCGTGAACGTGCTGGAGATGGCGCGCGCCTACGCGCCGCTCGCCAACGGCGGCTACCGCGTCAACCTGCTGCCCATGACCAAGCTCGTGCGCCCGGATGGCAAGACGCGCGTGTTCAAGCCCAAGCGGGTCAAGGTCCTGTCGGACGGCGTCACCTCGGAGGTCACCAAGATCCTGCGCGCCAACGTGACCGGCGGCACCGGTACCAGGGCCAACCTGCCCAACGTCCCGGTGGCCGGCAAGACCGGCACGGTCGACGCGTACGTGGACGCCTGGTTCGTGGGCTACACGCCCAAGTACGTCACCGCCGTGTGGGTCGGCTACCCCGGCAAGCGTATCTCGATGCCCGGCATCGCGGGTGGCACCGCACCGGCGCGCATCTGGGGGCTCTTCATGGCCGAGGCCACCAAGGGCGAGAAGAACCAGTCGTTCCCGGCGCCCAAGGAGCCCTTCGAGAGCCAGCCCTTCTCCGGATACTGGATGAGCCGCGCCGGGACGCTCGGCAAGCCGGCCACTCCGCCGTCCGACAACGGCGGCGGTGGCGGCGAGGCCCCGTCCACCGGCGGGACCGAGCAGGCCGCGCCACCGGCGGACGCGGCACCCGCCGACCCCGGTCCCACCGGCACCACGCCCTGACGTGAGACCGGTGGGACGCCGGCGCCGACTCCAACCGTCGGACGTTCCGGCGTCGCCGGATCCGACGACGGCCGTCGGCCGGTCGTGGTCGCGGCCCGTGCGGGTCCTTGCGGACCCGCGCTGGGCGGCGCTCATCGCGGGCGCCATCACGGTGGCGCTCCTGGTGTTCCTGCCCAAGGGGGAGGACGCCGCCGCGCACCTCTACCAGACCCAGATGTGGCGCGAGCACGGCTGGCGCTTCTGGGACAACAACTGGTACGCCGGCCGCTACAGCCAGATCAACTACAGCCTCCTGTACTACCCGCTGGCGGCCGTGGCGACGACGCTGGTCGTGGTGGTCGCATCGGTCGCGACCACCGCCGGGGTGTTCGCCCATGTGTCGCGGCGCAGATGGCCGGTGGCCGCCGTGCCCGCCGCCGCGATCTTCACGCTGCTCGCACCGCTGCCGGTCCTCACCGGCACCTACCCGTTCATCTTCGGGCTGGCCCTCGCCATGTGCGTCATCTGGGCGCTGCAGGCCGGGCGCTGGCGGACCACCCTGGTGCTCGGCCTCGTCGTCGCGTTCGCGCACTTCCTGGCCCTGCTGCTGCTCTACTCGGCGCTCCTCGGCATGGCGATCGCCTCACGGTCGGCCTGGCGGGCGGGTCCGCACCGGCGGGTGATGATCGGGTTCGCGGCAATCCTGGCCGCGGCGGTGGTGTCGTGGCTGGCGTTCCGGACCCCGGGTGCGACCTACCCGTTCGACCTGTTCGACCTCGCGATCGTCGTGCTCTACAGCGCGATCGGCCTGTGGCTCACCTGGCGACCACCGACCCTCCGGCCCCTGCGCGGGGTCTTCCTGGTCTACCTGCTGCTCGCCGCCGGGGCGTTCGCCATCGCGTCCCCGCTCGGCGCCAACGTCGGCCGCGTGCTCCTCTACCTGGGCACCCCGCTGCTCGTCATCCCGCTCGCCGAGCGCGGCTTCCGGCCGCGACGGCTGGCGCCGGTGCTGATCGCGCTCACCCTGGTGTGGCAGCTCTTCCCGGTGGCGAAGGGGCTCAGCAACGCCCGCGACGTGCGCTCCAGCAACGAGGAGTTCTGGTTTCCGGTGGAGGCGTTCCTGGCCGAGCACGGCGACCCCAACCACCGGGTGGGGATCGTCGCGACGGACCACCACTGGGAGGCCTTCTACCTGGCGCGCCGCGGCGTGCCGCTGACGCGCGGGTGGTACCGGCAGGACGACTTCCCCGCCAACGCCGACCTCTACGGGGAGCTGACGCCGGCCGCCTACCGCACGTGGCTGTCACGGATGGCGGTGCGCTACGTCTTCCTGCCCGAGGACCGCCTGGACTACAGCGCGACGGAGGAGGCACGGCTTCTGCGCGAGGGCGGCGTGCTGCCAGAGATCGCCGACCTCGGCAGCTGGCGGGTGTTCGAGGTGCCCGACGCCACGCCCCTGGCCACCCCGGCCGGGCGCATCTCGGTGCGGGCGATCGACGGGGAGACGGTCACCCTGGACGTCAAACACCCGGGCCGGTACCTGCTGCGGCTGCGCTACACCCCCTACTGGAGCGTGGTCACCGGCGACGCGTGCGTGCTTCCGACCTCGTCGTGGATCACCCAGGTGCGGGTGGCCGAACCCGGCACGGTGGTGCTGCGCTTCCGCGTCGGCATCTCGCGCGTGGTCTCGACGCTGCTCGGCCGGCCCGCGCGCTGCGACACCGACGAGTTCGTCGGACCGCTCCCGCCGACACCCGCGCCCGCCGTCGCCACGCCCCGCGGCTGAGGCGCCGCTACTCGGGCGGCCCGACCTTGGGCGCCCACTGGGGTCCGCCCAGCGACCAGTCGAACGACGGGTGGAAGTCGTTGACGAAGAGCGCCCACAGGGTCCAGGCGATGATGGACACGAAGCCGAAGAAGGCACTCGCCCGGTAGATGGTGAGCGCGCCGATCATGCCCATCTTGCGCTTCGCCCATGGCCAGAACGGATCGTGCGGATAGATCTCGTCGGCGAAGTGCTTCGTCGTGAGCGTGCGCCACTTGAACGCCAGCCAGACCGCCCAGAACACGTCCCAGACCCCACCCAGGGACGTGTAGTACGCGACCGCGTCGTGTCGCCGCCCGGCCTCGCCCACGTACTGCCACACGTCCAGATGCAGGTGCCAGTCGGTGAGCGGCCAGAAGAGCATCACCCCCACCGAGTCGAGGGTGTCGGAGAAGATGTGCGCCCAGCAGCCGATGAGGAACGACACCGCCCAGATGCGGTGCCTGGACCACAGCATGATGATGGCCGCGATCACCACCCCGAAGATGAGGCTGTGGGTGAACCCGACCCCCGGCCAACCGCGGTGGAGCTGCACGGGGTCGTCGGTGATGTGCCGATTGCCGGCGAAGTCGAGGCCGTACACCGCCCACTTGGTGAGGATGTCGGGCGAGTAGGAGCCCATGATGCAGAACGGCACCGAGATGGACGTCCCCAGCTTGGCCCGCAGCAGGTAGGGCTCCAGGTCGTGGGCCGCCCAGCTCACGCGAACCTCCGGGCGACCCGCGGCGCGAGCGCCGTGACGATGGCGACGAAGATCAGCGACTGCCAGAAGCCCAGCAGGAAGACCCACGGCACGAGCATGCCGAGCGCGGCGTAGACGCCGCCGGCGACGAACCACCAGACGACTGACACGATGCGCTGGCGCCTGGTCATGGGCGCGGGGGTCGTCGGTGGGGGGCCGGGCATCGCGGGGATGCTACTGACGCGGCCCGCCACCGGACACACGCCGGGGCACTAGGGTTTCCGACGATGCCCGACGACCGGATCAGCGTGATCACGTGGAACCTCTTCCACGGTCAGGACGGCAGCCGGCTGGGCCCCACGCTCGGCTCGATCCTGCGGCGCCGGACCCTGGACGACGGCTTCGCCATCCACCGAAACCGCAAGTGGGTGGACGAGATGGGCGAGGTCATCCGGGCCCAGGCACCGACCTTCGCCGCGCTACAGGAGGTGTCGCCGCAGGCCGTCGACCGGCTGGCCCGGGTGACCGGGATGGCCCCGGTGCGCGCCATCATGCGCCCGCTCATCGGCCCGCTGTGGCTGCGCGGATGGCTGGCCGACCGCAACCCCGATCTGTGGCGCACCCACGAGGGGACGGCCAACGTCGTGCTGGCGGCACCCGGGTGGACACCGGACCCCGCGGGCACCTGGACCCTGCGGCACAACCCGCCGTTCTTCGCGGCCCGACACGGACACCGGCTGCGCATCGGGCTGCGTGAGCGCATCCACTGGATCCTCGAACCCCGCCGGCTGGTGTGCGGCCGCTTCCGCCGCGCCGACGGTCGCACGGTGAGCGTCGTGTCGATCCACTGTCACAACTCGCTGGTGTGGGACGTGATCGGCGCCGAGGTCGCACGCGTGCTGCCGCAGATCCTCGAGCGCGTCGACCCGGCGGAGCCCCTGGTCGTGGCGGGTGACTTCAACGCCGCCGGACGACGGCACCCCGCCATCGCGCAGATGCTGGACGCGGGGTTCGACGAGGCCACCGTCGACGAGCTGGTGCTCGACCACGTCTTCAGCCGCAACCTGACGGTGCTCGAGCCGCCCCGCCCCCTGGACACCGAGGTCCGCTCGCTGACGGTGCCGTTCGGTGATGCCACCCGCAGCGTGCTGCTCTCGGACCACGAGCTCGTGCGGGCGGAGTTCCGGCTGCCGGCCCCGTCTCCCGCGTCGCCGCCGCAGCCGGAACGGACGTGACCGGCCCGCGCACCGGCGGACCGGTCAGAGCCGGCGGCGGAGCACCGCACACATCCCGGCCGCGATCGCGGCAAGCGCACCCGTCGCCGCGAACGCCAGACCATCGGCGTGAAGCGCCACCCGGGGTGCGGCCTCGACGCCCTGGGCGGTGACGTCGGCCACCCCCCACGCCAGCGTCACGACGGACAGGGCGACCCCCAACGCGGCCACCCCGATGACGAGGACCATGACCACCCGGATCGCCCGCTCCGGTCGTCGCGCCGCGTTCACCGAAAGCCACGCGGTGAGTCCGACGAGGGTCACCGCGCAGACGAGCACCGCCCACAGGCCCGGGGCCGCGTGCAGCGCCCCGAAGGTGACGCGCCGGCCGGGCAGATCGGCGCGAAACCAGTCGAGCGGAAGCGACACCGCGACCAGGGCCGACAGGGCCAGAAAGAGGCCGTAGGGCGCATCGGGACGGACGGTGGGCCGCACCCGCCGGACGATGCGCGGGCTCACCCGGCGCCCCGCCGCCGAAGGACGATCACGCCGTCTCGCTCCATGCGCGGCTCGAAATCCCCGGACGCCATCAGCCGGTCGATCTCCCGGCGCGAGCGCACGGGGTCGACGTCGTCGAGGATGTCGGCGCTCAGACGGTCCACCACCACCCATTCTGCGTCGTCCACCACCGGGAAGGTGAGGATGCGCCGGCGCGCCGACAGATGGGCGCCGATGTGGTTGCCGGCCGAGACCACCGCCTCGTCCGGGATCATGTCGACGGCCTCCTGCAGCGCCGCGGCATGCGGACCGACCGTGAACTGCTCGGCCCGCACCACCGAGCCGCCGGGCACATGTCGCCAGAAGGGCAGCGGCCCGTAGTGCCACGACGCCACCACCAGCGCGGCGGCCAGGCCCGGCACGACGACGCCGGGTCGGGCCACGGCGGGTGCCCGCTCACGCAGGGCCGCCAGCCCCCTGATGCCCGCGGCGATCAGGAACGGCACCATCACGGCCCCGTAGTGGTACTCGATGGCGTACTGCTCGGGACGCGCCGACAGCAGGTTGAGCGCCAGGTCCGGCAGGGCACCGGCCGCCAGGAGGGGGGCCAGCAGGCTGAGGAGAAGCAGCGGCAGGAGAAGCGCCAGGACGAACGCGATGCGGTCGGCGTCCAGGAGGCCCGCGACCGACTCCCCCAACGACCCGTAGCGGTCCTCGGCCAGCGCGTGTCCGGCGGTGCCGCGGTAATGCGGGATCACCACCAGCACCGCGACCACGCTCCAGACGAGCCCCGACACCGCCACCACCGGACCGGCGCGCCGCCGACCCAGCGACAGCGTCATCCAGATCCCCAGCATCATCACCGCCAGGCCCACCTGCTCCTTGCTGGCGCACGCCAGGATCAGGAACACGACCAGCCAGACGTTGCGGCGCTCGACCGCCGCCCAGATCGCCCACAGGATCAGGGGGATCGCCAGAGTGACCGGATGGAAGTCGAAGAGGAGGGCCCACTGTGTGGCCGGCACCAGCAGGGCGGCGGCCGCGAACGCCACCGAGATCGCGGGCGAGCCCAGCCAGCGGCGCGCCAGGAGATACGCCGGCACGGCGGCGGTGGCCACCACGATCGCCTGGACCACGAGCAGCATCACCGGTGAGGGCCACACCCGCCACAGCGGTGCCAGCGCGAAGAGGATCGGGTCGACGTGACCGCCCAGGCGGGAGAGCTGCACGCCTGCGCCGTCGGTCGACATCAGGAGTCCACCGTGCGCCGCGCTCCACACGGCCTGGGTCATGTTCCCAAGGTCGTACCGCGCGGTGAAGAAGCCCCGGTGACGCTGGTAGGAGAGCAGCGCGAAGACGACCGCGTGGGCGACCGCCAGGGCGCCGACCGTCACCGGGGCCCAGCGCGGGGCGGCGCGGGGCGGCGCGCTCACCGCCGCCTGCGGCCCACCACCACCGCGGCGCTCACGAACACGATCTCGAGGACGGTCAGCGCGAATCGCAGGCCGACGGCGATGGCGAGGGCGACGCCGGTCGGCATGTGCCGCGAGAGCACCAGGGTGAGGATCCCCTCCCGCACCCCCAGGCCCGACGGCAGGACGAAGGCCACCATCGAAACGACGAACGCCATCAGGAAGCCCAGGCCCACCTCGCCGGGTCCGCCCGAGTCGGCGCCCGCGGCCGCGTGGACCAGGGCCCAGACGCCGAAGCACAGCACCGCGGTGCCGATGGCGTAGCGCACCACGAGGCGCGCCACCTGGCCCTCGGTGAACCGGGTCTCGATGGGCGGACGGCGGATCGCCCGAAGCGCCCGGCCGGACACCGCGTGGAACACCCGCGGGTGCAGGAGGAGCAGCACGACCGGCACCGCCGCCAGCACCCACATGAGCCGCGGGTCACCGGGGTTGCCGTAGATCCCGACGTAGCCGATGGCCGCGATGGCCGACAGCCCGAGGGCGATCACCTGCTCGTAGATGGTGGCCGCCAGCGTGGTGCGCTTCGGCACGCCCCACTCGCGCGCCATCACGGCGCGTCCCACGATCATCATCACGTTGCCCGGGATGTAGCGGGCGATGATCGACCGTGCCCAGATGGACAGGTGCACGGCGCGGGGCGGATGGTCGGGCGACAGGAGCTCCACCGAATGGCAGTAGGTGAGCCCCTGCCACGTGGTGCTCGCAAGGATCAGCACGGCGCCCAGGGTGATCCACCAGGGGTTGAGGTTCCAGTCGTAGCCTGCGACCGTCCCCCAGTTGCGCCACAGCGCGTAGGCGACGGCCGCCACCGCCAGCACGCCCAGGACGACGAGGAAGATCTGCTGCCGCCGGTTGGGCCGCGGGGTCTCCTCGACGTCGAGGACGTCGTCCGCGGACGGGTCCGGCGGGTCTGGGGTGACGGTGTCGATGCTCAGTCGTCCTCGTTCCGGCACGTCTCGCCGGCGGTGCCGCCTCCGGGTCGCGCTAGCCCGGGATCCCGGTCGCGGCCAGCCGTGCCCCGGCGACCGCGTCGACGGCCGCGGCGTCCAACTCGATCTGACCGCGCGCGGTCAGGAGGGCGTCCTGGGTGATGGCGGCGCCCACCCGGTCCACCGTGGGCCCGTAGGCGGGCGGCGCACCGGTCAGGTAGGCCGGCGAGGTGACCACCACGCCCAGCGTGGGGGTGCCCGCCAGGCGACGGGTGGTGTCGCGCAGCGTGACCAGCCGCAGGCGCGCGGCACGCGGTTCGGCGGCGCTCGACAGCACGCAGTGCACGCGACCGCGGCGGATGAGGTCGAAGCGACCGGTCCCGGGGTTGACGATCACGCGGTGAAACCGCGCGCGCAGCGCGAGGAACCCGTCGGCGCGCACCAGATGCTGCGGCGTGGCGCCGTAGCTCAGTGGGCGGGCCACCCTGGGCAGGTTGAGCAGGGTGCCGATCCGGTGGCGGCGCATCGCGACGCGGGAGCACGCCACGGTGGGGCTGTCGTCGGCGACGGTGAAGCCGGCGATCCCCCTGCCGTGGGCGCCGGCCTGGAGCGCGGCGGCCAGACGGTTGCGGCGCTTCTCCTCGGGGCGCGCCAGGACGTTCTCAAGCAGCGTGGCGGTGTCGGTGACGTAGGCGTCCACCGTGCCGGCGCCCATCGCGGCGTCGGCCGCCCGGGCGCCCGGCTGGGTGACGCGGGTGACCGTGAAGCCCTGCGCCCGCAGCGCACGCGCCGTCATGTCGGCCTGAAGCGCCGAGGCGGTGGTGCCGGTGTCGGCGATCGTCACGGCGGCGCCGGCGCCGAGGGCCTGGGGCGCGGCGCCGAGGACGGCGGCGCCGAGGGCGGCGGCGGCGAGCGACCGGATGCGGGGCCTAGACAACGGACACCGGCGTGCCGTAGCGGGCGAAGTCATAGACACCTGGCGCCTCCGGGTATCCGATGCGGATGCATCCGTGCGAGGCCGGCCAGCCGGGCACGTCGGGGTACTGGTGGAACGCGATGCCGCCGACGATGTAGCTGGCGTAGGGCAGCCAGACGCTGAACGGCACCGACCACGACATGCGTTCCTTGCGGTAGACGCTGAAGTTGCCGCGTGGGGTGCGTCCGCCGGCGCCCGCCGACACGTGGACGACGCGCCGCACCTCACCGCGCTCGATGAGCAGCAGCACACCCTTCCAGCGGGTCACCTCCATCCGCCTGCCCTGCGACCGGACCCGGGGAACTGGGATCTTCGCGCGGTTGAGCTGCCGCCGGGTCTCGAGCGTGGCGGCACCGGTGCGGGAGAGACCCTCCCATCCCTGGAACGCCAGAAGGGCCTGCGAGGTGCGGTAGTCAAGACGGCCGTTCACGTGACCGCGGGGCAGGTAGCGCAGGGCGACCAGCCGCTGCTGGACCTGGCGCGTGTTGACCGGCACGGGGCCGATGACCTCGATGCGGCCGAGCGACCCGTGGTCGAGCACCGCGACCACATCGGCGCCGGGCTCGGGCAGGGGCTCGTCGTCGACGAGGATGCGCACGGCGCCGACGCGCTTGCTGGTGAGGGCCGTGTAGACGACCTGGCCCAGGCGCATCTTCACGGCCACGCCGGATCCACCGGTCGCGAACTGCGGGGTGACCCGCACGTACGCCACCCGGTCGCGGACGACGACCTCCCTGAGCGCCGACCGCGGGGGCACGGCGGTTGAGATGCCGTCGGCGCGCTCGGCCCGGTTGGGTCCGACGAACAGGGCGCGCATGGCGAAGGTGGTGGGGTCGGCACCGGCCGGAAGCGGCCGCTCCACGATCTGCAGCCGGTCGCCGCGGATCATGTAGACGTCGACGGTGCGCGCCGCGACGGCGGGTGCGGCCACCACGAGCGCGAGGAACGCCACGGTCAGCGCCACCGAACGGCGGAGGATCATGGTGGAGCGGGGCGTGCGCATTGCGGGCAAGTTACAGCACCGGCTCACGGCTCCGGCCGTCGGCCTCGACCACCCGTTCGATGCGCGCTCCCACCTCGTCGATGTCGCGGCGCAGGTGGTTGCGCTGGATCATCTCGCTGACCAGACCGAACGTGAAGAGCTGCACGCCGACCACGATGAGGAGCACCCCCAGGAGCAGCAGCGGTCGCTGCCCGATGGACTCGCCGGCGATCTTCAGGGCGACCATGTAGAGCGAGACGGCCAGGCCCGCGATGCTGAACAGGAGCCCCATGCCGCCGAACAGGTGCATGGGCCGCCACCGGAAGCGCCCGATGAACATGATCGTCAGCAGGTCAAGGAACCCGCGCATGTAGCGCTCCAGCCCGTACTTGGACCGACCGAAGCGGCGGGGACGGTGGTTGACCGCGAGCTCCTTCACGCGAAAGCCGTCGGCGGCCGCCATGACCGGGATGTAGCGGTAGAGGTCCCCGGAGATCGACAGGTTGCGCACCACCTCGGCCCGGTATGCCTTGAGCCCGCAGTTGAGGTCGTGCAGGCGCAGGCCGGAGAACCGGGCGGTCACCCCGTTGAAGACCTTCGAGGCGATGCGCTTGGTGATGGGGTCGCGGCGGTCGGCCTTCCAACCGCTCACCAGGTCGGCGCCGGCGTTCAGCTCGGCCAGCATGGCCGGGATCTCGGCCGGGTCGTCCTGCAGGTCGGCGTCCAGCGTGACCACCACGTCGCCGCGGGCGTGGCGGAACCCGGCCATGAGGGCGGCGCCCTTGCCGAAGTTGCGCCGCAGGAGGACCACGCGCACCCGCCGGTCGGCCGCGGCGATCCGCTCGAGCTCGTCGCGGCTGCCGTCGGTGGAGCCGTCGTCCACGAACACGACCTCCGCCGGGCCGTCGAGGCCGGCCAGGACCGGGTCGATCTCGGCCATGAGCGGCCCGAGCGACTCGCGCTCGTTGAAGACCGGGATGACCAGCGACACGAGGCCGGCGTCGGCCGCGGACGGCGACGGGACCCCCTCGTGGGTGACGGCGGTCGTGGCGGGCGCCGGGTCGACGGTCACTTGCCCTTCTTGCCCTTCTTGTCCTTGTCCTTCTTGTCCTTCTTGCGCTTGGGCGCCGGACGGTCGGCGTCGCGCGTGTTCGCCGCCGACGGCGTCGCCGACCCCGCGGCGTCCGGACCCGTCACGCCGCCCGCCGTGAGCGCGGCGGTGGTGACCGCCCGCACCCACGCGTCGGCACCATCGCCCTGCGCGTCGATCCCGAGCGCCGCGGCGCTCGCCGGCTGCGCCACCGGGTGCCAGACGAGCGCCAGCACGGCCATCGCCGCCGGGCCGGCACCGTCACCCAGCGGGGCGAGGGCGTCGCGCAGGGCGTCGGCCTGCGGGGTGCCGGCGGTCGCACCGCCGTCGCGGTCCAGCAGGCGCACCACCCCGGGCCGCGCACGGACCAGATCGGCGAAGACGCGCACGGTCTCACCCACCAGGGTGGCGGCGTCGCGCTCGCCGGCGGCGTCGCGCACCCGCAGCGTCTCCCCGAGCATGCGGAAGGTCGCCCCGGCGCGGCGGACGACCTCGCGGTAGAGGTCCTCCTTGGACCCGAAGAAGTACCCGGGCGTCCCCCGCGAGACCCCGGCGGCCGCGCCGATCTGGGCCATGGTCACCGCGTCGTACCCCCGCTCGGCGAACAGCCGCTCCGCGGCGTCGAGGATCTCCGCCCGGGACCGGTCAGCGTCGCGTGTGCGTGTCTCTGCCACCACCGTCTCCTCCCCTCGGATGCTTGCGCGCTGACAAGTTCGACGACGACGCCCCGACCCCCTGCACGCGCCTGCCGCCGACGAGCCCCTTGCGCGCCCGGAACAGGACGAGGGTGCCCAGCGACACGACGCAGACCATCACCGTCACGGCGAGCACCGCCTCCAGGCTGCCGCGCGCCCCGTTGGCGGTGGTCGTGAGGATGTACCAGAGGGTGTACGGGATCCCGCGGTCGATGGCGTTGGAGACCATCGACACCACGGCCATGGGCGCGGTGGCGGCGATGAGCCCCAGCACCAACAGCTGCCAGCGGCGCGGCACCACGGTCGCCGCCAGGGCCGCGTGCGCCGCCGGCAGGATCAGGACCAGGGACATGGGGGCGCGCCACCACGCCAGGAGGACGAGCGCCGACAGCCACAGCAGGGCGCCCGCCGCCTCGGCCGGCGGGTTCACGCCCACCGCCGCCACGCGCGGTCGCAGCATGATCGCGATCCCCAACCCGGTGAGGACCGCGAAGACCACGCCCATCACCTGGTTGAGGGTGACGGGCATCTCTGCGGGCAGCAGGGGTCTGCCAACCGCGGTGCCCGGCAGGACCCCCCACATGGAGAGCAGGTGCGCGAGGAAGAGCACCGTGAGGGGCGGCACGAACTTCCACGCGACGACGCGCACCCCGGACGACACCCGCACCCGGGCGCGGCGGATGCGCGCCGCGGCGTCGAGCGCCATGACGAACAGGGGGAGCGCCAGGAGCAGCATCGCCAGGCGACCGACCGACGGACGCAGGATCCTCCCGGCGTAGAGGAACGACGCGTCCGGTGCGTTGGCGCGCTCGCGGGCATCGAGGAGCGCCAGCATGTTGAGCGC
The DNA here is from genome assembly GCA_964628685.1 of uncultured Bifidobacteriaceae bacterium. Taxonomy (GTDB): domain Bacteria; phylum Actinomycetota; class Thermoleophilia; order Miltoncostaeales; family Miltoncostaeaceae; genus CALMEC01. Next base: position 295,906 of record CAZVNM010000003.1, on the reverse strand, counting down.
CGCGGTGCCGCCGAGCGCCAGCCGCTCACGCGACGGCAGGGCGAGCCCGACCGGCAGCGGGCCCTCCTCCCGCGCCGAGAGGGTGACGGCCGGCACCCGGCGGTCGATGGCCGCGCGCTGGGCGCCGCGCGTCTCGGTGAACGCCTGCGCGATCAGCTGCCGGCTGAGCGACGGCGCCGGACTGGGACGGCCACCGGCGTCGCGCACCGCCTGCTCGGCCATCTGCCGCATGCCGAGCGCCTGGCGATGTGCGCCGGACGCCCAGATCTGGATGTCGGTGCCCTCCCCCTCACCGACCCCGTCGAGCACCAGCACACCGGCGATCCGCGAGGGGTCCACCTGCCGCAGATACCAGCGCAGGCCGGCGTTGCCCAGGGTGTCGCCGTCGACCGACAGGAAGATGATGGGGTGGTGGGAGCGGGTGCGGCTCGCCAGACGCGCGAGCTCGACCAGGATGGCCGTGCTGCTCGTGCCACCGGCCGCCTGCCGCGGGGCGTCGCGCGGCGCCACCACCAGGATGTTGCGGGACCAGCGGTTGTCCGCGGTGGCCGCCTGCGTGTACATGACGTTGCGGATCGGGACCTCGGTCCGGCCGCCCAGGCGCACCACGGCGTCCTGGACCGCCGTCAGGCGCTTGCCGTCCGGCAGCTGCTCGAACTGGTTCCTGACCCACGCCGCCCCCTGCCGCGACGTCTCGGATCCCGGGACGCGCAGGGGCGCGGTGCGCTGCAGGTCGTCGGCCAGCTGGGCCGTCTCCGCCCCGCTGAACACGGCCACCTGGTCCGGATCGGGAAGCTCGGCGGGCGGTTGCAGGGTGAGGAATGCCACGAGCAGCGCGACCGTCGCGACGAACCAGGCTTGGAAGTAGAGGCGTCCGTTGAGCATGCGTGACCGGCGCGAGCGCGCGCGGTGGTCTTTCGTATCACACACCGTGCGGGGACGCGGCACCGGCGCGGGTGGCGGCGCCCGAGCCGAGCGGACAGAATCAGGGTGTGGACGACGGCATCATCCTCGTATCGAACCGCGGCCCGGTGACCTATCAGCGCCGCGACGGGCAACGCGTGACCGAACGCGGCGGCGGTGGGCTTGCCAGCGCGCTGTCGGGCCTCGTGGACCACGAGGACGCCCTGTGGATCTCGGCGGCGATGTCCGACGAGGACATCGCGGTGTCGGCCGAGGCGGACGACGCCTCGTTCCCGATCGCCGACATCGGGCGGGCCACCCGCGGCCGGTTCGTGCTGATCGACGGCGAGACGTACAACCAGTACTACAACGTCGTCGCCAACCCCATCCTGTGGTTCATCCAGCACTACCTGTGGGACCTCTCCAACGCGCCGGACATCCGCCGGCAGGAGCTGGACGCCTGGGAGAACGGCTACGTCGCCGCCAACCGCACGTTCGCCGAGGCGGTCATCGACGAGCTCACCGACCGCCCCAACGGCCTCGTGATGCTGCACGACTACCACCTGTACGTGGCGCCGCAGGTCATCCGCCAGGCGCGCCCCGAGGCGTTCCTGCACTTCTTCGTCCACATCCCGTGGCCGCAGCCCGACGCCTGGCGCGTCCTTCCCCCGCAAATCCGCGAGAGCGTGCTGCGCGGGCTCCTGGCCAACGACATCGTGGCCTTCCACACCCGCAGCTACGCCCGCAACTTCATGCGCAGCGTGGAGGAGCTCCTGGGCATCCCCGTCGACACGCGCCGCAGCGTGGTGCGCTGGGACGGCCGCGAGGTGTGGGTGCGCTCGTACCCCATCTCCATCAACGCGACCCAGTTCCACGAGATGGCCGACACGCCGGAGGTGGCGGTCGAGGAGGATGCCATCCGCCGCCGGCGCCGGGAGTTCCTCATCTGCCGCATCGACCGGGCGGACCTCTCCAAGAACATCCTGCGCGGGTTCAAGGCGTTCGACCGCTTCCTGGAGCTGCACCCGGAGTTCGCCGAGCGCATCACCTTCATCGCGATGCTGCAGCCCACGCGCGAGGACGTGGACGAGTACGTGGAGTACAAGCAGCGGATCCAGGAGCTCGTCAGCCACATCAACACCAAGCACGGCAACACCGACTGGATGCCGATCGACCTGCGCTTCGAGAGCAACATGCCGCGCTGCGTCGCCATGTACAAGCAGTACGACGTGCTGATGGTGAACGCCGTCTTCGACGGCATGAACCTGGTGGCCAAGGAGGCCCCCACCGTCAACGAACACGACGGCGTGCTGATCCTCTCCGAGAACACCGGCGCCCACGAGGAGATCGGCTCGTTCGCCCTGACCGTCAACCCGTTCGACATCGAGGCGCAGGCGGGCGCGCTGTTCGAGGCACTCACGATGGACCCGGAGGAGCGCGCCGACCGCACCCGCAGCATCCGCGAGGTGGTGGCCGAGAACGACGTGGCCAAGTGGTTGGAGGCCCAGATGATCGACATCGAGACCAAGCTGGCGGCCGCGGGTCGCACCGGCACCGACTGGGGGCAGTCGGCGACGGGTGACTGACGTCCAGGCCGGACTTTTCCCCGTCTGCGGCGTCTTTGCCCGACGATAACCCCGTTTGCGGCGGGGATGTCTACACTCGGGGCCACATGTTTTCTCATCAAGGAGACCCCATTTTGCGTCGACGCATCGCGTTGTTCGCTGCCCCGCTCGCCGCGCTCTCGCTGATCGCGGCCGGTTGCGGCGGAGGCGGCGATAACACCTCTACCAGCGGTGGGAACGGCACCACCGGCGGAACCGACACGACGTCGAGCGGGGGCGGCGACGCGGCCACCGTCCTCAGCGGCATCAAGGCGCCTGACAACACCAAGCCGGCGAAGATGGCACTCAAGCTGAGTGTCGACCTGAAGGGCAACATCACCAACCAGCAGGTCGCATCCATCCTGGACGGCGGGCCGATCACGGTGTCGCTGGAGGGTCCGGTCGACCCCGGCAAGAAGTCCGGCGACCTCTCGTTCGACCTCAAGGCCGGCAAGATCGCCCTCAACGGCGGCGTGCGGATGATCGACGGCTCCAAGGGCTTCGTGCAGCTCAACGACAAGTGGTACGAGCTGCCCGCCGACAGCCTCAAGACGTCGTCCGACGCCACCGACGCCAACAAGGTGATGGAGGCCATCGGCGACCCGGCCAAGCTCCTCAAGGACCCCGAGTACAAGGGTGAGGAGGACATCGACGGCATCAAGACCGAGCACGTCTCGGGCGAGGTCGACAACGCCGGCCTGGTCGAGGCCATCGGCAACGTCGCCAAGTCGCAGGGCGAGACGGTCGACCAGAAGCAGGCCGACGAGGCCACCCAGAAGCTGGGCGAGTACCTCAAGGACGCCAAGGTCGACCTGTGGGTCGGCAAGGACGACAAGCAGATCCACAAGATCCAGCTGGTCGGTGACGTCGTGCTCCCCGCCGACGCCAAGCAGCAGGCCGGCGGCCTGGACGGCGCGGGCTTCGACCTGACGGTCCAGAGCACCCCGACCGACTCCCCGTCGGTCGAGACGCCCTCCGGCGCGCTGCCCTCGTCGCAGCTGCAGACGGACCTCGGCACCATCCTGCTGCAGAGCCTCGGCGGCTCCAGCGGCTCGTCCACCGGTCCGTAGAACGACCCGGACAACGTGTGTGACACCGAGGGGGCCCGGTCGGGCCCCCTCGGATATTTCGGGGCATGGCGCACCGTGCGTCTTGGTCCCGCGACCCGCCCTCCGTTACCCTTCGCCGCCGATGAGGCGCGGAACGGCCATTCCGATGCGCCTCGGAGGTTCTTCGTCGACGGGGGCTGTATGAGGATCAGATGGGTCGCGCCGCTGGCGGTGTGCATCGGCATCGGCGCGGCGGGCAGTGCGATGGCGCTGCCCGCCAACGAGCGCAGGATGAACGGCTGGTGGCACATGGAGGTGAGCATCGCCGGCGACTACGTCGTCTACGCCCGTTCGACGCTCAACACGGTCCGGCCGGGCGGCTACACCGTCTACCGCACCGACACCTTCCGGGCGCCCATCCGGCACACGGCCTTCAACGGACGGCGCCTCTTGGGGGTCATCCTGCGCACGAGCGCGGGGCGCACCACCGGCGGCCTGCTCACCTCCGACGGCGCGGGGCAACACGTGCTGGCGGCCACGGGACGCAACTTCCGTCCGCAGGTGACGTACTGCTGCCTCACCAACGAGCACGACACCCCGGTGCAGGCCGACAGCCGTGGGCGTGGCCCCGTGACCATCGCCGTGGGCCTGCAGGGCGAGACCGCGCGGATGGTGCAGCGCGACAACCTGGGCCGCATCCACCTGGTGGACCAGGGCGTGGGGCGCGACCCGTACAACCCGCTGGGACCGCGGCGCGACGTGATCATCGACGCGGCGCCCCTCGGACGTCTCGTGTCGATGGCACCCGGCATGCTCGCGTGGATCGACGTCCGCGGCGGGCGCGTGCGTGTGGCCGGCGCGCCGGTCGGAGCCGACCCGGTCCCGTTGGCCGACGTGCCCGCACCCGCCGGGTCGCGCGCGATCGCGCTGACCGAGCGCATGCTGGCCGTCGCGGCGTACGACACCACCCGGCGGCGCCACTCGGTCGTGCGCTACGACGCGCCCGACTGGCAGCCCGTGGAGGTCTGGAGCGGCACGCACGCGCCGCGGATCGCCGCCGGCGACCGCACCATCGCCATCACCGCGGGCCGTTCGGTGCTGCAGCAGGTAACCGGTCAGCAGGTCCGCCGCGTCGCCCTCCTGCGAAGCGCCGCGTACGGCCTGGCCACCGACGGCATGCGCATCGTCACGCTCGAGCGCATCAACCCGCGGGTGGGCAAGCGCCGGGTCCGGCAGACGGCCATGCGCGTCTTCCCGGTCCGCGACGTCCCGCCCATGTACGGACCGAGGATCCAGCCATGATCAGAGGATTCGTCGGCGCGGTCGCCATCGCCACGCTCATGGTCGCCCCCGCCGCCCCGGGCGCGCCCGTGGTGGCGATCCAGGACGACCAGATCGCCAACAACACCGACCCGGCCCACGTCTCGATGCGCCTCGACCGGCTGGCGAGCACCCGTGCGCGCTGGACGCGGATCGACATCGACTGGAGCAAGGTCGCCACGCGCAGACCCGCGCAGCCCCGAAACCCCGCCGACCCGGCCTACGACTGGCGTCTGTACGACCAGGTGGTGCGCGGGCTCCATCGCCGCGGCGTCAACATCATGGTCACCCTGCTCGGCACGCCGGCGTGGGCCACGCCCGGTGGCCGGTGGAACGCCGCGCCGCCACCGGGACCGGGTGCCGACTTCGCGGCCGCGGTGGCCAAGCGCTACAGCGGGACGTTCCCGGATCCGGACGGCGGCCGGCTGCCCGCCATCCGCAGCATCAGCCCGCGCAACGAACCCAACATCGACCTCATGACCTCGCCGCAGTGCCGTCGCGTCGGCTCGCGCTGGGTCCCCGTCTCGCCGGTCAACTACGCACGGCTCATGCGGCTGGCCTACCCGCGCATCAAGGCCGCCAACCGGCGGGTCGTCGTGGTGGCCGGGGAGACCGCCGCGGCCGACAACAGCGGCTGTCGCAGCGCCAGCACCACGATCGGCACGCACGAGTTCCTGCGGCGGTTCCGCGCGGCGCTCGGCCCCGGGCGGGTGCCGTTCGACGCGTGGGCGCAGCACATGCACTCGGTGGGACCGCCGGACCGCGCCGCGTTCTTCCCGTCGTGGCGCACGCTCGGCACCCTCACGCGGGACCTCGACCGGCTCTCGCCGCGCGGCAGGATGCCGGTCATCATCAGCGAAACGAGCTACACGACGAGCTACAGCACGTATCACCGCTATTTCGTGACGGAGGCACAGCAGGCACGGTGGATCGACATGACGTACCGTCTCGCCCGGCGCCACAGGAACGTGGTCGCCGTGGTGTACTTCAATCTCCAGGATCATCGTGACTGGCCCGCCGGGCTCTTCCGCGAGGACTGGACATCCAAGCCGGCGCTGACCGTCTTCCAGCGCTGGGCCCGCCAGATCCAGCTGCCACAGAAATGGGCCCCCATCCCGTGAGCGACCGCCTTTCAAACGTCCAGCAGTACTACGACGACCTCGCGCCGCGCCTGTACGAGGTGGAGGACCGCAACTGGCACCTGCAGAGCCGCATGGCCCTGGTGCTCGAGACGATCGACCGGTTCACCGCACCGCAGGGCCGGGGGCTGGACATCGGCTGCGGCACCGGCTTCCTGCTCGAGCAGCTGGCCGCACGCGGCCTTTCGGGCGTGGGCGTCGACCTCTCGCCCGAGTCGGTCGAGATCGCCAACCAGCGTCTGGCCGAGCTGGGGGCCGCCGACCGTCTGACGGCGCAGGTGGGAAGCGCCTACGAGCCGCCCGAGGGGCCGTTCGACCTGGTGACCATCACCGATGTGCTGGAGCACCTGGAGGATCCGCGCGCGTGCCTCACCGCCGCCCGCGAGCGTCTGGCACCGGGTGGCGTGATCGTGGTCTCCACCCCCAACCGCCGCAGCCTGCACGGCCTGCGCCGCTGGCTGCACGACCGCGGCGTGCCGGGCATCAAGCTGAGCCTCGCGCCGATCGACAACTGGCAGACCTGGGGCGACCTCGAGTCGCACGGTGAGGCGGCGGGGCTCGTCACCGTCAGCCGTCGCGGCATCTTCTTCCGCCCGGGTGGTCGCGTGGGCTCGCAGATCGGCCGCATCTACCGGCTGAAGGCCGCGCGCGACGCCGAGATCCGCCTGTCGCACACGCCCGTCGGGCGCTTCGGCTTCTACATCTGCCTCGCCTTCCGACCGCGCTGACCAATCCGCCCGAAACCCCCCGCACCTCACGCCGGACGGCCGGGGTGCTCGCCATCCTGCTGTTCGCCACCGCCATCGCGGTCTTCCTGGTGCCGTTCGCGTTTCCGACGCCCCCGCCGATCGTCCGGGGGTTCCAGGTGACGCGCCTCTTCAGCCCCAACGGCGATGGCGCGCGGGACATCGCCCGGATCTCGTTCCGGCTGAACGAGCCCGGGCACGCCGAGGTCTCCATCGTGGAGGTGGGCGGCACACGCGAATGGCGCACGCTCACCACCGGCGACCAGCCCGCGGGCATCGTCCGCCTGGACTGGGACGGCACGGCCAACGACAGCCGGCCGGTCCCCGACGGCCAGTACGTGGTGAGCGTCCGCGCCCGGGCCGGCAAGAAGCAGTACAACAACAGCAAGCGCATCACGATCGACCGGTCCCCGCCGTCCCTCGGCACCCTGTCGGTGGCCTCGGCCGCCATCGAGGGCCCGGGCGAGGGTGAGTGCCGGGTGGGTGCGACCGCGCTCGACGCCGGCGACATGTCGCTGGTGGCGGTCCCCACCAGCGGGCGGGATGTCGCGGTCGCCCGGCTCGACCGGCGCAACGCCACGTCCGGCCAGACCGTGCTGTGGAACTGGGACGGCACCGGCGCCGACGGCAAGCGCGTCGAGCCGGGCCTCTACATCATCCGCGCCTCGCTGACCGACCGCGCGAAGAACACCGCGACCAGTGCGGCGACCTGCTGGGTGGGGCACGCCGTGGGCCGCGCCATCCCGCCGGCACCGCGGCTGGGGACGCGGCCGCGGATCCGGCTGATGCGCACGGACGGCACGCCGCTCGAACCGTCGACGCGAGTGACCATCGAGATCGTGCGCCGCACCGGCGACCCGGGTGGCCCGACCACCGCGGTGGTCGGACGGAGCGTGGGTGCACGCGTGAGCGGCCCCCTCGCGACGACGCGCATCCCCCTGCCGCGCAACATCCCGATCAACGGGCTCTGGCTCGTGGCCACCACCGACGACGCGCGGGCGCTGATCCCGCTCCGCCCGTGACCGCGGTCGAGCGATTCCAGGTGGTCGCGGCGATCATCGCCGGACTGGCCGCCGTCGCGTTCCTGCTGCCGGCGCGGCGCGGCGGCGACCCCAGCGCCCGTCACGTGGCGGCGATGGGCGTGCTCTCGGCCGCCTGGCTGATGCTGGGCGGCAGCCTGATCGGCCGCGACGACCTGGAACGGGTGACCGACCGGGTGGGCGTGGCCGGCCTGGCGATCGGCGCGCTGGTCGTCGTGGGCGTCGCAATCCCGCTCGTGCGCCTGATCCTGCGCCGGCCGATCGTGTGGCTGGGACTCGTCGCGGTCGCCCTCCCGATCCGCCTGCCGGTGACCCTCGGCCATCAGAGCGCCAACCTGCTCCTACCGCTCTACCTGGTGATCGGCCTCGGGATCATCGCCTGGTTCGTGGGGATCGCCCGCGGCCGCGTGCCGCTGGTGCCGCCCCGCTCGTGGCTGATCGACCTGCCGCTCGGGCTGTTCGTGGCCCTGTCGCTCGTCTCCACGCTCTGGAGCGCCGACATCCAGGAGGCCACCGTCAAGATGGCCTTCTTCTACGTGCCGTTCGTGATCCTCACGCGGCTGGTCGCGTGCTTCTGGCCGCTCGACCGCCGCGCCCTGGCCACCGTGACGACGATCACGATCGGCATCGCGGTCGCCACCGCCCTGCTCGCCCTGTTCCAGTTCGCGACCAAGGCAATCTGGTGGAACGAGACCCTCAAGCAGGGCAACATCTACAACCGCTTCTTCCGGGCCAACGGCATCTTCTACGACCCCAACATCCTCGGGCGCTACCTGGCGATCGGGCTGGTGGCGTCGGTCGCCCTCCTGGTGGTCGTCCGAAACGACGGGCTGCGGCTGGCGCTCATCGGCGCCTGCGTGGTCATGGCGGGCGGGCTGGCGGTCACCTTCTCGCGCTCCAGCGCCCTGATGCTCATGGTGGGCCTGACGATCGTGGCGCTCAAGGTGTTCGGCGTGCGGCGCACCCTCCTCGTCGGCGTCGCCGCCCTGCTTCTGATCGGCGGCCCGGCGGTGGCCTTCAAACCCGGGGTGCGGGAGAAGGCGACCTCCTGGAGCGCCCTGGCCGCCTCGGGCGAGGGTCGCTTCCGCCTGGTGAGCGGCGGCGTCGACCTCTGGAAGGCCGAACCGGTGGCGGGCGTCGGGCTGGGGGCGTTCTCGAAGCGCTACGAGGAGACCCTGCCCCGCCGTACGAGCGCGCGCACACGGGTGTTCATCTCGCACACCGCCCCGGTGACCGTGCTGGCCGAGTTGGGCGCCATCGGCATGGCCCTCTTCACCCTCCTCGGGATCGGCGTCCTCATCGTGCTCTGGCGCGCGGCGCGCGGGCCCCACGACGACGCGCTTCTCATGACGGTGCTGCTCGCGCTCCTGGCGGGGATCTTCGCCCACAGCCTGCTCTACTCGTCGCTGTTCGAGGACCCGGCCATCTGGGCGCTTCTCGGCATCGCCGCGGCGACGCTCGTCCGGCCGCCGCAGCCCTCACCCCGCGTGGTGGTCCGCCCATGACCCGGTCGCTCCGGATCATGTGCCTCAGCAACATGTATCCGGGCCCCGATGCGCCCGACTACGGGGCGTTCGTGGCCACCATGTGCGATGCGCTCGAGCGGCAGGGGCACGAGGTCACCCGCGTGGTGATCGACCGTCGGGACCGTGGACCGCTGCGCACCCCGGCCAAGTACCTGGGACTCCTCACCCGGGCGCTGCGCGCCGCACGCGACGTGGACGTGATCTACGGGCACTTCCTCTTCCCGACCGGGGCGATCGCCCGGATGGCCGGCCGGCGGGCGCGCCGGCCCTGGGTGCTGACCGCCCACGGACGCGACGTGCGCAACCTCGCCTCGTCGCGGATCCGGCTGCTCACCGCCCCGGCCCTGCGCGACGCCGCGGCGGTCATCGCCGTCAGCCGCTACCTGGCGGGCGAGCTCAAGGCCACCGGCCTGGCGTCGCCACCGGTCGACGTGATCGACATGGGCGTCGACACGACGCGCTTCCGCCCCGGCGACCGCGCCGTCGCCCGGCGCGAGCTGGGTCTGCCGGAGGAGGGCCGCCTGGTGGTGGCGGTGGGCGGCCTGAACGAGCGCAAGAACCCGGAGCGGCTGCTGCAGGCGGTGGCCCGTGTGCGCGAGCGCCGTCCCGACACGCGCCTGGCCCTCGTGGGGGACGGCCCCCTGCGCGAGACGCTGCTGCGCCGCGCGGCGGCGATGGGCCTCGACGCCGAGGTCAGCATCCCCGGACCCGTCTCGCACGACGACGTGGTGCGCTGGATGATCGCGGCCGACCTGCTCGCGATCCCAAGCACCGTCGAGCCACTCGGGGTGGTCGCGCTGGAGGCCCTGGCCTGCGGACGTCCGGTCGTCGCGACCCGGATCGGCGGGACGTCGGAGGTCGTCGGCACCGCCGGCACCCTGGTCGACCCCATGGACGTCGGCTCCATCGCCGACGGCATCGCCCGCGTCCTGGCCGACCCGCCGGACGAGGCGACGTGCGTCGCGGCCGCCGCCGACCACGCCGTCGACCTGCAGGCGACCCGCATCGCGCGCATCCTCGCGCGGGCCGCCGGCGACGAGGACTGACTCAGTCGGGGTCGCGGGCGGCGACCGGCCGGGTGTCCGGCCTCGGGATCTCGCCCAGCGCGTGGATGCGGACGAAGGCCTCGACGACCTCCGGCGCGAACTGACGACCGGCGTTGCGGGTGATCTCGTCGAGTGCCCAGCCGTCCGCCCGCGGATGCCCGTACGTGCGCACCGAGGTCATGGCGTCCCACGCGTCGGCCACCGCGATGATGCGGGCACCGGTGGGGATGTCGTCCGCGGCCAGCCGGTCGGGGTACCCGGTGCCGTCCCAGCGCTCGTGGTGGGAGCGCACCCAGGACACCTGCACGGGTGAGAGCGCCTCCGAGACGATCTCGGCGCCCAGCGCGGCGTGGTGGGCGACCGCGGCGCGCTCGTCGTCGGTGAGCGGCGTCGGCTTCAGCAGGAGGGCGTCGGGCACGCCGATCTTGCCGACGTCGTGCAGGAGCGCCGCCTCCTCCAGCGCCTCCAGGCGGGCCTCGCCCCAGCCCATGCCACGGGCGATCGACACGCTGAGCGTCGCGACGCGCACGCTGTGGCGGGCGGTGCTGGGGTCCTTGGCGTCCACCGCGCGCGCCAGGACGCGCAGGGCGGTGACCGCCTGGGTCCGCGCCAGCCGCTCGGCCCGCTCGTCGGCCGAGAACTCCTGCACGACGTCGGCCGAGTACCGCAGCGTCACGTTGCGACCGGTGGCCTTGGCCCAGTAGAGCGCCCCCTCGGCCAGCCGCATGAGCTCCGCGGGCGTCGCGGCCTGGGAGCGGTCGGCCACACCCGCGGACGCGGTGATCGACCCCACGCCGCCCGGGAAGGGCGCCTCGGCGATCGCACGCCGGCCACGTTCGGCGGCACGCCAGGCGTCGAGGCCGTCGGTGCCCGGCAGGATCCACGCAAACTCCTCGCCGCCGATGCGCGCCACCGTCTCGCCGCTGCGCGCCTCCGCCGCCAGACGGCGGGCGACCTCGGCCAGCACCTCGTCGCCGACCCGGTGGCCGTAGGCGATGTTGACGTCCTGGAAGCGGTCGAGGTCGATCATCACGACCGAGAGGTCCGATTCGCCGTCGGCCTCGTCGAACTGGCGGCGCAGACGCTCGTGGAAGCGCCGGTGGTTGGCGAGACCGGTGAGGGGGTCGGTGCCCGCCTGGTCGGCAAGCCGGGCGTGGGCGTCGGCGTTGGTCACGGTCATCCCCACCAGCTCGGCGAAGCGCATCAGGCGGGTCTCGGCGTCGAGCGGGATGGCCCCCGGCACGGTGGCGAGCACCTCGAGGGTGCCCCACTGGGTGGCGCCGCTTCGGATGGGGACGATCGCGATCGACCGGTAGCCGGCGTCGGCGTAGATCTGCGCCGCCGCACCCGGCACGCCGGCGGTGTCCTCCACCCGGCAGGCCGAGACCCCGCGAAGCGCCGTCGCCACGGGGTCGTCCCCGTCCAGGGGGATCCGGGACGGCGGGGCCTCCACCGACGCGCCGTCCTGCACCGAGCGTCCCATCTCCTCCGCGCGCCCCGCCTCGTGGTCGAGCCGCCGCACGACCGCGGCGTCGCCACCCAGGAGCCGCGCCGACTCGGCGGCCACCAGCCGGAAGACCTCGTCGGGCTCCGGTCCCGTCGCCACGAACGTGGCCACCCGGCGAAGGACCTCCCGCTCGGTCGCGAGCTCACGCAACTGGCGCTCGGCGCGCCGGCGCAGGGTCATGTCCTTGACGACGTGCAGCGCCCCCTGACCGTTGGCGAGCGGGGAGACGCTCAGGAGCACGTCGCGCTCGACGCCCGACGTGGCGACGAGCCGCAGGTCCATCTCGCCGGTGAAGTCGGGCGGGATCTCCGGCCACCACGGCACCGGCCGCCCCACCAGCTCCTCACGGGGACGCGCGATCAGGTCCACCATCCGCTGGTTGACGCCCAGGACGACACCCGAGGGATCCACCTCCGCCAGCCCGTCCTGGACCGTGGTCATCACGAGCCGCGTCGCGTCGCGTTCACCCGCCATCTGCGCAAGCGCCCGCCGCCGCTGGCGGTCCACGGTGGCCCACATCGTCCAGGCCACCGCGACGAGGACGGCGATGAGCACGCCGAACGCGACCAGCAGGCGCGCGGCGAACCGGTCCGCGGAGCGGCCGGCGTTTCGCACCTCCGCCTCCAGGGCCACCTCCCATCGGGCGAGGCCCTCGTCGATGCCCCGCACCGCGCGGTCCGCCGCGGCGGTGAGCCGGGCGATCTCGGCGGGATCGGTCTCCTGGGAGACCACCCCCGTCAGGATGATCCCGCTGAGGGTGTCCAGCGACCGGCGCACGTCCACGATGGGCCCGATCTCCGCGAGGATCTGCTCGCGACGGCGGGCGAGATCCTCGAAATCGCGTGCGCGATCGACGAACGCCCGCCGGATGGAGGGCGGGACCGCGGCGGCCCCGCCGCGTTCGGCCCGTGCGCGCCAGTAGCCCATGTACTCGGACTGCAGCTCCCGGCGCAGGTCGCTCACGCGTTCGGCCACCGTCTCGAGCTCGCGCCGATCGTCCCCCGCGGTCATCACGCCGTGGGCGATCAGGAACGATGCGATCACGACGAGCAGGGTCGGGATCGCCACCGCGGCGATCTGGATTCGCCGCAGCCGTCGGATCCGTGAGCGGGAGTCGGGCTGGGAGGTCGTGGGCATCAACTCGGGGTGGTGGGCCCGCGCGGGGAAGCGGGGCGTGGGACCACCTGATGCTGCCAGCCCGATCCACCCGCGCGCACCCGTCGAACGTATAGGCCGTTGCTAGCCTGACGGGTCGGTATGCCGATCCGCACCCTGCCGGGGCCCGCCCTCGCGACGCTGGTTGCCGGAGCCCTCGTGCTGGGCGCCGTCACCGCGTTCAGCCCCCTCGCCGCCGCCGTCCTGGCACTGGCCGCGCTCGTCCTCGTGGCCCGGGCGGCCCCGCGGTGGGCCGTCGCCGGGGCCCATGCCCCGCCCGCAGCCCCGCACGCCACGCCCGTGCGCGTCGCGGTCGCGGCCGTCGGCGCCGTCGTGCTCGGTGCGCTCGCGGCGTTCGCCCCACCGGTGGCGCTGGGGCTCGTGGTGGTCGGCCTGCTCGTCGCGCTGCTCCTGCCCATGTCGGCCTCGCGGCTGGCACGGGTGGGGATCGTCGTGGGCGCCGTGGCGGGCATCCTCGGCCCCAACCTGGCCCTGCCGCAGGCGCCGTCGGTCTTCGCCTTCCGGGTCATCATCGTCCTGCTCGGCCTGGGGATGGTCGCCTACCTGTTCCTGGACGGACGGCTGGCCATCCCGCGCGGCCTGTCGCGGCCGGCGGGCCTGCTCCTGGCGCTCAACCTCTGGGCGCTCGTCTCCAACCTGTGGGCCGAGAACGCCCTCGCCGCCGCCCGCTGGACCCTCTTCATGATGATGATGAGCGGCCTCGCGGTGGGTCTCGTGTTCGCCTGTCGGGAGCGTCGCATGGCCATCCGCCTGGTGATGGTCCTGGGGGCCACGTTCCTGTTCGCGGCGCTCGCCGGCTTCGCCGAGATCCGGCTGGGCATGCGGCTGCCCACCTCGGCGCTCCTCGGACGGTCCACCGACGCCGCCACGAGCCTCTTCGGCAACCAGAACAACTTCGCGACCTACCTGACCCTCACGCTGCCGTACTTCCTGTGCCTGCCGGTGGTGTTCCGCGACGCGCGCCTGCAGCTTCTGGGAGCGGTCGGGACGGTCGTCGCACTCGCGTCGCTCATGTTCACCGGCAGCCGGTCCAACCTGGTGGCCGCGGGCCTGGTGGTGGCGGGACTCGTGGTCTTCCTGATCCTGGCCGGCCGGGGGATGGGGCGCAGCATGGGGATCGCCATCGCCGGGCTCACCGTCGTCCTCGTGGTGCCCTCGCTCTCCGGACACGGCATCCTGCCGATCCCCGAGGAGGCGGTCACCAAGTTCGACCTGGGCCTCCTGTTCGAGCAGCGTCAGCAGCAGTACGGGTCGGGCGCGGTGCGCGAGGCGGTCGTGACCGAGGGCCTCGGCCTCGTGCGCCGCAGCGGCGGGCTGGGCGTGGGCGCCGGCAACGCCGAGACCCACCTGATCAGCCTGGACGCCTTCACCGGCGTCGAGAACGTGCACAACTGGTGGCTGGAACTGCTGGTCAACCTGGGCGTCGTCGGCCTGGTGGTGTTCGTCGCCATGTACCTGACGCTCCTTCGCGGACAGTTCCGCGCCGCCCGCCGCGCGCGCGACCCGTTCATCCGCTGGATGGGGCTCTCCGGGGGCCTCGCACTCGTCGGGTTTCTGTCCGGATCGATGGGCCCATCGTCCGTGATCCACTTCGCACCGATGTGGATCACCCTCGGACTTGGCATGCTGACGCTCGTCCTCGCACGAGATGAACGCCCATGAAGATCCTCGTCCTGTCACACCTGTACCCGAGCCCCGCCGATCCGACCGCCGGCACCTTCGTGCACGAGCAGGTCACGGCGCTGCGCGACCTGGGCCACGACGTGCGCGTCGTCTCCCCCAAGGGCATCGCACCGCCGTTCATGAAGCGCTGGGCGCGGTTCCGCGACGTGCCGGGCACCGCGGTGCACGACGGCGTGCCCGTGCTCTACCCCCGCAAGGTGACCCTGCCCGGCGGCCGGCTGGGCCACTGGAACGGCGAATCCATGCGGCTCTCCATCACCGGGCCCCTGCGACGCGTGCACGCGCGCTGGCCGTTCGACGTGGTGCACGCGCACATGCTCGTCCCCGACGGCTGGGCGGCGGTGCGCGCCGTGCGCGACCTGGGGGTGCCGGTGCTCGCCACCGCGCACCGCGCCGACGTGCTGGACGTGCCCGCCCGCGGCGGTGCGCAGCGTGAGCAGGTGGCCGAGGCGGTCCGCGAGATCGACCAGGTGGTGGCCGTCTCCAACGCCATGCGCCTGGCCTGCGAGTCGCTGGCCACACCAAAACGTCCGATCGCCGTCGTCCCCAACGGCGCCGACGCCCGGGTCTTCCACCCCCGCGACCGGGCCGAATCGCGCCGACGCCTCGGACTGCCGGTCGACGAGCGCATCGTGACCTTCGTGGGCGTGCTGACCCCGCGCAAGGGCATCGACACCCTGGTGGAGGCGATGGGACTCCTCGCGAAGAAGCCCGCCGGCGCGCCGCTTCTCGTGGTGGCCGGCATCGGCGAGCTGCGCGAGTCGCTCGAGGCGCGGGCGCGCGAGCTGGGCGTGGCCGACCGCATCCGCTTCGTCGGCAAGGTGCCGCACGACGACGTGCCCGTCTGGATGGCGGCGGGGGACGTCTTCTGCCTGCCGAGCCTCAGCGAGGGCCTTCCCACCGTGGTCTGCGAGGCCATGGCCTGCGCCCGCGCGGTGGTGGCCACCGCCGTCGACGGCACCCCCGAGATCGTCGACGACGGCGTCACGGGTCTTCTGGTCGCGCCGCGCGACGCCGAGGGGCTCGCCGGTGCGCTCGACCGCATCCTGGCCGACGACGCGCGTCGCGCCGAGTTCGAGCGGGTGGCGCTCGAGCGCTCACAGGCCACCTACACATGGGCGGCCAACGCCGAGCAGCACATCGGGCTGTACGAGGCCATCGTTCGGTGAGCGCGCCCGCGCGGAGGGCCGCGCTCATCGCGCACGGCGACGACCCCTGGATCGTCGACCGGCTGCGCGAGACCGCCGAACGGGGCCTCGTCCCGACCGTCGTCGCCCACCCCGGTGACGCGCGTGCGCGGCGCCTGGCCCGGGCGGTGGGCGCGGCGGTGATCGCACCGGGCGGCGAGACCGGCGAGGCCGTCACCACCTGGGACGGCGACACCCTGGACGCGCTCGTTGACGCCGGCTGGGACCTGCGTCCGATGGTCCGGCGGCCCCGACCCGCCGCCGCCGACCTTGGCGGCCTGCGCGCCATCCACGTGACGAGCGTCCACCGCCCCGACGACGGGCGCATCTTCCACCGCGAGGTGCAGGCGCTGCGCGATGCCGGCGCCGACGCCACGGTGATGGGCTTCGACCCGCGCCCGACGCGCTCGCGACGGGCGACCGCCGGCTGGCGTCTCATGGCCGAGGCGCGGCGACGCGACCCGGACGTGATCCACATCCACGATCCCGAGCTTCTTCCCGCCGCCGTGCGAAGCACCATCGGCACGCGCGCCCGGGTGGTGTACGACGCCCACGAGTACCTGGCGCAGACCACCCGCACCAAACCCTGGATCCCCGCGCGGCTCCGCCGGCCGCTGGCGGGCGTGGTGGGGGTGGGCGAGCGCCTCCTGGCCGCACGCCTGGACGCCGTGGTGGCGGTGACCGAGGACATGGCGCTCGACTTCGCCGCCGCCGGGGTGGAGGCGGTGACGGTCGCCAACTTCGCCGATGCCGCGCGGTTCCCCGACCCCGGGGCGCCCGAGCCCGGTGTGGTCGTCTACGTCGGCGCGCTCGACCGTTCACGCGGCCGCGACCTGATGCTCGAGGCCTTCCCGCTGGTCGACGCGCCGGACGCACGCCTGATCCTGGCGGGCCCCGGTGATCCCGGTCCGCTGCCGCCGCGGGTGGAGCACCTTGGTGCGCTGCCCTACGACCGCGTGCCGGAGGTGCTCCGCCGCGCATCGGTCGTCTGGATGCCGCTGCAGCGCACGCCAAATAACGACCGCGGCCGCCTCACCAAGGTGATGGAGGCCATGGCCTGCGGACGGCCGCTCGTGGCGTCCGACCTGCGGCGCACCGCGACCATCGTGCGCGGCGCCGACTGCGGCATCGTCGTGCCGGCGGACGATCCGGCCGCCCACGCCGCGGCGCTGTCGGACCTGCTGCGCGACCCGGCCCGCGCGCGCGGGTTGGGGGAGGCGGGCCGCCGAGCCTTCTTGGCGGACATGACCTTCGCGCGGGAGGCGGCGACGCTCGTCGACCTCTACGCGCGCATCACCGGACGCCGCGGGGAGGACGAGCACGCATGAGGGTCGCCTACGTCTCCCAGTACTTCGTGCGCGGCGACCAGCCCGGCGGCGTGCGCCACTGGCACCACACCCGGGCGCTCGCGGCGCGTGGGCACGACGTGCACGTGATCACCTCGTTCGTGCAGCACAAGGAGCGCACGATCCCCGACGCCTACCGCGGCCGGCGGGTGGTGCGCGAGACGGAGGACGGCCTCACCATGTGGCGCACGTACTCCACCCCCGGGTACGGCCGCGACCTGCGCTCGCGCCTGGCCAACTACCTGAGCTTCGCCTGGTGGGCGTCGGTCGCCGCCGTCCGCGCGCCCCGGCCCAACGTGATGCTGGCGTCGTCGCCGTCGCTTCCCGCGGCCGCCGGAGCCGCCGTGGTGGCCATGGTGCGCCGGGTGCCCCTGGTGCTCGAGGTGCGCGACCTGTGGCCCGAGTCGGCGGTCGCGATGGGGCTCGTGCGACAGGGCAGCCTCTTCGCACGCGTGGCGAGCGCCCTCGAGTGGTTCTGCTACCGGCGTGCGCGGCACGTCGTGGCGCTCACCGAGGGCATCCGCGACGGCGTGATCGCCAAGGGCGTGCCGCCCGGGCGTGTGACGGTCATCACCAACGGCGTCGACCCGGCGCCCGACGCCACGGGGCCGGAGCCGCAGGTGCCGGTGCCGGACGGCGCGTTCTGCGCCATGTACATGGGCGCCCACGGCACCTACAGCTCGCTCGAGACCGTCCTGCGCGCCGCCGACCTGCTGCGCGAGCGCGACGACATCCGGGTGGTGCTGGTGGGCGGCGGTGACCAGAAGGCCGGCCTGGTCGCGATGGCCGAACGGATGCGCCTGGACAACGTGACGTTCGTCGACCCGGTGCCCAAGTCGCAGGTTCCCCGATGGCTGGCGCGCGCCGACCTGTGTCTGCTGCCCTACCAGGACCGGCAGCTCTTCGCGGGCGCCCTCCCCAACAAGACGTTCGACTACATGGGCGCCGGCAAACCGATCCTCGCGGCGGTGCCGACCGGGGAGCTCTCGGGGCTCGTGGCGCGCGCGGACTGCGGCGTCGCCATCGCCCCGGCGGATCCGCGGGCGATGGCCGACGCGATCGCGCGTCTGGCCGACGACCGTGCCGCCGGTCGCCGCATGGGCGCGGCCGGCGCCGAGTACGTCGCCCGGCACTACGACCGCACGCGGCTCGCTGCCCGCCTGGTGGAGATCGTGGAGGGGGTGGCGCGCCGTTGAGCCGGTCGGTCACGCCCGGCGCGGGGTTCGTCCCCGGGGCGGTGTGCGAGGATTCGCACCGGTGAACGGCGCTCTGACAGGCACGGAAGCCGTCGGCGGGCGGGCGAAGCGGGTGTTCGACCTGCTGGTCGCGGTGCCGGCCACGATCCTCTTGGCCCCGGTCATGATCGGCATCGCCGTCTGGATCCGGCGCGACTCGCCGGGCCCCGCGCTCTTTCGGCAGCGGCGCGTCGGGCTGCACGGCCGCGAGTTTCGGGTGTTCAAGTTCCGGACGATGGTGGTGGACGCCGAGCACAAGGGGACGGGCCTCGCGGTGCAGGCCGACGACGACCGCATCACCGGCGCCGGCCACACGCTTCGCAGGCTCTCACTGGACGAGCTGCCGCAGCTCCTGAACGTGCTGCGCGGCGAGATGAGCATCGTCGGCCCCCGGCCGACCGTGCCGTCACAGGTGACCCGCTACACGCCCGAGCAGATGGGACGGCTGGACGCGCGGCCCGGCATCACGGGCCTGGCGCAGGTGCGCGGGCGCGCGACCCTGCCGTGGTCGCAGCGCATCGCGATCGACCTGGAGTACATCCGGGACTGGAGCATGATGCGCGACCTCGGCATCATCGCCCGCACGTTCCTGGTGGTGCTGCGACCCGCCGACACCTACAAGGGCGAGACGGGCGGGTTCGACCTGCCGCCCGGGCCGACGGACGAGGACGACCAGGAGGTGGGGCCATCGCAGAGGTGAACGTGCTGCTCACGTGCTCGGGGGCACGCGTCGACATGGTGCGCGCCTTCCAGGACGCGCTGGCGCGCGGACCCCACACCGGTCGCGTGCTCGTGGCGGACGCCGGCGACGTTTCGCCGACCCGCTACGTGGCCGACGGGGTGGTGGACCTGCCCATGGTGGACGACCCCGGCTACGCCGACGCGGTCCTCGCCGGCTGCGCGGAGCACGGGGTGACCGCCCTCCTGCCGGTGTCGGACCTCGACCCGGTCATCCTCGCCGGACTCGCACCGACCCTGCGCGAGCGCGGCACCACCGTGTTCCTGCCCACGCCCGAGGTGGCCCTGGGCTGTCAGGACAAGTGGGAGTGCCACCTGATGCTGGAGCGCGCCGGCCTGCCGTCGCCGCCCACATGGCTGGCCGCCGACACCGACGCGGCGGACCTGGGGTTCCCGCTCATGCTGAAGCCCCGCCTGGGCTTCGCCGCCCGCCACATCTACCGCGCCGAGACGCCGGAGGAGATGGCGTTCTTCGAGCGTCAGTCGCCGCTCGAGTCGGTGTACCAGCGGGCCCTGGACGGCACCGAGTTCTCCATCGACTGTCTTGGCGGGCTGGACGGGCGGGCCCTGGGCGCCATCCCGCGGGCGATGCTGCAGGCCAAGGGCGGCGAGCAGCACAAGGGCGAGACGCTGGACGACCCGCAGCTCGTCGAGCTGGCGGTCGCCACCATCGAGGGGCTCGGGCTCGTGGGGCCGTCCACCGTCCAGTGCTTCCGCAAAGACGGCGAGATCCAGGGGATCACCGACATCAACACGCGCTTCGGCGGCGCGTTCCCGCTGCCGCTCGCGGCCGGTGGCGGCTATCCGGAGCTCATCGTCCGCATGGCCGCGGGCGAATCACCCGAATCGCGGGTGGGCACGCACCGCGCCGGCGTCGTCCTCAGCCGCTTCCTCTCCGAGATCATCCTGGAGCGCACACCTGCGGGGCTTCGAGCCGTCCCGCCCGAGCGATAGGTTCACCACGTGTCATCTTCCCCGCGTGAGGTCACGCTTCGCGACTACTTCCGTGTGTTCGCGTCCGGAAAATGGGTCCTCATCATCTGCGCCGTCGCCGTCGCGCTCGTGGCGCTGGTGATCGTGCTCATGCGTCCCATGAACTACACGGCGCAGAGCCTCGTCTACATGGGCGTCGCCACGGCCCCCAGCGGCCAGCCGCTCTCGACCCCGTACACCACGCCGGTGACGGCGCTGAAGACCCTGCGGGAGGACGACATCCTCGCGGCGGCGGCCGAGGCGTCCGGCGTCCCGATTGACCGCGTGCGCGACGGGGTCGCCCCGGCGGTCGACCGCGTTCCGGGCGCCGCCGGCGGCAACCAGCCGACCGTCGCGACCCTGCAGTACACGGACCGCGACAAGGCGACCGCCATCCGCGTCGCCAACGCCTACGCCGACGCGGCATTCGAGCGGGTGAACGGCCCGTACACCAAGCTCATCCGGGCGTGGCAGGCGCAGGCCAAGAACGGGCAGGCGCGCCTCACCCAGATCGAGGGCCAGATGGACGCCGCGCGACGCCAGGGCGCCGCCGGACAGATCGCGCTCGTCAGCCTGCAGAGCGAGTACGGGATGCTGGCCCAGCGGGTGGACGCCGCCACCATCGGCGCGGCCACCATGGAGCAGTACACCCCCAAGATCGTCTCCCGCGCCGAGACCGTCGCCGCGTCGCGCACGACGGCGTCGCTCATCCGCACCACGATCTTCGGGGTGATCATCGGCCTCATCCTCGGCGCCATCGTCGTGCTGGTGTGGAAGGGGAGCCCCGCGACCCGGGATGCGGATGGGACGTAGGCGACACCTGATCGGCGCGGGCGCGCTGGGGGCGCTGGTCCTCCTCGCCGGCTGCGGCGGGGACGACGAGACCACGCAGCCGACGCAGCCCACCACGACGATCACCGATTCCGGCCACATGGCGCGGGTGATCAACGGCGACACCGCCGACCCCATCCTCGACGCGACGGTGGCACCCGTCACCGGCAGCACCACGGGCACGCCCATCGCACCCGGCGAGGCCGGACTGTGGCCGCTTCCGGCCGACGCGACCGGCGTCTACGTGCGCTACCCGCCGTTCGGCGCACAGCGCTACGCGGCCGTCCCCAAAGACAAGCCGGGCCAGACGGTGATCGTGCGGCTCTACGACCCCAAGCTGCAGAGCGCGCAGTACGGCGACGGCCCCTCCCGCACCCGGTTCAACCCGGACGTGATGCTGAAGCCGCCCAGCGGGCGCCCGGCGTGGAGCAAGGGCGGCAGGGCGCTCCTGGAGTTCCCGCCGGTCGTCTACAACGGGGTCGCGGTCATCACCAACAACCCCGGCCGCGTCTTCGCCTACGACGTCCTGAACGGCCGGCAGCTGTGGACCACCCGGCACACCAAGCCCGGGCAGTTCATCGCGGCGTCGCCCGCTATCGACCCCAGCGGCCCGGCGGTGATCGTGGCCGGCATGGACGGCATCGTCAACGCCTACGCGCTCCGCGGCGGCAAGGCCACCGTGTGGAAGCGGCCGTTCTCCACCGGCGGCAGCCCCATCGAGACCTCGCCCCTGCTCGTGGACGGGTCGGTGTACGTCGGCACGTGGAGCGGCACGCTCTACAAGCTGAACGCGCAGACCGGTCGCATGCAGTGCTCGTTCCGCGCGTCGGCCGACATCAAGGGAAGCGCCGCGCAGCACGGCGAGAACGTGATCTTCGCCGACTACGCCGGCAACGTCTACGCCATGCGCCGGCGCGACTGCAAACCGGTGTGGCGGGTCAACGCCGGTGCCAAGTTCTACGGTGGACCCGGGGTGTCCGGCGACACCGTGGTGCTGGGCGACGTGGGCGGCGCGGTGGTCGCGCTCAACGCCACCGACGGCAGCCGCCGCTGGCGGGTCGGGACCGGCAACATGGTCTACTCCAGTCCCGCCATCGCCCGCGGGACCGTGTTCATCGGGTCGTACGACCGCCGGCTGCGGGCGCTTCGCCTGTCGGACGGACGGGAGCTCTGGAGCTTCGACACCGGCGGACGCATCTCGGGCAGCGCCTCGGTGATCGGCAACACCGTCTACGTGTCGGTGCTCGCCGCCCGCGGCGAGAAGGACCGGACCTACGGGCTGAACGTCCGCACCGGCAGGAGGGTCTGGACCAAGGACGACGGCCGCTACTCGCCGGCCGTCGGAGCCGGACGCACCATCTTCATCACCGGACGCACGTCGCTGTATGCCTACCCGGCGCCGTAAGGCCATCATCCTCGGCGTCGTCGGCGCGGTCGTCATCGTGGCGATCGGCCTCTTGGCGGCATGGCGCCTGGGCGGGGGAAGCGGCGACGTGGAGGGCTCGACGACCGGGTTCGTCGCCACCGAGACCACCGCCGAGATCCCGGAGGGCGCCTGGCCGGAGTACGGCCACGACGCCGCCCGCACGCGCGCCAACACCGATCTGAAGATCGCGCCGCCGTTTCGACGCCTGTGGCGACACGACGCGAAATCGCTCATGGAGTTCCCGCCGGCCATCGTCGACGGGCGGGTGATCGGCGGCGCCAACGACGGCCACACCTTCGCCCTCGACATCCGGACCGGCAAGCTCCTGTGGCGCACCGAGCTCATGGGGCTCATCGCCTCGAGCCCGGCGGTGGTGGACGGCCGTGCGTACTTCACCACCAAGAAGGGCCGCATCATCGCGCTCAACGCCGAGACCGGCGCGCGCATCTGGGTGCGTCAGATCGGATCGGCCAGCGAATCGTCGCCGCTCGTCATCGACGGGGCGATCTACATCGGCAACCTGGACGGCGACGTCATGCGCCTGGACGCCCGCACCGGCCGCACCATGTGGAAGGCGAAGGCCGCCGGGGACGTCAAGTCCAGCCTGGCCGAGTCGGGCGCCAACGTGATCGCCGCCGACTACGGGGGTGAGGTCCGCGCGTTCGCCAAGCGCGACGGACGGCTGGTGTGGAAGCGCGAGAGCCCGGGCGAGCGCTTCCAGGGGCCTGGGCGCTTCTACGCGGGTCCCGCCGTGGCGTACGGCCGCGTCTACGTCGGCAACATCAACAACCGGATCGTGGCGCTGCAGGCCGACACCGGCAAGGTCGCCTGGGTCCGTTCGGCCAAGGACTACGTCTACTCGAGCGCCGCGATCGCCGACCGCACCGTGTTCGTCGGAAGCTACGACCACAACCTCTACGCGCTGGACGCCGTCACCGGCAAGGTGCGCTGGAGCTTCGACACCGGCGAGCGCATCAGCGGCTCGGCCTCCGTGATCGGCGACATCGTGTACATCTCGACGCTGGCCCCGCACGGGCGCCTGGGCGTCACGTTCGGGCTCGACGTCAGGACCGGCAAGGAGGTCTGGCGCATGCCCGACGGCCGGTACAGCCCCGCCGTGGCGGTGGACGACACGCTCGTGATCGTGGGCCGTGAGGTGCTCTACGGGTTGACCCCGCGGTGAACCGCGGCGCCGTCGCGCGCGCCGCCGCCCTCGTCGCGGCGTTCAACATCCTCTCCCGGATCCTCGGCTTCGTCCGCGAGGCGTTCCTGTCCCGCGCGCTCGGCACCACCGGCGAGGCCGACGCCTACGCGAACTCGCTCTTCATCGTCAACACCGGCGCGGCCATCCTCCTCTACGCGCTGGTGACCATCGTGATCCCGGCGTTCGAGCACGAGCGACGCGACCGCGGCGAGCACTCCGCCTGGGCGCTCATGCGCGTCATCGGCACATGGGTGTGCCTGGTGCTCATCGCCCTCAGCACCCTCATGGCCGTCTGGCCCGAGGTGCCGACCGCGCTCTTTCGGATGGACGGCGAGTCGGGGCGGATCATGGCGGAGCTCGTGCGCATCATGGCGGCCGGCCTCGCCCTGCAGGGGATCTCGGCGCTCCTCACCGCCGTGCTCCAGTCCCAGCGGCGGTTCCTCGGACCCGCCGCGGTGGGCGTGGCGTTCAACCTGGGCATCATCCTCGCCCTGGTGATCGGCGGCGGCACCGTGCGCGCCGCCAGCTGGGGCGTGGTGGCCGGTGCCATCGCGCAGGTGGTGCTGCAGCTGCCGCAGCTCATCATGGTCCTCAGGCGCGGCGGTGGGGGCAGACCGGGCTTCGCACACCCCCGGCTGCGGGCGGCCGCGCTGATGTCGCTTCCCGTGATGGGCGCGTCCATCCTGCAGCAGATCAACGGCTACACCGACAAGCTCTTCGCCGAGTCGCTCAAGGACGACGGCCAGATCGCCGCCCTCAACTGGGCCAACCAGGCGGGCCAGGCGCCACGCGCGCTGCTGCTCGTGCCGCTGCTCACGCCGTTCTTCCCGGTCATCGCGCGGCTGGCGGCCGAGGAGCGGCGTTCGGAGACCGGCCGGGCGTTTCGCCGCGCCGCCGACGTCATGGGCCTCGTGTCGCTGCCGATGACCGCGCTCCTTCTGACCTTCCCCGACGAGATCGCCCGCATCATGTTCGGCGGATCGAAGTGCGGTCCGGGGTGCGTCGCCGACATCGCCGGGCCGCTGCGCTACTACGCCATCGGCACCTGGGCCGCGTTCATCGGCTATCTGCTGAACCGCAGCCTCTCGGCGCTCAAC
This sequence comes from uncultured Bifidobacteriaceae bacterium, assembly GCA_964628685.1. Lineage (GTDB taxonomy): Bacteria > Actinomycetota > Thermoleophilia > Miltoncostaeales > Miltoncostaeaceae > CALMEC01. The sequence goes on along the minus strand of CAZVNM010000003.1, from coordinate 271,131 downwards.
CGTCCCCGCGACATCTTCCGGGCCACCATCGTGACGGTGGTGGTCACCGTCGCCCTCGACGTGATCCTCCTGGGACCGATGCAGCTGCAGGGGCTGGCGCTCGCGACCTCGATCGGGGTGATCGTCAACATGGTCATCACCGGCTGGATGCTCGCCCGCCTCCTGCCCGACCTGCACGTGCAGAGCCTGGTCGGCGCGCAGGCCCGGATCGCGGCGTGCGCCGCCATCGGTGCCGCGACGGCGATCGGCATGGGCCTCGCCATCCCCACCGACGGGACCGGCACGATCACCGCGACCGCCGTCGGGATCGCGGCCAAGAGCGCCATCGGCCTGGCGGCGTTCATCGTGGCGGCACGCATCCTGGCGCCCGCCCCGCTTCGCGAGGGTGTCGGCGCGGTGCGGTCCCTCGTCTCCCGGCGCCGCCGGTGAGCCGCACCCGGCTGATCGAGGTCGCGACCGTCGCCGGGGTGGTGGTCCTGGGGCTTGCCGCACGGATCGCCGGGTACGTCGGTCCCACGTTCTCCTGGGCGTCCGACGAGTCGCGCTTCATCGCCCTGGTGCAGAACATGGCCAACGGTCACTTCCCGAGCGGACCGTCGGAGTGGTTCGGCACCCGCCTCTTCATGCTGGCCCCGCCCGCGGGGGTCTTCCGCCTGTTCGGCGCCGGTGACCACCAGGTGGCCGTGTGGCCGCTCGTCTGGTCGCTCGCGTCGATCGTGGTCGCCTACCTCCTGGGCAGGGAGCTCGCCTCGCACCGGGTGGGGGTCGTCGCGGCGGCCGTCGTGGCGCTCACCCCGATGGAGGCCCGGCTGGGGACGGTCCTTCGGCCCGACGCCATCGTGCCGGCGCTGGTGGGCCTCGCGGTGTGGTTCGCGCTGCGGGCGGCCCGCACGGACGCGTCGCGCTGGTGGGCGTTCGGCGCCGGCCTGGCGATGGGCGCGGGGTGGTCGGTGCGGGAGAACGCGCTCCTCATGGCCCCCATCGTCCTGATCGCCGGGTGGGCGGCCCTTCGCCGCGGCATCCTGCCCGCCCTTGGGGGGATCGCGGTGATGCCCGCCCTGGCGGCGGTGGTCTTCGCCATCGGCGCCGGAACCCCGGCAACGCCGCTGGTGGGTGCGGGCACCGAGGGGGTCTTCCGCAACCCGTTCGCCGCCTGGAACCTGGACGACTCGTACCTGGCGATGCTGTGGAACGGCGCGTTCGACCGTCGCAGCCTGGTCTTCCTGGCGGGACCGGTCATCCTCGTCGCGATCGCCGTGGTGGCCGCGCGCCGCGACCGGCGGGCGATTCTCCCGGGCCTCTGGCTGGCCTGGGCGGCGTTCTACCTGGAGTTCGGCACCCTCATCAACCTCGCCAAGCCCAACCGCTACCTCACGCTCTGCACGATCCCGGCCGCGATCCTGGTGGCGCTCGCGGTGGACGGCAGGCTGACGGCCTGGATCGCGCCCGCCGTGGCCGCGGCGGCGACGATCGGGGTATTGTGGACCGTCCCGGCCAGGGATCTGCGCGGCGACGACGTCGCGCTCTTCTCGCGCGTCGCGGATCGCCTGTCGAGCCTCCCGGAGGGGCCGGTCATCACCGAGAGCTACACCTGGCATGCCAAGTTCCAGACCTACCTCGCGCGCGATCGCATCACGATCCCGAAGGTGGAGGACCCCGCGTTCGTCCCGCGCGAACGGGTCCGCGAGCTGCGCATGATGCGTCCGCTGCCCGACCCGGCGTCGGCGCGGGGCGGCTACGTCGTCACCGGGCCGGTGCACCGGCGCGCCGGCTGGCCGCTCAACTGGGACGCGTTTCGCGAGCGCTTCCGGGCGGTGGTGCCGCCCACCTCGCGGTTGACCCTCGTCGCCGATCTGGGCCGGGCACGGATCTGGCGGTGGGACGCGCCATGATCGGCGTGGTGATCCCGGCGCTCAACGAGTCGCCGACGGTCGGGACCGTGGTGCGCCGCACGCTCGCCACGATCCCCGACGCCGTGGTGATCGTGGTGGACGACGCGTCCGACGACGGCACCGACCGCATGGCCCTCGAGGCGGGCGCCACGGTGCTCGTCAACGAGCGGTCGCTGGGCTACGCCGGGGCGCTGCAGGCGGGGTACCGGGCGGCCATCGCGGCCGGGGCCGAGCGCATCCTGCAGCTGGACGCCGACGGGCAGCACACCCCCGAGGAGCTGCCGGCGCTCCTGGCGGCGCTCGACGAGCACGACCTGGTGATCGGATCGCGGTTCATCGGCGCCGGCTATCCGATGTCGACGGCGCGGCGCATCGGGATCGAGGCGTGCCGTCTGATGGCCCTCCTGGCCGGCGTGAACGTGACCGACCCCACCTCCGGCATCCGCGCGATGCGGCTGTCGGTCGCCCGGCCGCTCGCCGAGATGGGCTATCCGGACGGGCTCACCGAGTCGAGCTTCCTGGTGTGGGTGCGCAGGCGGGGCCTCTCGATCGGCGAGGTGCCGGTGACCATGCGCCCCGCCCCGGGGTCTGCGTCCATGCACGACGGCTTCGCCGGGGTGGTGCACTTCGGACGCATCGTGCGAAGCACCCTGGGCGTCGCCGTGCGCCGCAGCGGGCGATAGCCTGCCAACCGTGAAACCCACCACCTGCATCATCACCGGCGGCGCGGGGTTCCTGGGATCGCACCTGTGCGACCGGCTCATCGCCGAGGGCAGCCGCGTCGTCTGCGTCGACAACCTCGACACCGGATCGCTCCTCAACATCGAGCACATCCGCGACCCGCGCTTCGAGTTCCTCCAGCACGACATGATCGAGCACCTGGAGTTCCCCGACCCGGTGGACGAGGTGTACCACCTCGCCTCACCGGCCAGTCCCATCGACTACCTGCGTCTGCCGCTCCACACGCTGAAGGTCGGCTCGTACGGCACGCACAACGCCCTGGGACTCGCCAAGCGCCACCGGGCGCGCTTTCTCCTGGCGTCCACCAGCGAGGTCTACGGCGACCCGCAGGTGCATCCGCAGCCGGAGAGCTACTGGGGCCACGTCAACCCGATCGGCCCGCGCGGCGTGTACGACGAGGCCAAGCGGTACGCCGAGGCCCTCACCATGGCCTACCGGCGCCAGCAGGGGGTGGACACCAAGATCGTGCGGATCTTCAACACCTACGGTCCGCGCATGCGTCCCAACGACGGGCGCGCCGTCCCCACGTTCCTGCGTCAGGCGATGAGCAACAAGCCGCTCACCGTGTTCGGCGACGGCAGCCAGACCAGGTCGTTCTGCTACGCGACCGACCTCATCGAGGGGCTCACGCGGCTCATCCGCAGCGACTACCACCTGCCGGTCAACGTCGGCAACCCGGGCGAGTTCACGGTGCTGGAGCTCGCGGAGACGATCATCCGCCTCACCGGCAGCTCGTCCGAGATCGTCTACGAGGCCCTGCCGCAGGACGACCCCGCCATCCGCCAGCCCGACATCACGACGGCGCGGCGGATCCTCGACTGGGAGCCCGCGGTGGACCTGACCCGGGGGCTCGACCTCACCATCAGAGAGCTGCGCGAGCGCGACGGGGCCGGCGCGGCCCCCGTCGGCGCGTGACGTCGGGGGGTCCCGCCGGTCATCCCGACCCGGCCGTTCGGGCGCGGGGTCTCGTCAAGCGGTTCGGTGACGTCCACGCCGTCGACGGTGTGGATTTCCGCATCGAGCACGGGGAATGCTTCGGTTTCCTGGGCCCCAACGGCGCCGGCAAGACCACCACCATGCGGATGCTCTCCTGTCTGGCGACGCGCGACGCGGGGGAGCTCGCGGTGCTGGGACACGATCCGGCCCGTGAGCCGCGGATCGTCAAGCGCCTGCTGGGCGTGGTGGCCCAGGACATCAACCTTGATCTCGAGCTGAGCGTCCGGGAGAACCTCTCGATCTACACTCGATACTTCGACGTGCCGCGGGACGTCGCGCGCGCCCGGGTGGACGAGCTGCTCGACTTCGCCCGGTTGCGGGATCGGGCGGACGACGCCGTGGACCGGCTGTCCGGGGGCATGAAGCGGCGGGTGCAGATCGCCCGGTCGCTGGTGAACGACCCGCGGGTCGTGATCCTCGACGAGCCCACGACCGGGCTCGACCCGCAGGCGCGTCACCTGGTGTGGGAGCGTCTACGCGAGCTTCGTGCCCGCGGGGTCACCCTCATCCTCACCACCCACTACATGGACGAGGCCGAACAGCTCTGCGACCGGCTGGTGGTGATGGACCATGGGCGCATCCAACGCCAGGGGCGTCCGCGTGAGCTCATCGAGACCGAGGTGGGGCGCGAGGCCGTCGAGCTGACCGTCGCCGACCACGACGTCCCGCGGCTTCTGGCCGAGCTGGGCGACGCCGCCCGGGGGCATCATCGCCGCGGGTCGATCTCGATCATCTACGCCGACGACGGCGAGGCCCTCTATCTGCGCACGCGGGAGGCGAGCGTGCCGAGTGAGCTGCGGGCCATCCGCCGCGCCACCCTGGAGGACGTCTTCCTCCACGTCACCGGGCACGAGCTGCGCGACGACTGAGGCGTCCCGCCGCCCGCGCCGGCGTCAGCGCGTCGAGCCGCCCGCCGGCACCTGCGGGTCGGTCTCGCCCTCGCCGGCGTCGCCCCAGGCCTTCCACGGTGCCTCCCGGCCCAGGAGGCGCGCCAGCCAGATCCCCAGCAGGTAGAGGACGACCTGCGGTGCCATGAGCAGCATCATGCTGATGGGGTCGCCGCCCGGCAGTGCCGCGGCCACGAAGGCGATGATGACGACCGCGAAGCGCCAGTGGCGGGTGTAGAAGTCGGCCGGCACGACACCCAGCATGGCGAGCCCCGCCATCGCCACCGGGATCTCGAACATGAGACCGCTCGCCAGGGTGAAGGTGGTGACGAAGCCGTAGTAGTCACCGGCGCGCAGCGTGTTGGCGAACAGGTCGTCGCCGAAGCCCAGGAGCCAGTCGAGGGCGACCGGCAGCACCACGAAGAAGCCGAACGCGGCACCCGCCAGGAAGAGCCCGGAGATGCCGGCCACCGTGAGGAGCATGCGCCGGCGCGACTGTTCGCCCACGGCCGGGATGATGAACGCGTACAGCTGGTAGAGCCACACCGGCAGGACGATGATGAGGGCCGAATAGGCGCTCACCTTCAGGACCGTGAAGAACGCCTCACTCACGGCGAACGTCACGAGGGTCTGCTCGTTGGGGAGCGGTCGCTGCAGGAACCGCATGAGCGGCCCGTGGATCGCGTAGGTCCCGATGAAGGCCAGCACGAGCGCCCCCATCGAGACGAAGATGCGCCGCCGCAGCTCGTCAAGGTGCTCGACGATGGAGAGCTTCTCGTCCGGTGCGACCCGCCGGACGAAGGTGAGCCTGCCCATCGTCTACCCGGTGCGGTCGGGCGGGGTGTCGCCGGAGAGGACGACACCGTCCAGCAGGTCGGCGTCGTCGTCGGTGGCGTCGGCCGGCGACCCGGTGGCGGCGGTGGCCGGCGATCCCTCCTGGGCGGTGGGCGGGTCATCCGCCGCGGTGTCGGATCCCCGCGTCACGACGACCCCCGCCAGCACGTCGTCCTCGTCGTCGACGGGAGCGGACGTCGCGGCCGGTGCGGGTGCCGATGAGGTCGTGGTCGACGCGACCGCGGTCGTCCGTGCGGTCGACGTGGTCTCCGCCTCGGGCTCGCGGGTGAGCTCGCTTCCGACCTCGCTGATCTGACGGCGCGCCTCCCGCAGACCGCGGCCGACCTGGCGCCCGATCTCGGGCAGCTTGTGCGGCCCGAAGACGAGCAGCGCGATCACGAGCACCATCGCGATCTGGACGGCGGAGAAGTCCACCCGCACAGGGTAGCCGAGGATGACCCGTGTCGCGGAGTGCATCCGGCCGGACGGCGCGGGCCGTGCCTCCACTACCATCGTCCCAGGAACCACGCCGACAGCTGGGAAAGCCCATGAGTCCCGACGACCAGGCCCGCGACGCGCTCGTGCGCCAGATGCGCGAGCAGATCACCGACAACGACGTCAAGCTCGTCGCCGCCATCAACAAGCGGCTGGAGCTGGTGGCCCGCCTGCGCGGCTACAAGGCCGATCAGGGCATGGACTTCGTGGACCACACGCGTGAGGCGTGGATGCACCAGTACATGCAGAGCATCAACCGGGGACCGCTCTCCGCGGACGGGCTGCGGGAGATCTACGAGGAGATCTTGGAGCTCACGAAGCGGGAGACGGAGCGGGCCGCCGTCCCGACGGAGTAGGCCGCCCGTCAGAAGCGGTTGATCGGCCTTGGCGACCCGCCGAAGGGCGCACCGGCGTTCGGGACCGCGCGCCGCGCGCCGGGAGGGTGAGGCACCGGCCGGCACCACGAGCCCACCGGGATCGCGAGCGGCGACCCACCGGCCGTGAGCAGGGGCGAGCGTGCGCCGGGACGATCAACGCGGACGCCAACACCAGAAGGGGCTACCCCACCGGGCAGCTTCGCACGGAGGACGACGTGCTGGGCCGTGCTGGGCCGTGCTGGCCATGAGCAGGAGGACTGCGTGCCGCCGCGTCACGAGGCGGCTGCCGACGGCCGCCGCCGCCCGACCACCGGACGCGATACGTTCAATCGAGCCGCCTCCACCGTTCAATTGGATGAATGGCGTCACACTTCTGGATGCCAGTTGTGACGATGGGGGCTTGTCTCGTGACGGGTCCGCCACGCAGGCTGTGCGCATGGGACGCAAGCGCAAGCGTGCGAAGGGTCGGGAGCCTCGAGCGGGGCGCTCCCGCGCGGCGCCGGACGCCGGCGGCTCGCGGGCGGCCGCGCCGATCCGGCGTGATCCCGGCCGCGTTGGCGGGGCGCGCATCGAATGCGCCATCTGCGAGGCGGTGGACGGGGTGCGCCCCTTCCACATGACGAGACGGGTGGTCGTCCACCTCTGCCGCACCCACCGCACCGATGCCTACCTCTCGCGCGACGACGGCCGGGAGTTCACCGACCGCATCGAGGCGGCCTGGCGCACCCTCGGCCTCGCGACCTCGGCCCGGCTGGCCGCCCTTGCCGCCCATCGACGGGCGCACGGGCCGCGACCCGACCGGTCCCATTGTCCCGGCAGCTACAGCTGGCCGGCGCTGCGCCTGGAGGCGGAGGGACGGTTCGCATCGGGCGAACCGCCGCGCGAAGTGATCGGGGACCTGCGAAGCCGGCACGTCGAGGCGCCCGCGACGGTGCCCTCGGTGCAGACCATGCGACGGTGGTTTCGGGAGCGGCGATGGCTCGATCGTGGGGCCGCCGACGGTGATGGTGGTGAGAGGACGCAGGAGTGCGATCCGCCGGCCGACGTGCGGAAGACCTACTACACGCGGACGGGGAAACCCCCGCACCCACTGCTGCGCTACGCCGGGGCGATGACCGGGATCACGATGTGGAGGCCGTTCGACGCCCACATCTACGACATGTCACGAGGCGGACCGGCCGAAGACGACTTCGGCGACCGCTGGATCCACGGACCCTGACCGCACGCCCCCGCACCCGCTGCCGCGCTACGCCGGCGCGACCACCGAAATCACCACGTGGAGACCGTCCGACCCCCGAATCCACGACACGCCACGCAGCGGACCCACCGAAGACGACTTCGACGACCGCTGCATCCACGGACCCTGACCCTAGACCCCCGCACCGCTACTGCGCTACGACGGCGCGACCACCGAAATCGCCATGTGGAAGCCGTTCGACACCCACATCCACGACACGTCACGCGGCGGACCCGCCGAAGACGACTTCGGCGGGACCGCTGGATCCACAGACCCGGACCGCAAGACCCCCGCACCGCTGCCGCGATACACCGACGCGACCACCGAAATCACCATCTGGAGGCCGTCTACGCCCACATCTGCGACATGTCACGCGGCGAGACGACTTCGGCGACCGCTGGATCCACGGACCGTGACCGCAGGCCCTGCCGGCGCGGCGACGGCGGCGTGCGGGAGCGGCGCACCGTGGGCATCCCGGATCGAACCGGGGCCGGGTGGCCACAACGCGGTGGATGAGCATCGAGGAAGAGCGGCTCCGGCGTCGGCTTCGTGGACGGGGACGTCCCCATCGTCACGCCGGGATCCCGGCAGCCGGTCGGGGTGCAGCCGGTGACTACGACGCGAAGTCGTCCGGCGACACCTGGTCCAGGAACTCCTTGAACTGGTTGACCATCTCCTCCGGGTCGTCCGGCTCCTCCTCGAACTCGATCGCGCTCTCGGCGATCAGGTCGTCGGTGGCGAAGATGGGCGCGTTACAGCGCACCGCGAGGGCGATCGCGTCACTAGGACGAGAATCGACCTGGATCTCCTGCTTCTCGTGCATCATCGTGATGAGCGCGTAGAAGGTGTTGTCCTTCAGGTCGGTCACGGTGACCCGCTCGATCCGCGAGTCGAGCTCCTCGAGGACGTCGGTGAACAGATCGTGGGTCATCGGACGCGGCGACTCGGTGCCCTGCAGCTTCATCAGGATCGCCGCGGCCTCAGCATGACCGATCCAGATCGGGAGGAACTTGTTGCCCGTCACGGTCTTCAGCAGCACGATGGGCTGCTTGCCCACCATGTCGAAGCTGACGCCGTAGATGACCATCTCGTGCATCGGTGCTGCCGACCTCCTCGCGGATTGTGGTCATTGTAGCCCGCGTCCCCAGCGGGACGCCTGTCATCGGTGTCGTTGACAACTCGCGCGGCTTCAAAACCCACGACGGGACGACGGCGGGCGACGCGTGCCCCCCGGCACCCGGCTCTGCTACCCTTCCCAGTCGCTTCGGGGCGATTAGCTCAGGTGGTTAGAGCGCATCCCTGATAAGGATGAGGTCCCTGGTTCGAGTCCAGGATCGCCCATCGTGGCGGGAACGCCGGAACACCCCGATCGTCGGGGTTTTCCGGCCTCCGTCCACGCACCGCCGGGCCGACCGTGTCCGCCCGGCCGCACCCGAGCACCGTCGCTCACGGACGACCGCGTCTCGTCGCCGCGTCTCATCCCCGCCACCCGACCGCCAGGACGAACCGGGCCGGTGTTTCACGTGAAACGTCAGTCCTGCAGACGATCCAGCGCGCGCTGCAGGCTCTCCTGGTCCGGGAAGCGCAGCTCCACCACCGCCGCCTCGCCCTTTCCGGCGCGGACGTGGACCGGCACCTCGAACACCCCGTAGAGCACGTCGATCGCCCGTGCTTCGGCCGGTCGCGGCTCGTGCGCGGGGGCCCGTGACGGCATGCGCCTGCGCTCCTCGCCCCGCGCCGCAGCCTCCGCCTGACGTACCGTCATCCCCTCGGCCACGATGCGTTCGGCCAGGCGCCGCCGCGCCGCCGCCCCGTCCGCCATCAGCACGGCGCGCGCATGCCCCTCGGCCAGTGCCCCCGCCGCGACGAGATCCTGCACCGCATCGGGCAGCTCCAGGAGCCGCAGCACATTCGAGATGGTGGGACGGCTTCGCCCGAGCGTGCGTGCGACCTCCTCGTGCGTGCGACCGAAGTCCTCGACGAGCGCCGCGACCGCGCGGGAGAGCTCCATCGGGTTGAGGTCCTCCCGCACCACGTTCTCCACCAGCGCGAGCTCCAGCCGCTCCCGCTCGTCGGCGTCGCGCACGATCGCCGGGATCTCGCCGAGCCCCGCCCTGCGGCTGGCCTGCCACCGCCGCTCACCGGCGATGAGCTCGAAGCGTCCCTCGGACGTCGGGCGCACGACGACCGGCTGCACCAGGCCGCTCTCCCGGATCGACTCGGCCAGCGCCTCCAGCGCCTCCTCATCGAAGTGCCGGCGCGGCTGATCGGGGTTGGGCGCGATGCGCTCCACCGCGAGGAGCACCAGATCACCCTCCGTCGGCACGGCCGTGCTGGTGGCGGCCGGCTCCCCACCCGGATCCGCGGGACCCGGTGGTGACGGCCGCTCCGGCGTGGTCTCGCGCTCCTGTCGGGCACGCACCCCACCTCCCAAGAGCGCATCGAGGCCACGGCCCAGTCGCGGCGATCGGTCAGTCACGTGCCAGCACCTCCCGTGCGAGCTGTCCGTAGGCGACGGTCCCGGCCGACGCCGGGTCGTAGCTTGACACCGGCTTGCCGTGCGACGGCGCCTCGGCCAGCCGCACGTTGCGCGGCACGACGGTCCGGAACGCCAGGTCGCCGAAGTGGCGCCGCACCTCGGCCACAACCTCGCCGCTGATGCGTGTGCGCGGATCGTGCATGGTCATGAGCATGCCGGTCACCCGCAGATCGGGGTTGAGCGCCCCCTGCACCGCGGTCACGGTCTCCATCAGCCGGCTGAGCCCCTCGAGCGCATAGAACTCGCACTGGACCGGCACGATCAGCCGATTGGCCGCGACCAGGGCGTTGACGGTCAGCAGGTCAAGCGACGGCGCACAGTCGATGACGACCGCGTCGTACCCGGGGGCGACCGGGGCGAGCGCCCGCTGCAGGATGTGCTCCCGGTCCTCGGCATTGGGCAGGATCACGGCCGCACCGGCCAGGTCCGGCGAACTGGGGGCGAGCCACAGACCCTCGAACGCCGTCGGCACGACGATTCGCGCGAGCGGCAACCCGTCCAGCATCACATCGGCCATGTTCGGTTCGGCCGCGTGCACCCCGACGCCGCTCGAGCAGTTGGCCTGAGGATCGAGGTCCACGAGCAGCGTGCGACGACCCAACCCACCCAGCGCGGCGGCCAGGTTGACGGCGGTCGTCGTCTTGCCGACACCGCCCTTCTGGTTGACGACGGCGTAGATCATGCGATCGGCCGTTTCGCCGCGCGGCCCGGTCGTCGCGGGTAGCGCGCCGGGGTGGGCGACACCTTGCGCCACACCACCAGCGCCCGCTCGGCCCCGGGAAACGGGGTCACGGGCGTCGTGCGCTCGTGCCGCAATCCCAGCTGCGACGCGGCATCGCGGTCGGCGGCGGTGGGATCCGCATCCGACGGTCCGCGCCACGCGACCAGGGCGCCGTCCACCCGGACGAGCGGCGCGGCCAGCTCGAGGAGCACCGGCGTCGCGGCGACCGCACGCGCCGTCGCCACATCCCACGCCTCTCGCTCCCCCTTCGCGAGGGTCTCCGCTCGGTCCGCCACGATCCGTACGTTAGGTGAGTCCGCCGCCGCGCGGGTCAGCCAGTCGGCCTTTCGCCGCTCGCTCTCCACCAGCGTGACCGCACGATCCGGCATCAGTCGTGCCAGGACCAGCCCCGGAAAGCCCCCGCCGCTGCCGATGTCCACCACCGATTCGGCGTCGGCCACCGCCGGCACGGTCAGACCGGCGACGCTGTCGGCCAGGTGCCGATCGACGGCCTCCGGCACGTGATCGATGGCGGTCAGGTTCTGCGGTTCGAGCGTCAGTCGGTCGAACAGGGCGACCAGCGCCGCCGCGGAGGCGACGTCCAGCGCGACCCCCATCGCACGGGCCAGCTCGACCAACCGTGCGGCCGGACCCGATGTTTCACGTGAAACACCCGCCGACGCCCCGGCCGGCGCCCCGGGGTCAGTCGTCCGAGCCACCGTCGTCGTCGCCCGTCGCCGGCTCGACGACGATCCGTCGGTTCGGCTCCTGCCCCTCGCTGCGCGTGACGATGTCGGTCCGCTCGGCCAGCGCCATGTGGACGATGCGCCGATCCTGTGGCGTCATCGCGTCGAGTTCGATCTCCTCCGAGTACTTCACAGCCTCGTTGGCGGCGTGCTCGGCGAGCTTCTCCAGCTGACGACGACGACGGTCCCGGTAGCCGGCCACGTCGACCACGACCCGCCCGGTCTGAGCACCGGACCGAAGCGCCATCTGGTGCGCCAGGTACTGCAAGGCGTCGATGACCACACCCTCGCGCCCGATCATGGCGTCGAGGTCGTCGCCGTCGACCGTGACCGCGATCGAGTCGCCGGCGTCCGCCACGGTGACCGACCCCTCGAGGCCCATCCCCGTCAGCACCGCCTCGAAGACCCGCTGCAACCTGTCGGTGATGTCGTCGCTCATCGCTTCTTCGGTGGTCGGCGACGATGGCCGGGACGCTGTCCTGCGCTCCCGGACCCCTGTCGCGGTTTCTGATTGGACCGCTGCCCCGCGGCGCCCTGCTTGGCAGGTTTGGCCTCACGCTCGGACGCATCCTCGGCCTCGGGCGCGGTCAGCGCCTCGGGTGCCGTCAGCGCGTCGCCGTCGGCCGCCGCCGCCGCCCGCACCGACTTCTTGGACTTCGGCTTCGGCTTGGGCCTGGGGGGTTCCGGAGTCTCCTCGACCGCGGCCTGTGCCCGCAGCTCACTGATGTCCTTCACCTGAAGTGGACCCAGGCGCCGCTTCAGCACCACCTGCTGGCCGCCGGTCCACAGGTTCGTCGTGAGCCAGTACAGGATGAGGCCCGACGGGACGTTGGGGTACAGGAAGAGACCACCGACGATGAAGATCGGGATGAACCGGAAGATCTTGCGCTGCAGATCACTCGTCTGGGGTGATGTGGCGAACGAGACCTCGGTGGCCAGCAGCTGGGACAGGCCGTAGATGATCCCCAGGACGACCGCGCCCCATCCCAGGTCCCTGAACTGCGTCTCGACGTTCGGGATGATCCCCATGAACGACAGGGGTCCCTCGACCGAATGCGACTTGGTGAAGTCGCGCAGCACGAAGTAGAGGGCGATGAACACCGGCGCCTGGAACAGGATCGGCAGGCACGACCCGAACGGGTTGACCTTGTGCTCCTGGAAGAGCTTCATCATCTCTTCCTGCTGTTTGCGCCGGTCGTGTTTGAAGCGCTTCTGCGTCTCCTTGACCAGCGGCGCGATCTCCTGCATGCGCCGCGCCGAGCGGTACTGCGCGACGAACAGCGGCAGGATGATGATCCGCACCACGATCGTGAGGGCGATGATGGCCCAGCCGATCGTCAGGCCCCCCTGATGGTTCAGGAAGACCAGGAACTTTTCGAGGGGCGGTTCGAGGAATGAGAGTGGGTTCACCGGCGAAACACCCGCTGGTCACAGGGATAGTCGATGCCGCCGTGCGACCACGGGTTGCACCGCAAGAGCCGCCATGCGGCCAGGATGAACCCGCGCACGGGTCCGAACTCGCGGATCGCCATCGTGGCGTACTCGGAGCAGGTCGGCAGGTACTTGCAGCGCCGGCGCGTGAGCGGCGACACGAACCGCTGATAGGCGCGGATGGGCGCCAGGAGGATGCGGGTCATCATGCCGGCTGGTCCGTCAGGCGCTCGTCGCCGGTCGCGCGCGCCAGAAGCTCGCGCAGACGGCGGCCGAGCGCGGGCCCGCCCTGTTCCTCGATGTACTCCGCCGCACCCGGCCGCGCGATGACGACCACGTCAAGGCGTGCCGGCAGCAGGTGGGCGATCTCGGCGAACTGCTCGCGCACCACCCGCTTCACGCGGTTGCGCTCGACCGCGCCGCCGACCTTCTTGGAGACCGACAGGCCCAGGCGTGCGGTGCCCTCGGCACCGGCCGCATCACGGTCGAACGCGTAGACGACGAGGTGCCGCCCGGCCGACGAGCGGCCGCGCTGGTACACGGCGTCGAAGTCACCCGAACGGGTGAGTCGCCCGCGCCGTGGGCGCGGGGCCTGCTCCGCGGTCGTCACTCGTCGAACGCTACGCCGAGAGGCGGGCGCGGCCCTTGTCCCGGCGGCGCTTCAGGATCGCGCGTCCGGCACGGGTGCTCATCCGCACCCGGAAACCGTGGGTCTTCTTCCGCTTGCGCTTGTTGGGCTGGTAGGTCCGCTTCACTGTTCTTCTTCGGTCGGGTTGCACGCGCGAATCCCCGGCACGCGGCCGGAATCGCGTCGGAGGAGGTTACCAAAGGACCCACCCCGGTCGGAGGGCGTCCGTCCAGCGTGGCGTGCGACCCCCGTCCCGCACCGTCTGCGACCGCTCGGGCCGGCCGGCCGCCCGGCCCTCCAGGCGATGCACTCGGCGGCCGTGCCCGAACCGGTCCCCACCCGGTGACGAGGGGCGCGCGCGTGGCGCGCTCACGCTCGCGCGAGGATGCCAGATCGCGCCTCCACAGTTGTGGACACCCCTGTGGACAACTCGAATATCGCCTGCATATGATCATGTTTTCGTGGTTACGGATCGGTCGACGGCCGGAGAACGTCTCGGTTTTTCCCGCACCCACGACGATTATTTGTCCACAGCCCCGCACAGGAGAGAAATGCCCCTTTCGCGAGTCGCGGCGGGGTTGCTACGGTCTTTCATCCGGCCCGAATGAACGACTCCGCGACCCTCAGCCCCCCGATCCCACGCGTCCTCCCGGACGATGATCGGACCGTGCGCTTCGCGCGCTACTGCGCACCCGACGAGCCGCCCGTCGTCGACGAGGTCGCGGACGACATCGCGGGGCTCATCGACGCCCTCTTCATGCGGGTCGCCGAGTGCTCGTCCATCCCGGCCATCGCCGCCCGGGAGATCATCGAGAACCTCGTGCACGCCGACTTCGAGGGCGCCTGCGTCTCGGTCCTGGACGGCGGTGCGACGGTGCGCATCTCGGACTGCGGGCCCGGCATCGTCGACAAGCACCGGGCCATGGAGCCGGGCTTCTCGACCGCCACGGCGGTCCTGCGACGCCTCGTCCGCGGTGTCGGCTCCGGTCTGCCGGTCACCGCCGGCGCGATGCGCGCCGTGGGGGGCACCGTCGAGATCGACGACAACCTCTCCGGCGGCACCGTCGTGACCCTGCGCGCCCCGGTCGGTCGCACGGTCCCCGCCGGGCAGGAGCTCTCCCAGCACGCCCGGGCGCTCCTCGCCCTGCTGATGGAGCTCGGACCCTCCGATCCGGAGGTGCTCGCCGACGAGCTGGACCTCCCGGTCGCCCTCTGTGCCCGCGAGCTCGTGCTCCTCGAGCACCGCCGCTTCGTCGAGCGCCGTCCCGGCGGGGAGCGCATGCTCACCGACCGCGGGACGGAGCTGCTGCGGACCCTCTTCTAGTCGCCGCCGCCCAGGAGTGTGGATGACCGCATACATGGGGATCGTCGCGCCGACGCCGCGCACCCGACCCGCCGGCCGCCGGCACACGGCGTGGTGAGCTGACATGGCCTCCTCACCCGACCGATCCGCACCCCGCGACCAGCTGGACGCCGTGTGGGAGCAGGTGCTCGCCCACCTGCGCTCCACGCTCAACAACGCCACCTTCAACCTGACCTTCGGCAAGTCGGACGCCCTCGACATGGACGGTCAGCGCATCCGCATGTCCGTCGAGACCGAGTTCGCCCGCAGCTGGGTGGTGCAGCGGTACCTGCCGGTCCTGAAGGACGCCCTCTTCGAGGTCCTCGGCACCGACATCGCCGTCGACGTGGTCGTCGTCCCACCCGACGACGCCACCGCCGACCCGTCCTCCGAGGCCGCACCCTCCGGTGACGTCCGGCCCGAGCCGCTCCCCCCGTCCGACGACCCCATGGCCGAGCTCATGCGCCTCGAGCCCGCCCAGCCGCTCGTCGGTCGGGTGCACGGACGCCTCCAGGAGCGCTTCACGTTCGAGAACTTCGTCACCGGCCCGTCCAACCGCTTCGCACACGCGGCCGCGATGGCGGTGGCCGAGCAGCCGGCGCAGGCGTACAACCCGTTCTTCCTCTACGGCGGCGTCGGTCTCGGCAAGACCCACCTGCTCCAGGCGATCGGGCACTTCGTCGCGAAGAACCACCACGCCCTCACGGTCCGCTACGTCTCGGTGGAGACCTTCACCAACGACTTCATCACGTCGCTCGGTGAGGGCGACATCCGCACCTTCAAGGAGCGCTACCGGCAGGTCGACGTGCTCCTCATCGACGACATCCAGTTGCTGGCCGGCAAGGACCAGACCCAGGAGGAGTTCTTCCACACGTTCAACGACCTGCACGACGCCGGCAAGCAGATCGTCATCTCGTCGGACCGTCCGCCCAAGGACATCGCCACCCTCACCACACGCCTGCGCTCACGTTTCGAGATGGGCCTTCTCACCGACGTGCAGCCCCCGGACCTCGAGACCCGCATCGCGATCCTGCGCAAGAAGGTGCAGGCGTCCGACTACACCGTGCACGACCCGGACGTGCTCTCCTACATCGCCGCCCGTCTGCAGAGCAACGTGCGCGAGCTGGAGGGCGCGCTCATCCGCGTGGTCGCCCAGGCGTCGCACACCAAGCAGAAGGTCACCACCGAGCTCGCCCGCGAGGTGCTCCGCGCCTACCTGCCCGGCGGCGCCGACGCGGTCATCAGCGTGGAGACCATCCAGGAGGAGGTCTGCCGCCACTACGGGGTCTCCATCTCCGAGCTGGTGGGCGACAAGCGCGACAAACGCGTGGTCGTCCCCCGTCAGGTGGCGATGTACCTGGCACGCGAGCTCACGCAGACGTCGTTGCCGGCCCTCGGCCGTGCGTTCGGTGGCCGCGACCACACCACGGTCATGTACGCCGTCAACAAGGTCGGCAAGCAGATGGCCGACGAGGGCGAGATCTTCGCCGCGGTGCAGACGCTCACCGAGCGTCTGAAGAACGCCTACTAGTCCACCCGCGCGCCCGCGTCGACGGTCCCGCGTGTGATCGGTCCGCGACCCCGCCCGGTCCGACGCCCCAGGCGCCGTTGCCGCTGCGCGGACGCCCCCTGATGTGGCACGCGCGGCCGGGCGTCGCACACCGCTGACGATCCCCGCGTCGCACTCGGTGACGCCATCCCGACGGACGACACCGAGCCCTGGCCGCCCGCGACCCCCCGATGGGCGAGGTCCCCTCCGGTCCGTCGTCCGGCGACCCCCGTCGTGCCGTCGATCCCTCATCCGCACCGGCGCCACCACGCCCACCCGAGTCCCCACGAATCGACCCCGTCGACCCTTCCATGGCACATGACCCGCCCGACGCCGCACCCACCTTTCCCCACCGCACCAGTGGACCGGCTGCGCACAACCCGCGAACATCACCTCCGTGGCACCGACCCCCGATCGACCCCGACCGGCCCCCGGTTTTCCACATGTGCATCGATCCGGTGACCATCAACGCGGCCTCAACAGCCCACCCCGACGAACCGGCCGCTCCGAGCAGGGACGATTGCGTGATCCCCACGCTCAACAGCCCCCACCACCACCCCGACGAGAAACAGATCTTTCATCTTTCTCTTTCAACGGCACCTCCACGCATCGCAGGTGTTGTGGACGACACGCCCCGTCCGTCGCGAGCGGCGCCGACCGACGTGTTCACCCGGTGCGAACCGATAGGATTCGGCCGATGCGACTGACCTGCCTCAGGGACGAACTCGCCAGCAAGCTGGCCCTCGCCGTCCGTGCCGCCTCGTCCAAGAGCACCATCCCGGTGCTGGGCCAGGTGCTCCTCACGGCCCAGGACGGCACGGTGGAACTGTCCGCCACCGACATGGAGCTCTCACTGCGGGTACCGGTGGAGGCCACCATCGGCGAGCCGGGGTCCGTGGTCGTGCCACGCCTGGCCACTGACATCGTGCGCACCCTCGCCGACGGCCAGGTGGAGCTGGAGCACCGGGCCAACGAGGGCGTCGTGTCGGTCACCGGCGGCCAGTCCTCCTTCACGCTCAACTGTCTGCAGGCGTCGGAGTTCCCGCAGCTGCCGGCCGACGAGGGTGAGGGCATCACCATGCCGGTGGGACCCTTCGTTCAGACCTCCGACCGGGTCAGCCGCGCCGCGTCCCGCGACGACACCCGTCCGGTGCTCACCGGCGTGCTCGTGCGCATCGGCCCGGATGGCATCACCATGGTCGCCACCGACTCATACCGCCTGGCGGTCATGCAGACGGCCCTCGAGTCGGCACCGTCCGAGACCCGCGAGGCCATCATCCCGGCCCGCGCGCTCCAGGAGGTCAGCCGCCTCGCCGCCGCCATGAAGGCCGAGGAGATCGAGATCGTCATCGCCGAGAACCAGGCGATCTTCCGCATCGGCGGGGCACGTCTCATCAGCCGGCTCATCGACGGCCAGTTCCCCGACTACCGCCAGCTCGTCCCGGACCAGTTCGAGCACGAGGTGGTCTTCGACCGCGCCGAGCTCGGGTCGGTCCTGTCGCGCATCGGCGTGCTGGCACAGCGCAGCGCACCCATCCGCCTCGCCTTCGAACAGGGGCAGGTGACCGTCTCGACGGTCAGCGAGCAGCTGGGTGAGGGCCACGAGTCGCTGCCGGTCACCTTCCAGGGCGACCCGTTCGAGATCGGCTTCAACGCCGAGTTCGTGCGCGACGGTGTGGAGAACGTGGACGGCGACGAGCTGCGTCTGGGGCTCATCAGCCCGCTGCGACCGGGTCTCCTGCGAGGGGCGGATGACGGGTATCGCTACCTGCTCATGCCCATCCGACTCAACGCCTGAGACGTCGGCACCGCGTGACGGTTGGGCCGTGCGGCGCCTGGAGGCGTCGGACGTGCGCTCCTGGCATCGCCTGGCGCTCGAGGTCGATCCGGGGCTGATCGTGGTGAGTGGTCCCAACGGGGCCGGCAAGACGTCCATGGTCGAGGCCATCGCCCTGGGGCTCATCGGCGTGTCGCCGCGCACGTCGCGCGAGGCCGAGGTGGTGCGGGCCGGGTGCCAGGCCCTCCACGTGACGCTCGAGGTGGACGGTCCGCAGGGACGCGCGCGGCGCGACATCGGGTTCCAACCGGGGCTCGGACGCCGCATGCGGCTGGACGAGGTGCCCAACCGGTCATTGGCGGCGTGGCGCGCACCCGGGTCGGTGCTCGTCTTCCTTCCGGAGGAGCTGCGCGCCGTGAAGGGCCCCCCGGCCGCGCGCCGGCGCGTGATCGACCGGCTGGTCGAGGGGATCGATCCGACGTTCGTCGAGACGGCCGCGGCCTACAGCTCGGCGGTCTCGCAGCGAAACGCCCTCCTCAAGCGCATTCGCGCCGGTGCCGCCGGGCCGGCGGGCCTGCCGCCCTGGGACCACGCGGTGGCCGAGTTCGGCGCGCGCATCGCGGTGGCCCGCTCCCGGGCGGTCGACCAGCTCTCCCCGCGCTTCGCCGCGTGGCTCGCCGAGCTGGGTGGCGGTGCGGGCGGACGCCTCGTGCTCGAATCCTCGCCGGCCGCCCGTGCCGACGTGGCCGACGACGACGTGGAGTCGTTCCTGGCGGAACGACTCGTCCAGACGCGCGAACGCGACGTCGGCGCCGCCCAGACCCTCTCGGGACCGCACCGCGACGACGTGTGGATCGGGGTCGGCGACCAGGACCTGCGCCGCACCGGCAGCCAGGGTGAGCAGCGCACGGCGGTGCTCGCGATCCTCCTGGCGTGCCGGGATCACCTGGCCGAGCACCGGGTCGCACCGATCCTTTTGCTGGACGACGTCCTGTCCGAGCTCGACCCCGACCGTCGTCGCCGACTGCTCACCGCCGTGGCCGACGGGGGACAGGCCTGGGTGACCACGGCGGATCCCGACGCCGCCTCGCTCGCCACGGCCACCGGGGCACGTCATCTCCTGCGGGTGCGCCCGGGGGTGGTGGATGTCGAGTAGACGACGATTCCGGCGTGACTTCGCCGACATGTCCACCCGGGTGCGGCGGTACCTGCCCGCCGGGGGCGGCGACCACGTGAGTCGGCTGCAGGCGGCGTGGCGCGAGGTGGTGGGCGACGAGGTGGCCCGTCAGTCGGTCGTGGTGCGCCGCAGCCGTGCCGGCGTGGTGACCGTCGCCTGTGCCAGCGCGGCCTGGGCGCAGGAGCTCGACGCCCGGCGGGAGCGGCACGCGCCCGCCCTGGACCGGGCGGTTGGCGGCGAACCCTCCGTGTCGGGCATCCGCTTCGTGATCGGCGATCATGTGATGCCGGACGAGGCCCCGGCGAAGCGTCCGCCGCCGGTCGTGAAGCCCGCCGACGTGACCGCCGCCGAGGCCGCGACACCCGAGATCGAGGATCCTGTCCTGCGCGAGCTGCTGGTACGTGCGCAGGCGGCACAAGCAGCACTGCAGCGGCAACGAAAAGACCTGCAAAGAGCGCAGAAACGAGGGCGTGACGGCCGACGCGCTTGATAGGTTGAACCATCCTTCTGCCTGTTAGGAGACCGTGCCAGAACCCACCGCCGACTCCACCACCACCGCCCCGCATTACGACGCCCAGGACATCACCGTCCTCGAGGGCCTGGAGGCGGTCCGCAAGCGCCCCGGCATGTACATCGGCGACACGACCCAGCGTGGGCTCCACCACCTGGTGTACGAGGTCGTGGACAACTCGGTCGACGAGGCCCTGGCGGGCTACTGCGACCGCATCGAGGTGACCCTCCACCCAGACGGCTCGTGCACCGTGCGCGACAACGGCCGCGGCATCCCGGTGGGCACCATGGAGGGTCAGGGCGGCAAGAGCGCCCTCGAGGTCGTCCTCACGGTCCTGCACGCCGGCGGCAAGTTCGGCGGCGAGGGCTACAAGGTCTCCGGCGGTCTGCACGGCGTGGGCGTGTCGGTGGTCAACGCCCTCTCGTCCGAGCTCACCGCCGAGATCGGCCGCGACGGCCACATCTGGCGCCAGCGCTACGCCGACGGCGGGCGCGCGCAGGGGCCCATCGAGAAGGGCGAGCCGTCCGACACCACCGGCACCACCATCAGCTTCACGCCCGACGACACGATCTTCCCCGAGCCGGAGTTCGACTACGACACCCTGGCCAAGCGCTTCCGCGACACGGCGTTCCTCACCAGGGGCCTCACCATCGTGCTCACCGACGAGCGCGGCGAGGGGCAGACCGACACGTTCCTGGCCGAGGGCGGCATCGTCGACTTCGTGCGGTTCCTCAACCTGCGCGGCCGCGAGCCGCTGCAGAAGGACGTCGTCTACTTCGAGGCCGAGGGGCCGGAGGGCGAGATCGAGGTCGCGATGCAGTGGACCTCCGGCTACAACGAGTCGGTCCACAGCTACGCCAACAACATCAACACCCACGAGGGCGGCACGCACCTCTCCGGCTTCCGCACCGCGCTCACCGGCACCGTCAACGCCTACGCGCGCGAGAAGGGCCTCCTGAAGGACAAGGAGGACAACCTCGAGGGTCCGGACACCCGCGAGGGCCTCACCGCCATCATCGCGCTCAAGCTGCGCGAGCCGCAGTTCGAGGGCCAGACCAAGACGAAGCTCGGCAACTCCGAGATCCAGGGCTTCGCCGCGCGCGTCGTCAACGAGCGGTTCAAGGAGTACCTGGAGGAGCACCCCAGCGAGGCCAAGCTCATCTGCGGCAAGGCCATCTCGGCCGCCCAGGCGCGCCTTGCGGCCCGCAAGGCCCGCGACCTCGCCCGCCGCAAGGGCGCACTCGACACCGCGCTCCCCGGAAAGCTCCACGACTGCTCCGACCGCGACCCCAGCAACACCGAGCTCTTCCTGGTGGAGGGCGACTCGGCCGGCGGCTCGGCCGTCCAGGCGCGCCAGGCGAGCTTCCAGGCGATCCTGCCGCTGCGCGGCAAGATCATCAACGTCGAGAAGGCCCGCTTCGACAAGGTCCTCTCCAACACCGAGATCCAGGCGATCATCGGCGCGATGGGCACGGGCATCGGCGAGGACTTCAACCTCGACAAGGCCCGCTACCACAAGCTCATCCTCATGACCGACGCCGACGTGGACGGCGCGCACATCCGCACCCTTATCCTCACGTTCCTGTTCCGCCACATGCCGGCGCTCATCGAGGCCGGCTACGTCTACATCGCCTGCCCGCCGCTCTACAAGGTCAAGCAGGGCAACCAGGAGCAGTACATCGAGAAGGAGAACGACCTCGAGGAGTGGCTCCTGGACCGCAACGCCGCCGACGTGCAGATCCATCCGCACGACGGCCGGCAGACCAACATGTCCAAGAGCAAGTTCCAGCGGCTGCAGCGGCTCCTGCGCGAGCACGACGGCTGGGCCTCGGCGCTTCGCGGCAACTACGCGCAGTCGGTCATCGACTTCCTCCAGGTCACCGGCCTCGTCGACCTGGAGCCCGCCGACGCCGACGCCCTGGCCGAGGCGGTCGACCGCGCCACCACCCACTCCAGCACCCTCTCGGTGGTCAGCCGCGACGACGAGCACGGCATCGTCAACGCCCGCTCCGTGCACTCGCGCACCGGCGAGGCCCGCACCGCGGCCATCCCGTTCTCCATCTTCGAAAGCCGTGAGCTCAACCGTCTGCGCCAGGCGCGGGCGCAGCTTCGCGAGCAGGTCGGGTCGGGTCCGTTCGTCATCCGCCGCGGCGCCCGCAGCCGGGAGGCCGAGACCTTCGACGGCCTGCGCACCGCGATCCTCGAGCTCACCCGCGAGGGCATCCAGCTCAGCCGGTTCAAGGGCCTCGGCGAGATGAACTTCGAGCAGCTCTGGGAGACCACGATGGACCCCGAGCGCCGCATCCTGCAGAAGGTCGACCTGGATGACGCCGCCGCGGCCGACGAGCTCTTCGCGGTCCTCATGGGCGACCAGGTGGAGCCCCGACGCAACTTCATCGAGACCAACGCCCAGAAGGTGCGAAACCTTGACGTCTGAGGCCCGCCGGGACGTCCGGGCCCTCCATCGACCGCACCGGCGGATCGACGCCGTGACCACCCCCCTGGAGAACTAGCACTTGGCAATCGACCGACACGGCCGCATCGAGCCCCGGGACCTCGGGGTCGAGATGAGCACCTCGTACCTCGACTACGCGATGAGCGTGATCGTCGGACGGGCGCTTCCGGATGTGCGCGACGGGCTGAAGCCGGTGCACCGGCGCATCCTCCACGCCATGAACGAGCAGGGCCTGCAGCCCGACCGCTCGTACGTGAAGTGCGCCAACGTCGTCGGCGAGGTCATGGGTAAGTTCCACCCGCACGGCGACAGCGCGATCTACGACGCGCTGGTGCGGCTGGCCCAGCCCTTCTCCACGCGCTACACCCTCGTCGACGGCCAGGGCAACTTCGGCTCCAACGACTTCCCGGCCGCCGCCATGCGCTACACCGAGGCGCGGCTGGACCGCATCGCGGTGGAGCTCCTGCGCGACATCGACGAGGACACGGTCGACTTCACGCCGACCTACGACGACAAGGGCCAGGAGCCGGTCGTCCTGCCGGCGCGCTTCCCGGCGCTCCTCGTCAACGGCTCGGCCGGCATCGCCGTGGGCGTGGCCACCAACATCCCGCCGCACAACCTGGGCGAGATCGTCGACGCCACCGTCGCGATGATCGACGACCCGGACATCACGGTCGACGGCCTCATGGAGCACGTGCAGGGCCCCGACTTCCCGACCGGCGGGTTCATCGTCGGCCGATCCGGCATCGCCGACGCCTACCGCACCGGTCGCGGCCGCGTGATCATGCGGGCGCGTGCGCACAACGAACCGCTCAAGCACGGCAAGAACGCCATCATCTTCACCGAGCTGCCCTACCAGGTGGGCACCGCCGACTTCGTCCGCAAGATCGCCGAGCTCGCCAAGGACAAGGTGATCCCCGAGATCTCCGGTCCCGACGACGTGCGCGACGAGAGCGGCCGCGACGGCCTGCGGGTGGTGGTGGAGCTCAAGCGCGACGCGGTCCCCAAGGTCGCGCTCAACAAGCTCTACAAGCACACCCAGGCCCAGGTCACCTTCGGCGTCAACGCCGTGGCCCTGGTGGAGGGCGCGCCCAAGGCCCTCGGTCTGCGCGCGTTCATCCGCCACTACCTGGACCACCAGCGCGAGGTCATCACCCGCCGGTCGCGCTTCCGCCTCAACCGTGCCGAGCAGCGCGCCCACATCCTCGAGGGCCTCCTCATCGCGCTCTCCAACCTGGACGAGGTGATCGAGCTCATCCGCTCGAGCCCCGACCCGGAGACCGCGCGAACCGGCCTCATGTCGCGCTTCGACCTCACCGAGGTGCAGGCCCGCGCCATCCTCGACCTGCGACTGCAGCGGCTCACCCAGCTGGAGGCCGGCAAGATCGAGGAGGAGCACGCCCAGCTTCTGGCCACCATCGCCGAGCTGCGCGCCATCCTGGGCGACGAGGCCCGCGTCTACGCGGTCATCCGCGCCGACTTGCTGGACATCAAGGCGCGGTACGGCGACCACCGGCGCACCGAGATCGTCCCGGCCGAGGGCGAGATCGACATCGAGGACCTGATCGCCGACGAGGAGATGGTCATCTCGATCACCGCCAGCGGCTACATCAAGCGGCTGCCGGTCTCCACCTACCGCGCCCAGCGGCGCGGCGGCAAGGGCCTGCGCGGCACGAAGATCAAGGACGACGACTACGTCGACCACCTCTTCATCGCCTCCACGCACGATTGGTTGCTCTTCTTCACCAACCAGGGACGGGTCTACCGCCAGAAGGTGCACGAGCTGCCCCAGGGTGCGCGCGACGCCCGCGGGCGTCACATCGCCAACGTGCTGGCGCTGAAGCCGGACGAGGAGGTGCGCCAGGTCTTCAACACCCGTGACTACGGCGAGGGCAAGTACCTCCTGCTCGCCACCCGCGACGGGATGGTCAAGAAGACCGAGTTCACGAGCTACGACACGGTCCTCAAGGAGACCGGGATCATCGCGATCAAGCTGCACGAGGGCGACGAGCTGATCGGGGCGGCGCTCACCGACGGCGACGACGACGTGCTGTTCGTCTCGGCGCGCGGCCAGGCGGCCCGCTTCCACGAGAGTCAGGCCCGCCCGATGGGACGCGACACCCAGGGCGTGCGGGCCATGACCCTCAAGGCCGAGGACCGCGTGCTCGCCGTGTGCGTCGCCAACGACGACGAGGATCTGCTCGTGGTCACCGGCAACGGGTACGGCAAGCGCACCCCGATGTCCGAGTACCCGCGCAAGGGCCGTCCCACCCAGGGCGTGCGCACCATCAAGGTGTCCGACCGCAAGGGCGAGCTCATCACGGCCCGGCCCGTGCGCGAGGGGCAGGAGCTCCTGCTCATCTCGATGCTCGGTCAGGTCATCCGCATCGCCGTCGACACCATCCGCCGCATGGGCCGCTCGACCGAGGGCGTTCGCCTGATGGTCATGGGTGACGAGGACCAGGTCTCCGGCGTCGCACCCGTCGAGGAGGGCGCCGACATCCCCGAGGGCGCGGTCGACGTGGACGCCGCGGTCGCCGACCTGGACGGCGCGCCGGACGGACCGGACGACGGCGCCCGCGCCGACGGCACCGCCGGTGTGGAGCAGCCCGGGGACGACGACTGACCTCGCCGTCGCACGACGCGATGCGGTGGCCGTCGGTCACCGCGTCGCGCGACGGCGGGCGTCCCCCGCATCCCGGCGAACGACGGGTGAAGGCTTGGACAGGGGGCCTCGGGTCCTGAAACGGGGGTCTACAATCCAGGCCATGCCACGGACGTCCCCGCGTCGCGCCCGCGCGCCCCATCACCTGCTGCGTCTGATCGCGGCCGCCATCGTGGTCGGTGCGCCCGCGGTCGCCGACGCCGCCGCCGGCGGCGGCACCGGAGGCTTCGGTGGCGGGGGTGGCAGTGGCGGGTTCGGTGGTGGTGGCGGAGGCTTCGGCGGTGGCGGTGGGGGCTTCGGCGGCGGTGGCGGTGGATACGTGCCGATCGGTCCGATCGACCCCCGCGCCGCGTTCTTCATCTTCATCCTGATCGCCGGCTTCTTCATCGCCGTCTGGATCTTCGGCATGCTGGCCGCCCGCGCCGCCCGTCGCGCCGCCACCTGGTCGAGGGAGCACGCGACGTTCCGGGACAAGAGGACCAAGCGCGCGCGGGAGCAGCGGAGCAAGCAGGTGAAGGGCGCGGCGATGTCCGCGGCCGAGGACGACCCCTGGTTTGCGGAGGAGACCGTCCGCGTCAACGCCGACCGCATGTTCCGCGAGATCCAGAAGTCGTGGCAGGCGGGGGACGTCGATCGCCTGCGCACGATGGTGGCGCCGGAGCTGATGGTCGAGTGGGAGCGACGGCTGCAGGACTTCCGCCGAAAGGGCTGGACCAACAAGATCACGGTGCGCGACCTGCGGGTGGAGTACGTGGGCCTGCGAAACGAGGACGACGACACGCGCGACCGCATGATCGCCCGGATGAGCGCCTACATGGACGACTACGTCCTGGACCGCTTCGGCCGCGAGATCCCGCACAACGAGAACCCGTCGCGCGAGTCGTGGCTGCGCGAGTACTGGACGTTCGGCATCCGCGGCGACCGCTGGGTGCTGCTCTCGATCGAGCAGGACGAGGAGGGCGAGCACAACCTGTACGCGCCGCTCGTCGCCCGGCCCGACGAGGACGTGGCGCGCATGCGCGACGACACCGTCATCGAGCACGGGGTCGAGCGCGCAACCCGGCCCGGGACGGACCTCGGCGAGCTGATCGCCGTCGACTTCGAGGACGACGCCCTGCTTCAGGCGCGCGATCTTGCCCTGGTCGACGGGCGGGTCGACCCGGACCTCATCGAGGTGGCCGTGCGCCGCCTGGTGACCGCCTGGGCCAAGGCGGTGGACGACGAGGACGACGACCTGCTCGCCATCGCCCCCAAGATGCTGGTGGACGACATGCTGCGTCCGCGCGGTCCCGGGTCGCGACTGGTGGTGCGCGGTCCCGAGGTCACCAAGGTCGTGGTGCGCGACGTCGTGCCCGCCCAGCCGATCCGGGTGGTGGTGGACGTCCACGTGCGCGGTGTGCGCTACGTCGAGGATCGCGACACGGTCGTGGTCGTGGCGGGCGACGGCAAACGGCGCGTCGAGTTCGTCGAGCGCTTCACCCTGCGTCTCTCCGACGACGATCCCACGGTCCCCTGGCGCCTGGCCGAGCTCCGGGAGACCCCGTTCGAGGGCTGAGGTGCGGGACGTGGGCGTGAGCCGACGTGCCACGGCGGGAGCACCGGATCGCCGCGCCTCGTCCCCGCGGTGCCTCCGGTGACCGCGCCGGTCGCCGACGACGGGCGCGGCACGCGGCTGCGTCGCCGGTTCACCACCGACGACCCCGCGGCGGCGATGCTGACGGCCGCGCTCCTCATGTGGGCGGTGGCGGTGACCGTCCTGATCGCGACGGCGCTCGACCTGCAGCCGGTGTCGCGCCGGCCCGTCGCCGACGCCCTCACCGAGGCGCTCCTCGTCGCCGGTGGCGTTGCCCTCGCCGGCACGGCCGTCTACGGTCTGCGCGCCCGCGCGGGGCGCATCGTCGCGGTCGGCCTGCCGGTCGTCGCGGTGGCGGGGCTGCTTGTCGCGCACCTCCTCACCGACGATGCCTCGGCGGGGGCGCAGTTCCTGTTCTCGCTCCCGGTCCTCTACGCCGCGGCACACCTGCGGGATCTGGGCATCACCCTCGTGACGCTCGTGGCCGTGGTCGCACTCGCGATCACCGCCTGGATCCTCCTGCCCTCGCCCGAGGCGTTCAGCGACACCGTCTCCGGCGCGGCGATCCTCACGGCGATCGCCGTCGGCCTGGCGACGGCACGTGCCCACCACGCCCGCGGTCTGCACGAGCTGCGGGTGCACGCCGACACCGACCCCATGACCGGCGCGTTCCATCGGCACGTGTTGGACGTGGCGCTGCAGACGGCACTCCGGGGATCCCACCCGGACGGCAGTGCACTCGTGGCGCTCGACGTGGACGAGTTCAAGTCGGTCAACGACCTCCACGGTCATCCCTCCGGCGATGCCGCGTTGCGACACGTCGCCCAGGTCCTGCGGCACAACGTGCGGCCGCTCGACGTCATCAGCCGGCTGGGAGGCGACGAGTTCGCCGTCCTCTTGCCCGACTGCACGCACGACGCCGCCGTCGATCGGGCCGAACGCGTCCTGCGGGACCTGCGGTCCCAGCCGGTCCACGTGGGC
Organism: uncultured Bifidobacteriaceae bacterium; assembly: GCA_964628685.1. GTDB lineage: Bacteria > Actinomycetota > Thermoleophilia > Miltoncostaeales > Miltoncostaeaceae > CALMEC01. Next base: position 243,577 of record CAZVNM010000003.1, on the reverse strand, counting down.
GACGAGCGGATCCGCCTGTCGGTGAGCGTGGGGGTGGCGCACACGTCGCGTCACGGTGACGATCCGGCCGCGATGTACGCGGCGGCGGACGACGCCCTCTACCGCGCGAAGCGCGCCGGCCGCGGCCGCGTGGAGGGCGCCTGATGGGACCCGCCGCCGCGGAGTCGCCCGGTGGGCTGCGCGGTGTGCTCTGGCGCACCATCCGACCCCAGGACCGCGCGGAGGCGACGCGGACCGGCGCGATCTTCCTGATGGTGGGCGGCGCGCTCCTGTTCCTGCGAAACGTCGTCGCCTACACCCTCTTCGGCTCCACCGAGCCGAGCGGCGAGCCCACGTCGGCCGCCGGCTTCGTCATCGGGACCATCGTCATCCCGCTCGTCCTCATCGGGGGCGCGCTCATCCTGCCGCGACCAGCCGCGGTCCGAAGCGCCCTCCTGGGCGTGCCCCTCCCCGTCGCGTCGGTCCTGCTGATCGTCGCGCTGCAGCTCGGGTTCCGCGACTACTCGGCGGGATCGCAGCTCTACGTCATCCTCGTCGTCGTCTGGGCCGCGTACTTCCTGCGCCCGGTCGCCTGCGCCATCACGGTGGCCGTGACGGTCGTCGGGGCCGTCGTGGTGGCGTCCCAGCGGCCCGGCGGCCTGGCCTTCAGCGGCATCGCGTACCTCATCGTGGCGATCGTGATCCTCGCCGGCATGATCCTGCACCTTCGCATGGCGACCGAGGCCACCGAGGCTGCGCTCGCCCGCCGGATCGGTATGGACGCCCTCACGGGCCTCGCCACGCGAGCGGTCCTGGACGATCTGGGAGCCCGGCAGATCGCGGATGCGACGGGTGCCGGCCGGGTGGTGGGGCTCCTGGTGCTGGACGTCGACCTCTTCAAGCAGGTCAACGACACCCGGGGTCACACGGCGGGCGACGCGGTGCTGCGCCACCTCGCCGGCGAGCTCGAACGCCACGCCGGGGACGGCGACGTGGCGGCGCGACTCGGGGGTGACGAGTTCGCACTCCTCATGGCGGACACCTCCCACGACGATGCGCTGGCACGCGCGGACGTCCTCGTCGAGCAGATCCGTTCGTCGGACGTCCGCGTCGGCTCCGGCGACCCCATCTCCTACACGGTCAGCTGCGGCGTGGCCGTCACGGGTCCCGGCGGACCGGCGGACATCGAGGCCCTCTACGTGGCCGCCGACGCGTCGCTCTACCGGGCCAAGGTCGCCGGTCGCGACCGCGCGTCCGGTTGACGGACGGCGCGGTCGTCTGCACCCGGCTCAGGCGGGCCGGTCGCGCCTGCGGCGCAGATGCGCCCGCTCCACGTCGTTGGGACAGGCGGCGATGGCCGCGTCGAACGCATCGCGGGCACCCTCCACGTCGCCGGCGCCCAGCAGGAGCTCCGCCCGCACCGCCGTCACGCGATGGCTGTGCGGCATGTCGACCGCGGCGAGCGCGTCCAGCCCAGCCGCCGGACCGCGGTGCTCGGCGACGGCGACGGCCCGGCCCAGCGCGGCCGCCGGCGACGGATCGATGGTGAGCAGGGCGTCGTAGAGCCCGATGACGGTGTCCCACCGGGTTTCGCCGGGCCCGTTCGCCACGTGCTCGCGGGCGATCCACGCCTGCAGCGTGTACGACGCGGCCGGCCGGCTCATCGGCTGGTCCATCCGGATCGTCCGCAGCAGTGCAAGGCCCTCGTCGATCTCGTTGTGATGCCACCGCGACCTGTCCTGATCGGCCAGGAGGACGAGGCCACCCTCGGCATCCAGTCGTGCGTCGCGTCGCGAGTGCTGCAGCAGCATGAGGGCGAGCAGTGCCACGAGCACCGGCTCGGCCGGAAGCAGCCGTCCGACGAGCCGCACGAGCCGGATGGCCTCGCCGGCGATGTCGGCGCGCACCAGGTCCGGCCCGACGCCGGGCGCGTAGCCGGCGGTGAACGCCAGGTACGCGGTGCGGGCCACCGAATCGATGCGTTCGGGGAGCGCCGCGGCGTCGGGCAGACGGAACGGGATGCCCGCCGCGACGATCTTCCGCCGTGCACGCGTGAGCCGCGCCGCCATCGTGGTCTCGGACACCAGGAAGAGCCGGGCGATGTCGGCCGACGGGACGCCGAGCACGAGTCGCAGTGTGAGCGCGGAGGCGCCGGCGGGGTCGAGCGCCGGATGGGTGCACAGCATGACGAGGCGCAGGAGGTCGTCGTCGATCCGGTCCGGGTCGGGTGGATCGACGGCCGTGTCCTGGCGTGCGACGAGCTCGGGGGTGATGCGGCGCTCGACCGCCTCCGTGCGGAGGCGGTCGAGGGCCCGGCGCCGGGCGGTCGTGAACAACCAGCCCGCCGGGTTGGATGGGACGCCGTCGGCCGGCCACGTGGCTGCGGCCGCCGCCACCGCGTCCGCCAGGGCGTCCTCGGCCAGGTCGAGGCGGCGCAGGTGCGCGACGAGCAGGGACACGAGGCGTCCCCACTCGTCGCGCACGAGCCGTTCGAGGGCTGTGGCGCTATCCGTCGAGGTCCACCGCCGGCTGGACCTGCATGTCGTACGCCGGCAGGACCTTCATCAGCTCGAGGACGACGTCGAGGTCGGGGGCGTCCAGCAGGAAGAACCCGCCCAGTCCCTCGATCGCCTCGGCGTACGGTCCGTCGGTGAGTGTGACCTCACCTCCACGCGTCCGCATGACCGTGGCCGTGTCGCCCGGTGCGAGCGCCTCCCCGGCCGCGATGACGACGCCGCGCTGCCTGCACGCCGCGTCGAAGTCCTCGAACCGCTGCAGAAGCGCCGCCTGCTCCTCATCGGTCTGCTCGTCCCAGGGCTTCTCGTCCCCGTCGGCCAGCAACAACACCAGGTACTTCATGTCCGTCTCCTCCTGTCCGTCGGGCCGCCGGATGCGACCTCATCACTATGACGTGCGAGGACCGGCGGATTCGACAGGTGGAGCGGACGACCTGGCGGGGCGTGGGCGCGGCGGTGTCCGGCCGTCGCAGCCCGCGGACACCCGCATGGGGCGGTCGACGCGGTCACACTCCGGTTGGTCGCGAAGGTCGCCGGTCGCGACCCGCCGAACCGCTACTCGTAGGTGATGATGTCCGGCTCGGGCTGGAGGGCGAGCGCCTCGGCCGGTGTCATCACGACACCGCCGTACTCGACGTCCTCCTGGTAGAAGAGCTTGAAGCCGTGGAAGAACTTCTTGCCGCCGTCCTGGCCGGTGATCACGTCGTAGGTCGCGCGCTTCTGGTCCGGGGTGCCGAAGCCGTCGATGTTGAAGGCCACCGCGACGCCGGGACGCTGGATGACCTTCGGCTTGTCCTTCAGCTGGTAGTCCTTGAACTGGTGGACGATGAGGACCTTCTGCGGCAGGTTCTTCGCGTCGACGATCTTCTGGAGGTACGCGGAGACCTGGTTGATCTCGGCGGCCGTGATGGTGCCGATCTGCTTGCCGGGCACGACGCCCTTGGGCAGTGACCACTCCGGGTCGAGCGCCAGCGAGACGTCCGGCATCTCGAGGTACTTGCGGTAGGCGCGCACCTCGTCCATCCACTTGGAGTGCCCGGGCTGGATGTCGAGGATGAGGATGGCCCCGGCCTGACGGGCGGCGCTCAGGTAGTCGTCGATCGACTCGTCGCTCGTCCGCGAGCTGTAGAGCCCGTTGGCCGACGGCACGTCGTGGGCGATGGTGGCGATGAGCTCCATGGCCGGCATGACCGGACGGGTGGAGGTCTCGTAGGCCGGGCCCACGGTGGTGCGCAGACGCTCGGCGGCCTGCGTGGGCGTGCCGACGCCCAGGTCGCCCAGTCGCGACCCCGCATACGGCGCGCCGAACAGGGCGACGATGCGGAAGTCCGGAAGGAGCTTGGTGTGACCGTCGCGGTAGGTGAGCGGCGCCGGCTCGGTGGAGACGGCGTCGGCCTTGCTGCGCTTGGACGGGCCCAGCAGGTTGGTGGTGCTGACCGCGATCAGTCCGGCGACACCCGCGAGCACGACGATGGCCGCGATCCGGCGTCGCCGGATCTGGCGGTTGCGAGCGCGCCTGCGCTCAACTCGATCGTCGCGTTGGAACTCCACGGGCCGTGGATCATCCCATGGATCGGGTCAAAAGTCCAAATCGGCGAACCCAAACCGTTACAGGCAGGGTCAACCGGCCTTGCGCTTGCGGGCGGGTGTCTTCTGGGTGTTCGACGCCTCGTCCTCGGAGTCCTTCCCCTCACCCTCGATCCCCCGCAGCCTGGCCTCCTCGATGGAGAGCTGGTCCTTCTTCGCCCCGCCGCGCGACGCCCGTTTGGCCGCCGGCTTTTTCTCCTCGGCGGGCTCCGCCTCGTCCTCCGCGGCGTCGGCGGTGCCGGCCGCATCGGCGGGTCCGGCGCCGGCCAGGCTCGCCTTGAGGGCGGCCATGAGGTCCACCACCGGCGCGGGCTCGGCGACGTCCTCCGGGACGATCGGCTCCTGCCCGTCGGCCTTCGCCTGCAGGAAGTCGATCAGCGCCTCGCGGGTCTCGTTGCGGTACTTGTCCGCATCGAAGTCGTGGGTGAGCGCGTCGATCAGCTGGTCGGCCATGGCCAGCTCCTCGTCCTTCACCTCCACCGACGCGACCCGCTCGGCGATCTCGCGCTGGTCGGACAGGCGCAGGTCGTCCACGTAGTGGAGCGTCTCGATCGCGAGGGTCCCGTTCATGGGGCGCATGAGCACCAGGTGCTCCTTGGTCGACAGGACGAACTTGCCGATGGCGGCGCGACCCGACCGCTCCATGGCCTGCAGCAGCAGGGCGTAGGGCCGCTCGGCCCGCTCCTGCGGCTCCACCCAGTAGGTCTTCTCGTAGAAGACCGGGTCGACCTGGTCGGCGTCCACGAACTCCAGGATCTCGATCGTCCGCTCCTGTTTGGCCGCGAACCGGGCGAGCTCGTCGTCCTCGACGGTCACGAACGTGCCCTTGGAGATCTCGTAGCCCTTCACGAGGTCGTCGGGTCCCACCTCGACGTCCTTCACCGGGTCCCAGCGCTTCTGCTTCACCGGCACCATGGACTCGCGCGACAGGTTGCGGAAGCTCACGTCCCGGCGCTGCTGCGCGTTGCCGATCGCCACCGGGATCGTGACGAGCCCGAAGCTGATGAATCCCTTCCAGATTGCGCGCATGGATCGCTCCCTCGACGTCGGATGTCGCTCGTAGCGGGCTTCTGGGGCGCCCGCACACTCTACGACACATGGACCGTCTCACCTGCGCGGATTCATCGATTCGATTCTTCGCGCTCCGACGGCGGTGAGGAGCCCGTCGGGAACCGCAGCCGTTCGTCGCGGGTTCGTTGCCGCACGCTTCGCGGGGCGTCTTCACGTGACGTTCACGGGGCGTCACGGCGATGCCAAGACCGGACCGCCGGCCGGTGACATCGGCTACGGCATCGGCGACCTGTACGAACGTCCAGTTCGATCCCCCTCGTTCGAGGGGCGTGCCGCGGCCCCGCTTGTGCTTCCCTGTATCAGGCCCGACGTTGGTCCCTCAGTGGTTGCGGGATCGTCTCCGGTCGTTCACACGTCGGGTCACCAACCGCTTCTACCCTGGGTGTTCAGACCGCTCCGTCCCCAACCGACCATCCCAACCCTCGTCGGAAGTCATTCGTGCCAGCACGTCTCCATCAGCGTCGCGATTCCCTGCCGTCCGATCGCCTGCGTCGCGGGCTCGGCCGGGCGCCGGCGGCACGCTCGCATGTGGACGTCGCGATGGTCACCGAGGGCGCGTACCCGTTCGTGCACGGTGGCGTCACGACCTGGTGCGACCAGCTGATCCGCGGCCTGCCGGAGCTGGACTTCGCCGTGGCCGCGGTGTGCGGAAGCGGCCGGGAGCGGGCGGTCGTCGAGCTGCCGGACAACGTGCGGGGGCTGCACCCGGTGGCGGTCTGGGCACCGGTCGATCCACCCACCCGGGCGCCGCGGCGGGTGCGCCATCGCGTCGCGCAGCTGCACGAGACCCTGCTTCGGGCCATGTACGCACCCGACCCCGCCGACGGGGTGGGGGATTTCGTGGCGGCGCTCGCGGAGCTTCACCGCCTGGGCCGGTTCGCCGACATCGGTGCGCTCCTTCGCACCGACGATGCGGTCCACCGCGTGCACGACGTGCTGCGCGACGAGCGGAAGGCGCCGCGGCGCACCGGGTTCGCGCGGGTCCACCCGCTCGCCGACGCCCTGCAGGCCGCCGATCTGCTCGACCACTTCCTGCGCGCACTGTGGGCACCGCCGGTGCGCGCCGAGGTCACACACTGCGTCTGTGTGGGGTTGCCGGTGCTCCAGGCGCTCGCCGCCAAGTGGGCCCACGGCACGCCGTTCATCCTGAGCGAGCACGGCGTCTACCTGCGGGAGCGGTACCTGGCGGACGACGGTGGCGCCTACGCGTTCCCGGTGCGCGACTTCGTCCTTCGGTTCATGCGCCTGCTGGTGCTGACCGGCTACCGAGAGGCCCACCTCATCACCCCCGTGTGCGCGTTCAACCAGCGGTGGCAGGAGCGCCTGGGCGCAGACCCCGACACGATCCGTCCGGTCTACAACGGCATCGATCCCGATCGCTTCCCGCCGGCGGAGGACGAGCCCGACGTGCCGACCCTCACGTGGGTGGGGCGGATCGACCCCCTCAAGGACGTCGAGACCCTCATCCGGGCGTTCGCCCGTGTGCGGGCCGCCATCCCCGACGCGCGTCTGCGCATGTTCGGTCCGACGCCGCCCGGCAACGAGGCCTACGACGCACGCTGTCGTGCGCTCGTGCACGAGCTGGGGCTCGACGACTGCGCCGTCTTCGAGGGCCGCGAGTCCAACGTGGCGCGGGCGTACCGCGCCGGCCACGTGGTCGTCCTGTCCAGCCTCTCCGAGGCCTTCCCCTACACCGTCATCGAGGGCATGGCGAGCGGCCGCGCAAGCGTCGCCACCGACGTGGGCGGCGTGAGCGAGGCCATCGGGGACGCCGGCCGCATCGTCCCGCCCCGCGACCCCGAGGCGATGGCCGCGGCGTGCTGCGAGCTCCTGCTGGACGACGACCTGCGTCACACGATGGCCGACCGTGCCCGCACCCGCGCGCTCGCCGAGTTCACCCTCGACGGCTTTCTGGGCATCTACCGCGAGATCTACGGCCGCTACGTCGGCGCGCGTTCGGCGGTGCGGTCCGCCGCCGTGGGTGAGCCGGTGATGGTGTGAGCGCGTCGGCGACCCTGACGAGCGGTCCGCGCCCGGTGGATGTCCTGGACGTGCCGGTCGCGGTCGACGCACCCTGGGATCGGGCGCGGGACCGCCGGTCGGACGACCCGGTCAACCGGCTCAGCAGGCTGCTCGGCGCCACCGTCACCAACGCCGTGGACGCGTTCGAGATCGCGGCCGCCATCGAGGCCTACGGCATCGGTGACGAGCTGGCGCGGACGCGCTACGGCCACGACGACGTCTTCAGTCTGGCGACCGACATCTACGAGCGCGTGCCGCTTCGTCCCCGGCCGCGCACCGTGGTGGCGGAGGAGGACCTCGTCGGGCGCCGGCGCCTGCTGCGCGGTGCGCTGTTTGCGCTTCCGGGTGTGATGTTCGTGCCGCTCTCCAGGTTGGCGACCACCCGCTCCGCCGCCCTCGTCCTGATCGTGGTCATCGTCGGCGGATGGGCAGCGAGCCAGGGCATCGCGTCCATGGCCCACGCACAGCACACCCGCGCGGGACGGCCGGCCATGTTGGCGGTGCTGCGAAGTTCCCTCATCGGGGGCACGGCCCTCATCGTCGGCGTCGCGTCGGGCGCGCTCGTGGGCGGCGGACCGGTCGCGTTCACCGTCGCGGCGGGCGCCCAGGCGCTCTACGTGCTGGCGGCCATCGTCCTCTTCACGCTCGACCGCGATTTGCTGATCGGCAGGCTCCTCGTGCCGGCGGTCGTGCTCGTGGCGATCGCGGTCGGGGTCGCCGGCCTCGCGTCGGCCGTGGCCGCCGCGGTCGTGCTCGCGGTGGTGGCGGTGTTCGCATGGGTCGCGTTCGCCGCGACGGCGGGGGCGGCGCGCGAGGGCTTCCACGGGCGCGACGTGCACCGCACCGTCGTGCTGGCCGTCTACGGCCTGCTGCTCGGGGCGGTGGTGGCGGCGCCGCTCGCCGCCACCATCGTGCGCGGGGACGGTGTCTCCACCTGGCTGGCGCTCGCCGCCGTGCCGGTGACGCTCAGCATGGGCGTGGCCGAACGCCGATTCGTGGCGTTTCGCATCGCCATCCGCGAGATCCTCCATCGGGTGCACCACCCGGGCGCGTATGCGTCGGCGGCGCGGCGGGTGTTTCTGCGCGAGCTCGCGATCTACTCAGCGACGCTCGCCGCGATCACCGTGTGCTGGGTGGCCGCCGGGACGTTCCTGGATCCGCCGCGTGGTGCCGACGTCACGATCCTCGCGGCATACCTGGTGCTCGGCGGCGGCATGTTCGCGGGCCTGGTCGTCACCAACGCCGGTCGGGCACGCTCGCTGCTCGCCACGCTCGCGGGAGCACTCGTGGCCTTCGTGGTTCTGGGCGGTCGTCCCATGGCGTTCCTCGCGGTCACCGTGGCGGTCTCGGCCGTGCTGGTGTGGACCGGGGTGCTCACGAGCGTGCGCGTGACGGGGGCACGATGACCGGGGATCGGGACGCGACGCCGCTCGTCGGCGTCCCCGCGTACTTCTCGCCGCGCGACCGTCCCGAGGCGTGGCGGGACCTGACCCGCCTCGAGCCCGGCTCGCTCGTCGTCGTCAACCCCGATTCGGGGGCGTCGGCCGACATGGCCCAGGTGTACCGCGCCCCGACCCGGCGGCTCGCACGCGCCGGCGTCCGCGTGTACGGATACGTGCCGCTGCAGTACGGCGACCGGTCGGTCGACGAGGTGTGGCGAGAGGCCTGCAGGTTCCACGCCGAGCTCGCCGTGGAGGGCCTCTTCCTCGATCAGCTCCCGTCGGACCCGGACGTATTGGACTGCGCCTACGAGGTCGCCGCGCGCGCACACCGGGTGGGTCTGCGCATCGCCGCAAACCCGGGCCAGCCCGACGTCCCCGCCCGGGTGACCGACACCTTCGACGAGGTCGTGACCTTCGAGGGCCATTACGACGACTACATCTCCGCCGGTGTGCCGATGCGCCGACGCTGCCGCGCCCGGCAGTGGCACCTGGTGTACGGGGCGCCCCCGGAGCGACAGGGCGCGGTGGTGCGACTCGCCGGGGTGCGCGGAGCGGCCATCGCCTACGCGACCGATCTGGTCATGCCCAACCCGTGGGACGGGCTCCCCGCCGCGCACCCGGTGCATGAGGACGGGATCGCCGGGTCCGGGGGTGCGCGGTGAGGCGCCCGGGGACGGTCAACGCAGTCCGCGCCGCGCTCGTCGGGTGCCTGGCGGTCGCGAGCACGCTCGCCCTTCCCGGCGCGGTCGCGCAACGTGCCGACGCGGCGGTGCGCGCACCCCGTCTCGCCGACGTGCGCACGTGGGCGTTCGCGATCGGCGCGCAGACCCCGGTCGCGACGCTCGCCCGGTACGACCTGGTGGTGGTGGACGGCGTCGACACCCCGGCGTCGCGGGTGCGTGAGCTCCGTCGCCGCGGGGTGGTCGTGCTCGCCTACGTCTCGGTGGGGACCATCGAGCGCGGGCGCCCGTGGACCGCCGCCGCGCGCCCCTTCCGGCTGGGCCACTGGGGCGACTGGGACGAGTGGTACGCGGACGTCGCGCACCCCGGCTTCCGGGGCCTGGTCATGCGCACCGTCCTGCCGCCCATCACGGCCAGGGGGTTCGACGGGGTCTTCCTCGACAACGTCGACATGGTCGAGTCCCATCCCGGCCGGCGCGCCGGCATGACCGCGCTCGTGCGGCAGATCAGTCGCACCGTCCGCGCCCGCGGCGGGCTCGTCTTCGTCCAGAACGGCGACGCCTACGTGCGCGGGCTCGCGTCCGTCATCGACGGATGGAACCGCGAGGACGTGACCGGCACCTACGACTTCGACACCACCCGATACGCCCCGGTCGACCGGGACGATACGGCGGCGGCGGTGCGCGCGATCCGCTGGATGCGGGCGCGCGGCGTCTTCGTCACCACCACCGACTACGTGCGTCCTGGCGACCGGGCTGCACGCGCCCGTGCCATCCGCACGGCGTGCGCCGCGGGCGCCCGTCCGTTTCTGGGCGACATCCGCCTGGTGCGGATTTCGGCCGTTCCGCTCCGCTGCTCCTGAACACCGCTCCACCACGCGAGAGAGATCCCGTCATGAGATTCCCATCCGTTGTCCGACTCCCCCGACCGCTCGCCGCCTTCCTGGCCGTCCTTGTGTCCCTGGCGGCCGTCCCCGCGCTCCTGGGGGTGGGTGGTCCGCAGCCCGGCCAGCGCGTGGACATGAAGGTGCTGCTGATCTCACCGAGCGCCACGGACTCCGGCTTCCAATCGTGGAAGGGGGTGCTCGCGCAGGAGGGCGTTCCGTACGAGCCGCACGTCGTCGGCACCTCCCCCGCGCTCACCGACGCCGCACTGGCCGACTACGACGCGGGCCACGCCAGGTACCAGGCGGTCATCGTCACCGCGGGCAACATCACCGATGAGGGCAACGTCCTGCCGGCGGCCGAGGTCGCCGCCCTCGTCCGGTTCGAGTCGACGTTCGGTATCCGCCGCATCAGCGACAACACGTGGCCATCGCCGGACCGGGGACTCGACTGGGGCGGAGCCGGTGGCCCCCTCGATGGCACGTCGGCGACGCTGACCGGTGCGGGCCGGGCGGTGTTCCCCGAGCTCAAGGGGATTGTCCCGATCGACGACATCGACCCGGCCGTGTCCGAGACGTACGGGTGGCCGGCCCATCCGCTCCCCAACAGTCCGTACGTCAGCCTCCTCGACGGATCGGCCGGCTCGTATCTGGGCGTCGTCACGCATCCGGATGGGCGGGAGGAGATGGTCGTCCCGCTGTCGAGCAACCGATTCCAGCTCCACAACCAGCTGCTGCGTCGCGGGATGATCAACTGGGTCACCCGCGGCGTGCACCTGGGTTCGTCACGCAACCACTTCGCCGCGCACATCGACGACGTCTTCCTGCCGGACGCGAAGTGGGACCCGGTGCAGAACTGCACCCCGGGTGACGACGATCCCCAGACGTGCACGGGCCCGCAGACCGACATCCGCATGACCCCGACCGATACCGCCGCGACCCGTGCATGGCAAGGGGCACACCGCATCCGGTTCGACATGGTCTACAACGGCCAGGGCTACCGCGTCGGCGACCCGAACACGCCCGATCCGCTGGGTGACGACCCGGCGGACGGCCTGCTGGTAGCGGGCGTCCGCGACGAGTTCCGCTGGATCAACCACACCTGGTCGCACCCGCAGCTCGACCTGACTCCGCTCGGGACACCGACCCCGGCCGGCACGCCGCTGCCGTGGCCCGAGCAGGGCACGCTCCTGTCCGAGATCGGCCAGAACATCCAGTTCGCACAGCAGCACGGGCTCGCCATCGACCCGAAGGAGCTCGTCACCGGCGAGCACAGTGGCCTGGGGTCCTACTACGGGCACCCGCTCTTCCCCAACGCCAACCCGGTCAACCCGAACCTGGCGACGGCACTCGGTCAGACCGGCATCCGCTGGTTCGGTGACGACAACTCGGTCCAGCCGCAGCAGCGGATGATCGGGACGGCCACCAGTGTGCCGCGCCACCCGTCAAACATCTACTACAACGTGGCGTCGCGCGAGGATCAGCTGGACGAGTACAACCACATCTACCTCCCGCCGGCGCTCGGCGGGAAGTGCATCGCCTCAGCCGTCACCACCTGCCGCACCGCGCCGGCCACCTGGGACGACTACGTCACCAGCGAGAAGCGGATCATGTTCCAGCACATGATGGACAACGACCCGCGGCCGCACTACATGCACCAGGCCAACCTGATCGTCTCCAGCCCGGGTCAGAACGGCAACGGGATCATGTTCGGATCCGACGGCCAGGGTGTGCTGGACCACCTCTTCGCCGACTACTCCACCTACATCGACACCCTGGCCGCCCCAATCGTCAACCCGACGATGACCCAGGCCGGGGAGGCCATCCGCGACCAGGACGCGTGGCGGCAGGCGTCGGGTGGCGTCACCGCCTACATCCAGAACGGCGCGGTGCACATCACGACGACCGCTGCGCTCGCCGTCCCGATCACCGGCACGACGACCGTCGGCGATGTGTACGCCGACCACCGCTCCGGTTGGACGACCGTGAACGGCACGGCGACGTTCCCCATCGACGCGCCGACCGCCACCACGGCGCCCACGGTCGCCGGGGACGCCTACGCTGGGCGCACCCTCACCGCCACCGCCGGCACGTGGGCGGGTGCGCCGACTGTCAACGGAGCCTGGCTGCGATGTGACGTGAACGGCGCGGCATGCGTGCCGATCCAGGGGAACGGTGCGCAGGTCACGGGGACCACGTACACCCTCACGCCCGCGGATCGAGGCGCCACCGTCCGTTACGCCGAGGGACCGGTCGGCTCGCTGGCGGAGTCCCGCTCGGACCCGACGCCGATCGTGCGTGAGGTGAAGATGCTGACCCCGCCGGTGGTCACGGACACCCCGCGGGTGGGGGTCGAGGTGACGGCGACGGCGGCGACGTGGCAGGACGCGGGTGCGCCGGTTCAGGGGCCCACTCATCAATGGATGCGCTGTGATGGGAGTGGGCTCGCCTGTGAGCAGATCACCGGGGCGACCGGCTCGTCCTACGTGCCGGTGCCCGCTGACCTGGGTGCGACGCTGAAGGTGGTCGAGTCGCTCACCCTGCCGTGGGCCGAGACCCTCTCGACCGAGTCGGCGGTCACCGCAGCGGTGGCCGCGCCGGAGGCGACGGTCGCGCCGTCCATCGCCGGTGACGCATACGTCGGTCGCGTGCTCACGGCGACGAGGGCGACGTGGCGGGGTTCTCCCGACGTGACCTTCGCATGGCTGCGATGCGATGGTGCGGGCGCGAACTGCGCCGTGATCGCCGGGACAGCCGGGGCGGTGACGTACACGCCGACGCCGGCGGATCGGGGCCACACGCTGGCGTTCGTCGAGCACGCGACCGGAACCACGGTCGAGTCTCGTTCCCCCGCCACCGCGGTGGTGCGTGAGGTGAAGGCGACGCAGCCGCCGAACCTGCTGCCCGGTACCCCGCAGGTGGGGGTCGAGGTGACGGCGACGGCGGCGGCGTGGCAGGACGCGGGTGCGCCGATCGCCCCGTCGTCCCGTCAGTGGTGGCGGTGCCCGGCGACCGGTTCCTGTGAGCCGATCACCGATGCGACCGGTCTCACCTACATGCCCGTGGCGGCTGACCTGGGTGCGACGCTGAAGGTGGTCGAGACTCTGACCCTGCCCTGGGGTGCGACGCTCACGTCCGATTCGGAACAGTCCGACCCGGTCGTTGCCCCCGTTGGAACACGACCGGTTGTCCACGGCGACACGTACGTCGGTCGTGAACTCACCGTGATGCGGGCGCGCTGGGAGGGTTCGCCGGCTGTGGCGTTCGAGTGGCAGTCGTGCGACGGGAACGCGGGCTGCGGGGTGATCCCCGGGACCTCCGGGTTGGAGACGTACACACCGACGCCGGCTGACCGGGGCCGCACCCTCGTCTTCGTCGAACACGCGGTCGGTACCGGCGTGACCATCGCCTCGCTTCCCACGGCTCCCGTGCGTGAGGTGAAGGTGGTGACCACCCCGAAGATCACCGGGACGCCTCGCGTGGGTGTGACCCTGAACGTGTCGTCGGAGTGGCAGGACGCAGGTGCGCCGGTTCAGGGGCCCACTCATCAATGGATGCGCTGTGATGGGAGTGGGCTGGCCTGTGAGCAGATCACCGGGGCAACCGGTCTCACCTACACGCCCGTGGCGGCTGACCTGGGTGCGACGCTGAAGGTGGTCGACACGGTGACGTTGCCGTGGGGTGAGACCCTCACGTCGGAGTCTCCGGTCACCGCGGTGGTGACGGCGGCGCCCGTGTCACCCGACCCGGCGGTGACCCCGCCACCCTCGTCCGCCGGGACCGACGTGCCCGCGTCACCGCCCGCACCCCCCGCCACGGGCGGCGGCGTCCAACCGCCACCGACCACCCCGTCCGCTGCGGTGGTGCCGCGCATCACCTCGCTGCGGCTCACGCCCGGGCGCTTCGTCCCGGCCACGCGTCCCGCCCACGCCAACGATCCGCGCCGTCGCACCGTCGCCCGGTGGGGGATGACCGCGCCCGCGCGCATCACCGTGGTGATGCAGCGGCGGGTCGGAAAGCGCTGGGTCACCCTCAAGGCGTGGCGCCACGAGGCGACCGGCGGTGTCAACAGCCTGCGCTACCTCGGCTGGCTGAAGGGACGGCCGATGGCGGCGGGTCCGGGCCGGATGGTCATGTGGACCACCGGCGACGACGGGCGGCGGACGTCGACCGCGATGCACGGGTTCATCGCGCTTCGCCGATAGGTCGCGCGTGTGGGGCCCGGGCACCCGGGCCCCACACGCGTCACGCGCTCACCGCTGCGGCGGCGTGTCCTTCGGGTCGGGCAGCACGTCGCCCACCGGCGGGCGCTCCGGCACCGGCGGGATGTCCGGACGCGGCTGCGGCGGTGCCGGCGGTGCCGGCGGACATCCGCCCCCGCCCCCACGGTTCTTGATGAACGGCTCGAACAGGTCGATCGGCAGCGGGATGATCATCGTGCTGGTGCGCTCCGACGAGATCTCGTTCATCGTCTGGAGGTAGCGCAGCTGGAGGGCCGCCGGCTCCTGCGCGATCACCTGCGCGGCCTGCGTCAGCTTCTCGGACGCCTGCAGCTCACCCTCGGCGGCGATGATCTTGGCGCGCCGCTCACGCTCGGCCTCGGCCTGACGGGCGATGGCGCGCTGCATCGACTGCGGCAGCTCGACGTCCTTCACCTCGACCACCGACACCTTGATGCCCCACGGCGCCGTCTGCTGGTCGATGATGACCTGCAGGCGCTCGTTGATCTGGTCGCGCTCCGACAGCAGGTGGTCGAGGTCGACGGTGCCGAGCACGCTTCGCAGCGTGGTCTGGGCGATCTGCGACGTGGCGACCAGGAAGTTCTCGACCTGGACGATGGCCTTCTCGGCCTCCACGACGCGGAAGTAGGCGACGGCGTTCACCTTGACCGTCACGTTGTCGCGGGTGATGACCTCCTGCGGCGGCACGTTCAGCGTGATCGTGCGCAGGTCGACCATGACGGCCTTGTCGATGAACGGGATCAGGATGAAGAGCCCCGGCCCCTTGACCGCCAGCAGGCGGCCGAGCCGGAAGACCACGCCGCGTTCGTACTCTCTCGCGATCTTGATCGACGAGAACAGGACCATGATGATGATCCCGAGGACGATCAGGATGGCAACTGCACCGTTGCTCATTGGGGAGACTCCTCAGATGGTTCGTGGTCTTCGACGGTGAGCGTCAGGTCGTGCATCGCCACCACGCGCACGTGGCGGCCAGCGGGGATCCTAGCCCCATCCTCCGTGCGGGCACCCCAGAGCTCGCCATCCAGGAACACCTGGCCGCCGTCGCCGCCGTCCACGTCGCGGCGCACCTCGGCGACGTGGCCGATCATGCTCGTGCGGCCGGTGGTGCGCGGCATGCGGCGGGCGCGCCAGGCGGCGCGTGCAAGGAGGGTGAACCCGATGCCCAGGGCGATCGACGACACGATGAGACCCGGGCGCGACACCACGGGACCCTCCGCGTCGTCGAACAGGATGAGCCCGCCCAGGATGAGGCTGACGATGCCGCCCGCGGCGAGGATGCCGACGCCCGCCACCGTCGCCTCGAGCGTGAAGAGGATGAACGCCAGCGCGATGAACGCGAGGCCCGCCCAGTTGAACGGCACCAGCGACAGGCCGAGCGCCGCGATCAGGATCATCACCGCACCGGTGACCCCGGGCACGATGGCGCCCGGGTGGAAGATCTCCCAGCCGATCGCCGCGATGCCGAGGCCGAAGAAGAGCGACAGGAGGTTGGGGTCGATCAGGATCTGGATGACCCGCAGGTACCACGGCATCTCGTCGAACCGCACGTCGGCCCCGGTGGTGGTGACCGTGCTGCCGTCCAGGCGCTGCCCGTCCAGCTCGCGCAGAAGCGCCGCCCGGTCGGCGGCGATGCCCTCGGCGACCTTCTTCGCCACGGCCTCCGACGCCGGGTAGTTGGCCTGGTCGGTCACCATCGCGCGGTAGGCGGCGGCGTCGCGACCGTGGGCCTCGGCGAGCGCCGAGATCTTGGCGGCGGCGTCGTTGACGATCTTGGCGTCGAGATCGTCGCCGGTGGCGCCCGAGATCGGCGTCGCCGAGCCGATGTTGGTGCCCGGCGCCATCATCACCCGGTCGGCTGCCGCGGCGATGTACGCCCCCGCCGACCCGGCGCGCGAGCCGGGTGGGCCGACCCAGACCACCGTCGGCACCGGCGACTCCTCCATCGTCTTGACGATGTCGTCCATGGAGGTCGCAAGACCGCCCGGGGTGTCCATCTGGATGATGAAGACGGTGGCCTTCTCCCGCTCGGCGTCCTTCAGCCGGCGGGTGATGAACTGGGCGCTCGCCGGGTCGACGCCGCCCTCCAGCACCACCCCGCGCACCACCGGGGCGTCCTGCGCCGCCGCGGGTGCGGTGCCGATCGCCCACAGGGCGACGGCCAGCAATATCGTCGTGATGACACGGAGGGGCCGCATTTCCCCGTCAACCGTAGCGGGCCGGGGCGCCGCTTTCACCGGACGGCCCGGCTGGGCGACCGGCCGGGCCGGGCCCGCGGGACCACGCGGACGCACCCGCGTGGTCAGTCGACGCGCGGTCGCACGCCGGTCAGCACCCTGCGGGTCATCGTCCGCGGCAGGCTCACCAGTCCCGCCAGGCCGCGTGCGCGACGGGGTCGCACCACCAGACGGCGCCGCCGCTCGACGGCCTCCACCACGTCCCGGGCCAGGGTGTCGCGGTCAACGTCGGTGAGGAGCCCGAAGCGGTTGAAGCGGTCGCGGGCGGCCTTCGTGGGTGCGTAGGCCATGATCGTGTCGACCATGTCGGTGGGCTCCACGAAGCCGGGCTGCACGGTCGTGAGGTCGATCGGCAGACCCCGCAGGTCGTTCTCGAGACCCGATGCGTAATGGCTGACCGCGGCCTTGGTCGCCGAATAGGCGGCCATGCCGGGAAGGGCCCCCACCGACGCCATCGACGACATGAACACGATGTGACCGCGGCCGCGTTCGATCATCCCGGGGATCGCCTGACCGGTCAGGTCCATCACCGCGGTGACGTTCAGCTCCACCAGGCGCGCCAGATCGTCGGCGGGCGTCTGCCACGGCGCACCGGTGACGTCGATGCCGGCGTTGTTGACCAGCACGTCCACCGGACGGCCCATGTCGTCGGCCGCGCGTTGGACGAGTCCGGCGCGCGCGGCGCGGTCGGTGAGGTCGGCGGAGAGCGCACGCCCGTCGATGCGACCGGCAAGCTCCGCCAGCTTCGCCGCGTCGCGTGCCACGACGCTCACCCGGGCACCGCGGGCGGCGAACTCGTGGGCCATCGCGGCCCCGATGCCGCGGCTGGCGCCGGTGATGAGGACGTGTGCGTCGGTCAGCTGCATGTGGGCGACGCTACCAGGTAGGATCCTGCCGAAAC
Organism: uncultured Bifidobacteriaceae bacterium; assembly: GCA_964628685.1. Lineage (GTDB taxonomy): Bacteria > Actinomycetota > Thermoleophilia > Miltoncostaeales > Miltoncostaeaceae > CALMEC01. The sequence goes on along the minus strand of CAZVNM010000003.1, from coordinate 226,017 downwards.
CGCCCAGGGAGCAGGGAAATCGGCGAACCGTCGATGCAATCGGTGCCCGTGACGCAGCCGCAGGCGATGCCGCAGGGCGTGCCGGGACGTCATCAGGGCCGGGGGGTGCTCGTGTCGGGTGGCACGGGCACGCTCGGCATGGCCGTGGCACGGCGCTTCGTGGCCGAGGGCGCGCGGGTCTGGATCATGGGGCGCTCCACCGACAGCGTGGCCCGTGCCCTCGACACGACGGGAGCGGCGGGCGGTGGGCCGTGTGACGTGACCCGAGAGGCCGAGGTGGAGTCCGCCGTCGCGGCGGCGGCGGAGCGTCTGGGGTCGATCGACGCCGTGTTCGTGGGCGCGAGCGTGCCCGGTGACGGCGTGGACGTCCTCTCCGCCGACGTGGAGACCTTCCGGCGCGTGGTGGACGTGAACCTCACGGGTGCCTTCCTCGTGGCGCGGGCTGCCGCCCGCCGCATGGGCGAGCCCGCCGCCATCGTGTTCAACTCGTCCACCCTGGGCGTGGTGGCCGAGGCCGGCCAGGCCGACCTGGCGGCGTCCAACGCGGGCCTCATCCTGCTGGCCAAGACGATGGCCCTCGACCTGGCACCGCGTGGCATCGCGGTCACCGTGGTGTGCCCGGGGGACGTCCGCACGCGCACGATCGAGGAGCGTCTGGCCGATCCGCTCATCTCGGCGGAGCACCTGGCGCGCATCCCGGCGGGCCGTCTGGGCGAGCCGGACGAGCTGGCGGGGCTGGTGGCGTATCTGGCGAGCCCGGAGGCGTCCTACCTGACCGGTGCGGCGATCCCGGTGGACGGGGGACGCACCGCGATCTAGCGCCGAGGGACCCCGGGTTCGTCCGGGGTCGGGACCGTCGGCGTCGGCAATTCACGATTCGGGGCCCGTTCGCGGACGGCGTGTCAGGTCTGGTGCCGGTCGATTCATCTGACCGCCGAGCAGATTCGGACCACGGAAATCGTCCGGCGCCCGCCGCGAGGCGACGGATCGTCACGAGTCGCCGCCCCCACGCACGGGCTTCCCAGCCGAGACTCGCTAGAGTCCTTCGGGTTTGAGTCTTCCGGCGCCAGAGGACATCCTTCCCCACCGCGACCCGTTCCTTCTCGTCGACGAGGTCGTGGCGATCGAACCCGGCCAGTCCGCCCGGGCGCGTTGGACCGTGCCCGCCGACGCGCCGTTCTTCGCGGGGCACTTCCCGGGGCATCCGGTCACGCCGGGGGTGCTCATCATCGAGTCGCTGGCCCAGACCGGCGGCCTCGCCGTGCTCGCCGCCCCGGAGAACCGGGGCAGGCTGGCGCTCTTCGCCGGCATCGAGAAGGCGCGCTTCAAGCGACAGGTGCTGCCGGGTGAGACGCTGGACCTCGAGATGACGCTCACGCGGACGCGGGGGCCCATCGGCGAGGGTGAGGGCACCGCGACGGTCGGGGGTCAGCTGGCGGTGCAGGCGACGTTGCGCTTCGCAATCGTGGAGGGGGGATCATGATCACGGCACGCGGTGGGGCCCGGGCGCGCGCGCGGCTGCATACGGTCGGGTCGTTCGTGCCCGAGAAGCGGCTCACGAACGACGACCTCGAGCGCATGGTGGACACGAGCGACGAGTGGATCATGGCGCGCACCGGCATCCGGGAGCGCCGGATGGCGAGCGGCGACGAGACCACGCTCACGTTCGCCGAGGGCGCCGCGCGCGACATCATCGCCCGCTCCGGCATCGACCCGCGCGACATCGACGTGCTGCTGGTGCCGACGGCCACGCCGGAGCACCTCTTCCCCTCCACCGCCTGCCTGCTGCAGGACCGGCTGGGGGCGACCAACGCGGCGGCCTACGACTGCCTTGCCGCGTGCAGCGGCTTCGTCTACGGCCTCGCGCAGGCGTACGGCTTCATCGAGAGCGGCATGGCCCGCAACGTGCTGGTGATCGGCGCCGAGACGCTCACCCGCTTCACCAACTTCACCGACCGCAGCACCTGCATCCTGTTCGGCGACGGCGCCGCCGGGGCGCTCGTGACGGCGGGCGACGACTCGCACACCGGGTTCCTGGGCTTCGACATCGGCGCGGACGGCGGCGGCGGCAAGGATCTGGGCCTGCCGGTCGGCGGCAGCCACATCCCCGCGCACCAGTCGCACGAGGCCGAGCAGGAGTACATCTTCATGAAGGGCCGCGAGGTGTTCAAGTTCGCGACCCGGGTCATCGTCGACGCGGCCACGCGCCTGCTCGAGAAGACCGGCATCACCATGGGCGACATCGACCTGTTCGTGCCGCACCAGGCCAACCTGCGCATCATCGACCACGCGGTCGAGAAGCTGGGCATCGACCCGGGCAAGGTCGTGGTCAACCTCGAGCGCTTCGGCAACACGTCGTCGGCCTCGGTGCCCCTCGCCCTCGCCGAGGCGCGTGACGACGGCCGCCTCCAGCCGGGCAACCTCGTCATGATGATCGCCTTCGGCGCGGGGCTCACCTGGGGCGCCACGATCGTCGCCTACGAGCCGGAGGCCGCCGCGTGATCGCCCTCATGTTCCCGGGGCAGGGAGCGCAGGAGGTCGGCATGGGCCGCGCCCTCGCCGAGACCTACCCCACCGCCCGCCGGACCTTCGACGAGGCCAACGAGGCCCTCGGGTACGACCTGGCGGGCATCTGCTTCGAGGGGCCGGCCGAGCGTCTGGTGCCCACCGACGTCTGCCAGCCGGCGATCCTCGCCATGTCGGTCGCCGCGTGGCGCGTCGCCGCCGAGCACGGCCTCACCGGCGACCTGGTGATGGGCCACTCGCTGGGCGAGTACTCGGCCCTCGTCGCCTGCGGCGCCATCGACTACGCGGAGGCGCTTCGCATCGTCGCCGAACGCGGTGCGGCCATGCACGAGGCGGGCACCGTGCGGCCCGGCACCATGGCGGCGATCATGGGGCAGGACGACGACACCGTGAAGGCCCTCTGCGACGAGGCGGGCGACGCCTGGCCCGCCAACTACAACTGCCCCGGGCAGGTGGTCGCGTCCGGGTCGATGGACGGCATCGACCGGCTGGTCGCACTCGCCGGCGAGCGCGGCTACAAGTCGGCCCGGCTGCAGGTGGGCGGCGCGTTCCACTCCCCGCTCATGGCGCCCGCGGCCGACCGCCTCGCGCCCGCGCTCGAGGCGTGGGATCCGGCCGAGCCCTCGCCGGTGTTCCTCTCGACGACGACCGTCGTGACCGAGCCGGCCGATCGGCTGCGTGAGGTGCTCCTGGGACAGCTGACCGCGCCGGTGCGCTTCGGCCACGCCGTCGAGGAGGCGATCCGCATGGGCGCGGAGCGGTTCGTCGAGATCGGGCCCGGCCGCGTGCTCTCCGGCCTCGTGCGCCGCGTCAGGCGCGACGCCGTCACCTCGCAGATCTCGGACGTCGCGCACATCGAGGCGCTGGAGGCCGCCGCATGACCGGTCAGGTGGCACTCATCACCGGCGCCAGCCGGGGGATCGGCGCCGCGTGCGCCGTTGCACTCGCCGAGGACGGCTACAACGTCGCGGTCGGGTATCTGCGCGATGCCGCCGGTGCCGCCCGCACGGTGGCCGACGTGGAGGCGGCGGGTGGTCGTGGCCTTGCGCATCAGGTCGACGTGGGCGACGAGGCCTCGGCGGCCGCGTTCGTCGAGGCGGCGGAGGGCATGGGCGACCTGACCGCCGTGATCCTGAACGCGGGCATGACCCGGGACGGTCTGGCGCTTCGCATGAGCGCGTCCGACTGGGGCGACGTGATGCGGACCAACCTGGACGGCGCGTTCTTCACCGCGCGCGCCGCGCTGCGCGGCATGCTGAAGCGCCGCGCCGGGTCGATCGTGGCGATGTCGTCGGTGGTCGGGCTCATGGGCAACCCGGGTCAGGTCAACTACTCGGCGGCCAAGGCGGGCCTCATCGGAATGGTCAAGTCGCTGGCGCGTGAGGTCGGGGGACGCGGGGTGCGTGTCAACGCGGTGGCACCCGGCTACATCGAGACTGACATGACGGCGGAGCTCTCGGACGATCAGCGCGCGGGCCTTCTGGGCTCCACGCCGCTGGCGCGTCTGGGGGAGCCGGAGGACGTGGCGGGCGCGGTGGCGTTCCTCTGCTCGCCGGCCGCCGCGTACATCACAGGGGCGGTGCTGCCGGTCGACGGCGGCCTCGGCATGTAACGGAGGAGATCGTTGGGAGTGACGGACGGACGACGTGTGGTTGTGACCGGTATGGGGCTGGTCACGCCGATCGGTGTGGGCAACGACGCGGTGTGGGAGTCGGTGATGGCGGGCCGCTCCGGCGCCGTGCCCATCACGCTGTTCGACACCTCCGAGCACGTCACGAAGTTCGCATGCGAGATCAGCGACTTCGACCCCACCCAGTACATGGACGCCAAGGCGGCCAGGCGGATGGATCGGTTCGCCCAGTTCGCGGTGGCGGCGGGCAAGCTGGCCATCGAGGACGCGGGCCTCGAGATCGACCCGGATGCCGAGAACGACCGTATCGGCGCCATGGTGGCGAGCGGCGTGGGCGGCCTTCGCACCTTCGAGGACCAGGCGCGCGTGCTGCACGAGCGTGGCCCCACCAGGGTCTCGCCGCTCTTCATCCCGATGATGATCGCCAACATGGGCGCCGCGCAGCTGTCCATGGCGGTCGGTCTGCGGGGTCCCCTGTCGTGTCCGGTCACCGCCTGCGCGTCCGGCAACCACGCGCTCGGTGACGCCTTCGAGGTCATCCGCCGCGGGCAGGCCGACGTGATGCTGGCGGGCGGTGCCGAGGCGGCCATCACCCCCATCGGCATCGGCGCGTTCAACTCGATGAAGGCCCTGTCGACCCGAAACGACGATCCGCTCACCGCCAGCCGGCCGTTCGACGTGGGACGTGACGGCTTCGTGATGGGTGAGGGCGGCGGCGTGCTCGTGCTGGAGGAACTTGCCCATGCGCAAGCACGCGGTGCCGAGATCGTCTGCGAGATCGTCGGGTACGGCATGAGCGGTGACGCCCACCACCTGACCGAGCCCGACCAGACCGGCCGCGCGCCGGCCCGGTCGATGCGGATGGCCATGGAGGAGGCGGGCATCAACCCGGACGAGGTCGACTACGTCAACGTGCACGGCACCTCGACGCCGGTGGGCGATCCGTCCGAGATCCGCGTGATCCAGCTCGCCCTCGGCGAGGAGCACGCCAGGCAGACGGCGGTCAGCGCGACCAAGTCGATGCACGGCCACTGCCTGGGCGCCACGGGTGGCGTCGAGGCCGCGATCACCGCGATGGGCATCCGTCACGGGGTCATCCCGGCCACCATCAACGTGACCGAGCTCGACCCGTCCTGTGCCGGCGTCGACCATGTGCTCGACGAGCCCCGCGAGGCCCCCATGCGGGTGGCGCTCTCCAACGGCTTCGGGTTCGGCGGGCACAACGCCACGATCGCCCTGGCCGCCTTCGCGGGATGACCGAGCGCCCGACGGCACCCGGCCCACCGTGGTGGCGCCGGCTGCAGTTCGCCCTCACCAACCGCATCTATGGGCCGGGCACCCGCACCACGCCGTTCAGCTGGATCGGTGACGAGCGCATCGCCATCGGCAACCTGCCCACCCCGGTGACGCTGCCGGCGCTCGCTGAGCGTGACGGCATCACCCACGTGGTCAACTGTCGCGCCAGGCAGCAGACCCAGTTCAGCGGTGAGCTCTTCTGGGAGCGGCACGTCTTCGGCCCGGAGCGGGTGGCGGTGGCCCACATGTGGGACCACGGCCGTGCCCAGGATCCGGCCGACTGGGCTCCCGCGGCCCTCTTCGCGGCCGAGGCGCTCGAGGACCCGACGGCCAGGGTGCTCATCCACTGCCAGCGGGGACGGCGTCGCAGCGTGCTCGTCGCCTACGCGACGCTGCGTCTGCGCGGGCGCACGAAGGACGAGGCCACGCGCCTCATCCTGCTGCACCGCCGCGAGTCGCACCTGGTGCCGGAGTACCGGCGCAGCGTGGAGGAGTGGTTGGCGGCGCGCGCCGCCGGCTGAGCCGACCACGCACCCGCCGGGTGCGCACGGCGCCCATGCCTGCGGAGCGTGCGGGTTTCGGGTGACGGGTGTGTGTCGGCTTTGTGTCGTGGGTGTCACAAGTGAACGGTGGTCGACGTTCGATTGAACGCCCGCGGTCGTTCGATTGGATGGATCCGCCGTGGTGGGGGCGAGAGGGCTGCGTTGGCGGCCGCGTGTGCGGAGGGTGCGGGTTTCGGGTGACGGGTGTGTGTGGGCTTCGTACCGTGGGTGTCACAAGTGAACGGTGGTCGACGTTCGATTGAACGTCGCTGGTCGTTCGATTGGACGGCCTGCGACGCCGTGGACGTGCGGGAGGCTTCGGTCGCCGGTCTCCTGTGCGGAGCGTGCGGGTTTCGGGTGACGGGTGTGTGACGGCTTCGTGTCGTGGGTGTCACAAGTGAACGGTGGGAGACGTTCGATTGAACCGCCAGCGCCGTTCGATCGCACGGACCGGACGGGGCGCCGCGGCAGGGATGGCACGGGAGCGCCGGCCCCCGCGTCACCCGACCGCCCGAACCGGTCAGGCGCTACGGGATGGCCCGGTAGTCACCCGGCTGCGCGTCGAACGCAAGGCCCTCCGCAAGAGCCACCAACATGCCCGCGATGTGGCCGTCCGGGCCGTCCACCAGCCGGTCGAGCACCGCGTCGATCGGCTGCACGCAGATGGAACGGTCGTCCGAGGCCACCGCCAGGGCCGGCTCGTCGTCGCGCACCAGCCGGACCCACTCCCAGTCGGTGATCCGCCGCACCGCATCGCCCAGGGCCGCCCCGAGGGCCACGGCCGCCTGGCGGGCGTTGTCCGGCGGCGAGGCGCTCATGGCGGCGATGGTGCGCTCGAACGCGGCGCCGAGCTCGGCCCAGTCGACGTCCCCGGGCTCGCGGCCGACGAGCGCGTAGCCCGTGGGCACCAGGGTCGCGACCGCGTCCCGATCCTCGTCGGGAAGCGGGGACTCCGTCACGCGGCGCGGAGCGGTCATCGTCAGCGCGGGGCGTCGCCCGTCGGCGCACCGCTTCGGACGCGTCCGGATGCGACCGCGGCCGGATCGCCGATGGCGTACTCCCGGTGCGCCCCCAGACGACGGAAGCGCAGGCGACGCTGACGCAGACGCTCGGACTGCGTCATCCCGCGCAGCTCCCGCAGCTGGCGCTGCACGTAATGGCCGAGGAGCCGCGCCGCCTCGTCGTAGTCGGTGTGCGCCCCGCCCTTCGGCTCCGGCACCACGGCGTCGACGATCCCGAACCGGTAGCAGGTGGCGGCCGTCGGCTTGAACGCCGCGGCGGCCAGACGCGCCTTGGTGGCGTCGCGCCACAGGATCGCCGCGCCGCCCTCCGGTGAGATGACCGAATACGTGGCGTTCTCGAGCATGAGCACCCGGTCGGCCACCCCGATGGCGAGGGCGCCGCCGGACGACCCCTCACCGATGACCACCGCCACGGTCGGCACCGGGATGCGCACCATGGCCGCGATGCTGCGGGCGATGGCGCCGCCCTGGCCGCGGATCTCGGCCTCCGACCCGGGGAACGCCCCGGGGGTGTCGATGAGCGTCAGCACCGGCACGCGCAGCTTGACCGCCAGGTCCATGACCCGCATGGCCTTGCGGTAGCCCTCGGGGCTCGGCATGCCGAAGTTGCGGTGGGTGCGCTCCTGGGTGTCGCGTCCCTTCTGCTCACCGATGATCGCGATCGGCCCGTTGTCGAAGCGTCCGATGCCGGCGACGATCGCCGGGTCGTCCCCGTGGTAGCGGTCGCCGTGCAGCTCCTCGAAGTCCGAGCAGATGCGGGCGATGTAGTCGAGCGGATACGGGCGTTCGGCGTGCCGCGCCAGCTGGATCGCGTCCCAGCTCTCCGACGCCCCGTCGGCCTCGGGCTGCAGCCGATCCTTGATCCTGCGGACGAACCGGCCGCCGATGGTCTTGGGTGTGTTCACGGCTCTCCCCCGTCCTGCCGTCGCTGCATCCTGCGGCCGATCCGGTCCGCGATCCTCCCGGGAAGCGCCGGCAGGGTCTTCGTGACCGTCTGCGCGATGCCCTCGGCCACGCGGCCCATGCGGTCACCGCTCGCATCCGACAGCTGCTGGGCGAGCGGCGGCGTCTGCGCCAGATCCGGCCGGTGGACGATGCGAAGCACCCGGCCGATGCGGTGCGGAAGCTCACGCCGGTCGACGATCGCGTCGATCTGGCCGTTGGCGAGCTGCGACTCGGCCAGGCCGAAGTCGGCCGGCAGCTTCTCGCGCGTGGTCTGCTCGATCACGCGCGGCCCGGAGAACGAGATGAGCGCGCCCGGCTCGGCGTAGGTGAAGTCGCCGAGCGCCGCGTAGGAGGCCCACACGCCCCCGGTGGTGGGGTGCGCCAGCACGACGATGATCGGCAGGTGCGCGTCGGCCATCTCCTCGAAGCCCACCACCGTCTTCGCCATCTGCATGAGCGCCAGGACCCCCTCCTGCATGCGGGCGCCACCGGACGAGCTGACCGTGACCAGCGGCACGCCCAGCTCGATCGCCCGGTCACAGGCGCGGGCGAGCTTCTCGCCCACCACCGACCCCATGCTGCCGCCCATGAACTTGAAGTCCATCACCGCCGCCACGCACGGCTGGTCGTCGATCGCGAGCTCGGCGCAGACGATGGCCTCGCCCAGCTCGGTGGACTGCTCGGCCTTGCGCACGCGGTCGGGATAGGGCTCGAGGTCGACGAACTGCAGGGGGTCGGCGGCCCGCAGCTCGGTCCAGATCTCGCGCCACCCGGTGCCGCCGGACATGTGGTCCAGCCGCTCGCGCGCGCTGATCGCGAAGTGGTGTCCGCAGTTGGTGCAGACCCGGGCGTTGGCGATCATCTCGTCGACGCGGAAGTGGCTCTCGCACGTGGGGCAGGTCGTGGGGTCGACCGGCTTCCGCGGCTTCTCGGGGAGGTGGGCGATCCGCTTGAGGCGGTCGACCGTCACCTGGATGGGGTTATTGGACACAAAACCAGTTTCTCATGGACGACCCGTCCGCGGACGGTCGGCCAGTTGCGACCGCGGTATCCCCGCCCGCGGCATATCCACGGGTTGTCCGCGTCCGGTCGGCGGCGCGGGTCGCCGCCGGCCCCGCACAGGCCGCATCGTCCCCCAACGCGTTGGGGGCGCCGCAACGCTGCTCGACGTTGCGACGCCCCCATGATGAGAACGCTCGGTTGTGGTTCCCGGTGTCCGCTCCGGGCTCCTGATGCGCCGTTCAAGGCACACCCGGGGCGGGGTCGGTGGGTGGGTGGTCCGGTCAGCTGAGCGCGGCGGGCTCCCTCTGCGCCCTGGTCAGGCGCACCGCATCCTGCAGAAGCTCACGGTTGGTGCGAGCGGGGGCGGCGGTGTCACCGAGGACCTGCGCGAGTTCGCGGTGCCACTGGGCAAGGCGCTCGCCCGGCGGGCGATCGGGGTCGACGCGGGTCAGGTCGAGTGCCATTGCGGTCAATGCCTTGAGCTCGACCGCGGGGTCGGGACGTGCCATGGGGAGGGCTCCTTCGGTCCGGTGGGAGGAAGCGGACAGTCCCGGTATCGGCAATCCGGAGAAGGAACTTGAGCCCTCATGTCGACGCATTCTGCACCGGGCCCCGGACCCCTTCTCGTCACACGGCGCGTGCGGCGCCGGGACACGGTGTCCTCAGGAGGTGGGGGACGTCGACGTCGACCGTGGAACGACGACGGTGAGGCGCGGTCCCGAGGTGACCGTCACGTGCGGGTGCCAGCCGATGGGTTCGCCGTCCACCTGCATCGCCAGCGGCACGTCGGCCGTGATCTCCAGGTGCGAGGTCCACCCCTCCCGCACCCCGCGTCGTCCGCCGACCTCGCCCACGTGCAGCACGGCGCCGCTCAGCACGCCGGCGAGCGTGGCCGGATCGTTGCGCTCCAGCCCCAGCCAGCGCAGGTTGCCGTCGAACCGCGCACCCGGGGCCAGGTCGAGGGGGAGCGGGCCCACGTAGGCGTACGGGGATCCGGCCACCACGATGAGGCTCGCCAGCCGCACCGGCCCGGCCCCGTTGATGGAGACCTCGGCGCTCATGCCCGGCCGGCCGGCCCGCACCGCGCCGGCGAGCGCCATCGCGCCGAACCCGGCGTGGCGGAAGTGGCGCTTGACCCACGGATGCGCCTCCACCAGCCGCACCGTCTCGCCGTCCACGCCGAACCCCATGTTGACGCAAAAGATGCGGTCGATGGCCCCACCCGTCACCCGACCGATGGTGAGATCGCGTCGCGGCACGTCGTCGTGGCGGAGGGCGTCGGCGATGGCCGGGATGGCATTCGACGCCGGGTGCGCCCACCCGAGGGCCCGGGTGAAGACGTTGGTGCTGCCGGCCGCCACCGGAAGGAGCGCGACGTCGGTCTCGGCGAGGGCGCGCGCCGCCTCGTTGACGGTGCCGTCACCGCCCGCCACCACCACGACGGTCGCTCCCCGATCCCGGGCCTCCGCGGCCAGGTCGGTGGCGTGCTCGCGTCGCTGGGTCTCAAGGCGCTCGGTGAGCCCGAGCGGGGTGAGGACGTCGACGAGCCGCCGGTGGAGCGCGCCCGCCGCCCGCGTGGAGGCCGGGTTGACGATGAGCGCGATCCGCTCAGGCACGTGGGGTCTCGAGGCGCGCCAGGAACCCGGCGATCACGAGGTCGAGCGTCTGTGGGCGCTCCTTCATGAGGTAGTGGCCCACGTCGGGGATCTCGACGCGGATGGCGTCGGGGATCCCCTCCGCAAGCGTCCGCTGGTCGTCCGGCGGGGTCAGCACGTCGGCGCCGCCGCCCACCACCAGCGTCGGCACCTGGATCTCGTGCAGCCGGGGGGTCAGGTCGACGGCGGTGACGGCCGCATAGTCGAGCGCCAGCGACTCGGCCCCGTTGGCGACGATGAACCCCACCTCCCGTTCCAGGGAGTGCTCGTCGATGCCGGGCCAGCCCAATCGCATGAGGCGCTCGGCGGCGCGACGGACGTCGCTGCGGGCGGCGTCCTCAAGCCCTGGGCGCACGTTGAAGCGGGCCGCGCTCGCCACGAGCACCAGGCCCTCCACCAGCTCCGGTGCGATCAGGGCGACCTGCAGGGCGACGGCCCCACCCAGGGAGTGGCCCACAAGGACGCTGGGATCGGGCAGCTCGCCGAGCGCATGGGCCACCCACTCGGCCTTGCCGCCCACGCTTCGCAGTGGCGAGCCCGCGGGATGGCCGGGGAGCGCGAGCACGATGCAGCCCTCGAAGCGCGACTCCTGCGCCTCCCAGAGGGCGGTGCTCCCACCGGATCCGTGGATGAAGACAGGTCGCGGCGCCATTCGCTGCATCCTAGGAGCCGCGGGGACGTCGTGTGCCCCCGACCCGCGCCGTCGGCGGATGGTGCGAGTCGTGCCCGCGTACGTCATCTCACCGGAGGCGTGGTCGGATCGGGTGCGGGGGATCCGGCGGACGGTGGACGCGCCTGCGACGCCCTGCGAGGGCAGCGGACGGGCGCCGCCGCGTTCACCGACCCGGTCAACGCCCGTGCCCGCCGTCGGCGGCGTCGGTGACCCGGGCGCGGTGCCGCAGGCCGAGGCGCCCGTGGTGAACAGAGGCCGCGTCGGCGGCGTGCGCGTCTGATTCCTCCCCGATCGTGGTAGCTTGCGCCTCTGTGAAAGCCCTGCTCATCGCCTGCGATTTCGACGGGACGGTCACGCAGCGCGACACCCTCCACGTGATCGTGGAGGACTTCGGAGATCGGGCTGTGTGGGACCTGCTCGGGCCCCATCTGCACTCGGGGGCCATGACGGTGGAGGACGCCCTCACCCGCCAGTTCGAGACGGTCAACGCACGCCCCGAGGATGTGCGCGACGCCGTCCGGCGCCGGGCGCCCGTCCGCGACGGGTTCGTGGAGTTCGTGGAGTGGACGCGGCGCATGGGCCACGAGCTCATCATCAGCTCCAACGGGTTCCGGTCGGTGATCGAACCGGTGCTCGCGGACATCGGCATGGCGGACCTGGAGGTCATCGCCAACGACGCCCACTTCACGCCGCGCGGAACGACGATCGTCTGGGACGAGCGCGGTGACCGCTGCGGGCGCTGCGACCGTCCCTGCAAGCGCGCACCCATCCGCGACCGCCTGCGGGACCGTCGTCTGGTCCTCGTCGGCGACGGCATCTCGGACCGGTGCCTCGCCGGGATGGCCGACATCGTCTTCGCGCGGGACTTCCTGGCCCGTGACCTGGCCGAACGCGGCCGACCCTTCATTCCGTTCGACGACTTCCACCAGGTGCGGGTCGGCCTGGAGGCGGCGGAGGTGGCCGCGTGAGCTGGAATCCCATCCCCGACGTGGGCGCCCCGGGCGGGTGGATCGCGATGGAGGAGGCCGTGCTTGCCGGCTGGCAAGCCGACCGCGTCTTCGAGCGCAGCATGGAGCTGCGCGCCGACGGCGAGCCCTGGGTCTTCTACGAGGGTCCTCCCACCGCCAACGGCCGTCCCGGTTCGCACCACGTCCTCAGCCGCGTGTTCAAGGACATCTTCCCGCGCTACCAGACCATGCTGGGACGCTTCGTCGCCCGCAAGGGCGGCTGGGACTGCCACGGGCTGCCGGTGGAGCTGGAGGTCGAGAAGCAGCTGGGCATCTCGGGAAAGCCCGAGATCGAGGCCTTCGGCATCGCCGAGTTCAACCGCCGCTGCCGCGAATCGGTGAGCGGCTACCTGGACGAGTGGGAGCGCCTCACCGAACGCATCGGCTTCTGGGTCGACACCTCGCAGGCCTACCGCACCATGGACACGCCGTACGTCGAGAGCGTGTGGTGGAGCCTCAAGCGCCTGTGGGACCGGGGGCTCGTCTACGAGTCGGACAAGGTCGTGCCCTACTGCCCCAGCTGCGGCACCGCCCTCTCCAGCCACGAGGTGGCACTGGGGTACCGCGACGTCGACGACCCGTCCATCTACGTGCGCTTCCCGCTCACCGACGCGCCCGGCACGTCACTGCTCGTCTGGACCACCACCCCCTGGACGCTCCCCGCCAACCAGGCCGCGGCGGTGCACCCCACGGTGGAGTACGCGGAGGTGACGGTCGGCGGCGAGCGCTTCGTCATGGCCGCGTCGCTCGTGACCGCGGTGCTCGGTGAGGACGCCCGCGTGGAACGCACCTTCCCGGGATCCGACCTCGTGGGGCGCACCTACGAGCCGGCGTTCCCGTACGTGCCCGGCGCGCACCGCGTGGTGGCGGCCGAGTACGTCACCACCGAGGACGGCACCGGCATCGTGCACATCGCGCCGTCGTTCGGTGAGGACGACCTCGCGGTGGGGCGGGCCGAGGGCCTGCCGATCATCAACCCGGTCGACCTGCAGGGGCGGTTCACCGAACAGGTGGGCCCCTTCGCCGGACGCGCCGTCAAGGACGCCGACCCGGACCTCATCGCCGACCTCGACGCCCGCGGACGGCTCTTCCGCGTGCAGACCTACACCCACGCCTACCCGCACTGCTGGCGCTCGGGCGATCCGCTCCTCTACTACGCCAAGCCGTCCTGGTACATCCGCACCACCGACTTCCGCGACCGGCTGATTGAGCTCAACCGGACGATCGGCTGGCACCCCGAGCACGTCCGCGACGGCCGGTTCGGCCGCTGGCTCGAGGGCAACGTCGACTGGGCGATCTCCCGCGAGCGGTACTGGGGCACGCCCCTCCCGCTGTGGCGCTGCGGCGACTGTTCGGAGGTCACGGCCATCGGCGGGTTCGACCAACTGCGCGAGCGGGCGATCAACCCGCCCGGCCAGGACTTCGACCCGCACCGTCCGTTCGTGGACGAGGTCGTCGTGCGCTGCGCGTGCGGCGGCGAGGCCCACCGCGTGCCCGAGGTCATCGACGTCTGGTACGACAGCGGCGCCATGCCGTTCGCCCAGCACCACTACCCGTTCGCCGGCGAGGACGTGCTGGACGGGCGCTTCCCCGCCGACTACATCTGCGAGGCGCAGGACCAGACCCGCGGATGGTTCTATTCGCTGCACGCCGAGGCGACGATGCTGTTCGACAGCGTCGCCTACCGCAACGTGGTGTGCCTGGGGCTCATCCTCGACGGCGACGGCCAGAAGATGAGCAAGAGTCGCGGCAACGTGATCGAGCCGTGGAGCGTGCTGGAGCGCTCGGGCGCCGATCCGTTCCGCTGGTACCTCTTGACCGCCCAGCAGGCCGGCGACTCGTTCCGCTTCAGCCACGACGCCATCGACGAGGCCATGCGGCGGTTCCTGCTCACCCTGTGGAACACCTACGCCTTCCTCGTGACGTACGCGGCCCTTCCGGACGGGTGGGCACCCGGGGACGACGCCCCGGACGTCGCCGACCGGCCGGCGATCGACCGGTGGGCGCTGGCGCGGCTGGGCGAGACGGTGGACGCGGTGTCCGAGCGCCTGGACGACTACGACGCCGCGGGCGCCGGACGGGCCCTCGCGACGTTCGTCGACGAGCTCTCCAACTGGTACGTGCGCACCGGCAGGCGTCGCTTCTGGCGTTCGGACGATCGCCCGGACCAGACGGCCGCGTTCGCCACGCTGCACGAGTGCCTCGCGACGATCACCCATCTGCTGGCGCCGTTCTGCCCGTTCGTCGCCGATGCGATGTACGGCAACCTGGTCGCCGGCCACGACCCGGCTGCGCCGTCCAGCGTGCATCTGGCCGACTGGCCGCGCCCGCGTCCGGAGCGTCGCGACCCGCAGCTCGTGGCCGCGATGGCGGTGGTGCGCGACGTGGTCTCGCTGGGCAGGTCGGCGCGCAAGGACGCGAAGATCCGGGTGCGTCAGCCGCTGGGTGAGGCGGTGGTGGCGTGCTCGCCGGCCACCGCCGACGCGGTCCGGGCCCACGCGGGGCTCATCGCCGAGGAGCTCAACGTCCGCGAGGTGCGTTGCATCACCGACCCGGCCGAGCTGGTGGAGGTCGCGGTCAAGCCCAACTACCGGTCGCTCGGCCCGCGCTTCGGCAAGGCGATGCCGCAGGTGGCGGCGGCGTTCGGCGCCCTCGACGGCTCCCAGGTGGTGCGGGCCCTCGACGAGGGCGGCGTCGTCCACATCTCCGTCGACGGCACCGACCACGACATCGCGTCCGACGACGTGCTGCGCGAGGTGCGTCCGTCCGAGGGCTACGTGGTGGCCACCGACGGCCCGGTGGCGGTGGGCCTCGCCACGGCCATCGACGAACGGCTGCGTCTGGAGGGCATGGCGCGCGAGGTCATCCACGCGGTGCAGGCGGTGCGCAAGGCGGCCGACCTGCGGGTGGAGGAGCGCATCCTCCTTCACCTGGACTCCTCCGGTCCGCTGCGGGAGGCGATCGACGCGCATCGCGAGCGCATCCGCACGGAGACCCTGGCCGACGATCTGACGGTCGGGCACGGCGCGCCGTTCGCGGGGGTGCATCGCGAGGAGCAGATGCTGGACGGCGAGCCGCTCGCCGTGCGGATCGACCGGGTGGGATGACGGGCGCCGGGCATCCTGTCCCGGTGTGCGGATGTCAAACGCACGCGAGGCGGGCCTCCCGACGGCGCGGGGGTCCCGGGGCGTCGTAGCCTGATGACACACGTCTCGGGCAGGAGTTGACGTGCACCTCGAGGTGATCAGCCATCGATCGGCTGCGGCGGGCAACGACACCCCGCTGCTGTTCGTGCACGGTTCGTACTCCGACGCCCGCTCCTGGGACGAATATTTCCTGCCGTTCTTCGCCGAGCACGGCTTCGATGCGCACGCGCTCAGCCTCCGCGGTCACGGCCGCAGTGACGGCCGCATGCGGCTCGTCACGTGGCGCCTGGCCGACTACGTCGCCGACGTCGCGCGGGTCGTGGCGGACCTTCCCGCCCCGCCCGTCCTCGTGGGGCACTCGATGGGCGGCATGGTGGTCCAGAAGTACCTCGAGTCGCACCCCGATGCGGCGGCGGGCATGGTCCTCATGGCCTCGGTTCCGCCGGACGGCCTGCTTCCGGTCAACATGCGGATGGCGGTGCGCCACCCGCTGGCCTTCCAGCAGATGCTGATGCTGGTCTGGCTGGGACCCGCGACCGTCACCCCGGCGGCGATGCGCGGTCTGCTCCTGTCACGGGACGCGCCCGAGGAACGGGTGTGGGCCCTGCTCGACCGTGCGCAGGCCGAGTCGCAGGCCGTCGGGTTCGACATGCTCGGCCTCGACCCCCTGCGGCTCGATCCGGCGGACCTGCGGCTTCCGGTGATGGTGATGGGGGCCGAGGACGACGTGCTGGTGGCGCCGTCGATCGTCGCCGACACCGCCGCGTTCTACGACGTCCAGGCCGACATGGTGCCGGGCCTCGCCCACGCCATGATGATGGACGGCCGCTGGCGCGATGCCGCCGAGCGCATCCTCCACTGGGTCGAGCGCACGGTGGTGGCGCGGGAGCCGGCCGCGGCCTGAGCCCGGCGCGCCGGGTGCCGAGTCACCACCGAGCGGTCCCGCCGGGTGCGCTCGGGAGCTGAGACCCCCGTGTGGAGGATCACGGCGGCGTGGGGCGTGGGCGCGGCCGTCGCGGGGACGACGGGATCAGGGTTCGCCCACGACCGCCCGGGCCGATTCGCGGTACGCGCTCGGACTGTCGCCCGTGGCCCGTCGGAATGCCCGCGAGAAGTAGAGCTGATCGCGATACCCGGTGCGAAACGCGATCTCCCCGACGGTGAGGTCGGTGAACCGCAGGAGGCGCGATGCCTCCAGCATGATCCGCTGGGTGATGAGCTCCTTGGTGGTCCGGCCCGTGCTCGCGCTCACCGCGCGGGTCAGGGCCGCCTGCGTCACGCCGAGCGCGTCGGCGTAGTGCACGGCGTCGTGACGGCGTGCGAAGTCACGCTCCAGGAGGTTGGCGAAGTCCCGCGCCAGCCGGGCCTCGGGGTCGTTGGCCCGCGGTCGCTCGGCCCCGGCGGCGTCGTACCAGCGCTGCACCCACAGAAGCAGCGTCGAGAGCAGATGCCGTTGGATGGGCAGGCTGCTCTCGTCCGGTGGGCGGGCGATCTCGGCGGCGAGGGTGCGGATGGTCCCGTCGATCGCGTCACGTGCGCCGGCCGGCACCTCGATGTCGCGGACGTGGGTGTCGTGCAGCAACCAGGTCGGGCTCGACCGCGTGAGTGACTCGGGCGCCAGCATGGTGGCCCGGAAGCGCACGACCGCGCCGTCGATCCCCTCGGCGCAGGTGAGCGTGTGGACCTGGCCGTGGCGCACGAGGGTCACCGTCCCGGCGCGCAGCGGGGACTCCTCACCGTCGATGTAGTGAACGCCGTCGCCCGCCCGGATCCAGAAGAGCTCGTGATAGTCGTGGCGGTGCGGTGCGCGCACCTCGTCGCCGGCGGCGGTTCCCAGACGTGCGTCGTGCAGCAGGAGCACCCGGATGTCCGAACCGGACGCGTCGAGTCGGTCCACGGTGAGGTCGCGTGGCGTGCGCGTGGGGGTGCCCATGGCGTGCGCGGACCATGGCAGATCATCGTCCCCGGCGGATGTCGTGGGACTCCGGCGAACGCTCAATTGGACATCGGCCGCCGTTCATTCGCACGGTGGTGTGGGTGGTGTGTGACGGTTTCGCCGCGGTTCGTCGCAGAGTCGTGACGGGTTCCCGTGGGCTGATGGGCGGTGAGTGCGATCTCGGGGGTTGCCGGGTCGGGGGATGGGCTGTTCGCTCAATTGGACGTCGGTCGTCGTTCATTGCGCGCTGGTGTGGGTGCTGTGTGACGGTTTCGCCGCGGTTCGTCGCGGTGGCGTGACGGTTCCCGTGGGTCCCGTGCCCGTGCGATTCCCGGTGACCGGCGCTGCGTCGGCTGGCCGGGTCGTTCAACGGGACGTCGATCGCGGTTCATTTGAACGCAGGCGTATCCGATTCGCGTGGGTCGTCACGGACCCGTCGCGGGTCGGCGGGCGGGGAGCCGCCGGGCCACGCGGGGCGGGACCGACACGGGGTGCCGACACGTCGCCATCCGCTACCGTAACGGCGTGAAGCGCGTACGCATCCTCTCCTGCGCCCTCGTCCTCACGGGCGTCGGTCTGGTCGCCGCCGGGTGCGGCGACGTGGCCGACGATCTGCCGACGGTGAGCGGCGAATTCGGTGAGAAGCCGACGGTCGTCGTGCCGGACGGTGACCCGCGCGGCCTCTCCGTCACGGTCGTCAAGGCGGGTGACGGCGAGCTGGTGCGCCCGGGCGCGGTCGCCGACGTCAACTATTCGGCCGTCGCATGGCCCACCGGCGAGGAGCTGGGCGACACCTACACCCAGGGCGGGCCGGTGCCGCTCAACAGCGTGAAGAGCACGACGCCCGGCCTCAACGAGGCCATCGCCGGCAAGCGGGTCGGCTCGCGGATCATGATGGTCCTGCCCACACCGCCGCAGGACCCGGCGCAGATGATGCCCGGCCAGGAGTCACCGAAGGCCGTGGTCGCCGTCATCGACGTGACCGGGGTCGCGTACCCGCCCGTCTCCGGCACCCCGGTCGCCATCCCCGCCGGGCTTCCGACGGTCACCTCCACGCCGGGACGCGCACCCACCGTCACGATCCCGCCCGGCCCCGCCCCCGACGAGCTCGTCGTCCAGCCCGTCATCCGGGGAACCGGTCCGGAGGTCAAGCGCGGCGACACGATCATCGCCCAGTACGAGGGTCTCGTCTGGCAGGGTGGCCGCGAGTTCGACAGCTCGTGGGGCCGTGGCAGCCCCGCCAGCTTCCCGATCGGTGTCGACCAGGTCATCCCGGGCTGGGACAAGGGGCTCGTCGGTCAGCCGATCGGCAGCCGGGTCCTGCTCGTCATCCCGCCCGAGGACGGCTACGGCACCGGCGGCAACCCGCAGGCGGGTCTCTCGGGAACCGACACACTGGTCTTCGCGGTCGACATCCTGGGCGTGACCAAGCAGTAGCGGGCCCGCGGGGCCCGGGTTCGCCGTGTCCCGAACGGGTGGGCGCCGGTCCGTCCTACCCCTTGTTCGTGTGAACGTTCGGTCGCCGGGACGTCTGTCCGTCACCGGCTCGCGGTCGACATTCCGGGCGTGACCAGGCGGTAGCGGGCTTGTGGGGCCCCGGGTTCGGCGTGTCCCGGACGGGTGGGCGCCGGTCCGCCGTATCCCTTGTTCGTGTGAACGCTCGGTCGCTGGACCGTCCGCGCGTCACCGGCCCGCGGTCGCGTGGCCAGGCCCCATGTCCGGCGTGTCCCCGCAGGCTCGCCGGGGTGCACCCGGCGGGTGAAATGACCCGTCGCCGCGTGACGTTCCGCCCCCATCCGACCCCGGGTCGCCGAAGGTGCGGCCCGACGGGCGATCCGGACCGGTCCTCGGCTCAAGCAGCAACCTCCCAGAACCGATACACACGGCATGAACGGACGCCACGGACGGCGCTCGTCTCGCGGATTCAGGCACGGATCGCTTGTCACCTTCGCGAGCGCGCTCCTCACGATCGGGACCCTTGCGACGACCGCGCAGGCCGACACCTCCCGCGTGAGCCAGCATCTCGCCGCCGAACTGGCCGCCGCCCCCGCGGCGCAGGTGCCCGTCGTGATCACCCTCGAGGACCAGGTGGACGCCGGCGAGACGACCTCCGCCGCCGCCCTCATCCGCCGCCTGCGCTCCACCGCCGCCGCCACGCAGGGCGAGGTCATGGCCGACCTGGATGGGCCGGCACGCCGCTTCTGGCTGGTCAACGCCATCGCCACCCGGGTCTCGGCCGACGAGGTCGCCGACCTCGCGACCAACCCGGCGGTCCGCTCCATCGACCTGGACATCCCCGTCCGGGTCACGGCCGGCACCCCCGCGACGTCGGCGGTCACCGGCTGGGGCGTCGACGCGATCAACGCCCCGGCGGTCTGGAGCACCTACGGCCTGACCGGCCGCGGCATCCGCATCGGCAGCATCGACACCGGCGTCGACGCGGCCAACGCCCAGCTGGCGGCCTCGGTCGTGGCGTGGAGGGACTTCGTCGGCGGCAACCCGGCCCCGTACGACGACAACGGCCACGGCACCCACACGGTCGGGACCATGGTCGCCCGCAACACCGGCGGGAGCCGCGTCGGCGTCGCACCGGACGCCCAGATCGTGGTGGCCAAGGCCATGGGCGCCGACGGCGCCTCCACCTCGTCGCGACTGCTGGCGGCGGCCCAGTGGATGACCGACCCGGACGGCAACCCGGCCACCGCCGACTTCCCGACGGTGATCAACAACTCGTGGACCTCGCTGGGCGCCCAGAACGAGTGGTTTCGCCCGATGGTCCAGACCTGGGTCGCGATGGGCATCACGCCCGTCTTCAGCAGCGGCAACTCGGGCGGCGAGGTCGTGAGCCCCGCCTCCTACCCCGAGGTCATCACGGTGGGCGCCACCGACCAGGACCGTTCGGTCTGGAGCGGATCGGCCCGCGGCCAGACCACCTGGAGCCTCACCGGCACGACCATCACGATCGGCAAGCCGGACGTCGTCGCCCCGGGCGTCGGCATCGTGTCCACCATTCCGGGCGGGTTCGGCGGCTACACCGGCACGTCGATGGCCGCGCCCCACGTCGCCGGGACCGTCGCCCTCCTGAAGCAGGCCAACCCGACGCTCACCACCGAGCAGATCCGCGCGATCCTGCGCGGCACGGCGACCGACACCGACGTCCCCGGTGTCGACCTCGCCTCCGGCGCCGGCGTGATCGACGCGCGTGCCGCGGTCGCCGCCACCGGTGTGCCGGTCGTCGCGCAGTCGTCCGCTCCGGCGAGCCCGTCGCGGCCGGCCCCCGTCGCCCCCGCCGCCCAGCGTCCGGCCGTCGCCGCGCGTCCCGCGAACCCGATCCGCTCGGTGCGGGTCGTGCGGCGGGCCAACCGCCTCATCGTCACCGGTCGGGTGAGCGCCCGCGCCACCGTCGTCGCACGCGCGGTGTCGACCAGGACGGGTCGCGCGGCCGCCCGGCGCACCACCGCCCGCAGCACCTTCCGAATCGTCGTTCCCGCGCCCCGCGCCGGTCGCTACCGGGTGACGGTCACCGCCAGGACGACCACGGGCACCGGCAAGCGCACCCTCGCGATCGTCCGCTAGGGGATCAGGTCCGCACCGGGTCGTTGTCGGCGCGGAGCTTGGCCCACATGCGGTCCGGGCTCAGGTTGAGCGTGTCGATGATCTCGTCCAGGCGGACGACCGAGCGCGGGTCCTCCAGACGCAGGCCCACGATCGCGCCGTCGGCGGTCACGCTCTCGACACCCTCGAACCCCTCGACCGGTTCGGTGACCAGCTTCGCGAACGGCTGGCATGTAGCGATGCTGAAGTAGATGGCCACCTCACCCCTCCGGGTCGACGATCGTTTCGATGAGCTCGGGCAGCTGGTCGCGACGCGGCACGCCGGAGATCTGCCCCACCAACTCGCCGCCGTTGAACAGCAGCAGCGTCGGCATCGTCAGGATCTCATGCCGCGCGACCAGGTTGGGTGCGTCGTCCGCGTCCAACCGCATCAGGTGGATGCGGTCGCCGTAGCGCGTGGAGGCGTCGGCCAGCATCGGCTCGACCCGCTTGCACGGGATGCACCACTCGGCCCACACGTCCACGAGGACGGGGCGATCCGCGCCCAGGACCTGTGCTTCCCAGGTGGCCTCGGTGACGTCGGTGACGCTCATGGCCGGATGATGACAGGCATGCCGACGGAGACCTCCTCGAAGAGCGCCTCCACCTCGGGGATGTGCATGCGGATGCACCCGTGGCTGGCGGCGGTGCCGATCGACCCGTCGGCGTAGGTGCCGTGGATGCCGACCGCGGGCGCGGACGTGCCGATCCAGCGTGTGCCGAGGGGGTTGCCGGGTCCCGGCGGGATCGGGCCGAGGCCCTTCGCCCAGTCGCTGTCGGGCGGCAGCCAGGTCGGGTCGACCTGCTTGTTGACCACGGTGAACTGGCCAACGGGCGTCGGGTAGCCCGGCGCGCCGATGGCCACCCGGTGGGTGCGGACGACCTTGCCGTCCCGCCAGAGCTGCAGCCGGAACTTGCGGAGGTCGACGACGATCTTGCCGACGAAGGCCTCCCGGGTGCGGGGGCCGAAGACGCCGTTGGTGGAGAGCTTGTGGACCCGCTGGTAGTTGCGCACGCCCTGGGTGGTGCGGGCGTCGAACACGCCGGTGACCTTGACCTTCTTGAAGCCGCGGTCCACCAGCGACTGCTGCAGTCGCCTGACGTCGTCACCGCGCGCGCCCTGCACCATGTCCTTGGAGCCGAACTCCTCGGTGCTGTCCACCCGCACGTTGAACGCCTTCTGCGACCGGTTGCCGGCCGGGTCGGCGGCGAAGACGGTCACCCGGTTGAGCCCCTGCGGGAGGGTGCCGACCGTCACCGTGAACCGGTTGCCGTCGAAGGTGACGGACGGGTCGGCGCTGGTGGAGGTGGTGGTGGACGCCGTGGTGGCCCCGGCCTTGGCGGGCGTGATGACCCGGCCGTTGATCGTCGCTCCGACGGTCACCCGGTCGGGTGTCTCGCCGGCGATGGAGCCGGAGAAGACCGGCGCATCGGTCTCGGTCATCTCGGTGGCGACCTTGGCGAGCGTGAGCCGGGGCGCCTTGGTGTCGACGGTGACGGCGCGGGTGTCGGCGATGGCGTTGCCGGCGCGGTCGGCGGACCGCAGCGTGAACTTGGCGGGGCCCTCCTTCATGCGGATCTGCGTGGCCCAGGCGCCGTTGGCCTTCGCCGTCACGGTGCGCTTGCCGCCCTTCCAGGCGATCGTGACCCGGGCGCCGGGCTCGGTGGTGCCCCTGAACGGCACCTGGCGCTTGCCGATCTCGGCGTCGGGCTTGGGTGACGCCACCTTGAGCGTGGGCTTCGTGGTGTCCACCTCGAAGTCCCAGCCGTAGGCCACCGAGCGCGAGAAGACGTTGCGCGTGGAGGCGCGGACGTCGATGCGGTGCGAGCCGTCCTTCAGCCCGCGCATGGGGACGACCACGCGCCCGTCGGCGGTGCGGCCGAGCGTCGGTGTGACATCACGCCCGTTGAGGGTGACCTTCAGGTCGGAGAGGTGCTCGACGTTGCCGGCGCGGAACGCCACGACCGGTGTGCTTGTCGCGACCGCCGCGCCCGGCGCCGGCGTGGGCGCACTCACCGACGCCCGGTTCGCGTACTGCGTTCCGGCGAACGCCGTTCCTGCGGCCAACGCGGCAATGCCGACGCCGATGACCGGCCATCCGATGCGTGCCACTCGCCCTCCACTCCACCCGTGCGGGAACCTCGCCGACCGCGCCAGTCTAAGGCGTTCGGTCGATGGCACCCATGAACCCGGTCCGGTTTAACCCACCGTTTACCCTTCGCACATGTCCGATGGATCCCTGCCGACGAACATCGAGGTCGCCGACGCGTTCGACCTCCTGGCCGACCTGCTCGAGATCGACGGGGAGCGATCGCGTCATCGTCTCCTGGCGTACCGTCGCGGCGCGGCCCGCATCCGGGCGGTCGCCGACTCCGTGGCCCGCATGGCGCTCGAGGGCCGTGCCACCGATCTGCCCGACATCGGCGCCACCCTTCAGGACAAGATCGCCGAGCTCGCCACCACGGGACGCATCGCCGCACTCGAGCGGCTGACCGATCGTGTGCCGGCAGGGCTCGCCGATGTCGCGCGGCTGCCGGGGATCGGCCCCAAGCGTGCGGCGGCGGCATGGCGCGCCCTGGGGGTCACCGACCTGACGTCGTTGGCGGCGGCCGTGGCGGATGAGCGGCTGGGGACCGTGGAGGGCATCGGCCCCAAGACGGTGCGCGGTGTGGCGGCCGAACTGGAGGAGCGCGCGGCGCGCGGCGGCACCGTCCAACGCGTACCCATCGGCCGGGCGATGCCGGTGGCCGACCGCATCCTCGCCGATCTGGCCACGCTCGACGTGGTGGAGGAGGCGTCCCTGGCGGGCGGTCTGCGCCGCGGTGCCGAGACGGTCCACGACATCGACCTGGTGGTCGTCACCCGGGAGCCGGACGCGGTCACGGCCGTCCTCGCCGCGCATCCGGTCGTGACCGGGCTGCGATCGTCCGGCCCCGCGGGTGCGGCGGTCATGACCCAGTCGGGGATCCGCGTGGAGGTGCGATACACGGAGGCCGCGTCGTACGGCAACCTCCTGCAGCACCTCACCGGCTCGAAGGCGCACAACGTGCGGCTGCGCGAGCTTGCGGTGCGACAGGGGCGGTCGGTGTCGGAGCACGGGATCACCGACGCCGACGGGTCGGTGGCGCGCTGCCGGACGGAGGAGGAGGTCTACGCCACGCTCGGCCTGACGTACATCCCGCCGGAGCTGCGGGAGGACAGCGGCGAGATCGCCGTCGCGCAGGCGGGGGCGCTGCCCGACCTGGTGACCGAGGCCGACCTGCGCGGCGACCTGCATGTGCACACCGATTGGAGCGACGGGCGCAACACCCTGCGCGAGATGGTGCTCGCGGCGCGCGACCTGGGGCTCGAGTACCTGGGGATCAGCGACCACTCGGTGAGCCTGGCGATGGCCGGCGGCCTCGACGCCGACCGCGTGCGGCGTCAGTGGGACGCCATCGACGCGATCAACGAGGAGGTCGAGGGCATCCGGGTGCTGAAGGCCTGCGAGGTCGACGTCCTCACCGACGGGCGCATCGACCATCCCGACGACCTGCTGGCCGGCTTCGACTGGGTCACCGCCAGCCTGCACAGCGGGTTTCGGCAGTCGCCCGAGCGGCTCACCGAACGGGTGCTGGCGGCCATCGAACACCCGCTCATCGACGGCATCGGCCATCCCACGGGGCGCATGTTCGGGCGCCGCGAGGGGTACCGGCTCGACATGGACCGGGTGCTCGAGCGGGCCGCGGCCACCGGCACCGCGCTCGAGATCAACGCGCAGCCGAAGCGCCTGGACCTCAACGCCGAGCACGCCCGCCGGGCCCTGGCGGCCGGTGTGCGGCTGACGATCGGCACCGACGCGCATTCGGTGGACGAACTGCGCACCCGCCGCTACGGGATCCTGACGGCGCGGCGCGCCGGCGTCACCCCGGGCCGGGTGGTCAACTGCGGGCCGTTCGAGGGCCTTCGACCCGGCCGCTGACCGGTCCGGGCGCCCTCAGGCGGCCAGGTGGCGAAGCACCCCGGCCGATCCGGGGACGCCGTTCACGGCGACATCGGCGTTCTCGCGCACCACGTCGGGGGTCTCGTCCGACATGACGCCCACGCTCACGCCCACCTCCAGGCTGCCGTTGGAGGTGAGCTCGTCCAGCAGGCGCCAGACGTCCACGTCGGTGCGGTCGTCGCCCAGCGAGACGACCCGGCGGATCCGGGGGTGCGCGTCGAGGATGGCCCGCGCGGCGGTCCCCTTGGAGGTGCTGCCGCCCGGGTGGACCTCCAGCGACATCCGACCCGGTGCCACCCGCAGCCCGGCGTCGGCACCCGCGGTCGCCACCTCGCGTGCCAGGTAGAGCTCGGCGGCGTCCGGATCGGCCGCGTTGCGGTAGTGGAACGTGAGGGTCTGTTCCTTGTTCTCCAGCCAGATCCCCAGCCGGTCGAGGGTGCGGTCGCACCAGCGGGCGGCGAACTCCTGGAGGGCGCTCAGGTCGACCGGCGGGGTCGGCATCGGTTCGCCGTCACGGCCGATGATCTGCTGGCCGTGGTTTCCGGAGTAGATCACCCCGTCCATGCCGACGATGCGACGCAGGTCGTGGAGTGAACGGCCGCTGATGAAGGCCACCACGCCGTACCGGTCGCGGAGCGTGGGCAGGACCTCGCGGATGTCGTCGGGGATCGCGACGCCGTCGGGCTGGGGGATGATCGGCGCCAGGGTGCCGTCCAGATCCAGCAGGATCGCCGAGCTGCCGGGGTCGTCCCGCAGCGGGTCGAGGGCGGTGGTGCTGGTCGCCGAGTCCATCACCGTCGACGTTAACACTCCCGGTCGGACCATTCGCGTGCCGCACCCGCGATCTTCGACGGTTCGGGGTCAGACGTTCACGACTCCGTTTCGATCGCGCACGGCGGGTGCGTGGCCCCGCGGGCTGCCGATGCCACCGCGTCGCCGTCGCCCGGAGAGATCACGTCGCCGCACCCGATCCGTCCGCATCGGGCCGGGTCGCATGGTCCTGCGTTGCGATGCGACACCGGATTCAAGGATGGACCCCCGTTCTGCCGATGTTGTAAGTCATCGGTGAGATCGGTCCATGCGTCCGTTGATTCGCGCGAGGAGCGGTCTACCCTTGGTCTGAGGAAACCACGGACATCGGGTGGGGATGGGCACGAACGCTTCACGTCTTTCACGGACCACACGCCGGGTCGGCATCGTCGCGACCCTTGGCGCGATCCTCGCCGTTCCGGCGACGGCCGGGGTCACGTCGGTCTCGGTGCAGCCGCTGCCGCCCGACCGGGCCGGCACGGTGGTCGCCTGGCAGGCTAAGTCCAAGACGGCGGTCGTGGCGCTCGGCTCGGGGCGGATGATGACGGTGCACGCGCTGCGGCGCGTGAAGCCCGGCACCCGCGTGCGCGTGGAGGGCATCAAGTGGGGCAGGCCGACCAGCGGCATCAAGTGGTCCCGTGCCCCGCGCGGCATCAAGTGGGGCATCAAGTGGTCCCGCAACGGCACCTACAAGTCCAACCTGCGTCCCACCGGCAAGGCATCGCGCACCCGCGTCCGCGGCGTGGTGGTCAAGCGCTACCGCAACGCGGTCGCCATCGGCACCCGCGGCGGCGTCGTCGTGGTGCGGATGGCCGTCTGGCTCCCGCGTGGCGGCAAGACCACCAAGTCCACGATGTCGCGTCCGGCGGTGGGTGACCTGGTCACCACCAACGTCCGGTTCGTCGGCTCCAACGCCCGCATGTACGGCGACGGCGTCCGCGTGATCCCCACGGTGGGCGCGGTTCCGGTCCCGACGGGCGGTTCGATGGACCGGGTGGACGACGCCAAGCGCACCATCTCCATCGCATCGATCAACGACCCGGCCTACGTGGTGCGGTCCACGATGAACATGCCGGGGACGGTCGACATGAACCGCCTGCAGCCGGGCACCGAGGTCTCGGCGACCGCCACCGTCAACGCGGACGGATCGCTGCGCGTCGCCCAGCTGGCGCCCAACGGGTCCTTCGAGGCGGGCAACGACCCCTCGCAGCAGATCATCACCGCACCGGCAGCGCCGGCGACGTCCATCGCCATGATCGACGAGGCGGTCCGCCGCTGGAACCAGGCCCGCTCGGATGGCCAGATCCTCGACGCCACCATGTACGCGCCCGGCCTCGCCCTGCTGAACCAGGCCCGCGCCGCGGCCCTGGACGGTCAGTGGCAGTCGGCGGCCACCGCGCTGGACCAGTTCCAGACGATGATCGAGACCGGCTACCCGGGTCGCCTGGACGCCCGTGTGGTGGCGGCCGAGGTGTCGCTCATCAGCGTGGCGATGCTCCGCCTGGGCGCATAACGGTCAGGAGGGACGTGGGGCGCGGGCCGTCCGGCCGCGCCCCACGGGGAACGCCGCCGTGGTCGTCCACGACGTCCGGCGTGACCCGTGATGTGGGCATCGGGCCGTCAGCCGCGATCGTGTGCTGACGGCCCGGTGTCGTTGTGCAGGTGCTGCCACAGGTGCATCTGGGCGTACGACCGCCACGGCCGCCAGCGTTCGGCGAGATCCGCCGGATCGTCCGGGACGCCCAGCGAGGCCAGGGCGCGACGGGTACCGGCGTCGGTCGGCAGGAACACGTCGGGATCACCCAGGGCGCGCATGCGGATGTAGTCGGCGGTCCACGGTCCGATGCCCGGCAGCTCCAGCAACCGCGCACGGGTCTCGTGCGGATCGACGCCGTGATCCAGTCGGATCGTGCCGTCGGCCAGGGCCGCGCAGAGGGCGCGGATCGCCCGGGCCCGCATGCGCGGCATGGGGAAGTCCTCCGGCGGGATCGCCGCGACCATGGCGGCGGTCGGGGCGAGTCGGGTGAGCCCCTCCACACCGAGCTCCACCGCGTCACCGTGGATCTCGACGAGGCGGGTGAACATGGTCCGGGCCCGTGCGACCGACACCTGCTGGCCGAAGATCGCGCGCACCGCCATCTCGTCCCCGTCGACGTGCCCCGGGATCCGCAGCCCGGGCTCGGCCGTGACGAGCGGCCCCATCACCGGATCCGCCACGAGCCCCCTGACGATGGCGGCCGGGTCGGCGCCCGCGTCGATCAGACGCCGGGTGCGTGTGACCGCCTCGTCGCCGTCGCGGGCGTCGGCGAGCATCAGGGTCACCGGGACGGAGCCCGTGTCGTCGCCCTGATCGGTGAGGACCACCCGCAGTGCGCCGGGACCGTGGCTCAGCCGCATCGTTCGGGCGTACCAGTGCTCACCGTCGTCGGTCAGGCCGTGGTCCTCGATGCCGGCCACGGCCCGGGTGGTGAGGAAGTCGGCGAGCGCCCGCCCGGCGAACGGGCCGCGGACGGACAGGTCCACATCGATTCGCGTGCCATCCGCGGCCGGACCGGTGCTCATCGTCCCATGCTGCCCGACGCGACGCTGCGGGCACCGCCGGCCGTCGACGGACCACGTCCGGTATATGCCGCGCCCGGCGCGTGTCGGGTGATGCCCGGTCCCGGGGGCGACGCGCGTCCGATGACGGACGCGCGACCCCTCCTAGCCGATGATGGCGAGCGCCGCGTCCCGGCAGACGTCGACCAGCGGCGATGCGCCGATGGCGAGCGCCAGGATCAGGACGCCGGTGACGACCGCCACCGACCAGACCGCCGGCGGCGAGCGGCGACCCTCGCTGCCATCGGTCTCCGGCTCGGATGACCAGGTGACCCCGATGACCCGCAGGTAGTACGCCAGGCTGATCATGCTGCCCACCGCGCCGACCACCGCCAGCCAGGTCATGTCGGCGTCCACCGCCGCGCCGAAGAGCATGAACTTGCCGACGAAGCCGACCAGGGGCGGGATGCCCGCCAGGGAGAGCATCGACAGCGTGAGGACGATCCCGGCGATCGGCCGGCGGTAGCCGTAGCCCTGCAGGGCCTGGATGCGGTCGCCGTCGGGCACCTCACGCTCACGCAGGATGACCACCGCGAACGCGGCGAGGGTCATGGCCACATAGGCCATCAGGTAGAAGACCACCGACTCGACGCCCGCCACCGTGCCGACGGCCACGCCGATCAGCAGATAGCCGGCATGCGCGACGCCCGAGAAGGCGAGCATGCGCTTCATGTTGTCCTGCATGATGGCCGCGACGTTGCCGATGATCATCGTGACCGCGGCGACGATCGCGATCGCCATCTGCCAGCTGTCCACCAGCCCGAGGACGGCGTCCGAGAAGATGCGGATGAACCCGGCGATGGCCGCGGCCTTGGTGGCCGTCGCCATGAACGCGGTGATGGGGGTGGGCGCCCCCTCGTAGACGTCCGGGGTCCACATGTGCATCGGCACGGCCGACGCCTTGAAGCCGAGGCCGACGACGACCAGCGCCAGGCCGGCGAGCGTCAGCGGGTCGGTCATCATGTCGCCGTCGGCCAGCCGGACCTGAAGGTCGGCCAGCACGGTGGTGCCGGTCGCGCCGTAGAGGAGCGCGAGGCCGTAGACGAGGATGCCCGAGCCGATCGCCCCGATGATCAGGTACTTGAGGCCGGCCTCGAACGACCGGCTGCGCCAGGTCTCGATGGAGCACAGGACGTACAGCGACACCGACAGGAGCTCGATGCCCAGGAAGAGCACGATCATCGTGCCGGCGCCGGCGACCAGCATCATGCCGGCGGTCGACAGGAGGATGAGCCCCACGTACTCGCCGCGTTTGGCGGTGGCCGACGGCTCGCGCCAGGCGAACGCCACGGTGGCGAGCGCCGCCCCCAGGAAGATGAACGTCAGCAGGTGGGTGAACCGGTCCGCCACGTAGTTGTTCGTCAGGGCGGTCTGATCGTCGCCCCACTGGAACACGCTCACCACGGCCGCGGCGACGATGGCGCCCACCGCGATGACGGTCGGCATGCGCCGCCGGTGCGGCGCGGGCAGCAGTCCGGCCAGGAGCGCGACGACTCCGGCACCCGAGATGATGAGGAACGGGGTGAGCGCCGAGACGTTCATCGGCACGGTCCCTTGGTCGCGAGGTCGTGCTCCCTGGTGCCGGGCGCGGCGGAGGCCGCGTCGCCGATGGGAGCGCAGGATGCGTACGTCTGCTCGACCGACTTCTCGGTGGTCCTGACGATCCCGGCGGGCCAGAAGGCGATGACAAGCATGGCGAGCACCAGCGGGACAGCGTAGATCATGTCGCCGAGACGCATCTCGGCGCGGCGGTTGGCCTCGTCACCCAGGGTCGACGGGCCGTTCATGGTGCGCTGGTAGAGGCGCAGCATGTACACCGACGCGTAGATGATGCCGAGGGTCGCGACCACGGCGAGGACCGGGCGCTCCCGGAAGACGCCGGTCAGCATGAAGAACTCGCCGACGAAGTTGTTGGACCCCGGGATGGCGAGGCTCGCCATCGTGATGATGAGGAAGATGCCGGCGAGCCACGGGGCGCCCTTGGCGAGGCCCGAGATGCGGTCGATCTCCTCGTCGCCGCCGCGTGAGCGGGCGACGATGCCGACCATCGCGAACGCGGCCGCGATGATGATCCCGTGGTTGACCATCTGGAGCACGGCGCCCTGGCCGGCCATCTGGTCGAACGCCATGACGGCCAGCACGATGAAGCCGAGGTGCGCCAGGCTGGAGTAGGCGACCAGCATCCGCATCGTCACCGATCGCCAGGCGACGAGCGATCCGTAGAGGATGCCCACCACGGCGAGGATCGAGATGGGGAGCGCGAGGTTGCCGGCGCCCTCCGGGAAGAGCGGGATGCCGATGCGCATGAGGCCGTAGATGCCGGCCTTGCTCATGACGGACGAGAGCAGTCCGGTCACCACGAGCGGCGCCGAACCGTATGCGCCGGGCATCCACCCGTGCAGCGGGATGATCGGCACCTTGATGAGGAACGCGAGGGCGAACGCGCCGAAGAGCCACGTGGACTCCGACTCGCTCCAGGCGCGACCCGCGAGCTCCTGGATGTTGAACGTGACCGGGTCGGTGCCGGTGCGTGCCATCAGGCCGGTGGCCAGGATGGCGACGAGCATCAGCAGGCTGCCGACCATGGTGTAGATGAAGAACGAGATGGCCGAACGCCGCCGCTCCGCGTCGCCCCACATCCAGATGAGGAGCGAGAACGGGATGAGCATGGCCTCCCAGAAGACGTAGAAGAGCACCAGGTCGCCCGCGGCGAAGAGGCCGAGCAGGCCGAACTCCGCCATGAGGATGAGGCCCAGGTACGCCGACATGCGCGGCCGGTTGGACGCCGAGGCCGCAAGCACCGCCAGGAAGAAGAGCAGCGTGGTGAGCAGGATCAGCCAGATGGAGATGCCGTCCACGCCGACGTTCCAGGCGACGCCCAGCTTCGTGATCCAGGTCTGGTGGTCCACCAGCTGCAGCGCGCCGGCGTCGCGGTCCATGTCGATGAACGCCACCACCGAGACGGCGAGCGCGGCGAACGAGACCAGCGCGGCCACGGCCTTCGCGGCCGAGGCGTCGCGCATCCGCCCCATCGCCAGGAGTGCGATCGAACCGGCCAGCGGCAGGAGGATGAGGATGGTGATCCAGGGCATCAGCGACCCGCCAGGATGAAGATCGTCGCGACGCCGACCAGGCCGGCCATCAGCATGAGTGCATACACGCGCACCAGACCGCTCTGCAGGTGTCGCAGGAACCGGCCCCACTCACCCACGACCTCGCGGGCCGCGGTGATGAGGCCCCAGCCGATGACCGGCTCGGAGTACTTGCGAAGGCCCTCGCCGGTGACGCGTCCACCGTGGATGATCGTCTCGTCGTAGACCTCGTCGAAGCGCCAGGCGTCCTCCAGGAACCCACGCAGGTTCGGGTGGCGCGCCGCGATCCGCTTGCGGCGGTCCTGCGAGCGGCCGAAGAGCACCCAGGCGAGCCCGATGCCGATGGCCGCGACCACGACCGAGACCACGATCGAGGTGATCTCCTGCGCGTGGGTCGGCTTCACGGCGTCCAGCAGGCTGTCGGAGAACACCGGGTTCAGCCAGTCGGTCAACAGGTGCCAGCCGAACGGCACCTGGATCCATCCGCCGACCACCGACAGGAACGCCAGGATGACGAGCGGCACGGCGATGGCCGGGCCGGGGGCGTGGGGCTCGTGCTCGTAGCCGCCCTCGGGCTCCTCGCCGTTGAACGTCCGGAAGAGCAGGCGGAACATGTAGAAGGCCGTGAGGAGCGCGCCCAGCGACGCGGCGGCCCACAGCACGATGCCGAAGGTGCCGTGCGCGAGCGCGTGGGCCAGGATCTCGTCCTTCGAGAAGAAGCCCGAGAAGCCGGGGACGCCGGCGATGGCCAGACAACCCACGGCGAAGGCCATGTAGGTGACCCTGAGGTGTTTCCCGAGCCGGCCCATGCGGTCCAGGCTCTGCTCACCCGACAGGGCGTGGATGACCGCGCCGGCCGCCAGGAACAGGAGCGCCTTGAAGAACGCGTGGGTGAGCAGGTGGAACATGCCCGACTGGTAGGCGCCGAGGCCGGTGGCCATGATCATGTAGCCGATCTGGCTGACGGTGCTCCACGCCAGCACGCGCTTGATGTCCTCCTGCGCGATGGCGATGGTGGCCGCCATGACCAGGGTCACGCAGCCGACGACCGCCACGATGTCCATGGCGATGGGCGCAAGCTCGTAGATCACGTGCATGCGGGCGACCATGTAGACGCCGGCGGTCACCATGGTGGCCGCGTGGATGAGGGCGCTGACCGGGGTGGGGCCCTCCATGGCGTCGGGCAGCCACGTGTGCAGCGGCACCTGCGCGCTCTTGGCCGCGGCGCCGACGAACAGCAGCAGGGCGATCGCGATGGCGGTGCCCGACCCCTCGGTGATGAGGCCGGGGGCGGTGTTGAAGATCTGCGTGTAGTCGAGCGAGCCGATCTCGCGCACCAGCAGGAAGCCGGCGATGACCATGCCGACGTCGCCGATCACGTTGATGACGAACGCCTTCTTGGCGGCCGCCACCGCGACCGGGCGATCGTAGTAGAAGCCGATCAGCAGGTAGCTGGCGAGGCCGACGAAGGCCCAGCCGACGATCAGGAAAAAGACGTTGGAGGCGAGGACCAAGAGGAGCATCGCGAAGACGAAGAAGTTCATCTGGGCGAAGAACCGCCGGTAGCCCTCGTCCTGATTCATGTACTCGGTGGAGTAGACGTGGATCAGGAAACCGACCCCGGTGATGATGAGCATCATCATCACCGACAGGGGGTCGACGCGCAGGGAGAGGTCGACGGACACGTCGCCGAACCGGATCCACTCCCAGAGCCGCGTCACCACCGTGCGCTCCGATTCGCCGCGCCCCAGCATCTGGATGAAGACGACGACGCTGGCCACGAAGGCCAGGCCGACCGACCCGCACCCGATGACGCGGGTGACCGCCTTGGGCGGTTCCTTGGCGCCGTGCAGGGCGAGGATGAGCGTGCCGACCAGGGGCAGCGCCAGAATGATCCATCCGAGCGTCGCGATCATCCGGAGAGCTCCGTCATGTCATCGACGTCGAGGTTGCGACGCTGGTGGAAGATGGCGACCACGAGACCCAGGCCGATGACGACCTCGGCCGCGGCCACGACCATCACCACCAGGGCGAACACCTGCCCCGACGGGTCGTTCCAGTGGCGGCTGAAGCCGATCAGCGCCAGGTTGGCGGCGTTGAGGACGAGCTCCACCGCCAGCAGGAGCATGATCGGGTTGCGCCGGATGAGGACGCCCAGAAGCCCGAGGCCGAAGAGCGCGACCGACAGGCCCACATAGGCCGACGTCGGCATGCTCACGGCGGCCGTCACGGTGGCGTTCATCGTCCGCCCTCCGACGAGAGCACGGCGCGCTTGGCGAGGATCACCGCGCCCACCGCGGCGGCGAGGAGCACCAGGGAGGTGGCCTCGAACGCCAGGAGGTGCTCGCGCAGGAAGGCGAAGCCGATGTCCTGGGGGCTTCCCAGTCCCGGCTCGGGCGCGCCCGGGTCGTTGAAGCGGGCGAGGCCGCTCGAGAGCATCACGATGCCGCCCATCCCGCCCAGCACCAGCACCGCGATCCAGGAGAACACCTGGTATCTGGCCAGTCGGTCGGGGGATCGGCGGGCGCGCTCACCCATGTAGGCGAGCACGAAGAGGAAGAGGGTGACGATGGCGCCGGCGTAGACGATCACCTGCACCAGGGCGACGAAGGGCGCGTGCGCCAGGAGGAAGAGGACCGCCACCGAGACCAGCGTCCCGATGAGCGCCACCGCCGCCTGGAAGGCGTTTCGCAGCGTGATGACGAGCACCGCGCACCCCAGGGTGCCGGCGGCCGCCAGTCCGAACGCGATCTGCTCACCCATCGGAGGGCTCCCGGTTGGGGACCTGCTTGGGGTGCGGCGCGAGGAGCATGTCCTTGGTGTAGATCATGTCGCGCGGGCGGTCGTACTCCGACAGCTCGTACGTGTTCTCCAGGGTGATCGCGTCGAACGGGCAGGCGTCCTCGCAGTAGCCGCAGAAGATGCAGCGCGACATGTTGATCTCGTAGATGCGGGCGAAGCGCTCGCCGGCCGACACGCGCTCCTCCGGCGTGTTCTCCTCGGCCACCACGCGGATGCAGTCCGCGGGGCAGGCGGCGGCGCACAGGGAGCAGCCGACGCACTTCTCGAGGCCGTTCTCGAACGTCCACAGGCGGTGGCGTCCCCGGAAGCGCGGCCACACGGGCGTCTTCTTCTCGGGGTAGCCGATGGTCGCCGGCTTGCGGAGCATGGTGCCGAAGGTGACGCTGAAGCCCTTGAGGGTGTCCTGAATGCTCATCTCACGTCCGTCACTTGTGCGCGAACCCCAGTCCCACCACGATGGCGGTGATGAGGATGTTGATGGTGGCGAGCGGCAGCAGCACCTTCCAGCCCAGCCTCATCAGCCGGTCGTAGCGCAGCCGCGGGAACGTGGCGCGCACCCAGATGAAGAAGAAGACCAGTGCCAGCACCTTGATCGCGAACCAGAC
The DNA here is from genome assembly GCA_964628685.1 of uncultured Bifidobacteriaceae bacterium. Classification (GTDB taxonomy): domain Bacteria; phylum Actinomycetota; class Thermoleophilia; order Miltoncostaeales; family Miltoncostaeaceae; genus CALMEC01. The sequence continues at coordinate 191,153 of CAZVNM010000003.1, read as the reverse complement.
CGGGTGCGGCAGCCACGGGCCGCTGTAGCCGCCCAGGAAGAGCGTCACGGTGAGTCCCGAGACCACGATCATGTGCAGGTACTCCGCCATGGCGAAGCCCGCGAACTTCGTTCCGCCGTACTCGGTCTGGTACCCGGCCACGAGCTCACCCTCCGCCTCGGGAAGGTCGAACGGGATGCGGGCCGACTCGGCGATGCCGGCGATCATGAAGATGACGAACCCGAGCGGCTGCAGCAGGATGTACCAGGTGGTCTCCTCCTGGGCCTTCACGATGTCGACCAGGGAGAGGCTCTCCGAGAGCATCAGCACGCCGATGATGCTGAGGCCCATCGACACCTCGTAGGAGACCATCTGCGCGGCGGTGCGCGCGCCGCCCATGAGGGCGTACTTGTTGCCGCTCGACCAGCCGCCCAGCACCATGCCGTAGTGGCCCAGCGAGCCCAGCGCGAACGCCAGGAGCAGGCCGACGTTGAGGTCGGTGCCGTACAGGTTGACGTGGTGGCCGAAGATGGTCGTCGACTCACCGAACGGGAGGATCACGAGCGCCGACACCGCGGCGAACACCGCGATCACGGGACCCAGCTGGAAGACGATCGGGTTGGCCCGTGCCGGGGTGAAGTCCTCCTTGAAGAGCATCTTCACGAGGTCGGCGGCCGGCTGCATCAGGCCGAACGGGCCGGTGCGCGTGGGGCCCAGGCGCGCCTGCATGCGCGCCATGATCTTGCGTTCGGCCAGCATGATGTACGCGAAGGCCGTGACGACGATGAAGACGATCAGCGCCGCCTTGATCACGATGGTGAGGACCGCCTCCTGCATCAGGCGTCCACCGCCTCGAGGCGCACGCGCACCGGGCCGTGGTCGGCGTCCATCAGACCCCAGACACCCGCGGTGGGCGGTCCGGTGATGACGAACGCGGCGCCGTCCGGCAGCGCGTCGTCGATGGCGAGCGGCAGCGGGCAGGCGCCGAAGGGCGAGCGCACGAGCACGTGCTGACCCTCGGTGAGCCCCTGGGAGTCGGCCTCGCCGGGCGACAGGCGGAGCGCCGCCTGGGTCCGCAGCGCGGCCAGGGCGTCGGACTGCCAGGCGATGGCGTCGCCGAAGATCTCGGTGGTGAACACGGCGGGGATGCCCTCGCCGGCCGCCTCGCGCCGGTCGACGCCCCCGGTGGGGACGGGCGCGGGCTCACCGCGCAGAAGGACCCCCTGCGTCCCCAGGTTCGCGTGGCTCATGCCGGCGAACGCGCGGTGCTCGGCGGCGACGGCGGCGAACGCCTGGGACGGGGTGCGCCACGGAAGCGGCTTGCCGACGCGGTGGCTGAGGGCGATGAGGAGCTCCCAGCCGGCCGCGGCGTGCTCGGGGCCCCGCGCACCGGGACGAAGCCGCTGGGCGCGACCGGTGGTGGACACCAGCACCCCCTCGTGTTCCTGGTGCATGAGGGCCGGGAGGATGACGCTGGCGTGCGCGGTGATGTGGCTGCGGTGGGTCGCGATGACGATGAGGTCGTTCACCTCGCGCAGCGCCGTGTCCCAGCGGGCCCCGCCGGGGGCCTCCACCGGGTCGGCGTGCACGGTGACCACGGTGCTGATCGCGTTGGCCGCGACGTTGTCGACCACACCGTCGGTGGGGATCCCCAGGGCGCGCAGGCCGTTGGCGTTCACGTGGGCGGCCAGCTGGATCTGGCGGGCGCGGGCGGCCGAGGCAACGCGGGCGAGCTCGGCGGCGGCGTCCGGCTCCTTGGCCATGTCGGCCTCGTCCCACACGACGATGGGTCGCTTCGCGCCCTGCAGGGCCTTGGCGACGGTGGGGATGCCCACCGAGATCTGCCCCGCCGGGGTGCGCACCGACTCGTTGGCGCGCCCGGCGATCACCTGGGGTCGCGGGCCGATCACCACGAGCGTGCCGCCGAGGCGCCGCGACTTGCGCAGGCGAAGCTCGACCACGGGGTGCTGCTCGGCGATGTCGCCGCCCACGACGGCCACCACGTCGGCGCCGTCGATGTCGGCGAGCTCCGCCGCCGGCAGACCGCGCAGGGCCTGCAGGGTGGGCGAGTCGGGGATGCCCATGCGCGACACGCGTCCGCCGGGGACCGTGTCCGCCAGCCTGGCGGCGAGGAAGCCCTCCTCAACGGTGGCGTCGGTGCCGACCACGAACGCGGTGGAGGCCGAGCGTCCGATGATGCGGGCCGCGGCGTCGACCGCCTCCTCCAGGGGCACGACCTGCAGGTCGCCGTTCTCGTCGCGCACCTGCGGCTGCACCACGCGGGTGCGCGCCCAGGCGGCCGGGAAGCTCCAGCGGCCCTTGTCGCACAGCCAGCCCTCGTTGACCCGGTAGTTGGGGTCGGGGCGGCCGGTCATGCGCTTCACCTCGCCGTCGCGCTGCGTCAGCTCGACGTTGCAGCCGACGGGGCAGTGCCCGCAGATGGACGGCGTGTTCTCGATGTCCCAGGGGCGCGAGACGAAGCGGTACGGGATGCTCGTGAGCGCGCCCACCGGGCAGAGGTCGATGATGTTGCCGGTGAAGCGCCCCTCGTAGGGCTCACCGGAGAAGGTGGAGACCTCCATGCCGGCGCCGCGGTCCTGGAACGTCAGCTGTCCGTCCTCGGCGACCTCCTGGCTGAGGCGCACGCAGCGGTAGCAGTGGATGCAGCGCTCGCGGTCGAGCGCGATCACGGTCGACAGGTCGAGCGGCTTGGGGAAGTGGCGCTTGGGCTCGACGAACCGCGTGGTGCCGGGACCGAACTTCATGGTCTGGTCCTGCAGCGGGCACTCGCCGCCCTTGTCGCAGACCGGGCAGTCGAGCGGGTGGTTGCCCAGAAGCAGCTCGAGCACGCCGTCCTGCGCGGTCGCCGCGGCCTCGTTGTCGGTGTGCACCACCATGTCGGGCGCCACCGGCGTGGAGCACGCCGTCTGCAGGCCGCGCATGCCCTCCACCTCGACCAGGCACATGCGGCATGCGCCGATCGGCGGGCCCAGACGCGGCTCGTAACAGAAGATCGGGATCTCGATGCCGGCGTCCTTGGCGGCGTCCACCAGCACCGTGCCGGGCTTGGCGTACACCTTGCGGCCGTTGATCGTCAGCTGGACGAGATCGGTCTCCGGCGGCTTCTCGGGGGGCGTCTCGTCAGCCAACTCCCGCCTCCATCATCGGTTCGGGGCGCGGCGAGCCGTGTTCGACCGCGTGGACGAACTCGTCGCGGAACAGGTCGATCGCCGCGCGGATCGGGAAGACCGCGCCGTCGGCCAGCGGGCAGAGCGTCTTGCCGCTGATGCGCGGGAAGAGGTTCTCGAGCTGCTGCAGGTCCTCCATCCGCGCCTCGCCGTCGACGATGCGCTGGAGGATCTTCTCCATCCAGAGGGTGCCCTCGCGGCAGGGCGAGCACTTGCCGCAGCTCTCGTGGCGATAGAAGTGCGCCAGGCGAAGCGACGCGCGCACGATGCAGCCGGAGTCGTCCATCACGATGCAGCCGCCGGATCCGAGGGCGGTGCCCGCCTCCTGCAGCGCCTCGTAGTCCAGGGGGGTGTCGAGCTTGTCGGCGCCGATCACCGGCACGCTCGAGCCGCCCACCCAGCAGGCCTTGAACTCGCGGCCGGGACGCAGCCCGCCGGCGTGTTCGAAGACCAGCTCGCGCAGCGTGGTCTCGTGGAGCACGATTTCGTAGTTGCCCGGCTTCATCACGTGGCCCGAGATCGAAAAGCACTTGGTGCCGGGGCTCTTCTCGGTGCCCATGGTCAGGTACCAGTCGGCGCCCTGGTCGACGATCGGCGGCAGCGCGGCCAGGGTCTCGACGTTGTTGATGAGGGTCGGCGACCCGTACAGGCCGGCGACGGCCGGGAACGGGGGCTTCAGCCGCGGCTGGCCGCGCTTGCCCTCCAGGCTCTCCAGGAGCGCCGTCTCCTCACCGCAGATGTAGGCGCCGGCGCCGCGGTAGACCGTGACGTTGCAGTCGAAGCCGGTGCCCAGGATGTTCTCGCCCACGTAGCCGGCCGCGCGGGCCTCGGCGATCGCGGCGTTGACGATGCGCGCCTGGTGCTCGTACTCGCCGCGGATGTAGATGTAGGTCTGGTGGGACGCGACGGCGAAGCCCGCCATCACGATGCCCTCCACCAGCTGGAACGGGTTGAACTCGAGGATCTCCCGGTCCTTGAACGTGCCGGGCTCCGACTCGTCGCCGTTGCAGACGACGTAGGCCGGGTTGGGGCTGTCCTTGGGCAGGAAGCTCGCCTTGCGGCCCATCGGGAACCCGGCCCCGCCGCGGCCGCGCAGGCCGGAGCGGTGGAACTGGTACATCAGATCGTCCGGGTCCATCTCGGTGAGCGCCTTGCGAAGCGCTGCGTATCCGCCGGCCGCCTCGTAGTCGGCCAGGGTCGTGAGCGGCTTGCCGACCTCACGGTGGCGGTAGACGCTGTTCACGATCGGCATGTCGTCACCCCCGTCATCGCCACCGCTCCGCGGGGGTCTCCTCGGTGCGCAGCCGCTCCACCAGGTCCAGCGCATCCTGGGGGGTGACCGGTCCGACGGTGTTCTGGGCGTCCACCTGCACGCAGGCACCCTTGTCGCAGGCGCCCAGGCACTGGACCGGCTGCACGGTGATCTGGCCGTCCTCGGTGGTGCCGCCGTTCGGACCGAGCCCGAGGTGGGCGCAGAGCGTCTCCATCACCTCGTCGCTGCCGCGCAGCATGCAGCTGAGGGTCACGCAGATCGACACGACGCGCTCGCCGACCGGGTTGGTGTAGAGGCGGTCGTAGAACGACGCGACGCTCTCGACGTAGGCATAGCTGTAGCCGGTGGCCTCGGCGACGGCGGCCAGGTCGTCGGGCGCCAGCCAGCCGCGTTCGGTCTGCGCGTACTTGAGCGCCGGCAGGACCAGCGAGCGCGGATCGGCGTACTCGTGCCGGATGGGGTCGAGGTGGGCGCGCACCTGTGCGGCGTCCATCAGCGGATCACCCCGTTCCGGGACCGGGTGTTCGGCACGGCGGTCATCGGTCGACCCCGCCCATGACGTTGTCGAGCGACCCGACGACGACCATGAGGTCGGCGACGTATCCGCCGATGGCCATCGGCCGCACCGCCTGCAGGTTGACGAACGAGGGGTCGCGCATGTGCACGCGGTGGGGCTTCACCCCGCCGTCGGACACCACGTAGCAACCGATCTCGCCGCGCGGGCTCTCGACGGCCGTGTAGGCCTCGCCCTCCGGCACGCGGAACCCCTCGGTCACCAGCTTGAAGTGGTGGATGAGCGCCTCCATCGACACCGCCAGCTCCTCGCGCGGCGGCAGCACGACCTTGCGGTCGTCGGCGATGTGGCGGCCCTCCGGCAGCCCGTCCAGGGCCTGCTCGATGATGCGCAGCGACTCGCGCATCTCGCGGATGCGCACCCAGAACCGGGCGTAGGCGTCGCCGGCGGTCTCGGTGGGCACGTCGAACTCGAAGTGCTCGTAGCCGGTGTAGGGGTTGGCCTTGCGCAGGTCAAGGCCCACACCCGCGGCGCGAAGCGCCGGTCCGGTGACGCCGAGGCCGATCAGCTCGTCGGCCGTCAGGACACCGATGCCGGTGAGGCGGTCGACGAAGATCTGGTTCTTCGCGATCAGCCGCTCGTACTCCTCGATGCGCTGCGGCATCAGCTTCACGAACTTCCGCACCTCGGCCTCGAAGCCCTGCGGAACGTCGGCGGAGCAGCCGCCCACCTGGAAGTAGCGCGTGTTCATGCGCTCGCCCGAGATCATCTCGCCCAGGTCGAGGGCGATGTCGCGCTCGCGGTAGCAGTGGAAGAAGAGCGAGATGGCGCCCAGCTCGAGGCCGCCGGTGCCCAGGTACACCAGGTGCGACGCGATGCGGTTGATCTCGCACATGATCACCCGCAGCCACTGCGCCCGTTCGGGCACCTCCAGCTCCAGGAGCTTCTCCACCGACATGCAGTACGCGAGGGTGTTGAAGTACGGCGAGAGGTAGTCCATCCGCGTCACGAGCGTGATCGACTGCCAGAACGTCTTGTTCTCGCACTGCTTCTCGATGCCCGTGTGCAGGTAGCCGATCACCGGGTGCACGTCCAGCACGCGCTCGCCGTCCAGCTTGGTGATGAGGCGCAGCACGCCGTGCGTGGACGGGTGGTGCGGGCCCAGGTTGATCAGCATGGGCCGCTGCTCGCCCGGGTCCTCCTCCTCGGCCTCGGCCAGGGTGATCCGCGCGGTGGCCTCGTCGACCGTGTAGGCCTCCACCTCGGCGATGGCGCGCTCGGTCTCGGTGAGGGAGCGACCCTCGCGACGGGCGGCCTCCAGCACGCCGCGCGCCTCGCTCGCCACCGGCAGCCCGGCGGGTACCTCGGGTGTGGCGTCGTCAGACGGCATCGGAGAAGGTCACCTCCTCCCCGCCGATCGGGTAGTCGCGACGAAGCGGGTGTCCCACCCAGTCGTCGGGCATGAGGATGCGCGCCAGGTCGGGGTGACCGGTGAAGCGCACGCCGAACATGTCATACACCTCGCGCTCGTGCCAGTTGGCGGTGGGCCACACGGACGTGACCGACGGCACCTCCGGCTCGTCGGCGCCGGCCCACACCCGCAGGCGCACGCGTGCACCCGACTCCAGGGAGTAGAGGTGGTAGGCCACGCGGAAGCGGCCGACCTCGTCGGGGAAGTCGGCGCACGTCAGGTCCGAGAGCAGCCTGAACGACTGCGGCTCCGAGATCACGAAGCGCGCGACCTCGAGCAGCCGCTCACGCGCGATCTCGATCGTCAGCTCGCCGTGCGCCTCGATTTCGCGCACGACCGCACCCGGGCATGCGCCCGCGATCTGGGTTCCGAGGTCGCTCAGGAGTCCGCCTTCTTCTCCGTCGCGGCCCGCGCCTTCTCCTGTTGTTCGTCCCACAGCTGCCGCGAGGACTTCTGGCCCTTGGACGAGCCGATCTTTCGCTGCAGCAGGTTGAACCCCTCGATGAGCCCCTCGGGACGGGGCGGGCAGCCGGGCACGTAGACGTCCACCGGCACGATCTTGTCGACGCCCTGAATGAGGGCGTAGTTGTTGAACACCCCGCCGCTCGACGCGCAGGCGCCCATCGAGATCACCCACTTGGGCTCGAGCATCTGCTCGTAGATGTGGCGCAGCACCGGGCCCATCTTCTGCGAGACCCGGCCGGAGACGATCATCAGGTCGGCCTGGCGCGGCGATGCGCGGAACACCTCGGCGCCGAAGCGGGCGATGTCGATGCGGGGCGCGACGGTGTGCATCATCTCGATCGCGCAGCAGGCCAGGCCGAAGGTGGCCGGGAACACCGACGACGCCTGCGCCCAGGAGCGCATCTTCGCGACGGTGGTGGTGAGGATGCCGCGGTTGACGAAGTCCTGCACCTCGGGGTCGCGCAGGTCCCAGTCGATCTCCTGATCGGTGCGGGGCGAACGCTCGACCGGCGTGCCCGGGGGTGGGATCAGCGCCATTCGAGTGCCCGCTTTCGCCACACGTAGACCAGTGCGGCGCTCAGCACCGCCACGAAGACGATCAGCTCGATCACCGCGGCCACGCCCACCGACTTCAGCACGACGGCCAGGGGATAGAAGAACGCCACCTCGATGTCGAAGATGATGAACAGCATCGCGGTGAGGTAGAAGTCGATCGAGAACCGCTGGCGGGTGGCGCCGGTGGCGAGGATGCCCGACTCGTAGGGGTAGGACTTCGCCTTGGTGCGCCGCGCCCGGGTGAAGAGGTACGAGACACCCACCAGCGCGCCACCGACCACGAGGCCGATGCCGAAGAAGATCACGACTGGCAGATAGTCACGCAGGATCACGGGCGCTTGCTCCCGACGGCTGGTTCCGGTCCCACGCGTGTGGCGGCCGGCCGACTTTGTAGCACGCTACCACCGCGCCGCGGGAGCGCGCATCATCGTGCCCATCCGCACGAGCCACGTGGGTTTGCGGCGTCCGTTCGCACGCTCTCGAACGAGTGTGGTGTTACAAAGTCTGCGCGTCGTCGGGCGCGTCGGCGCCGGGACCCATGATCGATTCGCGAACGGCGCTTCGGGGGACCTCGTCGAAGAAGGTGTCCTCGTGCGAATAGGGCGGCGCGCAGCAGCACAGGAGGCGCAGCTCCCCGTCGCCCGTGTTGGTGATCTGGTGCCACGCGCCGGGCGGGATGAGGATCGTGTCGCCGGGTCCGACGTCGCGGGTCACGCCGTCAAGCTCCATCACACCGGTGCCGGCGGTCAGGTGGTAGATCTCCTCGGTCACGCGGTGGTGGTGGCGCACCGTCGCCTGCCCGGGTGCCAGGGTCGCCTCGGCCAGGCTCTGGTTGGCGGCCGGGGTGCTCACCGGGCCGAAGAGCTCGCGGATGGTGCTGCCGTCGGCGGTGGTGAAGCCGTCGGCGCGGTCACGGTGGGCGATGTGCATGGACGGGAGGCTACGCGCGCGGTGCCGTTCGGAGATCCTCGACCCGGCAGTGGAGCCCGTCCGCATCGATGATCTCGGGATCGCCCGTCAGCAGGGTGGCGTCGTGAGCCATGGCGGTCGCGATGGCGAAGCAGTCGCCCAGGGCGATCGGGTGCACGGCCTTGATTCGTGCGGCCTGGATGATCAGTTCGGGGCTCGGTTCATCCGGACGCACGAGCCGCTCGAGGTGGGCCAGCACCTGGTCGGCTTCCGAGAACCCGTGATCCCGTGCCACGCGATAGTGGACCTCTGCGAGGTTGATCCACGAGATGACCGGTCGGGTCCGTATCAGCGCGTCGACGCGTGCGGCGGCCGGGGAGACGTCGTTCAGCCACGCGAGGACGGCCCACGAGTCGAGGCAGAACTCACCTCGGCTCACGTCGGCGTTCCTCGACCAGCCGCTGCGCCATGTCCCCGCCGGGATAACGGCCGCGGAGCTTGAACGTCGACCCGATCGGGATAACGCGCACTCCCTCGGAATCGTCGATGAAAGCCACCTCGGTGCCCGGCACGAGGCCGAATCGGTCGCGGATGGACTTGGGAATCACGACCTGCCCCTTGGCTCCGATGCGGTGAGTCATACTGCAAAGTATAACCCGGTTGGCGGGATCCTCCCGATACCCTTCGCGCCATGGACAAGCTCGACTACTTCGCCAAGCTGGCCGCCGAGGCGCCCGACGAGCCCCGCGCACGGTACGGCTATGCCAACGAGCTCTACCGGGCCGAGCGTTGGGACGAGGCCGCCACCGAGCTTCGCGCCTACCTGGCCCTGCAGGAGGACGAGGGCAACGCATGGGGCAGGCTGGGCGACAGCCTGGCAAGGCTGGGCCGGGCCGACGAGGCCGCCGACGCGTACCTGGCGGGCATCGACCAGAGCGAGAAGTTCGGCCACAACGGCATGGCGGATGACCTGCGCGCGGCGCTCGAGGCGCTCTGAGGCAGGGTGGGTTTTGCCCGTATGACGGCCGACGACGACTCGCTGCTCGAGACCCTGGAGATCCGCTCCGACGCGTCACTGGTGCAGGAGATTCGGACCGCGCTTGACGGGGTGTCGCGGGGTGACATCTTCACGCTGGATGAGGTCCGCGATGCCATGCGCGCCGCGGGCCGTCACGTCGAGTGACCCACGGGTCATCCTGACCGCGGCGTGTATCCGGCATTCGCCGGGCACGTCGACCGCGGCTGACCGGCAACGCGCGTGGATGGTGGGGTGACGTCGTTTCCCGACCGGGCATGCGCCCGAGGGCCTCGTCCCCGGGCGACGCTCACCGTCCGATCGTCACAGCGAGGCCGGAACGCAGATGCCGACGACCGGCGGCGCGCCAATCGCGTCGCCGGTCGTGCTCACGTGATGCCGGGCAGTCCCGGCAGTCCCGCCGGTTGACGGCCGACCACGACGCCCACCCACTCGAGCTCGGGCAGGTCCGGCCACAGTTCCTCCGCCAGCCGGTCGTCCAGGTACGCGTCGTACTCGCCGAACACCGGCGGCGCCAGGTCGAACGGCGCGGGATCGAGGGGGCGTCGCTCGACGGTCTCCTCACCGGACCCGGTCCCATGCACCCAGGCGGCCGTCCCGTCCTCCAGGCGCAGGTACTCGTCGTGCCTGCGGTGGGCGGGGTTGGCGTTCCTGTGGTCGGCGCGCCGGTCGATCTGGCTGATCCGGCAGCGGCCCGACGCCCGGTCGAACACCCAGTAGTGGGTCAGGTCGGCGGTCACCGGATCCCGCCGGAAGAAGTCGACGGTGATGCCCTCGCTGTCCAGGGTGATGCCCACGATGGGCAGTTCGATCAGGCCGCCGCCGCCGACGGTCAGCACCACGCCGTACGGCTCGCCCGCGTCGTGGCGGCGCCGCGCCTCGGCCTCGTCGATGGGATCCGACGGCATGCGCGTCCACGAGTTCCATCCGCCGATCCCGTATCCCATGATGCGGTATCGCTCTTCGATCATCGTGCCTCCCGACCGACATGTGATCATCCGCATTATCTCTGATTCCAACACGTTCGTGGGCCCTGACCCGCTGGGATAGGCTGACCGACGGATGAGCGACGCCCAAGCATCCGCCGGCCGCGCCGTGGTGCTGCGTTCCGCGGCCCGCATGTGGCAGCGAAACGCCATGGTGGGGAGGAAGACGATCCTCACCACGCTGGGCCCCAGGTTCATCGAGGCCATCGCCTACCTGCTCATCATGGGGATGGGCCTCGGGACGTACCTCACGACCGTCGGCGACGTGGACTACGTCACCTTCATCGCCCCCGGCGTGGCGGCCTCCACGGTCATGTTCGGGGCCATCCTCGAGACCACGTACAACGCATTCGTGCGCATCCACGTGCGCCGCACGTACGAGGCCGTCATCACCACGCCGCTCTCGGTGGGCGACGTCGTCGTGGGCGAGTACCTGTGGGCCGCCACCCGCGGGGTGGTGTACGGAACGGTGTTCCTCATGGTGATGGCCGTGATGGGCCTCATCGCCTCGTGGTGGGTGCTGCTCGTGCCGCTGGTCTTCCTGGTCGGGGCGCTCTGCTTCGCCGTGGTCGGCATGACCTACACGTCGCTCGTGTCCAACATCGAGCACTTCAACATCTTCTTCACCGGCCTGCTCACCCCGATGTTCCTGTTCGGCGGGGTCTTCTTCCCGTTCGACCGCCTGCCCCAGTGGGCGCAGGTGGTGGGGTGGTGCCTGCCCCTCGCGCACATGGTGGAGGCCACCCGCGACCTCACCCTGGGGCGCGTGGACTGGTGGACCCTGGGGCACGTGGGCGCGCTGGCGGGGCTGACGGCGCTCCTCTTCTGGTTGCCGGTGCGGTGGATGGGCCGGCGCCTGGTGACGTAGGGCCGGGCTGCGACGGGCCTGGCAGGGTGGCGGGATGCGGCGGATCCATGGTGTGGTGAAGCACTACGACTGGGGCTGCCCGACGGCGCTTCCCGAACTGCTCGGCCTCGAGCCCGACGGGCGGCCCTGGGCGGAGTACTGGCTGGGCACCCATCACGGCGGCCCGGCGACGTTCGCGGAGGGCGGCTACCTGCACGAGGAGATCGGCGAGCTGCCGTTTCTCGTCAAGTTCCTGTCGGCCGCGCACCCGCTCTCACTGCAGACACACCCCTCGGCGGAGCAGGCGGCCGCCGGTTTCGCCGACGAGGAGGCGCGCGGCGTGCCGATCGACGCGCCAGAGCGCCTCTACCGTGACCCCAACGCGAAGCCCGAGATCCTCATCGCGCTCACCGAGTTCGACGGCCTGTGTGGCTTTCGTCCGGTCGACGCGACCTGTGACCTCCTCCGCCGGATCGGCGGTGCGGCGGCGGACCTGGCTGGACACCTGGATCGCACTGGTCTGCGCGGGACCGTCGAGGATCTCTACCGCGGTCACGTCGATATCGGTCCGATCGCGGACGCCTGCCGGGACGTCGGCGAGGCGGAGGAGGCTGAGCTCGTCACCCGGATGGCGGATCGCTACCCGGACGATCCCAGCGCCGTGGTGACCCTGCTGCTCAACCGGATTCGCCTTGCCCCGGGCGAGGCCGTCTATCTCGCACCCGGAAACCTCCACGCGTACCTCTCCGGAGTGGGGGTGGAGGTCATGGGCTGCAGCGACAACGTGCTGCGCGGCGGCATGACCAGCAAGCACGTGGACGTGGACGAGCTCCTGGGGACGCTCGACTTCGCTCCGCTGCCCGATCCGATCGCTCGGGCGGTCGAGACGGAGCCGGGGATCCACGGGTATCCGACTCCGGGGGCTCCGTTCGAGGTGCATCGCGTGGATGGAGCGGCATCCGATCGGAGTCATCGGCCGGGAGTCTGGTTGTGCGTGGCGGGTGAGCCCTGTGGCGAGGGCTACATCGTCACGGAACGTGACTGCGAACCCATCGATCGAGTCTCGACGTGGTTCTGGGTGCGTCGGTCTGAGCGTTCAGGAGTTTGATGTCTCCGGTGACGCAGGTCGGAACGCCCAGAGCCGGTTCAGGACGAACGAGAACGGTGTCCAAACGGCGATGGCAATGATCTGTGACGCCAGTTCGGCGACCCCGAGTTTGACCAGCGACCACAGAATGAAGAGGGTGACCACGAGTCCCGCCAGATTCACGGCGAGGTTTCGTATGCCCTGGACGGCCGTCGAGACGCTGTGGCTCCGAAACGTCCAGTACTTGTGGAGGACGAAGTGCGTGAGCCACGCCACGAAGAACGCAATGGTGGATGCCCACAAGTAGTGGACGTGCAGCCAGTGGAACAGAATCGAAAACGCGATCACGTTCACAATGAACACCGCGACGCCGACGAGGCAGTACCGGATGAACTCGGCCCAATGCCGCCGGGTGACGCGTCGTGGATTGAACTGGCCGAGCCGTCTGTGACGCCCGTTCTCTCCGCGCTGTTTCGATGGCACCTCTTCCGTCCTTGTCAGACGGTCGCGCACGGGGGTGGCACAACCTGAACGCCGCGTTTCACCCGGCGCTTCCGACCACCCGCGCCAGCCCCGCCTTCTCCGCGGCCTCACGCACCGCGCGGGCCACGTTGGGAACCAGGTCGGCGTTGAAGACCGACGGCACGATGTGCTCGGGTGTCACGGCTCCGGCGGAGGTCTCGGCAATCGCCGCGGCGGCCGCCAGCACCATCGAGTCGTCGATGTGGGTCGCGCGGCAGTCGATCGCCCCGCGCCAGATGCCGGGGAAGGCCACGCCCGAGGTGATCTGGTTGGGCAGATCGGGCCGGCCGCTCGCGTAGGCGAGGGCGCCGGCGCCGAGGGCCTCCTCGGCCGAGATGTCCGAGTCGGGCATCGCGAGCGCCATGACGATCGGATCTTTGGCCATGCCCTTCACGGCCTCGGCGGTGATGACGCCGGGACGGCTGAGGCCGACGACGGCGTCGGCGCCCCTGAGGAGCTCGGTCACATCGCCCTCGCGCCGCTCGGGGTTGGTGTTGGCGCGGATCCATTCCAGCTCCGGCCGGTCGGTGTCCTTGCCGGCGTGCACGGCGCCGTCACGGTTGACCGCGATGACGTTGCCCACTCCGCCCACCGCCAGCAGGCGTGCGGTCGCCATGCCGCTCGGCCCCAGGCCCACCACGACGACGGTGGCGTCTGCCAGCGTTTTGCCGGCCAGACCGATGGCGTTGGTGAGGGCGGCGAGCACGCTCGCGGCGGTGCCTTCCTGCACGTCGTGCATCACCGGCACGTCGATGGCGGCGCCCAGCTTCTTCTGCAGCTCGAAGCATTTGGGGGCGGCCATGTCGGTGATGTGCACGCCGGCGAAGACCGACACGATCTTGGAGACCACGGCGGTGATGTCATCCGGGTCGGTCACGTCCAGTGGCAGCGGGAACCCGTCGATGCCGGCCATCTCGTGCAGGAACATGCATTTGGCCTCGGCGGCGGGAAGCGCGGCCAACGGGCCCAGGTCACCCTGGCCGACGACGCTCGATCCGTCGGTGATGACCGCCACGCTGTTTCCGCGGATGGTGAGATCCCAGGTGCGCTCGGGATCGTCGTGGATCGCCATGCAGACACGGGCCACACCGGGGGTGTAGGCCATCGACAGGTCGTCGCGGCTCGTGAGCGGCGCCCGGTTACGCATGGTCATCTTGCCGCCGATGTGCGCGCGGGTGACGCGATCGTGCGCCGAGAGCACCGACACGCCGTCCAGGCCGTCCAGCATGGCGGCCACCTCGCGCCCGTGGTCGGCGTCCCTGGTCAGCACCGCGATGTCACGGATGACGCCGTCCTTGCCGGAGCGCACGAAGTCCACCGACCCCACGTCGGCGCCGGCCTCCCCGAGTGCGGCGAGTACGCCCGAGAAGCTCGCGGTCCTCGGGTCGATCTTGGCGCGGATCGTGAGCGAATAGCTGGATCGATGCGGCATGGCTCTCAGTGTGTCGGGGACGTCCGGCGCCGGTCGGGCGCGACGGCGCACTCTACCGCTTCGCGGATCGCCGAGCCGTCAGCGAAGTGGCCGCACCCGCCGCCAAATCGCGGCGGCGATACCGGTGAGCACGGGACCTGACGAAAGCCTTACATCGCCCAACGAACCCCTTTCTGGAACCGTAGGTACGATGGTTGATACGGGAGGAGTCGTCGTGAGCACGTACCGCTGGTGGTCCCAGGCGTTGGTCGTCGGCTTGTTCGCGGCCGTCGCGGATCCGGCTGCTGCGCTCAACGCGCCGGTGCTTGTCGACCCCCCGCCGGTTAGTGGAACCGGCCTGCCCGTCTGGGGGCACCCGGAGGCGCTTGTGGTGAATTGGCAGCCGATTGCCTGGCAGATCCAGCCGCGGTCGTGTCGCGACGTCCTGCTCGAGGTGGCCGACACGGGCACGGCGTCGGGCACCGTGATTCGAGCGGCGGCCAACTCCTATCCTTATCAGCGGTCCGACGAGGACTTGGCACGAGGGTCGACCGATCGCCCTCCGAACGGGGCGATCGTCGATCTGAAGGACGGCCACCGGTACTCGTTCCGCGCACAGGCCCGCGAGTGGGCGTTCACGCCCGGGGTTGATTCCTACTGCTTCAGCTGGCCGTCGACCGGGCCCGAGCCCGTCAGTACGCCGATCATCTCGCCGTGGAGCCCCAGAACGTCAGAGGTGCTCTATGACGCGACGGCGCCGGGTCTGAGCGTCGAGGCGCGGGGCAGGGCGGTCAGCTCGATCGGACCGACCCGAGATCCGCAGGTCGAACTGCGCTACACGGCGAGCGACCCGGCGCCGGACGACGGTGAGGCGAGTGGACTCAGGTCCGTCACGGTGAACGGTGTGGAGTCGCCATCACAGGGCATGACCACACTGACACTGCCGGACGGTGCCGGCGCCGTATCGGTGATGGCGGTGGATCGCGCCGGGAACAGAGCGTCGTGGTCGACGAACTACGTCGTGGACACGACCGGCCCGGTGATCGCGCTTGAACGTGCGCCGGGCAGTGTTCGGGCCGGTGGTTCGGTCGGCTTCCGGGCAACGGTCACCGATACGGTGACCGGCGTCGACGCCGGCGCCACACACTGGTCGTTCGGCGACGGTGACTCGGGGGCGTTCGGTGTGGCTCCCACCCACGTCTATCGCCGGACCGGCGTCTACTGCGGACGCGTCACCGCGATCGACGGGATCGGGAATCGCACCGACCGACGGTTCACCGTGATCGTGGGACGGCCGGTCAATCGGCTCGGCCGCGTCAGTCGCGTGGGCGATCCCCGGGCGGGCGAGACTGTCACGATCAGCGCCTGCGTCGGTGGCCCAGTGCGGGCAACCGTCTCGGTGCGCAGGGTCGGCGCGAAGGCCTGGCGGTCCGTTCGACTGGTCACGTTGGGTCGCGGCCTTCGGAGCGTGAGGGTCAAAATGGCGACGGCGGGTCGATGGCAGGTGCGCATCGCCGTCGGCCGGACGTTACGAGTCGTCGGGGTGCGGGTGCGTCCGTCTGTTGTGGCCAGCGGTGCCGTTCACCTCAGCGCAGTGGCCGCACCCGTCGCCAAATCGCAGCGGCGATCCCGGTGAGCACCAGAATGATGGCGGCGGTCCCGAGGGCGATCATCCAGGGCGGCAGAACGGGCGGGTCCAGAGTGCTGGGCGGCGCCGATTCGAGGCCCAGGTACCGTCGTGCGATCTCGGCCTGTACGGCTTCGGCCATCTGTGCCTGGAAGGAGGGATCGTCGGCCCGACGGATGCGGACGAGGTCGACGGCCGCTCGCAGATCCGCCCAGCTGTGGCGCTGGTTGAACTCCTGGTCGTTGTTGGAGGCGAAGTCGTTGTAGGCGTCCTCGGGGGTCGCCGCCGCGTACCCGGCGACAGAGAGGGCGGCGAGGAGCGCGACGATCGGGACGATGAGACGGTGGCGCACCTCGTGAGGGTAATGCGCGCCACCACGGGCAGCAACTCCAGCAGCCCGAAGTTCGCAAGCGTCCACGCTTGGCGGCGCTGGTATCGTCGTCGCCGTGCGCGCATTAGTGACGGGCGTCGGCGGGTTCGTGGGAGGTCATCTGGCTCGCGAATTCGCTGACGACGGATACGAGGTACATGGGCTCGACATCCACAGGCACGGTCCGCTGCCCGACGGCGTCGAGGAGATCCATGTCACGGACGTTCTGGACGGGGGTGCGGTCGCCCGGCTCGTCGGCGATCTCCGTCCGGATGTGGTCGTGCATCTTGCGGGAGCGGCGTCGGTTCGCGAGTCCTTCGACCATCCGCTCCGCACGTGGCGTCTCAACCTGGACGGCACCCTGTCAGTTCTCGAGGCTGTGCGAACCGCACGCTCCGAGACGACTGTGCTCGCGGTGACGAGCTCCGAGATGTACGGCCTCGTCCCGCTCGACAGCCTGCCGGTGACCGAGGCGACGCCCGCCCGTCCGCACTCCCCGTATGGGGCTTCGAAGGCGGCCGCAGACCTCGCAATCGCCCAATACCATGATGGGTACGGGCTCCGTGCGCTCCGCGCACGGCCCTTCAATCACCTGGGACCCGGCCAGGACAACCGGTTCCTCGTACCCAGCGTTGCCGAGCAGATCGCCCGTGGTGAGGCCGGGTCGGTCGAGCGAATCGAGGTCCGCGTCGGCAACACGGAAACCAGGCGGGACTTCCTGGATGTGCGTGACGTGGTGCACGCCTACCGACTTATCATCGACCAGGGTGATCCGCGGGTGCCGTACGTCATAGGTTCCGGACGCTCCCGCAGCGTCCAGGAGATCCTCGACGGGCTGGCCGCCCAGGCCAGGAATCCTGTTGACTTCGTCGTCGACCCGGCCCGGCGCAGGGAGGGCGAACAGCCGGATCTCTATGGTTCGTCCGAGCGGTTGACCTCCGATACTGGCTGGTCGCCGCGTTTTTCGTTGAACGAGACGCTGCGTGACACGCTGGACTTCTGGCGAGCGCGCGTTGCCGAGGAGGAGTGAGCGTGCCAAGTGCGTTGATCACCGGGATCACCGGTCAGGACGGTTCGTACCTCGCCGAGCTTCTGCTCGACAAGGGATATGAGGTCTGGGGGATGGTTCGGCGGGCCTCGACGGAGTCGTACGATCGACTCGAGCACATCCGTGACGGGATCCAGTTCGTGCAGGGAGACCTGCTCGACCAGCCGTCGCTCACACAGGCGATCGTCGAGTCCGAGCCGGACGAGGTCTACAACCTGGCCGCCCAGTCGTTCGTGCCGACGTCCTGGTCCCAGCCGGTGCTCACGGCGGAGTTCACCGCGGTCGGTGTCACCCGGCTCCTCGAGGCGATCAAGCAGGTCAACCCGAAGATCCGCTTCTACCAGGCGAGCTCCAGCGAGATGTTCGGCAAGGTCCAGGAGGTCCCGCAGTCCGAGACCACCCCGCTCTACCCGCGCAGCCCGTACGGGGTGGCCAAGTGCTACGGCCACTACATCACGGTGAACTACCGCGAGAGCTACGACATGCACTGCTCCTCGGGGATCCTCTTCAACCACGAGTCACCGCGGCGTGGTCTCGAGTTCGTCACCCGCAAGGTCACCGACGGCGTCGCGCGCATCAAGCTGGGCATGACCAACGAGCTGGCGATGGGCAACCTGGACGCCAAGCGTGACTGGGGCTTCGCCGGCGATTACGTCGATGCCATGTGGCGCATGCTTCAGCAGGACGAGCCGGACGACTACGTGGTCGCCACCGGCGAGACGCACACGGTCGAGCGGCTTGTCGAGCTGGCATTCGGACACGCGGGCCTCGACTGGAAGGAGCACGTACGCATCGATGAACGCTTCGTGCGCCCCGCCGAGGTGGACCTCCTCATCGGCGACCCGACCAAGGCGAAGACCAAGCTGGGTTGGGAGCCGAAGGTCAGCTTCGAGCAGCTCGTGGCGATGATGGTGGACTCGGATCTGGAGCGCCTCGGCGGATAGGTGATTTGTGTGGGGGGTCGTGATCGACGGTGCGACCGGTACGGAGCGCGCGAGGATGCGCGGTCAGGAGGTGACCCCGCTCGCCGTCGGAGCGCTCGTCAGGGACTCGTCGCCCGACGCGGTGATCCCTCGCTGGACTGCCATCAGCGGCGACGGGACCGTCCGCTGGACGCGTGCGTTCGCTGGTGCGGCGTCGCCGGTGATCGATGACGCACGACGTGTGTTCTATATCCAGGCGGGTGCATCGGTGGTGGCGCGCGATCTGCAGAACGGGGCACGACGATGGGCGACCAAACCGTCGGAGACAGCTCGGCTCCTCGCGGTCGGACGGGACGGGTCGCTGTACGTCGCGATCACACGCGCCGGATGGAACGCCATCCGCGCCATGTCGTCGACCGGGATGACGCGCTGGCAGTTCGACACCGCGTCAACCGTGTCGAGCGCGGCCCGCATGTCCGATGCGACCGTTGTGTTCACCACTGATGGTTTGAGATCGCCGAGTCACGCCTCGCCGGGTCTTGTCTGGCGAGTCGATCCGCGTCATACGGCAAGGCGGATCACCGGTTCGCCGCGCATCACGGCTCCCCGGCGCGTGCCCGGTGTCCTCTGCAACACCCCCGGCTGTCAGTATCGGGCGGATGTCGGCATGACGATCCGGACCCGGCTGCCACGGCGTGCGGTCCTCCGTCTGACCTTGCGAACACGTGCCGGACTCGTCCCACTCGGCACCATCCGCGCGCCTGCGGGCGCCGGCGCTGTGCGGATCATGTTGGAGGCGCGCCGTGACCCGGACGGCATCGTCACACCGATCCCCCGAGGTCCCGCCACACTCCTTGCGCGCGGGAGCGATGGGCGGCGACTGATTTCTCAGCGTCTCCCGGTACGCATCGGTTAGGCACCTCGTAACCGCGGCCGCGGCGGGGAGCGGCCTATACGATGGACGCGATGACGAACCAGCGTGTGCTTCCTGGGAAGCGCGGTCTGATCTCGGCAGTCGTCCCCGTCTACAACGAGACGGAGGTGCTCCCCGAACTGCACCGGCAGGTCAGCGCCGTCCTCTCCGCCCTCGACTACGACTATGAGATCGTCCTCGTCGACGACGGCTCGTCCGATGGTTCGGCCGACATGATCCGGCAGATGGCAGCGGATGATCCCCACGTGGTGGGGGTGAAGCTGTCTCGGAACTTCGGGCACGAGTCCGCCATCAACGCGGGTCTTCAATCGGCCGCGGGAGACGCCGTGATCGTGATGGACGCGGACCTTCAGGACTCCCCGGACGCACTCCCCCGCCTCATCGCCGAGTGGGAGAAGGGTGCGGGTGTGGTCTACGCCGTCCGGAAGGACCGCAAGGAGGGGGTCCTCCAGCGAGCTGCGTTCAGCTCGTTCTACCGACTGGCCGAGAAAATTGTCGATGTGACATTGCCGCGTGACGCCGGGCCCTTCTGCCTGATGAGCCGCGCGGCGGTCGATGAGATCAACGCAATGTCGGAGCACAACCGGTACTTCCCAGGTCTCCGTGCGTTCGTCGGCTTCGGACAGGTGCCCGTCGAGGTCGAGCGCAATGCGCGCCTGGCCGGAGAGACGAAGTACTCCTTCCGTCAGCGCACGACCGGGGCGCTCAATGCAATCCTCGGCTTTTCGAAGCTGCCGCTGCGGATCGTGACCGTCATCGGTGCGATCGTCGGCGCGATCTCGTTGCTCGGGATCCTCTGGGTCGTCATCGGCTCCGCAATCACTGACACGGGCACTCCCGGGTGGGTGTCGCTCATGACGGTCGTGCTGTTCTTCTCGGGGTTGCAGCTGGTGACCCTTGGGATTGTTGGGGAGTACGTCGGCAAGGTGTACGACGAGGTGCGCGGCAGGCCACGTTTCATCATCGCCGAGCGCTGGGAGCGAGACGACATGGCTGAATCGGACCTCCCGCACGGGGACGCCGGGTCACGTCCGTGAGCGACGGCGAGGTGGAGACCGAGCTCACAGTTGTCATCGTGTCGTACCGTTGTCGCGATCTCCTCGCGGACTGCCTCGAGAGCCTGGATGCGGAGCGGGCCCAGGTATCGATGGAGGTGCTCCTGTACGACAACGACTCGGGTGATGGCACCGTCGAACTCGTGCGGGACCGCTTCGATTGGGTGACCCTGACGGCCCTGGAAGAGAACATCGGCTTCGGTCGAGCCAACAACCTCGGGTTCGGGGCCGCTCGAGGGCGGGCGATCCTGGCCCTCAACCCCGACACCATCGTTCCGCCCGGTGCGTTGCGCGCGTGTCTCGACCGGCTCTGGGAGGATCCGACGATCGGTCTTCTGTCCCCGCGTCTCATCGATCTCGACGGTCGCTTGGACCGTCGCTGCAAGCGGGGATTCCCGACGATCTGGTCCTCGATCTGTTACTTCACGGGACTCGACCGTTATCTGCGCGATCGCTGGTCAACCCGTTACACGTTGGGTCGGCTGGGGGAACACGAAGAGGGTGAGGTCGAGAGCGTGAGCGGGGCGTTCATGCTGATGCCCCGCCGAGTCTACGAACGCGTCGGGGGTTTCGACGAGCGCTTCTTCATGTATGCGGAGGACATGGATCTGAGCCTGCGGATCGCCGAGGCGGGGTTTCGGGTGCTCTATTGGCCGCGCGTGGATGTCGTGCATGTGGGAGCCGGCTCGAACGTCGACGGTGTGCGTCCTCCGATGGCCGACGCCGCGTACTTCCGAACGATGGCACCCTTTTTTCGCAAGCACCGGCCGGGTGCCTTCGGATGCATGCTCTCGGGCGTGGTTTGGTTCCTGGCCGAATCCATGTACCTGCTGTCGCGCCTACGCACGCGGCTGCGTCATCGGGCGGGGGAGGCGACTTGACGTCCAACGCACTGCGTGCGGTCGGGGGCCTGTGGCTCCACTCGTTGCGGGTCGGCGTCCGGGCCATCCGTTCGGGGGCGCTCAGGGACGCACGCACCCGCCGTGGGGTCCTCAACAGGCTGCTCGTTCCCATGGATGCCTGGCGGGTCTGGGAGTTCGGGGCGGCGGCTGAGGGGCCCTTCGACGGGCGCTGCCTCGACGTGTCCAGCCCAAAGCTCGTTACGAGCCACCTCGCGGCCAAGGGAGCGGGTCGATGGGTTGGCGTCGATCTGTTCGAAGACGAGATTGCATTGTGGCGTCAGCTCGATCCGGAGCTCGATCTACGAGTGGAGGACGCCAGGGATCTCGGGTTTCCCGACGGCTCTTTCGACCATGTCCTGTGCGTCTCGGTGGTCGAGCACATCCATGGAGACGGGCTCGTCCGGACGATGGATGAGCTTCACCGCGTGCTGACCCCCGGTGGCGTTCTGCATCTGACCACGAACGTCGCTCCGTCGGGCACCGACGTATTCGTCGATTCAGAGACGTGGGGGGATGCGACCGAACACGTCGATGGGCGGGTCTTCTTCGAGCACCGGTTCGACGACGGCGAGCTCAAGACGCTCATCGGGGAGGGCTGGGAGGTGCTTGAGCGTCGCATGGCCTCGGAACGTGTCGGCCTTTCGGCGGCGTTCGCGCGATTCGCGCCCGTCAGCTACCTGGTGGGCAACCTCCTGCCGCTCGTGGCCCCCCTCAACTTCCGCACGGTGAGCCGCACCGCCGAGGTTCGACCGCCCTTCGGCGTCGTCTACCTGCGTCTGCGGAGGCGCTGACCAATCGGTTGTCGCGCCGGCAGGGACCCGAAGATCTCCGCAAGCCGCTCGCGTTCGCGTTCCTGTGAGTATTCGGCCACCGCCCGGGAGCGGGCGGCTCGGGACATCGTGGCCAGGCGACTATCGTCGGCCAGCAGATCCGTCAGCACACGCGCCAGGTCGGCGACGTCACCCGGGGTGACCATCGTTCCGGTCTCGGGTGTAACGATCTCGCGGACGCCCGGAAGCGCCGATGCGACGACGGGTGTGCCGCTGGCCATGGCTTCGATGAGGACGATGCCGAAGGCCTCTTCCGCCGTCGTTGACGGAAGGACCAGCAGGTCCGCATCACGGAGGGTGCCGCGCAGATCGTCTTCCGCCACGCGACCCAGAAACCGGACGTGCGCTGGCGGGAGCAGGTCTGCTGCCAGGCGCTCGTATCCGGCACGGAGGTCTCCGTCACCGATGAGCGTGAGGTCCGCCGTCTGGGACAGGTTCGCAGTCGCAAACGCACGGATCAGCTCCGGTACCCCCTTGAACGCATGCCCGCCGTCCATGGCGCCGATGAAGAGCACCGACGGTCGACGAGGCTGCGAGGCGACCGCGGCGGACGGGCCGTCGCCCGGCCTGAATCGTTCGGTGTCGACCGCGTACGGGAAGCCTTCGAGACGCGGGAGTCTGTACGCCGAGATCGACGAATGCGCCGCGTAATCGAGGGAACTTGCGAACACGCGGTCCGATCGCTCCAGAATCCACTTCGCTGCGGTGCGCTCGTACACCGCAAGGACCCGTCCCTCCATGCCGGAACGAAGGACATCCATGTGGAAGAAGGTGACGAGAGGCACACCGGCGGTGATGGCGGCCGCGGCGATCGCTTCGGCGCCGCCGTAGAACGGGTAGTGCAGATACACAACGTCCGCGCCGCGGACTCCCAGCGCGATCGACGGGACGAGCGCCGAGTTGCCGTGGCGCACCAGCTGTCGGTACCGGCGCACCGGCAGGCCGTCGATCACAGCCTTGCCGGCGGGATGATCGTGCGCAGGAGCGAGCACCACGACTTCGTGTCCGAGATCCGCCAGGTGATGGGCGTGGCGCTCGGCGACGTTCGTGATGCCGGCTCGATACGGCAGGTAGTTGCAAACGGCGACGGCGATCTTCATCGTGACGGCCGGGCTCCCTTTCTCTGGATGACGGGCATGAAACAGTAGCCTGAGCCGATGCTGCGGCGGATACGACGCAATGCGGTTCTCGCCGGTGGAGTCCTCATGCTCGTCGGCATCGCCGGCTGGACACTCGGCAACTTCGTCTTCTTCGTACTCGCGGCCCGGCGGGTGGGGCCGGAGGAGTTCGGCCTGGTCGCGGCGCTCCTCGCGATCGTCGTCGGTGCACTCGTCCCGTGCGGCGGTGTTCAGACGGGAGTCGCGCGAACCGTCGCGTCGGAAACCCACGGTCCTGGGTTTGTCCGTACATCGTTTGCGCGCGTATCGATGCTCAGCATCGTCGCGGTCGCGGTGATCGGTGTCGGGATCGGCCTCGCGGAAGCCGCGTCGGCCGACGCGGTCCCCGCCGTCCTACTGCTTCTGACCGCCGTCGCGCTTGTCGGCCTGGTGCCGTTCCACGTTCTCCTTGGAGCCCTGCAGGGGCGCAATCGATTCGCGGCGACGGCCACATGTCTCGCGGTCCTCGGCGTCAGCCGGCCGGTGTCGTTCCTGTTGCTCGACGTGATCCTCCCGTCGTCAACCGCCGCGGTGGCTGCGAGCACTGCATCGGTGATCGCAGCTCTGCTGGCGGCCGTCGGTCTCACCCGTGTCGCTCTCGCCTCCTCGAGCGGTCGAACGGCCAATCGTGCCGGGCTCGTCGGCGTGTTCGGTCCGCCGGTCGTGGCGCTCACGGGCATCGGTGCGCTGGCCAACGCGGACGTGGTTGCCGCCAAGATCACACTTTCGGACGTGGATTCGGGCCTGTTCGGCGCGCTTGCACCCCTGGGACGCACCGCCGTGATGATCGTTCCGATGGCGGTCAGCTTCGTGTTGCTGCCACGGGTGGCGGCAGCTCGAGCGGCCAAACGTCCGACCCTCGAATACCTGGGTCTGGGCGTCGTGGCGACGGCAGTGGTTGGACTCGTGCTGGTCGCGCTTGCCGAACCTCTCAGCTTTCTGGTCTCAACGATCTTCGGCGAGCGCTACCGAGCCGCGGACGAACTCCTGCTGCCCATCGTCGCGGCCGGCCTGCCCCTGGCGCTCGTGGTCGTCGTCGTGAACCACGCGATCGCCTTGGGTCGCCGGCGTCTGTTGCTCGCCTTCGGGGCGATGGGACCCGTGGTTGTTGCGCTCTTCGCGGTCTGGCACGGTTCGCCCGGTCGCCTGCTGATGGCCGATGCCCTCTGCGCAGTCATCTTCCTGGCGGTGCACGACTGGCTTGGCCGTCGTGATGACACGATCGTCGGAGGCATACGCGCTCTGGTGCGGCGGATCGCCCACCGCGCTGTCACCGAACCGCCGACCGCATGATGACCCGGTCTGGCAATCTCTGCCTCTGCCCGCCGGAGTCGACGCAAAGGGCGACCTGGTCCATGAGTGCGATCCCGGAGTGCAGCACCGATCGATGAATGCGCGAATCGAGACGAGACTGAGGTGACGACCGAGCGATCGGGCCTCGGTCGACGGCGGTGGCTGCAGGAGCTGCTCCTGGCGTTCACGGGTTACGTCGCGCTGATGATCGCCATCACCTGGCCCCTGGTCCTGCACATCACCTCCTGGATTCCGGGTGGCGGTGGGGGCGATCCCGCCGGATATGCGTGGGATGTGTGGAACGCCGCGAACAACGGCACCGACATCTGGGGAACCGGCGTGCAGCACGGCGTCGCCGCCCCGTTCGGCCGGCCCGTGGTCGGCACCGGGGTGCTGATGCAGTTCGCGAGTTACGGTCCCTCCTGGCTTATCGCAGAGATCGCAGGTCCTGAGGCCGGCATCAACATCGCACTCATCCTCGGGGTCGCCTTCTCCGGCGCCGCGATGTATGCGCTTGTGCGCTGGATGGGTCTCAGCGCCGCCGCATCGGCGTGGGCGGGTCTCGCGTTCGTTGTGTTCCCACACCATCTGCTGAAGATCGGCTCGCACTTCCCGCTCGCGTACATGGCGTGCTTTCCGCTCGCGCTGCTCGCCGCGCTGTGGTGGGCGCGTGGTCCGTCGGTGCGCCGTGCGCTCGCGGTCACAGCGTCCGTCGGATTCGCGTGGCTTTCGAACCCCTACTACGGTGTGATGGTCATCATCATGGTCGCCTGCGTGATGCTGGTCGCCGCCGTGTACCGCATACGCACCGATGGCTTCGGCACCGCGATCCGTCAATCGGCCGTCGTTGCCGGGCTACTCCTCGTGCTCGTCGCGATTCCGCTTGCGGTCGCTCTGGCATCGTCCAAGTCGGGGGTGGACGCCGCCTTCAGTCGATCGGCGATCGAGCTCGAACTGTACGGAGCTCGACCGCTCGACTACCTGCTCCCTTCGGGAGCGAGTGACGTGATGAATCGTTTGGTCGGCCCGGAGGACTGGGCTCCTCACGCACGCCCCGGGGGTGAGCGAACCATCTTCCTGATGTGGACGGTGATCGCCCTTGCACTCGCCGGGTTCGTGATCGCGGTGCGGAGGCGCATGATGCGTGACTCGCAGATGGGAGTGACCGTGCTCTCGATGGCGATGATCGCCGTGGTCTGCGGTGCGTTCAGCCTCGCCTCGCCGATGACCATTCTCGGTCGGCGGGTGACGATGCCATCGGGTTATCTCTTCCAGTTTGCGGACTATCTGCGGGTGTACGCGCGGTTCGCAGTGCCGGTGACCTGCGCCCTCATCGTCGTCGGGGCGATCGCGCTGGACCGTGTCCTCGGCCGGATTCGGCCGGTCGTGCTCATGGGCGCGGCCGCGGCCGGCGTCATGCTCGTCACGGTTGCGGAGGCGAACATTGGACTTCCGGTCGCCGCGGGTCCCGTCGTCTCGGTGAACGGACTGGCCGCTGACAAGGTCCCCACATGGGAGTTCTTGAAGTCCCGCCCACGTGAGGACGTGGTCCTCGAGACTCCTGCGTACGGAGCTCGGGGTGGGAGCGTCGAACTCGAGGACCGATACTGGATGTGGGGTCAGACCGTCCACGGTTTGCGGATCGCAAACGGCTCGCTCGGAGAGGCGAATGTCGCGACGGACTTTCTCCAGTCGGTGGGTGACCCGCGGTTTCCGGGGACTGCGGCGAAACTCGCGGCCACAGGCATCGATCTCGTCACGATCAATCCCGCCGGCTATGCGGCGCGCGGGGCAGTTCCGCCGAATCCGAACCGTCCGCCGCCGGGTTATCGAGTCCTTACGACATTTGCTGATGGAAGCGCGGTGTGGCAGGTGACCGCGGCTCCGACCAAACGGTTTTCGTTTCTCCGTGCTCCGACATGGTGGCCGCCTGAGGCCATCGGCGGCGAAACGTGGCGTTGGATGCGCGACACGGCCGAGGGCTACGTGTGGTCTTCGACGACCGGCACCGCGCGCGTGACCTTCCGAGTCGGGAGCTTCGGCGGCAGGCAGTACACGCTGAGTGCATCAACCCCTGCAGCAAAGCTGGCAACCATCAACGTGACTGGGGCGCCTCGGAATGTCACGCTTGCCGTCCCTGTGACGGCAGGTACCGCAACGAAAGTGACGTTGACGCGAGGTGGTGCTCCTGCGGTGCCCGTGAACGCCGGCGATCCACGAGTGGTTTCGGTACGCGTATCGGAGTGGCGGGTCGAGCAGTGACGACGGATGGCCGAGCGAACCCTGACCTCCGTACCGTGGATGCTCGTCGGAGGCCAACTGCGGCCGCCGCCGTCTCCTATCGGCGCACTTCAGCTGCGACGAGGTTCGTGCGGATGTCATGTGCCGTTGCGGCGATCCCAGCGGCGAGCGGCGTAAGGGCTCGGCGGTCGATTTCGGGAAGAATCGTCGATCGTAGTCGAAGATCCCGGGATTGGAGTGCTGCCAACGGGCTTGCCCCGAGGACGACGGGAGGCCGCCGATGTGACAGACGGCGCACTTCGCCGAGCAGCTCGCCAACAGTGGTCGGTCTGTGGGAGGCGAAGATCTTCGTGACCTGCGACTGACCGCTGGCCTCGATGAGATCGATCGTGTCGAGGATCATCGATGCGCAGTCGTCGACGTACAAGTAATCGCGGATCGTATCGAGCGAGACATAGATCGACATCGGGAGCCGCGCGTACATAGATCGGAGGAGATGCGAGATCAGCCCCTGTGGCTTTGAGAGCTTCTGGCCAGGTCCGTAGAGGTTGGAGATTCGCCCGACCAGGACACGATGGCCAGTGCGGCGCGCGAATTCCATGAGGTGTTGCTCAGCGTCGAGCTTTGCAAGCCCGTATGCGGCAAGGGGACGGGGTCCGTGCGATTCGCTGAAAGGCGGGCCGGTGGCGCCTGCATAGAGGGCTCCCGCGGAGGAAGCGAAGAAGACCGTCCCCTTGTGACAACGTCCGAGGCCATCCAGCACTGCCTCAAGGACCGCGCGTTCGGGAGCAAACGATTCGGTCGACGATCCCGTGACTCCAGCCCCAGCGCACCAGAGGACGCGCCATCCCGGCAACGAACTGGTTCTGACCGCTGCGGCGTATGCGGTGTCGATGGCCCTCTCGGGCTCGTGCCAGGCGATCCGCTCGGTCACCAACCTCTCGCTCCTGCTACGCAGCGCACGTCCGACCGCCCCTCCGAGCAAGCCTCCGGAACCAACCACCCAGTTGGGGCGGCTCGTCACCCGTCCGTCCGCATCTCTGCGGCTTCCTCGTCGGCCGGCCCGCGGGAGCCGGTCCGTCCATGCGGGCCGTGAGCACGGTCGGTGATGATGAGATATGGCGGGCGTCCCATGGATGCGTTCACCGCGACGCCGAGATATTCGGCGATGACTCCGAGTGAGAAGAGAATGCCACCACCGATGAGGAGAATCGCGATCATCAGGGACGACCAGCCGCGTGCGTCGATGCCCCATCCGAGCCTGACGATGACGACTGTGATCGCGAGCGCGATGCCGCAGGCGGCGACGAAAACTCCCAAGAGGCTGACGAGTCGCAGTGCACGGGTGCCGCTCGTCAAGACCATCCTCCAGAAATGGGAGAAGAGCGACCTCCAGTTGTATCCGCTGGGTCTTGCCATCTCCTCCCGCATCGCCACGGGCGTCGTGGTCACTCCCCGCGTCACCCACGAGAGCGCGATGTCTAGGTAGACGTCTGCACCGGAGTACGCGGCGACGCTCCGTCCGACCTCCCCAAGCATGAGCCGGAAACTATGAAAGGAGGTGGTGACCGTTCTTCCGCTTGCGAGCCGAAGAAACCGTTTCGCGGACTTGGACGCGATGTTGCGGGCGAGCGAGTGCGGCACCCGATTACTGGGGTCGGCGTAGACGAGGTCGGCTTCCTCGCGCAGGGCGGCGTCCAACAACGTGGCGATCGCCGACGGATCGTGCTGACCGTCCTCGTCCATGGTCACGATCCACTCGCCACCGCTTGAGGCGATCCCGGCAAGGCTGGCTGCGTGCTGACCAAAATTCCGGCTCAGCCACACGGGGCGCACGAACTCGTGTTCTTCGGCGAGTTCGCGAATGACGCGCTCGGAATCGTCTGGTCCGTTGTCGCAGACGAGCAAGACCTCCCTGACGATGGCGGACTGCCCATCAGGGGTGGCAAACGGCTGTGTGAGCGGAACGATCTCGTTGAGGAGGCCGGGAAGTGATTGCTCGCCTTGATAGACGGGGATCACGATCGAGATCAGGTGCGCGGGGACTTTCGAGGACATCCGGCCAGTGTAGCCAGCGGCTCACGGGCGGAAAGCGTCCAGCTGCTCGTTATCCTAGTGAGTCGTGGACCCGAATCCCGAATCGACATCCTCCGCCGGTACGCGGCCAACGCGGCAGCGCCCTCGAGAGCGCCAGCCACTCGCCGACGTTGGACTCGGCAGCAGTCGGACGTCGCGAGTTCATCTCCTGATTGCCGCTGGGCTGGTGGGCATCATCGCTGCGCTGTTCCAACTTGTTCACCTGCGTGACCTGGGTTCGGTGGAGGAATGGAGCATCTACTCCGCCTTCGACCGCGTAGGCGTGAACTTCTGGACCCCGTCATCGTCTGATTGGTCGTTTCATTCTGGGCGGCCAATGACGATGGTTCCGTTCTCGATCGCCTATCTGATCTCCGCCGACTCGTTCGTGCCGCTCCATGTGGTGCAGGGTGTTGCCCTCGCGGTGCAGGCGGCCGCTATGTGCATCGCGCTACGTCTCCTCGGTGTCCGCCTTCCTCTGGCGGCGGTAGGCGGGCTTATGTTCGCGCTGATCCCCGCCTACGAGGCGCAGTTTTCCTTGCGGACGGTGCACATCCATTGGACCTTCGCGCTTACGGCTGTCGCTTTCGCGTTGTTCGTCGCCCAGATACGGTCGCGCTTCCGTCCGCTGACGTCCAGCATCATGGTCCTCTGCGGCCTTACTGGCTTCTTCATCTACGACTCACCGTATCTCTTGTACCTGGTGTTGGCCCCTCTGGTGTTCCTTCGGCGGGGGTGGACATGGCAGAATGCCCTCCTCGTTGGAGGGGCGTGGCTGCTGGCTCCAGTCGTCGCCGCCGTCCGCCTCGTGATCCTACGCGCGACTGGCACGTCCTTTTACCAGAGCACGGTCGCCGAGTCACGTACAGTGACGGATCCGCATGAAATCGCTGATCTCTTTGGGCGAGTCTGGTGGGGGACTGTCGACTTCATTCGGCCTCCATACGGATGGCTCCTGACTGAGTTTAGTGTCGTCATCCTGATCGTGACGATCATAATAGTCGTCGTGTTCGCCCACTCCGGCCAGACCAGTTCACCGTGGCGAACTGTGGTCATTGCGCCTGCAGCGCTCGTGCTTGCTCCATTTGCATCTCTGGTCTACGTGCAGGAGCGCTCCCACCTGCTTGATCACATGCGCGTCTTTTCCGTCGCCGCTCTCCTGCTCGTCCTAGGTATCATTACCGGTGCGGACAAGCTGACTCATCGCTCAGGAAGGGCGGCGAGCCTTGTTGCCGTGGCGATTGCGCTTCCGCTCGTCCCTGGAGCCGCGGCATCGCGTGAGTTCCAGCGGGAGCAGTCGGACGCTCAGATGCGAGTCCTCGGCGCCATCGAAAATGTCCTAGCATCGGGACCGGGCGTGTCAGGAGATCCCGTCGTTGTGGTAGACGACTCCGGAATTCTTCGGCGCAGCTATTACACTCTCATGCCCGACACGTTTCCGGGGGCGTTGAACTACCTGAGCCATCAACCTGACCGCAGCGTCACCGTGTGCAGCCGGGAAGCGGTTCCTGACGCACCTGCCTTGCCCCATTGTGTCGTCCCACCAAACGGGGCGATCAAGATAAACGGCGTTGCTCAGTCTTCGACTACCCAAATCGTTGAGATCCGCCAAGGTGGGAACCAGTTGCCCGTCGTGTCATCCAAACTCCCTCCCCGTGCCCGGAACCTGCTGCCTTGCATCGAGCGACAGTCGTGTGCCGCCGGACCGGAAGGAGTATCCGCTCAGTTGCGCTGAACGTCGCTGGGCCTGCCTGGCGATGTGCTGACCATCAACCAGTGCGTCGTCGGTACCCGCATGACGTCGACCATTACACCGTGAACGTCCTCAAAGGCCGCCCGCGCAAGACTTGTGTACGCGTCAGCGGTCCGCACGTACTCACCACGATCATGGTCTGACATCCAGCGTGAGAGCCGATTTTGCTGGGGCGCATAGGCAGTGTCAGCACTGACAACGCGTCCCCCCGGCGCGAGGCGCTGGGCGCAGAGATTGAGTAGGGAACGGACCTGCGCATCGCTGATGTGGTGGAGGAGCCCCAGGAGTAGAACCACATCGAACCGCATGTTGGGGGGCGCCGAGTCCTCGTCGAAAATACCGTGATGGAACTGGGCGAAAGGGAAGCGGCGACGTGCCCATGCGAGGTACGGCTCGTGAGTATCGTAGCCGTGGTAGTCGACGTCATCTGGCAGTGATGGCAGGTAGTAGGCCGGACCGCAACCGACGTCGAGGACACAGTCTCCAGGTCGAACGCGCGCCGTCTCCAGCGCACGCATCCGGAGTCGATCAGCTCCCAACACACGTTGAAGCGCGATGTAAGCCTGGACATTTGAGAGGAGTGACTGCAGCATCGATAACGAACCTACTTGTCCTGATCGTGGGATGGATTGTCGCGCGACGAAGCCAAGGCGGTGCCGAACAGGCGCAATGGCTCCCAGTGCTCCTGGATATCCAAGACGGATCGGTCCCCCTGCCAGACCGCGATGTGCGAGACACTTCCGCGGAGCGCGCCGAGTATCGGGCGGATTCGAGCATGGTCGCATGCGGTTTCGACAAGGATGGCGATCGCTGCATCGAGTTGCCCCGGTTCCTCCGGGTCGACGACAGGTCCGAGGATCACAGGACCGGCGCAGACATCATCCACCGCGGCGGCCACGGCTGGATCCGGCGTGATGACGGCGGTGGCACGACTGGCTATCGGGTCAACCAACGACGGGTCTGGCGCATGCTGCCCGCGGGCGAAGCAGACGACAGCGCTGATGTCATCGCGCCGGAGAATCACGCAGTCCTCGGCAGGTGCTTCGTCAGTCACCACGAGGACCGTCAGATCGCAGGTGAGGATCTCCCTTTCGAGCGTTTCGGTTTTCTCCGTCGGAGTGCCATCAGCCGCGGACGGATCGCTGCTGCCCGGTACCAGGCTCGTCGATACGAGACGGACGTGATGACCGGCGCGGGCAAGGCCGTCCGCCAGGATACCCCCGTGCGGATTCGGAGCGAAGAGCAGGATCCTCATCGAACTGCGTCCAGTACCGCTCGGTCGAAAGGGATGCCGGCGGTTCCTGAGACTCTGGTCTCAGCCCGTGCAGAGGGGTATCCGGATGGTCGCTGCCGGCTCGCCGATGTCAGGAATGGGGCGATCGAACGGGCATCGGACCGTACGTGATGGATGTCGGCCCGATAACGCAGAGCTGAGCCGGCGGTCGTGACGACAGGAATTCCTCGAGTCATCGCCTCGAGGGCGATCGAAACGCCGCTGTCTTCGTCGGGCGATCCGCACAGCACCGCTGAGGTGTCGCTGAGTACGCCTTCCATGTGGCGCACGTTCGTCTCTCCTGGTGCGAATCGTATGCGCTCGGTTAGGCCCAGTCGCACGATTCTGTCTCCGATGCGCGCAGCGGCCGTGTCGTTCATCACGGCCCCGGTGATCGTCAGACGCACATCTCGATGTGCGTAGGCGAGAGCTGTCACAAATTCGAGGTGATGGTGAAGTCCGTCGATCGGGCCCACGACGGTAATCGGACCGCCCCCCGCGCCTGACGTGCGACGCGACTCTGGTCCGAGGTCCACCAGGACCGTAGACGTTCCGAAATCGGCGGCGAGTTCGAGCGACTGAAGGCGCGAGCAGGCGAACACGGCTGACGATTCTCCAAGCGCCATGCGAACGGCGTTCAGTGATGTGTGACGCTGCGACGGTGTGAGGTGCGCGCTGCCGAGCACCTCGCTGGGAGATCCGGATGCTGGCAGGCAGAGGATCTTCGGTTCGGCGGTTCGCAGAAGTGCGGCTGGGATGTCGAGCGCGATGAGCCGGTCAGCACCCTCCAGCTCGATGAGTCGCAGCATCGAAAACTGCGTTGCCAACTGTTTGGGGCGTAACGTCACGGGGATCCGAAGCCGCTCGACATCGTAGCCGGCGTCCGACACGCGCCTGACGAGGTGGTCCGCAGCGGTGTCAGCGGACGAATGACGAAACGGCACACCGGTCGATGCGACCAGCACCTTCATGCGAGCAGCCGGTCCAGAATGCGACGCCAGGTGATGTCCAGTTCCTCGATGCGGCCGCGCGCTCGTTTCCCGAGCGCACGGGTGCCTTGTCGATCTTCGTACAAGCGATCGATCGAGACCGCGATCGCACGCGGGTCCGGATCGGTCACCACGCCGCACTCCCCGTCGACCACGAACTCGAGCACGCCGCCCGCGTCATGCGCCGTCACCGTGGCCTTGGCGGCGTGTGCCGCCTCCAACGTCGGATAGCCGTACGAGTCCTCATCGAGCGGCATGTACGTGGCGGCTAGGCACCTGTTGATTGCAGCGGCCTTTTCTTCCTCGCTAATCCAGCGATCATCGATCGCCAGCCGGTCTCCTGCCTGTGCGCGGTCGGCCAATCGCTGCAACTCGGCTCGGTAATCGCCGTCACGGCACTCGCCGACCAACCGGACGCGTACCGGGGTCGTGCAGTGACCGAGTGCCTCGACGAGCAAGTGCTGCCGTTTGTGTCGCTCGATGCGAGACACGTAGACGATCTCGTCCCCGTACTCCTCCGCCCGGAAGCGCTCGGAGTGCGCGACCGGAGGGTAGAGAACCTCGGCATCGACTCCGTTGAACCGCCGCAGACGCTCCTTTACCACATTGGAGTTGGTGAAGATGCGCTCAGCCTCGTTCAGCGCCGCTGTGTCCACCGCGTGGAGCGCGTCTCGGAACCCGATGTTGCGAACGGTGTGGGGCGGACCGAGATCCGGGTCGTCCCAGAGATCGTAGTAGGTCCTCAGGTGATGAATGAACCACAGGACCTTGTGGGGATGACGTATGAGGTGTGACTGCGGCCTGAAGCAGATGATGCGGTCAGCATCCGAGAGATCTAGCCAACGAAGGCCGACCATCTGACCGAACAGGCTCTCGGGATGATCGACCTCGGGGATGAGGACCTTCTCCACCTGATGGCCGGCCTCGACGAGGGCCTCTTCAAGCCAGTCGACGATGTTTCGGGCTCCGCCGCGCACGAACGGCACGATCGTGGAGCAGAGCGCGATCCTCATGTGGACAGTGCGCCTGCTGCTGCCTCGGCCACGCGTCGGAGGTCTGCATCACTGAGCCCGAGATGCGTCGGCAGGTTGACGCCGCGTGCCGACCAAGTGTCAGCGACCGGAAAGCTTCCGGACTCTGCGTACGGTGGCATCTGATGCATCGGGTAGAAGACCGGCCGTGTCTCCACACCGGCGGCGTCGAGGGCGGCCATGAAGGCATCCCGTTCGGCCTCTCCACCGTCCCGGAGGAAGATCGTGTACATCCACTGAACCGGCCGCGTACCCGGCTGCGTGACGGGTCGACGCAGGCGGTCATCCAAAGGTGCGAGTGCGTCGTCGTAGAACGCGTCGATGCGGTCACGTGCGGCAAGGATACGATCGATCGTCTCAATCTGTCCGAGGCCGATCGCCGCCTGGATGTTTGTCATCCGATAGTTGTAGCCGATGACCTCGAACCAGTACCGACGGTCCGTGCTCATGCCCTGGCCGCGGTAGAGGCGGAGACGCTGCGCAAGATCGTCGTCGTCGGTGGTGACCATTCCACCCTCGCCGGTGGTGATGATCTTGTTGCCGAAGAAGCTGAAGACCGCGCAATCCCCGAGGGACCCCACGCGGTGGCCGTCGATCTCGGCACCATGCGCTTCAGCCGCGTCCTCGATGACGAGAAGCCCATGTCGGGCGGCGACGTCACGTACCGCGGGCATCTTGGCCGGGTGCCCATAGAGGTGCACCGGCATGATCGCCCGAGTCCGGGAGGTGATGGCGGCCTCGATCTGTGCGGGATCGATGTTGACCGTCTCCGGATCGACGTCGACGAACACGGGTGTCGCGCCCGTGTAGCGCACCGCGTTGGCGCTTGCGATGTAGGTCACCGTGGGGACGATGACCTCGTCGCCCGGTCCGATTCCGAGAGCGACGAGTGCCAGGTGCAGCCCGGTGGTCCCGTTGTTCGTTGCCACGGCGTGCTTCGTGCCGACGAAGCTCGCGAAGGCCTCCTCGAACAGACCGATGTACTTGCCGTTGGACGAGATCCAGTTCGTATCGAGGCAGTCGAGGACGTACTCGCGTTCCCGCCCGAGGAAGCTGGGCTCAGCCACGAAAATCCGATTCAACCCGCTCCACTCTCCCTGATCGGTCTGGCCGGAACTCCGGCGACCCGTGCTTTGTCTTCTAGGTCCCGTATGACCGCTGCGCCGGCTCCCACCATGACGTCGGCACCGATCCGTCGATCGGGGATCACTCGGCTGCCGATCCCAAGGAACGTTCGGTCTCCGATGGAGACGTTACCCGCCACACCAACCTGTGGCGCGACGTGAACCGCGCGCCCAAGCCTACAGTCGTGGTCGACTGTTGCGCCGGTGTTGATGATGCTCAGGTCGCCGATGCTCGTGGCGGCATTGATCACTGCTCCGGCCATGACGGCGACTCCGCGACCGAGCGACGCGGTCGGGGAGATCACCGACGACGGGTGGATGGCCTTGACGATTTCGTAGCCGAGACCGGTCGCATAGTCGGCCAGTCGGCTGCGAAGCCCGTTCGGGCCGAGCGCAATGAACGCCAGTCGGACGCCGTCGTCCCACAGGTCCTTCAGCCGTTCGTCCCCGTACAGAACCTCGTAGCCCAGGCACTTCGGAGGGTCTCCGGGGAGGCCGACGCACGCCGAGATGGCATGATCGGAGAGGAGGAGGCTCTCGATGCAGACCTTGGCGTGGCCTCCAGCTCCCACCACCGCGACCGACGGCGTTCTCATGTACCGAGGTCTCGGGCTTCGGCGACTACGATTACCTGCGCGGCGTTGCGGCGAGCATGGATCCTGGGTATCCAGCCTAGGGAGCTCATTTCGCCAAGCGCCGGACCATTGCGTCGGCGCGTATGACCGAGGTTCGCAAGCGGGCTCGAAGCTCGGCGAGACCCGGATGATGGACTCGCGCTGGAACGATCCCCGTGACGGGCACACCCTGTGACGGCACCTGCGTCGTCGTGCGAGGAAACTCGTCGACAAGCGATCGGGCAATCGCGGCGAAGCGCTGGTCCGCAAGGTTCTGGTGATCGGCGATGGACAAGGCGCGAGCATACCCTGAGCGCACAGTCCCCCGGCGACGCGGCGGGTTGGACGGTAGAGTCACCGCCAATGGCTGCCTCGCAGGAAAGTCCTGTCGACCGACACGCGCCCCGATCCTGGGCCGGTCCCGGCGAGTCCCTCGGATCACCGCTTGCGCTGGCGACGGCGGCGGGCAGGACCGAGCTCTCATTCGAGGACGGCCTGACGCTCTACTTCGACGGGGAGTCTCGCTGGCAGCTGCCGGACGTCGGACCGGATGATCGCGTCGTCATGCAGAGCGACGGGAACCTCGTCGCTTACGTCCGCGGACGGGCGACGTGGGCGTCCGGGACGGATGGGTTCGTCGAGGCGAGCCTGCATGTGTCCGATATCGACGGTCTCGCGATCCATCATCAGGGGCACCCCGTTTGGACATCGGGTCGTGGCTACGTTGGCGCGCGGCTCGATCCTGGTGCGTTCCTGGTTCCAGGGGGCTTTCTGCGCTCGCCGGACCGCGAGTTCACCCTCGTCATGCAGTCGAGCGACGGGAACCTCGTCGTGTATTCCGCGGCGGGTGATCCCGTGTGGTCATCCGGGCTAACGGAGGGCGGCTCCCTCCTGATGTTGGACCGTCGCGGTGACCTTCGGACCTTCGGTCCCGGCGGGTTGGGTTGGGAGACCGGGACAGACGGGCTCCCGGGGGCGTCGCTCGAACTTCGGGACGATGGTGTTCTTCGACTCATGCAGGACGGCCGGTTGGTGTGGTCGACGTCCGGCGGGTACACCGGTCACCTCCTCCGTGCCGGCGAGCGGCTCACCGAAGCGGGCACGCTGCGGAGTGAGGACGGTCGGTTTGTGCTCCGGGCCACCGGAGGGCGACTCGCGCTGTCTGATGAGCATGGCGTCGTGTGGACGCTGGGTGAACCGGGGGACGGGGCGCTCACCGCCTCCATGCAACTGGATGGGAACTTCGTCATCGAACGATCCGGGGACGTCATCGCACACACCGCGACGCACGACAATGCCGGTGCATTCCTGGTTCTCCAGGACGACGGCAACGTGGTCGTCCGGACGACGGACCGTGCCCTCTGGAGCCGGTTCACGGGTGCGCTCCAACGCGCAGAGGAGTTCGCGTGACGACACCCCTGGACACCACGTCGGCCGGTGGTGGGCCCCGACGA
The DNA here is from genome assembly GCA_964628685.1 of uncultured Bifidobacteriaceae bacterium. Taxonomy (GTDB): domain Bacteria; phylum Actinomycetota; class Thermoleophilia; order Miltoncostaeales; family Miltoncostaeaceae; genus CALMEC01. The sequence goes on along the minus strand of CAZVNM010000003.1, from coordinate 154,216 downwards.
TTGATCTGGGCGGTCAACCATCGGACCCTTCTCCAGTCCGAGGTGCCGATCCTCCAGTCACTCGGGTGGGAGGTCTTCATCCCCAAGGTGGTGCCCGATCACGATCCTTCGTACCGGAGCGCGGTCGTGACCTACGAGTACGACGGTGCCCTGACGATGAACGCCTCGGCCCTGGACGTCCTGAATGGGATGGCGTTCTACGAAGAGAGCTGGTCGCCGACCGAACGGACGATCATCAATGAGCACTTCAGCGCATTCGTCTCGTCGTTCTCGTACTACACGACCCCACTTTCCGAAGCGGCCCGGCACTTCGACGGCATCGTCGTCGCCCGAGTCTTCGGTCGGGAGGATCCGCTGACGTACACGGACCTGCCGCCGCTGACCGATCGCCCGAGATTGCTGGAGGAGATCGCGCGGATCGGCGATCGCTTCGTCTTCGGTCAGGGATACGCCAACCTCGCCGATATCGAGGAACCGGTGCTCGCCGATCATGCCCACACCATCGCGGTCCCCCTCGCCCCCGACACCTATCAGTACTCGGAACGTTGGTCCGGCGGGTCGGGAAAGGCCGTCTTCCTCTGTCCGGGAATCGCATCGGGTGGCTACTACGGCGATGTCTATCGCGAGATCAAGCGGCTGTTCGCGGATCTGCCGCACGTGATCTTCGGGCGTCAGACCGGGCCCGTCGACGACGATGCCGTCCTCGAATACCTGTCCGATGACGAGTTGATCGACCTGTACGCGTCTGCCGATGCCTTCGTCTATCCGTCACGGGAACCGCGGCACCTCCACTACTCTCCGATCGAGGCCATGGTTGTCGGAACGCCCGTGCTCTATCGTCGAGATTCGATGCTTCATGTTCTGGCGGGAGACCGGGCGACGGCCGGCCGGTGCGATTCTGACCAGGATCTGCAGGACGCAGCGATGCGGCTTGTCAACGGCGACAAGGCATTCGCCGACCGGATCCGCGCGGAGCAGCAGCATATCGTCGATCTCTTCCACGATGACCTCGCACGAAACCAGTGGGCGGAGATCCTCCCATGAAGATGCGAAGGGCCGCGCGCCGAATACGTGAGATCCTCGTTCCACATCAGGCGGAGGTCGGTGACGCTGAATCCGATCTGCATAAGCGCATCCTCGCCCTCGAAGCCGGGCTCGACCGGCTCGTTGCCGAGATCCACACCACGCGGGCACTGACGATCGATGCGGTGTCAGCACGGCTCGCCGACCTGTCGCCCACGAGCGACGATGACACGCCGCTCCGCGCCGAGTTCGATCGCTTGGATGGCTTTCTGACGTACCATTCGGATGCCCTAGCACGACGGCTGGCGTCACTTGAGGAGTCGCTCGCCTTCACCCAGATGGTGCCCGTCCAGGAGGGTCTTGACGCGCTACTCGTGGCGGAGGTCGGTGACCTCGTCATCCCGTCCCACGAGACCGGGCTCCTTGCGTTCTTGGCCCGACACGGCACCGAGGGGTACGAGGCCGGCGTCCGATCGATAATGGCGAATATGCTCAGGGCGGGTGACAACGTCGTGGATGTCGGAGCGAACATTGGCGTTCTAACCCTGACGGCTCTGAATCGTGTCACGCCAGGCGGTCGTGTTATGGCGTTTGAGCCCAGCCCGGAAATCGCCAGGACCCTTCAGCGGACCGTCGTTGTGAACGGTTACGGTGCCTTCTGTGATGTGCACCCGACCGCAGTCGGATCGACCCTCGGCGAGATGCAACTGGTGGTCTCAGATCACTCGCCGTACTCTCATCGCGCCAGACTTGATGAGAATCCGCGGCAGAACACCCAGGTCGTTCCGCAGACAACCCTCGACGATGCGATCGACTCGGAGATGTCGGTCTCGCTGGTGAAGGTGGACGTCGAGGGAGATGAGGCCGCTGTTTGGCGAGGAGGGCGCGAATTGCGCGGTAGGAATCCGAACGCCGCGTTCATCCTCGAATGGTCACACTCGAACGCGCGGGCCGCCGATCAGTCGTTAGAAGAACTTCTAGAAGAGATTACCGATGAAGGATACGTCGTCGGTTCGATTAGCCATTCTGGCTCCCTTGGCCCGTTACCCGTTGAACCTGCTCTGTGGGAGGGCCTCAACGTTTTCGTTGCGCGGGGAATCGCAGGTGTGCGACGGCCGCACGGGTTCGATGAATTGGCTGACCTCAGGTGAGAGAGTCCGCCGTGCCCCCTTCCAGTGGGACTCGGTGGAGGACCGCGTGAATGTACTCGCCATCGTGAACCATCTCGGCGATGTTGAGTCCTGCAAGCGCTGCGATGCGATCGAACGACTCGCCGAGATAGAAGAAGAGGTGGAAGCGAGTATCCATGTATCTCAGCTCGAAGCACGGCGAGGCTCGGACCATCACGCCGTTCGATGAGAGATGCTCAGCCATCTCTTGGAGTGCCTGGACTGGGTCCTGGACGTGTTCGATCACGTTATTCGAGAAGATGATGTCGAACTTCGCGGACAGCGAGCCGCGATGGTTCACGATGAAGGGGTGGTCCGACGGCGCGAACGGCTCGAATCCCCACACGTCGTAGCCCTCGTCGCGAAGTCGTGCGATTGATTGCGCCCAAGCACCACAGCCCCAGTTGAGGAAGGTGCCACCGCGAGACGGACGTCCACCATGGAATGCTCGGATCTCAACGTCGGTCGAATCGTTCTCCTCGTAAACGGAATACAACATGCGGTACTCGATGGCGAGTTGCCGAGGCGTGAGATCCAGCATCTTGAGCGGTCCGAAGACGATGTCGCATTGCGGGCATGCGTACCGCTCGAGGCGACTCCCATCGAACTGACAAACAGAATGATGTCTTCGGTAGCCGCTCCGATCCGCGACGTATCCACAGACCGGACAGGGGATGCGCCGCCCACTGCCCAGAATCCTGTCGTACTCAAGATCGACCAACCGACCGATTGACGACGTGATGTACGAGGTAAGGGGTTCCGTCGCCAAGATTACCGTGGTTGTGTCGTCGCGATCGACATGTCATCGACGGGTCTCATCGCTGAACCGTTCGAACTTCGAATCGTCCGCCGAAGTCCACGATGCCGTTCGCCCTGCTTTGAGGAAACACGCTGAACTCGTGCGCGTTCTCCGCGGCATGAAACGTCGTCCGGCCTTCCAGGTCTGCGAGCGAGAAGTCCAAGGAGAACCGACCCTCGAGGAGCGGCAGGCTGGGTACCGTAAACCTGAGGAGGCCGGACTCATTCCCGGCGAGGAGGATGGCCTCATTTTCGGTGGTGGTGCCAAAACAATGCAGCCCATCCATCGTCTTGACTGCAAACGAGAAGTTGAGTGAGTCCACTGGAGTGTGGACCGTGTACTCGACGTCGATTGTGAGAGGTTCGCCACTGAAGAACGACGCCGCCTCGGTGCCGTTCTGCTTGCAGAGACGCAGCGCGGACACGGTGACTTCGCGGGTGCCCCACGACCCGTCCTCCGCCTTTGCGATCGCCGCCGTTCCCACGCTTCCCGTCCGACTGTCATTCTCCGCCAAGAGTCGATGATACTCAGCCATCACCTCGCGGGGCACGCTGTCGACGAGCATCTTTCCGTGCTCCATCAGGATCGCCCGACTGCAAATACGTTCGACCGCGAACGCGTCGTGTGAGACGAAGACAATGGTCCCGCCGTGCCGTCGGAACTCGTACATACGGCCGAGACACTTCCGCTGGAACGCCTCGTCTCCCACCGCGAACACCTCATCGAGGAGCATGATGTCGGCGCGCACGTGGCTGGCGATCGAGAATGCCAATCGCATATGCATCCCGCTGCTGTACGTGCGGACGGGTGAGTCGATGAAGTCCTCCACCTCCGCGAACGCGACGATCTCGTCGAACTTCTTGGTGACGTCTTTCTCGGACATCCCGAAGATCGCCGCGTTGAGGAAGATGTTCTCGCGGCCACTGAAGTCCGGGTGGAATCCCGCACCCAGTTCGAGCATGGAGGCGATGGTTCCGCTCGTCCTCACGGTGCCGCCCGTCGGCCCGATGATGCCGGCGATGAGCTTGAGGATCGTGCTCTTGCCGGACCCGTTGCGGCCGATGATGCCCAAGGACTCGCCCGGTGGAATCGCCAGGTCGAGGTTCCGGAGCGCCCAGAAGTCGCGGGTCTCGACCCCGGTTCGGCGCAGGAACTGCGTCTTGAGCGTACGATTCTGCGCGTGCTGGATTCGAAAGCGCCGGGAGACGCCGTCCAAACGGATGGCTCCCGTGGGTAGCCGCTTCAGCGGGCGCTCGCCTGTCTGGTCCTCCGGCATCGATCAACCATTCTACCGAGGGCGAGGCGTTTCCCTGTGATTGACGCGTCAGCAGATCCGACGACCGAGACGGGTTCGTCGAAGGTGCGGACGTCCGACGGCCGACTGGCGGACTACCGGCGGTTTACTCCGCTCCTGCGAAACCTGATCAAGCGGGAGGTGCGCCAGCGATACAAGGGCTCTCTGTTCGGCGTCCTCTGGACCCTTGTGAATCCGATCATCCTCGTTGCGACCTACGCGGCGATGTTCCACTACGTCTGGCGGGTCGTCAACATCCCGCATTACGCGTGGTTTCTCTTCACCGGGCTCGCGGCTTGGACGTTCTTCGCGGGTGGTGTGCAGCAGGCCGCCAGCAGCATGGTCGGCAACGCAAACCTCGTCAAGAAGGTCCGCTTCCCGCGCGAGTTCGTGCCGCTCACCGCCGTTGCCTCCAACGGGGTCACCGCCGGAGCGATGCTCCTCATCGCGATCGTCGGCTGCCAGATCGTGAACGGAAGGGTGCACCAGCAACTGGTCGCGCTCCCGTTCTTCCTGATCTGCCTGGCTGCGTTCACGCTCGGTGTGGGGATGATCCTGTCGGTTCTCAACGTGTTCTTCCGGGACGTCGAGCACATCTTCGCTGCGATCACCGTGCCCTGGTTCTTCCTCACGCCGATCTTCTACACCTACGAGGCACTCCCCGGCTTGCGCGTCGACGAGACGATCCTCAAGGTGGCCTACTTCGTCAATCCCGCGACCCCCTTCGTCTCCGGCGTCCGCGAGATCGTCTACGCCGGTGTGTGGCCGGACTGGGCCGACTGGGTCTACTGCGCGGTCGTCGGCTTCGGCGTCCTGCTCATCGGCTTCCGGATCTTCCGGCGGCTGGAGGGCGAGGTCGCGGTGGCCCTGTAGGGTCGCTCGGTACGCCATGGAAGTCAGGAGCATGCGTCTGTGAGCGAGGATCGCACGACGACGGACGAGACCATCGATGTCGCGGCGTTGATGGAGAGCCTTCGCACCAGGGTCGCCCAGAAGAAGGCGCGGGGCCATTACTCCATCGATGAGCTGATGATGGACCGCGTGACCGACGAACCCATCGAGTCACGCGATGTGGAGCGTCTGCGTGACCTCGCGACCAAGCTGCCGGACATGAACGTCGGACCATCGAACAAGCCGGTCATCGGTCCGGTGGTGTCGAAGGTCAAGCGCAAGCTCGTGGCGGGCACGAGCGAGCCGCTTCTGCGGATGTACTCGGAGATGAGCGAGTTCAACGTCGCCCTCCTGCGCTACGTGTCGGACCTGAGCCGTGAGGTCGCCGCGCTCAAGCGTCAGGTCGCCGCCCTCGGGGGTGCTGATGCCCGGGGGGGAACGCGCGACGACGACGTGCGGCGCCTCGCGGCGGAGCCGACCCGGTTCGCGGGCAGCGACGCGCTGCGAGCGCGACTCGGCGTGATCCTCGGCGGCGCGGCACCCGTGCTGCAGATCGGGGTCGGTGACGTTGGCCTGTTGGACGTCGATGGTGTCTCCGGCGTCGAGGCGCACCACGGTGGCTTCTCGGAGTCCGCCTCGGAGCGGATTTCGCTACTCGACCCGATGGTCGCCGTGGAGCGGCTGGCGGAGGACGCCGTTGGCGGCCTCGTCATCCTCGACGTGGTCGAGCGGGTCACCCTCGGGTACATCGACGCACTGGGCGAGGAGGCGGCTCGGGCCGTGCGGAACGATGGCATCGTGGCCGTCGTGGGGCGGGAGCCGGACTCTCCTGACGTCGTCGCCGACGTGGTGACCGACGCGGGTTTTCCGCGGCGCGCGGTTCCCGCTGAGGTCGTTGCGCGTTCGCTGGCCGCGGCTGGTCTGACCGCGGTCGAGATCGAGCACCCCGATGAGGGGACGGACGGACCGGCGCGGGGTTCGCGCCACTACATCGTGCATGCCAGGGTCTAACCCGCGGATCGCGTTCGTCGTCCCGCGGTATGGACCCGGCGTCGTCGGAGGCGCCGAGACCCTCTGCCGGCTCCAGGCCGAGAACCTGGCGGCGCACGGCGTGGACGTCGAGGTGCTCACCACGTGCGCGCTCGACCACTTCACCTGGCAGAACACCCTCCCCCAGGGCGAGGAGCGGATCAATGGCGTGACGGTCCGTCGGTTCAACGTCGAGACACGCCGTGACAACGATCGGTGGCTGTCGCTGCACGCGGGCATCGACCTGAACGCACCGCAGACGTACGCGGACCAGTTGGAATGGATGGCCAACTCGGTCTGGTCGCCGGGGATCCAGCGGTTGATCGACGATCGGTCCCGCTACGACTGGATCCTCCCGATCCCGTACCTGTTAGGCACCACCTACTGGGCTGCGGTCAGCCGGCCGGAACGTTGCGCCCCCATCCCCTGCGTACACGACGAGGCCTACGCGTGGACCCCGCTCGTCCGGTCGATCCTGTCCGGGGTGCGCGGCTGCCTGCTCAACTCGGTGGGCGAGGCGCGCCTCTTCGAGCGATTGGCACCCACGGGCACGTGGGCGCTGGGTGGCGTGGGTTACGCGGACCGTCCGCTGCCGTCCGAGGGCTCGGTACGGGCGTTCTGTGGTGCACGTGCCATCGAGCCGGGATACCTGCTGTACGCGGGCCGCCGGGAGATCGCCAAGGGTGTGCCGATGCTCTTCTCGCACTATGGGGCGTACCGTCGCATCAATCCGGACGCTCCGCCGCTGGCGCTCATGGGGTCGGGCGAGCTTCCGATCCCCGAGGAGATCGCCCCGCACGTCATCGACCTGGGCTTCGTTGACGACGCCGACATGGCGGCGGCCTATGCCGGCGCGTCGGTGTTCATCCATCCGTCGCGGTTGGAGAGCCTTGGGATGGTCCTGTTGGAGTCGTGGCTGGCGGGTACGGCGGCCCTGGTCAACGCTGAGTCAGACGTGCTGCGGACGCACTGTGAGGACTCGGATGGCGGGCTGTGGTTCGAGGACGAGGACACCTTCGTCGCTGCGCTCGATGCGATCGTGCGTGACCCAGCGCTGCGGGAGTCCCTGGCCCGGGCGGGCCGGGCGTACGTGCGGTCGGAGTTCTCATGGGATGCGGTGCGCACGCGGATCCTGGGCGCGCTCGAGGAGTGGGCATGAGCGGCGCGGCCCACATCGTCACCACCGGGTTCGCCCCCTGGGACGCGATCTCCAACCACGTGCTGCAGGAGCAGCAGGTGCTGCACCGCATGGGCATCCGCTGCGAGATCTTCGCCGACATGCGCTTCGTCCATGAGGACCTGCGCTCGATGGTGCATCCCGCGACCCGGTGGGACGATGTTGCACGCCCGGGCGACCTGGCGCTCTTGCACTACTCGATCGCCAGCGAGTCGATCGACCACGTCCTGGAACGCGCCGATCGCAGCGCCATCGGATACCACAACATCACGCCCGCGGAACTCCTGTGGGAGTGGACCCCGGGTCTGGCGCGGGTCTGCGCCATGGGGCGGCGTCGACTGGGCGAGCTGGCCGACCAGGTCGACGCGTCCAGCGCCGACTCGGACTACAATGCGCGGGAGCTCACCGAGCTGGGGTTCCCGGATCCGGCGGTGGTCGGCATACTGCGCCCCCCGCTTCCCGCACCGTTGCCGTCCGCCCGTCGCGGCTCACGTCGCATCGAGCTGTTGTTCGTCGGGCGCGGCGTGCCGAACAAAGCCATCCACCACCTGGTGATGACGATGCACGCGCTGAAGGACGTCGGTGTGGACGCCCACCTCACCCACATCGGTTCCTGGGGTGGCGCGTCACTCTACGAGCGCTACTGCAGACAGCTGGTCCACGATCTCGACCTGTACGACCAGGTCAGCTTCCTCGGCTCGGTCAGCGACCGCCGGATGGCGACCGCCTACGCCGATGCGGACATCTTTCTGTGCCTGTCGGACCACGAAGGCTTCTGTGTGCCGCTGGTCGAGGCGATGCACTACGACCTGCCGATCGTCGCCTATGCATCATCGGCGATTCCGTGGACCGCTGGCGAGGCTGCGTTGCTTCTGGACGCGAAGCCTCCGTCACTGGTCGCCGAGGCCGTGGTCGAGGTGATCGAGAACCGCCGTCTGCGCGACCGGCTGGCCGACGGGCGCGTCAAACAACTGGCGTTCCACTCGGAGGCGTCGGTCACCGAACGTCTGATGGACCACCTCCGGGGTCTTGTGTGAGCAGCACGCCTGAACTCGCCAACGACACGCTGCGCGCGTTTTCGCGCGAGCTGTCGCGAGGGGTGCGACGGGTGTGCGGAGGTCACGTCCGGTTCCGCGCCGGCGACCCTGAGGTTCCGTATGCACCACTGATCGGTCCGGACGGTCGCAGCGATCTTCAGCGGCTCGCCCTCTCAGAGGCCGCGACCGTCGTGGTGTTCGACGAGGCTGAGTGGGCGCTCATCGGCGAGGTCGCGCGTTCGGACGCCCAACTGGTGGTGTGCGGTCTGCCGGCATGGTCGGCTGGACTTCGAGGCACGTTCGATGCACCCAACCCTCCTCATCGTGCGCGCGACGCCGTGGACTTGGTCTCCGCGAGGCAAACCCCCGACCTGCCCGGAGTCACGTGGGTCTGGGGGGTGGGGATCACACCGCTGCTCGATGCACTCGGCGCGTGGGCCGACGGTCACGTGGTGGTGGCGCTGCCCGGTACCGCGTCTCACCATGTTCTTGCACGGGGTGGTGCGCTGATGGCGCGCACAGTCCTCGAGGCGGTGGAGGCCACGGCGTTCGTCCAGGCCAACCCGGCAATCGCCAACGCGCTCGCCGTGCGCGGTGCCCGAGTCGCGGCGGCTCAGCCGTCGTTCGACGAGGTGTGCGCCCGCGCAGCGGAAGCGGTGGTTCTGGCCGCCGGCCATGTATGACGCCCATCACGAACCACCTCACCCACGCCGGATCGACTCCGCGATCTCCAGATAGCGCTCGGCGCACGCGTCCCAGCTGAAGCGCTCGGCGGCGCGCGCTGCGGCCCGCGCCGACAGGTCGGCGCGTCGGTCCGGGTCGTCGATCAGCGCGGCCAGCACCTGGGCCAGGTCCTCGGCCCCCTCGTTCAGCCGGAAGGTGGCGGCGGCGTCGCCCACCACCTCCAGGTTGGGGGCGTGGTCGCTCGTCACCAGGCAGGCGCCCGCCACCAGGGCCTCGGTGATCACCGGGTGGGTGCCGCCCACCTCGGTGGGGGCGCACATGATCCCGGCGCGGTGCACGAGCTCCGCGTAGCCGTCGCCGAAGACGTAGCCGGGCATCCGCACATCGGGGCCGGCGGCGTTCTTGAGCTCGGTGATGTAGCGGTCGGCGTAGGGGGCGTCGCCCACGATCACGAGGGGCCAGTCGGGACGGTTGAGCCGGCGATGGGCGTCGATGAGGATGTGGGCGTTGTTCTCGGGCACCAGACGCCCGACGAAGAGGATGAAGCGGCCGGGGGTGGCACCCAGGCGGTCGCAGGTGGCCGTCCCGCCGGGATCGGTGAGCTCGGCGCCGTAGGGGATGGCCTCGATGCGCCGGCCGTAGCGGGCGAAGAAATCGTCGGCCACGGCCTGCGAGTCGGTGACGGCGACGGTGGCGGCCAGGGGGGAGAATCGCTCGGCGGCGCGCAGGTATGCCTTGGCGGCGGCCGGCCACTTGGCGCGCTGGGAGTCCATGCCGTCGATCTGCAGGATGCTCGGGATGCGGGCCAGCCGTGCGAACGGCACGACCGGCGCGTTGCCGGCGATGAAGTAGATGGCGACGTCGGGTCGTGCGCGCGTGGTGAGGTGGGCCGTCGAGACCGCGGTGTGCACCAGCGTGTCCAGGTACTTGTTGCGCACGGTCGGCAGGTGTACCAGGCGGGCGCCGGCATGGGTCTCGCGCCGGTCGGTCATGTGGGGGCGGCAGTAGACCGTCACCTCGTGACCGCGGTCGGTGAAGCGGCGGGCCAGGTGCTCGACGGCGGTCTCGAACCCGGAGTAGGCGGCCGGGATGCCGCGCGTGCCGACCAGGGCGATCCTCATCGGCCGGTCTCCGGGGTGGGGACGGGGTGCGCGCAAGCCGCGTGCCTGACACCGGGCTTGCGCGAAGGCGACGACGGGCTCATCGGTCGATCGCCCGCAGCACGTCCCAGCCGGCGTCGCCCATGGCCTGGAGGGTGTAGCGGGCGGCGTTCCGTGGGCCGGCCTCGCGCAGCCGGTCGGCGGTGGCCGGCTCGAGGGCCGCGCGGATGCCGTCGGCGATGGCGGCGGGCACCGGCTCCACCAGGATGGCGGCGTCACCGGCCACCTCGGGGATGGCGCCGCGGTTGCTCGCCACCACGGGGCTGCCGCAGGCCTGCGCCTCCACCACCGGCAGGCCGAAGCCCTCGTAGAGCGAGGGATAGCAGGTGACGGTCGCGGCCGAGTAGAGGTCCACGAGCTCCGCGTCGCCCATCGGCCCCAGCCACACGCCGCCGCTTTCGCGGATGATCGCCTCGCCCATGTGGCCGGCGCGACCCACCACCGCCAGGCGCAGGTCGCGGTCGCCCACCAGCTGCACGGCGTCGGCGAGGGCGATCAGGTTCTTGCGCGGATGGACGTCACCCACGAACAGGCAGTAGCGATCAAGGCCGAAGCGCGCGCGCACGCGGGCGGCGGCGCCCTCGGCCGGGTGGAAGGCGGGCGCCGGCACGTTGGGCACCACGTGCACCTTGGCGGGGTCGACGTCGAACGCGTCGATCAGGTCGGCGCGGCTCCTGCCGGACACCGACACCACCGCGGCCGCACGCTCCAGCGACCGGGGCACCAGCGTCCCCAGAAGCCCGCGCACCCGCAGGCTGAACCAGTCGGGACGCAGGCGGAAGACCACGTCGTGCACCACCACCACGGTGGGGCAGCCGGCGCGCGGCGGGATGATGTAGCTGAAGACGGCGGCATCGGCGCGGGTCGCGGCGAGGGCCCTGGGGGCGTCGCGAAGCAGCCGGCGCAGGTTGTGGTCGGGCACGTGCACCGTGTCGGGACCGGGGCCGATGATGGGGGGCGCGCAGTCGTGCGAGACCATGGCGGTCACGGTGTCGCCGGGCCCGCAGGTCGCGTGCAGCGCCTGCGTGAGCAGGGTGTGGAAGCGCGCGTTGCCCGCATCGCCGGCGCGGGGCTGGCCCACCATGTGGCAGTCGACGCCCACCCTCATGCGCGGGACCACGTTCTCGTCAGGGCGACGGTCTGGGTGATCATGCCGAGATCGCCTCGCGGTAGACGTCGAGGGTGCGGCGTGCGACGCCGTCCCAGTCGTAGGTGGCCGCGTGATCGCGCGACCGCCGTCCCCGCTCGGCCAGCGCCGCGCGGTCGGCGAGCGTCGCGGTGAGGGCGGCGGCGATGCCCGCCGGCGTCGGGTCGTCGAGCGGGATGGCGACGTCGCCGCCCACCTCCACCAGCGACGAGTTCTGCGCCACGAGCGCCGGACATCCGTGGGCCATCGCCTCCAGCACCGGCAGGCCGAAGCCCTCGTAGCGGGACGGGTAGACGAGCAGGCTCGCCCGCCGGTAGAGGTCGTGGAGGGTGTCGTCGTCGACGAAGCCGGTGAGGGTCACCCAGGGCCCGGCCGCGGCGCGGACGGCGTCCTCCTGGGATCCGCCGGCCCCCACCACCACCAGACGGCAGGGCTCGGGGGCGGGTGGGGCGTCCTCCAGGTAGCGGGCGTGGCCCTCGATCAGCTCGAGGATGCGCTTGCGCGGCTCGAACTCGCCCACCGCCAGGATGAACGGTTCACGCGGACCGTCGTCGGGGGCGACGTCGGGGGGGATGCCGATCGGCACCGGCCGCAGCCTGGCCGCCGGTGTGCCGTAGAGGTCGGTCAGGTCGCGGGCGGTGGCGGCCGAGTCGGTGATCACGCGCGTCGAGCGGCGCGCCGTGATGCGGGTGGCAAGGCGCGCGTAGCGTCGGAAGAAGGCGGGGAAGGTCTCGGGCACGCGCTCCCAGGCCAGGTCGTGGACGGTGGTGACGGTCGGGCACGGCGCGAGCGCGGGTCCCCAGTTGAACGGTGAATGGATCAGCGCGGCGCGGTGTCGGAGTGCGGCCAGCGGAAGCAGGATGTGCGTCCAGGCGAGGTCGAGGATCAGGTTACCGATCGTCGTGGCGGCGTTTCGGCGCGGAAGCGGCGGGGGCCCTGTGACGGTGACGATGCGCAGGTCGTCCGGATCGACGGTGCCCAGCGCCTCGGTGAGACGGCGGATGTAGGTGGCGGTCCCGGTGCGGCGCCGGCGGGCCATGCGCGTGTCGATCACGACGGTGCGCCGGGGTGCGGCGGGCTCAGTCATCGGCCATCGCCCGCTGCCACGACGCCACGGTCTCGGCGGCGGCCCGCTGCCACGAGAACCCCGCGGCGTGTGCCGGCCCCTCGTGGGCCACCCGATCGCGTTCGGCGGGGTCGCGCGCGGCGGCGATGGCGTCGGCCCAGGCGGCGGGATCGTCTGTGGGCAGGTAGGTGGCCACCTCGCCGCCCGCCTCGCGCAGGGCGGGGATGTCGGAGGCCAGGGCGGGTGTGCCCACCGCGAGGGACTCCAGCACCGGGAAGCCGAACCCCTCGAGGAGCGACGGCACCAGCACCGCCACCGCGCCGCGGCGAAGCGCCGCCAGGTGCGCGGCGTCCACGTATCCCAGCCAGTGGATGCGGTCGGCAGCCGAGGTGGTCGCCGCACGGCGCTTGAGCGCCTCGAGGCGGCGGCGGCTCCACATGCCGGTCATCACCAGGTCCACGTCGGGGGTGCGGGCCACGGCGTCGATCGCCATGGCGGCGTTCTTGTGCGCCTCGAGGCTGTTGCCGTAGAGGACGTAGGGGCGCTCGGGCACCGCGCCGTGCGGGGCGATGATGTCGGGGGTACCGTGGTGGACCACGTCGATGCGGCTCGCGGGGATGCCCAGGCTGGCGGTGAGGTCGGCGGCGGTGGCGTGGCTCACGCTCACGATGCGCTTGGCGCGGGTGAGCCGCTGCAGGTAGGTGCTGTAGGCGTGGCGGTGAAGCGGGTTTCGCAGCGGTCGGTGCAGCGGGATCAGGTCGTGGCAGTTGATGACCGTGGGCACCAGGTGCGGGTCGGGGGTGAGCTCCGGCTGCGTCGCGTAGAAGAGCCCGGGCGGGTCCTTTCGCAGATGGTCGTGCAGGTGCAGCGACGGCCAGGGGTCGGGGATGCGGCTGAGGGGCCACCGCGGCCAGCGAAACTCACGGGTGTGGAAGCCGGCGGGCGGGATCTGGCTGCGCACGATGAGCAGGGTGGGGCGCCCGGCGAGCGGCATGTGCTCGATCAGGTGCCGAAGCGCCTGACCGATGCCCCGCTGCCCGTGTCCCCGCGCGAGCGGTGTCGCGTCGAACAGGACCGACGGCGTCATTCGTCCATCCTAATTCCCCTGCTGGTCCTGGGACCGAGCCCACCGGGACGGCCGCGTGCGGCGGGTCGGCCGTGTGGTCCTGGGATCGTGCGAGGCGGTACGCTGCCCGCGTGGCCAACCCCGGCAAGCGCGCGCGTCGCGCGGATCGCGACGGCGCGTCTGCGGCGGGTGATCCCGGCGAGCAGATGACGCGGATGCAGCGGCGCGCCCGGATGCTGATCCTCATCGCGATCGGCGTCGTCGTGATCGCCGCCGTGGCGGTGGGCATCTGGTCGGTGACGAAAGCGACGCGCAAGGCTTCGGGCGATGCCCCCGAGCTGCTGACGGCGGCGGGGTACGACGGCCTGGTCGCCGACATCGAGCGGGAGTTCCCGTCGGAGCTCGTCACCCAGATCGGCGTCTTCGAACGCCACGCCGTCGTGTACATCCCGGTGGACGCGACCTCGGACCGGTACCGGTCGTTCGTCTACCGCAACGGCGATTGGCGCGACCTCGACTCCGGGACCGAGCGCGCCGCGGGCTTCGCGCCGGATCAGGTGACCGGGCGTGCCGTGGCCACGGCCGTGGCGGACCTTCGCACGCGCGTGGCCGATCCGACCTCCACCAGCATCATCGTCCGCGCGAAGGGCGAGGATGGTGCCTGCCTGCAGGGGGACGTGGCAAACGACGCCCAGGAGCAGGCGACCGTGCGCTACACCTGCGAGGGCGTGGCGCTCAAGGGGCCGTGACCGGGGCGATCGACCATGACGTGTCGGCACAGATCGTGGCCGTCGCCGTCGGGGTGGTGGCGCTGGGGTCACGCTGCGGCGCGCACCGCGCGCCGACCGCGCGATGCTGACGCCCGCCCATCTCCGGGCGTGGTGGCATCACCGGCGGCTCGCCGTTTCGCGTGAGTGCCCGATGCCACGGGTGGCGCAATCGCCGCCAGGCGATGCGGAGGGAATCTCCTTGCGTCGTCGCTGTCAGCCCGGCGGCTTCAGCGCCCGGCGCACCGATCGGACGGTCCAGGTGGTGAGCGTCAGGGCCTTGCCCAGCCGACCGGCGAGGCCCGTGGCGCATCCCGTGCCGGGGGCGACGGCCACCGCCGCCGACGCGCCGCCCACCTGGCCGTTGTGCCAGGCGATCCCCTCGTCCGTGACCGACCAGAACCAGCCCATCCCGCGGTGCGTTCCCTGCCGGGGTGTGAGGGCGTCGATGCCCGGGGCGTCCTTCGCGGCCAGCGCGGCGAGCAGGCGTTCCAGGTCGTCGCGTGTGGTGACCATCCCACCGGCCGGCGACATGGGGCCCAGGACCCACGGCTGCACACGGCGACCGAAGATCGACCGGCCCGCCGGCATCGGGCGGCGCGCGTCGGTGCCGTCGGCGATGTGGGTGGCGGTGAGGCCGAGCGGCGCGAACACACGCTCATGGGCCAGGTCGGGGAACGGGCGTCCCGCGGCCCGTGCGAGGGCCTGGCCGAGCAGGGCCGCGCCCAGGTTGGAGTACTGGTGGCGCCCGGCCCGTTGCAGTCCCGCCCCACGTGCGAATCCGAGGACGTCCTCCAGGTCGAAGCGGTAGGGGTTTCGCCCCACGATCAGGTCGAGGGTGGTGCGCATGTCCACGCCGGCCCGTCCGGACAGCCGCGGAAGGCCGGAGGTGTGGTCGGCCAGGCGCCGCAGCGGGATGTCGGCGGCCGGTGAACCGTCTAAGGGCAGGTGCCGGCCCAGCGGGTCGTCGGGTGAGAGCTCGCCGCGCTCGATGGCGATCTGGAAGAGCATCCCGGTGATCCCCTTGGTCACCGAACCCATGGCGAACGGCTGGTCCGCCGGACCGCGGCGACGGTCGACCCGGCCCTGGATGATCTCGACACCCATCAGGTCACGGGCTGTCGATCCGTGCCGCCAGGCGCGGTGCCACCGGTACGAGTGAGCGCTTCCCACCGCCAGGCGGATGGCGACGACGATCGACGGGAGGGCCAGGAGCCAGGTGATGAGGGTGCGCATGGGGATCCGTCCGGGGACCGGAGCGGTCGAGCCTACGTCAGCCGCTCACCGGATCGGACCCAGGCCCGGTCCTCGGACGGTTCAGACGGGGTGCGTCACCGCACGTCGACGGCCGGCGCCGAGGTGCGCAGGGCGTCGACGTCACGTCCGGTCGCCGTCGCCAGGCGGTTCCAGCGGTCGGCGCCCCACGTGTCAGCCACCGTCACGCGCCAGCGCGCGGCGGCGACGCTCGACGCCGCGCGACCGGTGGCGGTCGCGCTCAGCCGGCGGGCCCAGGCCAGTTCGGCCGGGTAGCGGGGCCGGTAGCGCGGCGCCTGTCGCAGAAGCGCCGTGCGCACGCGCGGCGGCACCGCGAGTGATCGGATCATGCGCGGCAGCAGGTCGATGGCGGCCGCCTCGCTGAAGGCCTCCTCGAACGCGCGGCCGGGTGTGGTCGCCTGATCGGCGAGGGTCGTGGGGCCGGACGCATGCAGGGTCTCGTGCAGCGTCACCGCCAGAGCGTCCACCATCAGACGCGACTGGGCCGGGGTGATTGTGCAGCGCGTACACCCGCGGAGGGTCGCCAGTCGATTGAGGCCGCGGCTGGTGGCCGGCCCCAACGCCACCGCCCCGGTGAGCGTCGAGTACGCCTCCACCCGAGCCGCCGTCACCGGCCCGAGGGTGCGTGACCACTGCGCGACCGTGCGTGCCGTCACCGGTGTGGCCGTCATGGTGACGCCGCGTCGCGCGTGGAAGCGTCGCACCTGCCCCCACGCCCACCGCTCACCCGGGGTGAGCACCGCCGATCGGCGCACCTCGATCTGTGGAACCGCGGGGGGTGTGACCGGTGACTGCGCCGTCGGTCGCGCCGCGTCCACGGGCCGGCGCGGGTCGGTGACCGTGATGGCTGCGCTGACGGTGACCCGGCCCGCCCGGTCGGTCACCCGCACCGCGATGCGGTACGTGCCGGGGCCCGGCAGTGGCACGACGATCGATGTCTCGCCGGCCGCGGCCCGCGCCATCACCGCGCCGCTGTCGACGTCGACGGCCTCGGCCGGGGTGGCGGGGTCGAGGCCGCTGCCGTCGTCGCTCGCCGTGAAGGCGATCCGCACGCTGGGTGACTCGACGGTCGGTGCCGCCGCGATGACCGGGGCGCCGACTACCGGCGGGGTCCGGTCGATCTCGAACGTCCCGAGGGATGTCGTCCCGACGTTGCCGGCGCGGTCGCCGGCGGTGACGCGCACCGGGTAGGTGCCGTCGGGAAGGGCGGAGACGTCGATGCCGGCCGTCTTCCGTCCGGCGTCCGGTGTGGGCTGGCGACCGGCCGGATGCCAGACGCCGTCGGCCGTGCGGTAGGCGACCGTCGCCGGGGCGTTGGAGTCGACGCCGCTGAGCCCGGCGTCGTCGATGGCGAAGCCCACCTCGGCGGTGTCGCCGGTGACCGTGACCGCCGCGTCCGAGATGCGTGGTGGTCTGCGGTCGAGGAGGAGGGGGCCGAAGACGAGCGGAGAGTTGGTCGTTCCGGGGACCGTGACCCGGACAAGGTGACGGCCTTCCAAGTCATCCACGAAAATGATCGTGGCTACGGCTCCATCTCGTAGCGGTCCCGCGACCGTTCCTCGGTTGGTCCAAGAACCCGAGCCTGATCCATCGGATGCAGAATTGACGGACACCGTTGCAGTCGCCCCCGCCGGAATGTCGACGAAACCACTCTGAAACCAAGAGACGGCGACCGTGTCCGCCGCCTTCCACGAGGAGGGCGAGAGTGAGCCGTCCGAGAGCGTCGCCGCACTCGCCCCATGCGCTCCGAGCAGGGTCAGCAGGAGGATTGTCAACGGTCGGCGCACGGTTGGTGCAGGCTACTTCACGACGATCGTCACGGCACGTGAAACGCCTGCTTCCGTCGGCCAGCCCGGTTCGGCCACCAGTCGCAGCCGCACCGGCACCCTGAACCCGCCGCCGTTGAACCGCCACCGCGCCCGCACGACCCCGGTGCGACCCACGCGCGTGTTGACCATGGGACGCCACATGCCGCGCAGCGGATCACGCCACTCGATCACCACGTTCTTGGACGGCACACCCACCAGGCCCGGTGTCGGCGCGACCCGTCCGGTGAAGACGACGGCCGGTCCCCCGGCGCGGGTCACGCGACGTGACGCCGTGAGCGTGAGGCGCGGACCGACCCGCACGGCGAGGCGTGCGGGTGTGGCCGGCAGGAGCCGGTCGGCCACCGGGACGCCCACGCGCACCGGGCCGCTCGCCACCGGCCGGGCGACCAGACGGAAGCTCCCGTCCGCCGCGGTGGTGCCCGTGGCGATCGTGCGTCCCTGACGATCCCACGCCTCCAGTTCCATCCCGCCGATGGGCCCGCGCGGTGAGGTGAGCGATCCCGTGATCACGGCGGGCGCACCGAAGCGCAGCGGGATCGTGGGCAGTCCAGCGGTGCGGGCCTTGAGCGCGCGGACGCCGGTGATCGCGTAGCCGATGGTGGCGTCCGCCAACCGCGCCTCGTACGGGTGCCGGACGCTGGCGGCACCCACGACCTCCGACGCGTCGGCAGGGACGGTGACGGCCGGCGCGGTCGGATCGAGCGCGATCGGTGCGCTGCGCCCGGCGTTGCCCACCGCGTCGTGCACCACCACGGCGACGTGACGGGGCGTCCCATCCGGGAGGTCGACGAACACCGACTGACGTCCCGGACCCGCGGTGCCGCGTGCGAGCACCGCGCCGGTCGCCACGTCGACGACCGCCATCGGCGCATTGACGGGCACACCGGCGATGGCATCGGCCGCGGTGTAATCGATCTGCGCCGAGAGGCGCTGCGGGGTCGGCCACTGGGCCACCGTCGCGTCGGACACGACCGGTGGTGTGTGGTCGATCCACACGGGCGGCAGCGCCGTGAGGGCCACGTTGCCGGCGCGATCCGTCGACCGCAGTCGCACCGGTCGCGCACCGTCGGGTGCACCCGCCAGATCGATGACCGCCGTGCGTGCGCCGGGTACCGCATCGACCGGGATGCGGAGCGCCGTGTGGTCGAACACCCCGTCACCGCGGCCTGCGACCTCCAGCCAGGATCCGTCCGGCGCCAGACCGGCGTGGGCGTCGGCCTGCGTCCAGGCGAGCGTGACCGACGTCGGCGTGCGCCCCGTGACCTCGACGCGGTTGACGACCGGGGGCGTGTGGTCGAGCAGGAGCGGTGCGGGGAAGGCGACCGTGGAACCGGTCTGATCCCATGCCGTGGCGCGCACGGCATGGATGCCCTGCATGCCCGCCAGGGGCACGCCGCTCAACACGCCGGTCGCGGCGTCGAGCGGTGTGCGGACGGCGACCGTGACCCACTGACCATCCCCGGATCCGTCGGCCGCGGTGTTGACCTCGATGCGCAGGCCGCTCAGGTACGGCTGGGCGCCGGCGACCGACCAGGTCAGGTCGACGCGGTCGGTGCGATTCCAGCCGGGCGGGGTCGCCGTGACCGACACGATCGACGGGACCGCCGTCGCCGCGGTGGTCCAGAGCGCCAGCGCCCCGGTGGCGGCGATCGCCGCGTGGCCGGCGCGGATCACCGGACCCTCACGGTCACGAGACGGGACCGAGTGGCGTCCAAACCCCAGCCGAGCTCGTGCGGCACCGTCACGCGAAACGGTACGCGCTGACCGGGGTTGGTGAAGCGCCAGGCGATGCGGAACCGGCCCTGCGCGTCGGTGCGGGTGTTGGTGACGGGTCGCCACACGCGACGCACGGGGTCGCGCCATTCGAGGATGACAGTCTTGCCCGCCGGGCGACCGAGCGTGCGCGGCGACGGGCTCACACGACCCGAGAAGGTGATGGGCGACGCGAACGCCACCGCCGTGCGGGTCGAGGCGCGCAGGGTGACCGCCGGACGCACCCGGATCCGCACCTGCGTCGGGGTGGCGAGCGGGGCGGCGGGTGCGCCGACCGGTGTGACGCGCACGGCTCCGCTCCAACGTGCGCGCAGACGCGCGACGAACCGGCCGCGCTCGTCGGTGCGCACCCGGACGGCCGAGCGTCCGTCGATCGACACCACCAGGGCGGTGCGGCGCACCGGGTGGGTGGAGAGGCGAACCGTGCCGCGCACCACGACCGGGGCGCCGTAGGTGCGTCGCACGGTCACCACGCGCACGCCCTGGACGGTTCGGGCACGTGCTCCCTGGATGGTGAGCTGGGCCACCATCACATGCGGCGAGGCCGCGCCCGGTGTCCCGGCGGTCGCACCGCCGGCCGAACCGGTCGCCGGCGTCGCGCCCGAGGCCCCCGAAGCGGTGGTGCCGGCCGCCGTGACCTGCAGGCCGGCTGTCTCCACCGTCGTCGTGTTGCCGACCGCGTCGCACAGGATGAGCCGGATACGGTAGGCCCCGGCGACGAGACCGTCGGTGGGAACGGCCGCGGTGTGCGACCCCTGTGCCGGGACGATCGTGGCGACCTCGCGCCAGGCGCCGTCGGTGCCCGGACCGTTCACGAAGATCCTGGTGGGACAGGTGACGCCGTCGTCGCTTGTCTGCTGCCAGGTGAGGGTCCACGGTGGGCCGCTCGAGAGGCGCAGGCCCGTGACGCCGGGCGGCGTGTGGTCGACGCTGAAGTCGCCGATGGAGCCGGAGCTCGAGGCCTCGTTGCCGGCGCGGTCGGCGACGACGAGCCGCAGCATCTGGCCGCCCTCGGGAAGCTGTGAGGTGTCGGCCTCCAGACGACCGGCGCCGTCGCCCAGGGTCGTGGCGGCGATCTGGCGCCAGGTCGTGCCGTCGCGCCACTCGATGCGGGCGGAGCCGACACCGGCGCGGGCGTCGGTGGCGATCCAGGCCGCGGTGATGCGGTCCGGTGCGGTTCGGGTGAACGACACGTCGGTGAGCGCCGGGCTCGTGCGGTCGATGACGACCGTCGCCGTGGCGGATCCGCGCAGACGCTCGCCGTACGGTCCGCCGTTGGCGGTGGTGACGCGCACCAGGTGCGGTCCGTCGCTGAGGGTGGCGGGGTCGATGGTGAGGACGTGGTCGCCGGCGGTGAGGGCCCGTGGCGGGCCGAGCGCGATCCAGGTGCCACCCGCCGAACCGTCCGGAGCCGTGTTGGCCTCGACCTGTGTCGCGCCGAGCCCCTGGAACCAGGCGAGGTTGTCGGTCAGACGGACACTCAGGGTGATGGCGCGCACCGGCCGGTCCGACGGCGCATCGATGCGCACCGCCGGCGGCGTGGTGTCGACGACCAGCCGGCCGTGGCCCGAGTAGGTGACGTTGCCGGCGACGTCGGTCACCCGAACGCGTGTGGCATGGACACCGTCGGGAACCGACCGGACGCTGGTCGAGAAGATCTCACGCGTTCCCGAGCCGGTCACCGGCGTGCCGACCGTGACCCACGCACCGGTCGCGCTGCCGTCGGTGGCGGTGTTGACCTCGACGGTGCTCGAGGCGACGCCCGAGAACTTGTCGGCCGCGTACCACGAAAAGCCGGAGGTGCCGGCGTCACCCGTGGGGATGGCGTTGGGCGCGGACGCAACGGGCGGTGTGCGGTCCACCCAGATCGTCGCGGCCGATGCAGCACCGGGTGTGCCGTCGCCGTCCACCTCGGCGGTGACGGCCACGGCGCCGTCCGGGATGCCGTTGAGGTCGACCCCCACCTGGTGCTCGCCCTGCCCGGGGACGCCCGACCATTTCACCTGGTCGTGCACCCGGATCCGCTGGCCGGACAGGCCGTCGGCGCCCATGTTGTCGTAGGCGCCCCACGCGACGGTGATGCCGTTGTGGCCGGCGTTGAGCCAGCCGGAGGTGACGGAGCGGATGGCGGTGGAGGGTGGGGTGATGTCGCGCCAGCGCACGCTCGGCGAGAGCCAGTAGGTGCGGGCGTGCTGGTTGAGCTGGGCGCCCTGATAGAGGCGGATGCCCACGACGCAGTGTCCGGGCGGGACGGCGACGGCCCAGCTGCGGCCACCCGCCGGTGACTGCGGCAGGTCGACATCACCGATTCCCCAGAACTGGGTGTTGCTCGCGGTGACCCCGACCCCCATGTTGGAGGGAAGATTGAGGCGCAGGCCACCGAAGTGGACCGATTCGGCCTGCGTCCCCGGTGGGCACCCCCAGTTCATCGCGAACTTGTCGCCTTCCGGCGCCGGAGCCAGCGCCGGAAGGCCGATCTGGAACACGCCGGGCTGCGGCTGGGAGATCGTGGTGCTCGGACCGACGCCCCACACGTCACGGGGACCCTCGTAGTAGAGCGACCCCTCGGTGGCGAGGGCGGTGGTCGCTCCGGCCAGAAGGACGGTGGGGACGAGGACGAGATGGCGTGCGCGCCGGATCATGGGCCGAACTCCTGTGCTGCGGACGATGAGGACGATGAGGACGCGGAGGTCGATCCTCCGGAGGAACGGGTGGGTGCAGGAGGCGGCGTGTACGTGGGGCGGGGTGGCGGGGACCACGTGCGGGTGGTCGTGGTGACGGTGCGCCGCGGTGCGGTGGCCGTGGTGCGTTTGCGGGCCGGTCGGGGTGCGGCGGCGGGTTTCACCTTCGCCGCCGGCTTCGGCTTCGGCTTCACGGCGGGCGTCACCGGCGCGGGTGCGGGGGTGACGACGCGGACGGGCGCCGGACGGGCCGGTGCCGCCGCCGCCACCGCCGGCGGGCGCGGCGGCGGACGATCCTCGCGCATCGCCTGCACCACCATGGGCGTCCCCAGCGCGGCGGCCGCGGCGGCCACGACGGCGCTCGCCCCGGCACGCGTGGACGCGAGCGCCGGCAGGTCGAGCCACAGCTGGGTGGCCTGCCCCATGCGGGCCGCGGCGCCCGAGGTCGTGCGTTCCCACCAGCTGATCGCGAGCGAGGGGTCGCTGCCCATGGCGGGCGTGAGCGCCGGGGCCACCAGAAGCCCGGGGACGAACGACGCGAGCACCTGCGACTGGGCGCGGCGCGTGCGGTACGCCGAGCGGCAGGCGGCGCAGTGGCGCACGTGGCGTGAGAGGCGGCGGTGCTGATGACCGGACGCCTCACCGTCGAGGACCGGATCGATGAGGAGCTGGATCTCGTCGCAGCGGCGTCCTGCCGCCAGCTGCAGCTCGCCGCGTCGCAGCCGCCCGCGCCCCTCCACGATCGCGCGCTCCACCTTGCGCAGCGAGAACCCGGTGATCTCGACGATCTCGCTCCTGCTGGCACCGGCCGTGCGGAGCATGAGGCAGACGCGCTCGGCCTCAGTGAGTCCGACCAGCGCATCCTGGATGGTGCGGTAGCGCTCACGCCACGCGACCACGTGCACCGCGTCGTTGTAGCCACCGCCGGTCGCGCCGGCCAACTCGGTCAGCTCAGCGTCTTCGTGCGGCGTCTCACGGCGGCGCAGCCGGGCCAGGCGGAGCGCCTCGTGGCGGATGATCGCGTGGAGCCACGCGACGAACGACTGGGGGTCGGTGTCCGGTCCCTCGCGGAGCGCGACCTCCATGCCGCGCTGGTAGGCGTCCTCGGCGTCCTCGATCGATCCGGTGAACCTGACGGCGTACCGGATGAGCGCCGGTGCGTGGCCCAGGGCGTTCGCCACCGCGCGACGACGGGCGATCGCCGCCTCGTCGAATCCATCTGAAATGCCGTGGTCAACATCCATAAGCGTGAGGGAGAATTAAATAATCCGAAGGTTCATTCGGGTACTCGACGGAAGTACAGGTTTTCGGAGGGCCGCTCGAACGACCCCTCTATTGAGAAGAGTTTTGAGCGGGGTGTTTCCTCCCCCCTCCACCGGGGTCGGTTCTCGCTCTTTGCGGAAAGATTCGTTGGTCCGGCGGCGTAATCTGCGGCCATGAACCCGCCCTACATCCACGTCCGGCCCCGCCGGATCGTCATGGCCGAGGTCGATGTGGCCCAGATCCACTTCACGACCTTCTTCAACTTCATGGACCGCGGCATGACCGAATGGCTGGTCGAGATCGGCCATCCGTTCACGCGGATCCTGGAGGAGGGTCCCGGGATCCCGATCGTCAACGTGGGCCTCGACATCCACCGGCGCGTGCACCTGGACGACATCGTGGTGGTGGAGACCGCCATCGGCGCCATCGGTCGCAGTTCGTTCCGCGGCCGACACGTCTTCCGGCGCGGTGAGGAGGTGGTGGCGCAGGGGCACCTGGTGCATGTGTGCGTGGACCGCGCGACCCGCGAGACGGTGGAGGTGCCCGACTGGATCCGCCGGCATTCGGTGTTCGACGCGGACTGAGATGTGACAGGGCTGTCGCGAATCTGTGACGAAGCGGTCTGGATTCGTGACGGTCCGGGCGGGGACGATGGTGCGACCAACGACGAAGGAGCGCACCATGATCGAACCACCGCAGTACACATGGCTCATCCCTGATCGCCTGGCGCTCGCCGAGCGGCCCGGCGGGGGAGGTCGCTCGCATCGGGTCGCGCGACGCGAGCAGGAACTCGCCTGGTGGCGGGCCCAGGGTGTCACCACGGTCGTGTCGGGCATGCGGAGCCGCCACGGCCTGCTCGAATCGGCCCTCGCCGGCTTCCGCGTCCACTGGCACCCACTGGTCGACACCCAGCAGGGTGCGGGGGAGATCCCGCATCTGGTGCGGACGGTGCTCGCGGCGCTTGACGACGGCGAGGTGGTGATGGTGCACGCTGACCGCGCGGGTGAGTGGACCGCGGCCGTCGGGGTCGCGCTGCGGCTGGGTCTGGGGGTCGACACCGCGCGATCAGAGGCGATGCGGGCCGTCGTCGACGCCGGTTTTCCGGTCGGGCCCATCACCGACGAACTGCTGGGGGCGGTCGATGACGACCGTCCCGACGCCCCGGTCCTTGCGGCGTGAGGACGGTCACCGCGACGATGCATGCGGTCCGGGCGGTCGCTGGTATCGTCGCGCCCCATGATCATGACGCACACCTCACACGCACGGCGTTCACGCACGGCCCGACGACTCGGCACCATCGCCGCCGTCGTCGCCCTGGGCGCCGCGGCGGGCTCAGCCTCCGCCGCCACATCCATCCGCGCCCTGGCGCCCGGCACGTCGCCCCTCGCCGGCATCCAGGACGACCGCGCGATCCAGGTCGACCCGATGAAGCGGTTCAAGATGATGGCCGACGCCGGGGCGCGCATCGCGCGCATCGACCTGCGCTGGGACCACATCGCCAAGGCGCGGCCCGCCAACCCCGTCGACCCGGCGGACCCGGCCTACGACTGGAGCGTCTACGACGGTGTGGTGGCCGCCGCCCGTCGCCACAAGATGGAGGTGCTCTTCACGGTCTGGGGCACCCCGGGTTGGGCGGTGGACCAGAGCATGGTGCCGCTGGGTGACACCTCCTTCGGCATGCACACCTTCCCGCCGAAGAGCGCTGAGGACTTCCGCACGTTCTCGATCGCGCTCGCACGCCGCTACACCTCGCAGGGCGTGCGGAAGTGGGAGGGCTGGAACGAGCCGAACGTCCCGATCTTCCTGCAGCCGCAGTATCGACGGGTCAACGGGGTGCCGGTCCCCGCGTCGCCGGCCATCTACTCCGACCTGCAGAAGGCCTTCTACAGCGGCATCAAGCTGGTCAACCGCAGGGCGCAGATCGGCGGCATCGTCACCTCCCCCGCGGGCGACAAGACCAGCAACGATCCGGTGCGCGTCATCCCGATGACGTTCGTGAAGGAGCTCAACAAGCCGGGTCTGCGTCCGCCGATGGACTTCGTGAGCCACCATCCCTACCCGGTGCGTCCGCGCACCGACAAGCGCACGCCGTCGGGGCGTTCCTACTCGGACCTCTACAACCTGGATGAGATGACCAAGGCCATCGACTCCACGTACCTGCGCGGCAAGAAGCTGTGGCTGACGGAGTACGGCTTCTCGACGGCGCGGGTCCCCGAGTACACGATGATCGTCTCGCCGGCGGTGCAGGCCGACAACATCGGCGACGCCTACTGGCGGATGAAGACCAACCGCCGCGTGGGCATGGCGATCTACTACTTCCTGCAGGACCACCCGGGTTGGCGGTCGGGTCTGCTCAACATGAACCTGTCCAAGAAGCCCGCCTATCAGGCCCACGCGCTGCCCCTGTGGCCGCGCAAGGTCGGCCGGGCGACCAACGTCTACGGCCAGGTGCGCGACACCAACAAGCGCACCCGTGTGACCATCCAGGAAAAGCGCGGCGCCCGCTGGGTGGCGGCCCGCGCGGTCACCACGGCGCCCGACGGCAGCTTCGTCATCCAGGTGCGCACCACGGGCCGCGCCACGCTGCGCGCCCACTGGAAGGGCCGGACCCGGGCCAACACCCCGGTCGTCCGCGTCAGCCGCCCGGTCACCGTCCGGTAGATCACGACCTGCGGGCTCGGGGTGCCCGGCGGCACCCCGAGCACCGGGTTCGCCGGCGCCCGGCCCGTCGATCATCGGGCCGGCGTCATGCATCGGATCACACTCGAGAGGTGAGATCCGATGAGCAAAATGCGTGCAAACTCATGCATTGCTAACAGCCGGTCGCACGGCGACAGCGGCATGCACGGGCCGGTCCCGGCCGTGGGTACGTTGCGCCGATGCACATGATCAACGACACCCCATCCGCCCGCGGGCGCCGGGGACGGACACTCGCCGTCTCCGCGGTGCTCGCGCTGGGAGCGGCCGCCGCCGCGCCCAGCCTCAACGCCCAGACCGTCCGGGGTGGCCCGGCGCCCGGCTCGTTCCTGCCCGGCATCCAGGACGACCGCGCCATCCAGGTCGAGCCGCAGAAGCGCTTTCGCATGATGGCCGAGGCCGGTGCGCGCATCGCCCGCATCGACCTGCGCTGGGACTTCGTCGCCAAGTCACGGCCCGGCAACGCCGCCAACGACAAGGACCCGGCCTACGACTGGACGATCTACGACGGTGTGGTCCAGGCCGCGCGCAAGAACCGCATGCAGATCGTCTTCACCGTCTGGGGCACCCCGGAGTGGGCGGTCAACCGCTCCCTCATCCAGCACGGTGACCTCAACTACGGCATCCACACCTTCCCGCCGCTCAACGCCGATGACTTCGGTCGCTTCGGCCAGGCGCTCGCCCGCCGCTACGGCAAGCTGGGCGTCAAGAAGTGGGAGGGATGGAACGAGCCCAACGTCCCGATCTTCCTGCAGCCGCAGTTCCTGAAGCGGGGCAACACCCACGTGCCCTACTCGCCGCGCATCTACGCGCCGCTGCAGCGGGCCTTCTACCGCGGCATCAAGAGCGTGGACCGCAGGGCCCAGGTGGCCGGTGTGGTCACCTCGCCGGCGGGCAACGTCATCAAGCCCGGCCAGACCCCGGCGCGCGTCATCCCCACCACGTTCGTGCGCATGCTGAACTCCCCGGGCCTTCGTCCTCCCATGGACTTCGTGGCCCACCACCCGTATCCCACGCGTCAGCGCACCGACCGTCCGACGCGTCCCGGTCGCGCCTACGCGGACCTCTACAACCTGGATGAGTTCACCCGCACGGTCGACCGCACCTACCTGCGCGGCAAGCGCCTCTGGCTCACCGAGTACGGCTTCTCGACCTCCAAGGTGCCGGAGTACGACACCATCGTGAGCCCCGCGGGGCAGGCCAACAACATCAACGACGCGTTCGTGCGGATCAAGAAGAACCGCCGCGTCGCGATGGGCGTCTACTACTTCCTGCAGGATCATCCCGGCTGGAGGTCCGGCCTCTACATGATGAACCTGCGCAAGAAGGTGGGGCACGACGCCCATGCGCTGCCGCTGTGGCCGCGCACCACGGGCCGCACCTCGGTGCTGTGGGGTCAGGCGCGCACCGCCATCGGCCGCACAACCGTGCGTGTGCAGACCCGCACCGGCGGTGCCTGGCGGACCACGCGCGTCATCCGGACGGCGGCCGACGGCAGCTTCAACGTCACGGTCAACTCCGCGCGACGCGTGCAGGTGCGCGTACACTGGAAGGGCAAGACACGTGCGGGGACGAACGTCGTCCGCATGAGCCGGCCCGTCACAGTGGGCGGACGATGAGTCAAGGGGGGTGAATGGGGAGCATTCCTGGACGGGAGCACGTGCGTCGTGACGCGCGCTTCCGCCCCATCCAGGGCGTCTACCTCATTCGCGCACTGCTGCGCCGCAGCCTCTCGGTTGCGGCGCTGCTCATCATCGACCTGGCGGCGCTCTCGCTGGGGATCCTCAGCGCCCTCGCCCTGAAGGTCGTGATGGCGGGCGAACGACTCGACCTGGGCGCCATCTGGCTGGAGGAACGACGCGTCCTGCCGATGGCGTCCATCGTCATGGTGCTGGTGTTCGCCCGCGCCCACCTGTACCACGACCGTGAGCGGCGCGGGCGTGCCGGCACGATCATCGGCAGCGTCGCGGTGGTCACCGCCATCGTCGCGGCGGTCATCCTGGCGCAGGGCAACCGGTTCACCTCGTACTACGCGCTCATCGCGTCGTTCGTCATGGTGAGCCTCATCTGCGTCGTCCTGCGGGCAAGCCACGCCAGCCTGACCGCCCTCATCTTCGACATCGTCAAGGCCGAGCGGCGGGTGGCGCTCATCGGCGATCCCGAGCTCACCCGCGAGATGGCGGGCAGCCTCGAGCGCTCCGGCGCCACCGACAGCATCCCCTACCGCGTGACCGGCACCTACGAGTTCAACGTCGCCGCCGAGGGCTCGGCCCGTCTGCCGGCGGGTCTCGTGGCGGCCATCGACGGCGGTGACCTTGAGGAGGTCATCATCGCCGGCGCCATGGGGTCCGGTGCCCCGGTGCTGAGCCTGCTGGAGCGCTGTCGCGTCAACCGTGTGCACGTGCGCATGGCGCCGACCGCGACCGACCTGCTGTCGCACTCGCTGCGCGCCGTCGCGGCACCGGGCATGCCGCTGTTCGAGGTGCAGCCACCGGTGCTCTCGGGAAGCGACTTCTACCTCAAGCGGGCGTTCGACTGGGTGATGGGGTCGTTCATCCTCCTCTGCGTCTCGCCCATCCTCGCCATCGCCGCCCTGGCCATCAAGCTCGAGGACGGCGGTCCGGTGCTCTTTCGCAGCCGCCGCGTGGGCGTGGACGAGACCCCCTTCGACTGCCTGAAGCTCCGCACCATGGTGCTGGACGCCGAGGCGAAGCAGGCGGAGCTCGAGGAGCAGAACGAGGCCGACGGGGCACTCTTCAAGATGCGCGCCGACCCGCGCGTCACGCGGGTGGGTCGTGTGCTTCGCCGCCTGTCGATCGACGAGCTGCCGCAGCTTTTCAACGTGCTGCGCGGTGAGATGTCGCTGGTGGGGCCGCGGCCGCTTCCCGAACGCGACTTCGAGCTCCTGGACGAGGTGCACAAGCGCCGCTACCTGGTGCTTCCCGGCATGACCGGCCTCTGGCAGGTGAGCGGTCGCTCGGAGCTCAGCTTCGACGAGCTCGTCCGCCTGGACTTCTCGTACATCGAGCGCTGGTCCATCGGCCTCGACTTCATGATCCTCCTTCGCACCATCCCCACGGTGCTCTTCCGGCGCGGCGCGTTCTGAGCGTGGCGTCGAGCCCCGACCCGGACGCCCTGCTGGACCGGCTGCGCACCCAGGCCGGGCCGCCGCCCCTCCCCCCGCTCGCACTGTCGGCACCGCCCACCTCGCATCGCGCGGGGCCCGCCGGCCGCGCGGTCACCGGGCTTCGCCGCGGACTCGTGCGGTTGATCGCGCCGTCCCTCTTGGAACTGATCGGTCAGCTGGAGCACGACCGCCATCGGGTCGACCGGCGTCTTGCGGCGCTCGAGGCGCGGGTCGCCGAGCTTGAGGGGCAGGGATCACGCGGGGACGACGCGCCCGAGTCGTGAGCGACGGGGTGATGGCGGTCGACGCCGGATGAGCGGTCGTCGGGTCGTCTTCGTCGTCCAGCGCTACGGGGCCGAGATCATCGGCGGCGCCGAGGGCCTCTGCCGCGGAACCGCGCGTGCGCTCGCCGCCCGCGGTCACGAGGTGCGTGTCCTCACCACGACGGCACGCGAGTACCTGCACTGGCATCCCGCATCCGACGAGGGGACCACCGACGACGACGGCGTGGTCGTCAGCCGCCACCACGCGCTGGCGGCCGATCCCGCTCTGGCCGCCGACCTCACCGGGCGGATCGCCCTGGGCGACCACGACTGGCCCACCCAGATGCGCTGGGCACGCGCCCAGGGCCCGATCGCGCCGGGGATCCTGCGTGCGCTCGCCACGGAGACCGCGGCACCCGTCGCCCTGTGGACATACCTCTACGCCACGACGCAGCTCGCGATCCCACTCACCCGCGGGCGTTCGATCGTCGTCCCCACCGCCCACAACGAGCCGCCGCTTCGCTTCGGCCTCACCCGCGGTGTGATGAACGCCGCCGCCGCCTTCGCCTTCCTCACCCCGGAGGAACGCGACCTGGTGGACGACCACTTCGCCATCGGCGCGCGACCCCACGCGATCGTGGGCGCCGCGATCGCCGCCGCCCAGCCGGGCGACGCCACCCGCGTGGCCGGCCTGGGGATCGCCGGGCCGTACGTCCTCTACGTGGGACGCATGGACCCCGGCAAGGGGGTGGACGACCTGCTGGCCTGCCACGCGGCCTACCGGGCCGCGGGAGGCCGCCTCACCCTCGTCTTCGCCGGGCCCGGGGACCCGCCGCGCGACATGCCGGACTTCGCGCTGCACCTGGGCCGCGTCCCGGACCGGGTCCGGTCGGACCTCCTGGCGGGCTGCACCGCCCTCGTGATGCCGTCGCGCAACGAGAGCTACTCCCTGGTGCTGGTCGAGGCCTGGAGCGCCGGTCGCCCCACCCTCGGCACCGCCCACTCACCGGTCATCGCCGGTCAGACCGCACGAAGCGGCGGCGGTCTCGTCTACCTCGACCCGGCCGGCTACAGCCGACAGCTCGAGCGGCTGGAGCGGGACGTGGCCCTGGGGAGGCGGCTGGGTGCTGCCGGACGCGCGTGGGCGGCCGAGCAGACGTGGGATCGCGTGGCCGACCGGTGGGAGGAGCTCCTGGACCGGGTGGTGCCCACCCGCGGCTGAGCCCCGGTCCGCGTCGGCGCACGCCTGGTGCCTGGCACGTAACTTGCGTGCTTCGTCCGCCCGATCACGGTGTCGTCGCGACCGGCGGTTGTGCGGTGGTCGGATGACGCGTCGGATGCGTGGCGCCCACCGGGACCTGGCCGATCGGTCCCTAGCGCGAGAACCAGCGGCGCACCGAGCGCAGCGCCCCCAGCTGGGACCGCGCCCGCTGCGTCGAGCTCCCCGCGACCGCCTCGCGCAGGACCTCCTCGAACCGGCGCGCCGCGATCTCCCACGTGTACCGGGCGGCTTGCTCGTGACCAAGTTCCGACATGCGCTGCCGCTCGCGCTCCGAACCGAGCACCTCGCGCAGATGGCGTGCCAGGGCCGGGGCGTCGCCCGCCGGGAACAGGCGGCCGGCGCGACCGGCCACGACCGGCAGCGCGCCGGCACGGGCGGCGATGACCGGTGTCCCGCACGCCATGGCCTCCAGGACCTGCAGACCGAACCCCTCGGCGGTGCCGGCCATCACCATGCAGTCGGCGGCGCGGTAGATCGCCGGAAGGTCGGCGTCGTCCACGAAACCCGTGAGGTGCAGGCGGTCGGCCACGCCGATCATGCGCGCCATCGACCGCAGCCCCTCCTCCGCCGGACCGGCTCCCGCCAGAACCAGTCGCGGCGCCACGTCAGGGGGAAGCGACGCCACCGCCCGGACCACGGTGGGCAGATCCCGCCGCACGCGCAGGCTCCCGACGTGCAGCACGCTCCCCGGAATCACCCCGTAGGCCGTGCGCACGATCTCGATCGCATCGGCGCCGGGGTCGTCGAAGAACCGCTGGTCGACGCCGCCGGAGGCGACCCGGATGCGATCCTCCGCGATGCCGAGACGCCGGCGCACCATGCCCGCCACGTGCTCGGAGACCGTCGTGATGAGCGCGGCGCGACCCAGCGACAGTGCCGTCCCGGCGGCCGACAGGACCGTGCCGCCGGGCTGGCCGGCCGTGTCGCTGACGTCGCCGTCCCAGTCCGCCACGTCGTGCACCACCAGCACCATCGGACACGGCGAGATGAGCGGCAGGCCGACGTTGGCCGGCGAGAGCAGCACGTCCGCGTCCAGCCTCTGCAGCAGGGCGGGCAGCGCGACCTGCTCCTTGGCACCCGAGCGGTTGGCGCGGATGTGGTGGAGCGGGACGCTGAGCCCCGGTATGTCGCCGGACGCGAAGGGCAGCACCGTGACGGTCTCGCGCTTGGCGAGCGCCTCGGTGATGCCGACCGCGAAGCGCACGACGCCGCCGCGGCCACCCTCGGTGACCGAGCGCAGGTCGACGGCGACGCGGAGCCGGCTGTTGCTCATGCTGCGGTTTCCATGGGCGGCCGCAGGCTATCGGGAGCGTGCTCCACCGGGACCACCACCGGATCACCCAGAAGCGCCTCGCCCAGCCGCGTCGTGATCGCCTGGGTCACGAGCGTCTCCGACTCGTTCAGGCGGGCGGCCGGCACCTCGATGGTGATCCGCACCACGGTGATGCCGTCGCCCACGTCGATGCGCTCCATGTCGTGCGGTGGCCCCACCAGCCCGCGGCTGCGGGCGGCCAGTCCGCCCAGGTCGCGAAGGCCGCGTTCCACCGCGTCGGGGTCGCGCGTCATGAGGATCAGGGTGAGCGCGGACTGCACCGAGGTGAAGCGGCGCACACCGGTGATCGACCCGTTGGGCACGATGCAGCGGCTGCCGTCGGCCTGGCGGATCACGGTGGTGCGGATGCCGAGCGATTCGACGACGCCCGTGTACTTGGAGAGTTCGATCGTCACGACGTCGCCCACCCCGTACTGCCCCTCGAACAGGATGAAGAAGCCGGCGATCACGTCGGTGAGAAGCCGTTGGCTGGCGAACCCGATCATCACTGCGAGGACCGCGCCACCACCCAGTGCGCTGATGCCGCGCGCCCCCGAGAGGATCGCGATGATCGTGAAGAGGGCGGCGATCAGCACCACGTAGCGAAGCGCCGTGGCGAGGAGGGCGACGGCGGTGCGACGCTGCTGCCACTTGACCGGGTCGGCGCTGCGGCCGGCGCGACGCTCCAGGCGGGGGGTCGTGATGCGGATGATCGCGAAGGCCACGACGGCGGCGGCCACCGCGATGCCCACGAAGAGCGCCTTCTCGGGCCAGCCGTCGAGTCCGAAGGTGGCCGCGGGCGTGATCACCGTGTGGAGTCTAGTCGGGTCGGCCGAGAACCTCCCTCCTGCGAACGGACGCGGCCCGCACGGGATGGGTCAGGCGATGGCGGCACCGGATGCGCCGACGCTCCGAGCCGCGCAGGCGTCACGCACGTGACGTGCCGGGCACCGGGCGCGTGCGGACGCCGACCCGGCCACCCGCCGCCGGGCACGTCCCACAGGACCGGCGGCGCCACCGTCCCGCCTACAGGATGGGCAGGTACCGCGCGATCTCCCACGGGGTGACCTGACCGCGGTAGTCGCTCCACTCGCGGCGCTTGATGTCCACCAACCGCCGGTGCACGTGCTCGCCGAACGCGCGCAGCAGGAACTCGCTGTCCGCCCCGATCTCGATGGCCTCGCCCAGCGACTCCGGCAGCGACTCGATCCCCACCCGCATGCGCTCGTCGTGGGTGAGGTCGTAGAGGTTCATGTCCATGGCCGGCGGCAGCTCGTAGCCGTGCTCGATGCCGTCCAGCCCCGCGTGCAGCAGCGCCGCGAACGTGAGGTACGGGTTGCACGCCGGATCGGGGCAGCGGATCTCCACCCGCATGCTGGCGGCCGTGTCGGGACGGTGCATCGGCACCCGGATGAGCGCCGAGCGGTTGCGGTGGCTCCAGGCGATGTGCACCGGCGCCTCGTACCCCGGCACCAGCCGCTTGTACGAGTTGACCCACTGGGCGAACACGCACGACATCTCGCGCGCATGGCGCAGCTGGCCGGCGATGAAGTTCTTGGCCACGTCCGAGAGGTGCAGCTCGTCGTCCGGGTCGTGGAAGGCGTTCTCGCCGTCGCGGAAGAGGCTCTGGTGGGTGTGCATGCCGTTGCCGTTGGCGTCGGGCAGGGGCTTCGGCATGAACGTGGCGTGATAGCCGTGCTTGTGCGCGACCTCCTTCACCACGGTGCGGTAGGTCATGACGTTGTCGGCCATGCGCAGGGCGTCCGCGAAGCGCATGTCGATCTCGTGCTGCGACGGGCCCACCTCGTGGTGGGAGTACTCGGTGTCGATCCCCATCGACTCCAGCGCCAGCACCGTCTCGCGCCGCACGTCGCTGGCCGCGTCCAGGGTGGTGAGGTCGAAGTACCCGCCCCGGTCCAGGGGCTCGGGCGACCGGCTGTCGCGGAAGTAGAAGAACTCCATCTCGGTGCCCAGGAAGACGTTCGAGAAGCCCATGCGCGCGGCCCGGTCGATGGCCTGGCGCAGCACGTGGCGGGGGTCGCCCTCGTACGGCATGCCGTTGGGCAGGCGGATGTCGCAGAACATCCTGGCGACCGCCTGCTCCTGCGGGCGATAGGGGAGGACGGCGAAGGTCGACGGGTCGGGCATGGCGATCATGTCCGACTCCTCGATGGCGTTGAAACCGGTGATGGACGACCCGTCGAAGCCCATGCCGCGTTCCATCGCCGAGGCCACGTCCTCACGCGTGATGGCGAAGCTCTTCAGCTGACCGAGGATGTCGGTGAACCACAGGCGGATGAACTTGACGTCGCGCTCGTCGATCGTCGCGAGCACCTCTTCGGTCGTCACCGCGGTTCCTCCCCTGCCGTCACGGGCTTCGACGCTATCAGTGCCGTGCGGTTCGACAGCGGCGGCGGCCGACGTGCGAGACTTGCACGGATGCCGAAGGCCACGCGCAAGCAACGCGTCGATGCGATCGTCGCGACGCTGGCCGACCTGCTCGCCCTCCCGGAGCTCGACGGTGTGCGGATCATCCCCGCCGACGCGGACCTGTCGGCACCGGTCCGCGGCCTCGAGCCGCTCACCGAACGGGCGGACCTGTCGCCCGGCACCGTCCTCATCGCCGCCGACCGGCTTCCCGACACGGTCCCGACCGGCTGCGCGGCACTCATCACGCACCGGCCACCCGACCGGCCACTGGACGCACCCGTCCTCCTCCTGCCCGACCCGGCCGGCTG
Organism: uncultured Bifidobacteriaceae bacterium; assembly: GCA_964628685.1. Lineage (GTDB taxonomy): Bacteria > Actinomycetota > Thermoleophilia > Miltoncostaeales > Miltoncostaeaceae > CALMEC01. The sequence continues at coordinate 119,667 of CAZVNM010000003.1, read as the reverse complement.
GAGCGCCGTCGTCCTGGCCGTCGCGCGGGCGATCGGCGGACCCGATGCGGCGCGCGCCGAGTCGGTGCGCCGCGACCTGCGGCAGGTGGTCCTGAGCGGCGGCGGGTACGCGGCGGTGGCCGGGACGGCGCACGCGGCCCTCGACCGACCCGTGGCGCTCCTCGACGTCTACCTCGACCTCCTGGGAACCGCCGGTGTGTCGGAGGAACGCCTGGAGGCGCTGGGAGAACGGATCGAGGGTGTGCTGGCCGCGCGGGGCGACGATGTACTCACCGGGCTTGTCGGCGGTGGGGTGGACGGGGCCGCCGTGCTGGCGATCCCCGGTGCCGGCGGACCGGTGGGGGCGATCGTCGTCTGGGACCCCGACGGCCTCGACCTGGACGGACCCGTCGTGGGTGAGGTGCTCGTCGCCTGCGCGGTGGAGGGGGCCCGGGACGAGGCGCGCCTGGAGGCCGAGTCACGGTTGCGCGGCGAGCTCCTGGAGGACCTCATCGCCGGCGGCGTCGTGGACCGGGACTCCATCGTCAGGCGGGCGCGCCTGCTCGGGGCCGACCTCTCCAACGGGGCGGTGGGGATGATCGGCACGGTCGTCCCCCCGGACGGCGCCGTCCTCGACGCCCGCGCCGCCCGTCGCTTCGTCGGGCAGGTGCGCGGCGTGCTCGACCTGCACTGGCCGCGCGCGCTCACCGACTGGATGGACGGCAAGTTGATGGTGCTGCTGCCGACCCCGCCGGAGGACGACGGGCCGGCGGTGGACGAGCGCGCGCACGATCTGGCGCGGCGGCTCCTCGCCGCCACCGGCGATTCGGTGCCCGGGGCGGCCATCACCATGGCGCTCTCGCGCCCCACCCGCGAACCCGAGCGTCTGGGGTCCGCGTTGGACGAGGCCGAGCTCGCCCTCACCATCGGCCAGCGACTGGGCCGCGCCGGCGAGGTGGTCACCTTCGAGGAGACCGGCACCTACAAGCTGCTCTTCCAGATCTTCGCCGACCGCCCGGAGGAGCTCTCCTCCTTCTACGAGTCCACGCTCGAACCGCTCGTGGCCTACGACGAGCAGTACCAGACCGATCTGGTGGGGACGCTCGCCACCTACCTCGAACTGGACGGCAACCTGGCGGCCACCGCCGCACGGCTCTACACCCACCGCCACACCGTCCGCTACCGCCTTGACCGCATCGCCGAGCTGGCCGGCCTGGACGTCGGCAGAAGCGACGACCGGGAGAAGCTCTCCCTGGGGCTCAAGGCCATGCGCCTGCTGGGTCGCACGGTGCGAAGCGGTCCGGCGGACGAGGAGCGGGTGCCGCAGCGGGGACGGCGCTAGGGGACGGAGGGGCCCGCCGGCTTCCCGCGCCCGCATCCGCTTTTCACGTTCCGGAAAACGTGCGACCGGGACGGCGGCCCGTCGTCAGACCGTGTGACAACATCACGCCCATGAGAATGACGCTTGGATTCCACGCCACCGAGTTCCAGGCCCATCCGGTGGAGTACGAGGTGCCGGAGGGGCAGGAGCCGCCCGAGGAGGGCACCGAGCCCGCCGCCATGCTCGAGTTTCGCAGCGGCGCCAACCTGGCGCTGCACGTGCCGATCAGCGTGACGGACGCCGAGGGCATGATGGGCGCCTTCACGCAGGCCGAGCCGATGCGTCAGGAGCTGCCGGCCGAGGCGATCAACTGGCAGCCGGAGGTCGTCGGTCTGCCGGAGGGCATGTTCTGGGTGATGAACCCGCAGCTCATCGGCATGTCGGTCACCCCGCCGCAGCAGATGCCCGACGGCCTGGTGCCGCACTGGACGCTGGCGTTCCAGGACGCCGACGAGAGCGTGGTGCAGGTGGCGGTGAGCGACGCGACCTGCGTCAGCATCATCCGTGCGCTCGCCCAGATCGCCCACGGCGAGTTCGGGCCGGCCGAGACCGACGGGGACGCCGCGCCGCAGGCGTAGCCCGCGCGGGCACCCGTGCGCTGGATGCCGCCGGCCAATCGGCGGCGTCCTCAGCCGCGGCGCTTGTGCCGCTCGTAGTAGGTGTGGGCCTTCGCACGTGAGCCGCATCGGTCCATCGAACACCAGCGCCGGCTGTGGTTGCGGCTCACGTCCTCGTAGATGAGGGTGCAGCGCTCCGAGGCGCACTCGCGAACCAGCTGGATCCCGTCGCGGGCGAGGTCCAGGGCGTCCAGCAGGAGCGGCGCGACGGCGCAGTGACAGTCGGCGGACTCGGGACGGAAGCTCACGGTCATCCGCTCGCGGTCGACCGATAGACGCCACGTCGAATCGCCCAGCCACTCGTCGGTCAGCGTGGTCACGCGGACCGCGTCGTGGCTCACGAAGGCAGCGCGCAACGCTCCACGCAGACGGATGACCCGATCCAGGTCATCATGGGTGGGCGGTGCACACGGGGTCGTCAGACCCGCCGCCTGCAACCAGCGGGCGAGCGCCTGCGGGCTGTCCAGGTGGTCGCCGTGCTCGTCGACCGTGTTGCACAGGTCGAGCGCGCTGCGGCCACCGATGAAAAGAAAGTCCGTCATCGAATTTGACGATCGGTAGCGTGCTGACGTATTGTTGTCACCGCTGTATTCGTATCACACTGGTTAGCAACAGGAGTATCGATGCCCTCGCTGCCCCCGGCAATCACGCTGAAGGCTCACGAACGCGGAAAGGGTCCGCTCATCGTCGCGCTGCACGACCTCGGTCGTGACGGCCAGATGATGCTGCGCGCCCTCAAGCCGCTCACCAAGCGCTACCGCATCGTGGCGCCCGACCTGCGCGGTCACGGTGAGTCCCCAGTACCGTCGGGCCCGTGGAGCATCGACGACTTCGCCTCGGACGTGTCGCGTCTGATCGCCGCCGAGGGCGGTGACGCGATCGTCGTCGGCATGGGTCTGGGTGCCGCCGCCGGCCTCACGCTGGCTCTCGGCCACCCCGGTCTCGTCTCGGCGCTCGTGGTGAGCGGCGCCGGCGCCCGTGCGGAGGACATCGAGGGGCAGGAGCGGTGGGCCCGCGTTGCGCGGATGATCCGTGAGCGCGGCGGGTCGGAGGGCGTGGCCCTCGCCGCCGAGGCCATGGGCACCCGTCCCGACCTGCGCGGCGCGCTCGTGCAGATCGAGCCCCCCGTCTTCGTGCTCGCCGGTGAGGCCGACCGCGCCTACCCGCCGACCGCGCAGGAGGAGCTGGCCCGTGCCCTGCCCGGCGCCCGCTTCGCCACCGTCGACGGTGCCGGCCACGACCTGGCCAACGAGAAGCCGGGCGAGGTGATCGCGGCGATCGAGTGGATCGCGCGCGCCGCCGCCAACCGCGTGGTCGCCGCGGCCTGATCCCCGTTGCGGTGATCGGCCGGGCGGCTGCGGTCGCCCGGTCCGATCCCGCCTGCCCGTCAGACGTGGTGCCGGTCGATTCATCTGACTGGATACACGTGGGTGGCCGCTCGTGCCGGTCCCGGCGTCGTTCGCCCGGTCAGCCCTCCGCGGCCCGATCCCGCCTGCCCGTCAGGCGTGGTGCCGGTCGATTCATCTGACCGGATGCACGTGGTGGCCGCTCGTGCCGATCCCCGGCGTCGTTCGCCCGGTCAGGCCTCCGGGGCGTCCACGCGTCGGCTGAGGCGCTCGTCCCAGCGCGGGAAGAAGTCCGCGTGGATGCCGAACTGGTCCAGGGCGCGTCCCACGCTCTGGTCCACGATCTCGGCGATGGTGGTCGGTCGGGCGTAGAACGCCGGCACCGGCGGCATGATCGTGCCGCCCGCCTCCGCGATGGTGGTCATGTTGCGCAGGTGGATGAGGTTGAGGGGCGATTCGCGCGCCATCAGCACCAGGGGCCGACGCTCCTTGAGGGTCACGTCGGCTGCGCGCGAGACGAGCGAGGAGGTGACCCCCGACGCGATCTCACCGACCGTGCGCATGGAGGCGGGTGCGATCAGCATCCCCATCGTGGTGAACGACCCGGACGAGGGCGGCGCGCCGATGTCACCGGCCTTCCACACGTGGTCCGCCCGCCCCAAAAGGTCGTCGCGGCTCACGTCGGTCTCGTAGGCACGGGTGAGGTCGGCGGCCCGGCTGACGACCAGGTGCGTCTCGACGGCGAGCTCGCGCAGCACGTCCAGGGCCCGGATGCCGTAGACGATCCCGGTGGCGCCGGTGATGCCGACGACGAGGCGTCTGGGGACGTCGGTGAGGTCGCGCTCCATAGGGTCCTGAACCTACACCGGCCGCGGTGGCGGCCGGGCGTCGGTCGCAGCCGGGATGCGTCAGTCCAGGCTGCCGCGATCCAGAAACGCGGTCACCGCCCCGGTGTACTCCCGTGGCGCGGCGCGGTAGATGCCGTGGCCCCCGGCGATGTGGACGACCTCGGTGGCACTCCGGCGCGCCGCCATCTCATCCGCGTGCTGGGTGTCCAGCACGTTGCTGTCCGTCCCGTGGACCACGAGCGCCGGCATGTCGGTGGCCAGCCAGACGTCCCAGTGGTCGCCGCTGATGGAGGCCTCCGAGGCGAGCATCTCCGGCACCTCCCACGGCACGCCCCATCCGTCCGCGTACTCGCGCATGACGTACGCGTGGTTCGGTCCCAGGAACGAGAACGCCTCGATGAGCGCCTCCCGGGTGGCCGCGCGCCGCGGGAACCCGCCGATGATCTCCATCGACCCGCTCCGCAGCACGGCGCCCATCTCGACCACGACCAGCGCATCGACGCGGTCGGGCGCCGCGGCCGCCAGACGGTAGGCCACCTGGCCGCCGAGGGAGTGCCCGAGCATGGTGGCGCGTTCCACTCCCAGGTGATCCAGGAGCGCAAGGGCGTCACCCACATACCCGTCCGGGGAGTACGCGTCGGGGTGGTCGGACTCGCCGTGCCCGCGCTGATCGGGCGCGACGATCCGGTACCCGATGTCCAACGGCACCGCACCCTGCTCCACGAATCGTCCCTCGTTGAGGTGGCCGTGCAGCGCCAGGAGCACCGGCCGCCCGTCGTCACCGCCGAAATCGAGGTACGACAGGCGAAGCCCGTCGTGCGTGAACGACCCACGATGGCCGGACGTCGGCGGGGTCGCGTCGCGGATCGCGTGGGGCGGTCGTCCGCTCATGGCACGGAGTCATAGCGCACGGGGTCATGTCGGTGTCGCGCCCGACCCGCCGCATGTTGCGATCGGCCTCGCGGTGGGAACCTTCACGGTATGACGATCCTCTTCCTCATCCTTCTCATCATCGTGCTCCTCGTGATCGGCGGCTGGGTGATCGGCGCCATCTGGACGCTCCTCGGTCTGCTGTTCACCGGCCTCATCATCGGAGCACTCGCGCGCCTGCTGGTGAAGGGCACGCACGGATTGGGGTTCCTGCGCACGATGCTCGCGGGTGTCGTCGGCTCCCTGGGCGGCGGCATCCTGGCCCACGCCTTCGACCAGCACGGGTTCGTGGAGTTCCTCATCGCCATCCTGGTGGCGGCGGTGGTGATCGCCGTGATGGTGGGCGCCATCGGCTCCCGCGGGCGCCGGTCGGCGGGCCGCGCACGTTAAGTGCCAGGCACCAGGCTTGCGCGGATCAGGCGCGGATCAGGTGATGGGCGGCACGCGGGCAATCAGCTCGCGCAGCACGGCGGCGAACTCCACCGGACGCTCGATCGCGGTCAGGTGACCCGCGCCCTCGAAGACGTGCTTGGTCGCGCCCGGGATGCCGTCCACCAGCGCATCGGTGACCGCCATGGGCATGAGGGCGTCCTCGCTGCCGGTCACCACCGCCGTGGGGATCGCGACCGATCCCAGCGCATCGGTCCGGTCGTGACGGTCGCGCAGCGCCTCCAGCGCCATGATGACCGCGTCGGGCTCCTGGGACGAGGCGATGGCGTGGACGCGGTCGACGATCGCCGGCGGGCAGTCGGGTGCGACCAGCTTGGGCAGGAGCCCGTCGAGGAAGGTCTCGAGGCCGTCCACCCGGATGGTGTCGATGCCGTTGTCGCGCCCCTGCTTGGCCTCCTCGCTGTCCGCCTCGGCCTTGGTGTTGGCCAGGAGCAGTCCGCTCAGCGTGTGCAGGTGGTCGGCCACGAGGGCGAGCGCGACGTACCCGCCCATCGAGAGGCCGCAGACGATCGCGGGGCCGTCAGCCTCGCGCAGGATCATCTCGGCCACCTGGTCGGCGTACGAGGCGATGCTCACCTCGTCCTGGAGCGCATCACCCCCGAACCCCGGGAACTGCGGGGTCAGCAGATCCACGTCGGCGTTGAGCTCCCGCCACATGGCGGCCCAGAACGTGGCGTCCAGTGGGAACGGGTGCAGGAGAACGAGTGTGTGACGGGTGTCCGGCATTTGGCAAGCTTAGTGCCGTGATGGCAATCGATCCAAGTGCGGGGCTCGGGGCGCACCGTGACGCCGACGCCTTCGGGGGCGTCATCCCGTGCGACGCGGTGGCGCGTTCGGAGGAGACGCTGGTGGCCGCGCTCGGCCTGGAGCATCACGCCGACGGCGCCGTCCTGTCGCTGTTGGTGCTCACCCGGGCACCCGGCCTCGTGGAGTGGGACGGGGCGGGCGGCCTGGAGGTGAGCGACGACGTGGGCGGCACCTACGAGTGGGAGGCCGTCACCCGCTCCTTCGGCCTCGGGCAAATGGCCACGACGATCTGGATCACCCCCGCCATTCCGGCCGACGCGCGCTTCCTGCGGGTGCACATCGACGAGATGAGCCGCGTCAACCCCGCTAGGGGTGAACGCGGGGTCGCCCGTCCGCTCACCGGGGGCCCGTGGCACCTCAGCATCAACCTGGTGCCGGCGCGCACCGTCGCCGACCCGCCGGAGCGCCCGGTCCTGGGCACCGGGGACGACCACCCCTCGTCGGTGCCGGCCCGCGCCCACGGCATGTTCACGGGGCTCGTGCCGGTGGGGCAGGTGCGGCTGGTGGAGGGCAACGTGATCGAGGTGATGGGCGTCGAGCGCTACTGGGACCGGTGGATCCTGTCCCTCTCGGCCCTCGGACCCGCCGCGGCCGAGGAGGCGGCGCCCGCCATCGGCCGGGCGGTGGTGGAGGCCTGGGACGACCGGGGGACGCGCTACCGCATCCAGCCCATCCACGGCGAGTCGGGCGTCGCGTGGACCGACTGCGCGTTCGAGGCGACCCCGGCGCTCGACGAGGAGGCCACCCGCATCGCGGTGAGCGTCAGCGACGTGCCGCGCGGCAACGACACCGGACGGCGCTTCGCCATCGCCGGTCCCGTGGTGTTCGGTGTGCGTGTGGGGCGCGGATGAACGAGTTCTGGCCGCCGGGCCCCGTCTGGGTCGTGGTGCCCACCTACAACGAGGCCGAGAACATCGAGCGCCTGGCGACGGATCTGCTGGCGGTGTTCGACCGCGAGGGCTTCGAGGGGCGTCTGCTCGTGGTCGACGACAGCTCGCCCGACGGGACCGCGCTCCTGGTGGACGCCATCGCCGAACGCGATTCGCGCGTGTCGGTGCTGCGACGTCGCGAGAAGGAGGGCATCGGACCCGCCTACCTGGCGGGCTTCCGGGTCGCCCTCGATGCGGGCGCTGCGCTCATCTGCGAGATGGACGCCGACCTCTCCCACAACCCGTCCGACATCGCGCGCCTGGTCTCGGCGGCCGAGCACGCCGACCTGGTGCTGGGCTCGCGGTACGTCTCGGGGGGCGGGGTGGCGCGCTGGGGGCCGCTGCGTCGCCTCATCAGCCGCGGCGGGTCGTGGTACGCGCGCCGCATGCTCGGCGTGCAGGTCCGTGACCTGACCGGCGGCTTCAAGTGCTTCCGGCGGGTGGTGCTCGAGACCCTGCCCCTGGACCAGGTGGCCGCCGCCGGATACGTCTTCCAGATCGAGATGACCTACCGGGCGATCCTGGCGGGCTTCCGCGTGGTGGAGATCCCGATCGTGTTCACCGAGCGTACCCTCGGACAGTCCAAGATGAGCGGCGGCATCGTGAAGGAGGCGGCCATCCGGGTGCCGCGGCTGCGGCGCCTGGCCCGCACCTCGGTCACCAGGCCGGCTGACAGCTGAGCTCGCGCTGCGGGCTGCGGACCGGGTCGAGCCGTCGCAGCTCGACGAGCGCCCGGTCGTGCTCGGCACCGTCGGTGACCGCGGCGAGGCACTCCCACGCCTTGGGGTTGTCGGGCTGTCGCTCGGTCGCGCGCCGGGCGGCGTCGGCGGCCTCACCGGCACGTCCCTGACCGTCCCGTGCGCGGGCCTCGACCAGCAGGCCGCGGATGCCGAGCGGGTTGGCCCCGGTGGCGGCCTCGGCGGCCTGGACGACGCCCTCCCAGTCCGGGGCGCCCGATCCGGTGCGTGACGCCACCTCGGCGGCCTGCAGCCGGCCGGTCGCATTCCACGCGGTGCGGTCGGCCTCCCAGAGCGCGAGGGCGCTGAGCGTCGCCACCACCGCCAGCGGCACCCCGATGGCGAGCGTCCGGGTGGGGAGACGTCCCCCGACCGGCCGCGCTGCCGACGCCGCCCCCAGGACGGTCCCGGCCGCGGCCATGGCGGGCAGGAACGCCGACGGCGTCGACCAGCCGACATCGGACTGCGACTGCACCAGGAACGCCACGAGCATCGCCGCGGCGGGCACCGCGGGCCGTCCCAGGCGGCGCGCGGCGACGAGGGTCGCGCCGACGCCGGTGAGGGCGATCAGCAGGCCCACCGCGCCCAGCCCGCTCGTCACCTCGAGCGTCAGCTGATGCGGTTCACGGGTCTGCAGACGCGGGGCGTCCTCGCGGCGCTCCTGCAGGTGGATCAGCGGGAACGACCCCGCACCACGGCCGATGATCGGGGCGTCGGCCGTGGCGTCCCACGCCTGGCGCCACCACTCGCCGCGGTTGTTGGTGTCGGGGTTGAGGATGCGGGCGGGGCCGCTGCGCACGGCCACGTCGCTCTGCGCGACGACGACGCCCCCTGCGATCACCACCGCGCCCGCCAGCGTCGCGAGCCCGACGCGCACCCGGCGGTCGCGCAGCGCCCGCGGCACCACCCGACGGGCGGGTGCCACGAGCGACGGTGCCACGAGCACCGTCACCGCCACGCCCACGACGACGAGCACGCCGAACACGAGGCCCGCACCCGTGCGCGTCGCCGCCGGTGGCAGGTTGAACTCGCCCTGAAGGGCCGAGGCCGTGTACGCGTAGATGATCGCCGGTGCCAGGGCGGGCACCGCGGTGGCGATGGCCGCCAGCGCGTGCGCGCGACCCGGTGCCGCCCACAGCAGGGCGATCAGCATCACCGCCAGCGCCACGAACCCCGAGCGCGACTGGGTGGCGGCCACGACGGTCAGCGCGATCGCGACGGTGGCGTATCCGGGTGCGCTCCAGCGCCCGCCGCGGCGGGCCATCGCCACCCCACCTGGCAGGGCCATCACCGCCACCAGTGCCAGGGCGTTGGGCGAGGTGAGCGGGGCGGCCAGCCGCGCGGTCTCGCCGGGTTGCGCCAGCGGGACCGGCAGCGCCCGCGTGAGGAGCGACCAGGCCATCACGGCCAGGGCGGCCAGGGCGTAGGCCACGGTGAACGCATCGAGGGGGCGCGGCAGCGCCCGCGCGATCCCGAACCCCACCACGAGCCCGGCAAGCGCCACCGCGGCCCGGTCGGTTGCGAGCCAGGCCAGATCCGGTGCGGGGGCCCACAGGATCGAGCAGGCCGACCAGGTCACATAGGCGCCCATCGCGGCCACGCCCAGCCGCGCGGTGGTCGACCAGCGCGTGGGACGCAGGATCACGGCCGCGATCGCGAGCACCGCACCCGCCACCAGGGCGAGCGCCAGCACCAGGGTGTCGTTGCCGCCGCCGGGGCGACCGGTGTCCATTCCGCCGCGGCCGAACGTCACCAATGCCCACGCGATGGCGGCGATGACCCCCAGACGGACTGCCCGTACGTCTTGAGCGGGTTCGCGCATCCCGATACGATCCGCGCCGCTCCTCGCTTCCGGTTCGCTCACCCCTGGACGGTCACCCTGCTGCGTCGCCTCGTCGTGTTCATCGCCCTCATCGGCTGCATCCTCGCTCCGGCGTCGGCGATCGCGGCACCGCAGGACGTCCTGGACGACTACAACGCCCATAATGCGTCCATCACCGAGTGTCACTCGGAGGCGGACTATCGCGAGGCCCCCAACCTACCGAATGCGACCGCCGAGGTTTACGGCGATCTGCAGGGGGCCATCGACGAGGCCATGCGAAAGCCGGAGCTTGTGGGAACCGCCGAGCGGCCCTGCCCCGCCACGACCGAGGCGGACGGGAGCGGCATCGGCACCACCGCGCTCATCGTGGTCCCGGTGGCGGCGCTCCTTCTGGTGGGGGCGGTCGTCGTCGCCCGCCGCCGTCGCACCGACGGCGCGGACGGGGAGGACTGATGGTCTTCCGGCGCCTCATGAAGGACCTGATCCTGCCGGTGGCGGTGGCCGTGGCCCTGGCGTTCCTCATCCAGGCCGCGGTCGCGAAGCCCTACGAGATCCCCACCGGATCGATGGAGCCCACGATCATGACCAACGACCGGGTCATCGCGAACCGGGTCATCTACCACTTCCGCGAGATCGAGCGCGGCGACATCATCGTCTTCCAGCCCACCGACGCCGCCCGGCAGACGTGCGAGCCGGGGACGACCAGCAACGTGCCGTTCGTCAAGCGGGTCATCGGCATCCCCGGCGACCGCATCGAGATCGCCACCGACTCCAACGAGGTCCGGGTCAACGGCACCCCGCTCGACGTGCCGCGGGCGCAGCAGAACGACGGCGGCACCTTCGACGTCGGGCGCGGCAACTTCACCGCCACCGACGGTGGTCGTGCGATGGTGCTGAACGCGCGTGTGCCGGCCGGCAAGTACTTCGTGCTGGGCGACAACCGCGGCAACTCGTGCGACTCGCACCAGTGGGAGGACCCGTTCGTGCCCGAGGCCAACGTGATCGGCCAGGCGGAGGTCACCTACTGGCCGCTGCCGCACGTGAAGTTCCTCAGTTAGGGGTCGTCCACCCGTCGGTGGGCGGAACGTCATTCCGGCCTCGTCCGGCCCCGTCTCCGCCGGTGTCGGACACGACGCGCGGTGTCGCGGGCGACGCCGAACGGCGACGCACGCCGTGCCTCACCGGCCCCGCCGGATCGGACCGTCGACACCTGTGGCTCCCGTCACACTCGTCACCGTGGTTGCGAGCGAAGGGCCCGAAATAGCGGGAAGTACGGCCGCCCACACCGCTTGCCCTGTCGACAGGATCGTGGGAGGATCCCCCGTCAACGCGCTGAATATAGCGTGTGGCCCCGCCCCCGGACACCATGGATAGCGTCTCGTCGTGATCTGCCCCTTCTGTGAACACCCTGACCACCGTGTGGTCGAATCCCGTGTGTCCGACGCCAAGGACGCCATCCGCCGCCGGCGCGAGTGCGCCGGGTGCGGCACCCGGTTCACCACCTACGAGCGCGTGGAGGAGATGCCGGTCATCGTCATCAAGTCCTCCGGCGAGCGTGAGCCGTTCGACCACCAGAAGCTCCTGTCGGGGCTGCAGCGGGCCTGCCACAAGCGGCAGGTGAGCACGCAGCTGCTCGACATGGCGGTGCGCGACATCGAGGCCGAGCTCCGCAACCGCCTGCGCCAGGAGGCGTCCAGCCAGTTGATCGGCGACCTCGCCCTGCGCCGGCTCAAGGAGATCGATCAGGTTGCGTATGTGCGCTTCGCATCCGTGTACCGGCGCTTCAGCGACGTGGAGGAGTTCGGCGAGGAGCTCACCCGTCTGGAGCGCGAGCCCCCGCTTCCGCGCGGACAGGCCTCGCTCGACGAACACCTGTTCGATACCATGGATGAGATCACCGTTCGTCCGGGGCCCGGTCGGCGCCTGAGGGCGCTCACCGGCGGTCTCGCCACGACGACGGCGTCCGCCACCACCGCGACGACCGATGCATCAACCGATGAGGAGGATTCCCACTGATGGCCACCCAGATCGCAGCCGAGCAGGCCACCGGCGATTCCCGCGCCCGGCTTGCGCTGCGCCGCCACTTCACGACCCCGGGGGTGCACCCCTACGACGAGGTGGAGTGGGAGCTCCGCTCGGCCGGCATCCAGGCCGAGGGTGGTCAGGCGGTCTTCGAGCAGGACGACATCGAGGTGCCGGCGGCCTGGTCGCAGCTGGCGACCAACGTGGTGGCGTCCAAGTACTTCCGCGGCCAGCTGGGATCGCCGCGCCGTGAGCGCAGCGTCAAGCAGTTGATCGACCGCGTGGTGCTCACCCTGCGCCGCTGGGGTGACGAGGAGGGCTACTTCGCCGACGAGGCCGAGGGCGACACGTTCGCCGCCGAGCTCACCCATCTGCTCGTGCAGCAGAAGGTGGCGTTCAACTCGCCCGTGTGGTTCAACATGGGCACCCGCGAGAACCCACAGTCGTCGGCCTGCTTCATCCTCTCGGTGGACGACACCATGGACTCCATCCTGTCGTGGATCGGCAAGGAGGGGATCATCTTCAAGGGCGGCTCCGGCTCGGGTGTCAACCTGTCGCGCATCCGCTCCTCCCGCGAGGCCCTGTCGGGTGGCGGCACCGCCTCCGGCCCGGTCAGCTTCATGCGCGGCGCCGACTCGTGCGCCGGCGCCATCAAGTCCGGTGGCACCACCCGCCGCGCGGCCAAGATGGTGATCCTCAACGCCGACCACCCGGACATCCGGGAGTTCGTCAACTGCAAGTCCAACGAGGAGAAGAAGGCCTGGGCCCTGGGTGAGATGGGCTACGACATGGGCCTCAACGGCGAGGCCTGGCAGTCCATCCAGTTCCAGAACGCCAACAACTCTGTGCGCGTCAGCGACGAGTTCATGCTGGCCGTCGAGGCCGGCGAGGACTGGCACACCCGGTCGGTCACCACCGGCGAGACGATGGACCACCTGAAGGCCCGCGACCTCATGCGCGACATCGCCGAGGCCGCGTGGGTCTGCGGCGACCCGGGCATGCAGTACGACTCCACGATCAACCGCTGGCACACGTGCCCCAACAGCGGTCGCATCAACGCGTCCAACCCGTGCAGCGAGTACATGCACCTCGACAACTCGGCGTGCAACCTGGCCTCGCTCAACCTCATGAAGTTCGTGGACGACGAGGGTGGGTTCCTCATCGAGGACTACCAGCAGGCCATCGACACCACCATCACCGCGATGGACATCATCGTGTCGCGGTCCGGCTACCCCACCGAGGAGATCGGCGACAACGCGCGCCGGTTCCGTCAGCTGGGTCTGGGCTACGCCAACCTGGGTGCGCTGCTCATGTCGCACGGTCGTGCCTACGACTCGGACGGCGGTCGCGCCTACGCGGGTGCCATCACCGCGCTCATGACCGGTCGCGCCTACGAGATGTCCACGCGTCTTGCCGAGCGGATGGGTCCCTTCGAGGGCTACGGTGTCAACGCCGGACCGATGCAGGGCGTCATGCGCATGCACCAGCGCGAGGTCGAGAACATCCGCGAGAACCTCGTCCCCGATGCCGGCCTGGTGGACGCCGCGCGCGAGGCCTGGTCCAACGTGGTCGAGCGCATCGACATGCACGGCATCCGCAACGCGCAGGCCAGCGTGCTGGCGCCCACCGGCACCATCGGGTTCATGATGGACTGTGACACCACCGGCGTCGAGCCCGACATCGCCCTCGTCAAGTACAAGAAGCTCGTCGGCGGCGGCGTCATCAAGCTCGTCAACAACACGGTGCCGCGCGCCCTTCGCACCCTCGGCTACACCGAGGCCGAGACCGACGCCATCGTCAAGTACGTCGACGACAACGAGACCATCGAGGGCGCGCCCGGCCTGCGGGACGAGCACCTCGAGGTGTTCGATTGCGCGTTCACCCCGCTCAAGGGCTCGCGCTCCATCGCCGCCAGCGGCCACATCCGCATGATGGGTGCGGTGCAGCCGTTCATCTCGGGCGCCATCTCCAAGACGGTCAACATGCCCAACGAGGCGACCCCCGAGGAGATCTCGGCCGCCTACATGCTGGCCTGGCGGGAGGGCGTGAAGGCCCTCGCGATCTACCGCGACGGCTCCAAGCGCACCCAGCCGCTCTCGACCGGCAAGGCGATGCCCGAGCCCACCCAGGCGGCCCGTCCGGTGCGCCGGCGTCTGCCCGACGAGCGCGAGGCGATCACGCACCACTTCTCGATCGCCGACCACGACGGCTACATCACGGTCGGCAAGTACGAGGACGGCAGCCCGGGCGAGGTCTTCGTCAAGATGGCCAAGCAGGGCTCCACGGTGTCGGGTCTCATGGACGCCCTCGCCATCTGCATGTCGCTCGCCATCCAGCACGGCATGCCGCTGCAGGTGCTCGTGGACAAGCTCTCCCACGTGCGCTTCGAGCCCTCCGGCTTCACCGGCAACTCCGAGATCCCGATGGCCAAGTCCATCGTGGACTACCTGGTCCGCTGGCTGGGCAGCAAGTTCCTCTCGGAGGAGGAGAAGCGGATGGTCGGCATCATCACCGACGAGTACCGTGCCGAGGCCACCCAGACGGTGGTCGCCCCCGACGAGGAGACCGACAACGGCACCGTCGTGCCGCTGCCCACGGGGCACGCGTCGGGTCAGACCGAGCTTCCGCTCTCGCCGTCACAGGGTGGGGCGTACACGTTCCGCATGCAGACCGACGGGGCCATCTGCGCCAGCTGCGGCTGGACGATGATCCGTTCGGGCAGCTGCTACAAGTGCGAGAACTGCGGCTCGACGAGCGGCTGCTCGTAGGTCGGTCCGTGACGGCGCCGTGAGGCGCCTGGCAGGGGGACGCTCGGGGCGCTTCGGCGCCCCGAGTCGTCTGGGCGTGCGACCCGGGCGCGCATGATCGTGTTGCTCGCGGCCCTGTTCGGGGCCATCGCCTTCATCGTCGCGATCGGCATCGGGCTGAGCATGACGACGAGGACGGGTCTCGCGGTGGTGGTCGTGTTGCTGGCCGGCGTGGTGGTCGGCGCTGTCCTCATCGACCGATCCGCAGGACGCTGTCATCGCGAGGGAACGTGCGAGAACGCGGGTCTTGCGGTCGTGATGGGCGTCGGGAACGTGCTGGGCCTCCTGTCGGGCTGGGGGTTCGGCACCGCGATCCGGACGGGTCGCGACGAGGGCTGACGGACGATGACACGGGGACACGGGCCAGATCCGAACGGCGCGCTCGGTTCGGACGCCGCCCGACGAGTGTCATGGCGTCGACCAGGAGCGTCACTCGCCGAAACCGGCCAGCAGTTCCTCGTCCGGAACATCGGCGATGGACCGGACGTCGTCCGAGCGTGCTCCCAGATCGAGCAGTGCGAAGGCACGCGACATCCGGCGCTCTTCGTACTCGGCGATCGCATCGCAGATCACCTCGGATTGCGACCTGCCCGTCATCGCCGCCAGGCGTGCCAGGCGGTCACGGTCGGTGTCCGAGAGGGCGACGCTGATCTTCCGCACGGACGAAGGGTAATCGACGCTCGGGTGGCGTCGGCGATGTGATGTGACTGCCGAACCCGCCGCCGCCGCCTCGGGGCGAGCCGGTGCAGGATGGTGCGACGACCTCGAAGGGGGAACGCGCGCCATGTCCGATCACACGGCACCGTCTGAGAGCGAGATCTGGAGGGCCCGGCTGGACGAGCATTACGACGTCTGGGTGGTGGAGACGTCCGATGGCGTCGGCACGCTCCACGTGCGCGACGGCGTGACGGGGGAGGTGGTCCTGGACGGCGAACCGGTGACCTTCACCCAGGAGCCGATCTTCGGTCCTGACATCGACGACATCCGCGCATGGCAGGAGCGCGCGATCCAGGTGGTGGACGGCACGGGGTGACACGTCGTCAGCGTCGCGGGGTGCCGAACGACTGCACGCGCACGCCGGTCACGGACCCGTACCGCTCGATCCGAGCACCGGTCAGCCGGCAGGACCGGCGGTCGTACGCGGCGGCGCGCACCGTCAGCAGTCCGGCCGCGTCGCGAAGGCGCAGGACGCCGGTGCGGTTGAAGCGGCGGTCCAACCGTCCCGCACGGGTGCGGATCTGGATCACCGAGCGGTCGGCGATCCACAGACCACCGTGGCAGGTGGCGCCGACGAGCTCGGTCTGGGTGAGGTTGTGCAGCCGCAGCCAGCCGTGGTTGACGAAGCTGCCGTACCGTGAGCCGCGCGCGGTGCGCTTCCAGACCACGGTCTTCGGGTCGCGTGCGGGAACGCCGGCCACGTAGATGTTCCCGAAGAGCGGTTCGACGTCGAGCGCTTGGCCGTAGATGCCGTTCGACGAGATGCTCGAGGGTCGGATCGGTCCGTAGGACTCGATGCCCTGGGTGCCGAACGTCGGATCCGCCTCGCCGGTGCGGGTGAGTCGTGTGAGGAAGCCCGTCGCGCCCACGACGCCGGATGCCGAGGTCGAGCCGGCGATGACGACGTGACCGGTGGGTGCGGCGGCGATCCGTGACGGCCCATACGAGATGTCCTGCTCGGCGACGCCGAGACGTGCGGCGACCCGGTCGCGCGGAAGCGCGATCTCCCGCGTGCCGCGCGGACCGTACGAGGTGTCGAGCTCGCCGCCGCGACGGATCCGTGTCACGGCGATGAGCTCCGACTGCATGCTCGAGCGGTACACGGTGCCCACCACCCAGATCCGTCCCCACGGATCCACGGTCAGTCCCGAGCTCTGTGCGTTGAACACCGTCGACCCGTCCGTGCCGAACGTGCGGTCGACGCGACCGGTCGCGCCGAGCCGTGTGACCCGGGACGCCGCGGTGCCATCGGTCGGATGGGTGAGGACGATCCAGCCGCCCCGTCCGTCCGCCACCGCGTCCAACACGACCGACGGGCCGAGCCCCAGGTCGCCGACGCCGGTGCGAACGGCGCCGGTCCCGCTGCGGCGGAAGGTCGCGACCGCGTGGCGCGCCGAGCCGGCGCGGTACGTGTCCATCAGGACCAGGCCGCGGTCGGCGTGGACCGCGAGCGCATCGATGCGGGGCCCCTGGGCGGTGGCCGCGACCGGGATCCATCCCGACGCGTCCGTCGCGGGCGCCGTGGACGGGCCGACCGCGAGCGCGGCGCCACAGAGGACGAGGACTCCATGGATCGCGGAGCGGGTGCCGATGGGACAGGTCATCGGATGATCGCCTCCGTGATGATCGGCAGGGGTGTGCAGCCGCGCGCCCAGTGGCAGGCGGTCACGAGGATGACGTACCGGCCTCGCCGGAGCGGTCCCAGGCGGAGCGTCCGCCTCCCCGCGCCGAGCCGGGTCCGACGCGTCCGAATCGCCGGGGACGTCATGCTGCGTGCCGCGCTGACGGTCACGAGCGCCGGCAGGCTCAACCGCAACCGGATCACCGCGTCGGACCCCCGCGGGTGGGCGACGGGGTGGATCACCCGTGCGCCCGGAGGCGTCGGCAGGGCGTCGAGGTTCCTCACGAGGAATCCGGGGCCCATGACCAGGGCGTGCCCCGATGGCGACTGTGCGAAGGACGCGCCCTCGTTCACGCGGTCCCACGGGTGGGCGATGCTGATCCGTCGCGATGTCCATGCGCCGTCGGGTTCGCGGATCCACAGCTCCGTGCTGTCGTCGCCGGGACCGTTGTGGGAGGACCAGTGGACCATCGCGCGTCCGGCCGACATCGCCACCTGCGAGATCGTCGCGGCCGGATCGACCGGGTCCTGCGTGCCGAGCGCCGGAGACGCCACCCATGCTGTGGCCGCTGCCTCCAACACCGCCGCGCGGGCGGTCACCGTGGTGGGCAGACTCGTCGGATCCATCCACGCGGCCAGCACCGCGCCGTCCGCGTCGACCGCGAGTGCCGGCGGAACGATGCCCGGCGACGTGGGCTGCGTCCATCCCCCGTCGCCGATGCCGCGTCGCGCGACCCACGACCGCCCGTCCACCGCGCGCACGGGACGCCCGGGTGTGGCCGGCGCGTCACCCGCCCACCAGCCGACCGCGACCGTTTCTCCGTCACCCGCGGCCACCGACGCGATCAGCGCGTCGTGCCCCGTCGCCACGGTCTCGGTGGGAGCGAAGCCCGCGGCGTCCGCCGCCCTGACGGCGACCCTGACCGCGCTCGGGGACCCGGCCTCGGTCCAGCCCACGACGACGGTTCCGGCGCGACCCATCGCCATCACGGGCGGACCCAGCCCCAGGGCGAGCGGGTCACCCCCGATACCCGTGTCGGGGATCCGAAACGGCGGGATCGTCAGCGCCGGGGCCGCGTCTGGTCGAACGTACGGACCGTCCAGGAGCCTGCGGCGGCCGGTGCCGCTGACCGACCCAGAACGGCGATTCTGGCGGCCCCGCGATCGGTGATCGACACCCGGATCGTGTCGTCCATCGTGACCGCCGCGCCCACGGACCGACCCGGGCTCCATCCCAGTCGCGGTCCTCGACGGGACCACATGAGGACGCCGTTTCGAGCGAACACCGCGATGGCATGACCGTTGAGGTTGATGGCGGCGACCGGTCGGGACACCGCGTCGCCCGCCGGCGCCAGCGCCGTCACCGGACTCCAACTGCCCCGCGCTGCGGGACGCTGTCGCACCAGGGGAGTCGTCGTGCCGCCTCGATTCCAACGTGCTGCGGTCGCCACCGCAGCGCCCCGGTCGTTGAGCGCGGCCGGTTCGAACCCGTCCGCCGCGAACCGGTCCTGGGTCGGGAACGCACGGGCGGGCCCCAGGCGCACCTGTGCCGCCGCGGGTCCCGCGAGAGCAACGATCAGCACGCATGTCAGCGCCGCTCGGATCGCACCTCGGCGACGCGGGTGTCGGCGCGCAGACAGGAAGCACTCCGCAGTCTGCGGGGTCCGACGGTCTCGGTTGGTCGATCCGTGGTGGGAGACGCGTGCCATGTGACCTGCTGACGACGCCGATGTCCTCGCGGACGTTACTCCCGCCGGGTGGGGATGTGGGGGGGGGGATCTGTGAGGGTCCTGAAAGCGGTGTGTGATCCACCTCATGGAGCTCTGTGTCCCGTCAGCGCAGGCTGAAGAGGGCGAAGAGGCCCCAGAAGATGATCAGCCAACCGACGATCATGGCGACGACCGGCAACAGGAACAGCATCGTCAGCGCCATCACCGCATTCAGCGCGCGCACCGGCCACGCGCGTCGGTCACGCGGCTCACCCGGGTGCTCGCCTCCGTCCGGGGTCACGGCGACGCGACCACCTGTCCCGCCCACGCCAGGCCACCGCCGAAACCCAGCAGCAGCGTCGGCGTCCCGCTCGTGAGCTCTCCCGAGTGCACCAGCTTGCTGAATGCCACGGGGACGCTCGCCGCCGACGTGTTGGCCGAGGTGACGACGTCGCGGGCGATGACGGCGTCGTCGGCGCCCAGGCGCTGCACGATACCGTCGATGATGCGCAGGTTCGCCTGGTGCAGCACCACGCCGCCCAGCTGGTCGGTGCGGATGCCGGCCCGCTCACACACCCGCTGGGCGACGGTGGGGATGAACTCCACGGCCCAACGGAAGACCGTCTTGCCGTCCTGCTCGAACCGGTCGCTCGGCATCTCCAGCCGCACCGCCTGACCCAGGGACGGATCCGATCCCCAGACCACCGGGCTGATGCCGGCGTCGTCGCTGCGGCCGACGACGGCGGCGCCCGCCCCGTCACCCACGAGCACGCAGGTGGACCGGTCGTTCCAGTCCACCACGTCGGTGAAGCGGTCCGAACCGATCACCAGGGCGGTGGTGGCGGAGCCGGCGGTGATCGCGTGGTCGGCGAGGGCCAGGGCGTAACAGAACCCCGAGCAGAACGTGTTGACGTCCATCGCCGCGGGGCCGGGGATGCCGAGTGCGCCCGCCACGCGCGCGGCGTTGCTGGGTGAGCGGTCCTTGGCGGTCGTCGTGGCCAGCACCACCATGTCGATGTCGCCGGCCGCGACGCCGGCGTGCTCGAGCGCCCGGGCACCGGCGCGGGTCGCCATGTCGGCCACGGTCTCATCGGGTGCGGCGACGTGGCGGCTGCGCACGCCGACCCGGCGGGTGATCCACTCGTCGGACGTGTCGACCCGTTGGGCGACCTCATCGTTGGTCATCACCCGCTCCGGCAGGTGATGCCCCACTCCGACGATACGTGCGCTCACCTGGCCTCCGGACGACGTTGATCACCCCGCGAAACGGGGCCCGTGGATCCTGCCAGGGCGACTGGATGGCTGCCTCGCCGGCCGGTGGTCCCGGCCACGGTGGCCACTCAGCGCCACTGGTGCCGGACACGGGCGGTGACTCGTGGACCCCTGGGGTTCGTCGATGTCACCCGTCGTGAAGGCCGGTCGATCCCCGGCACGGTCGCGAATGGTCCCCTCCGCCCGGCAGACTGTCGCGATGCGTCTGAACCCGCCGCCCGCCGATTCCGAATCCAACTCGATCGGAGGCCGCGACGTCACGACCTGGCACAGCACCTGGGGCCGGCGGCTGGAGACGTGGGCGACCGACATCCCGGGTGTCGAACGCTCCTGGGTTCGGTGGGTGGTCACGTGGCGGGCGGCCATCGTCGCCGTGGTCCTGGGTGGCGTGGTTGCGATCCTCGCCACGGCGCTCGCCGCCGAGGTCTACGAGCAGGTCACCGAGGAGGACGACGGGCTGGCCGCCCTGGACCGTCCGCTGCTCGACTGGATGAAGGGCCATCGCCCCGACTGGCTGGCCGACACCGCCACGTGGATCACCCACACGGGCGGGCAGTACGGGCTGCCGCTGCTGGTCGTCCTGTCCGCGGCGTGGCTGTGGTGGCGGCGACGCAGCATCGAACCGCTGGTGGTGATCGCGGTGACCGGTGTCGTGTCCCTGGGGATGACGATCGCGGGCAAGTGGGCGATCGGGCGGTCGCGACCGCCGGTGGCCGACGCGGTGCCGCCGTTCGAGAGCTCGCCGGCCTTCCCCAGCGGCCACACCCTCAACGCCACCGCGCTGGCGCTCGTGATCGGCTACCTGCTGCTTCTGACCGTGCGGTCCCGGAGCGCGCGCATCCTCATCTGCGCCCTGGTGGTCGTCTATGCGCTCGTGATCGGCCTGACCCGCGTGTACCTGGGCCACCACTGGTTGACCGACGTCGTCGCGGGCTGGGCGTTGGCGGCCGCGTGGGCGGCCATCGTCATCACCGCCCACCGGCTCTACCTGACGGTCTGGCACGACCACCACCGCCAGGCGAAGGGCACCGGCACCGGTACGGACACCTGACCCCACGCGGCGGGTCTTTGGCGACCCTTGGCAAATGTGATGCGGGTCGCACGTACGATCGACCACATGATCAAACGCCTTCCACTCATCACCGCGATCGCCGTCTGCCTTGGGGCCGCGGCACCGGCCATGGCCGCTCCGCCCAAGACCTACGCACAGGCGATGAAGCAGATCCGCGCCTCAAAGGGCTACCAGGCGGGGGCCCAGGGCACCTTCCGCACCCCCAGCGGCAACATCTTCTGCAGCATCGGCATCGAGAACCCCGACATCGGCGTCGAGGCGTGCGAGCTTCGCAGGAGCACGATCCGCGCCACGCGCGCCCAGTGCCCGCCGCAGATCGGTCGGCGCACCATCGGTCGGATCGAGGTCGTGCGTCGCGGCTACCGCGCCGTCTGCAACACCGACACCATCTGGCAGCGCGGCGTGCCGGTGCTGCGCTACAACTACGTCTCGCACGTGCGGGGCACGCCGGTGTACTGCCTCAGCACGACCGCCGGTGTCGTCTGCGCCAACACGCGGTTGAAGCGCGGCTTCTTCCTCAGTCGCACGGCGTACCGCATCTTCTGATCGTCCTTCGGGGCCGGTGGGTCGGGTGCGCCGTGGGCGCGTCGCCGACCTCCGGCCCCGGGCGCTGGCACAATGCCGGGCGTCCGCCGTATACCGGTTGCGTCCGCCCCACGGGATGCACGCGACCGGCCGAGGAGGCGTATCCATGATGGGCGAGACCCGCAGAGCCGTCGACTACTCGGAGATCCACCGGGGCGACAGCCCGGCCAACCGTGTGCTGCGCGCCGCGATCTGGCCCGCGGGCGACGACCTGGGCCAGCACTCCTTCGTCACCCCGGCGTTCCTCGATCGTCTGGTCGCGCGTCTGGGGATCGACGCATCGACGCAGGTGCTGGACCTGGGGAGCGGCACCGGTGGGCCCGCCACGTACATCGCCGATCAGACCGGCTGCCGGATGACCGGCATCGAGGTCAACGAGGTCGGCGTCGAGGTGGCCGAGATCCTGGTCGACCGGGCGCGTATGTCGGAGCGCATCGACTTCGTCCTCGGCGACGCGCTGTGCATGCCGTTTCCGGGCGGGGCGTTCGACGTCGTCGTCGCGCTGAACGTGATGAACGTGTTCACGGACAAGGTCGCGGTGCTGCGCGAGGTGCGCCGCGTGCTGCGGCCGGGTGGCACCGTGGCCATCCTGTCGGGCACCTTCGAATGGCGTGAGGGTGACGACGAACTGCGTGAGCGCATCAGCGAGGGGTACACGGTTCCGCAGTACACCGACACCCATGACGACTACATGCGGATGCTGGCCGACGCCGGGTTCGTGGTCGACGAGGTGACCGCCGACGCCGACTTCCCCCGGCAGCTCGCCCGGTGGCTTGACGGGTGGCGGCGTCACCGGGACCTGCTTGCCGACGAACAGGGACCGGAGAAGACCGACGAGCAGATCGCGTACTTCGCCGCATACCAGGAGATGGTTGACGCCGGCCGGGCGTCCAACCACCTGATCTTCGCCACCCGTCCGCCGGACTGAGATCCGTCGGGTGCGGGCCCGGGGGCTTGAACTCCGGTGCCGCGCCCGCCAGTGTGGGGTCGATGGTGATCGCAGCCAACCCCTACCGCCGAGTCGCCGCGGAGATGCTCGAGGACGACCCGGACGTCAGCGAGAGCACCCACCACACCGGAGTCGACGGCCTCATCATCAACGGCTACCCGTTCGCCATGCTGGTCGGTGAGCACGTTGTGGTTCGCCTGCCCCAGGCGCGGGCGCTGCAGCTGCAGACGAAGGGCGTGCTGTCGCCCTACGTCTCGGGCGGTCGCGTCTCCCGCAACTGGATGGCCGTGCTCGATGCGGAGTCGGTCGAGATGCTGATGCACGAGGCCCGATCGTTCGCCTCCGTCGGGCACTGAGCCCCACCGGTCACTGCGGCGGCCAGCGCTCCTCGGGTCGCGGCTCCCCGCCGCGCACCACGCGCACCGCCTGACTGCCCATCGCCAGATAGGGGGCGAGGGCCGGTCGGCGCCAGCGCTCCCATTCGGCACACGCGGCGTCGGGATCGTCGGTGTGCGCGCCGACGCCCGCCGCCAGGGCCTGCGCGTCGCCCATGCCGAGGCCCGCGCCGATGCCGGCCTCCGGGTTCATGGCGTGGAGCGCCTCCCCGATGAGGGCCACCCCGGGTTTCCACCAGGTCTCGCAGTTGACGCCCCACCCCTCGCGGTAGAACCACGCCGACTCGTCGATCGCGGCCAGGGGCTCGGCGGACGCCGGCAGCATCGTCGCGTAGGCGGAGCGGTACGCCTCGAACCCCGGGGCCATCGCCTCGGCCTCCCCGCCCTCAGGCCGGGGGATCTGCCACCCGCCCACCGCCCCCTCGGACTAGCCGACCATCGTGACCTGCCGGCCGTCCGGCAGGAAGTGGATGGCGAAGGGCTCGGCGCTCCGCACCGGGCTGCGCCACGAGAGCGTCGCGGTGTCGAACCGGTACACCTCGGCGGGGAACCTCGCCATCCCGCGGACGGGTGAGTGGGTGCCGTCGGCGCCCACCAGCAGGTCGGAGGGCAGCGACCGCTCATCCTCACCGGTGCGCACGCGACAGCCGACGACCCGGTCACCGTCGCGCTCCAGATCGACCACCTCGTGCTCCCAGCGGATGTCGACGCCCTCGCGAAGCGCGTCCAGCAGGAACTGCCGGCCGAGGCCGTACGCCACCGGGTCGTCGCCCTGGTACGGGGGGATCGCCCGGCCCGCGCGTCGCACGTCGTCCATCAGACCGATCTCGCCCAGCGGTGCGTAGGCCTGGAAGGGCAGCATGATCGGACCGGGGATCCGCACGCTGGACGGGCTGCGTTCGAGGACGACGGGGTTCACGCCGCGCAGCATCAGCCCGCGCGCGAGGACGAGCCCCGCCATACCGCCACCCACGATGACCACCCGCATGAGAGACCTCCGCCGCCGGTATTGACCGCCCACGCTACCCGCCGGAGCGCGATGCCATCAGAATCACGGCGTGCTCAATCGGTTCGCCATCCACCGTGACCAGATCGACGCCGCACTCGATCCCGGCGAGACGGCGCGTGCGCTCACCTCCGTCGCGTACTTCTCCGGGTTCGAGGACCTCGGCGACCCGCCGTCGCGGGCCGATCGCGACCTCCTGATCGACCACCTGCTCGGCCTGCCGTCGCCCTTCTGGGTCGAACGGACGGATCGCCTGGTCACCGGTGTGTCGCTCATCGGGCACCGCGGCTGTGCGGCCATGCGGATGCGCGATGCGGTGGTGGGCGGGTTCGACGACCTGGTGCCCACGGATCGGCGTCTGCTGGCGGTCCGGATCCCCGCCGGCGCACCGGCCGAGATCGGATGGCAAGCACCGCGTGCCGACGTGGTCGGCATCCACCGGCGTCCCAGGCTGCTCCAGGCCGGGCGTCTGATGGTCGCGTTCACGGACGGTTCGATCATCGCGCTCATGGCCGGCCTGGTCCGCAGGGCACCGGCACGGCGGCTGGTCGACGCGTGGGGTGTGGACGGCGCGGGGACGGTCGGATGACGGGCGACGGCGGCTCGACCCGGCGGCCGCAGCCTCCTGCGGCCGGATAGCGTGCCCGGCATGGACCGTGACGCGCTGTCGAAGGCCGGCATCCAACTGCCGGTGCTCCCAACGATCGTGCTGGGCGGGCTGCCCGCCGGGCCCGACTGGCCGGCCATCCAGATGCGTCTGGGGGTGGACGTGATCTCGAGCGGCGCCTCCCGGGACGGCGACGCCGGCCTGGCCGCGCTGGCGGCGGCGGTGCCGTACCGGCCGATCAAGGCAATCGGCGCCGATGCGGAGCTGGTGGGCCGGTCCTGGTTGGTGGAGGGTGACGAGGCGCCCGCCGGGGCGTTCCGCATCGATCCGGAGGATGTCGTCACCGGCGTCGCCGGTGTGGGGGGCGACGATCCCAACGCGGTCGCGGCGGCGCTCCTGCCGCTCGTGCGCGAGCGGCCGGTCGACTGGTGGGTCGTGGCCCGCGACCTGGCGGATGTCGCACCCGAGGAGGCGGAGCGGACGCTCGACCTGTTGGTGGAGGGCGTGCGCATGGTGCGGCTCTTCCTCGCCAAGCAGCAGTTCGACCTCTGACGTGGATCGCCGCACGTTCATGCGGCGGCGCCGCCGGCGGGAGCTTCATCGCGCCGACCGTCTGGACGGGCTCTACGTGGCGGGTGCGGCGCTCACAGTGTCGGGCATCGCGGTCGGCGCGCTCGGCTGGGACGTGGCGGCCGCGGCCATGGGGTTTCCCGGCCTCATGATCCTCATCGTGGTGGTCGTGTTCACGGGATGGTGGGAGCTGGACGACGCGGACCTGGCCGTCGGCGAGGTGATCGGCTGGTGGGGGCGGCTTCGCCAGGTGCTGCCGGTCCTCCTGGCCCTTGCCAGCGCGGCGCTCGTCGTGTTGGCCGTGCGCCGCATCGTGTCGGCCGACGAGGCCTGGTTCTACCGCTACGTGCTGAGCGTCTTCTGGATCATCGTGGCGGTCGTGGGGGTGGGCCATGCCCGGCTGCGGGCCAGGCGGCTCGGGCGTGAGCGGCGCCTGGACGCGGGCCACCTCGACGAGTGACGTGCACGCGGGTCGGCGTGAGCTCTCGTCGTGCGCTCATCTTCCCGGTCCACCCTTGGATCGAACGGCGTGTTCGGCGCCGTGGCGAATCCGACGAACGGAGGGCCGGATGAAGAGCAGGCGGATTGCGGTGGGTGCGGTGGCGGTGGTCGCCGCGGGAGCGCTGGGGTTCGTGGGGTGCGGTGGTGGCTCGACCACCACGGCGACCGACACGACGGCTGCCCCCGCCACCACCGCGACCGACACGACGGCGACCTCGGGCACCCCCGCGGGTGAGACGGCCGTGAAGGTCGACCTCGCCAGGGGCGGCGAGTTCAAGTTGGTTCCCCAGGTGACGTCCGCACCGGCGGGCAGGGTGGCCTTCACGGTGACCAACGACGGGACGATGACCCACGAGATGGTGGTCGTGCCGGAGCCCTCGGGAGGACCGAAGGCGCTCGCGAAGGCCGACGGCACCGCCGACGAGGCCGGTGCACTCGGTGAGACGTCGGACGTGCCGCCCGGGACGACCAAGTCGTTCAGCGTCGACATGAAGGCCGGCAAGTACGTCCTGCTCTGCAACCTGCCCGGACACTTCGCGGGCGGCATGTACGCGGAGTTCACCGTCACCTGAGGCGGTGGGCGGTGGGCCGGGGGAGATGCCCCCGCTCACCGCTTGTCCGCGCGCAGGGCGGCCCACACCCCCGGCTGTTCCAGCCCCGCCGCCCAGACGGCGGTGCCGGCGAACCCCACGCGACGTGCCAGGGCGACTCGGGCGGCCACCGAGCGCGGACCGCTCCACCAGACCGTGTGCCGTCGGCCCCGGTCCGTGTAGGTGAAGGTCATCTCGCCCTGCACCGGGTCGTAGCGCGGTGTCGCACGCCGACGTGCGGCCAGGGCCGCCGCGGCCGGCCCGCTGATCGATCGGGCGCTGCGACCGGTCCAGTCGCGTCCGTAGGTGGGGACGCCCAGCTCCACGCGCTCGGGCGGCGCCACCGACGCCGTGTAGCGGGCGATCGCGCGGACCCACGGCAGGCCGGCCATGGGACCGGGGCGTGTGCCGGAGGCGTGCTGGTCGTATGCCATCACCCGCAAGGTCGTCGCCGTCTCGGCCAGGGCCGCGTAGTCGTAGACGCCGGGGATGAGCCTGCCGCGCCACACGTCCATGCGATCGGAGGTGCGGGGCATCACCGTGATCGAGCACGAGCGGTCCAGGGTGCGCATCCGGGTGCACAGGTCGGTCGCGAAGCGGGTGAACGCGGTGCGCACGCGCTTCGCATGCGCGGGGTCGGTGGTGAGCGCCAGGTGCTCGTAGTCGATGTCGACGCCGTCGTAGTCACGCGACGCGACGATGGCCGCGACGCGCGCCACGTGGGCGGTGCGCCGCGTCGGGTGGGTGAAGCAGGCGATGGCGGCGGCGGGTGTGAGACCGGAGGCGGTGATGGATGGGACCACCCGCAGTCCGCGGGCGCGCAGGCCGGCGATGATGCGCCGGTCACCGGCGCCGCGGGAGCCGACGATCCGGGTGCAGGAGGTCGCGTCGTACCAGAAGAGCGACGCCGTGCCGACGGCGTCGGCGTTGGCGACTGTTGCGGGGTAGGCGCGGTCCATCAGCCAGTACGGCAGCCACACCGATCCATCGCGTGCCTCCGCAGGTGCGGCGGAGGCGACGGTCGGTGCCGCCGCCGCGGTGAGGAGCGCGACCACCGTCGCGATGGTCCCGCGCCGTCGGTTCATGGTGCCTGCGGCAGCCGGGCGCCGGTGCGGCGGCTGGGGGCCGAGGGCGGTGGCACGACCGGGCCGATGTCGCCGTCCGGGGCCTCGTCGAGATCGACGATGACCGGGGCGTGGTCGCTGGTCCCCTTGCCCTTGCGCGCCTGGCGGTCCACCCACGCCGCGCGCGTGCGGTCGGCCAGGTCCTGTGCGACGAGGATCAGGTCGATCCGCATCCCCAGGTCCTTGTGGAACATCCCGGCGCGGTAGTCCCAGAAGGTGAAGACGGTCTCGTCGGGCCAGCGGTCGCGCACCACGTCGCGCAGGCCCAGGTCGCGCAGGGCGGCGATGGCCGCGCGCTCCTCGTCGGTCACGTGGGTGTGGCCCTCGTAGGCCGCCGGGTCGAACAGGTCGGCGTCGGTCGGCGCCACGTTCATGTCGCCGCAGACGACGAGGGGGAGGTCGACGCCGGCAGCCAGGTCGCGCAGTGCGGCCAGCCATTCGAGCTTGTAGCGGTAATGGTCCGAGCCGACCGAACGTCCGTTGGGGACGTAGACGCAGATCACGCGCACGCCGTCGCAGGTGGCGGTGATGGCGCGGGATTCCTCCTCCTCGGCCTCACCCCAGGAGGGCGCGCCGGGAAGTCCCGGTGTGACGTCGGCGAGGCCGACGCGGGAGAGGATGGCCACGCCGTTCCAGCGGCCGGCGCCGCCGTTCACCGCGATCTCGTAGCCGCGTGCGGCGAGCTCGGGCCCCAGGAGGTCGCGCACCGCGTCGTCCGAGAGCTTCAGCTCCTGCAGGCAGACGACGTCGGGACGGCGGTCGTCCAGCCAGCGCAGCAGGAGCGCGGCCCGCTGCTTGACGGAGTTGACGTTCCAGGTGGCGATGCGCATGCGGGGAGACGGTACCGGGTCCCGGGGCGCGCCGTCGGGATTCGGTTCGGCGCACGCCGTGGTGCCAGGCACCTAACTTGCGCACGCCCGGTGTGCGTCGAAGAGCGGTGCCGATGTCAGCCGATGGTCTCGACCACGTTTCCGTCGTCGTCGGTGATGTTGGACGGCACGACCCGCCACACGACGTCCAGGCCGGGAGCGCGGTACTCGCCGCGCTCGGGCCGCAGGGTGGCGGCAAGCGACTCGACATCCGCGGGCGAAAGCGTGATGGCAGGCGCTCCGTCCTCCGCCGGCTCCATGCCGGCGGGGGCGCCGGGGCTGAAGATGAGCGCGGCCTCGCGTCCGACCATCATCAGCGGCCGGTCGAAGGGGATTCGTCCCATCAGGACCGAGATGAGTCGATCGACGATGCCGGCACCGATCTCGACCACCGGTGGCGTCGCATTCCGCTCGACCCCCAGGTGGTCGACGTAGAGCATCCCCTGGCTCGAGCCGTCGCGCCGGATGCCGTCCTCGATGCGGGCCATGACCCCGGGGTCGTCGGTGAGGGAGGCGCGGGTCAGGTCGGTGACCCCACGGGGGTGGCGCTCGTCCAGCATCTCGGCGACGGCGAGCGCATTCCAGCGTCCGATCACGTCGAGCTCGGCGGTGGTGACGCCGACGGCCTGGATGAAGTCGACCCGGCCGCGGGGTGTCGTGATCGACCCCATGTCCGGATCCTCGACGAACACGAGGGCGGTGAGCGCGGTCGGCTCGTCGACGCAGATCGGTCCGTTCAGGTCGATGTGATGGCCGGGGCTGAAGACGTTGCCGCTGTCGAAGACGTACCGCGCCAGGTGTTGCAGGAGGCTCGCCGGCCAGAGGGGCGGATCCACGTGGGCATCGGCCGCGGCGGCGTCGGCCAGCCGGAACGTCATCTCGAAACCGAACCCGGAGACGGCGTCGGCGTCCGCCTGCGGTGTGTCGTCGTAGAGGTCGCTGAAGCCGTAGCTCACGTAGTGCCAGTGGGGCACCGGTGATGCGCTCCGGTGGACGTCGATGCCGTCGAGCGGGTCGGGACCGCCGAAGCGGTGTTTGATGATCGTGCCCACATGGAACGGTGTCGGCTGGTCGGGGTGCGCACGTCTGCCGGCGGCGGCGATCGCATCCCAGCCGGGTGCGGACGCGTCACCATCGTCGCCGGCCGCCGCGGGAGGTTCGGTCGGGGGTTCGGCGCCGGTTTCGGCTTTGCCTCGGAGTCTGTCCAGGAAGCCCATGGGTCACCTCGCAGGTCGCGGTCGGGGGGACGCTATCGGGACCCGGGCGGCGGTCGCCAGGGTTTCGGCGACTGGACCACCGGGAGGCCGCGGTCGTCCAATTGAACGATCCTGGTGGTCGAAGTGGCCTCGGCGCGGCCGCATCCGTCACGGATGAGGCCCGTTCGCAACGGTTGTGTGTCGACGGTGTGCCGGGGCCGTCACAAGTGAACGGTGCGTCACGTTCAATTGACGCCGGCGCCTGCTGGCGGGTGAGCCATCGTGATGTCGCCGGGGCGGTGAGGTAGGCGCGGCGGCCGGCCTGCATGTGGTGTTGGTGAACTGACGGGTCACTGGCATGGACCATGTGTGTCCTCCGTCGATGGTCGGTTGGATCACCCCGGACCCGCAGGTCGTCGCGGCCACCGACACTGACGACAACCGCCACGACCCTCGTGGATCCAGCCACGAAAGCGGGTTCGAACGCCGACGGCTGCGGTGGGGCCCTGCACCAGGTGTTTGCGAATCTTTCGATTGCGTGTACCCTCCGGTGGAAGGAGGTGCTCTGCCATGGCGACACCCACGTTGGAACACACTGTCCTGCCGCCGCGCGAATCACTCGCCGAACTCGGCGAACTGTTGGAGTCTCCCGGCGCCGGGCAGGCAACGACCCTCGAGGGGCCGCGTGGTGAGCGGCTGGTCCTGCCGGCGACGGTGTTCGAGGCGCTGCGAGAGGTTGTCCAGGCGATGGCCGATGGCCAGGCGGTCACCATCGTCCCCGTCGAGGAGCGCCTCACCACCCAGCAGGCCGCCGACCTGCTCGGTATCAGTCGCCCCACCCTCGTGAAACTCCTCGACTCCGGCGAGATCCCGTTCCAACGGCCGGGTCGCCACCGCAGGGTACGACTCGTCGACGTCATCGCCTATCGCGACCGCGCGTCGATGGAGCGGCGGGCAGCGCTTGACCGGATGGTCCAGATCGCCGACGCCGCCGACATGTACGACACGACCGCCACACCCACCCGCACCCGCTGACTCAGGTGTCGTACCGGGTCGTGCTCGACACGTGCGTGGTCTACCCCGCGCACCTGCGAGACACCCTGCTTCGCCTCGCGGAACGCGGCCTGTACCGGCCACTGTGGTCGCCCGACATCCTGGATGAACTGCGACGCAACCTCATCGCCCGGGGAATCCCGGTCGACCCTGTGGACCGGCTCATCCACGAGATGACCACCGCATTTCCAGACGCGAACGTCACCGCCACCGACCGCTGATCAGCGGGCTGAGATGTGACCCGAAAGACCGGCACGTCCTCGCCGCCGCAGCCCACGCGAACGCCGACGCGATCATCACCTTCAACACCACGGACTTCCCGGCCTCCAGCACTGACCCGTTCGGGCTGGAGGTCATCGACCCGGACACGTTCCTTCTCGACCAACTCGACCTCTCCCCCGACGGGGTCATCGACGAACTCAAGCGACAGGCCGCAGCGAACCGCCGCCAACCCACGACCCTGCCCGGCCTGCTCGCCGCCCTCGGCCGCGCCGGCGTACCCGAGTTCGCGGCCGCCGCAGCACACCGGTCAGGCGAGTCGGCATCACCTGAGTAACGGCTGCCCCGACCCCGAATACGCCCGATGAGACCCGTGGCTCCAGCCGGGCGTCCACCTTCGCGTTGCTCCATCCGGCGAGACGCCCGGGTGACCACCTCCGCCGCCTTCCGGGCGTCCCACGGTGAGCACGCCGACCGCCTGCAAGGGACGAGGTGGTGCTCTGCCACCACGCGTCGACGGCTGGGGTCCTGGATTGGATCAGCTTCTGTCGTCAGATCGACGTATATCCAGGCTCGTCGCACGACCGGATCGCGTTCCACGTCCTGTCGAGAGGCAGGGGATCTCATCGCACTCGTGGAGTGTCACAAATGAACGGTGCGCCATGTTCAATTGAACGTCGGCGGCAGCTCGATTGGATGGAACGCGCGCGCACCCGAGGCCCGGCCGACCGTCTCCGCGCGGGCTCAGGTTCCGATCGGGTGCCAGACGGTCTTGATCTCCTGGAACGCGCGCAGGCGGTCCAGTCCGGGCTCGGCGGTCCAGTCCGGTTCGGTGGTCGGTGGACGAAGCACCCGCTTCAGGTTGACCGCGGCGGCCGCCTCCAGGTCCCGGGCCAGGTCGCGATGGCCGACGGTGCCGGTCAGGTCGATGGCGTCCACGTCCATGTGGGAGGCCAGCCACGGGGCGGTGTCGGCGAGGGGCCCGGTCAGGATGTTGACGACCCCGGCCGGAACGTCTGACGTGGCCAGCACCTCACCCAGCGTGACCGCCGGGAGGGGGCGATCCGGTGATGCCAGCACGACGCAGGTGTTGGCCCCGGCGATGACCGGGGCGACGACGCTCACCAGGCCGAGCAATGACGAGGCGGCGGGCGCGATGGCGGCGACCACCCCGGTCGGTTCGGGCACCGAGAAGTTGAAGTACGGGCCCGCGACCGGGTTGGCCGACCCCAGCACCTGCGCCAGCTTGTCCGGCCAGCCCGCGTACCAGACGATGCGGTCGATCGCGGCGTCCACCTGGGCGCCGGCGGGCTTCGCGGTGAGCCCCTCGGCGGCCCGCACCTCATCGATGAACTGGGCACGGCGGCCCTCGAGCATCTCGGCGATGCGGTGGATCACCTGACCCCGGTTGTACGCGGTCGCCCCACGCCACCCGGTCAGCGCGCCTCGTGCGGCCACGACCGCGTCGCGGGCGTCCTTGCGCGATGCGTGGGCGGCGTTGGCCAGGAACTGGCCGCGCGCGTCGACGACCTCGTAGGTGCGGCCCGACTCGGAGCGCGGGAACGCGCCGCCCACGAAGAGCTTGGCGGTCCGTCGGACGCCGACGCGCTTTGTGCGGGCGTGTGCCCCGTCACCCGGCAAGGTAGGCCTCCAGTCCGTGGCGGCCGCCCTCGCGTCCGTACCCCGATTCCCGATACCCGCCGAACGGGCTGGCCGGATCGAACCGGTTGAACGTGTTGGCCCACACCACACCGGCGCGCAGGCGGTCGGCCATCCAGAGGATCCGCGAACCCTTCTCGGTCCACACGCCCGCCGACAGCCCGTACGGGGTGTTGTTGGCCCGCTGCACCGCCTCGTCCGGCGTGCGGAACGTGAGCACCGACAGCACCGGGCCGAAGATCTCCTCGCGCGCGATGCGGTGCGCCTGCGTCACCCCGGTGAAGATGGTCGGCGCGAACCAGTACCCGCGGCCGGGGAGCTCGCCCGGCGCGGACCACCGCTCGGGCCCCTCCGCATCACCCGCCGCCGCGAACGTCTCGATGGCGCCGAGCTGCTCCGCCGAGTTGATGGCGCCGACGTCGGTGTTCCTGTCCAGCGGGTCGCCCACCCGCAGGGTCGCCATGCGGCGCCGCAGCCGTGCGATGACCTCCTCCGCGACACTCTCCTGCACCAGGAGGCGCGAGCCCGCAGAGCACACGTGCCCCTGGTTGAAGAAGATGCCGTCGACGATCCCCTCCACGGCCTGATCGATGGGCGCGTCGTCGAAGACGATGTTGGCGCCCTTGCCGCCCAGCTCGAGGGTGACCCGCTTGTCTGTGCCGGCGACGGCCTCGGCGATCGACCGGCCGACCGCGGTCGAACCGGTGAACGCCACCTTGCCGACCTTCGGGTGCGCGACGAGCGCCCGTCCCACATCGTCGCCGCCGGTCACGATGTTGACGACCCCTGCGGGGAGCTCCGCCTGCCGGCAGATGTCGGCGAAGAGGAGCGCCGTGAGCGGCGTGGTCTCGGCCGGCTTCAGCACCACGGTGTTGCCGCATACCAGCGCCGGCGCGATCTTCCAGGCAAGCATGAGGAGCGGGAAGTTCCACGGGATGATCTGGCCGGCGACTCCGATGGGCTGCGGATCCGGTCCCAGGCCTGCGTACGCGAGCTTGTCGGCCCAGCCGGCATGGTGGAAGAAATAAGCGGCCACGAGCGGCACGTCCACGTCGCGCGACTCGCGGATGGGCTTGCCGTTGTCGAGCGTCTCCAGCACCGCCAGCTCACGGGCGCGCTCCTGGATGATGCGGGCGATGCGGTGGAGGTACTTCGCGCGTTCGCGTCCCGGCACCCGACGCCACCGGGTGAACGCGCGTCGTGCCGCCGCCACCGCACGATCGACGTCCTGCTCGCTCGCCCGGCCGACCTCGGCAAGCGTCTCCTCGGTGGCGGGGTTGACCGTCGTGAACGTCCCGCCGGTGGCGGCCACGAACGTCCCGTCGATGAAGAGCCCGTTGTGCGGCCGGATGTCCACCACCGAGGTCGACTCGGGAGCGGGTGCGTACGCGAAGCCCGGATCGGGCGTGGGCGGTCGGTCGGTCATCTCAGTCCAGAACGACGTGGTCGGAGCCCGTGTACCGGCCGGTGTGCATCCGGGTGCGCTGCATCAGCAGGTCGTTCAGCAGGCTGGATGCACCGAACCGGAACCAGGCCGGGTCCATCCAGTCGGCGCCCACCGTCTCGGCCACGAGCACCAGGTAGCGGATGGCGTCCTTGGCGGTGCGGATGCCGCCGGCCGCCTTCACGCCCACCTGACGTCCGGTGGCCTCGCGGAAGTCGCGGACCGCCTGCAGCATGATGAGCGTCACGGGCGGGGTGGCGGCCGGCTGCACCTTGCCGGTGGAGGTCTTGATGACGTCGGCGCCGGCCAGCATGGCCAGCCAACTCGCGCGTCGGACGTTGTCGTAGGTCCCGAGCTCACCGGTCTCCAGGATCACCTTCAGGTGCACCGCTCCGCAGGCCTCCTTCACCGCCCGGATCTGGTCGTGCACCCGCCCGAGGTCGCCCGCCAGGAACGCCCCGCGGTCGATCACCATGTCGATCTCGTCGGCGCCCGCCGCCAGGGCATCGGCCACGTCCTGCAGCTTCACCGCCATCGAGGCCCGACCGGACGGGAAGGCGGTGGCCACCGAGGCGACCCGGACGGGCGCATCGCCCAGCGCATCACGGGCGAAGGCGACCATGTCCGGGTACACGCAGACGGCCGCCACCGACGGGCACTCCGCGTCGGTGGGGTCGGGCGTGACCGCCCTGGCGCAGAGGGAGCGCACCCGTGCGGGTGTGTCCATGCCCTCCAGGGTGGTGAGGTCGACCATCCGGATGGCCAGGTCGAGCGCCCGGCGCTTGGCGTCGGCCTTGACCGAACGGGTCGCGAGCGCTGCGGCCCGCGCATCGCAGCCCACCCGGTCGACCCCGGGCAGCCCATGGAGGAACCGGCGGAGTGCCGCGGACGAGGTCGTGGCCGACGCGAGCCGGTCGGGAAGCGCGATCGAACCCATGGGCGGAGTGTATGCGCGCGGCGCCCGCACGCCCGCAACCCCGCGGGCGGCACCGGTCGTCAGCGGACCCTCCGGGCGTGCAGCGCGCGCACGCGGTCGGCGAGCTCCGGATCCGGACCGTCCACCACGGCGTCCGCTACCACCGTGCGGATCGGAAGCGGCGCGACCGGACCGGGCGGCACACCCAGCTCCCGCAGCCACGTCACCAACTGCTCGGACGACGTCGCGTAGACGATGCGTCCCAACCCCACCCAGCCGTGGGCGGCCGCGCACATGGGGCAGTGCTCGCCGGAGGTGTAGACCGTGCAGGCGGCGCGTTCGTCCGCGGTGAGGTGCTCGGCGGCCCAGCGGGCGATCGCGAACTCGGGGTGTCGGGTGTGGTCGCCGCCGGCGATGTGGTTGTGGTCCTCGAAGAGCACCTCGCCCTCGGGCGACACCAGCACCGACCCGAACGGCTCGTCCCCGGACTCGAGGGCCCGCTCGGCCAGGTCGACGGCGCGGACGAGATGACGGCGGTCGGCAGCGGTGATCGGCATGGGGTGACGCTACCGGGCGGCCCGTCAAGTGACCGGACACGGGCGTGCGCGCAGCCCCCGCATCCGGGGGATCGTCTTGGTGTCAGACGTGGTGCCGGTCGATTCATCTGACATCGCTCGGAGCGGAGGGGCGTCGGCACCCGAGTAACCGG
The DNA here is from genome assembly GCA_964628685.1 of uncultured Bifidobacteriaceae bacterium. Lineage (GTDB taxonomy): Bacteria > Actinomycetota > Thermoleophilia > Miltoncostaeales > Miltoncostaeaceae > CALMEC01. The sequence goes on along the minus strand of CAZVNM010000003.1, from coordinate 84,209 downwards.
TCGCACGCAAGTTGAGTGCCAGGCACCGGGCTTGCGCGATGCGGCCCACGCAAGTTACGTGCCAGGCACCAGGCTTGCGCGGCGTGGCTCACGGCTTCGGCGGAACGACGTCCGCAGGGCCCGTGTCCTGTCGACCCGGTCGTGGGAATCCGGTCGCACGCAAGTTACGTGCCAGGCACCAGGCTTGCGCGGTGCGGCTCACGGCCTCAGCGGAACGACATCCGCAGCGCCCGCACCCTGGCCGCCCGGTCGTTCAGCTCGGCGCGGCTCACCTGCCCCCGCGTCACCGCCCGCAGGAGCTCCCGGTAGCCGGCCACCGACGCCCCCTCGCTGGTGTAGAGCAGCAGGTCCCCGCCGGCCCGGACGATCCTGGGGGCCACGTCTGTTTGCCCGGCCAGGGCCTTCGCGTTCAGGCTGTCGGTCACGATCGGGCCGGTGACGCCGATGCCCCGCGCCAGACGGTAGGTCGCCGGATGGAGCACCGCCGGTGTCGTACCGGTCAGGCTCCGGTAGGCGGCGTTCGAGACCATCACGAGCGTTGCCGGATCGGTCGCGCAGCGACGGTACGCATCCAGGTCACGCTCGATCAGCGGACGCGGTCGGGTGATGATCGACCGGGCGAAGTCGGTGTTGACCGACCCGGATGCCCCCAGACCCGGGAAGTGCTTGAACGTCGGACGGACGCCACCCGCGGTGAGCCCCTCGGCGAACGCACATGCCGCCGCGGCCACCCGGTCGCGGCCGGTCCCGAACGCCCGTGAGCCGAGGAAGCTCGCCGGACCCACGGGAACGTCGGCGACCGGCGCGAAGTCCACGTTGATCCCCACCGACCGCAGGTCCTGTCCCGTGGTCTGCCCCTCCGCATGGATCGCATCGTCGTGCATGCGCCCCATCTCACGCGCCGAACGCGCGGGGGCCGCGAACCCCAGCCGCCGCACCGTCCCACCCTCCTGATCGACCGCGATGATGAGCGGCGGCTGCCCACCTGCCCGTGCCGCGGCCTGCAGTGCGGATGTGAGCCGGCGGGTCTGGTCGGCCGAGGTGATGTTGCGGCCCATCAGGATCACCCCGGCGATGCGTCCGAGCCGTGCGCGCCGCAGGATGTCCGGTGACGCCGTCGTCCCGGTGAGCGTCGTCATCACCAGGTCGCCGGGCTGGGCGGGTGGGGTGAGGGTCGGCGGGATGGCCAGCGTCGTGGCGATCGTCGCGCCGGTTGCCGCGTTGCCGGGGGACGATGGACGCTGGCCCAGCGCCGTCGTGGCGCAGCAGGCGGCGCCCGCCACTGTGGCGGCCAGGATCCTGCGGGGACTCACCTGCGGTCCCACCTCACGTCGCTGACACCGCGGGGATCGACCGCACCCCGAATCGTTTTCGCACCCGGCTGGAGCCGCGGCTCCAGCCCGCGTCGGTCGGAGCCAACCCCACCACGCGTGCCCGCCCCGTCCGCCGCGACCCTATGCCGACGGCGCGGCGGTCTTCTCGGGTGCGTAGCCCAGGTTGTGACCCAGCCAGCGCTCGGTCTCCTCCACCGACATGCCCTTGCGCTCGGCGTAGTCCTCCACCTGCGTGCGGTCGATCTTGCCGACGGCGAAGTACTGCGAGTCAGGGTGCGCCAGGTAGATGCCGCTCACCGACGCCGGCGGCATCATCGCGAAGTGATCGCTCAGTGAGATGCCCAGCTTCTCGGGCTGCAGCAGGTCGAACAGCTTGCGCTTCTCGGTGTGGTCGGGGCACGCCGGGTAGCCGAACGCCGGGCGGATGCCGCGGAAGCGCTCGGCGATCAGGTCCTCACGGGAGACCTCGCGTTCGGTCTCGTACCCCCAGTCCTGCCTGGCGCGGTGATGGAGCATCTCGGCGAAGGCCTCGGCGAACCGGTCGGCAAGCGCCCGGACGATGATGGCCGAGTAGTCGTCGTGCTCGGCCACGTAGCGCTCGGCGAGTTCGTGGGCGCCGATGCCGGCGGTCACGGCGAACGCCCCCACGTGATCGGGAAGGCCAGTGTCGATGGGCGCCACGAAGTCGGCCAGGCTGAGCGACGGCTTGCCCGGCGCCTTCTCCACCTGCTGGCGCAGCATCGGGAACCGGGTGAGCTCCTCGGACCGTGCGTCGTCGGCGAAGAGCACGATGTCGTCGCCGTCGGAGTTGGCGGGCCAGAAACCGTAGACGCCGTTTGCGGTGAACGCGTTGTCGGCCACGATCCGATCGAGCAGCACCTTGGCGTTGTCGTAGAGCTCCCGCGCCGCCGGGCCGAGCTTCGGGTGGTCGAGGATCGCGGGGAACTTGCCGTGCATCTCCCACGCGTAGAAGAAGAACGTCCAGTCGATGTAGGGGACGATGTCGGCCAGCGGCACGTCCTCCAGGATGCGAAGACCGGTGAACGACGGCGTGGGGATGTCCTCGGCGCGCCAGTCGATGTCGGCGCGGTTGGCGCGCGCCGCGTCCAGCCCGATGAGGGGCCGCGCGTCCTTGGCGGCGTGCTGCTCGCGCAGCTGCTCCTGATCGGCGCGGATTTCGTCGACGTACGCGTCGCGGCGATTCACGTCGATCAGACGAGAGACGACGTCGACCGCGCGGCTCGCGTCCAGCACGTGGGTCACGACCCCCGAGTACTCGGGCGCGATCTTGACGGCGGTGTGCTGCTTGCTGGTGGTCGCCCCGCCGATGAGGAGCGGCAGCGTCAGCTCGCGGCGCTCCATCTCGCGGGCCACACCCACCATCTCGTCCAGCGACGGGGTGATGAGGCCGGAGACCCCGACCATGTCGGCGCCCGTCTCCAGCGCGGTGTCGAGGATGCGGTCGGCGGGCACCATGACGCCCAGGTCCACGACCTCGTAGCCGTTGCAGCCCAGCACCACGCCCACGATGTTCTTGCCGATGTCGTGCACGTCGCCCTTGACCGTCGCCATCACGATCTTGCCGGCCGACGTGGCCCCGGACTCCTGACGCTCCTCCTCCATGAAGGGCTCCAGCCAGGCGACCGCGCGCTTCATCACCCGCGCCGACTTCACGACCTGCGGCAGGAACATCTTCCCCTCGCCGAAGAGCTGCCCGACGATGCGCATGCCGTCCATCAGCGGACCCTCGATCACCTCGAGGGGCGCGTCGTACTTCTGCCGCGCCTCCTCGGTGTCGTCCTCGATGTGGTCGACGATGCCGTGCACCAGCGCGTGGGACAGACGCTCCTGCACCGTCCCCGACCGCCATTCGTCGGTCACCTTCTCACGCGGCCCGCCCCCGTCCTTCACCGTCTGGGCGAAGGTGATGAGGCGCTCGGTGGCGTCCTCGCGCCGGTTGTGGATCACGTCCTCGACGTGCTCCAGCATCTCCTCGGGGATGTCCTGGTACACGCCCAGCTGACCGGCGTTGACGATGCCCATGTCGAGCCCGGCGGCGATGGCGTGGTAGAGGAACGCGGTGTGCATCGCCTCGCGCACCGGCTCGTTGCCGCGGAAGGCGAACGACAGGTTGGAGACGCCGCCGCTCACCCGCACGCCGGGGCAGCGCTCCTTGATGAGGCGCGTCGCCTCGATGAAGCTGCGCGCGTAGTCGTTGTGCTCCTCGAGGCCGGTGGCGACCGCCAGGATGTTGGGGTCGATGATGATGTCCTCGGGCGGCATGCCCACCGTGTCGACCAGCAGGCGATAGGCGCGCTCGGCGATCTCCAGGCGGCGCTCGGTGTTGTCGGCCTGTCCGGTCTCGTCGAAGCACATGACCACGGCACCGGCCCCGAAGTCGCGCAGGCGCTGCGCCTTCTCCAGGAAGTCCTCCTCGCCCTCCTTGAGGGAGATGGAGTTGACGATGGCCTTGCCCTGCACGCACTTGAGTCCCGCCTCGATCACCGACCAGCGCGACGAGTCGATCATGATCGGTACGCGGGCGATCTCGGGCTCGGTGGCGATGATGTTGAGGAACGTCGTCATCGCACGCTCGGAGTCGAGCATGCCCTCGTCCATGTTGACGTCGATGATGTTGGCGCCGTTTCGCACCTGCTCGGCGGCCACGTCGGTGGCGGTGCCGAAGTCGTTCGCCAGGATGAGTCGGGCGAAGGCCTTGGACCCGGTCACGTTGGTGCGCTCGCCGATCATCGTGAACGTCGAGTCGGGCCGGATGGCGTAGGTCTCGAGCCCCGCGTAGCGCGTCAGGTGATCCGGCTCGGGGATGGCGCGCGGCGTGACGCCCCCGACCTCCTCGGCCACACGACGGATGTGGTCGGGGGTCGTGCCGCAGCACCCGCCCACGATGTTGATGAGCCCGTCACGGGCGAACCCGCCCAGCGCGTCGCCGGTCTGGTCGGGCGTCTGGTCGTATCCGCCGAAGGCGTTGGGAAGGCCTGCGTTGGGGTAGCAGGAGGTCCGGGTGGTGGCGACGCGCGCCAGCTCCTCCATGAACGGCCGCATCTCGTGTGCGCCCAGGGCGCAGTTGATGCCGACGCTGAACGGCTCCGCATGGGCGATCGATGTCCAGAAGGCCTCGACCGTCTGCCCCGACAGCGTGCGTCCGCTGCGGTCGGTGATCGTCACCGAGATCATCACCGGGAGCGTCGTGTCCAGCTCGCGGAAGAGGTCGCGGATGGCCACGATCGCGGCCTTGGCGTTCAGCGTGTCGAAGATCGTCTCCACCAGCAGGGCGTCGACGCCGGCGTCGATCAGCGCCCGCACCTGCTCGCGGTAGGCCTCGTGCACCTGGTCGAAGGTGACCGAGCGCTTGGACGGGTCCTCCACATCCGGCGAGATGGAGAGCGTGCGGTTGAGCGGTCCGATCGATCCGGCCACGAACCGCGGGCGCGACGGGTCCTTGGCGGTCCATTCGTCGGCCGCGCGCCGGGCGCAGGCCACCGCTGCCAGGTTGATCTCGCGCACCAGGTGCTGGGTGCCGTAGTCGGACTGGGCGATCGTGGTCGCGCTGAACGTGTTGGTGGTCGCGACGTCGGCGCCCGCGGCGAAGTACTGGCCGTGGATCTCCTCCAGCACGTCCGGCCGGGTCATGCCCAGCAGGTCCATGTTGCCCTTGAGCGGGGACGGGTGCTCGGCCAAGGGGCCGGAGCGGAAGTCGTCCTCCTCCAGGCCGTAGCGCTGGATCATCGTGCCCATCGCACCATCCAGGATCAGGATGCGCTGGGCGGTGATCGATTCGAGTGTGGGGCGCTCGCTCATCCGGCGGAGGCTAGCGAACCCCCCGCAGACGGCACCGCTCGCATGGCAGGCGTCACCGGGCCGTCGGGCCGTCGCGGACGGAGTTCCACGGTGCACGGCGAGCCGTCGATGGCCGTGCGCGAATTCCTGCCGATGGGCTCAAGTTGCGGGGTCGGTCGGCCGATGACGTGAGAGCCGCGTTTCACACGACTGCCACGCTCATGGAGGGGCAGCGGCAGGATCGGACCATGGAGGGTCCGACCTCCGGACCGGCGACCGGCGGGATGCCGGGTCGCCGGTTCCGATCCTGCTCGGACACCCGCCCGTGGCGGTCGACCCAGCGTCGCCTCAGTCCGACGCCGGTGGCGGCCCCACCAGCTCGGCCATGATCGTGGCGAGCCTGCGGGTCAGCTCGCCCCGGGCGGCGACCCGGTCCGCACCGGCGCGTTTGGCCGCGTCGATGAGCTCCAGCCGTGTGTGGGCGCAGAAGCCCAGCACGGGAAGGGATGCGGTGGCCGGGTCGTCCTTCAGCTCCGTGACGAGCGCCGGACCGTCGATGTCCACGCCGTCCAGCTCGAGCACGACCGCGCCGGCGCCCGCGGCGAGGGCGTCGCGCAACCTGGTGGCGGACGCGGCTCCGCGGGCCGGGTAGCCGGCGGCCTGGAGGCCGGACACCAACTGCTGGCGCATGAGCAGGTCGGGGACGTGGACGACGATGGGCTGCATGGGCGTGAGGCTACGCGGATCGGCGTCCCTGCGCGGGACGGTCGGCGGTGCGATCAGGTGCTCCGGCCGGTGTCCGGCGCCCGGGGTACCCGTCGGGCGTCCAGCCAGGTCTTCACCGCCGTCGCCGTGATGATCAGCGCACCGCCTGCGATCGCGAGCCACCCCACCCGCTCCCCGTGCATCAGCCAGGTCCACACCGGGTTCACCGCCGGCTCCACCAGGAGCAGCAGCGATGCGGTGAGCGCGGGCACGTGGCGCACACCGGCGGTGAGGCAGACATAGGCGAGGGTGATCTGGATGACGCCCAGGTAGACGACCCACAGCCAGTCGACCCCGGCGGCGCCGCCGATTGCCCCGGCGGCGAACGGTGCGCAGGCGAGCGCCGCGATCCCGTTGCCCGCCACCGTCGCGCCCGCCGCGGCACCCGCACCCTGCGTGGACGAGAGCCAGCGGAGCCCCATGATGCTGCCGGCCCAGCCGATGCCCGAGGCCACGGCCAGGATGTTGCCGAGGGTCGGGTCGCTCGCCTGGGCGGTCGCGGCGGGCGCGTCGGCGAACACCAGGGCAAGGCCGACCGCCAGCACGCCCATCATCCAGACCTCGCGCGGCGGGATCCGCTCACGCAGCACGAACGGCGCGGCGATCGCGATCCACAGGGGCGCCGTCGACTGCAGGAAGATCGTGTTGGCGCTGGTGGTGAGCTTGTTGGCGGTGACGAACAGGATGAGGGTGGCGGCGAACGCCACGCCGACCACGAACGTGCGCCACGACCAGTTGCGACGGGCGGCGGGGAAGACCAGGGCCATCGCGGCGGCGGCCACGGCCGAGCGCAGGCACGCGACCGCCATGCCCCCCGAGAAGCCCTCGAACGACGTGGCCTTGATGGCCGCCCCGCCGGTCGAGAACAGGAGCGCGGCCGCGACGATCTGCAGCCGGGCGGTGGTGACGCCGTCAATGGGCCGGGCGCCGGTCATCCGGCGGCCATCAGCCGGTGCGTGCGGCCGATCGCCTCGGCGCGGTCGTCGTCCACCCCGGCGTCGGCGGCGAACCCGGGCCATGCCGCGACCGCGTCGCGCACCTCGTCCACCACGTGCAGCGTGTCGGCGCGGGACATGCTGGCCGCGCGCGCCACCGCCCGCAGGTCGTCGATGCCGATGTCCTCGCGTTTGCCGTTCACCGACATCTGGTGCCGGCCGGTCCACGGGCTGTCGGGACGGTACGCGTAGGTGACGTCGAACGCGGGGGACAGGGACCAGCGGCCGGTCCGGTCCATCAGGAACGCGATGTTCTTGACGTGGTCGTCCTGGTTGCGCGCCATCACGTTGAAGACCATGCGCCGGTACTGCTCGACGATCGCGTCCATGGGCAGGCCGAGGTCGCGGATGACCTGCATCGCCTGCTCGTAACCCGCCGCGCCGGGCTGGTTGAAGTCGAGGTGGGCGATGGCCCCCAGCGACTGCATGTGCAGACGGTCGCCGTCGGGCGTGCGGTCGAAGCGCCGGGTCATGAAGTGGTGGCGCGGTCCCTCGCGCAGGATCCTGCACTCGCTCATGGTGATGCCGGCGGCCGCGGCCATGCGCGCATAGGCCAGCTCGATGAGCCCGTATCCCAGCGGGTCGGCCACGTCGCGATCGCGGTTGCCCGAGACGCCGTCGAACTTGAGGATCCACTGCTCGAACCCGGGGCCGGGCGGCAGCTGTCCCGAACGCACCTCGTCGGTGGCCGGGTTCCAGGCGATGAGCGCCTTGGCGCGCGCGCCGCCCGCCGACGTGCCGATGCGGAGGATCTCGGTGACGGCGTCGGGCCGTTCATCGTCGCCGAACGAGGTGTCCAGCGCGTCGCGCTCGGTGAGGATCGCGGAGGCCAGGTCCACCAGGGCCGCCACGTCCAGCGGATCGCTGTCCGCGGTCTCCGGGCCGGTGGCGGGCCGGTACTCCAGCGCGCCCATGCCCCGGGTGCCCACGTAACAGAGGCGTTCGACCGCGTTGAACGAGGCGGCTGTGCGACCCCGCGCCGCCAGCCAGGCGTCCATGACCGCGTTGCCGAAGCGATCGGGCAGGCTGTCGGCCAGAAGCCCCGGCAGACCGACGAACGTCTCGTGCGCCAGCGTGGGGAAGCGATACGGGAACTCCGCGGCCGGCATCACGATCGGCGCGACCTCGATGCCGCTCGGGACGAACGCGGGGTCGTACTCGAAGGTGGCGACGGGGTCGTTGTCCTCCATCAGCACCGCGCCGATCCGCGTGCCCCACATGAGGACCTCGGCGACGGTCACGGCTCACCGTCCGGTTCCTCATCGCCCCAGCGCCAGGGCGGGGCTGGGGTGTCCGTCCGCTGCGTCGTGCTGGCCCGTTGCCTGCGGGTGCCCTCGCGCTCGACGGCGGCGATGGGGCTGGGCGGGGTGGGCGGCACAGCCCGGTCCAGGTGCTCCAGCAGGTCCAGCGCCCGCAGCACCCGGGCGAGGGTGGTGAGGGTCGACCCGTCGCCGTGCTCCAGGCGCGAGACCGTGAGGCGTGTGACCCCGGCCTCGTGTGCCAAGTCGGCCTGGGTGACGTTGCGACGCAGGCGCCAGTCGCGGACGCGGCGTCCGATCTCCGCCACGACGGCGTCGTCGCCGGATCGCTTTGAGATCTGCATGTGCTCACCGTACCACAATGTATGAATGATCAATCATAACGGCGTATGTATCGCTCAATGCATGCTTACCCATACAGTGACACCCGAGGGTGTGGGCGCGGTTCGGCGGCCCTGTCAGACTGGATCCATGACCGACACCCCGCTGATCCCCCTCGAGCACTTCTTCGACGATCCTGAGCGCGCGGCGCCACGGGTCTCGCCCGACGCGCGTCGTCTGGCCTGGCTGGCACCGGGCGGCGGGGCGCTCAACGTCTGGGTGAGCGACATCGACGGCGGGGAGCCGGTGCAGGTGACCCACGACACCGACCGCGGTGTGCGCTCCTACGCGTGGTCGCGCGACGGTGCGCGCATCCTCTACCTGCAGGACACCGGCGGCGACGAGAACTACCACCTCTTCGTCGCCGACCCCGACGACCCCGACGGCGTCGACCGTGACCTCACGCCCTTCGACGGCGTGAAGGTGGGCGTGGTCGACGTGCCGCGCGACGATCCGCGCCACATCCTCGTCTCGACCAACCGGCGCGACCAGACGGTGTTCGACGTGGAGCGCCTGGACCTCGAGACCGGTGAGATCACGCCGGTCGCCGAGAACCCGGGCAACATCCTGGGGTGGCTCACCGACCGCGGCGGCCGGCTGCGCGCGGCCTTCGCCCAGACGCCCACCGGTGACCATGAGCTGCTCGTGCGCGACGCCGAGGACGAGGAGTTCCGCGTGCTCGCCGAGTTCGCCAACGAGGACTCCGGTGCGCCCTACGCATTCACCGCCGACGGGCGTGAGCTCTACGTCGGGAGCGCCGTCGGCAGTGACCTGGTGCGCCTCGTGGCCATCGACGTGGCGACCGGCGATGTGCGCGAGATCGACCACGATGAGGAGGCCGACCTGGGGAGCCCCATCGTGTCGGACCGCACGGGTGAGCTCCTGGGCGCGGTCTACCGACGCGACCGGATCGTGATGCACCCGTTCGACGATCGTTTCGCCCGTGACTGGGAGCGGCTTCGCGCCATCCATCCCGGCGACCCGATGATCGGCAGCACCGATGACGCCGAGCGCTGGTGGACGGTCACGTTCGACGACGATCGCGATCCCGGCGCCACCTATCTCTTCGACCGGGACACCGGCGACGCCCGGCTGCTCTTCCGCTCGCGCCCGTGGCTTCGGCCCGAGACGCTCGCCGAGCGGCGGCCGGTGCGGATCGCCTCCCGGGACGGTCTCACCCTCCACTCCTATCTGACGCTGCCGGTGGGCAGTTCCGAACGTGGCCTTCCGATGGTGCTCTTCGTCCACGGTGGGCCGTGGGCGCGCGACAGCTGGGGCTGGGATCCGCAGGCGCAGTTCCTCGCCAACCGCGGGTACGCCGTGCTGCAGGTGAACTACCGCGGCTCCACCGGCTTCGGCAAGACGTTCACCCACGCGGCCGAGCGGGAGTTCGCCGGCAAGATGCACGACGACCTGATCGACGCCGTGGACTGGGCCATCGCCGAGGGCATCGCCGACCCCGACCGGGTCGCGATCTACGGCGGCAGCTACGGCGGCTACGCCGCCCTGGTCGGTGCCACGTTCACGCCGGACGTCTTCGCCGCGGTCATCAGCGTGGTGGGACCGTCCAATCTCGTCACCCTGGTGCGAAGCTTCCCGCCGTACTGGCGTCCGCTGCTCGCGGGCACCTGGTTCCGGTTCGTGGGTGACCCCGAGAACCCGGAGGATCTGGCGGACCTGGAGGCCCGGTCGCCCATCAACCGCGCCGACGAGATCCGCGCGCCGCTCCTGGTCATCCAGGGGGCCAACGACCCGCGCGTGACCAAGCAGGAGTCGGACCAGATCGTGGACGCGCTGAAGCGGCGCGGTGTGCCGGTGGAGTACATGGTGAAGGACGACGAGGGCCACGGGTTCGTGAAGCCGGAGAACCGCATGGACATGTACCGGGCGGTGGAGGCGTTTCTGGCGACGCACCTGGGAGGCCGTGCGGCGGAGTGACCGTTCGTCCGCCGGCGACGTAAGGTGGTGCGACATCGATGGCGATCGCGGCCGACTTCGATTCAGTGTGCGTCGGTCGGGTACAGGTTTCTCCACAGGACACGTCGAGAGGAACCATGTGATCTCCAAGAACAGCATCGTCGTCGTCGCCGACGGGCACGGCGCCACGCTCTATCGCAACACCGCGGACCAGGGCATCGAACTGAAACGGACTGCGGAGCTCGGTCCCAAGGACCTCCTGGACGACGGGCCCGCCGGCAGCGCGCCGGTCGACAGCTCGCCGAAGGACCTCGACGAGGCCACCTTCGCCAAGCAGCTCACCGAACGGCTCAACCGTCTGGCGATGGACGGCAAGCTGGAAGAGGTGGTCATCATCGTCGACCCCCAGACCCTGGGGCAGATGCGTCAGAGCTATCACGCCACCCTGCGGCAGGCGATCGTGAAGGAGATCCCGAAGACCCTGACGCAGTCCTCGTTGGAGGACATCGAGCGGGCGCTCACCGACTGACGGGTCGGTGGGAGCAGGTCACCGAAGTCGTCGTTACACGACGGCGCACCCGGCGCGTGGCACCCCTGCCACCACCCCCGAAATCACCGATGGCGCCGCCACATGTGACGACGCCATCGGGTCAATCCTTGTACGGGTCGCGCTCGTTCGCGCCCGCCATCACCACGATGCGGGGACGCATACGCTGTGTCACCTCGACGGTATCGCCCAGGTGGCGCAGCACCTTCCGCAGACGACGGTAGACGTCGGGCGCCTCGTCCAGCCCACCACCGCGCAGGGTCACCCCCGCGGTGGACTCCGAGAAGCGCTCGGGCGTGATGGCGCCCCCCGACCGCACACGACGACCGCCCACCTTCCGGGAGCGGCCCGCGGCCTTGGAACGGCTCATCACACGACCCGCACCGTGCACGGTGCTCCACAGCGTCGACTCCGCTCGGTCGGTGCCGATGACGACGACGGCCTCGTCGTTCATCGACCCGCCGACGAAGCCCGTCTGACCGGGGTTGGCCGGGGTGGCGCCCTTGCGGACGACCCAGTGGCCGTTCTCGAGCCATGCGTAGTTGTGGTGGTTGTGCACCGTCTCGACCGGCTCGGACACGCCGAGGATGTCGAGCACTTGGCGCACCACGATGCGACGGCCCTCGTACGCGTACTCGCCGGCCAGCTCCATGGCGTTGACGTACGAGTCGAACAGGTACGGGGAGGGCACGCGCTCGATGACCGCGGCCTCCACCATCATCCCGTCCTTGGCACCGCACTGCTCGAGGTACCAGGTGGCGATGCGGTGACCCAGGCCACGCGAACCGAAGTGCGTCGCCACCCAGGCCATGCCGTCGTCGGCCTCCAGCACGTCTACGTAGTGGTTGCCGGAGCCCACGGTGCCGAGCTGCTTGGCGGCCATGGCCCGCAGCTGACGGAGCTCCTTGGGCAGGTGCTCCCAGCGCGCGTCGTGCAGCACGGGCGCGTCGATGGGGTCGGGGTTCACCCGGCCGAGGCCGAACGCCACCGTCCGCTGGATCGCGTCGGCGAACTTCCGGGCCCGCGGCACGAGCTTGATCCACGGCACACCCGTGTTGACCGCCATCACGCCGCAGCCGATGTCGAAGCCCACACCGGAGGGGCTGATGGCGTCCTCGTAGGCGACCACCCCGCCGATGGGGATGGCGTAGCCCAGGTGCCCGTCGGGCATGAGCACCGCGGCGCGAACGGCCGGGTGCGTGGCGACCAGCTCGATCTGCTCGATCGTCCGGCTGTCGTGGTCACCGATGATGGTGACGTGGTCCATTGGATCCCTCCTTTCGGGGATTGTCGTCGATCTGTGATTGGTCCGTTGGTTCGGTGGAGGTCCGATGTCGGATGTGGTGCCGGGCACGACGTCTGACAGCCGACCCGAGCAGCGGAGGCCGGTGGGCGGACTGTCAGATGAATCGACCGGCACCACGTCTGACGGGACCGAGTGCGGGTCCCACCCCGGCTCCGCGCCGCGACCTCACACGAGGCCGCGGGCGAAGTCCGCGATGAGCGCCGGCGTCGCGGTGTCGAACCCCACGACGTCCAGCATCCCCGGGTCGTCCGGGTCCGCGATGGAGAATCCCGTCGCGGTCATCCCCACCACCACCAGCCGTGCGTCGATGCCGGTGGCGGCGCGGTAGTCGACCAGCGCCCGGGCCGGGTGAACATCCCCCGACCAGGTCTCGTTGTCCGTGTACACCACGAAGCAGTCGACCTTCCGACCCGTCGCCTGGGCGAAGCGCATCGGAAGGGCGCAGTCGGTCGCACCGAACGGCAGGCCGTGGACGATGCGCAGCGCGTCGTCCAGTCGCTGCCGCGGGCTGATGGGCACCGGGGCGATGCCCTGGCCCATCAGGCCGTCGCGACGACGGCCACCGCACGACCACGACCCGTGACCCGAGTGGAACCCGACGATCTCGCAGTCGGGCTCCGTCGCCGCGGTCACGAGCGCCAGCGCCGCCGAGGCGACGCGGGGCGTGAGACCGGGGACCCCGGCGACCTGACCCCAGTCCATGGAACCCGACACGTCGAGCGCCAGCGTGGTGCGCACACCGGTGGGCTCCACGTTGTCGAACGCCATGGTGAAGGCCGCGTCCAGGGCGTCGACCACCGCCTGGACGGGGGTCCAGGTGTGGCGGCCGCGTGCCCCGCGACCCGCCCCGTACGTGGAGAGGGCCGCCAGCACGGCGATCGGGTGGATGCGCGCACGACGGATCGCATCGCGGTCCGTCAGGCGTGCCACCACCCGGTGGGTCACCTCCGACCCCGGGGCGATGACCCCGACGCGGGTCATCGTCGCCAGGTTGCGCACCATCGCGGTCATCGGCATGTCCTCCGACAGCGCCTCCCACACCTCGGGCGAGGTGAGGTGGTCGGTGCGCACCGCCTCGCGCGGCAGCCGGTGCTCACGCACCAGCCGCGCCGAGGCGCCCGGCGTGGCGGCGTCCTGGGCACGGGCGAACGCACCGACGATCGCCGGCAGTCCGTCCGTGTCGCCGCCGCGCACGATCCACTCGAAGAGTCGCTCGTGCGCATCGGTCACCGTCAGGGTGGGGTTGGCGGCCGAGACCGACCGACCCGGGTGGGCCAGTCGCAGGACGTCGCGGTGGGTGAAGCCCGCGCGGTTGCGGTACTTCACCACCTGGTACGCCAGGTCGTCGATGGGACGGTCGGCGTACCAGGCACCCACGGCACGGCGAAGCGAGCGCCCCCACCCGCGGAAGCCGCCGACGAAGTCGACGAACTGCATCAGGTGGGTGGCCGTGCGGCAGACCTGCGGCAGTGCATCCAGCGCGGCACAACGGGTGGGCTCGTCACCGAGTCCCGCCGCCATGGCGAGCGAGAAGATGGCCGCGTCGTTGCGGGGTGCCCGTCCCGCGGCCGAGATCGCGACGATCGTGCGGACGGCGCGGGGGCCGTCCAGGCCGATGGCCGTCTCGACGGCGGCGGCGTTCTGCCGGGTCAGGTCCCACTCGCCGGCGTAGAAGGTGCCGCCCTCGCATCCCAGGACGAGGAAGCGGGTGAGTTGGGCGAACGGGTCGATCCGCCAGGTGAAGCCTCCGGCGGAGTTCGGCACCTGCGTCGATCCGGGGATCGGCTGGTGCTGGGGGACGATGCGGCGCGCGAAGCGCGACAGGATGGACATGGTGTCGGACACCTCCTTCCGGGTGTTCGGGTTGGGATCGGTGGATGCCACGGTCGTGGTGTGCGTCCGGGAAGACGGAATCGAACCGTCGCGGCGCGCTGGGTCCGGAGACCTGCGAACGCCGTCCTCGAGAACCCGGTCGCTCCGGCCCGTGGCGGGGTGATGCGGTCGTGGTGAGTCCACCGGCGACCCGGCATGACACCGGGCGCGGGGGTTCCGGCCCCCGCCACATGTGAGGTGGAGAACCGGTGGACGCCGGCCCGCATCGGGGACGTGCCGGTCGTGCGCTGCGGTCGGAGGCGGGGACGTGCGTCCCCGCATCGCGTGTTCACGACGAGAACCGACCTGCGTCGGCCCGGCACGGTGTGGATGGTCAAGGGACCGGACGGGTTCGAACCGTCGCCGCGAGCTCCACGGGCTCGAGTGCTGCCGCTACACCACGGCCCCAGGGGCGTGGGCGGGCGTCACATGCATCGCGAGCGCATCACGCAGGGTGCGCGTCACGACGGGACCTCCTTTCGTCGCGGTTGGATCGGGTCACGGTGGAACCCGGTCGTCGGTCGTGGTGTGCGTCCGGATGGTGCTCTGCCGACTGAGCTACCGGGGACGGTGCCCCGGGCGGGAATCGAACCCGCGACCTCCCCATTGACGGTAACCGGAAAAACGCATCGGCCCGACGGACCGAGGATGAGCCGTGCGTCGCCCGGTCCACCGGTCGTGCAGCGTGACCGGTTGGACGGGGACGATGGCGCGGGCGGGAGTCGAACCCGCTGTCTCGAGCTCATGAGGCTCGCGAGATGCCGTTTCTCCACCGCGCGTCGTGGCCCGAACCCGGGTGGGGTCGGGCGCGTGGGGTCGACCGGTCTCCTGCGTCCGGTCGTCCGGTGCCCGGCCGGTCACCCGCTCACGGTGACCCTGCTCAGGCGGCATCCGGCCCATCCGGCGCCGGCGGTGCCGGTCGTGACGGGAACGGAATGGTGGTGTGGCTCTCGGTGGGTGCGGGGGCCGGCGCCGTCGGGGGGACGGGCCGCCTCCGGACGCGCCGGGACTCCGCGACGTGCCGGCGCCACTGGAGGTGGCGCTCGGTGAGGCGGGGGTCCTGGGCCGCGTGCAGGTGCCGGAGCCGATGATGGATGGGATCGCTCACGTCGCCGTCCGTTTCTGTGGTGGCCGCGGCCCGCGCCAGGGGCGGGCGCGGGCCGGGAGCGGTCCGCCGCTCCGTCGATCCACCCCACATGGGGATCGGCGCAGCGTCGGCGTGAGCGTGTGATGTGCCCGAGCGGCGGCGCGAAGGCACGCGCGGCCGGGTCGGGTGATGCAACGCCACGGTCGGCGTCGACGCATGCGCCGAAGCGCGCGGACGGCCTGCCGTGACGGTCGGAGTTCCTCTGGACGTGACGCCCGACGACTGGCCTCGCACCGGCCGTCGCACCTCGGGGATCACGCGATGTCCATGCCACTCACCCTGCCTTCGACCCTGGATCACTTCGCGGCGGCATGCGCATGCGCCGCGGTGCGTCGTCGTGGAGGGGGTTGGAGCCCGGCGGCCCGCCGGTCGGCGGGGGCCTTTCTCACTCGGGTGGGGCCTCGATTCGGTTCGTACGCTTCTTCAAGCTGAGCATCACCTGGGATCTGTCGGAGAAACAAAAAGGGCGACCATCCGGTCGCCCCTGAAAACGAGAGAGATGTGGTCGATCGCTACCGCGATCGCCTCGTCACAGGGGTCGGGGGGTGCCACGTGAACTCGCGCGTCCGCATGGTGCGGGTGCGCGATCGGGCGGCGATGTGTGTCCGGTGGTTCGTCATCGGGCGGGGACTGTACGCCGGATGAATCGCGAATGCAAGGGGTCGATCACAAATTCGAAAACCAACCCCGATGGCGTGTCATCGCGACGAGAACGCGAAACGACCAACGGGGCGTTCCAGCCTGCCGGGTCGTGCGGCGACGCACTGTGCCCCGCCCGGTGTCGGGGGCGGGTGGGCGGTGGCGCCGGGTGTCGGTGAGCGGCCGGTCAGCCGGCGGTCGACGTCGGGTCGTTCCCCGACGGCGCCGACAGGTCGATCACGCGGCTGGCCCCGCCCGGGTCTTTGCGCACGTAGATGGCGCTTCCCAGCCGCTCGGCGACGCCGGGCAGGTGGGTGATGACGACCACGAGGCGTCCGTCGTCGGCCATCCGCTCGACGCCGGTGATGGCGAGCTCGAGCGAGTCGGCGTCCAGGGTCGAGAAGCCCTCGTCGAGGAAGAGGCACTCCAGGCGTCCCTCGGTGCCGCTCGCGATGTCGGACATGGCGAGCGCCAGGGAGAGGCTTGCGAGGAAGCGCTCCCCACCTGAGAGGGTGGCGGCGCTGCGACGACGGTGACCGCGACGGTGGTCAACGACGGCCAGCGGCTCCGGATCCTCACCGGCGAAGCTGTAGGCGCCGTTGGACAGGGCGAGCAGCCGCTGCGTGGCACCGCGTGCGAGTCGCTCGTGGAACCGCTGCAGAAGGAAGCGCGGGAAGCGGTTGGCCTGCAGATCCTGCGCCAGCTGCGCCGACACCGCCGCCTGCCGGCGTTCGGCGGCGGCCTGGGCCTCCAGACGCTGCCCGGAGAGCGCCGCCCGCTCGGCGTCCGCCATCTGCTCCTGCGCGCGCTGCAGCTCGTGCTGCGCGGCGCGGAGCGTCGCGGCGAAGTCGCCGGACGGGTCGATGCCAAGCGTGCGTCCGTGCTCGGCCACCCGCGCGTCGATCTCGTCGGCCTGGGTGGCGGCCTCGCGGATACGCGCCTCGGCATCCTGGGCGGCCCACTCGGCCTGGCGCGCGAGCTCCTCCGCGCGGGCCACCAGCACCTCGGGGGCGGCGTCCGGCGGCGGTGGTTCGAGCCCCAGGCGGGTGGCGACGATGGCGAGCGCCTGGCGCAGGGGGCCGACGCGCTCGCGCTCGACCGACCCCAGTCGCGCATCGGCGTCACGCACGTCGGCGGTGGAGCGGGCGACCGCGTCGCTCGCCAGGAGCACCGACTGCTCCATCGCCTCGACGTCGCGGAAGGCGGCGTCCAGCGATGCGACCGGATCCTCGATGTCGGCGTAGCTCCCCAGATCGGCCAGCAGGTCGGCGAGCTCGGCCTCGTCGTGCTGCAGACGCCGGTCGGCCTCCACCAGTGAGCCGGTCTCCTGCTCGACCCACGACGAGAGCTCGGCGATCCGCTCGGCGGCGCGCGTGCGGGTGAGGTCCAGGTCGCGCATCGTGCGCTCCAGCACCTCGCGCCCGCCGGGCGAGGTTGCGGGATCGAGCGACCGCAGGGCGATCCGCGCCTGCTCGACCGCATCGAGCGCGGCCTCGTGATGGTGCACCGACGCCCGGTAGACGACGTCCAGCTCGGCCAGCTCACCCGCGAGCTCGGTGGCGCGCCGGTGGAGGGTCGCGACCAGCTGCTCGATCTCCTCCAGGTCGTCCTTGGGGCCCGGGGGAATCGTGTGGACGGCCTGACCACAGACCGGACAGCTGTCGCCCACGCCCAGCTGGTTGCGGAGGCCCGCCGCGACGTGGGCGACCCGCAGCTCGTCCATCTGCTCGTCGGCGGTGTTGGCGGTGTCGGTCGCCTCGCGCGCGGCGTCGTGGGCGCGCTGACGTGCCTCCCGGGTCTCGTCCACCTCGCGCTCGGCGTCCTGCGCCAGCCGGGTGGCGTGGTCGACGTCGTCGTGCGCGTCGATCAGCGACCGCGTGTGATCCCGGCGTCGCGTCAGCTCCTCCAGCTCGGCGCGGCGGTCGGCGAGCTCGTGTCGGCGGCGTGAGACCTCGTGTCGCCGCGACAGCAGGGCCTCGCGCGTGCGGGGAAGGGTGGCGCGTGCGGTGCTCGCCCGGTCGGCGAGCGCCCGGATGGCCGCGAGCTCCGAGGCCGACCCGCCGTGGGCGCTTCGCAGCCGGTCCCTGGCGGCGACCGCGTCCTGCAGGGTGCGTGCGGCATCGTCGCGCTTGGTCGCCGAACGGTCCAGCTGTTCGCGGGCGGTGTCGTATGCGCGGGCGACGTCGGTCCAGGCGTCCTGGCGACCCAGGTCCTCCACCGCCGAGCGGATCTGTCGGAGCGACGCGGTGGCCTCGCCCACCCGCACCCGGGCGCGTGACGCCAGGTCCATGAGCGGGCGAAGCGACGCCAGCTGCGCCTGGCGGCCGGCGGCCGCTCGCAGCCTGCGCGCCGCGTCGTTGCGGGCGGAGGTGCCGTACTCACCCAGCCGGGCGCGCTCGGCGTCCAGCACCTCGGCGGCGCCCTCGTGCGCATCGCGCGCGGCGATGGCGGCCGTGCGCACCGCCTCCAGTCCGGTCACGCCGAAAAGCTGGCGCAGGATGTTGTCGCGGTCCTTCGGCTGCGCCTGGATGAACTGCGCGAAGCGTCCCTGGGCCAGCAGCACCGCACTGGTGAACGCCTCGAAGGTCATGCCGATGAGCGCGACGACCCGAGCGTTGACCGCCGCGTGACCGGTCACCCGGTCGATCACGCGGTCGTCCTCGTCCAGCCGCTCGAGCACGTTGTTGGGCTCGGGCGCCTGCGGTCCGAACCTGCGGACGACCCGCCAGAACGACGACCCGCCCGAGGTCGAGAAGACCAGCTCCACCTCGCCGTGTGTCGCCCCCAGTGACAGGAGCTCGCGCGGTCCGGAGAGCTCGGGGGTCTTGCCGTAGAGGGCGAAGCACACGCCGTCCAGCAGCGAGGTCTTGCCCGATCCGGTGTCCCCGGAAACGACCACCAGCGTGTGGTGGCTGAAGTCCACGCGGGCGTCGGCGTAGGAGCGGAACCCGATCAGCCGGAGGGCGAGCGGGCGCATCAGTCCATGTCCCGTCCGGCGCGCTCCAGCGCCTGCTCGAACGCCTCCACAAGCGCCGCGTCCGTGGGCCTGCCCGTCTCGGTGAGCCACTCGGCGTACATCTCACCCAGCGACCGCGCGGTCGCGTCGTCGGGTTCACCCTCATCGCGCACGAGCGCGGTGGAGTGGTCGCTCGTGATCTGCTCCACGCGCAGGGCACTCGGGATCCGCTCGCGCACCATCCGCACCAGATCCAGCCGCACCTCGTCCGAGACGACCTCGCAGAAGAACCAGGCGTCGTCGTAGGCGTCGGCGAGGCGGGGGAGCTCGTCCATGGTCCCGCGCAGGCGCACCAGCCGGCGTCCGGTGGTGAGCGGGATCTCGATCACGTCGGTGCTGCCGCCCTCCATGGTCACCAGCGCAACCGACGGCCGGACGGCGTCGCCCGAGAAGTCGAGCGTGAGCGGGCTGCCGCAGTACCGGCCGGGCGACGGGAGGGAGCCCATCCGCTGCGGCTGGTGCAGGTGCCCGAGCGCGATGTAGTCGAAGCCCCCGGGGAAGTCGTGGCCGGGGACCGCGTAGGTGCCGCCGAGGGTCATCTCGCGCTCCCCGCCACCGGCGAGTCCTCCGCGCACCATCAGGTGGGCCAGCAGGACGGCGGGCCCACCCCGTTCGCGCCGGGCGTCGGCGGCCTGGCGGGCCGACTCGGCCAGCCGGTCGCGCACCAGGTCGGCGTAGGCCTCGCGCGATTCGGCGCGCATGGCCCCCGGGCCCGCGGCCACGTCGGCGGGCTCGGGCCACGGCATGCAGGCGACGGTGAGCGGCCCCGACGCCGTCTCGAGCGGCAGGACCGCCTCGGACGCGGCGATGAGGATGCGCGGCGCGAGGTACGGGGCGAACTCGGCCCAGAAGAGCGGCTCGTCGTGGTTGCCGGTGATGGCCACGACCGGGGCGGCCTGGGCCAGCCGCTCGAGCCCCTGCAGGCTGGTGGAGAGCACCACCGGCTCGACGATCCTGCGGTCCATGATGTCGCCGGCGACGAGGATGGCGTCCACCTGTCGCTCCTCGGCGATGGTCGCGATCTCGTCGAGCGCCGCGGCCACCTCATCCAGCCGGTCGACGCCGTAGAGACGCTTGCCGATGTGGAGGTCTCCGGTGTGCAGGATCCTCATCCGCGGCCTCCGCGGTCGCGCAGGATGGCAGGAGACCCCGTCACGTCGTCGAAGCATCCCGGGTGCAAGGGGAGCGTGGGCGCGTTGGGGCGAGCAACCGCGCCCTGCCCCCTTGCGATCCGCGTGCGCGGGGTGGACGGGGCGACCGCGGTGCGGTGGTGATCCTCCGCGGGGGTCCGTCCCCGGGTCCTGTTGCCGACGTCGTGCAAGGCCATCCGGTCCAAGTGTAGAGGCATCGCCGGTGATCGCGGCGGGTGGGCTGCGATGGCGCCGCTCAGGCGCGCCGTATCCGCATCCCCAGGAGCGTGAGCGCCGTCACCAGCGCACCGATCGACAGGACGACGAGCGGCGCCCGCAGCCGACCGCGGTCACCGTCGACGACGAAGCGCGCCTCGGCGAGCGATGCGGCGCGGCGCGCCTCGAACCGCATGAGCCGCACCTCCGGCCAGCGGCGTGCGATCGCCGCCAGATCCCGGGCGGCGGCCGGGTGGTCGTTCGCCCAGAGGGCGTCCATGCCCCGGCGAAATGCGACGATCGAGCCCGGCGCGTCGGGGCGCGGCACGTTGATCATGGCGCGGATCGCCCCGACCTCGGTGGCGAGCGGCGGGAACGTGCCGTCGCGCATCCGGATCACGACCCCGTGCACGTGCCCGTCCTCGGCGATGACCGGTGCACCCGAGTCGCCGGGCTGCACCGACGCCTCCAGGCTCATGAGGACGCCGGGTGGCCCCTTCCGCGGGATCGCCTGCACGTCGATCGCACCCATCCGCAGCTGCGGCACGATGTCGGCCGACCCGCCGTAGCCGACGACGGCCACCGGGGTCCCCAGGGTGCGGCCGTCCGAGAGCGACAGGTGCGGCCCGGGACGCGACGCGCGCAGGAGGGCCAGGTCGTTGATCGGCTCCGACGTCGCGGCGAGGTGTGCGGTCACGAGCCGCGGCGCCGGACCGCCACCGCGGTACGAGGCGTCGGTCTCGGCCCGGGTGAGGGTGTGGGTGACGGTCCCGCGCACCACCCGCGGGCGGGTGAGCCCGTCGAGCCCCGCGATCCCCCGCCCGCGCAGGTCGCGGACGATGGCGGCGTCACCGGGCACCGCGACATGCCGGGCGGTCACGATCTCGGTGGGACCCACGGCGAAGCCGGTGCCGGTGACGGTGACCGGCGGTCCGGTGATGGGCACGCGCCGGCGGCCGCTCACCACCGCCCGGACCGGAACCCGCGTCTGCACGCGAACGATCCCCGGAAGCGCCGCGAACGCCGCGCGTTCGAGCCCGGGCGCCGCACGGTCGTCGGCCGGCGGTGCGCCCGCGGCAACCGGGGCCGTCGCGGCGGCGACGACCAGGGCGATCACTGTGATCGTGGATCGGCGCGACATGACTGCTCCGGCGTGGACGCTCCCCGTGCGGTCCCGATGATCGCAGGGTGGATGCGCGGTCGTCAGGGCGTCGTCGCGAGGAACACGTACGCGCTCAGGATGATCAGGTGGACGATCCCCTCCAGTCGCATCGTGCGTCCGGACATGACGGTCACCACCCCGACGACGAGCGTCAGGCCGAGCAGCACCATGTGGGTGAGGTCGAGGCCCAGCGCCAGGTCGGTGTCGATGAAGAACGACAGGACCGCGATGGTGGGGATGGTGAGCCCGATGCTGGCGATGGCCGAACCGAACGCCAGGTTCACGCTGGTCTGCACGCGGTTGAGCCGGGCGGCGCGCACCGCCGCGATGCTCTCGGGCAGGAGCACCAGGAGGGCGATGATCACGCCGACGACCGCGTACGGGAACCCGACGCTCGCGACCGCCGACTCGATCGTGGGGGAGAGCACCTTGGCGAGGCCCACCACGCCGATGAGGGCGACGAGCAGCAGCCCGACGCTCTGGAACGTGCGCGCGTTGGAGGGCGGGTCGGCGTGGGCGCGCGAGTCGTCCATGGGTTTGCCGGCGTCGTCGACCGGCAGGAAGAAGTCGCGGTGTCGCACCGTCTGGGTGAAGACGTACGAGGCGTACAGGGCGAGGGAGGCGATCGCCGCGAAGACCAGCTGCGGGGTGGTGAACACCGGGCCCGGCTCGGATGTCGTGAACCTGGGGAGCACCAGGCACAGGGTGGCGAGGGTGGCGACCGTGGCGAGTCCACCGCCGGCGCCGGCGGCGTTGAACCGCGGGATCCCGTACTTGATCGACGCCACCAGGATCGATGCGCCCAGGATGCCGTTGCACGTGATCATCACCGCCGCGAACACGGTGTCGCGTGCGAGCGATGCGGTGCTCGCGCTGTCGCCCGACAGCATGAGGGTGAGGATGAGGCCGACCTCGATCACGGTGACGGCCACGGCCAGGATGAGGGATCCGAAGGGTTCGCCCACGCGGTGGGCGACCACCTCCGCATGGTGGACGGCGGCCAGCACGGCACCGCCCATGACCAGCGCCACGACGACCGACACGGCCGTCGGCAGATCGCGCTCCCACGTGATCGGGATGAGCGCGAGGCCGAGGATCGGCAGCGACGTGGTCCACTGCCGCAGCGCGCGAAGGACCGCGTTCACGCGGTTCTCCGCGCGGGTGATGTCGTCGTGCGCCTCAGTGGCGGAAGTGACGTCGTCCGGTGAACACCATGACCGCGCCGCGTTCGTTGACCGCCTCGATGACGGCGTCGTCGCGGATCGAGCCGCCCGGCTGCACGATGACCGTCGCGCCGGCGTCCAGCGCGGTCAGCGGGCCGTCCGGGAAGGGGAAGAAGGCGTCCGAGGCCACCACGGTGCCCTCGGTGGAGAGACCCGCGATGGCGGCCTTCTCGGTGGCCAGGCGCGTGCTGTCGACGCGACTCATCTGACCGGCGCCGATGCCGATCGTGCTCATGTCCCTGGCGAACACGATGGCGTTGCTCTTGACGTGCTTGGCCACCCGCCACGAGAACAGGACATCGGCCCACTGCTCCTCGGTGGGGTGGGTGTCGGTGACGACCGCCATGCCGTCACGGTCCTCGCTCTCGATGTCGCGGTTTTGCAGGAGGACCCCGCCGGTCACGCGGCGGATGTCCAGCTCGCCCGCGTTGTAGCGGCGACGCTCCCGGTTTTCGAGGATGCGGATCTTCTCCTTGCGGGAGAGGATCGCGAGGGCGTCGTCGTCGAAGCCCGGTGCCATCAGCACCTCGACGAACGTCGCCGCGAGCTTGGTCGCGAGCTCCGCGTCGACCTGACGGTTGACGACGATGACGCCGCCGTACGCGGACACCGGGTCGCAGGCGTGGGCGCGGTCGTACGCCGTGTTGAGGTCCGGCGCCAGCGCGACCCCGCAGGGGTTGTTGTGCTTGACGATCACGCAGGCCGGCAGGTCGAACTCGCCGCACAGGCCGCGGGCCGCGTCGAGGTCCAGCAGGTTGTTGAACGAGAGGGCCTGGCCGTGCACCTGGTCCACGCGGGCCAGCAGGTGGGTGCGGGTGCCCCACACCCCGTAGTAGGCGCCCCGCTGGTGGGGGTTCTCGCCGTACACCAGGTCGCTGAGCTTCTCGAACTCGGGCATGAAGAGCTCGGGGAACTCCCCCTCGTCGGCGGACATCCACTCGGCGATGTCGGCGTCGTAGCGCGCCGTGTGGCGGAACGCGTCGAGGGCGAGCGCCTTCAGCGTGTGCTCGTTCAGCTCGCCGTCACCCATCTCCAGCTCGGCCAGCACGGCGTCGTACTGGGCGGGCTCGGTCACCACGGCCACGTGGGCGTGGTTCTTGGCGGCCGCGCGGATCATGGCCGGTCCGCCGATGTCGATCTGCTCGATGATCTCGTCGTCGCCGGCGCCGGCGGCGACGGTCTGGGCGAACGGGTAGAGGTTGACGCAGACGAGGTCGATCGGCTCGATGTCGTTGGCCGCCATGTCGTCGGCGTCGCCCGTGACGTCGCGCCGTCCGAGGATGCCGCCGTGGATCTTCGGGTGCAGGGTCTTGACCCTGCCGCCCATGATCTCGGGATGGCCGGTCACCTCGTCCACGGCCACCACCTCCAGCCCGGCGTCGCGCAGGGCCTTCGCCGTGCCGCCGGTCGAGATGAGCGTGATGCCGTGGCCCGCGAGGCCCTGCGCGAACGGCACCAGGCCGTCCTTGTCCGAGACGCTCAGAAGCGCGCGACGAACCTTCATCGTGAATCCCCTTCGTCGATCATGACCCTGCGCCGCTGGGTCGGATCCCGCCGGACCCGTCCCGCGGCGAACAACCCCACCGCCTGCGGAAGCAGTCGGTGCTCCACCTCGCGGATCCGCTCCCGGAGCGTCTCCACCGTGTCGTCCCCACGCACCGCGACCGGCTCCTGCAGGATGGCCGGCCCGCCGTCCACCTGCGGGTCGGCGAAATGCACGGTGACCCCCGTGTACCGCACGCCCCAGGCGTGCGCCTCGTCGATGGCGCGCATGCCCGGGAACGCCGGCAGCATCGACGGATGCAGGTTGATGACCCGATCCGGGAAGCGATCGAGGAAATGGGACGTCAGGATGCTCATCCAGCCCGCCAGGACGATGAGCTCCGGCCGGGCGGCCTCCACCACGTCGGCCAGGGCGCGGTCGCGGTCCTCGCGCGTTGCGAACGCGTCGCGCTCGACGACGGCGGTCTCGATGCCCGCGTCACGGGCGGCTTGGACGGCGGGCGCGTCGGGCGACGAGACGACCACGAGCACGATCCGCACCGGGGAGGCGTCGTCGGCGTGGAGCCGGTCGATGAGGGCGCGCAGGTTGGTGCCGCGACCGCTCGCCAACACGACGACGGGGTAGGGCTCAGCCACGGCGCAGCCCCTCGCCCGGTTCGACAGAGCCGATCAGGTGGGCGCCGTCGACCATGTCGACGATCCGCCCAACCTCCGTCGCGGGCGCCACGATGCAGAGCCCCAGCCCCATGTTGAAGGTGTCCCAGGCGTCGTCCTCCGGCACCGCGCCGGTCGCCACGATCGCCTGGATGGCGGCGTTGCGCGGCCATGCGGCCGGGTCGATGACCGGACGAAGACCCTCCGGCAGGACGCGCGGCAGGTTCTCGGGCAGGCCGCCGCCGGTGATGTGGGCGATGGCGTGCAGCTCGACGCCGGCGTCCTGCAGGCGGCGCACGTCGGCGGTGTAGAGGCGGGTGGGCTCCAGCAGCAGGTCCGGGTCGGGCGCCAGGGTGCCGTCCGCCACCAGGCGGCGCACCAGGCTGAAGCCGTTGGAGTGGATGCCGCTCGAGGTGACGCCGACGATCACATCGCCGTCCACGACGCGGTGCGGGCCCAACATGGCGTCGCGCTGGACGATCCCGCACGCGAACCCGGCGGCGTCCAGGTGGTCGTCGGCCACCACGCCCGGATGCTCGGCGGTCTCCCCGCCCAGGAGCGCGTAGCCGGTCTGGTCACAGGCGCGGGCGACGCCGGCCACGAAGGCCCCGGCGACCTCGGGGTCCAGGCGACCCACCGCGAGGTAGTCGAGGAAGAAGAGCGGGCGCGCGCCGGTGCAGGCCAGATCGTTGACGCACATGGCCACCAGGTCCTGGCCCAGGCCCTCCGTGCGCCCCAGCTGCTGGGCGAGTGCGATCTTGGTGCCCACGCCGTCGGTGCATCCGACGATCAGCGTGGTGGGCTGCCCCGGCAGCTCCATGGCGCCCGCGAAGCCGAGCCCCCCGGACACGAGCGACGCGATGTTGTCGGTGTGCGCCCGCGCCGCCGCGAGGCTCACCCCGGCGTCGCCGTAGGTCACCCCGCTCATGCCGGCTGACGGACGGTCGGCACGGGTGCATCATCGAACGTCAACTTGAGCGCCTCGCCTGGGACCGGGATGGGATAGTCACCCGTGAAGCATGCCCTGCAGTAGCGCTCCGCGGGAAGGCCCAGCGCGTGCTGCAGGCCGTCCAGGCTGATGTAGTGGAGGCTGGTCGCGCCGATCTGGGACCGGATTTCGTCCAGTCGCGCCCCCGCGGCGATGAGCTCGTCGCGCGTCGCCATGTCGATCCCGTAGAAGCAGGGCCAGCGCACCGGCGGGCTCGAGATGCGCAGATGCACCTCGCGTGCGCCGGCGTCCTCCAGCATGGAGACCACGCGCCGCATCGTGGTTCCCCGCACGATGGAGTCGTCCACCAGGACGATCCGCTTGCCGGCGATGATGGACGGCAGCGGGTTGAACTTGAGGCGCACGCTGTTGCGGCGCAGGTGCTGCTCGGGCTGGATGAACGTGCGACCCACGTAGCGGCTGCGCACGACGGCCTCGCCATAGGGGATGCCGGACGCGTTGGCGAAGCCGATGGCGGCCGGGGTGCCGCTGTCGGGAAGGCCCACCACGAGGTCGGCCTCCACGGGCGCCTCCTCCGCCAGGCGCATGCCCATGCGGTGGCGCATGTCCCAGACGGCCTGGTTGTCGATGATGCTGTCCGGCCGGGCGAAGTAGATGGTCTCGAACACGCACAGGCGGCTGTCGGCGCGGTCCATGGCCTGGGTGGTCTCGAACCCCTCGGGTGTGATGCGCACGGCCTCGCCGGGTACCACCTCGCGCACGAAGGTCGCGCCGATCTGATCGAACGCGCAGGTCTCGGACGCCACGCACCAGCCGGCGTCGGGCAGCTGCCCCAGCACCAGCGGGCGCACACCGAACGGGTCGCGGAACGCCACCAGCTCGTCGGCGGTGAGCGCCGCCACCGAGAACGCACCCGACAGGCGCGGCATCGCCTCGCGCACCGCCTGCAGCAGATCGCCGTCGGCGTCGGCCAGCGCGGCGGCGATGAGCTCGCTGTCGGTCGTCGCCGACATGTCGCCGTGGGCCGCCAGGTCGGCGCGAAGCGCCCCGGTGTTGCACAGGTTGCCGTTGTGGCCCAGCGCGACGAGCCCGGTGCCGCGGGTGCGGATGACCGGCTGCGCGTTGTCCCACTTGTTGGCGCCGGTGGTGGAGTAGCGCACGTGCCCGATGGCCATGTCGCCGGTGAGGGTGCGAAGCGCGTTCTCGTCGAAGACGTCGGTCACGAGCCCCAGGTCCCGCTGCACGGTCACGTGGCCATGCTCGGACACGGCGATGCCGGCGCTCTCCTGACCGCGGTGCTGCATCGCCATCAGGGCGAAGAACGTGATGCGTGCGACGTCGCGGCCGGGTGCCACCACGCCGAAGACCCCGCACTCCTCCTTGGGCGTGTCGTCCTCGGCCAGGTGGTCGCGGCGCGGGTCGCTCACCCCAGGGCTCCCGGGATGGCGCCCTCGTAGGCCTCGGTCGCGTCGGCGACGGTCAGGCGGGCCTCGGCGTCGCCCACGCGGATGCGGATCTCGTCGCCCCCGACGGTCCCGATGCGGGTCACCGGTACCTCGAGCGCCGCGGTGAGCGCGTCGACGCCGTCGGCGGGGCAGGTGAGCACGATGCGCCCGCCGCACTCGCCGAAGAGCGCCACGTCCGCCCGTGCGGCCGCCGGCAGCTCGATGTCGGCGCCGACGCCCCCCGCGATGGCGGACTCCGCCAGCGTGACGGCCAGGCCTCCGGCCGAGACGTCGTGGGCGGAGGTGACCAGGCCGCCCGCGACGGCCGCGGCCACCGACCGGATGAGCGCCAGCTCGACCTCGACGTCCGGCTCGGCCGGACGACCCTCGGTGCGACCCATGTGGGCGCTGCCGTCCAGGCGCGGCACGCCGCTTCCGGCCAGGAGGACGACGTCGCCCGCGTCGCGGAAGGCGATGCGCGCCGTGGCGGTGGCGTCGTCCATCAGGCCCACCATGCCGACGACCGGCGTGGGGTGGATCATCCGGTCGGCGCTCTCGTTGTAGAGCGACACGTTGCCCGAGACCACCGGGGTGCCGAGCGCCGTGCAGGCGTCGGCCATGCCCATGATGGCCTGGGCCAGACGCCAGCCGGTGTGGCCCTTCTCGGGGTTGGGGAAGTTGAGGCAGTTGGTGATGGCCACCGGGGTGGCGCCGACGCAGGCGACGTTGCGCGCCGCCTCGAAGACGCCGGCGGCGCCGCCCGCCCGCGGGTCGAGCGCGGTGTGGACCTCGGCGCAGTCGGTGGTGAGCGCGATGCCCTTGGTCGAGCCGGGCAGGCGCACCACGGCGGCGTCGCCGCCGGGCCGGACGATCGTGTTGGCGCCGACCAGGTGGTCGTACTGCTGGTACACCCACCGCTTGCTGGCGATTGTCGGCATGACGAGAAGTGCGCGCCAGGCGGCGGAGAGGTCCTCCGGCTCCGGGATCGCGGCGAGGTCGAGCGGCACCGCCTCGAGCGCGGGCACCTGGGGCACCTCGTAGACGGGGGCGTCGTCGGCCAGCAGTCGCGCCGGGACGTCGACCACCACCTCGCCGCCCGATGTCGCCACGAGCGCGTCACCCTCGGTCACCTCGCCGATGTCGGTGGCGTCCAGGTCGTGCGATCGGCAGATGCCGATGACCTCGTCGGCGTCCTCCGGAGTGACGACGGCCAGCATGCGCTCCTGGCTCTCGGACACGAGGATCTCGGCGGGGGTCATCG
Source organism: uncultured Bifidobacteriaceae bacterium (assembly GCA_964628685.1). Classification (GTDB taxonomy): domain Bacteria; phylum Actinomycetota; class Thermoleophilia; order Miltoncostaeales; family Miltoncostaeaceae; genus CALMEC01. Next base: position 55,690 of record CAZVNM010000003.1, on the reverse strand, counting down.
GTTCGCGCAGCGGCACGCGGTCCAGGTCGATGCGAAGGCCCACGCCGCCCTTGCTGGCCATCTCGCTGGAGCTGGAGGTGAGGCCGGCGGCGCCCAGGTCCTGCAGGGCGACGAGCAGGCCGCGGTCGGCCAGGTCCAGGCAGCACTCCAGGAGCTTGCGCTCGGTGAACGGGTCGCTCACCTGCACCGACGGGCGCTTGTCCTCGTCGTGCGAGAACTCGGCGCTCGCCAGCACGCTGGCGCCGCCGATGCCGTCCTTGCCGGTGCGGTTGCCGATGAGGATCAGGCGGTTGCCGACGCCCTTCGCGGCCGCCCGCAGGATGCGGTCGTGGTCGACGACGCCCACGCACATGGCGTTGACGAGGCACGAGTCCTCGTAGCAGTCGTCGAAGCCCACCTCACCGCCCACGGTGGGGATGCCGATGCAGTTGCCGTAGTGGCCGATGCCCTCCACCGCGCGGCGGAAGAGGTGCCGGCTGCGGGCGCTCGTGAGCGGTCCGAACCGCAGGGAGTCGAGCAGCGCGATGGGCTTGGCGCCCATGGCCAGGATGTCGCGGATGATGCCGCCCACACCGGTGGCCGCACCCTCGAACGGCTCCACCGCCGACGGGTGGTTGTGGCTCTCGATCTTGAAGGTGACCGCCACGCCGTCGCCCACGTCGATGGCCCCGGCGTTCTCGCCCGGACCCTGCAGCACGTTGGGGCCCTCGGTGGGAAACAGGCGAAGGAGCGGCTTGGAGTGCTTGTACGAGCAGTGCTCGCTCCACATCAGGCTGAACATCACGAGCTCGGGCCCGGACGGTTCACGTCCCAGAAGCTCGGGGATGCGGTCGTTCTCCCAGTCGGTCAGCCCGAGCTGCCGGTGGAGCGGACGGGTGTCGGTACTCACCGGGTCACCGCCCGCGTCGCGAGGAGGCCGTCCATGATGATGCGCCCGTCGGCCGACCCGAGGGCCTCCTCGCACGCCATCTCGGGGTGCGGCATGAGACCCATCACGTTGCCGCCGTGGTTGGCGATGCCGGCGATCGCGTTCTGCGACCCGTTGGGGTTCTCGCCGCGGTAGCGCAGCACGACGCGGCAGGCGGACTCGTCGCCCTGCCAGGCGCCGTCGTGGTGCTTCACCGGCACCGACAGCACGTCGCCCACCGAGCGGTCGCCGGTCCACGGGGTGCCGTCGTCCACCACCTCCACGTCGGCCTGGTGGCAGATGAAGTGCAGGGAATCGTTGGGGCGCAGCACGCCGGGCAGGAGCCCGGCCTCGCACAGGATCTGGAAGCCGTTGCAGATGCCCAGCACGGGGCGTCCCGATTCGGCGAACCGGCGCACCGCGTCCATGATCGGCGCGCGGCTGGCGATGGCGCCGCAGCGCAGGTGGTCGCCGTACGAGAAGCCGCCGGGCAGGATGACCGCGGCGGTGTCGTCGGGGAGCGTGCGGTCCTCGTGCGAGACGAGCGTCGCGTCCGCGCCGGCCTCGTGCATGACGCGCACGGCGGCCTCGTGGTCCAGCGACCCGTGGAAGTGGACGACCGCGATCCGTTGGCGCTGATCAGCCATCGACGTCGATCCGGTAGTCCTCGACCAGCGGGTTGACGAGCAGCTTCTTGCACATGTCCTCGGCCCGCGCGCGGGGGTCGTCGCCGTCGAGGTCCAACACGATCTGCTTGCCGATGCGCACCTCGCCGACGTCCTCGAAGCCCAGCTGCTGCAGCGCGCGGGCGACGGTCTGGCCCTGGGGGTCGAGAATCTCGGCGCGTGGCATCACGGTCACGACGACGCGGGTCATTGGGAGCACTCCTGGATCCAGTTGGCGAGTGTGCGGCCGGTCAGCCGTTCATAGGCTTCCACGTACCGGTCGCGGGTGCCCTGCACCACCTCGTCCGGCAGGACCGGGGCCGGCGGCGTGTGGTCCCATCCGGACGCGTCCAGCCAGTCGCGCAGGTACTGCTTGTCGAACGACGGCGGGCTGGTGTCGAGGGCGTGGCGTTCGGCCGGCCAGAACCGCGACGAGTCGGGCGTGCAGACCTCGTCGCCGATGACCAGGCGGCCGGAGGCATCGCGGCCCAGCTCGAACTTGGTGTCCGCCAGGATGATCCCGACCTCCTCGCAGCGCGCGGCGGCGTGGGCGTAGAGGGCCAGGGAGATGCGCTCGGCCTCGGCGAGGGTGTCGGCGCCGATCAGGTCGGCGGCGTCCTCGCGGCTGATGTTCTCGTCGTGTCCCTCGTGCGCCTTGGTGGCGGGGGTGAAGATGGGCGCCGGCAGACGCTCCGCCTGGCGCAGGCCGGTCGGCAGCGTGTGGCCGCAGACCCAACCCGTGTCACGGTAGTCGCGCCAGCCGCTTCCGGCCAGGTAGCCGCGCACGACGCACTCGATGGGCAGCATCTCGAGCCGTTCCACCACCATCGTGCGTCCCGTGAGCTCGGGGTCGCGCGCCTCGTCGGGCACGTCGGCCAGGCGCACCGAGCGCAGGTGGTTGGGTGCGATGTGGGTGGTCTCGGCGAACCAGTGGGCGCTGGTGGCGGTCAGCACGCGTCCCTTGTCGGGGATGGGCGTGGGCATCACCACGTCGTATGCGCTGATGCGGTCGCTGGTGACGACGAGCAGCCGGTCGTCGCCGAGGTCGTGGACGTCACGCACCTTTCCCTGCAAGAGCAACTGCACTCGGGGGAGTCTACCGGGGTCGGGCGGTCCGCCGACCCGGCGCGCGTGGGGACGAACATCGTCGGGCCGTTCATGCGGTCGGCGCACGCCCGGTGCCAGGCACGGAGCTTGCGCGTGCCGGCCGCGGGCGGGTCGACGGTGCGGGATGATGTGTCTCATGGCGAGGACCCGTGGACTCGACGTGCTCGAGCAGGCCGGTGTGCCCCACACCGAGCGGCCCTACGAGCACACCGCCAAGGGTGCGCTGCCGGCCGCCGACGCGCTGGGGGAGGACCCGGCGCGCGTCGCGAAGACCCTGGTGATCGAGGTGGACGGTGAGCCGGTGTTCGCGGTGCTGCCCGGGACGACCGAGCTCTCGCTCAAGAAGGCGGCGCGGGCGGCGGGCGGGCGGTCGGCGCAGATGGCGAAGCCGGCGGATGCGGAGCGGGTGACCGGCTACGTGACCGGCGGCATCTCGGCGCTCGGCAGCCGCCGGACGCTGCCGGTGCTGATGGAGCTCTCGCTGATCGAACACGACACGTTCCTGGTGAACGCCGGTGCCCGCGGTGTGCTGGTGGAGCTGTCGCCGGAGGACTTCGCGCGGGTGACCGATGCGGTGGTGGAGGATCTGGTCGCCGGCTGACGGACGGGCGGCCGGGTGTCAGCCGGTGGCGTGCTCCACGAGCAGGGCGATGAGCTCACGCTCGAAGTCGGGGATGTCGGCCACCACGCGGCCCCACACCTGGTTGCCGTCGCGGAATGCGGCCTCGTCCACCCAGGTTCCCCCGGCGTTCACCAGGTCGTCCTTGATGCCGAGCGATCCGGTGACCCGCTTGCCGTCGACGATGCCGGCGCTGATGGCGACCGAACCGCCGTGGCAGATGATCCCCACGGGCTTGCCGTCGGCGTTCGCCGCGCGCACCAGCTCGACGATGGCCGGGTCGCGGCGCATCTTGTCGGGTGCCCAGCCGCCGGGGATCACGACGCCGTCGAACTCGGCGGCGCTCACGTCGGCGGCCACCGCATCGGCCTGCACCTCGAGGCTGTTCTTTCCGCGATGGACCTTCGCGTCGCTCCCAACGCTCACGACCTCGGCGCCCTCCTCGCGGATGCGCATGACGGTGACCCAGTACTCCAGGTCCTCCACGCCGTCCGCGACGAGCACGGCGTACCTGCGTCCCTCGAGTCGCATCTCATCCTCCCTCGGCGGTTCGCACCCGAGGATAGCGGGGGAGGCGGGGCGTTCCGGGTGCGGTGGCGCGCGTGGACCGCGCTCCGGCGGGGGACGTGACCGCTCCGGACACGCGCATCGTCGTCGGGTACTGGCTTCGCCGACCACCGACCACCGACCACCGACCACCGAACGCCGACCACCGACCACCGACCACCAACCACCGACCGCCGACCGCCGGATGAGGGATGGCGAGAGGCGCGGCGCCCACTGTGGGCAATCGGTCGGGGCTCCGGGTCGGCGGGGCCCGCCCGAGGCCCGCCGTTCAATTGGTCGTCGTTCGCCGCCCATGTGCACGAACGTCTGACGCCGTCGTCACGTGGATCGCGCGGTTCGGGCACCGCCAGTCGGTTCAATTGAACGCCCGACGTCGTTCAATCGGACGTGGCCCGCCGTTCATTTGCGCGAACGCGTGAGGGATGCGTGACGGGACCGGCGCGGTTCGTGTCGGTTTCGTCGCAGATCGCGGTGGGATGGGTGTCCTTCGGGATCGGCGGCGTTCGGTTGATTGGGCGGCGCCGGATGTTCGATTGGACGTCGCGCGCCGTTCATTTGTGCGAATGCGTGAGGGATACGTGACGGGATCCGCGCGGTTCGTGTCGGTTTCGTCGCAGATCGCGGTGGGATGGCGTTCTTCGGGCCTGCGGCGTCCGTTCAATTGGGTGGCGCCGGACGTTCATTTGGACGTCGCGCGCCGTTCATTTGCACGGTGGCGTGACGGTTTATGCGGAGATCCGCGTGGTTTGTGTCGGTGTCGTCGCGGATCGCGGTGGGACGAGCGTCCTTCGGGACCGGCGGTGTCCGTTCGATTGGGCGGCGCCGGTTGTTCGATTGGACCTCGTCTGCCGTTCATTTGCGCGGTGGCGTGACGGGTTCGTGTGGAGATCGGCGTGGTTCGTGTCGGCGTCGTCGCAGATCACGGCGTTGACGGCCGATCATCGGGATCCCTGTGTTTGTTCAATTGGGCGGCGCCGGTTGTTCGATTGGACGTCGTCCGCCGTTCATTTGCGCGGTTGCGTGACGGGTCGCAACAGGATCTGCGCGCTTCGTGGCCGCTTCGTGCGACCTCGGTCGGCCGGCTCAGTCCAGGTGGGCGATGTCGTTGAACCGGCGCAGCACCGGGCCCCGCTCCGTGATCACCAGCTCGCTGATGGACGCGTTGTCGGGATCCGCGAAGGTGAACCGCGACGACCCGGTGGCCTGGTGCAGCAGGTGGGTGATCACCCCGCCGTGGGTGAAGACCGCGACGCGCTGGCCGGGGTGGGCGCGCACCACGGTCTCGAAGCCGCGGCGCAGGCGCGCATCGAAGTCGTCCAGCGGTTCAGCGCCCGGGATGATGTCCCAGCGCTCCTCGGTGTAGATGCGCTCGAACAGCGGATCGCGTTCGGCGAGCCGCACCCGGAAGACCCCCGCCTCCCACTCGCCCAGGAATACCTCGTGCAGGTCGTCGCTCATCACCGGCTCGATGCGCAGCCGCTCGACGAGCGGCTGCGCCGTCTGCGCCGTCCGGCGGAGCCGCGTGACCCAGACCGCATCGAAGTGCTCGCCCGCCAGGCGCTCGCACACCCGCAGCGCCTGCTCGTGGCCCTCGTCCGACAGGCCGGGGTCACCGATGCCGTCCGCGGTCGTCGCCAGTGGCGTGCCCGGGGTGACGGGCTCGGTGGCCCCATGGCGCACGAGGAGGACGGACGTCGCACCCTTCGGGGGCCGGTACCTCCTCTGGTGGAGCTGTGTCATGCCGACCCGCGCCGGCTCAGTCGGTGACCAGACGGTAGAACTGCGGCCGGAACGGCTCGGGCTCCCGGCGGCCGGTGTCCTCGTGGTCCGGCATCACCGCGATCCGTCCGTCCGCGGCCAGATGCGCGGCGGTGTCCAGGAAGTGGTGCGGCGTGGGCGTCGTCGAGACCCGGCGTCCGACGCGCTCGAACAGCGCCGCTTCGCGCACGGGTCGCCCGGCCACCCGGAGGGCCGCCAGGATCGCGGCGCGCAGCTCGTTGTCGCGGCGCGGCCGGGCGGGTGTCCCGGAGGCGGCGGGTGCCGCGGCGAGCGCCTCCTCGGTCAGCTCGACCGGCTCGCCGGGCAGTCGCTCGCCCAGCAGCCGGTGGGTGTGGCGCGTGTACCAGGCGGGGTCCATCAGCTCGTCAAGCGCGGCGCTCGAGATGACGGCGCTGACGGCGTCGTCCTCCCTCAGCGTCTCGCGCAGCGGGCGCTCCTCGTCCCAGGCGCGCAGGGCGTTTCGCTGCACCGCCTCGTACGCCTCCTCGCGGGTGAGGCCCCGTTCGATGAGGCTGAGGAGGATGCGCTGGCTGTAGACCAGCCCGTGCGACGAGTCGAGCACCTTCTGCATGCGCTCGGGAGAGACCACCAGACCCTCGATCAGGCGTCGCGTCGTGACCAGCATGTAGTCGAGCAGCGTCGTGGAGTCGGGGAGGATCACCCGCTCGACGCTCGAGTGGCTGATGTCCCGCTCGTGCCACAGCGCGACGTTCTCGAGCGCCGCGACCGAGTTCGCGCGGATGACACGGGCCAGGCCGCTGATGCGCTCGGCGGTGATCGGGTTGCGCTTGTGCGGCATCGCGCTCGAGCCCTTCTGGCCCGAGCGGAAGGCCTCCTCGGCCTCGCGCAGTTCGGTGCGCTGCAGGTGACGCAGCTCGACGGCCAGGCGCTCCAGGCCGGCCGCGGCCACCGCCATGGCGGTGCACAGCTCGGCGTGGCGGTCGCGTGCCACGACCTGGGTGCCGAACGGCTCGGCGACGAGGCCCAGCTCGTCCATGACCTCGTCCTCGATCTCGGGGTCGAGCATGGCGTAGGTGCCGACGGCGCCCGACAGCTTGCCCACCGCCGCCTGCGCGAACGCGCGGGCGAGGCGCTCCTCGTTGCGGGCGCTCTCGGCCGCGAAGCCCGCGAGCTTGAGGCCGAAGGTGGTCGGCTCGGCGTGGATGCCGTGCGTGCGGCCGACGGTGGAGGTGTCGGCGTGCTCGCGCGCCTTCTCGACGAGCGCCTCGGTGAGGGCGCGCTGCTCGCGCACCAGGATGACGCCGGCGTCGGCGAGCGCGATCCCCATGCCGGTGTCGAGGACGTCCGACGAGGTCATGCCGTAGTGCACCCAGCGCGACGCCGGGCCGATGTTCTCGTTGACGTTGGTGAGGAAGGCAACCACGTCGTGGTTGGTGGTCTGCTCGATCTCCTGCGTGCGCTCCACGGAGAACGCCGCCTTGGCCTCGATCTCCCGCAGGTCGTCCTCGGGGATGACCCCCCTGCGCGCCCACGCGCGGCAGACGGCGAGCTCGACGTGCAGCCAGCGCTGCAGCTTCGCCTCTTCGGTCCAGAGTGCGGCCATCTCGGGCCGTGCGTACCTGTCGATCATGATCCGATGTCCCGGCGCAACTGGCGCCCGTCGAAGTTGATGAGGTCCGCGCCGCGATACGCGAGCTCGCGGGCGGCGTCGAGGGTCCGGGCCCGTGCTCCCACACCGAGCACCCGCCCGCCGGAGGTGACGATCGCGCCGTTGCCGTCGGAGGTGGTGCCGGCGTGCAGGACCTGGCACCCGGCGGCGGCCGCCTCGTCCAGCCCGCTGATCCGGTCACCCGCCCGCGGGGTGCCCGGGTAGCCGGCGGCGGCGAGGATCACGACGACGCAGGGATCCTCCGAGAGCCGCAGCGGGCGCTCCTCCAGTTTCCCGTCGGCGGCGGCGCAGAGCACCGCGATCAGGTCCTCGTCCAGTCGCGGCAGCACGCACTGGGTCTCGGGGTCGCCGAAGCGGGCGTTGAACTCGATGACCTTGGGTCCGTCCGGCGTGAGCATCAGCCCGGCGTACAGCAACCCGGTGAACGGGGTGCCGCGGCGGGCGAGCTCGGCCAACACGGGCCGGTGGACGGTGTCGAGGAGGTGGTCGGCCAGCTCGTCGGAGATGTCGGCCGGCGGTGAGATGGAGCCCATGCCGCCGGTGTTGGGCCCGGTGTTGCCGTCGCCGATCGGCTTGTAGTCGCGGGCCGGCGGCAGGCGCACGGCGCGCGTGCCGTCGCAGATCGCGAAGAGCGAGACCTCGGGTCCGGTGAGGCCCTCCTCCACCACCACGCGCGCACCCGCATCACCGAAGGCGCGATCCTCGAAGCACGCCTGGAGGGCCGCGCGGGCCTCGTCGCTGGTGCGGGCGACCACGACGCCCTTGCCGGCGGCCAGGCCGTCCGCCTTGATCGCCACCGGCAGCCCGAAGGCCGCGACCGCGTCCATGCCGTCGGCGGTGGACTCGACGGTGCGGTAGGCGGCGGTCGGCACACCGGCGGCGTCCATCACCTCCTTGGCGAACGCCTTGCTGCCCTCCATCTGCGCGGCCGCGCGGCCGGGCCCGAAGGTGCGCACCCCCGCATCACGCAGGTCCTCGGCCAGGCCGGCCACGAGGGGCGCCTCGGGACCCACGATCGCCAGGTCGGCGCCGATCCGCCCGGCCAGGGCGATGACCGCCGGGTGGTCGGCCGGCGACACCGGATGCACCGAGGAGTCGCGCGCGATCCCCGCATTCCCGGGTGCACAGTGCACCTCGTGGCCGCCGCGCAGCGCCGCCAGGACCAGGGCGTGCTCACGCCCGCCGTTGCCGATGATGAGAACGGTCGCCATCGGGTCGCAGCCTATCGCCGTGTCCGACCCGTGGTGGGCGTCGACCGGTGGGACGGACGATCGACCCGTGCGCGCCGGTCACGCCGTCCCGCGGCGGCGGACCGGCCGGTGCCTCAGCGCGGGGCGATCCCCCGGCCGAGCATGCCGGTCGCGTGCAGCGCGTCCTTGATCTGGCCCACCGCGGCGGCCGCACGCGAATCGTCGGACGTCGTCAGCAGGCGCACGCGCGCCGGTGTGCCGTTCAGATGCGCCGTCACCACGTGCCGGCGCCGGCTGCCCATGATGTCGTCGCTCGCAAGCGTCGCGCGGGCGGTGACGTCGCGGATGGACGGTCCCGGGATGCGCCGCTCCGACTCGGGGCGCAGCGGGGCGGTCAGATGTCGCACGATGACGTCGCCGCGTTCCACCGCGATCTCGCGTCCCCGCATCGTCACCGCCCAGAGGGCGCCCAGCGCGGCCAGGCCATAGCCGACCCACTTGACGGTCGAGACGTGGCCCATCGTGGACGGGAAGTTGTCGAGGATGGTCGGGACCACCGCCGCCAGACAGACGCACACGACCAGCACACCGATGCGAAACGCCCCGGTGACCGGTTGCTCGGCGCAGACCACCCGCTGACCCTGGGCGGCGCGACGTGCGGTCGGGGACAGTCCGGCGGTCGTGCTCATCGCCGAGACCATCGGCAGAACACCGGGACGGCTCAAGCGGACGCCGCCGGTGTGGCGGGCAGCGGCGCTGCCCCGACCCGGGTGGCATGGTCGGCCCGCGCCAGGAGTTCCCGGTCCCCCGCGCTGTCGCCGTAGGCCCAGACGGTCGCCCCGTCCAGCCCGCGCGCCGCGAGCCATGCGTCGAGCCGCCGCACCTTCTCCGGGCCGCGGCAGTTCGGTCCGTCAAGGCCGTCGCCGTACCGCTCGCCCGCGATCAGCGGCTCGGCACACATGACCGCGTCGACCTCCAGCAGACGGCCGAGCGGTGTGAGGTAGGGCTCGAGCGATGCGCTCACGAGCACCGTCAGATGGCCGGCGTCGCGATGCCACCGCAGGCGGGCGAGCGTGTCGGGCCGAAGCCACGCGGCGTGCACCAGGTGGGCGAACGCCGTTCCCGCCGCGCGCACGTCGTCCACCCGGCGCCCGTACAGCACCCCGCCCACGAGGATCGCCTTCAGCGCGTCGCGGTCACGCCGGACGAGCGCGGCGAGCAGTCGCACGGGATGGCGCGTCGCGGCGCGGGCGAACCCGAGTGGACCGCCGATCCGCCAGAGGAAGGCCCCCACGCAATCGCGGGTGGTGAGGGTGTGGTCGACGTCGAACGCCGCGACGACGGAGGGATGGTGGGTCGTGGTCACGGCGCGAAGGGTAGTGGCCGCCGCCCCGGTGGCCCGGATCGGTGCCGCGACTCTGAGCGGCTCAGATCGGCGTCGGTCGCGACGGCGCATGCGCGTCGGCTGCGCGTGGCGTCAGCGGCGGGTGGCGAGGGTCACGGCGAACCAGCCGCGCTCGTCCAGCCAGCGTGCCGTGGTGTCGAACCCGGCGGCGTCCAGTTCCCGGTCGAGGCCCTCGGTGGTGAACTTGGCGCTCACCTCGGTGAGGATGCGGTCACCGCCCTGGAACTCGGCGCACACGAGGTCCGGCACGTCGATCACCGTCGGCCGCGTCGCGCGCAGCGCCACCTGCACCCACTCGGCGTCGGGATCCCACCGCGCCTCGTGCGCGAAGGCGTCGGGTTCCACATGGGCGTTCAGCAGACGTCGGATGACGTGGAGGATGTTGCGGTTGAAGCGCGCCGTGACGCCCGCCGCGTCGTCGTAGGCGGGCTGCACGATGTGCTCGGGCTTCACCAGGTCGGTGCCGACGAGGAAGTGCTCACCGGGACGAAGGGCCGACGCGCACGAGCTCAGGAAGTGGGTGCGCTCGTCGGGGATGAGGTTGCCGAGGGTCGACCCCAGGAACACCAGCAGGCGACGTGCGCCCGGCGGCGCCGGTGGGACCGTACCGAGGTGGTGGGTGTAGTCGCCCACGATCGGGTGCACCGGCACGTCCGGGTAGCGCTCGGCCAGGTGTCCCGCCGCGTCCACGAGCGCGGCGGCCGACACGTCCAGGGTCACGATGCGCGCAAGCGAATGGTCGCGGGCGAGCGCATCCAGGAGCAACCGCGTCTTGGTCGAGTAGCCGCTTCCCAGTTCCACCACGGTGGTGCGTCCGGCCATCCGCGCGATGTCGTCGGCGTGGCGGGTGAGGATCTCGGTCTCGCACCGGAACAGGTAGTACTCGGGAAGGCGCGTGATGTCGTCGAACAGACGCGAACCGACGTCGTCGTAGAACCAGCGCGGCGCGAGCCAGCGGGGGGTCGCCGTGAGCCCGCTGCGCACGTCGGCGCGCAGCTCGCGGACGAGCCAGTCGTCGTCGGTGTGGACGTCGAGCGTGACCGGTGATCCCATCACGCGTCTCGTGCCAGGCGCAGGCCGCAGAAGAGCTGACGGCGAAGGGGCAGGTCCCAGTTGCGGAAGCTCGTGCGGCACACCGCAGGGTCGGTCGCCCACGAGCCGCCGCGAAGGACGCGGTACCGGTCGCCGAAGAACGCCGCCGAGTACTCGGCGTACGGGAAGGCGCGAAACCCGGGCCAGGGCTGCAGGTGCGACGCGGTCCACTCCCAGACGTTGCCCAGCATCGACCGGCACCCGATCGCACTCACGGCGTTCGGCAGCCGCGCGTCGGGAAGGGGCCCGTTCGCACAGGTCCCGACGTTGGCGCATCCGGCCGGTGCCGGCGTGCCCGCCGCGGCCGCCTCCCACTCGAGCTCGGACGGCAGGCGCGCGCCGGCCCATCGGGCGAAGGCGTCGGCCTCGAACCACGAGACGTGCTGGACCGGCTCGTCCGGGTCGACGGTGATCGTGCGTCCGAAGCGCATGACGGTCCAGCCGCCGCCCCCGTCCGACCGCCAGTAGCGCGGCGCGACGGGGTGCTCCCGCTCCAACCACGCGCGCCCCTCGGCCGACCAGTGGCGCCCGTCGCCGTACCCGCCGTCGTGGATGAACGCCGTCCATTCGCCGCACGTGACGGTGGACCGGGCGATGCGGAAGGGGGCGAGGGTCACCTCGTGGCGCGGTCGCTCGTTGTCGTAGGCCCAGGGGTCGTCGCTGCCGACCCACACCCGGCCGCCGGGGTGGGTGATCCACGCCGGTCCGGTGGGCGCGGACCCCGCGGCGGGTGCCGGGGCGACGTGTGCGAGCGGCGGGCCGAGCTCCTCCATCGCCTGGCGCGACTGCAGGATCGTCTCGGCGTGCTGGTGTTCGTGCTGGATGATGAGCCCCACCACGAAGCGGTCGCGAAGGAGCGCCGCCTCGTCGGGTGCACGTCGGGCGTCCAGGAGTCCGTCGTCGATCGCGGTGAGCGACGCGGCGCGCACGCGGCCGATGTACCGGCGCGCCTCGTCGGGCCCCAGAAGCGGACTCGCCGCGCGTTCGCTCCGCGGGTTTCGGAAGGCGTCGTACACCGCGTCGAGCGCCGGGTCGGAGACCCGATCGCCGGTGAGCGCGCGCACCAACCAGAGGTCCTCGTAGTTGCCCACGTGGGCGAGGTCCCAGACCATGGGGGAGAGGATCGGCATCCACTGGCGGCGAAGCGCCGACCCGGTGACCTCGTCGAGGATCGTCAGCACCCGCCCACGAGCCCGTTGGAGCTCGGAGACCGCCCGCGCCTGCGTGGTGGCGGGTCCGTCCATTGCACCGACGATAGCGGTGCCCCCTTGGTGGCGGGCACGCACCGTTGCGATCGACCATGCGGTGGTTCGTGATCCGACGCGTGCGGGCAGTGCCGGGTCGCTCAGCCCCTCGTCGCCGCCGGATAGTCGATGCGGGCCTCGAGGCCGCCGCCCGATGCCTCCTCAAGCGTGATGTGTCCGCCGTCGGCCTCCACCATCCGCCGCACGATGGCGAGCCCCAGCCCGGTCCCCTCGGACGAGCGGCGTTCGGAGCGCCAGAAGCGGTCGAAGGCGCGTTGGCGGTCGGCGGCGTCCATGCCGGGTCCGTCGTCGGTCACGGTCACCCGCACACGCCGGCCGTCCCGCACCGCCCGGACGCGGATGGTTCCGCCGCGCTCGCCGATCGCCCCCAGCGCGTTTTCGATCAGGTTGTCGAGCACCTGCTCCAACCGATCGCCGTCCGCGACCACGACGGCGTCGGTGCCTGGGTCGGCGTGGAGGTCGACCCCCTGTTCGGCGGCCAGTGCCGACCACAGGTCCACCCGCTCGCGCACGACCTCACCTGCGTCGATCGGTCCGGCGCCGATCCCGGCGGCATCGGCGCGGGCCAGAAGCAGGAGGCCGTCCACCATGCGGTTGAGGCGGTCCACCTCGGCCACCGCCGCGTCGAATCGTTCGGCGTCGTCGGGCGGGCTCGTGGCCTCCAGGTTCTCGAGGCGCAGGCGCAGTGCCGCGAGCGGCGTGCGCAGCTGATGGGACGCGTCGGCGACGAAGGCCTCCTGCGAGCGCACGAGCTCACCCAGGCGGGTGATCATCCCGTTGAAGCGCGTCGCGAGCGACCGCACCTCCGGCGGGCCCTCCACCGGCGCCCGCACCGACAGGTCACCCTCGCCGGCGGCCACCGCCGTCCGCTCGACGCGTGCGAGCGGACGGGCGATCACCCGTGCGAAGTACATGCCGAGCATGGCGGCGAGGGCCAGCACGGTGATGCCGAGCCCCAGCAGCATGAGCCACACGCGGTGGACCCGACCGTCGGCCTCGTCCGTGGGGTAGGTGATGCGGACCGCCCCGTGGATGCGTCCTCCCGAGGCGACCGGCACGGCCACGTACATGAGGTTCTGGTCGAGCGTGCGCGAGAAGCGCTCGCCCACCGCGACACGGCCGCCCAGCGCCTCGCGGATCTCGGGACGCGATGCGAAGGAGCGGCCGCGGTCCTGCGGCTCGCCGGACGTGTCGGCCACCGCATCGCCGTTCGAATCGACGATGATCACCCGGCCGCGCGTCTCGGCGGTGTAGGCGTCGGCGAAGGCCCGCACCTCGCTGAAGCCGGCGCCGTGGGCATCCGCCTCCAGCGCGTCCTCGGCCACGGAGGCCAGCACGACCGCATCGCGTTCGATGCGGTCGGTGAGGTTGCGCCGCTCCAGGCGTTCGAACGTCGCGGCGAGCGGCACGGCCAGCACCAGGAGCACGACGGCGGCCAGCGCCACGTAGCTCACCAGGAGCCGACGGGTCAACCGGACTCCAGCCGGAAGCCGATCCCCCGTACGGTCTCGATCGTCACGCCCTCGAGCTTGCGACGCAGGGCCGCCACGTGGACGTCGATCGTCTTGGTCGACCCGTACCAGGTGGTGTCCCACACGTCGCGCAGAAGCTGCTTGCGCGAGACGACCTCGCCCGGCACCGCCGCAAGCGCCGCCAGCAGGTCGAACTCCTTGGCGGTCAGCTGCACCTCGACGCCGTCCACGGTCACCCGCCGCGCCCGGATGTCGATCTGCAGCGGCCCCGTGCCCAGGTGGGTCGGCGGTTCCGACGCGCGTGAGCGCGAGCCGGTGCGGCGGGTGACCGCCCGCATGCGCGCGATCAGCTCACGCACCCCGTACGGCTTCACCAGGTAGTCGTCCGCCCCGATCTCGAGGCCGATCACCCGGTCCATCTCCTCGCCCCGCGCGGTGGTCATGATGATCGGCACGTCGCTCTCGCGGCGGATCATCCGGCAGACGTCCAGGCCGTCCATGTCGGGCAGGCGCAGGTCGAGCAGCACCAGCTCGGCGTCGCCGACGTTCACCCCCTCCGCCCCCGTGGCGACACGGCGGACCGCATGGCCCTCGCGCGTGAGTCCCTCGATCAGGGGCTCGGCGATCGCGTCCTCGTCCTCCACCAGCAGGATCCTCATGCGCCAATGTTGACCGATCCGGCGGCATTCCACGGGCCTCTTGGGAGTTTCCTTGCCGTTCGCTGGAGGAAGACCCGACCGGATCCCGGCAGACTGGGGGAATGGACGACCCGCCCCGGCCCGATCAGCCCGCCGGCCGTTTCCGGCGTCGGCAGCTCGCCGCATGGACCGCGCTCGTCGTCCTTGCCGTGGTCGGTGTGGTCATCGCCGCGATGGCGATCGGCGCCCAGCGACGCGCCGACCCCGACGTGCTCGGTCGCCTGGACCAGCGGGTCACCCGGACCCTCGTGACGCGGCCGGCGGCTCCGCCGCAGGACACGGCGACCTCGACCGGCACCACCGACACGAGCCGGACGTCGGACGACGATTCGCACGGATCGACCGACACGACGGGGGCGACAAGCGGCGACGACCACGGATCCGACCACCACGAGCCGGACGACGACTGACCCGCAGGGTCAGCTGGAGCTGAGCAGCAGGCCGAGCGTCGCGATCCAGATGGCGGCGACCGCGACCCCGGCCGCCCAACCGCCGCTCATCGACACCGTGACGATGATGGTCGCCACCACCGCGGCGCCGACCATCGAACCGGCGATGATGCGCGCGGTCCGGTCGCTCTTCGGGTCGCCGTCCATGACCGGCACCTCGCGCGACGGGGTGGCGGCCGGTGCGACCGTCGAGTCGATGTAGGCGTCCAGCGCGCGCATGACGTCGAAGGCGGCGCGGTCGGCGTCGTCCGACTCGCCCAGTTTCGTCAGCGCATCCTGCAGGAGCGCCCGGCGGGCTTCGCGTTCGGCGCGTGGAAGTGGCGTGCTCACGGGTCACAGGATATCGGCACGGGGATTTCCTTCCCATCTCTTTGAGGTCGCCTTTCCCGCGTCTTGACCGCCGGCTCCTACCGTGGATGACGACGCTGCAATCGAAGAGGAGGATCTTCCGTGAAGCGCGCACATGCCATCGTCATCTCGGCCCTCGTGGCCGCCGCCGTCGTCGTGGGGGCCTCGAGCGTCCTGCGCTCGTCGGGCGAAGCGGCTGGTGAGACCACCGCCCCGGCCGCCGTGGCGATCCCCGATCCCGCCGTGGACGCCGCCGTCGCCCGCGAGACCCAGCGGTTGGACAACGTCGAGCGGTCGCTCGAGAAGGCCCTCAAGGACAACCCGGAGCCGGTGAGGCCGGCACCCGTCATCCGGTATGTGGAGTCCCCGGTCGCCGCGGCGGCGCAGTCGGCGCGCACCGCGCAGCGCTGGGACGACGACGATCACGCCGACGAGGACGACGAGCACGAGGGCCGCGGCGGATACGAGCACGAGGAGGACGACTGATGACCACGCGCGAGATCCGCGGCTACGCGGTGGCACTCACCCTGCTGGGCTTCGCCGGCGCGTGGGCGGCGACCACCCACGAGACCCCGCAGCCCGCGTCCACGGCCGCGAGTACGGCGCCCGCGACGCAGGACCCCCGGCTGACGGCGCTCGCCGAACGGCGTCAGGCGCTCGTGAAGCGATCGGCCGAGGTCAACCAGATCATCGCGCGGCGCCGCGCCGCCGCCGCCAACCCGGCGCCCGTGCAGGTCGTCACCGTTCCGGCGGCCTCCGCCTCCGCGCCCGCGGCGTCGACCGCCACCCGTTCGTCGTGATCACGGAGCGCCTGCGGGCGATGGGCACCGACATCGAGTTCCGGCTCGATGCGGCGCCCGGCCCGGCGGCCGACGCGGCGATCACCCGCGCCCGGTGGGAGATCGCGCGCGGGGAGGCGCTCCTCTCGCGCTTTCGCCCGGACTCCGAGCTCAGCCGCCTCAACCACGACCGGCGGCTGGTGGATCCCAGCCCGGAGCTCGTGACGGTGATCGACCTGGCCGTCGCCGCGCGGGAGGCGACCGGCGGGCCCTTCGACCCGTTCGTGCACGACGCGCTGGTGGCGGCGGGCTACGACCGGACATTCGACGAGGTGTCGCGCGACGGCGCGGAGCATCCGGTCGGGACGGTGCAGGACACCGCGGTCCTCACCGAGGGCGACACCCTGCGCCTGGTGGGGGAGGGGTCGCTCGACCTGGGCGGCATCGCCAAGGGGTTCATCGTCGAGCTGGCGGCCGAGGCGCTGTCGGCCGCGGGCCCGTGCCTGGTGAACGCCGGCGGCGACATCGCGCTGCGGGGCACGCCCCGCGACGGCGGCTGGACGGTCGGTGTCCCCGTGCCAGACGGCGAGATCGTGGTCGCGGTCCCCGCCGGTGCGGTGGCGACCTCCGGCCGTGACCGGCGGCGCTGGCGCCGCGCCGGACGCGAGCGGCACCACGTGATCGACCCCGCCACGGGTGCCCCGGCCGAGACCGACATCCTGCGGGTGACGGCCTTCGCGCCGACCGCGGTGGACGCCGAGACGCGTGCGACGTCGCTCTTCCTGGCGGGTGACGCGGACACGGCGATCGCCGAGGCCGACCGCGACGGCCACGACGCCGTCGTCGTCACCGACGACGGGCGCACGCTCCTCACCCGGGGCATGGCCGCGTGAACGCCCAGCCCGCCGGCCTGTTGACCGCACGCGCCGCGGGCATCGCCTGCCACACCCTGTGGCGACGCTCGATCACGGTGACCGCGATCCGCGGCGCGGACCTCGTGCGAGCCCCGGCAGCACGTGCCGGCCGCTGATCGGCCGGGGCCCTGCCGCGTCTGCGATTCTGTGGACCCGACCGTGCAGGATGCGGAGCGGGTGATGGTGACGAGGAGCACACGATGAGCGACGATGACAACCGACTGACCTACCGGCTTCTGACCGGAACGGATGACCGCGCCTTCTGCGAGCGCGTCAGCGAGGCGCTGGACGACGGGTACAAACTCCACGGCAGCCCCGCGATCATGTGGGACGGGGAACGCACCGTCGTCGCGCAGGCCGTCGTCCTCCCCTGGTTGGAGCGTTGACGGCCCCGGGAGCGGGTGAGGACTGGCGTGCCGCGACCTGGGCGGTGCGCGGCGGGCTCGAGCGCACGCCGTTCGCCGAGACCGCCGAGGCGCTCTTCCTCACCTCCGGATACGTGTACGCCACCGCCGAGGAGGCCGAGGCCGCCTTCGCCGAGGAGATCGACCACTACGTCTACAGCCGGTACGGCAACCCCACCGTCACCATGTTCGAGGAGCGTCTGCGTCGGATCGAGGGCGCCGAGGACTGCTTCGCCACCGCCAGCGGCATGGCGGCGGTCACCAACGCGCTCCTGGCGGACCTCAACGCCGGTGACCACATCGTGGCCGCGCGTGCGCTCTTCGGCCCGACCGTCGTGGTGCTGCGCGACATCCTGCCCCGCTGGGGCATCACGACCACGTTCGTTGACGGACACGACCTGGACCAGTGGCGCGTCGCCCTGGCCGAGCCCACGCACGCGGTGTTCTTCGAGTCGCCGTCCAACCCGATGCAGGACCTGATCGACATGGCCGCGGTGTCCGAGCTGGCGCACGCGGTCGGCGCGACCGTCATCGTCGACAACGTGTTCGCCACGCCGGTGCTGCAGCGACCGCTCGATTTCGGGGCGGACGTGGTGGTCTACTCGGCCACCAAGCACCTGGATGGCCAGGGGCGCGTGCTGGGTGGCGCGGTGCTCGGCTCGACGGAGTTCGTCCGCAAGCGGGTCGAACCGCTCATCCGGCACACCGGTCCGTGCATCAGCCCGTTCAACGCCTGGCTGCTCGGCAAGAGCCTCGAGACCCTGGCCATTCGGGTGGAGGCCGCCGGTCGCGCGGCACTCCAGATCGCCGGCGAGCTGGAGCGCCACCCGCGGATCGCCGCGGTGCGCTACCCGTTCCTGCCGAGCCACCCGCAGCACGACCTGGCCAGGCGCCAGATGTCGGGGGGCGGGACCGTCGTCACCTTCACGCTGGCCGGTGAGGAGGCCGACGGCAAGCGCGACGCGTTCGCCCTGCTCGACGCCCTGCGTCTGGTGGACATCTCCAACAACCTGGGCGATGCGAAGTCGCTCGCCACCCATCCGGCGACCACCACCCACCGCCGCCTGTCGGCCGACGAGCGCCGCGCCGCGGGGATCGCCGACGGCACGGTGCGGTTGTCGGTGGGCCTGGAGGACCCGCTCGACATCCTGGACGACCTCACGCGGGCGCTGGACGCGATCTGATCAGACGACGGACGGCGCCTCGGCGGGCGTCGCGGTCACCTCGATCGGTCCGTCCCCGGGTTCGTCGCATGTCCTCACCGTGAACGGTCCCGCGGCGGCCGGAGCCGGGAGCCCGGCGCCACGCGTGCGGACGAGGAAGTGGACCAGGCCGAGCATCGCGGCGCACGCCGCCACCAGGTAGGCGCCGGTGATGCCCACGGCCTCCAGCAGGGGCCCGGCCACCAGGAACGACAGGGCGAGCGCGCCGATGCCGGCGGTGTTGAGCACCGCCATGCCGCGCGCGAGCACGGCGTCGGCCACCCGGCGCTGGAAGACGCCGTGTACGGCGACCTCACCGGAGGCGTCGGCGAAACCGCCCACGAACATGGCCGGCATGACCCACCACGGCACCTGTGAGAGGGCGATGGCGAAGAGGGCCGTCGTCAGGCCGGCGAGTCCCAGGGCGACCGCGGCCAGCTCGTGGCGCGCGCGGACCAGTCGGGCGGCGAGCGATCCGCACACGGCCCCACCGCCCCAGGCCACCGCCAGGAGCGAATAACCGATCGCGCCCCAGCCGAACGCGTCGGCCAGCGGCACCTCGGCCACGAGCACGACGCCGAGGCCGCCCATCAGGATCATCCAGGCGATGGTGATCGCGGTCAGCAGCCGATCGGCGCGCACGACGGCCAGCCCGCGCAGGAACGACGAGTCCGCACCGGCGCGACCGGCGGCGGCCGTGGTGAACGCCCTGCGGGTGGAGAGGATCAGCACGCCCTCCAGCAGGATGAGCCCGAGCGCGACGGAGAATCCGACGGCCGCGCCCGCCGTGTCGAGAAGCACGCCGCCGGTGATCGGTCCGAGGATGAGGCCGGCGTTGAGCCCGGCGTTCAGCAGGCCGTTGGCCCAGGGGATGCGTCCGGGGTCGACCAGGCTCGGGACCGATGCGGGCAGCACGGTGTTGAACGGTGCGGTCGCCACGGCGGCAAGCAACGTCAGACCGACGATCGCGGCCGGGTCGTGGACGACGATGAGCGGCCCGAGCGTCACGATCTGGGCCGCGATGGCACACAGGAGCACGCGGTGGCGCGGGAAGCGGTCGCCCAGCATCCCGGCGATCGGCCCGCCGACCGCCAGGCCGGTGAAGAACGCGAACATCAGCGCCGAGAGCCACAGTGCCGATCCCGTGTCGCGGTACATGTCGAACGACCGGATGGTGAAGACCACCTCGGCGCCGGCGAGGCCCAGCAGACGTGCGAGGGCCAGCCGCCGGATGACGCCGGAGCCGCGGGAGATGCTCGTCGAGTCGTTCGTTGTCATGGTCGGTCGCACTGTGGCGAGAAAAGGAGGGCCTCGGGACGCCTCCTGATACCTCGCTCAGTTGTCGGTCGTTCGGACGCGAATCATGAGACGCCGTCCGGACGCCGCGACATCAGATCCCCAGGTAGGCCGCCAGGACCAGCGGCGTCGTGAGGGTGGCCGCAATCACGAGCCCGCGGGCGACGGCGGACCGGCAGTGGACGAACGCCCGCCAGGCACCGACGACGCTGAGGCCCGCCAGTGTGGCTGCGAGGAGCGCGAACCCGGTGTCGCGCGTCGGGTTGGCCCGCGAGTCCAGGTCGCTCAGCACGTATGCGAGGAACGCGGCGGCGGCCAGCATCTGGGCGACGAGGGCGAGCGCCGTCCAGAGCACCGCACGCCGGTGATCCGGTCGCGCGGGGCGCTGCAGGAGGGTGGAGATCACCCGCTGATGGTGAAGCGCCCGCGGCCGCGCGTCAAGACCCCGCGCCGGCGCTGATCAGTCCGGCTTTTCGGCCTTCTCCTTCTTGGGCCGGAAGCGCTGCTGGGCGCCCTGCTTGGTGAGGCCGTAGAGCGCGCCGATGCGCGACCACGAGATCCCCTGTGCCCGGGCGTTGCGCACGAGCTCGTTCTCCAGACGCTCGGCCTCCTCACGCACCACGCGGACCGCGTCGATCGCCGCGAGCGGGTCGTCGGCCGAGCCCAAACGCCCGATGGCGTCGGTCAGATCGCTGCTGTCGGGGGCCGATCCCATGGGTCGATTCTAGCCGATCGTCAACGACCACTTGACTTTTCGGTCAACAGCTGATTGACTTTCGTCAACGTTCAATTGACCAGCGGCGAAAGGGGGGATCTCATGGCCAAGAAGAAGGACAAGAAGAAGAAGGACAAGAAGGGCAAGAAGGGCAAGAAGAAGTGAGCCCGATGGCGACGTACGGTCGCCGCCCAAGTGTGATCAAACGCCCCGGCCGATCGCCGGGGCGTCTTTCATTTGCGCGCCGGTGTGCGTTGTTCGCCCGCCCGCACTGGTGACGGCCCGTTCACCCGGCCGCTGCCGCCTCCAGGCGCGAGAGATCGATCCGCCGCATGGTCTGCAGTTCGCGCGCGACGGCGCCGGCATTGGGTCCCTCCATCAGGGCCGCGAGGCCGCGGGGGACGATCTGCCACGAGACGCCGAAGCGGTCGCGGCACCAGCCGCACGGCGCCTCGGCACCGCCGTCGGCGGTGAGCGCGTCCCAGATCCGGTCGACCTCGGCCTGGTCGTCGACGGTCACGACGATGGACGCGGCCTCCGTCTGCGGAAACTGCGGCCCGCCGGTCAGGAGTTGGAAGGGTGCGCCGCCGATGGTGAGGTCGACGATGAGCGGACCGCTCATCCCGCCGGGGAAGGTGTGGCCCTCCGGGTAATCGACCTGGGACTCGATCGCCGAGTCGGGGATCAGGTCGACGTAGAACCGCGCCGCCTCCTCGATGCGCCCATCGAACCACAGGCATGTCCGCACGCTGATCATGGTCGTCTCCTCGTCGGTGTGGAGGGTGGACCGGACGGGCCGCCGGGATTCATCGGTGCCGGGGTGATCAGCCCTCGCCGGCCACCCCGAGCTCCGCGGCGATCGGCGTGAGCGCGTCGATCACGATGCGGATGTGGTCGTCCAGGTCGCGGCCGATCTCCTCGGCCCCGCGGTGGATGTCGTCGCGGCTCACGTTGGCGGCGAAGCTGGGCTGCTTCAGCTTCTTCTTCACCGACTTGGGCGTCAGCCCCTCGAACCCCTGGGGCCGCACCAGCGCGCACGCGTGGACGAAGCTGGGGAGCTCGTCGCATGCGAACAGGTGGTGCTCGAGGGGCGTTTCGCGCGGCACGTCGCAGTGGTCGGCATGGCTCAGGACCGCCCGCCGAAACCAGTCCGGATACCCGGCCGCCGCGAGAAACGGCTCGCCGTCCTGCGGGTGCTGATCGATCGTCGGGTGACGCTCCCAGTCGAAGTCGTGCAGCAGCCCGACGGTGCCCCACACGTTCGGGTCCTCGTCGTTCAGCTCGGCGTAGGCGCGCATCGCGGCCTCGACCGCGAGCATGTGGCGCCGCAGCCCCTCGCCCTGCACCCATTCGTGCATCAGCGTGAGCGCACACTCCCTGTCACCGGCCAGTTGGTCTCCCATGACCGGATCGTAACCGCCACCGTGCGTGCCCATGACCATGATTCGACGGATGCCCGCGAGGGTACATCCGCAGTCGGGCCGCTTCGGTCCATTCCGTATCCACATGAAGGAGTGACCGCATGGACGTCAAGTCCCAGTTCTCGGACGACGAGTGGAAGACCGTCGCCCAGGCGCCGTTCTACGTCTCCGCGGCGGTCGGGTTCGCCGACATCGGCGGTCCGTTCGCGGCGATGAAGGAGGGCATGGCCCTGGCCCGTGCGGTCCAGCGCGCGACCGACGGCAGCGACGGCGAGATCGCCCGGGCCGTGGCCGGCGAGATCCGCGACCACCGTCCCAAGCGCGAGCAGCTGACCGGCGGTGAGAAGACCCCCGCGGCCGCGCAGGACCACGCGGTGGCGAAGCTGGGTGAGATCGCGGGACTCGTCCGTGCCAAGGCCCCCGACGAGGCCGATCGCTTCGTCGCCTGGCTGTCGGAGCTCTCGGCCGGCGTGGCCGAGGCCGGCAAGGAGGGCGGATTCCTCGGGTTCGGTGGGGAGAAGGTCAGCGAGAGCGAGCGAAACGCGCTGGCCGAGATCGATCAGGCGATCGGTCGCTGAGATTCCGGCGGGCGGGGCGCCGGCTCGGCCGGTGCCCCGCCCACCGCACGGCGATCAGGCGCCGGTTGCCTGCCCGCAGAACGGGCAGAAGCGGTCACCCGGTGTGAGCGCCGCTCCGCAGCCACCGCAGGTCGGCTGGGGCTCGGGAAGCGGCGATCCGCAGCCGGCGCAGAACTTCGAGTCGTCCGCCGCCTCGCGTCCACAGTTCTGACACGTGCGGGGGCCGGTGGCCGCCGCCGCGATGGGCTCGGGCTCCGGCTCGGGCTCCGGGACCCGTGTGCCGCACGAGCCGCAGAAGGCATCATCGGGACTGAGGACCGCGCCACAGGACTGACAGGCCGCGCCGCCCGCCGCGGGGGTGGAGCCGATCATCGTCTCGGGGGCGCGGTGCGGGGACATCTGCTGGGTCGGCTGGGCCGGCATCTGCCCGGTCGTTCCGGATGCGCCGCCGAAGCCGCCGCCCATCTTCGGGCCCTGTGAACCGGTGCTGAGCGGCTGCTCGCCGTAGAACGCGCGGGCGTCGTTGACGATCCACAGGAGCACCGGCGCGATGAGGACCATGCCCGCCAGGATGGCCCCCTGGATGGTCCGGGGACCGAGGGCGAGCACCACGATGAAGCCCGCCAGGCCGAGGGCGGTCAGACCCAGCCGGATCTCCATCTGGGGCGTCGCCAGGAGCTGCGACCCGGCGGCGGCCGCCAGGCCGAGGATCACCATCGTGATGCCGCTCGCGAGCGGCTTGCCGTCACCCTGCAGGATGCTCTTGGCGATGATGTGCACGGCACCCAGGAACACGAGGCCCACGCCGGCGAAGATCAGGGACAGCCGGACGCCGCTCACGGTCGCGTTCGGTCGTCTGGCGGCGTTGGCGCGGAAGGCGCGCATGCCCTCGGGGCCGATCATGAGGATGACCGCGGCCACGAGCGCGCAGATCATCGCGGCGATGAATGAACCGTTGGTGCCGCTGTCGCCGGGGAATCCGCGGAACTCGCCGCCGATCATCCCGAGGGTCCAGCCACCGGCGATGACGAAGGCGAGGGTTCGTCCCAGCGGGTCGGCGTCGAAGACCA
This sequence comes from uncultured Bifidobacteriaceae bacterium, assembly GCA_964628685.1. Taxonomy (GTDB): domain Bacteria; phylum Actinomycetota; class Thermoleophilia; order Miltoncostaeales; family Miltoncostaeaceae; genus CALMEC01. Next base: position 32,118 of record CAZVNM010000003.1, on the reverse strand, counting down.
TCCACCCCGCGAGCCCCTGCAGGACGGCGACGGCGACCGGGATCAGGAGCAGCGCCAGGGCCAACAGCCCGGGCTTGCTGTCGAGCTGGAACGCGTCGACGACGTCGTTGATCTTGAAGGCGCCGACGATGACGACGGGGATCGCCGAGCCGACGAGCAGGGCGGCGGCGATGACGAGTTCGGCGGGGCGCCCGGCGATCTGGCCGAGGCTGAACGCCTGTCGCTGGCCGGCGGGATGGTGCTGTCCCGTGGTCACGTGTGCTCCTCTCGGGGTGCGGTCAGGTCGGACCATAACCATCGGGTCCGATCGAGTGTCCTCTCGGCCGGTGATACGCCGATGCGTGCGTCGGCGTCACGTTCGGCGCCGCCGTTCACTCCGCCACAGTGTCGCCGCGCCGGCGAGCCCGATCAGGATCACCTGGCCCCCCGCGGCGATGAGTCCGCCCGCAGGCTCGAGCGGCGGGTCGCCGATGTCGCGGGGGAAGGTGAGCAGTTGGACCACGACGATGACGGAGGCGACGCCGGCCGCGAGGAGGGTGACGCCGACCAGCGGTGTGGTGATCCGCCGCGACCGGCGCAGGAGGAGGAGCGCGGCGGTGGCGGTGAGGACGACCACAGCCGCCTGCAGCACCCACAGCGCGCCCATGAGGCCGTCGAGACGGCGGGCGTCCCAGACGGAGAGCCGGGCGCCGGTGTCGGTGGCGAGCGCCGGCAGGAAGGTTGCGACCACCGCGACGAGGGCGCCGAGGGCCGCCAGGGCGGCGGGGATCGGGGACGACCGGCGGCGGGACGCAGCGGAGGGGAGCTGGTCACCGGGGTGCGTCACGGCTTCACAGTAGGGCACGTGGGCGTGCCCGGCAGGTGCCTTCCGATGAGCGTGCGGGACGACGCCGGTCAGCGCCGGCGTGCGTGCTCACCCGGGTGTCGTCTCCACGGGTCTCGCGGCGAAGCGGCCGTTGGACGCCAGGGACGCCGCAGGTGCCGCGTTTGCCGATTCCGTTCGGGCGCGTCGCTGCGGTCCACTCGGGCTCGCCGCCGGCGTCGACGAGCACCGAGCCTGTCACGTCGTGCGGTGCGGACCCACGATGCGCACCGCACGACGTCGCTAGACGATGTCGATGACCTGGTGGCGGCCCTGGCCGGTGCCGATGAGGGTGACCGGGATCCCGATGGTGGCCTCGATCAGGTCCACGTAGTGGCGCGCCTTGAGCGGCAGCTCGTCGTGCTCGCGGATCTCGGTGATGTCCTCGTCCCACCCCTGGATCTCCTCGTACTCCGGGGTGCAGTTGTGGAAGACGCTCTGGTTGTCCGGGAGCTCGGTCAGGCGATCGCCGTCCTCGGTGCGGTAGGCGACGCAGACCTTCAGGGTCTCGAGTCCCGAGAGGACGTCCAGCTTGGTGATCGCCATCTCGGTGAGGCCGCTCACGCGCACCGCGTACTTGAGGGCCACCAGGTCCAGCCAGCCGCAGCGGCGCTGGCGTCCGGTGGTGGTGCCGAACTCGTTGCCCTTCTCCAGCATGTGCCGGCCGGCGGCGTCGTCCACCTCGGTGGGGAAGGGGCCCTCGCCCACACGGGTGACGTACGCCTTGGCGACGCCGATCACCTTCTGGATCCGGGTCGGTCCCACGCCCCCGCCGGTGCAGGCGGCGCCGGCGACCGGGTTGGACGAGGTGACGAACGGGTAGGTGCCGTGATCGACGTCGAGCATGGTGCCCTGCGCACCCTCGAACAGCACGTGCTTGCCCTGGTCGAGCGCCTGGTTGATGAGGAGCGACGTGTCGGCGATGTACGGGCCCAGCTGTTCGGCCCGTGACAGGACCTCGTCCGCCACCGTCCGCGGGTCGAGCGGCTCCATCTCGTAGAGCTTCTGCAACCACTCGTTCTTCTGCTCGAGGGCGATCTGCAGCTTGCGCTCGAGGATGCTGGGGTCGAGCAGGTCCTGCGCCCGGATGCCGACGCGCGCCGCCTTGTCCTGGTAGCAGGGGCCGATGCCGCGGCGGGTGGTGCCGATGCTGAACTTGCCCAGGCGCATCTCGGCCGCGCCGTCCAGGAGCACGTGGTACGGCATGATCAGGTGCGCCCCGCTCGACAGGCGCAGGTTCTCGGTGGAGACCCCGCGCTCCTCGAGCGCGTCGATCTCGGCGCAGAGCACCGTGGGGTCGACCACCGTGCCGTTGCCGATCACGCAGAGGGTGTTGGGGTAGAGGATCCCGGACGGGATGATGTGCAGCTTGAAGGTCTCGCCGTCGCGCACGATCGTGTGCCCGGCGTTGTTGCCGCCCTGGTAGCGAACCACCGCATCGCTGCGCTCGGCCAGCAGGTCGACGACCTTTCCTTTGCCTTCATCGCCCCACTGGGCTCCGACGATCACCGTCGCGGGCATCCGCTGTGCATCCTTCCTTCGTGGTGTGCGAAGGCTCGTTCCACCGTCACGGGGCGGCCCTCAGTCCTCGGGCGCGAGGTTGGAGAACTTCACGTAGCGATCCATGAACGCCAACCGGATCCGGCCGGTGGGGCCGTTGCGGTGCTTGGCGACGTCCAGGTCCGTGATGCCCTTCTCCTCGCTGTCCTTGTTGTAGTAGTCGTCGCGGTACAGCATCAGGACCATGTCGGCGTCCTGCTCGATCGCGCCCGACTCACGCAGGTCCGACAGCAGCGGGTGCTTGTCGGGCCGCTGGTCGGGGGCGCGGTTGAGCTGCGAGAGGATGATGATGGGGACGTCCAGGTCCCTGGCCATCAGCTTGAGCGACCGCGAGATGGCCGAGAGCTCCTGCACACGGTTCTCGTCGCGCCGGCGGCCGGCGACGGGTGCGCTCTCCATGAGCTGGATGTAGTCGATGACCACGAGGTCCAGGCCGTGGCGGCTCTTGAGCCGGCGCGACTTGGTGCGCATCTCGGCGACGGTCACGCCCTCCGAGTCGTCGACGAAGAGCTTGGCCTTGCCCAGGCGGTCGGCGGCGGTGCCGATCCGCGGCCAGTCGTCCTGCGACAGGCGGCCGGAGCGCATGCGCGATCCGTCCACCATCGCGGTGGACGAGAGCATGCGGCCCATGATCTCGTCGACCGACATCTCCAGGCTGAAGATGGCGACGGTCTTGCCGTCGTCCAGGGCGGCGTTGAGGCCGATGCACAGCGCGAGCGCCGTCTTGCCCATGCTGGGACGGGCGGCCACGACCACCAGGTTGGCCGGGCGGAAGCCGCCGGTCATGCGGTCCAGGTCGGTGAACCCCGACGCCAGGCCGGTGATCTCCGACCCCTGCTCGGACACCTGCGCCAGCCGCTCCACCGTCTGGTGCACGAGCGTCTGCGAGTCCTGGAAGTCGCCGCGGGTGTTCTTGTTGGACAGGCCGTAGATCAGGTCCTCGGCCGTCTTCATCATGTCGTCGGTCTCGCCCTCGCGGCCGGCGACGATGCCCTCGATCTGCTGACCGACCTGCAGCAGGCGCCGCTGCATGGCCGTGTCGTGGACGATCTCGGCGTAGGTCTTGTAGCTGGCCGCGATGTAGGGGGTCTCGACGATGTCGAAGATCGCCTCGCGACCGCCGGCCTCGTCCAGCGTGCCCGACTTGGTGAGCTGTTCGATCACGGTGATCGGCTCGATCGGCTCGCCGGTGTGGAACAGGTCGAGCATGGCCTGGAAGATCGGCCGGTGACCCTCGCGGTAGAAGTCGTCGATCGAGACGATCGACAGCGTCTCGGCCAGGTTGCCCGAGACGTCCATCAGCGCCGCCAGCAGGTGCTGCTCGGCCTCGACGTTCTGCGGGGGCGGAACGCGATCGGCCACGGGATTCGGGCGGGAGCGCCCGGCGGCGCTGATGCCGGTGCTCAGGGCGTGTCGTCGATGAGGGGGCTGACGATCGTCTTGACCTCGGCCTTCACGCCCGGCACGACCTCCACCGGGATGGTGTAGGTGCCGGTCTGACGGATCGGCGGGTCGATCGTCACGTTGTGACGGTCGACTTCGATGTCCCGCGCGCCCTTGATGGCGTCCACCACGTCCTGCGAGGTGATGGAGCCGAACAGGCGGCCGTCGCCGCCCGCCTTGGCCTTGAGGGTGAGGATGGTGCGCCCCAGGAGATCCGCGATGTCGTGGGCCTCGGCGGCACGCTTGGCGGCCGCCGCCCGGGCGGCCTCCACCTTGGCCTCGGCCTCGGCGATGAGGGCCGGCGTGGCCACGTCGGCGAGCTTGCGGGGCAGCAAGTAGTTGCGGAGGTAGCCCCGCCGGACGTTGATGACCTCGCCCGCCTTGCCGACGCCGTCGACGTCCTTCGTGAGGATTGCCTGCACCGTTGGATCTCCTGGAAAACGCTCGCTGTTGCGAGAGGGTGGTTAAAAGGGGATGTCGTCGTCCACCGGCGACGACTGCGCCGGGCGCATGTCGCTGGTGTCCGGGGTGATGTCGTTGCCGCCCTGACGGGACCAGCCCGTGTCGCCGCCGCCACCACCGCCACCGCCGCCCTCACCCCGCGAGTCGAGGAAGAAGATGTCGTTGGCGATGACCTCGACGCTCTGGCGCTTGCCGCCGTCCTGCGCGGTCCATTCGCGCCACGACAGACGGCCGTCGACGCCGATGCGCCGGCCCTTGGCGAGGTAGTTGCTGGCGGTCTCGGCCTGGCGGCCGAAGACGGTGATGTCGAAGTAGTTGGACTTGTCACCCCAGTTGCCGGAGTCGTCCTGCGAGCGGCTGGACACCGCCAGCCGGATCGAGCACACGGCGGTCCCTCCGCCGGTGTGGCGGAGTTCCGGATCGCGGGTGAGGCGTCCGACGAGGGTCACACGGTTGAGATCTGCGGCCACGCTTCTTGGCTCCTTCGGTCGTTACGAACGGGACCGGCGGCGCTGGGGGCGTTGCGGACGCGGGAACGGCTCGCCCTCCGGCCGGTCGTCGGCCGGCGCGGCGACGCCCTTCTCCTTCTGGATCTCGGCCTGTGCGCGAGACAGCTTGATCGTCTGCGAGCGGAGGACGACGTCCTTGTTGATCGAGAGGACGCGACCGATCTCGGTCAGCGCCTCCGGCTTGGCGTCACAGGTGACGACCAGGAACCGGCCGTTCTGCTTGCCATCGATCTCGAAGGAGATCTTGCGCTCCCCCCAATCGTCGACGTGCGCGATGGCGCCGTCGTTGCCCACAACCAGTGAACGGACGCGCTCGACGATCTCGTCGTGGCGCGCGCCGTCAACCTCGGGGTTGAGGATGAGCATGATCTCGTACGCGTTGATTCCCTGCCTCCAAAGTGTCTCGCACGACCGTGACCGGTCGACTGTCGCTGTTGCGCAGGCACCGGTATCCCGCCCTGAGCGGGCACGACACTATACCAGCGGTACGTCACATGACACGCGACGTTTGTGTCCGGTTTGCAACACCTTTCCAGCGCATTGCGCGAACCGGCGGGTAGAATCGCGGTTCACGACGGCGAGGGGACGGGGTGATTCGGGAAGTTCGCCAGTTCATCGTGGCGACCGCCGCGGGAGCCGGATTGGGAGCGGGTGCGGCCATCATGCGCCGTCGGCGTCTGCGTGCCCACGATGCGGCGAACGAGGTCACCCAGCTGCCGGACGCCCCCGCGGGGCGGGCCGTCATCGACCCCTCACCCGACGTCCACGTGACGCGACCCGGTGATCGGCTCCCCGAACCGGACGTCCACCCGCGCCCCGCGGCCGTGGAGGGCCCGAGTCAGGCCGATCTGGAGGCACTGCAGGCGTCGGTGGCCGACCTGGAGGCCGCGCGTGCGCGCCTTCGCCGGCGTGCGGCGGCCCTGCGGGCCGAGATGGAGGGGCAGTCGGAGCGCTGATGCGGACCCGCATCGCGCTCATCGCCGCCGCGATCGTCGCGGCGGTTGCCACCGCCCCGGCGAGCGCCGCACGTCTTGCGGTCATCGGCGACTGGGGCGCCGGCACCCGCGCGCAGGGACAGGTGGCCGAACGGATCTGCACGGAGCACGCCAGGAGCCCGATCGGGTTCATCCTCACGACGGGTGACAACTTCTACCCCACCGGCACCGCCACGCGTGAGACCTGGGACCGTCCGATGGCGTGCCTCATCCGCGCGCGCCTGCCGTGGCGGGCCGCGTGGGGCAACCACGACGTGCCCGGGCCGTCCACCGCCTCCATCCTCGGCGCGTCCCGCCGCTACTACTCGTTCGTCACGGGCGGCGTGCGGTTCGTGGTGCTCGACGGCAACAACCCGTCCAGCGCGACCCAGCGACGCTGGCTCGAGACCACGCTGCGGGCCGAGCGCACCCGACCGGTCATCGTCGTGTCGCATCAGCCGGCGCGCACCGCCGGGCTCCACGCGCCGTCCACCACCCAGCAGCGTCTGTGGGAGCCGCTCTACCGGCGCTACGGCGTGCGCCTTGTGCTCTCGGGTCACAACCACAGCTACGAGCGCATCACCCCGCGCGGCGGTCCCACGTACATCGTCACCGGCGGCGGTGGCGCGGACGTCTACCCGTGCGTCCGGCCGACCCGCGGGCTTGTGACCTGCCGGCCCGTCCACCATTTCCTCATGGTCGAGGCCACGCAGACCCGCATCGGCGTGCGCGCCATCGACACCTCGGGCAGGGTCATCGACCGCGTGGCGTTCACCTACGGCCCGCGGACCGCGTCCCGCGGGGTCGTGTCCGCGGGGGCGGTGCTCGCGCTTTCACCCGGTCGCTGACGATTCGAGCCGCCCGAGCCCGACCGACGTCCGGTGGGGGTAGCGTGCTCGGTGCGGGGAGCGGCCGGGGCCTGGTGGCCCGACTCGTCTTCAAAACGAGCGGGGAGGGGTTCACCCCCGCCCGGTAGGTTCGATTCCTACGCCGTTCCGTACCCGCTGTGACCACGACCTCGAGGTGATGCACCGTGTCGACTGACGAACTCGACAGCCTGGTGAGCGGGCTCGTGCGGACGGCGACGCGGATCGAGCCGCACGCGGATTCCGCCGCGCGGGCCGCGTCGGTCCACGGCAAGTTCGGCGGTGCGCCCTACGCCGAGGCCGGGGACACGTGGCCGGTCTGCACCGGGTGCGACGAGGAACTGGAATTCGTGGTGCAGCTGGAGGATCCGTCCGCGGACTGCCTGCACCAGTTCTTCTACTGCTTCGAGTGCTTTCCATGGGGGTCCGGTCCGGACGAGGACGGGCAGTGGGCGATCCGCTCCCACCACGGGCCCTCCATGGATCGTCATGTCGAGATGACACGTCGATCGGCGAGCGAGCCGGAGGTCACGCCCTGCACCGTCACCGTGTCCTCGGTGCGTGTGCTGCCGTCGTGGGACGGCATCGACAGCGTGAGCGCTGCGGCGACCGAGCTTGCTCGCGCGGTGGACCCCGACCGGCCGTGGGCGGCCTACGCGGCGGCGGTGGAGCGCCAGGACTGCCTGGACGACTACGCGACCCTGGTGGGCGGTTACCCGCGGTTCGTGCAGGGTGAGGTCGCTTCGGAGTGCCCGACCTGCCGCTCGCCGATGGCGTTCTTCGCGCAGATCGACACGGAGGACGAGGCGGGGATCATGTGGGGTGACGTCGGCCTGGTCTACCTGTTCCGGTGCGCGGAACACCCGACGCAGTTCGAAATGGAACTGCAGTGCCACTGAGCGGGCGTGCAGCCGGTCTTGGGTGAGGTCCGGCGACCGCTGCGCATCGGCCGCGAACGCGGTTGGGTGGCCACCGCATCGTTCGCCCGGGCCACTGATCGCCTCGACATGAGAATTCTTACATTCAACGGTCTTGGCGACCGGTCGCGGCGGACATAGGGTTGCGGGGTCCTGCGGCATCGTGGCGTGGAATCGGAGGGATCGTGAACAGGGTCCTCAGGTTGGCTGTGGTACTGGCGGTCGTCGGAATCGTCGCACCGGCGGCGCGTGGTGCGCTCGTCTCCGGGACGGTGACGAATCCGGTGGACGGCGCCCACATCATCAGCGACGCGACAGCGGGTGTGGCGCCGAACATGATGACCTTCTCGGGTGCGGTGAGCGTCAGCGGCGGCACGGTGCCCGTCGTCGCCTGCCATTACCGGGGCTCGGCCGGCGCGTGGGCCGGGAAGGACCTGTCGGGTCCGGTGACCCTCGGGGCGAACGGCACCTGGTCCGTCGCGGTCGACGTCACGGCCTTCTACAATCGCTGCCTCGTGCGCCTGCGTGATCCGGCGGTCGCCCTGACGGCCGGGCCCGCGCCCGGCACGACCGGACCGACGGTCACGTTCGGCTACCACGAACGGACGATCGCGGACACCGGCCCCAACACCGGGCAACTCGTGGATTGGTATGCCGCCGCGTCGCAGGACGGTGCCTACAACGACTACGGCAGCCCGTCGTGGTGGGGTGGGATCTACGACACCCTCCTCTACAACGGCCCGGATGTCCGCGCGTCCCTGCCACTCTGGTACTGGAACGCATCCCCGTACGGGGCGACGGGCCTGCCGATCACATCGCGGGGCGGTCTGATCGTCGACGGGCTGTACGCGTACACGCTCGACCAGGCCGCGGTGGCCGACCTTCCGAACGCCGCGAAGGGTGTGACGCTCCCGGGGCTGTCGGGGATGTCGGTGACCGCATTCCCCGATCCGGTGACCGGAGCGATCGGGTCGGACCAGGTGGTTCCGGTGGTGCGCTGCAACGCCGGTGCCGACGCGCCCGACCCCACCGCTGCGTGCACGGCGTGGGTGCGCACGGGCGTGGTGCTGCACCGCTCGGTCCGCTTCGGGTCCGACGGCACCACCACGCGTGTGTCGGACCGCTGGGTGAGCGATGACGGTGCCGCCCACACCGTCAGGCTGCAGATGCGCGAGGACGTCAACGGCGGTCCGAACAGCCCGGGATTCCGTTTCGGTTGGGTGGACGGCGCCGCGTTCAAGACCCACGCGGCGGGCGACGTGATCGTCCCGCCGCCCGCGGGGCAATGGCGGGTCGACGTGGTGGGCGACTCCCTGGCTCCGGACGGTGACCTGACGTATTCGCGCGGATCGCTGGTGACCGACCGCACGCCGTCGGAGATCCGGTTCAGGAGCACGGAGGACTTCGTGCGGGTGTACGACCTCGCCGTTCCGGCGGGCGGCGACGTCCGCATGGAGCAGGGATATGTGATCGCAGCGACCCTGGCGTCACAGGACGCGAAGGCGACGGCGATGAGCGACGCGATCAGCGGGCCGCAGGTGTCGATCACGTCTCCCGCGAACGGCGCGACGCTGACGGCGTCGCCGGTGACGGTGACCGGTCGTGCGACCGATGCGGTGGGCGTGACGTCGGCGACGGTCAACGGACAGCCGGTCACGCCGGCCGCCGACGGGTCGTTCACGACGAGCCTCGCGCTCACCTCCTCGCCGACGACGATCACCCTCGTCGCGAAGGACGCCGCGGGCAACAGCGCGCAGACTCAGGTGACGGTCAACTTCGCGCCGCCATCGCCGCCTGCCGGCCCACCACCTCCCGCGGCGCCGAAGTGCCCGACCCGTCCGCGGTTCAACAGCGTCATCTACCGCGACGGCGTCACGTCCTTCTATTACCGGCCGCTCCCGGGACAGGAGATCCTGGGCGCCCGCCGCTTCGGTGCGAAGCTGCGGGTGATGCTGCGGACGCCGGCCGGCCGGTCCCGTCTGCCGCGCGTGGAGTACACCACCGCGAGGCCGGTCGATGCGCGCCGGTTGCCGTGGTTCGCCCGCAAGGTGGGTCCCAACCGCGTGGTGACGGCCATCATGGCGAACGCCGACGCGTCGAAGTACTCGGGCATCCGCCTCGCCTACCAGCCGAGGCGGGGAACCTACGCCAAGCTCATCCTGCCGAAGGGCAACGTGCGCACGGTGCAGGCGGGGTGTCCCAAGGTCACCGGGTACGCGACGATCTACGCGCAGAACATCTTCGTGAAGCGCGCCAGCAAGTGATCGTCTGAGTGCGATGGCCTCGGAACGCGGGTGCGTTCCGGGGCCGTGGCGCTCACGGTCCCGGCAGCGTCTCGCCCTCCGCGGTGATCAGCACCGACTCGCTCCCCATGCGGGCCAGCACCACGTCGCCCTCGGCGGTGACGCCCTGCACCGCCCAGCCCTCGGTCACGAGCGCGTCGACGGCATCGGCCTGTTCGGGGGTTCGGGTTGGCTGGTCAGCCATGGCGTGCTCCCTTCGGCGGCGGTGTATGAACCCTTACCCATTCAGGGCCGGACCGCAACGTCCCGACGGCCCCGCACCGCCGACAGCGCCGCGCCCACCACGGCGATGACGGCGCCCGTGAACATGGCGTCTCGGTATCCGCCGACGTAGGCACCGGGATCTGTTCCACCGGCGTCCCCACCGAACAGGATGTGGGCTCCGGCGGCGCCCAGCGGCGCGGCCGCGATCGTGCCCAGCACCGCGAGCGACAGCGACTGGCCGAGGCTCCGCATGAGCGCCAGCAGGCTCGACCCGACCCCCAGACGGTCGCGCGGTGCCGCGCCCATCACGGCCGACGTGTTGGGCGAGCTGAACGCCGCCATGCCGGTGCCCACCAGCACCATCCCGGCGATCACCGGCCCGGTCGGCACGTCGCGCGGCACCTGCGCCAGGGTGACGAGACCCGCGGCCATGGTCAGCATGCCGCCGGTGGCGAGCGCCCTCGAGCCGATGCGATCCGACAGGCGTCCGGCGAACGGTGAGAGCAGCACCATCAGCGCCGGCTGGGCGGTCATGATGAGCCCGGCGCGGGACGGGCTGTGGCCCCCGGAGACCTCCAGCAGGATCGCCGTGAGCGCGATGGTGGCGAACATGGCGGTGTAGTTGAGAAGCGCCGCGAGGCTCCCCATCGTGAACTGCCGGCTGCGGCGGAAGACGGCGATGTCGACCATGGGTGACGCCACCCGCCGCTCCACCAGCACGAACGCGACGATGGCCAGCGCGCTCACGACCAGGAGGCCGGTCACCCGGGCGGAGGACCACCCCCACAGCGGGCCGAACGTGAGGCCCACCATCCCGGCTCCGAGTGCGAGCGCCAGGGTGAGGGCACCGGGGACGTCGATCCGCGGCCGGACGCCGTGGGAACGCGGCTCGCGCAGCCCGGCCGAGAGCGCGAGTGCGAGCGCGGCGACCGGCAGGTTGACCAGGAAGATCCAGCGCCACCCCAGGTGGTCGGTCATGAGACCGCCGACGAGCGGTCCGAGCGCCAGCCCCAGATAGAGCAGCGTCACGTTGATCCCGAGCGCCCGGCCGCGCTCCGACGGTGCGAACGCCGCGGTGACGAGCGCCGTCGACGTGGCCGCCAGGATGGCCCCGCCCGCACCCTGCACCACACGGGCGGCGAGCAGCAGCGCCTCGTTGGGCGCGAGGCCGGCGACGAGCGAGGCGAGCGCGAAGAGCACCACCCCGTGGCGCCACAGCCGCAGCCGTCCCCACTGGTCGGCCAGGCGTCCGGCCGGGACGAGCACGAGGGCGTACGGCAGCAGGTATCCGGCCTGCACCCAGATGGCGCCCGAGAAGCTGAGCCCGAGGTCCCGCGACATGGCGGTGAGCGCCAGCGCCACCACGCTCACGTCGAGCGGGCCCATGAACGCGCCCGCGCCCGTCACCGCCAGGAGGCGCCACCGGCGCTCGGCCAGGTTGTCGCCGCCCGGCGCGCTCACGGTTCGCACCGGGCGGTCGATCTCACCACCATCGCGTCACACGCCGCGACCTGCCGGGCACGCGGGACTACGCGACCTCGACCGGTTGGGAGCCGTCCACCGGACCGCGCGGTGGTCCGCCGCGGGCGGGGCGGATGGGCGCGTGTCTGTCATGGACGGATGGTAGCAACGCCCGCGCGGGGTCGTTCGTCACGCAGACGTGCGCCGCGGGCGCCCGTTTCGACCAAGTTTCGGTTCAGAGCGATTGTGAATGTGTGAATCGCACGCTCATGGCCGGTCCGAGGCCGGAATCCGGACCGTAGGGTCCTCACATCCCGCTGACGGCCGCGTGCGTTTCTCCGCCTCCGGCCGGAATCTCTGAGAACCCATTCCTTCGGAGGGAATATGAAGTTCGCACTCAAGGGGACTGCGGTCCTCGCCATGAGCCTCGCCGCCGCTGCTTCCGCAAACGCCGCCACCGTGACGCTCGGTGTCGATCCGGGCTGGGACGGCGGGAAGGTGTACACGACGCCGACCGGCGGGTTCGCCTTCGAGGCCCCGTTCTCCTCGATCAAGTTCACCGCGGCGCTGACGAACGATGCCGGCGCGGCCCTCGCGCCCGCGACGGGCGAGACCCCCACCGTCGACCTGGTCGCCCGCACCGCCGATGGTGAGACGGTCGTGTACACCCAGAACGTGTACCGGTCGGACAACGGCGCCATCACCTTCCCGGCGCAGTGGATCCACCAGAACACGGTCTACTACGCGCGTCTCAACCCGGCGCCGGCCTCGGGAGTGGCGGCACCCGCCGTCTCGCAGTCGTTCGCCGCGCCGTCGATCCTGAAGAACTACCCGAGCGCCTTCCACTCCAACTACACGCGCACGGTGACCTTCAACGGCTTCTACTCGAAGGTCGACGGGCTTCCGGCCCGCACCACGGTTCGCACCCTGATCCAGCGTCGCTCCGGCAAGACGTGGAAGACGGTGAGGACCCTCACCCCCAACGCGTCCAACCAGTGGCGCGTCCGCATCCCGACCGGCGCGACCCCGGCCGTGTTCCGCGTGCGGACCGTGCCGATCGGCGCCCAGAAGCGCTACCTGCGCGTCGACGAGTACAAGTACTGCGTCGCCCGCACCAGGGCCCAGGCGGCCAAGGTCTGCAAGACCGTGGCGCTCGGTATCCGCTGATCGGTGCTACCCGCGTGTCCGGGGTGACGCACGTCGCCCCGGACACGATGCTGTGACCGACCTCACCGGCATGACGCCGTTTGTTGGGGTTGTGTGAGAACTCCGCCCGATCCGTGCTCCGCTGGGAAACGACCCCGTACCCAACACGACACGACAGATCGTCCGTCACGGTGACGGACGAGAATCCGGGAGGACATGTGAAGCGCCGTAGCATCGCCATCGCCGTCGCCACCGCCTGCATCGGGGGCGTCACCGCATCCGGGGCCGCCGCATCCGGTGAGTCCATCGCCGTCCAGCACGACGCCGTGAAGACGACCAACCAGACGGCCACGTCGTTCGTGCTCGAGAGCTCTCGCAGCCAGCGCGGCGGCGACTACCGCTTCTGGGCCAAGTTCCGGGTCAACGGCCTGCGCCCGCCCCGCACGAGCGCCGGCGTGGTCGTGTGGCAGCGCAAGACGAGCGCCACCGCGTGGAAGACGCTCGTGGCGGTCCGCCCGGACCGGTACGGCCGTGTGGCGCGCACGCTGTACCTGCCGCGCTCCAGCAACATCTTCCGCGTCGTCTTCAAGCCGGCCGCCGGGACCGACTACCAGCAGGCCGTCAGGGGCTTCCGGATCACCCGCAGCTACTGATCCGTCATCGGTGCACCGGGGGGACGCTCACGCGCGTCCCCCCGGGTGCACCGACGGGTCATGCGGCCGACCGCGCCGCCGCGCGGTGGGCCCGGGGGCTCACGCCGCGCACCCGCTTGAACGCGGTGCTCAGGGCGAACGGCGTGCCGTAGCCCACCTCCCGCGCGACGCTCGCAAGATCCGCGTCACCGTCGCGCAGCAGGTCGGCGGCGAGCGTGATGCGCCATCCGGTGAGGAACGCCATCGGTGACTCACCCACCACCTCGGTGAACCGGCGCGCCAGCGACGCGCGCGACACGTTGGCCAGGCGGGCCATCCGTTCGACCGTCCACGCGGCGGCCGGCTCGGCGCACACCGCCCGCAGGACCGGGCCCACCACGGGGTCGGCGTTCGCCCGGTACCACCCCGGCTCGTCCACGTCGGTCCGTGCGAACCATGCGCGCACCGTGGTGAGGACCAGGATGTCGAGCAGGCGGTCGAGCATGGCCTGTTGGCCCGGCAGGTCGCGGGTGATCTCATCCGCCAGCAGATCGACCACCGATCCGTGGTTCTCGGCACGGCGCACGACGATCCGCTGCGGCAGGGCGCGCAGCATGGCGCGGCTGACGTCGCGCTCCAGGTTGTAGGAGCCGGCGACGAGGATCGTGCGGCCCTCGGCCGCGTTGCCCCACGTGCGCACACCGGTCAACCGCAGGTCGTGAAGGGCGCCACCGTCGGGTGCGGCGCAGACCTGATCGGGCTGGATGACCGCCTGAGGGAGCGTGGCCGGATCGTCGGCCACCACGTACGCGTCGGGCCCGCGCAGGAGCGCGACGTCGCCCGGGTGGAGTTCCACCGGGTCGAGTCCGTCGCACACGAGCCAGGCGACCCCGCGCACCACCGCCGTGATGCCGAGCGGTGCCCGGTCCTCCACGCGTACCGACCACGGCGGGTCGACGCTCACGCGCAGTGCGAAGGCCTCGCGGGCGCGGGCCGGGTCGAGCAGGCCACCCAGATGATCCATGGCGATCAGGCTAGACGATCTGACATGTATTCGACAGCCCTGACCATTCAAACGCTCATCGACGGGGCGTTGACTGCGCACCACGACAACAACACGACCCGGAGGTCGGACGATGGTGACGCAGGACGAGATGGTGGCGGTGATCGGAGCGACGGGGAAGACCGGATCCCGGGTGGCGCGCATCCTGGACGCGGCGGGGCGCAGGGTGCGTCCACTGTCGCGGTCCTCGACGCCGCCGTTCGACTGGGAGGACGCCGGCACGTGGCCGGACGCGCTGGCCGGGTGCCGGGCGGCCTACGTGGCCTACGCGCCCGACCTGGTGGTGCCGGGTGCGGTCGACGCCGTGCGGGCGCTGCTGGACGTGGCCGACGCGGTGGGGCTGCGGCGCGTCGTCCTGCTCTCGGGACGGGGTGAGGAGGAGGCACAACGGGCCGAGGACGTCGTGCGCGGCTGGGACGGCGAGTGGACCATCGTCCGGGCGAGCTGGTTCACCCAGAACTTCAGCGAGGGCGCGTTCGCCGCCGACGTGGCGCGTGGACGCCTGGAGCTGCCGGTGGGCGACGTGCCGGAGCCCTTCGTCGACGTGGACGACATCGCCGAGGTCGCGGCCGCCGCGCTCGTGGACGACCGCCACGTCGGCCGCCTGTACGAGGTGACCGGCCCGGAGGCGATCACGTTCGCCGACGCATGCCGTCGGATCGCCGCGGTGACCGGCCGCGATGTGACGTTCGCGTCCGTCCCGCCGGAGGAGTTCGCGGGGCGACTGGTGGACGCCGGCACGCCGGCGCCGGTGGTCGATCTGCTCACGTACCTGTTCGTGGAGGTGCTGGACGGTCGCAACGTGGCCACGGCGGACGGCGTGCATGAGGCGTTGGGCCGGCTGGCGCGGTCGTTCGACCAGTCGCTGCGCGCGGCCGTTGCCATGCCCGGCGCGTCGGAGGTTCGCTGATGGGTGAGCGCATGCGCGTGGTGGCGCTCGTGGCCGCGCTGGGTTCGGGGCTCGTCGCCGGTGCGCTCTTCGCGTTCTCGGCGTTCGTGATGGCGGGGCTTCGCCGGCTGGCCCCGCCGGCCGGCATGGCGGCCATGCAGTCCATCAACGTCACGGCGGTCCGCCCGCCGCTCATGACGGCCATGTTCGGCACGGCGGCGGCGTGCGTCGGCGTCGCCGTGTGGGCGATCACGCAGTGGGGATCACGCGCGTCGTGGCTCGCGCTGATCGGTGCCCTGGTCTACCTGGTGGGGGTCATCGGGGTGACCGCCGCGGCCAACGTCCCGCGCAACGACCGGTTGGCGGCGACCGCGGTGGACGCATCCGACGCCGCACGGGTCTGGGACCGCTACCTGGTGGAGTGGACCGCCTGGAACCACGTGCGGGTGGTGTCGGGTGCGGTGGCGGTGGTGCTCCTCGTCCTCGCGATGACCGCGTCGGGACGACGCGCGTGACGCACGCCGCGCCGGCGGGCGATGATGTCGCGGTGACCCGCGCGTTCGACACGCCCACCTGGTGGCACGACGGCCCGGTGGCGGTCGCCCACGACGTGCGCAGCATGCACAACGTGGGCGCCGTCTTCCGCACCGCCGACGGTGCCGGTTTCGCCGGTGTCGTCTGCTCGGGCATCACGGGCAGCCCACCAGACCCGCGCATCGCCAAGGTGGCGCTGGGTGCGGAGGAGACGCTCCCCCACGTGGCGGCGCCCAACCTGCCGGCGCTGCTCGCCATGCTGGAAGGCGTGCACGTGGTGCTGCTGGAGCAGCACGTGGACGCCGTGGCCCACACGGACCTCGACGTGCCCGACGGGCCGCTGGCGCTGGTCGTCTGCGGCGAGCTGGACGGCGCCCCGCCCGAACTCGTCGCCCGTGCCGACCGCATCGTCGAGATCCCCATGTTCGGCGACAAGGAGAGCCTCAACGTGTCGGTGGCGTTCGGCGTCGCGGCCTACTCCATCGCCGCCCGCCACCGCGATGCCGCTGACGGTCTGGTCGCCCGTCGCGGGCGTCGTCCCGTGCGCGAGGGCGTCCTCACCCGCGGCCTCACGCAGGGGCCGGCACCGCACCGCGAGCACTGAGGCCCCGCCTCGGCCTCAGGACGATCCGAGCGCTTCGGCGAGCATGACGATGATGTCGCTGGGTCCCCTCAGGTAGGCCAGTCGATAGGCGTCCTCGTAGGTGCCGATGCCGCGGAGGGGGTGCGCGCCGTGTCGGGCCGCGATCTCGATGGCGTCGTCCAGGTTGTCGACCGAGAAGGCGACGCGGTGCATGCCGATCTGGTTGGGCACGGTGGGCGCGGTCTCGATCGCCGCGGGGTGGATGTACTCGAACAGTTCCAGGCGGCCGTGGCCGTCCGGGGTCTCGAGCATCGCGATCCGGACGTGGTTGCCGTCCAGGCCGACGGCCGTGTCGGCCCACTCACCGCTGACGGTGTCACGCCCCAGGACGGTGAGCCCGAGGTCGGTGAAGAAGTCGATCGCGGCGTCCAGATCGCGCACGGCGATGCCGACGTTCTCGAGTTTCACGGGCATGGCTCCTCCGTTCGTTTCGCCGCCGGCGGTCGGCCGCCGCCGCGCGGGCGGGTCGTCCTCGATGAGACCGGCGGCGGGGCTGAAACTCATCGGGCTCCCTCACGCAAGTTAAGTGTCAGGCACCAGGCTTGCGCGGGAGCCCGTCCAGACGTCCTCAGCCGGTGGGAATCCCCGCCGCCGCAAGCGTCGTGAACGCCCCCGCGTCGCCCACCTTGGTGAACCCGGCCGCCTTCATCATCGCGGCGGCCTGCGCCGAGCGGTTGCCCGACCGGCAGTACAGGATGTAGGTGTCGTCCTTGCTGAGCGTCGGCAGCGCGGCCTCGAAGTCACCCTGGTTGAGGCTGAGGTTCTCGGCGTCCTTCAGGTGGCCGGCGTCGAACTCGTTGGGGTCGCGCACGTCGATCACCACGGCGCCCGCGCTGATCAGCGCCCTGGTCTCCTCCGGCGTGACCGTGCGCACGCTGTCCAGCACGACCGGAACCTCGGCCGTCGCGGTGGTGATCCCGGTGCCGGTGGGGACGGCCTCGGTGGTGGTCATGACCGGGGGTGCGGTCGACCCGTCGGTGACGGTGGGGTCGCCACCGCCGCCGCATCCGGCGAGGAGAAGGGCGACCATGGCGATCGGGGCGAGGATGCGCTTCATCCGTCCAGTGTTGCAGAGGTCGTCGTGCGGAACGGGTGTCACCGGACGCGGGGCAGGCGGGCCACCGCTCCCGCGGCGGGATCGGTCAGCCGTGTCCGGCCCGCACGCCCGCGTGGGCCTACTCGGTCGGTGGGTTGTCGCCCTCGCCGTGGCGTCGGATGCGGATCACCGTGTCGACGGGCGCGCAGCGCGTGGTGCCGTCGGCGGGCAGATAGCCGAGCGCCCTGCTCACCTCGCGCAGAAGCTCCGCGTTGCACGCCACCTGCGACCACCGGTACGTGGTGCCCCACGGCGTGGACGAACCCGGTGTGTCGTGGGATTGGACGACCGGATGCGTGTTCATGGTGAACCAACTATCGGCCGCTTTTTCGCAACCGACAACAGTCGGTCGGCGACGATGGCCCGTGACGAATGACCCGAGGCGCACCCCGCCGTGAGGCATGTCACACGCGCGGGGCGGGGCCTCGGAGCGCACCATGGTGCCCTCCGACCCGTGCAGCCGGTTGACGACGTTCGACGAGCGCACCTCGGTTGCGTGGCGCCGGCCGATCACGTGAGCGAACCAGGTGACCGGTCTCGCCCCTTCGGGAGGGCGAGCGGGTTTCAGCCGGCGGCGGTGCCGGTCGCCGGGGTGGCGTGCTCGTGCTCGTCCTCGTCGTCGCGTCCCGAGTCCCAGAACCGACGGCTGGTGTCGCCCCGCAGCCGGAAGAACCACCACACGGCCTCCACCAGCACCGCACCGACGAGCCCCACCAGGAGCGCGTCGCGCATCTGGCCGCCGTTGCCGCTGTCGAGCTTGAGGGTCTCCTGCAGCCACGGCACCGAGAAGATCACCCCGTAGGCCACGACCGACATCAGGATCAGCCCCAGCTTCCAGGGCCGGTACGGGCGGGCGACGACGGCGAGCACCCAGGTCGCGACCACGATGAGGGTGGCGAGCACGGCGGTGGAGGCCTGCAGCTTCGCCACCTCGCCCGGGTCCTTGCCCGGGTGGACCATGGCGTACGTGATGAAGGACGCGATGCCCACGATGATCCCGGAGGGCAGGGCCAGGCGCAGCACGCGCTTGGCGAAGCCGGGTTGGGCGCGCTCGTGGTTGGGCGCCAGCGACAGGAGGAAGGCCGGGATGCCGATGGTGAACCAGCTGGTGAGGGTCACGTGGATGGGCTGCAGCGGGAACGCCCACTGCCAGATGCCCACCAGGAGCGCCAGGAGCACCGAGTAGACGGTCTTGGTGAGAAAGAGGTTCGCGACCCGCTCGATGTTGCCGATGACCCGCCGGCCCTCCGCAACCACGTAGGGAAGCGTGGCGAACTTGTTGTCCAGCAACACGATCTGGGCGACCGCGCGGGTGGCCGGTGAGCCCGAGCCCATCGACACGCCGATGTCGGCGTCCTTCAGCGCCAGCACGTCGTTGACCCCGTCACCCGTCATCGCGACCGTGTGACCCTTCTCCTGCAGCGCCAGCACCATGGCCCGCTTCTGGTCGGGGGTCACACGGCCGAACACCGAGTGCTCATCGATGGTGTCGGCGAACGCGGCGTCGGGCACCTCGGGGTCGCCGAGGGTCCGCGCGTCGACCGGTTGGTCGCCGCCGCGCACGCCCAGACCGGCGGTGACGGCGCCCACCGAGACGGCGTTGTCACCGGAGATGACCTTCACCTCCACGTCCTGGCGGTGGAAGTAGTCGATGGTCTCGCCGGCGTCCGGGCGCACCCGCTGCTCGAGCACCACGAGCGCGGTGGGCTCCACGACCCCGGGCGCGTCGGCGCTGGTGACCGGTTCGGAGGCGCGACCCAGAAGCAGCACGCGCAGACCGGTCGAGCCGATCTCCTCGGCCCTGGCGCCGGCGTCGGAGTCGGGCGGCGCGAGCACGTCGGGTGCCCCCAGCACCCAGCTGCCCTCCGTGTCGAACGTCGAGCCGGACCACTTCTTGGCCGAGGTGAACGGGGCGTGTTCGGCCTCGGTCCAGCGCGCGCCATCAAGCGGCCGCACCCCCTCCACGATGGCCTGGAGGCTCGCGTTGGGGTTGGGTTCGGTGGCCGCCAGCTGACCGAGGATCTGTTCGATCTCCTCGAGCAGCGCCTCGGCGGCGCCCGTCGACGCGGCCAGCGGCACCAGCTCCTTCAGCCGCATGCCGTTCTCGGTGAGCGTGCCGGTCTTGTCGGCGCACACCACGTCGACGCGCGCGAGCCCCTCGATGGCCGGGAGCTCCTGCACGAGGCATTGCCGTTTGCCCAGACGCACCACCCCCACCGCGAACGCGATGGAGGTCATGAGCACGAGCCCCTCGGGCACCATCGGCACCAGGGCGCCGACCATGCCCAGCACCGCGTCCTTCCAGCCGGCGTCCACGCTCACGAGCTGCGTGTAGATCGTGAGGAGGCCCACCGGCACCAGCAGGATGCTGACGACGCCCAGGATCTTGTCGATGCCGGTGCGCAGCTCGGAGTTGACGAGGGTGAACTTGCTGGCCTCCTCGACGAGCCGTGCCGCGTACGCGTCGCGGCCGACCTTCGTCGCGCGATACGCGCCGGACCCGGCGACCACGAAGCTCCCCGAGAGCACCTCGTCGCCCGGGTGCTTCACGACCGGGTCGGCCTCACCCGTGAGGAGCGACTCGTCCACCTCCAGCGAACCGGCCTCCACGACCTCGCCGTCCACGATCAGCTGATCGCCCTGACCGAGCTCGATCACGTCGTCCTGCACGACCTCGGTGCGATGGATCTCGCGGGACTCTCCGTCGCGGCGCACCCGTGGCTTCGCCTCGCCCACCACTGCCAGGTTGTCGAGGGTCTTCTTGGCGCGCAGCTCCTGGATGATGCCCACGGCGCTGTTGAAGATGATCAGCAGGCCGAACGCGGCGTTGATGATCGATCCGGTGGTGAGGACGATCGCGAGCAGTACGCCGAGGATGAAGTTGATGCGGGTGAAGACGTTGGCGCGGACGATCTCCCAGCGGCTGCGCCCGGTGCTGGACGGCAGGTCGTTGGAGCGGCCGTCGGCGACGCGCTCGGCGACCTCGGCGGCCGTCAGTCCGGTCCTCGGGGCGGGCGGAGCGGTCGGTTGGGAAGTCATCGCCGGCGATCGTATCTGCGCGGGTCGTCCCCGGACCCCGTCGCACCCGCACCATGACGGATCCTTAATGGGCCGGTGCGTGTCGGGCCGCGGGACCCGCGGTGCTCAGCCCGCCAGTTCCTCCACCAGCGGCAGCACATCGGCGATCGAGTCGACCACCCGGGTCGGCCGGAACGGGAAGGTGTCGACCTCCTCGGCGCGGGTCGATCCGGTCAGGACCAGGATCGTCCGCAGACCGGCCTCCAGGCCGCTGATGACGTCGGTGTCCATGCGGTCGCCGATCATCACCGTGGTCTCGGAGTGCGCGTCGATCTTGTTGAGGGCGTTTCGCATCATCAGCGGGTTGGGCTTGCCCACGAAGTACGGCGTGCGTCCGGTGGCCGCCGTGATGAGCGCCGCCACCGACCCCGTCGCGGGCGTCGTGCCCCACTGGGTGGGCCCGCTCGGGTCGGGGTTGGTCGCGATGAACCGCGCACCCGCCTCGATCAGCCGCACCGCACGGGTGATGACCTCGAACGAATAGGTGACCGTCTCACCCAGCACCACGTAGTCCGGTTCCATCGCGGTCAGCGTGTAGCCCACCTCGTGCAGCGCGGTGGTGAGCCCTGCCTCGCCGATCACGTAGGCGCTGCCGCCCGGACGCTGATCGTCCAGGAACTGGGCCGTCGCCAGGGCGGAGGTCCAGATGGCGTCCTCGGGCACCTCGAGCCCCATGCGCGCCAGACGGGCGCACAGGTCGCGCGGGGTGAAGAAGGAGTTGTTGGTGAGCACCAGGAAGCGGCGTCCGGTCCGCTTGAGGGCCTCGATGAACTCGGCGGCGCCGGGGATGACGTGATCACCGCGGATCAGCACCCCGTCCATGTCCGTCATCCAGCTGTCGACCCGCTTGTGTTCGCCCATGGGTGCAGTGTGACGCAATTCGCGGTGCGCGGAGCGGGTGCGGGTGTGACCGGGGTGTGCTGGTGGTCCACACCGCGTTCCACCCGACCCGGTGGCGGGCGGGGGTGTCGGCCCCCGCCCGCGGATGGGTCCTAGCGTCGGGCCCGATCGACGCCGTAGAAGGTCACCGTGCCGCTGATCTCGTTGGCGACCGACACCATGGGACGCCCGGTGGGGCTGTCCGACGACGCCACGAAGCGCACGATCTCCGGACCGCTGTCCGGCGCGGCGTCCTTCGTGTAGTCGCGGTTGTTGGCCCACTGCACGAAGCGCGGTGCGGTCGGCTCCGACACGTCCAGGACCATGATCCCGCCGATCCGCTCGAGGCCCACGAACGCGTAGGTGCGCCCGTTGACCTTGCCGGTCGCGACGCCCTCGGGCTCGGGGCCCTTGTTGTCGCTGCGGTTGTCGAACTCCGCCGACTCGTTGTCGGCGTTGAACGCCGTGGGGGCGAGTCGCGCGGTGACCCGCTCGAACATGTCGCCGGTGTCGGCCACGCGCTCGCCGGCCGCGTTCCAGATGGTGGCCGAGCGCGTGCCGAACGCGAACAGGGCGGTGTGGCCGTTGGGACCGACCCCGTCGGTGGTCGACACGTTCAGGCGACCGAGCTTGGCGTCGGTCCTGATCGACGGGTCGGGGAAGGCGACCGGGTCGAGCTTCAGCGACTTGACGCGCGCCTCGTCGACGAAGCCCGTGTAGTCGCGGGCGTCGCCCTCGTTGGCGGTGATGTGGTACGTCGCGCCCTTCACGCGGAAGCTCGCGATGGCGTCGGGCATCGGCATGCCGAACACCGGCCAGTTGGCGATGTTGATCCCGCCGTCCCGGTCGCTTGCGTCCATGCCGAACCCGGGCGTGGAGCGGTCGACCGTGCCGAGGGCGGCGATCCGCGTCACGCGGGCGCGGTCCAGGTCGATGAAGGCGATGGCGTTCGCCTCCTGCAGGGTCACGGCGGCGGTCTTCCCGTCGATGCTGACGTACTCGGGCTCCAGGTCCTGGGCGACCGTCGCCCCGGGGCCGTTCAGGCGGATGCCCGCCGGCAGCTCGCCGTGACGCTTGGCACCCGCGTTGAAGTCGCGGAAGTCCACGGTGCGCACGGCGTCGCGGCCGCGCACCAGGTCCCTGACGTCGATGATCGACACGGTGCCCTCGGGGTCGACCGAGTCCGGCTTCCCGTAGCTCGACGGCTCACCCTCGTTGGCGACCACGATGCGCCGGCCGTCGGGGGTGAACGTGAGCATGTCCGGGAGTGCGCCGACCCTGGCGGTGGCGACGTGGGTTCCGTCGCGCCGCAGCAGGACGACCGCGCCGGGGTCGGTCTTGACGGCGGCCTCGACCGCGACCGCGACGTACTGGCCGTCGGCGTCCACGCTGTTGGGGCCGGCGCCGTACGCCGACAGGTCCACGCGGGTCACGAGCCGCGGTGCCGCCGGGTTGCGCACGTCGACGATGTCCAGGCTGTTGTCGCCCGAGTTCGTCACGAACATCAGCCCGCGTTCAACCGCCGACGTCTCGGCCGAACCCGCACCCAGGCCCGTGGCGTAGGTGCCGGCCGGCGTGAGTGCGATGTCCTTGACCACGCCTGCGCCCTGCCCGGCAGACGCCCCGATGCCGATCGCCGCACCCGCGGCGGCCACGGCGAGGGCCCCCACCATTCCTCGAGATCGAACGCCCATTTGCACAAAACCTCTCCCTGTCGGTGTCGGATCGCCCGACAGTAGGAGTGCCGCCCGCCCACCGTGTCACCGGGCGATGGCGATGGGGTGACAAACCCGTGACGTCCCCGGACGTTGCCGACATCCGGGCGAACGTCCGGTCGATCGGCCGCGCCGACCCGATGTCGTGGACGGGCGCGGGCGAATCGAACCGATTCGTCGACTCGGGCTAGACGAGGCCCAGGTTTGCGTAGATCTCGCTGATGGACGCCGCCCGGTTCATGGCGTACAGGTGCACGCCGGGCACGCCGATGTCGAGCAGATCCGCCACAAGCGCGGTCGCCACCTCCACGCCCAGACGCCGCGTGGCCTCGGGGTCGTCGGCCACCGCGTCCATCCGCGCCGCCAGGTCGGCCGGGATGTGCGCACCGTTCATCACGGCCATGCGCCGGGTGCCCTCGATGCTCGTGAACGGCATGACGCCGGGGATGACCGGCGTGTCGCACCCCAGGTCGGTCAGCTCGTCCATCATCCGCGCGTAGTGGGCGGCGTCGAAGAAGAACTGGGTGAGCCCGAAGTCCGACAGGGCGAGCTTCTCGGCCAGGTGCATGCGGTCGGCCGCCCGGTCGCGGGAGCGCGGGTGCGCCTCGGGGAAGGCCGCGACCCCCACGGCGAAGTCGCCGGTCTCGCGGATCAGCTCCACGAGCTCGGTCGCATAGCGGAAGTCCCCGGTGGGATCGGAGCCGTCGGCCGGCGGGTCGCCCGCCAGGGCGAGGATGTTCTCCACGCCACCGGCGCGGTAGGTCTCGAGCAGATCGACGATCTCGGCGCGCGTGTGGCCCATGCACGTGAGGTGCGGCATGGCCGGGTAGTCGCGCTCCCGGTTGACCTGCAGGACGAGGTCGCGCGTCAGGTGGCGCACGCCGCCGAGCGCCCCGTACGTGACCGACACGTACGAGGGCTCCAGCCGGGAGAGCTCGTCCACCGCGGCGGTGAAGTGGGCCTGTCCCGCCTCGGTCTTGGGCGGGAAGAACTCGAACGACCAGGTCGTCCCGGCCGCCAGGAGGTCATCGATTCGCGTCATCGTCACCGGAGGGTAGCCGGGCCGACTCATCCACGGCCGTGAGCGTCACGTCGGCCTGCGCGCCGCCGTCCTCCGCATTGGACAGCCGGATGCTCGCGCCGATGATGCGGGCCTGGCGCGCCGCGATGGTGAGCCCCAGCCCGCGTGGGGCCCGGTGCCCGCCCTCGGTCAGGCCCTCGCCGTCGGGAAGCGCCATCCCCTCCGGGAAGCCCGGGCCGTGATCGCGCACCCGGATGGTGAGGCCGTCCACGGTTACGTCGATGGGCAGGCCGCCGTGGCGGTGCGCGTTGACGACGAGGTTGGCGATCACGCGCTCCACCCGCCGCGGGTCGCACCACGCCCGCGCGACGCGGACGACCCGCACCCGCGCGTCGACGCCGCTTCGCTCGACGGCGCGTCGCGTGACCACCTCGGTGTCGATCACCTCCGGCTCGGCCACCTCGATCCCGGAGTCCAGCCGGAAGACCTCCAGCAGGTCCTCCACCAGCGTGCGCAGTCGCTGCACCTGCTCGCGCACCACCGTCTCGGCGCGCCCCTCGCCCAGCAGCTCGCCCGCGCTCACCAGCGCCTGGATGGGTGTTCGCAGCTCGTGTGCGACGTTGGCCGAGAAGCGCCGCTCCCGGTCGATGGTCGTGCTGAGCGCCGCCGACATGTCGTCGACCGCGGTGGAGAGCCGTCCGATCTCGTCCATGTGACGGTCGCCGACCCGGGCCGCGAGCTCCCCGCCGGCCACGCGCGTGGCAACGGCGGCCGCGTGCTGCAGGCGGGCCGAGAGGCGGCGGGCGAGGAGAACCCCCACAAGGATCGCCGCCAGCACGGCCGCCACGCCGGCCGCGATGATCAGCCTGCGAAGACGCGCCTGGATCTGCGCGTTTTCGTCCAGCGGGGTGCGCAGCAGCAGGGCCACCGGCCCACCCGGGGTCGAGATCCGGCGCGCCGCCCACATCGTGCCCCGTCCGTCGTCGTAGGTGATCTCGGTGCCCACCGCCGGCACGGCGTCACGGATCTGCGGCGGCGCACCGTCGATGCCCCGCGACACCCCCGGCGGGAGGCGTCCCGTCGCGTCGAACACCTGGGCGGCGGCGTCCATGCGCGCGCGGGCGTTGTCGCGCGCCCGCTCCCGCAGGTCGCGGGCTGTGCCACGATCCACCATCACCCCCGTGGCGACGACCGCCAGGAGCGCGACGAGCGAGAACGCGACCACCAGGCGCGTGCGCATGGACCGCATCGCGCGTCAGTCCCGCCGGATGCGGTACCCGTGCCCGCGGACCGTGTCGATGTGCTCGCCGCCGATCTTGGCCCGCAGCCGCTGGATGTGCACGTCAACCAGCCGCGTGTCGCCGCTCCAGGTGTAGCCCCACACGCGCTCGAGCAGCTGATCGCGCGAGAGCACCATGCCGCGATGGTCCACGAGCTCCCCCAGCAGACGGAGCTCGGTGGGGGTGAGCGCCACCTCGTCTCCACCCACGCGGACGATCAGCGCGTCACGATCGAACTCCAGGTCGTCCATCGTCACGATGTGGGCCGGGTCCTCACCACCCGCGGGTGGCGGCTCGGCCCGGCGCATCACGGCACGCAGACGGGCGGCGAGGACCGGTCCGTCGAACGGCTTCACGATGTAGTCGTCGGCACCGGCCTCGAGGCCCGAGACGATGTCCAGCGGATCGCCGCGCGCCGTGAGCAGGACCACCGGCAGCCGGTGCTCCTCGCGGATGCGCCGGGTCAGGCTGATCCCGTCGATCCCCGGCAGCATCACGTCAAGGAGCGCGACGTCCGGATGACGTTCGGTGATGGTCCGCATCGCGTCGGACCCGTCCGGCAGGGCCACCACGGCGAAGCCGTGGTGTTCGAGCACCATGCCGGTGGTCTCGAGCAGGGCCGGGTCGTCCTCGACCAGCAGCACCAGCGGAGGGCGTCGGGCGCTCATGCGGCCGCCCGACGGGGACGTGGCGTCGTGATGGTGATGGCGGGTGGGGTCGGCATCAGTCGAGGAGGATCATCCCGTCGTCGGTCACGCGGTAGGTCTCCCGCGCCGGAAGCCACCGAGGACGCGACGATCCGTAGAACACCCGCATGCGCCGGTAGGTCACCGCGGCCTCGCCCTCCTCGATGCGGTCCAGCCGCAGATCGGCCGGCACGTGCTCGAACCGTCCGTCGGCGCAGGTCGGCACGCATGAGTTGAGCACGGCGGTCCCCCGTCCCGTGGCGACGTCGGTGCCCCAGTTGTTCCACGTGATGTCGGTCACCGTCGCGTTGGCGTCCGCGCATGCCAGGACGATCGCGCGCGGGCGCATCATCGGTTCGCCGTCGCAGTCCCGGACGTAGGTGACACCGCCGCGGGCGGCCACCGGGCTCTCGGGGTCGGGCGTGGCCACCGGGGTGCTCACGGTCCGAAGCACGGGTGCGGGATCGCCGGACCCGCAGCCCGCGGCGGCGACGATCACGGCGAGGATGGCGGGGACGTGGCGGATGGGGGTGGCGTGGCGCATCGGGCGGGTCCTTCACGCGTGCATCGACGGTGCGTGCGGATCGTCGCCGGGGATCGTAACGACGCCGACGCGACCGGATGACGATTGGGTAACGATCTGGAGGCACGTGCCAACCCGCCGAGCGTCGTCCCCCGAACCGACCCGTGGGAGCACCGGTGCCGGCGCCGGCGACGGCCCACGCCGTCCATGTCCCCGGTGGCCGGTCACAGGGACGGGCATCCTCCGCAGGACCCGGACGCCGCACTCATTGTCGAACCACGTGAACCGCGTCACTTTGACCTCCCATGCCGGGGCATTTCGCAGGCGCGCGCCGCGGACGCCTGACTAACCTCGACGCCATGGCAACCAGCCTCTACATCGCCTCCGCCGAGCCCGAGACCGGCAAGTCCGCGATCGCCCTCGGCGTCATGCGTCAGCTCACCCGCCGCGTCGACCGGGTGGCCGTCTTCCGGCCCATCGTCCGCGAGCCCGACGACTACGTGCTGCACACCCTGCTGCGCTGGGGCGGCGCCGCCAACACCTATGAGGAGGCGAGCGGGGTCCCGTACCGCGCGGTCCACGACGACGCCGACGCCGCGCTCGCCACGATCGTCGAGCGGTTCGCCGAGCTGGACGAGCGCTACGACGCCGTGCTCGCGGTCGGCAGCGACTACACGGACGTCGCCGCCCCCACCGAGCTCGAGTTCAACGCCCGCGTCGCCGCCAACCTCGGCGTCCCGGTCATGCTGGTCGTCGGCGGCCAGGCACGCACCGCCGTCGACGTACGCCGTGTGGCCGAGATCGCGGGATCCGAGCTGCACGCCAACTTCGCGCGCCTCTTCGCGGTGATCGCCAACCGCGTCGACCGCGACCGCGTAAACGAGGTGTCGGCCGAACTGGGCCGCATGCGCGGTGCCAACGGCGATCTCCTGGTGGCGGCGCTGCCGTCCGACCCGCTGCTGTCGGCGCCCACGCTCTTCGACCAGAAGAACGCGATCGACGGACGCCTGATCGAGGGCTCCCCGGCGCTTCTCGGCAACGAGTCGCTCGGCACGCTCGTGGGCGCCATGTCGCTGCCCAACGCGCTCGCGCGCCTCTACGAGGGCGCCACCGTGGTGGTGGCGGCCGATCGCGCCGACCTGGTCCTGGGCATCGTCGCCGCCCACGCGTCCGCGACGTTCCCGTCGCTTGCGGCCCTCGTCGTGAACGGCGGCCAGGAGGTCGACCCGCAGATCCGCCGGCTGGTGGGCGGCCTCAGCGTCCACCTCCCGGTCATCGCGACGGATCTGGACACCTACGGGACGATCACCGCACTCAGCAGGGTGCATGGACGGCTGACCGCCGACTCCCGTCGCAAGGTGGAGCGTGCGAAGTCGCTCTTTCGCGCCCACGTCGACGGGCCGACGCTGCTGGACCGTCTGAACATCGAGCGCACCGACGTCGTGACGCCGCTCATGTTCGAGCACCGCCTGGTGGACGCGGCGCGGGCGGAGCGGCGGCGCATCGTCCTGCCCGAGGCCACGGACGAACGCATCCTGCGCGCCGCCGGCGCGGTGCTGCGGCGCGAGATCGCCGACCTCGTGCTGCTGGGCGACCCCAACGAGGTGCGCGCCCGCGCCAAGCAGGTGGGCGCCGAGATCGCCGGGGCCGACATCCTCGACCCCAACGACGAGTCGCTGCGGTCCGAGTTCGCGCAGCTGTACGCGAAGCTGCGCGCCCACAAGAACATCCCGGTCGGGGCGGCCCGCGATCGCGTGGGCGACGTCTCCTACTTCGGGACGATGCTCGCGCTCACCGGCCGGGCCGACGGCATGGTGTCGGGTGCCGCGCACACCACCGCGCACACCATCCGCCCGTCCCTCGAGCTTCTGCGCGACACCGAGCACTACGACACGGTGTCCAGCTGCTTCTTCATGTGCCTGCGCGACCGCGTGCTCGTCTACGCCGACTGCGCGATCGTGCCCGACCCCACGGCGTCCCAGCTGGCCGACATCGCCATCTCGTCCGCCGAGAGCGCCGCCGCGTTCGGGATCGAGCCCCGCGTCGCGATGCTCTCGTACTCCACCGGTGAGTCGGGTTCCGGGTCCGACGTCGACAAGGTGCGCGCGGCCACCGACCTGGTGCGCGAGCGCCGGCCCGACATCGTCGTGGAGGGCCCCATCCAGTACGACGCCGCGGTCGACCCCGGGGTCGGCAACAGCAAGCTGCCCGGATCGCCCGTCGCCGGACGCGCGACCGTGCTGATCTTCCCGGACCTGAACACCGGCAACAACACCTACAAGGCGGTGCAGCGAAGCGCCGACGCCGTCGCCATCGGCCCGATGCTGCAGGGGCTTCGCCGGGCGGTCAACGACCTCTCGCGGGGTGCCACCGTGGAGGACATCGTCAACACGATCGCGGTCACCTCCATCCAGGCGTCGCAGCTTTCGCGCGAGCCCGTGGCGGCGTCCACGTGAGCGCGGCGGGCGGCGGCGACCTCGTCCTGGTCCTCAACACCGGGTCGTCGTCGGTCAAGTACCGGCTGATCGACGTCGACGGGCAACGCGTCCTGGCGAGCGGTCTGGCCGAGCGGGTCGGTGAGCCGATGGGCCGGCTGCGCCACACCGTGGCGACACCCGACGGCGACCGCGACCACGTGGGCGACGTCGCCATGCCCGATCACGAGGCCGCACTGGATGCGGTGCTGGATGCGTTCGGCGTGCACGGACCCGACATCACCGGCGACGCACGCCCGGCGGTGATCGGCCATCGCACGGTCCACGGCGGCGACCGCTTCGCCGACCCCGTGGTGATCAGCGACGAGGTGGTGGACGTGCTGCGCGAGCTCTGCGCGCTCGCACCGCTCCACAACCCGCCCAACATCACCGGTATCGAGGTCGCGCGCCGCGCGTTCCCGGACCTGCCGCACGTCGGGGTGTTCGACACCGCCTTCCACCAGACGATGCCGGAGCATGCGCACCGCTACGCCGTGCCCCGGGAGTGGTACGACCGGTACGGGGTGCGCCGCTACGGTTTCCACGGCACGTCGCACGCCTACGTCTCGCGCGAGGCCGCGCGCATGCTGGGACGCGATCCGGCGGACGTGTCGGTGATCGTGCTCCACCTGGGCAACGGCGCAAGCGCCTGTGCCGTGCGGGGCGGCCGGAGCGTCGAGACCTCCATGGGCCTCGGCCCGCTCGGCGGGCTGATGATGGGCACCCGCCCCGGCGACGTCGACCCCGCGCTCACATCGCATCTGGGCCGGACCGCGGGTCTCACCGTCGACGAGGTCGACCACGCCCTCAACCACCGGAGCGGTCTCACCGCGATCGCCGGGCAGCGCGACATGCGAGAGGTGCGCGCCGCGGCCGACGGCGGCGACGCCGATGCCCGGATGGCGCTCGCGATGTACGCGTATCGCATCAGGTTCCACGTCGGCGCCTACATGGCGGTCATGGGCGGTGTCGACGCCATCGCGTTCACGGCCGGCATCGGCGAGAACGACGGTGCCATCCGTGCGGAGTCGCTGGCCGGGCTCGAAGGCTTTGGCATCATCGTCGACCCTGCGAGGAACGCCGCCGGTTCGGGCGCGCGGCGCATCTCGCCCGACGACGCGGATGTGGCCGTCCTGGTCATCCCCACCGACGAGGAGCTCGAGATCGCCCGTCAGGCCCGCGCATGCGTGGACGGGTCGGCGTGAGCGACGAGCTCCTTCGGCACCGCAGCGCCGGTGTGCTCCTGCACGTGACCTCGCTTCCCAACGGGGTGCTGGACGATCACGCCGAAAGGTTCGTCGACTGGCTGGCCGACGCCGGCCAGCGCTGGTGGCAGGTGCTGCCGCTGGGTCCGCCCGATCCGTTCGGCTCCCCGTACTCGAGCCGTTCGGCGTTCGCGATGTGGCCGGGCCTCCTTGCCGACCACGGTGAGCCGGTGAGCTCCGACGACGTGGAGCGCTTCCGGCGCGACAACATCCTGTGGGCCGACGCCTGGGCCGCGTTCGCGGGGCCCGACGCACTGGCCGATCAGGTGCGCGTGAGCCGCCGCTGGGCCCGTCTGCGCGCGCACGCCGCGTCGCGCGGCGTTCGGATCCTGGGCGACCTGCCCCTCTACGTGGCCCAGGACGGGCTGGAGCGCACCACGCAGCCGGAGCTCTTCCAGGAGGGTGCGGTGGCGGGCGTGCCGCCCGACTACTTCAGCGAGGACGGCCAGCTGTGGGGCAACCCGCTGTACGACTGGGACGCCATGCGCTCCGACGGCTTCGCCTGGTGGGTCGCCCGAATGCGGCGTGCGTTCGAGCTGCACGATGCGGTGCGGCTGGACCACTTCCGCGGCCTGGAGGCCTACTGGGCGGTCCCGCACGGCGCCGAGACCGCACGGGAGGGCGAGTGGCGTCCGGCACCCGGCCGCGAGCTCCTGGAGCGCATCCGCGAGGATCTGGGGACGCTGCCGATCCTCGCCGAGGACCTCGGCATCATCACCGACCAGGTCGATGAGCTTCGCCGCGGCGCGGGTCTTCCCGGGATGATCGTGCTGCAGTTCGAGCTGGGGGAGACCCCGGTGCAGGACCGGCGCCTCTGGCACGAGCACGATCGGGTCGTCTATCCGGGCACCCACGACAACGCCACCGTCACGCAGTGGTGGGACGGGATGCACGACCACGGGCGCTGGACGCTCGAGGAGTCCCTGCGGCGGGCGGGTGGCGAACCCGGACCCCCGCACCGGATGATGGTCGAGCTCGCCCACCGGGCACCGGCGGTCATCGCCATCGTGTCGGTGCAGGACCTGCTGGGTCTGGGGGCGGAGGCCCGGATGAACACGCCGGCGCTGGCCGAGGGCAACTGGAGCTGGCGGATGGGACCGGACGCGCTCACCGCCGATCACGCGCGGTGGCTGCGCGAGCTCACCGCGTCAACCGGACGAATCGACCCCGGTCCGGGCGGCGCGGGCTGACAGGTGCCGTGCGCGCAGGCCGGCGATCGTCTGCAGCGCGTCGTGTTCCACGGGTGTGACGTCGTCGATCGGCCGGGCCGGCGGGCCGAGGTGCTCCGTCAACCATTCGTCGATCACCACGGCGGGTCCGCCGCCCTGACGGGTGGCCGCCACCGCGCCGTCGCGAAGGAGCGCCAGGACGGGCATGCTGGCCGGGCTCACGCGGATGCCCATCGGCCACAGGAGCGTCTCGCGTCGGGCCCAGTCGTCGGGACCCTCCATCGACGCCGAGACCACGGTCAGGCCGGGGCGGGCCTCGGCGATCACCCCCAGGGTCACCTCCAGGAGCTCGCACGCCGGGCACGCCGGGCGTCCCAGGGCCAGGAGCGCCAGGTCCGCCGACCGCGCGGCGTCCACGGCGTCGTGGAGCGCGACCGGTTGGACGATGCGCACGCTCACGCGTC
>CAZVNM010000002.1:399319-601755 GCA_964628685.1 uncultured Bifidobacteriaceae bacterium | reverse complement strand
TCGGCTCGGCCACCGGCAGGCCCGCCCCGATCGCCGCGGCCATCGGCTCCTCGATGAGCTGCGCCTCGCGGGCGCCCGCCGAGTAGGTGGCCTCCACCACCGCGCGCTTCTCGACGCCGGTGACACCGGACGGCACGCAGACCACCACCCGCGGGTGCGCCCAGCGGTTCTGGTGCACCTTGCGGATGAAGTGCTTGAGCATCTGCTCGGTGACGTCGAAGTCGGCGATGACGCCGTCCTTGAGCGGCCGGATGGCGCTGATGTTGCCCGGCGTGCGCCCCAGCATCCGCTTGGCCTCGATCCCGACGGCGTGCACCTCGTTGCTGCGGTGGTCGATGGCGACCACCGACGGCTCGGACAGCACGATGCCCCGACCGCGCACGTAGACGAGCGTGTTCGCCGTACCCAGATCCACGGCCATGTCGCGGCCGCCGAACCCGGTCAGATACCCCCAAAGACCGATGGTCCATCCTCCAAATCGCACACCATGCCGACGTCTGTCCGCGGGGGACGCCTCCCGGACCGCGGACCCACGACACTAGCTTGCCGTCGCCATGCAATCCACCCCGCCGGATTGCAGGATGATTACACGTCTCGTTGCAGTGATGCGAGGGTCAGGTCGGCGTCGAAGTCGACGTCCGTGGGCCCCCTGAACGACGACCTGACCCGGTAGCGCAGGATGACGCCGCCGTCCGAGATCCAAAAGGTCTCCGATCGGATGCCGCGGTACTCGCCGGTGACGGTCTGCATGAACGCGAACACCCTGGCCCTCACCCGGGTGCCGCCCACCGTGACGGACTCCGACGGACGCACGCGCGCCCGGATGACCACCCGCAGGTCGCCGGACATGTAAACGCCGCCCCAGCGGGTCCGGGCCGTCGGGAACCGCAGCAGATGCGGCTTCCAGTCCCGCGCCTGCGTCGAGCTGATCGGACCGACCCTGATGGTCGTGGCCGTGCGGGTGGCGTATGTGCCGTCCGGCCGGACCGCGTATCGGTCGACGTCGACGTGCTCACCGGAGTATCGGGTGTCGACGTCGAACCCGGCGGCGGAGTGACGCACGATGGATGCGGCCTCGGTCGGGAGGGTGCGTGTCACGCTGATCGGCCCGCGGCTGATCTCCTCCCGCCCGGTGAGGGTGTATCGGTACACGCCCTGCGGCGGGACGCCCGGACCGGTCCTGTCCGCCCCCCTCGTGGCGCGGAACTCCTCGATCAGTTCCGCGACGTCCGCCGGGGTCTGGTCGTCGAACGTCGAGTACACATACGCGGCCACGCCCAGCGCGATGACCGCGAACCCCACGAGGACGATCAGGACGCCCCTCATGCCCGCATCGTGTCACAGGCACCTGAAGATGTCGCCCGGCCGCATCATCGGGTGACGTGAGACGGCCGGTGCGACCCGCGTCCGCGCACGGACGGCCGGGGCGGGGATGGTTCAACCGACGATCGCGCCTCCGGCCCGCCACGGTGCGAGCCCCGTGTCGGCCAGGAGATCGCACAGCACCCGCACCGGCAGCCCGATGACGGTCGTCACGTCGCCGGCCACCCGTGCGACGAGGGTCGCGCCCGATCCCTGGATGGCGTAGCCGCCTGCGCGGCCCTGCCACTCCCCGCGGTCCAGATACCACTCCAGGTGCGCGGGTGTGATCTCGGCGAACGTCACATCGGCCGCGTCGACCCGCTCGTGCGTGGCGCCGGACGTGCGCAGGCACACCGCGGTCAGGACCCGATGGGTGGTTCCCGCCAGGTCACGCAGCATGGCCGCCGCGGTCGCGCGGTCGGGCGGCTTGCCGAGCACCCGATCGCCCAGCACCACCGCCGTGTCGGCCCCCAGCACCGCGCCGCGGTCGGGGACACCGGCGCGGGCCACGACGTCGGCGGCCTTCTCGCGTGCGTGAAGCGCGACGAGCTCCGCCGGTGCGAGACCCGGCATGTCGTCCTCGCCGTAGCCCGATGCGACCACCCGGTGCTCGACACCGATGGATCGCAGAAGGGCCCGACGCTGCGGTGATCGGGACGCCAGCAGGATCACGGGCGTCCCGGCCCCTGCGCCGGTCAGCTGAAGTGCAGGCCCAGCTCCCGCTCGGCCGACTCCGGGCCGTCCGAGCCGTGCACCACGTTCTCGCCGACGTCCAGGGCGAAGTCCCCGCGGATCGTGCCCGGTGCGGCGTCCTTGGGGTTGGTGGCCCCCATCATCGTGCGCATGACGGCGATGGCACCGTCGCCCTCGACCGTCATCATGACGACCGGACCCGAGGTGATGAAGTCGACCAGCTCACCGAAGAACGGGCGCTCACGGTGCTCGCCGTAGTGCTCCTCGGCGACCTCGCGGGCCATGGTGGCCATGCGCAGCGCCGTGATCTTCAACCCGCGGCGTTCGATGCGGGAGATGATCTCCCCCGTCAGGCCGCGCGCGACGGCGTCGGGCTTCACCATGATGAACGTGCGCTCGCTCAAGGGGTCAGGAGTCCTTTCGGATGGCCGGAACCTCGTCGGTCTCGCCCGGGAAGTGGGCGATGGGCGACGTCATGGTGTTGGAGCACCACGGACAGACGGTCCAGCGGGGGTCGACGGGCTTGTGGCATGCGTCGCAGGGCTCCTTGAGCTTGCGCATGCACGAGGGACACAGCATGTAGGTGGGATCGATGGCGAACCCGCAGTCGGGGCATCGCAGGGACGCCTCGCGCGTGAGGGCCAGGGTCTCGAGCTCCCGGTCGCGCTGCTCCTGCAGCGTCTCGGCGGGCCGCACCGCCAGGTAGATCAGCGCACCCAGGAACGGGAGGCCGAGGGCGATGAGCGCCATGAGCCACGGGAAGCCGGGCGCCTGACGACGACGCCTGGCGTCGTTGAACACCCAGATCACCAGCCCCAACCACATGAGCACGATGAAGACGATGAGCATGATCCGCAGAACGGCCCACCACGGTGAGTCGAAGAATGCGGAGAGCGAGTCGAATACGTTGGCGCTGACCAGGATTGCCACCTCTCAGATCCGGACACTTCCGGCAGATTCGTCGGCGAGCATACCAGGGGGATCCCCCCACCTCGCGATCACCGGGCCACGGACGTCGGCC
Organism: uncultured Bifidobacteriaceae bacterium; assembly: GCA_964628685.1. Lineage (GTDB taxonomy): Bacteria > Actinomycetota > Thermoleophilia > Miltoncostaeales > Miltoncostaeaceae > CALMEC01. Next base: position 598,679 of record CAZVNM010000002.1, on the reverse strand, counting down.
AGGAGATGGAGTGATCCGCACACGAGCACCTCACCGGATGACCCCGCAAGCTCCCGGGCACGCCCGATCGCGGCGAGGGGATCTTCGACGCACTCGACGCGGATCCCTCCCGCCGCCGCGGCGGCGATCGCCGCGGGGTCGCGGGCCCGTGGATGTGACGAGCGGGTGGCGACCAGCGCCGCGCAGCGCGTCGAGAGCGGATCGAGCATCCCCTCGAGCGCCTTGTCGTCCAGCACCGACACGACCGCCACCCGGTGCGCGGCGGGGTCGAGCGAGCTGGCCAGGGCGCGCATGCCGGCGGGGTTGTGCGCGCCGTCCAGGACGATGACCGGCCCGGCGCCCACGTGTTCCAGACGCCCGGGGATCGTCACGGCCGCCATCGCCGCGCGCAGCGGCGCCAGCGGGATCTGCCCCCCGACCAGTCGCTCGGCCGCCGCCAGACCGACCGCCAGATTCACCTGCTGGAAGTCGCCGCGCGGACCGCAGCGAAGCCCCGGGGACGCACCGGCCGGGGTGACGACGTCCACCCTGCCGGCCGTGCGACCCGATGTCAGCGTGACGTCACGGTCCATCCACCAGCCGGTGAGCCCCCGCTCGTCGCAGTGACGGCGCACGTCGTCGGCCGCACCGGGCTCGAGGCGGCCGACCACCAGGCGATCGGACCCGTCACCGGCGACGGCGAGCTTCTCGGCCGCGATCGCCGCGACCGTGTCCCCCAGGAGCTCGGTGTGCTCGAGCGCGACGTTGGTCAGGACGACCACGGCGTCGCGCAGGACGTTGGTGGCGTCCCACCTGCCGCCGAGCCCCGCCTCCACGACCACGGCCTCCACGCCGGCGCGTGCGAACACGACGAACGCCGCCGCGGTGAGCACCTCGAACTGGGTGACCGGATCACCGCGCTCGAGCGGCGCCGCGGCTGCGGCGACCTGCTCCACCGCCTCGGCGAAGGGCCGCTCGCCGACGGCCACCCCGTCGATCCGGATGCGTTCGCGCCAGTGCTTCACGTGCGGCGAGAGGTAGGTGCCGACGCGTCGTCCCGACGCGGCCAGCGCCGCCGCCGCGAACCGGCATGTGGACGACTTGCCGTTGGTGCCGACCACATGGACGGCCGGGGCGGCGTGCTGCGGGTCGCCGAGCGCCCCCAGCACCGCGTGCATGCGCTCGAGCCCGAAGCGCATGCCGAACACCTCGCGCGCGGTGATGTAGCCGACCGCCTCGTCCCCGGTCACGGGGGCGGGGCCGGCAGTCGGGCGAGCTCCGCCTCCAGCGCCCGCACCGCGTCCGTGTGCTCGGCGAGCTTCGCCCGCTCCGCGTCGACCAGGTGGGCGGGGGCGCGCTCGACGAACTTCGGGTTGCCGAGCTGCTTCTCGGCCCGCGCGAGCTCGGCGCGCGCGTCGTCGATGGCGCGGGTGATGCGCGCCCGCTCGGCGTCCGGGTCGACGGTGCTCACCTCGCGGGCGACGAGCAGGCGTCCCCCCTGCACCGGGATCTGGTGCGGGTCGTCCCCGGTGTCGTCGGTCACCTGCACGGCGCTCAGGGCGCACAGCTCGTCCACCGGCACGCCGGGAAGCCCCGTCAGGTCGACGCGAAGCGCGTGCCGCGGCTTCATCCCCTGTTCCTGACGGAACGTGCGGAGCGCCCCCACCACGCCGATCAGGCGGTCCACGGCGGCGACGGCCTCGGGGTCCTCGTCCCACGGGGCCGACGGCAGCGCGTGGGTGAGGAGCATGCCGCCGTCGTCCGACATCCGCGCGTGGCACTCCTCGGTCACGAACGGCATCACGGGGTTGGCGAGGGCCAGGAGCTCCTCCCAGATGTACCCGGCGACGGCCGGTGTGGCCGCCCCCACCTTCATGAGCTCCAGGTACCAGTCGCAGAAGTCGTCGAAGATGGCGTGGTAGACGGTGTCGACGAACGCGCTGAAGTCGTACGCCTCGATCTGGGTGGTCGCGTCCTCCACCGTGCGACGCAGACGCGATGCCATCCAGCGGTCGGCCAGGGTGACGGGCTGCGGGGCGTCGCCGCCGGCACGTCCGCCGCGCTCGACGACCAGTCGGGTGGCGTTCCAGATCTTGGTCACCAGCTGACGGCCCTGGGCGATGCGCTGCTCGTTGAACCGCACGTCCTGCGTGCTCGCCATGAGCAGCAGGCCGAAGCGCACCGCGTCGGCGCCGTGCTCGTCCACGAGGTCCAGCGGGTCGATGCCGGTGCCCAGGCTCTTGCTCATGCGCCGTCCGTCCGGCGCCTGGATGATGGGGTTGATGACGACGTCCTCGAACGGGATGTCGCCCATGAACTCGAGGCCCATCATCACCATCCGGGCCACCCACAGGAAGATGATGTCGCGACCCGTGACCAGCACGTGTCCGGGGTAGAAGCGTGCGAGCTCGGGCGTCTCGTCCGGCCATCCCTGGGTGGCGAACGGCCACAGGGCCGAGCTGAACCAGGTGTCGAGCACGTCCGGGTCGCGCTCCCACCCGTCGCCCTCGGGCGCCTCGGTGCCCACGTGGGTCTCGTCGCCGCGGTACCAGACCGGGATCTGGTGTCCCCACCACAGCTGGCGCGACACGCACCAGGGGCGGATGTTCTCGAGCCAGTCCAGGTAGACGCGCCCGAAGCGCTCCGGCGTGAACCGGACGCGTCCGTCGCGCACCGCGTCGATGGCCGGCGCGGCCAGCTCGTCCATGCGACAGAACCACTGCAGCGATAGGAGCGGCTCGATGCGCTCGCCGCTTCGGTGCGAGAACGGCACCTGGTGGGTGTAGTCCTCCGTGCCGCGAAGCGCGCCGGCGGCCGCCAGGTCGGCCATGACCCGCTCGGATGCGTCGGCCGGGGTGAGGCCCGCGTACCGCTCCCCGGCGAGCGCGGTCATGCGCCCGTCCTCGCCGATGACGCTCACCTCGGGCAGGCCGTGCCTGCGGGCGATCTCGAAGTCGTTCGGGTCGTGCGCCGGCGTGACCTTGAGGGCACCGGTGCCGAAGGCCGGGTCGACGTGCTCGTCGGCGATGATCGGGATCTCGCGACCGGCCAGCGGCAGGGTGACCGTGCGGCCGATGAGGTCGCGGTAGCGCTCGTCCTGCGGGCTGACGGCCACCGCGGTGTCGCCCAGCATCGTCTCCGGCCGGACGGTCGCGACGACGATCTCACCCGACCCGTCCGAGAGCGGGTAGGCGATGCTCACCAGCCGGTCGGTGACCTCGCGGTTCTCGACCTCCAGGTCGGACACCGCCGAGCCGAGGCCCGGGTCCCAGTTGACCAGGTAGCGGTCGCGGTAGATCCAGCCCTTCTCGTACAGGTGGACGAAGACCTGCGCGACGGCGCGGGCGTAGCCCTCGTCCAGGGTGAACCGCTCGCGCGAGTAGTCCAGGGTGCATCCCAGCCGCTTCTGCTGGTTGATGATCTGCCCGCCGGAGTCGTGCTTCCACTCCCACACCCGCTCCAGGAACGCCTCGCGGCCCAGATCCTGCCGCCGGATCCCCTGGGCGGCCAGCTGCTTCTCGACGACGGCCTGGGTCGCGATGCCCGCGTGGTCGGTGCCGCAGACCCACTCCGCCTCCCGGCCCGCCATGCGGTGACGGCGGATGAGGACGTCCTGCATGGTGTTGTTGAGCGCGTGGCCCATGTGGAGCGAGCCGGTCACGTTGGGAAGCGGAATGGCGATCACGTACGGCTCGCGCGGGCTGGCGGGATCCCCGCGCAGCTCGCCCGACTCGAGCCACCGCGCCATCCAGCGGGGTTCTGCGTCGTGCGGATCGAAGCGATTGGGCTGGTCGGTCACGGTTGGGCAATGTAGCGGACCTGCGACCACCCGCTCCCGTCCCCACCCTGTGTCGCGGCGGCGCGGACACCGAGAATCCGTCCTGCGGAACCGGCAGAATGCTCCGGATGCAGGACCCGACCAACATCCCGGTTCGCCGGATCGCCGCGTTCCTCGTCGACACGATGTTGATGACCGCCGCGACCGTGGGGCTCTTCTTCGCCCTCGGTCCGACCGAGCAGCCCGTCACGGCGTCGCCGAGCATCTGCGACCGGGCGGCCGGGTCGGCGCTGCACTTCTGCGGGACCGTCCAGGACACCCGCTATCTGCTGCAGGACGGGAAGGCCGTCCAGTACCTGGTGGGCGCGGCGCTCCTCTGGCTGGTCTACGCGGGCGTGGTGCAGGGGCTCGCCGGCATGACCGTCGGCAAGGCCCTTCTGGGGATCAGGGTCGTGACCGGCGACGGGGTGCGCGCGGGTGTGGGCCGCATGATCGTGCGGTCGCTGCCCTTCGTCCTGGGCGTCCTCACGATGGGCTTCGGCTTCGTGCTGGCGTGCATCGTCGGCCTGGTCATGATCTTCGCCCACCCCCGGCACCAGCGGGTGGGTGACCTGTGGGCCAGGACGTTCGTGGTGCCGGCGTCGGCGGTGGGCCGGCCGCCGGTTGCGACGGTCGGCGCCGAGCAGGACCCGTACGTGCGGACGGACGCGCCGAACCCCTAGTCAGCGCGGACCCGACGCGCCGGCCGCACCGGCCGAGCGAAACCCGCACCGGCGGACGGCGTCACCGACCGCGCCGCCCCTGACCCCCGGACCGGCCGCGGGGGCGGGTCGCACGTCGGCGACCCGCCCCCGCCGACGATCATCCGTGCCCGTTCATCCGCCCGTTCACGTGGCCGTTGGGCCGGTCGATCATCATGGCGATGCCCTCGCCCCCGCCGATGCACAGCGAGGCGCAGCCGGTCGCGGCGCCGTTTCGCTCCATCGCCGTGAGGAGCGTCACCACCAGGCGCGTCCCGGAGCACCCGATCGGGTGACCCAGGCCGACCGCGCCGCCGAGCACGTTGACCCTGTCGTGCTTCAGGTCGAGCATCTGCATGTTGGCGAGCGCCACGACGCTGAAGGCCTCGTTGATCTCCCAGAGGTCGACGTCGGCGACCTCGATCCCCACGCGCTCCGCCGCGTTGCGGATGGCGCCGGCCGGCGCCGTGGTGAACCACTTGGGCTCCTGGGCCTGGTAGCCCCAGCCGGTGATCCGTCCGAGCACCTTCGCGCCGCGACGGTCGGCCTCCTCGGCCGACATGAGCACCACCGCGGCGGCGCCGTCGTTGATCGACGAGGCGTTGGCGGCGGTGACCGTACCGTCCTTCGCGAATGCCGGCTTGAGTGACGCGAACCTGGCGGGGTCGCTGCGGCCCGGCTCCTCGTCGCGGTCGACGACGGTGTCGCCCTTGCGACCGGGGACCGTCACGGGGACGATCTCGTCGGCGAAGGCCCCGGACTCCTGGGCCTCGAGCGCGCGCCGGTAGCTCTCGGTCGCGTACGCGTCCTGCTCCTCGCGGGAGATCTCGTACTCCTGGGCGCAGAGCTCGGCCCATTCGCCCATGTGTGCGCCGGTCTCCGGGTCGAGCAGCCCGTCATGGAACATCGCGTCGTCCAGCGTGAGGTCACCGAACTTCTGGCCGGTGCGCACGCCTCGCGCGAGGTGCGGGATGAGCGACATGTTCTCCATGCCGCCGGCGACCGCGATGTCGATCTCGCCGAACGCGATCGCACGGGCGGTCTGCACGACCGCCTCCAGACCCGATCCGCAGACCTTGTGCGTCGTCACCGTCGGCACGCTGTCGGGGAGGCCCGCCGCGCGGGCCGCCTGACGCGCCGGCGCCTGCTTCATGCCGGAGTGGATGACGCATCCGATGTTGGCCGCCTGAATGGCGGCGGGCTCGACGCCGGAGCGCTCAACCGCGGCCCTGATCGCCGTCGCACCGAGCGAGGTCGCGGGTACGGTCGAGAGGGATCCCAGGAAGGACCCGATCGGCGTTCGCGCGGCACCGACGATGACGACGTCGTTGATTTGCTTCGAGTACTTCATCGTGGCTGCCTCACTCGTGTTTACTATGTAAACTTCCGGTGGAAGATTAGACCCCAGACGGTCACCATGTCAAGCAGAAATGGTCACCATGTCACGACCCACGAAGGTCACGCATTCGACCGGCGACGACGATGACGGGACCACCGAATCGGCCTCGCGCACACCGCTCTCGGCGGAGCGGATCGTCCTCGCCGCCCTCGATCTCATCGAGGCCCAGGGCCTCGCGCAGCTGTCCATCCGTCGGCTGGGTGAGGCGCTCGGCGTCCAGGGGATGGCGCTCTACCGGCACCTGGCCGGCAAGGAGGCGATCCTCGACGGCGTGCGGCGCGTGCTCATCACCGATTTCGCCGAGCGGATGGGGCGGTCGGCGCCGTTCGCCGACTGGCGCGCCCACCTGCGCGCCTTCGGCCAGGTGTACCGCGAGGTGGGTCGCACCCACCCGCAGGCCTTCCCGCTTCTGGCGTCGGGCGCCGACTCGGCCCGGGTGTCCGGCATCGAGGCGGCGGAGGAGGTCCTGGACACGCTGCACGACGCGGGCTTCGACCCCGTCACCGCCATGGCGGCCAAGCGCACCATCGTGCGGTACGTGATCGGCTTCAGCCTGGTCGACGCGGCGGACGAACCCGCCCTCGCCGAGGCGGCCGCCGACCCGCCCGAGGACGGGGACCGTGGGGGCGGCGCGCAGTCGCCGGACGAGGCCCTGTTCGCCGACGGGCTCGACCTGATCCTGGACGGACTCGCCACCCGCCTCCCCACGACCGACTGACGCCCCGGCCTCGGGCCGCGGGCGCGTGTCGGCTGGTCAGCTGCCGGTGGCCGCCGCGGCCGCCGGGGGCTCCTCCTGTCCACCGCTCGCGGCGGTGACGAGCGTCGGCGGAAGCCCCTTCTCGATGGTCTCGCGCGTGACCACGCATTTGCGCACGTCGTCCCGGGACGGCAGCTCGAACATGACGTCGTTGAGCGCGGTCTCGATGATGGACCGCAGGCCGCGGGCGCCGGTCTCGCGCTCGAGCGCGCGCCGGGAGATGGCCGACAGCGAGTCCTCCGAGAAGACCAGGTCGACGTTGTCGAACGAGAAGAAGCGCTTGTACTGGCGGGTGAGGGCGTTCTTCGGCTCGGTGAGGATCTCGATGAGGTCGCCGTCGGTCAGCTGGTGCACCGCCGTCACGACGGGCAGACGACCGATGAACTCGGGGATGAGGCCGAAGTTGGTGAGGTCCTCGGGCAGCACCCGGCTGAACAGGTCGTGGACGTCGCGCTCCGCGCGGCTTCGCTGGTCGGCGGTGAACCCCACGCCCTTGTTGCCGATGCGGCGCTCGATGATCTTGTCGAGGCTGCCGAACGCACCGCCGCAGATGAACAGGATGTTCGTCGTGTCGATGCTGAGGAACTCCTGGTGCGGGTGCTTGCGCCCGCCCTGCGGCGGCACCGACGCGACGGTGCCCTCCAGGATCTTCAAGAGCGCCTGCTGCACGCCCTCGCCCGACACGTCGCGCGTGATGGACGGGTTGTCCGCCTTGCGCGCGATCTTGTCGACCTCGTCGATGTAGATGATCCCCGTCTCGGCGCGCTTGACGTCGAAGTCGGCGGCCTGGATGAGCTTGAGGAGGATGTTCTCGACGTCCTCGCCCACGTAGCCGGCCTCGGTGAGCGCCGTGGCGTCGGCGATCGCGAACGGCACGTTGAGGATGCGCGCGAGCGTCTGGGCCAGGAGCGTCTTGCCGCAGCCGGTGGGGCCCAGCATGAGGATGTTGCTCTTCTGGAGCTCGATGTCGGCGTCGCCCGACGCCATCATGTGCACGCGCTTGTAGTGGTTGTAGACGGCGACGGCCAGCGTGCGCTTGGCCTCCTCCTGTCCCACCACGTAGTCGTTCAGCACCGACCAGATCTCACGCGGCTTCGGCAGGCTCTCCGCGTCGAACGAGGCCGGGGTGACGAGCTCCTCGTCGATGATCTCGTTGCAGAGGTCGATGCACTCGTCGCAGATGTACACGCCGGGTCCGGCGATCAGCTTCTTGACCTGCCGCTGCGACTTGCCGCAGAAGCTGCACAGAAGCTGCTCGGTGGAGTCGGTGGGTCGTCCCATGTGGTGGCTCGCCTCGGGGTGGTCGGGTCAGCTGGGGCGGATCACCGTGTCGATGATCCCGTACTCCTTGGCCTCGTCTGCGCTCATGAAGTAGTCGCGCTCGGTGTCCTTCGCGACCTTCTCGAGCGCCTGGCCGGTGTTCTCCGCAAGGATCTCGTCCAGCCGCTTGCGCAGCGTGATGATCTCGCGGGCGTGGATCTCGATGTCGGACGCCTGCCCCGAGAACCCGCTTGAGACCTGGTGGATGAGGATCTTGGAGTTCGGCAGCGCCATGCGCTTGTCCTTCGCCCCGCCGGCCAGCAGGAACGCACCCATGCTCATCGCGATGCCGACGCAGATGGTCTGCACGTCCGGCTTGATGAACTGCATGGTGTCGTAGATCGCAAGGCCCGCGTACACCGACCCGCCCGGCGAGTTGATGTAGAGCGAGATGTCCTTGTCCGGGTCCTCGCTGGCCAGGTGCAGGAGCTGGGCGATGACCAGGTTCGCGATCTGGTCGTCGACCGGCGTGCCGAGGAAGATGATGCGCTCGTTGAGCAGGCGCGAGTAGATGTCGAACGAGCGCTCGCCACGCGAGGTCTGCTCGACGACCATCGGGATGAGCGGGCTCATTGGGCTGAGGGCTCCTTGGTCGGAGAGTCCGGGGTCCACAGTCCGCCGGTGGGCGGCTTGGGGGCGTCCTTCTCGGGCGTCCACAGCTGATCCCGGGCCTCCTTGAGGGCCACGGGGACCGGGGTTGCATGTTCGATGAGGAGGTCCACAGTTCGGCGCATCACCATGTCGTCGCGGAGGGTCTCGAACCCGTCCAGCTTCCTGAGCTCCTTGAGGAGCGCGTCGGCGTCGCGTCCGGACGCCTCTGCATCAGTTCGGACCTGGGCCTCGACTTCCTCGTCGGTGACCGTCACGTTCTCGGCCTCCGCAACGGCCTCCACCACGAGTTCGCGGCGGATCGCCATCTCGGCGTCGGGTGCGAGGTCGGCGCGGGCGCCGTCGAGCGTCGTGCCGGAAATCTGCAGGTACTGGTCGAGGGTCATGCCCTGCGGGAGCCGGTGCGACGTCTCGTGCAGGATCGCGTCGACGCGGTTTCGGACCATCACCTCGGGGACCTCGACGGTGGCCTCCTTGACGGCCGCGTCGATGACCATGCGGCGAAAGAGCTCGTCCACCTCGGCCTGCGCCGCGGTCTCGAGGCGCTCGGCGACGGCCGTGCGCAGCTCGTCCACGGTGTCGTGCTCGCTGATCTCGCCGGCCAGGTCGTCCGTCAGCTCGGGCAGCACCCGCTCCTGGACGCCCTTCATGGTGACGGTGTACTGGACCGTCTGGCCCGCCAGCTCGGGGCGTCCGTCGGTGTCGGCGTAGTCGATGGGGAACGTCGTGGTGTCGCCCTCCGCCATGCCGACCAGGCGGTCCGAGAAGGCGGGGACCAGACGCTCGCCGCCCACCTCCACGAGGTAGTCGCGCGCGCTGGCGCTTGCGAGGGGCTCACCGTCGATGGAGCCGTCGAAGTCGATCGTGACGAAGTCGCCCGACGCGGCCGGCCGGTCGACGGACTGCAGCGTCGCGGCGAGGCCGCGCAGCCGGTCGATCTCGTCGTCGACCGCGTTGTCCGGCACCTCCGGCTCACCCTTGGCGACCTCGAGGCCGCGATAGGTGCCGAGCGCCGCCTTCGGACGGGTCTGGACCGTCGCGCTGAACGCGAAGCCCTCGTCGTCGGGCTCGTCGTCGATCGTGACGTCCGGATCGTCGATCGGGCGGATCCCGGCGTCCGCGACCGCCTGCGCGTACCACTCGCCCAGCGCGTCGCGGAGCGTCTCCTCCACCACGGTCTCGCGCCCGAAGCGCTGCATCACGACCCTGGCGGGCGCCTTGCCCGGCCGAAAGCCCGGGATGCGCACCTCGCGTCCCAGTCTGCGGAGCGTCCGGTCGACCTTCCTGTCGACCTCGTCCTTGGGGACCGCCACCTGGATGCGGACGCGGTTCTGCTCGAGTGGAACGACCTCAGTGTTTATCGCCATAGCCTCGATGCGGGTGAGAGGATTTGAACCTCCACGGGTTGCCCCACTAGGACCTAAACCTAGCGCGTCTGCCAATTCCGCCACACCCGCAGGGTGTTGCGAACCCCGGAGGGGTGAACGGAGGGACTCGAACCCTCGGCCACCTGGACCACAACCAGGTGCTCTACCGACTGAGCTACGTTCACCGTGTGTTCACCGCGGTGCGGTGTCGGGCGATGATAGCGCACCGATTTCGCCCCGCCCGCGAACATGCAACGCGGCGTGCGGGCGCGGGCGCCGGCGTTACGACCTGAGGGCCAACCGCACGATCGCGGGATCGTCGCGCGCCGTGCGGCGCGGGTCCGGCTCAGCGCCCCCTGCGGGTCTTCGCGGGCTTTGCCGCCTTGGCGGGTTTGGCGGGCTTCGCCGGCTTGGCGGGTTTGGCCGCCTTAGCCGGACTGAACCGCAACGGCGCCACCTTCACCTTGGTGGCCTCGCGCTCCTGCGCGGGCGGCGTGACCGGTGCGGTCCGGCCGCGGGCGCGACCGCTGCCCCTGGTCGGGGCGGACGGCGCCGCGGGGGCCGACCACTTGATGCCGGACGGGCCGGCCGGTGTGACCACCGGTGCGGACCACTTGATGCCGGAGGGCCCCGAGGGGGACGCGGACGCCTCGGCGCCACGCTCGCTTTTTCGGAGCGACTTGTCCGACTTCGAGAGTGCACTGGCGGGAGTGGCCAGCGCGACCGCGATCCCGAGGATCACGGCGATGGTGAGACGACGCAACGGTGCCTCCTGATGAACCGACCCTTTCACGGGGATTCGTCGGCACGCACCGGCCACACCTTGAGGGTTCATATGTAAACGAATTGTGAAGAAGGCAGGAACGGCCGCGCGGTCGGCGATGCGGCCCGCCTGCGACGGGGACCGCGACCCTCCCCCGCATCGTCCACCCGCTCAGGAGCGGGTGAAGTCCACCACGGCCTTGAGGGACCGTCCCTCGGCCACCATCGCGTACGCCTGCGGGGCGTCGTCCAGCGGCACGACGTCGCTCACCACCAGGTCGTGCCGGATCTGGCCGCCCGCGATGAGGGCCAGCGCCTCGCGGGTGTCGGCCGGGCCGGCCGAATAGGTCGACTCCAGGCGCACCTCGCGGAAGAACGCGGCGCCCAGATCGATCCCGACGACGTGCCCCGGCTCGGGCACCGCGAACATCTGGACCACGCCCCCCGGCCCGGCGATGTCCAGCGACCCGGCGATGGCGGCGTCGGCGTGCGTGCACACGAACACCTGGTCGGCGCCACCGCCCAGCGCCGCACGCGCCGCCGCCGCGTCCAACCCGTCGGCCACCACGGCACCGGCGGTGCGCGCCAGGGCGGCGCGTGCCGGGTCGGGCTCGACCGCGACCACCTGTGCGGCACCGCGTGCCAGCGCCACCATGATCTGGATGAGGCCCATCGACCCCGCGCCGACGACCGCGACGCGCGAACCATCCCCCGCACCCGCCATCCGCTGCCCGCGGACGATGCACGCGACCGGTTCGACGAGCGTGGCCGCCACATCGGTCACGTGGTCCGGGATGCGCAGCACGTCGACGGCAACGTTCTCGGCCGGCACCCGCACGTACTCGGCGAGGCCGCCCGGATCGATGCGCGTGGCGCGGAACATGTCGCACAGCGTGTCGCGACCCCGGCGACACAGATCACACTCGCCGCACGGCACGTGGTGGTGGACGAAGACCCGTTCACCCACGGCGAAGCCCGATCCCTCACCCGCCTCCACGACCTCGCCCACCGGCTCGTGCCCCAGGACCACCGGGGCACGCGGGTCCTGGTACCAGCGCATCACGTCGCTGCCGCAGAGCCCGCACGCGAGCGTCCGGATGACGATCTCGCCGGCCCCGGCGCGCGGCCGCGGCATCCGCTCGAGCGTCATCCTGCCGCCGCCGTGGTAGACGGCCGCCCGCATCTCCTCGCCGCTCACGCCCGCCTCAGTCCGCGTCGACCCGCCGAAGCGCCGCGATCATCAGGCGGTTGACCTCGTCCGGCGCCTCCTGCTGCACCCAGTGGCTGACGCCGGGCAACCGGTCCACGTGGACCTCGCCCGCGACCTTGCCGACCGAACGATCGAGGAGCGGCTCGCCCAGGTACGTGTCGCCGGTGCCCCAGATGATGGAGGTGGGGACCGTGATGGGCGGCAGGTCCGGCGGGGGACGCAGCCAGCTCTCGGGCGGGATGTTGGCCCGGTAGTAGTTGAGCGCCGCGCTCATCCTGCCGGGGCGCTCGAGCGCCTCGCGGAAGATCCGCCGGTCCTCGTCCGAGAACGTGCCGGGCGCCGCGGTGTCGAACACGAACGCGCCGAGGTTGGCTGCGCCGTCGGCCAGGAGCCAGTCCTCGGCGATCCCCACGAACTGGAAGAGCAGCATGTACCAGCTCTTCTGCTGCTGCTCCGGAAGCTGCCGGGCCTCGGCGGAGGCCACCGGGTGGGGGCTGTTGAGGATGGTGAGCGACCGCACCCGCTCCGGCATGCGCGCCGCGAGCGCCCAGGCGATGCTGCCACCCCAATCGTGGCCGGCCAGATGCGCCGCGTCCACGCCGAGGGCGGCCATGAGCCCGACGATGTCGCCGACGAGCTTGGGGAACGCGTAGTCGGCGACGTCCCCCGGCGCGTCGGTCTCGCCGTATCCGCGCAGATCGGGTGCCACCGCCCGGTAGCCGGCGTCGGCCAGCGCCGTCAGCTGATGGCGCCACGAGTGGCTGTTCTCGGGGAAGCCGTGCAGCAGGATGACGGGGGTCCCCTCCCCGACCACGTGGGCGGCCATCGAGATCTCGCCGACGTCGAAGTGCTGGAGCTCGTTCATCGGGCGGATCCTACTGACCGGCCACCGTGCGTCCGTGTTGGCACCAACCGTCCCGAGAGGCGCTATTTCCCACAGCGTGTTTCGATTGGAAACGAGCAGGGCACGTTTTTCTCACGGTGGTTCACAGCGATTCGAGAGGACTCATGGCGAACACGATCTCCCAGTTCGAGCTGACGGACGGACTCAATCCGGCGGCGGCCAGCGACATGATCGCCGGTCTCCACACGACGTCGGTGGTGGCCGGGCGTGATCTGGAGCTGAACGGCGGGAACGCGGCGATGCTCGTGGTGAAGGGTCGTTTCACGGTCAGCATGGACGCCGACGACGACGCGAGCGGACGCACGGTCACGTTCGCGGAGGCGGGCGACCTCCTGGTCGTGCCGCCGGAGGGGTGGTCGGACGGGTCACCGCGCTTCCACTGCCGGGCGCTCTCCGATTCGATCGTGGTACCCGTCGACCACGCGCGGTTCAGCGAGTGGCTCTCCGACCCGGTGCTCGCCGGCAACATCGTGCGTCACCTGGCGAGCCAGGTGGCCGACCGGTCACTGGCCGCGGCCACGGCCCTCGAGCCGCGGGTGGAGCGGCGCGTCCTGTTGAAGGTGCGCCAGCTCGCCCACCGCTACGGCCGCGCGACCCCACAGGGGCTGCGACTGGACCTGAAGCTCACCCACCAGCAGCTGGCGGACATGGTGGGCGCGGTGCGCGAGTCGGTCACCATCGCGCTCGGCAAGCTGCACGCACAGGGCGACCTGCGGATCGAGAACCGGACGATCTGGCTGCCCTACGGGGACGAGACGCTCGAGACGTCGTCGGTGTCCTAGCGCGTCCCCGCCCACCGGTCCCGGTGCGGATGGTGGTCGGACACCCGCGGGGTGTCCGACCGCCGTCCGACGACATCACGCCAGGGTGATGTCCTTGCAGAGGTAGACGTCCTGGATGGCGTTCAGGAGCTCGACGCCCTCGGCCATCGGGCGCTGGAACGCCTTGCGGCCGCTGATGAGCCCCGCGCCGCCGGCGCGCTTGTTGACGACCGCGGTCCGCACGGCGTCCTGCAGGTCGTTGTCACCCGACGCCCCACCCGAGTTGATGAGCGGGATGCGACCCATGTAGCAGTTGGCGATCTGGTAGCGGGTCATGTCGATCGGGTTGTCGGTCATGAGCTCCGAGTACATGCGCTCGTCGAACTTGCCGAACTTCAGGTCCTTGAAGCCGCCCGCGTTCGTCTCGGGGAGCTTCTGCTTGATGATGTCGGCCTGGATGGTCACGCCCAGGTGGTTGGCCTGACCGGTCAGGTCGGCGGAGACGTGGTAGTCGGGACCGCCGTCCTTCGTCTTGCTGAAGTCCGAGTTGCGGGTGTAGCACCACAGCACCGTCGCCATGCCCAGGTCGTGCGCGGCGTCGAACGCCTCGCTCACCTCCTGGATCTGCCGCTTCGACTCGTCGGAGCCGTAGTAGATCGTGGCGCCGACGGCGACGCAGCCCATCTCGAAGGCCTGCTTGACCGACCCGAACATGATCTGGTCGTAGCCGTTCGGGTAGCTCAGGAACTCGTTGTGGTTGAGCTTCAGGAGGAACGGGATCTTGTGGGCGTAGCGGCCGGCCGTCTGACCGAGCACGCCGAGGGTGCTCGCCACGGCGTTGCAGCCGCCCTCGATCGCGAGCTGGACGATCTTCTCGGGGTCGAAGTAGTCGGGGTTCTTGGCGAACGAGGCACCACCCGAGTGCTCGATGCCCTGGTCCACCGGCAGGATGGACATGTAGCCGGTGCCCGCGAGGCGGCCGTTGTTGTAGAGCTCGGACAGGGCGCGCAGCACGCGGGGCGAGCGGTCCGACATGGACGTGACCCGGTCGATGAAGTCGGGGCCAGGCGCCGACAGCCGGTCCTTGCCGATGGTGGTGCACTCATGGGTGAGCAGGCCGGATGCCTCGTCTCCGAGGATCTTCTCGATGCCCGCGATGTCGGCGTTCTCCGCCATGGGATCTCCTTCGTCGGTCGCACGGTTTCCGTCGTCTCCCTAGTCTGCCCGCTCGCCCCGCGGCAGGCCGGTGGATTTCGTCCCGATCGCACGCGTTCCGACGTTAACTTCCGAGGGGGTGCCGCCGATACACCACACGATGGCAGCTCAAAAGTCCCCCAAGAACGAGCTGATCGCCGGCCTCGAAGCGGCGGTTCAGACGGCCCCGGACAACGTCGATCTGCGCATGCTCCTGATCGGGCATCTGATGGACGAGGGGCTCGCGACCGACGCGCTCGCCCACGCCGAGGCGATCCTCCGCGCCCACCCGGCCCACGCGGCCGCCAACCGGGCCGCGGCTGCGGCCGCTGCGGCCACGGGTGATCCGCGCGCCGGTGCGTTCGCACAGCTGGCGAGCGCCCTCGAGGCCGCACCCACCGCCGCTCCGGTCGTCCCCCACCCCGCACCCCCGCCCGCACCCGCCGCAAGCGATCCCGCACCCGCCTCCCCGCAGGCTGCCCCCTCCCGTCCCGCACCCGCGCAGCCCGCACAGCGACCGGCGCCGGCCGCATCCGCCGACGCTCTTCCCGCGCCCGCGCCGCAGGCCGCCGCGTCCCCGGCCGTCGAGGCACCGCCGCGTCCCCGCGGCAGCGCCCTGCGCGCCGCCAACGCGACGGCCTTCGAGCACATCGAGAGCGTGGACGACACACTGGTCGCCGACATCAGCTTCGAGGACTCGGACGACGACGGCCTGCCGCCCCTTCCCCCCATCTCGGCCCTGCCGGATGTGGAGGACCTGCCCCCCGTCCCCGAGCCGGCCCCGCAGGCCGCCCCGGTCGCCGACGCCCCCGCCTCCGCCAACGGCGAGGTCTGGGAGCGCCCGGACGAGCGGTTCACGGTCGCCGCCGACGACATCGAGCGCCCCACCCTCTCCCTGGCCGACATCCCGGCTGAGGACGTCCGCGACCGCCTGGAGGCGGTCGTCGTCAACCCGCTCCGCCACGGTGGCGGGGCCCGCAAGGGGACCCAGGGCGGCATCGTCCTGTTCGGACCCGACGGCTGCGGCAAGCGGTTCTTCGGCCGCATCGTCGCCGGCGAGCTGAAGGCCGCGTTCCTCCCGGTCGACCTCGCCGAGTCGATGCAGTGGCCGGGCGACCCGCGCCAGAACGTCGAGACGATCTTCAGGGCCGCGCAGGACGTCCTGCCGTGCGTCCTCTTCCTCGACAACCTCGACCGCGTCGGCATCCACCCCGACACGCCCGAGGCGCCCGCCGACCGTCGCGTGCTCAGCCGCCTGGCGTCCGAGATCACCGGCGCCGCCTCGCACCGCGGCCTCTACATCTTCGGCGGCACGTCGGCCCCCTGGGACATCGACATGACCCTCATGAGCGACGGTCGCCTGGACCGCGCGATGGTCGTGCTGCCGCCCACCGACGAGGCCCGGGAGTCCATCCTGCGCCGTGCGATGGGCGACACGAAGGTGTCGGGACTCGACATCGCCTGGATCATCGAGCGCACGCGCCACTTCTCGGTGGACGACCTGCTGAACCTCATCGATCGCGCCAAGGCATTGGCCGCGGCGAACGCGCTCGGCGACGACGTCGTCGTGGGCCCCGGTGAGATGACCCGTGCGTTCCGCGAGGTGCGGCCCTCGGCCCCGGCCTGGTTCTCCCGCATCCACGAGCACGCCACGAGCGGCAAGGACGGCATCTACGACGAGGTGCTGACCTACATCAGGGCCAACCAGCTCGCGTAGCGACACCCGCGGCGGACGTCGGGCCCAGTCCCCGACGGACCCGTCCCGGTCCGTCCGTCCGACACCGTCGTCGGGCGCGACACCCGACGTCGGGGCAGGAGATCACGCCGCACCGACCGGTCCCGGTCGATCGTCCCCCGTCGGGGGCCGTCACCCGATCGTCACCGCAACCACACCCGATCGACCCGATCGCCCCCGAACCGCCCGTGGGCCCACCCCGGAAAACGCAATCGGATACCGTCCGCAGCGACCACCCCCAAGGAGTGAGCGTGACGGCACAGCGCATCGATGAGACCCCGGCGTGGGCGGCCCTCGAGGCACATCACCGCACCCTCGCCGACCGCCACCTGCGCGACCTGTTCGCCGCCGACGCCGGTCGCGCCGAGCGCTTCGTCATCGACGTCGGCGACCTGCGCATCGACTACTCCAAGAACCGCATCACCGCGGAGACCATGGAGCTCCTGGCCGCGCTCGCCGCCCAGGCGGGCCTGCGCGAGCGCACCGAGGCGATGTTCGCCGGGGAGCGGATCAACACCACCGAGGACCGCGCCGTGCTGCACACGGCCCTGCGCGCGCCGCGGGACGCGACCGTGGAGGTCGACGGCCACAACGTCGTGCCCGATGTGCACGCGGTGCTCGACCGGATGTCGGCGTTCGCCGAACGCGTCCGCGGCGGCGACTGGCTGGGACACACCGGCAGGCGGATCCGAAACATCGTCAACATCGGCATCGGCGGTTCCGATCTGGGCCCCGCCATGGCCTACGAGGCGCTGCGCGACGTGAGCGACCGGACGCTGCGGGTGCGCTTCGTGAGCAACGTCGACGGCGACGACATCTGGGAGGCGACCGCCGACCTGGACCCGGAGGAGACCCTCTTCATCGTCTCGTCCAAGACCTTCACCACGATCGAGACGATCACCAACGCCCGCTCCGCCCGCACCTGGCTGGTCGGCAAGTTGGGTGAGGACGCCGCGGTGGCCCGGCACTTCGTGGCCGTGTCGACCAACGCGGACGAGGTCGCGGCCTTCGGCATCGACACCGCCAACATGTTCGAGTTCTGGGACTGGGTGGGCGGCCGCTACAGCATGGACTCCGCGATCGGCCTCTCCCTGATGATCGCGATCGGACCGCCGGCGTTCCGCGAGATGCTGGACGGCTTCCGGATCGTGGACGAGCACTTCCTCGAAACGCCGGTCGAGCGCAACGCGCCGGCCGTCATGGGGCTCCTGGGCGTCTGGTACGCCAACTTCTTCGACGCCGAGACCCACGCGGTGCTCTCCTACTCCCACTACCTGTCGAAGTTCCCCGCCTACCTGCAGCAGCTGGACATGGAGTCCAACGGCAAGTTCGTCGACCTCGCCGGCCGCCGGGTCTCCTGGCACACCGGCCCGGTGGTCTGGGGAACGCCCGGCACCAACGGCCAGCACGCCTACTACCAGCTGATCCATCAGGGCACCCACCTGATCCCCGCCGACATGATCGGCTTCGCCAACCCGCGCCACGACGTGGAGGGCCACCACGACCAGCTGATCGCGAACCTCTTCGCCCAGTCCGAGGCCCTGGCGTTCGGCAAGACGCGCGACGAGGTCGAGTCGGAGGGCGTGGCCGCCGCACAGGTCCCCCATCGCGTCTTCGAGGGCAACCGGCCGACGACCGTCATCATGGCGCCCCGGCTCACACCGTCGGTGCTGGGCCAGCTGATCGCGCTCTACGAGCACCGCGTGTTCACCATGGGATGCATCTGGCAGATCGACTCGTTCGACCAGTGGGGCGTCGAGCTCGGCAAGGTCCTCGCGGGGCGCATCTCGCCCGAACTCGCCGACGGCGCGCCCATCGGCGAGCATGACGGCTCGACGACCGCCCTCATCCGCGCCTACCGCGCCGCACGGGGCCGGTCGTAGCGCCCGACAACCGCGACACGAAACGAGGGCACATGGCCGACGCGACAACCACGACGATGCAGCTGGGGATGGTCGGGCTCGGGCGCATGGGCGCCAACATCGTGCGCCGCCTCATGCGCGACGGCCACCGCTGCGTGGTCCACGACGTCGACCCGGCGGCCACCGCCGCACTCGCCGAGGAGGGCGCCATCCCGGCGACCGACCTCGCGGATCTGGCCGCGAAGCTCGACGCGCCCCGCAGCGTGTGGATCATGGTCCCCGCCGCCATCACCGCCGAGGTCATCGCCGACGTGGCCGCGCACCTCGAGCCCGGCGACGTCGTCATCGACGGCGGCAACAGCTACTACCGCGACGACATCCACCACGCCGCGTCCCTCGCCGAACGCGGCATCGACTTCGTCGACGTCGGCACGAGCGGCGGCGTGTTCGGCCTCAACCGCGGCTACTGCATGATGATCGGCGGTGAGGAGGCGACGGTCACCCGCCTCGATCCCATCTTCCGGACCCTCGCACCGGGTGTGGACGCGGCGCCGCGGACACCGGGCAGGCGGGGACCGGCGAGCACCGCCGAGCACGGCTACCTGCACTGCGGTCCCGCCGGCGCCGGGCACTTCGTGAAGATGGTCCACAACGGCATCGAGTACGGCGCCATGGCCGCCTACGCCGAGGGGTTCGCCATCCTCCGCAAGGCCGACGCCGGCGCCGAGGACCGCTCGAAGGACGCGGAGACCGCGCCGCTGACGCATCCGGAGTACTACCGCTACGACCTGGACACGACCGCCATCGCCGAGGTGTGGCGTCGTGGAAGCGTCGTCGCCGGCTGGCTGCTCGACCTGACGGCGATCGCGCTCCTGGACGATCCCGGCCTCGACGAGTTCAGCGGACGCGTGAGCGACAGCGGTGAGGGCCGCTGGACCGTTCAGGCGGCCGTCGAGACGAGCGTCCCGGCGCACGTGCTGACCGCGGCGCTCTACCAGCGGTTCAGCTCCCGCGGCGAATCCGACTTCGCCGACCGGGTGCTGTCGGCCATGCGCAAGCAGTTCGGCGGTCACGCCGAGAAGCACTGATGAACCGATCTGCGCAACCATCAGCCTCTGCTACCCTCGGGCGCGACATGACCGACCAAGAGCCACTTCCGGACACGCTCCGACTGAGCGTCGACGACACCGCCCATGCGACCGTGGTGACCGCGACGGGCGAGATCGATCTCGCGACCGCCGATCAGCTGGTGGCGGCCGTCGAGTCGCTGCCGGATTCCCCGGCGCCCGTGGTCCTGTCGCTGTCCGGGGTCGAGTTCATCGACTCGAGCGGCGTGCGCTCGCTCCTGCAGTGCGAGCAGTCGGTGACCGAACGTGGGCGCGGGTTCGCCCTGCTCAGCCCGTCGGTGCCGGTCGCCCGCATCCTCGACCTGGTCGACCTGCGAAGCCGCTTCGTCGAGGTGGACGACGTGGCGAGCGCGCCGGCCGCCCAGCCGACGAACGGCTCACCCTCCGTCTGATCCGGCGTCCCCGATCCTGACGACGACCCAGCCGTCGTCGTCCGGTGTCGCGATGTCCGCCATGGCGCGGATGATCCCCCACTCCGTCCCGCCGCCGGCCTGCGCCCCGCGCGTCAGGGTGCCGTCGACGTCCGCGACCGCGATCTCGAGCCCCCGATCCCTGCGGAGGATCCGCACGGCCACGCGCTCATGCTCATCGAACGCCAGCGTGAGGAGCTCGGCCGAGACGAGCGTGGCGTCCTCCACGCGGTCGAGGGGGAGGTCCGTGTGGGCACCCAGTGCGCGCACCACCCGGGTGATCACCGGTTCGGCCTGCGGTCCGCGGACAACCGTCAACCAGACCGGGGTCCTCACACCTGAGCCCCACCGTCCACACCGTTTCGGCTGAACCGCATGACGACCTCGGTCGTCCGCTCACCGTCCTGACGGATCGCCAGGGCGTCGGACAGCTCGTGCATGAGGGGCAGCCCGAGGCCCAGGCCCATGCGGTTGGGTGACCGCGACTCGGACTCCAGCCCGACACCGTCGTCGGCGACGGCGAGCACGGCCCAGTCCGAACCGGCCCACAGCCGCAGGTGCAGTTCGCCGGGGGTCTCCTCCCCGTACGCGTGCACCACGACGTTGTTGCAGGCCTCGCTCAGCGCGAGCTTCACGTCGCCGGTGAACGAATCGTCCCACTGCCAGGCGTCGGACACACCGCCGAGCAACTGGCGGGCGACCACGACGCTTGACTTGGTCGCCGTCATCCGGAGTTCGATATCGGGATCTGAGCTTGGAACGTGATCAGACACTGGCACCTGAGGGGCGGGAGTTTGGGCCACCTCGCTGACGAGTTTACCCGTCGGCAGGCCGGTCAAACGTCCGAAGGTGGTTGAGTGATCGTCGTCACCGGGACGGCCACGTACGGACCGGTACGATTCGCGCCGTGAGCCCCGTCACCCATCGGCCTCCCGCAGCCTTCGGGACATCGCGCTCCGCCGACCTCGTCGTCGTTCCGGCGACCCCGGTGGCGATCCGCGCCGTGCGAGATGTGCTGACCCGCATCTGCACCGACCGCGGCATGCACGGTGCGCGCCGCGACGACGTGCTGCTGGCGGTCACGGAGGCGTGCACCTCCTGCGTGGTCGGATCGTGGCCGCCGGAGCCCAGGTCGTTCATCCGTCCCACCATCGACGTCGAGGTCGAGTGCGACGACGACCGGATGGACGTGGCCGTGCAGATCCGGGGCGGTGCGGCGGACGTCGCCTGCGCCACCGGACCGCGCGCGCTCGGGGCGCGGCTCATGGCGCTCCTGGCCGACCGCTGCACGATCGAGCACCCGACCGGCGGGACGCGCGTGTGTCTGCGCTTCGACCTGGTGCGGCGGACGGCCGCGTCGCACATCGACGCCGGTGAGGGGGTCGCGGTTGCCCACCGGTGACGCCGCGTCACGCGAGGAGCGGATCCTCGAGCTCATGCCACTCGTCCGGGCGCTCGCGGGTCGCTACGCCCGTCGTGGCGAGCCGCTCGAGGACCTGATCCAGGTCGGGACGATCGGCCTCATCAAGGCCGTCGACCGCTTCGACCCGACCCGCGGCACCGACCTGGCCAGCTTCGCGACGCCAACCATCCTCAGTGAGATCCGCCGGCACTTCCGCGACCGGACGTGGATGGTGCACGTGCCGCGCTCGGTGCAGGACGCCCACCGGCGGATCAACCTCACCGTCGACGAGCTGACCGCGACGCTGGGCCGCAGCCCATCGATCCGCGAGATCTCGGAGCACACCGGCCTGTCCGAGGACGAGACCCTCGATGCCATCGCGGCGAGCAGCGCCTACCAGCCGATGTCGCTGTCGCGTCGTCCCGCGGCGGAGGAGGACGACCCCATCGACGTCGGGATCATCGACGAGGGCTTCGACCTGGCGGAGGGGCGCGCCTCCCTGGGCGCCCGGTTCTTCGAGCTTCCGGAACGCGAGCAGAAGATCCTCCTGCTGCGCTTCGAGCGCGGGATGACGCAGTCCGAGATCGCCAAGCGCATCGGTATCTCGCAGATGCACGTCTCGCGGCTGATCGCCCGCTCGCTCAAGACGCTGCGGGAGCAGGTGGGCGCCGACGAGGACGGCTGAGCCGGGTCAGTCCACCGGGGTGATGAGGCCCTGGACGAACTCGTCGAGCACCCGTTGGGAGATCACCACGACCCGGGCGCGTTCGGACCGGGCCGCACGACGCAGACGGTCGAACGCCGCACGTTCGTCGATGCCGTGACGCTCCATCAGGACGCCCTTGGCGCGCTCGACGAGGATGCGACGTGCGAACGCCTCGCGCAGCCCGCTCAGGTCGTCGAAGCGCCGCAGGACGATCTCGATCGTCGACTGCAGCTCCTCCGGATCGCCGCCACCGTCCAGGTGCCCGAAGATCCCGAGCCGCGCCGCCTTCGCCACGAAGTCCACGTCGCTGCGCTCCAGCATGACGATGACCGGGCACTGGGCCTCCTCCACGATCATCGCGACGTGTTGGAGCGCGTGGTCGTCGTGTTCACCGAGCGCGACGATCGCCATGTCCGGTGACGTCTCGACGATCGCGGGGATCACGTCGGCCGGACCGATGAGCCGTGCCACCACCTCGTGGCCGGCGGCCGTGATCATCCCCGCGACGAGGTCGAGGCGTTCCTGTGCCTCGTTGGCGATCAGAATCCGCACCCGTGTGGGCACCGTCTCCTCTTCAGCCGTGGCCGGCCGCCCTTTCCCCACGCTTCCCCCAACGTCCGAAATCCCTCGGAAGACTGCCACGCCGTCGGACACGGTGGAAGCCGCTGTGGACTTCTCCACACATGATCCAAACACTCGTCCGGTCACACGGTCGTGGCGGGGACCGACGACGTGCCGCGCATGTCGATCTCGACCCGATCCTCCCGCCGTTCGACCCGCACGTCGGCCATGACGCCGCGGATCGTCTCGAGCGCCGGCCCGTCCTCGGCGGGCCCGCCCGCGACGTGTGTCCCGCGGCGGGCGATCCGCACACCGAACGCCCCGTCGCGGTCCCGCGCCAGCTCGACGTCCAGGTGGTCGTCGTCACCGCCGTCGCACGCGGCCAGGTCCGAGAGCGCGGCGGCGGCGGCCAGGCGCACGGCCTCGGCGTCCTCGTGCGGCAGGACCTCGCCCGTCCACGCGTCGATCCGCTCGCGCGCCTTGGTCACCCCGTCGGCGGTCGCCGGCTGCGAGAAGCGCACGCGCCGGCCCACGTGGTCGATGCGGGCGATCAGCATCGCCGCGTCGTCCGACTGGGTGACCGCGCCCAGCATCTCGCCCAGCACCGCGTCGACCATGCTGTCGGGACCGAGGTCCCGGTTGGCCCGCGCGGTGCGCGCAAGCCGCTCGAGTGACGTGTCGATCAGCTCGCCGCGCCGCTCCACCACCCCGTCCGAGTACAGGACGATCGTGTCCCCCTCCGACAGACGCGCGCGGCCGACGCCACCGGCGTCGTGACCGGGGACGCTCACACCGAGGGGGGTGCGCCGCCCCTCCCACAGATAGTCGGTCGACCCGTCGCGGTGCACGACGAGCGGCGGCGGATGGCCGGCCACGCAGTACTCGAGGTCACCGGTCTCGGCGTCCAGGACCAGGATCGCCACGGTCGCGAGCGTCGCCCCGCGTGTGCGCGACGCGAACTCCTCCAGCGCATCCAGGGTGGTTTCGGGCGACTGCTCCGAGATGGCCAGGGCCCGCAGGGCACTCGCCAGCCGCCCCATCGCCGCTGCGGAGGGCAGGCCGTGGCCCACGACGTCGCCCACCACCAGGACGAGTCGCCCGTCGCGCCGTTCGCTTGCGTCGAACCAGTCGCCGCCGACGTTCAGTTCGCGGGCGCCGGGCAGGTACCGGGTCGCGACGCGAACGCGGTCCGAGAACTCCGACGCCGACTCCGGCAGCAGGCTGCGCTGCAGCTCCATCGCCACCTGCCGCTCGTGTGCGGACCGGCGGGCACGGTCGATGCCGACCGCACCGCGGTCGGCGATGAGCTCCGCGTACTCCAGGTTGTCCTCGTCGAACGGCGGCCGTCCCGCCTCCCGCCGCAGGATGAGGACGGTCTCGACGACGTCGCGCTGACGAAGCGGCGCGATGATCGTCGTGCCGCGCTCGTCCGACACGAGCGTCGCCCGCGCCGCCTGCAGCGCCTCGGGCAGGTCGCTCGCCGCGCGCCCCACACGACGCGAACGGTGTTCCTCCCGTGCGACGACGGCCCGGACCCCGTCCTGCGCCTCGGCGATGATGGCGGGCAGCCTGCCCGGTACGCGGTGGCGGGCCGCGATCGTCTCGTAGGGCTCCACCACCGACTGGACGACGGCCGCGTCGGCCCACTCCGGCACGACGACCTCCACCAGCCGGCGGGTGCGGGCGGCGACGCCGTCGACGTCGTTGATCTCGGACGAAAGACGCGTCAGCAGGTTGGTGCGTTCGCGGGCGCGCCGGTCCCGGTCCATCAGGTACGCACGGTCGAACGCCTGCGTGGCGCTCTCGAGGATCCCCGACACCGACGCGCGCTGCCCCTCGTCCAGGTCGCGGTCGTACGGGGCGATCAGCACCCGCGTGCCCGACGCGGAGTCGCTTCCGATGCGCGTGGCACGCACCTGCGGCGCATCCGGTCCGGCGCCGATCGGCGTGATGGGGAGCAGACGTGCGGCCTCGCCGCGCGGCGCCTGCGGCAGCTCGCCCAGGTCCACCTGGACGTGGTCCACCCACCCGGGCACGTCGCCCGAGGTCGCGAGGAGCCGCGTCGGGGCGTCCGGCATGGCCGAGACGATCGCGCACCACGGGATGCCCAGCTCGTCCTCGACCGCGTGGCAGACGGTGCGCGCGACCGTGCCCGGATTGTCCGCGACGATGAACCGCGACGCCGCGATGCGCTGACGCGACGAGGCCAGGCGCCGGTCGTCCGCCAGCTGGCGCATCCGTCGGGCGCGGCGGAGCTCCCAGGTCATCGCCGCGACGGCGAGGGCGACCACCCCGATGACGATCGCGAGCTTCTGCGCAAACGCACGTCGCGCCGGACGAAGCACGGCGCCGCGGTCGTCCGACACGGCGACGATCCAGTCGAGCGTGGGCACCAATGAGAACCCGATCACCCGGTCGCGTCCGCCGGTGAGCCCGACGGCGCTCGAGAGCACGCCGTTTTGTCGGTAGCGGATGACGCCGTAGGGGCTTCCCGGGTCGATGCGGTCCAGGGCGCCGGTGCGTCCACCCACCACGATGTTGGCGACGTCGTCGATGACGACGACCTCCTCGGTGCCGTCGGTGAGTCCGGTCAGCTGCGCGCCGATGGCCTGCTGGCTGAAGACGCCCAGGAGCGCGCCGTTGACACGCCCGGCGCCGCCGCGGGTGGGGACGGCCAGCACGACCACCGGCTGCTCGTCCAGGCGCCCGATGACGGCCTGCACCGCCGGCTCACCGGTGGAGAGGACGTCCTTCACGTACTGGCGATCGGTCAGGTCGAGGCCGAAGCCGCCGGACCGGGAGGTGGTCGCCCGGACGATCCCGGAGGCGTCGACCCACATCATGCCGCCGTCGAACCCGCGCTCCTGCGGATCGACCTCCACCAGGTCGGCGGCGATCGTCTCCCCCCTCGCGTTGCGGAAGCTCGGGCTGGTGGCGACGGCGCCCAGGATCTGGAACCGCGCCTGGATGTAGCGCTCGAGGTTGCGCGACTCGGTGGCCGCCAGTGCCGCCAGGCGGTCGCCGGAGCGGTCGGCGTCCCGACGGTAGTCGCGCCATGCGAACAGGGTTGTCAGGATGGCGAGCACCCCGATCATCGCCATTCCCACCCTGGCGATTCTGGGGTACTGCGCAGGACGCGCGCGGGAACTCACGGCGTCATTCTCGCAGCGCGGGGACCGATGGGGCCGATCGGGCGGGGCGACCCCGCGGCGCACACCGCCCAGATCAACCCCGCCGCAGGAGCTTGCGTGCCGCCGCGGACCGGACCCGCCGGACCCACTGGAGCAGGCGGATCGCCTCGAACCCCACACCGGTCAGCACGCGCGCCGTGCGCGGACCGAGCCGATACCGGTAGGCGACCACGCGGGCCACCGGCCCCCGCACCAGCGGGCGCAGTGCGAGTGCGATCGACGCAACCGTCCTGTTGGGCTTCATCGGCCCCCTCCCCGTGTCGGGTGGGTCGTCCCCGCTCGCAAGCGGGGACGACCCACCGAGGTCACGACCGGCCCGCCTCCGCGTGGGTCGCGGTCCCCTGCGTGCCGTTGATCCCGTCCGGTCCGACGCCCGACTGGGTCATGGGCGTCTGGGTGGGCGTGGGCGGCGCCGGGATCTGGTCGACCTGGCGGCGACGCGCGACGAAGACACCGAGCCCGATCAGCCCGGCGAGCACCATCAGGACCTTGCGGCCGCGGCGCTTGTTGGCGGAGAGGCCGGCGTCGAGTGCCTTGGTGATCGACCGGACCATGTCGCCCAGATCGTCCTGCGCCTTCTGGTCGCGGGCGAGCTTGGAGATCCCCTCGCGGCGATCGTCACGGAAGTACTTGTCGAAGACGTCCTTGCTGCCCGCGTAGGCGTTGCCGATCGCCTTGCGCGTCTGCGGGTCCTGCATCGCGTTCTTCGCAAAGGCGGTCAGCCGTTCGATGTCCAGGTCGTTCTTGAGCGACTTCTTCACGGGGTTCCTCCTCAGGGGGCTTCTGCCGGACATTTCCCGGTCTCGTGTGATCCCAAACGCTTGCACATCTGACCGGACGGGACGGGGCACGGCGGGTCGACGGTCGTTCACATCCGGTGGACCCCGTGGTGGACGCTTCCACACGCAGGGGGTTCGCCCCACCGAGAGTGTGCTAACGATTTCACCGCACATGGCCGACGCACAGCCGATACGACGACTCGGGGACCTGCTCATCTGGCAGCTGGCGGTCACCGGACGGCTGGTGCGGACGATGCTCGACTCGTCGCTTCCGGACGCCGGACCGCAGGCCCTCGCCGTGATCGTGCGGCTGATGGAGGAGGACGGGCTCACCCAGGCGGAGCTCGCGCGACGCCAGCGGGTCGAGGCGCCGTCGATGTCCGGCATGATCGACCGGCTGGAGCGGGCGGGGTTCGTGCGCCGCGAACCGCACCCCGACGACCGGCGGTCGGTGCGCGTCTTCCACACGCCGCAGGGGCGACAGGTCGTGCTCGAGAGCGCGGCGGTGGTGCGCGACGCCGAGGCGCTGATCTTCGCCGATCTGGACGAGGATGATCGCGCCACGCTCAACACGCTGCTCTCGAAGGTCCTCGCCCGGGTTCCCGGGCCCGGCGCCGAGGGGTGAACCCCGGCGCGTCGGCTGCCGATGAATCAATCATCGGCGGCCGGTCACGCGCCCGGTCGCGTGTGCCACGACCCGACCGCATCCATGACATGCCAATCCCAGACGACGCGGGCCACCGCGCGTCACCCCGACATCACGACCGCCTCCGGGTCAGCCGGACCGGCGGGCCGCTGAAGTGCGCGAGCCGCTCACCATCGCGGTCACGGTCGCCGTCGCCGTCATCGCGGTGACCCTGGCCGGTGTCGCGGTCACCCGGCGCCGGCGAAGCGACGTGCACCTGACCGTCGCGGCGTTCGCGGTCGCGGCCGCGACCCACACCGCCGTCAACGTCTTCTCGCTCTTCGCGACGACCCGCACCACGATGACCGCGGCCTGGATCGCCGTGTGGATCGTCTCGCTCGCGATCGGACCGCTGTTCGTGCTGCTGGTCGCCACCTACGTCGGTGTCCCCCGGCACAGGATCCGCCTGGCGGCCTGGCCGGCGGTCGCCGGGTTCGTCGTCCTGGCCATCCTCGTCGCCACCAACCCGATCCACCATCGCGCCGCGACCGGCTTCACCGACGTCTCGGACCGGATCGGGTACTTCGTCCAACCGGCGGCACTCCACTGGCTCAACCTGGTCCTGCAGGCCTTCGTGCTGCCCTTCTCGATCGTGGGCCTCCACCTGTGGATGCGCGCGTACATGCGGGCGCCGCGTCTGTACCGCGGCACGCTGCGGTTGATCGCCGGCGCGGCGATCCTGCCGGTGGCGCTCACCGGCGTCCCCCTCGCACTCGGCTGGTTCGATCTGGGCAACGTCCTGACGGGTGTGGGGCTCGTGGTGTCGATCCTCCTCGTCATGGAGTGCCTGCGGCGCCTCCCGAGCGCCACGGCCGGACGCTCGATCGTCCAGGCCACGCGCGAGCGGGTCGTCGAGCTCATGCACGAGGGCGTCCTCGTGGTCGATCGGCACGGCGCGGTGGTGGACGCCAATCCCGCCGCGGCGCGCCTGCTGGGCGTCGACCGGGTGCTGGGGACCACGGCCGCCGCATCGCTGCCGGACTGGCTCAACGCGATCATCGCGCGGACCGCCCCCGGCACCGAGGCGGAGTCCCTCCATCACGAGGTGGGGGGCCGGGTGTTGGACGTGACGGTCACCGCGATCGACCACGACCCCGAGGCGGGCGGCGATCGCATCGTCGTGCTGCGCGACGGCACCGCGCGTGTGCGAGCCGAACGCCGGCTCGAGATCCTCGCGCACACCGATTCGGTGACGGGCCTTCCCAACCGCGTGCAGCTGGACCTCGAGATGCGGCCGCGCCTCGCCGCCGGCGAGCGGCTGGCCCTCCTCCTGCTCGACCTGGACGGGTTCAAGGCGGTCAACGACACCTACGGGCACGGTGCGGGTGACGATCTCCTGCGCGAGATCGGTCAGCGACTTCGCCGGACCCTCGACGCGTCGTGGTTCGTCGCGCGGCTGGGCGGTGACGAGTTCGTCGTGCTCGCTCCGTACCGCGACGCCGACGAGGTGCCGGCGATCGCGGACGAGGTGGTCGAGGTGTTCACGTCGTCGGACCTGAGCGCCGGGATGCACCGGGTGAAGATCTTCGCGAGCGTCGGCATCGCGATCGCGCCGCTGCACGCGACCGACGCACCGTCGCTCATGCGCTGCGCCGACGTCGCCATGTACCGCGCCAAGCGCCTGGGAAGCCGGTCGGCGCTCTACAGCCCGGAGGACGACGTCAACTCACCCGACCGGCTGCAGATGATCTTCGACCTGCGCCGCGCGATCGCCCGGGACGAGCTGGTGCTGCACTACCAGCCGGTGGTCAACCTCCTCACCGGCCACGGCGTCGGCTGCGAGGCCCTCGTGCGATGGGACCATCCGACGCGCGGCCTGCTCTTCCCCGGCGACTTCCTGGACCTGGTGGACGAGGCCGGTCTGGGACGGGACTTCTCGCGCTGGGTCGCCGCGACGGCCCTCGCCGCACGCCGGTCCTGGCCGGTCTCCGACGCGGGCTTCCAGGTCGCCTTCAACCTGTCGGTGGCGGACCTCGCCGACGGCGTGTTCATCGACGACCTGCTGGCGATCATCCGCGACAGCGGGCTGCCGCCGGCGGAGATCGTCGTCGAGGTCACCGAGACCGCCCTCCTGTCGCACGTCGGACGGTCGGAGGAGCACGACAGCATCGACCGGCTGCTGGCCTACGGGTGTCGGCTGGTGCTGGACGATTTCGGCACCGGGTATGCGTCCATCACCACCCTGCGCGACATCCGCGGCTCGGTGGCGAAGATCGCCGGCACCTTCGTGACCGCCATGAAGGACAATCCGGGCGACCGCGCGCTGGTGCACGGTCTGGTCGACCTGGCGCGCAGCCTCGACTACCGGGCGCTCGCCGAGTGGGTGGAGGACGCCGAGACGCTGGATCTCGTGCGCCACGCGGGGTGCCGATTCGGCCAGGGCTTTTTCCTGGCGCGCCCCATGCCGAGCGACGATCTGGCCGAATGGATCCGCACCGACGCCGCGCGACGCGACGCGGACCCGTCGATGCCCTGACCGGACCGCGTCAGAGCATCCCCACCAACCGGCGCGCGGCGGTCTGCACCGGGTCCCACACCGGCGAGAAGGGCGGGGAGTACCCCAGGTCGCAGAGGGTCAGGTCGTCCACCGTCATGCCCGTCCACAGCGCCGCGGCCACCGTGTCGATCCGCGCGGCCGATCCGTCCCCACCCACGATCTGGGCGCCCAGGATGCGCCGGGTCCCGCGTTCGGCGGTCATCTTGACGTGGATGTCGGCCACGCGCGGCATGTAGCCGGCACGCGTCTGGGTGGTGATCGTCGTCGACACCGCGTCCAGGCCCGCCTCCCTTGCCTCCTCCTCACCCAGGCCGGTGCGGGCGATCTCGCGGGCGCAGATCTTGGTGATGGCGGTGCCGACGATGCCGTCGAACTCCGCCGCGTCGCCGGTCAGGTTGCGGCCGATGATCCAGCCGTGCTTGTTGGCGTGCGTGCCGAGGGCGACGTGCACGGGCCGGTCGAGCAGCCGGTGGTGGGTCGCGACGCAGTCACCGCCCGCCCAGATCCGCTCGTGGCCCTGCACCCGCATGCGCCGGTCGGTGAGGATCGCATCACCCGGACCGGTCGGCAGCCCGGCGTCGACCGCCAGCCGCGATCGCGCCCGCACGCCGAGGCCCAGGACCACGATGTCGGCGGGGATCTCCTCGTCCCCGGCGCGCACCGCCTGCACCCGTCCGTCACGCGCGGTGATCTCGTCGACGCCGGCGCCCATCACGGTGCGGATGCCGATGCGGCGCATGGCGTCCAGGATCATCGTGCCCATGTCCGGGTCGAGGGTCCGCATCGGGACCTCCGCCATGTCGACCACCGTCGTCGCCAGTCCGCGGCGCACGAACGCCTCGGCGATCTCGAGGCCGATGTAGCCGCTTCCCACGACCACCGCCGACCGTGGCGCGTCGTCACCCTCCAGCGCGTCGATGACGGCGCACCCGTCGGCCAGGGTCTGGACCCCGAAGACCCCGGGTGTGTCGATGCCGGTGATGGGTGGCCGCAGCGGTTCGGCGCCGGTTGCGATCACAAGGTCGTCGTAGCCGTGCCACTCCTCCGCATCGCCCGAGCGCACGCGCACGCGCGCCCCCGCCGGGTCGATGGCCACCACCTCGTGTCCGGTTCGCACGTCGATGCCGTTGGCGCGGTGCTTCTCGGGTGAGCGCACCACCAGCGCGTCGCGTCCGTCCACCTCACCGCCGATCCAGTACGGGATGCCGCACGCCGAGTAGGAGGTGTCGGGCGTGCGTTCGAAGACGATGACCTCCGCCTCGTCGCCCAGCCCGCGCTTGGCCCCCGACGCGGCGCTCATGCCGGCCGCGTCCCCACCGATCACCACGATGCGTCTGCTCATGGCGCGAATCCAATCAAAGCCGGCGCCGGCGACGACGCCGCGGGCGCGCGGGAGGCGACCGCGACATGATCGTGGCGAGCGCCGGCGCGGGCCGGCGACAACCGCGGGAGGTCAGGGAGCAATGCGCATCGCCATCGGGGCCGTCAGCCCGGACGAGGTCAACACGGGCCACTTCGGGGTGAGCCCCGGCTTCGTCATCGTCGACCGCGCCGACGACGGGGCGACGGGTGCGCCCGAGTGGCGCGCGAACCCGTGGACCGACGAGCCCATCGAGACGCGACCCCCAAAGATCGCGAAGCTCCTCGAGGACTGCGACGCCATCCTGGTGCGCTCGATCGCCAGGGAGGGCCTCGCGCAGCTCTCCACCCGCTTCACGGTGCTGCTTGCGACCACCACCGACATCCCCGCCATCCTGGCGGGGTTGGGCGACGCCGACCTGGGCGGGCTTCGCCGCTACGACACCGCCGCCGGCAAGTTCGTGACCCCCGGCGGCGATTGATCGTCGGGCGTCCCGGTCAGCCCGCCGGCAGCGGGTCGCCGGTCACGAGCACGCCCTGGCGTCGCAGCATCGCCCGCAGGCGCTCCGACCGCAGGTGCGCGGTCATGGCCCGTCGCATCACCACGATGTGCCCGCGGTCGACCGCGGTGCGACCGGTGACGGCGGTCAGCACGACGTAGCGCACCGGAAACGCCTCCGGGAAGGTGCGGTCGACGACCGTCCGGTCGGTCGGGGCGACACCGTTGAGCGGGACGGAGCACACGCCGGCCACCGACCGGCGGACCGCGCCCCAGGTGGTGACGGCGGCCACCGACATGTCGCCGGCGCGCGCTGCCGACACGCCGCCGTCGCGCGCCCCCACGGCACCGGCGGCGTAGTTGACGCGCATGCCCTTGGTGGTCTTCACGAACCGGGTGCCCATGTGCGGCACCGCGTCACCGAAGCCGTCGATCGGGTGGTGCACCGCGATCCTCCCGGCACCGGCGCCCACCTGTGACCAGTCGGTCACCGCGCCGGTGGCGATCGCCCGGGCCTGGGCGGCGGTCAGGCCGGCGCATGCGGGGTGGCCCGCGGCGACCACCAGCACGTCGGCGTCGCGGTAGAGGTCCACCAGCACCCGGAAGCGCTTCGCCTCGGTGGGTGTCAGGTCGCGGTCCACCACGATGCCGCTCGTCACGCTCATCCCGATCCGCGCCTGTCGGGTCGCCTGGGTCATGGCCTCGGTCGCGGTGCCGGTGCCGGCCGCCGCCGGATACCAGCGTCCGACGTAGACGTGGCCGCCGTACCGGTACCGGTAGGTCGTGCGCAGGGCGCCCGGGAACGCGTCGGCCATGAACGAGGTCTCCGCCCACACCCGCGACGGGGTGACCTGCAGCATCTGGAACGAGGTGCGCTGGGTCGCAGCGGTCCCCACCGCGGGGACGAGGCACGCCGCTGCGAGCGAGGTGGCGACTGCGGTCCTGATGCGCATGCGGGCTCCCGGAGGTCCGACGTGGTCGAATCGAAAGAATCCTTCAGGCGGCCCACAGAGTCAAGCCGTCCGCACGGCGCGACCCCCGGTCGTGCCCCGTCACACCACCGACCGGTCGGTGCTCCCGGGCCAGCTCACCACACTCCAGCCGTCGTCACCCACCTCGATGCGCGCGGGCACGGCGTTGGGGATGTACATGCGCCGCGCCAGATCGTTGCGCACGTTGCCGGCCAGGCGCGGCACCGCGAACGACATGACGGCGCCATGGGTGAACACCAGCACGCGCTCACCGCGGTGCAGGTCGGCGATGGCCTGCAACGCCTCGGTGAACCGCGCCAGCACCTCCTCGCCGCTCTCGGCACCGGGCACGCGCGCCGAAAGGTCCCCGTCCACCCACCGGTCCTGCACCGCCCGGTACTCGGCGTTGCCGTAGGGAAGGCCCGCCAGGTCCCCCACGCGGATCTCCTCCAGCCCGTCGCGCACCGCCAGCGGCAGCTCCAGCACGCCGGAGGCGACCTCCCCCGACTGCACCGCCCGGCTGAGCGGGCTCGCATAGACGCCGGCGGGGGCCTCTTGGGCGATGGCGTGTGCGCACGCCGTGACCTGCTGCACGCCCTTCGCGGTCAGCCGTCCGCCGGCGTCCGACATCACGCGCGGGCCGGGGCCGTACTCCGCGTCACCGTGACGTGCGAGAAGGAGCGTGGCGGGACACTGGAGGCTCACGGCCGCACCGGCCCGCGATCAGTGGTGGTGATGGTGGTGGTGCGGGTCGCGCGCGAACGGGCCGGTGGCAACGCCGGCCTCCACCGCGTCCAGGTGGCCGATGTACTCGGCCCATTCGAACGACGCGGTCTCCTCGTCGTCGGCCATCTCGCGCGCCGTGGTCACCTCGCCCTCGGGGATCTCGATCAGGGGGCCCGCCAGCCAGAGTTCGTCGTGCGCCTCCAGCAGGCGACCCACGAGCGTCATGCCGGCGGTCAGCGGGTCGATCGAGAAGGTGCGTGCGGCGAGCACGTCCTCCTCGCCGTCCAGGCGCACGGTGACGGCGTCGGCGTCGACCGTCTCGATCGTCATGAGCACGAGCGGCTCGTCCTCCCACTCGGCCAGCAGGCGGGCGTCGGCGGTGGGCAGCATGGCCTCGCGCAGACGCAGGTACCACTCGATGCCGCCCTCCTCGAACACCGCGAGCTCGGCGAACCGCACGTCCGACTCCAGCCGCTCGCCGGGCGTCAGGTCCTCGCCCGCCAGGCCGACGGCGTGGGCGGCCAGGTGCACGGCGGCACCCTGCCGCGCCGGGTGCAGCATGAAGCCGAGCGCCTTGGCGTAGAGCCATTCCACGTGGTCCCGCGGGTCGAGCGCGGGCGCGTCGATGCAGCAGTTCTTGTACTTCTTGCCGGATCCGCAGGGGCAGGGGTCGTTGCGGCCGACCTTTGTGGGCACCGCGGCGGCCAGGCGGGCCAGGCGGGCCGCCTGCGGGTACTCCTCCGACACGCCGGCGCGGTGCAGGTGCTCGAGGGCCCGCGTGGGCTCGCCGCGGTCCTCCAGGTAACCCGCCATGATCACCAGGGCGTGCGGGTTGGACGGGTCGATGCGGATCGCCGCCGCGATGTCGCGCTCGGCCTCCACGACCCGTCCCACGCACTCGAGCGCCATCGACCGCAGGTGCAGCACCGACGCGCCGGCCGTCCCCCGTGCATGCGGCGCCAGTTCGTCGGCGAGCGTCAGCAGGTTCTGGGCGACGGTCTCGATGTGGTGGCCGGCGTTGGCGAGCATGGTGGCCATGAACGCGGCGGCCACCTGGCCGTGCGCCAGCGCGTCGACGACCTCCCCGGGCGTCGCACCGCCCGCCGTGCCGCGGTAGGCGTCCCCCACAAGCTGGTACGCCGTCTCGCAGCACTCGTCGAAGCCGTAGGCCTCGGCGCGGTCGGCGCGCTCCTGCTCCTGCTCGCGCTCGACGGGGCTGATCCAGTCCGCGTCCTCGGGCCCGACCCAGTCACCCCGACGGCGGAGCCCGGCGGCCGCCAGCAGGTCCCCCACCGGCGCGTGCGGCGTGCGGAGCGCGTCCGCGTCGTCCATCAGCCAGGCGAGCACCAGCCGGTAGAGCTGCATGCACCCGTCGTTTTCGTCATGCTCACGCGCGAATGTCGCCGCCAGCACCTCACTGGCAGCGGCGGTGCGCGTCGGGTCCGCATCGGCCGTCTCCATCGCGATCACGCCGTCGCGCAGGCCGACCGCCAGCGTCTCCCCCGCCCCGCAGGCGAGCCCGCCGTCGCCCAGAACGAGGACCCCGCCCTCCAACTCGTCGGCCACCGCCTCGTCGTCGGCGTCCAGCGTGGGCTCGAAGCCGATCGTCGCCGCACCGCCGCCGGCCAGCGGCACCTCGGTCACGAACGGCAGGAGCGGCAGCTCCAGGTCCGGCCGGATGACGAGTTCCCCGGCCGCATGCTCCCCTTCGGTCACGACGTGGGTGAGCACCCGCCCCTCCAGCACGGCCACCAGGTCCACCAGGTCGTCGCCGATGCCGATGAAGCGCGGTTCGGCGTCGATGACGTCGATGATCGCGTCGATGGCGTCCCCGCGATCCCCATCGGGGTCGATGAAGTCCTCCAGCGGGTGGGGCTTCCCGTCGGCGAGGACCGTGTGCATGCGCTCGCGGACGGCGACGGCCAGGTCGGACAGGGGCGTGGGAGACGTCTCTGATTCGCTCATCGGGCGCAGGTTAGTGGAGCGCATGTGGACGGTGGGTGAGGCCGGTACCGCGGGGTGTCAGACGCGGACCTCGTCGACCTCAAGGTGGTCGAAGCCGTCGTCCTGTGAGTCGAGGCCGACCCCGTGGGCTGGCGGTCGCGACGATCCAGGCATCTCGTCGGTATCGACGGCGCTCCGCGAACCGCCACCCGCAGCACTCACACGGCTGTACCGACGTGCGCGGACGGTCGCACGTCGAACTCGCCACCCCCCAGACTGCCAGCCGGCTCGGACTGTCGCCTGTTCGTCAGCGGCCCCTCGCAGCTTCTGGGTAGCCGGTCTCGCTGGCGGTCGTCCCATTCTGTGCCCGCCTTGAGCGGGAACCCGACTTTACGACCCCGCCAGCTTTCTCGAAGCGGGACGCTCACGATTCCAAGACTCAATGATCAGCCGTTCTTCCTCCCCTGTGTCATCGTGCGGACACAACCTGCGCAATTCACGGAAGAACTCCAAGCCAGCTGCGGTCACAGCGGAAAGAAGATCGTGATCCGTCGCGACAGCGCTGCGGTTTATAGCATCGCCGTCCGTCACGCTTAGGCGTGTGTGACCGGACCACGCACGCTCCGCGACGATGGCGATCGGCTGGCTTGGGAAGCCGCGCCTCCCCATGCCGGTGGCTTGACAATCGTCGAGCGCTCTAATCAGGAGCGGCCACAACCAGTTCACGTCATCCCAGAGTTCAGGTCCGAACAGTTCCACTGTGTCGATCCTGAGGCTAATTGCGCCACGTACGTACGAGCAATCGCCCGCGACCACAGTGGCCTCGACGATGTCAATGAATGACCCGTCGGCCAATCGGACGAGACTGCGCATGTCGACCTTCATCACGGGAGCCTACCCGGATAGAACTGACCAATGCGACCTCTGGAGACACCTAACACATAGTCGACCCCGTTTACCGTGCCTTCTACCTGCCCAGTCCCTGCACCGATCTTGATTAGAGCGTCACGGTTCTGGCGAGCCACTGCGCCAATAGCTTGCTCAACATCTCCAATCGACATTCCTCCATCAAAGAACGTCTGCTTCGTCGCGGCTGACCCATCCCAGTAATTGGGAGTGTCAGGAACTTTGTGTAAGGGCGTGATCTGACCTGCCTGGCGGCTGGTGGCCGCGGGCTGAAAGGATCACGATCATGGAGAAGGAACCACGGGAGGTCCCGGTTGCGGGGTCGCCGCGAGGGGCGGCCCCGCAACCGCCGGCCGAGCTTCGGGAGTGGGCGCAGCAGCTGGTTGAGCGGGCCCGCTCGGAGGGGTTGGAGCTCACTGGCAACGATGGCCTGCTCACTGCGATGGTCCGGCAGGTGTTGCAGACGGGCCTTGAGGTGGAGATGGCCGATCACCTCGGCTACGAGTTTGGCGATCCCGCTGGGCGTGGCAGCGGCAACAGCCGAAACGGCACGTACCCGAAGACGGTGATCACCGAGATCGGGGATGTGACGCTCGAGGTGCCGCGTGACCGGGCCGGGACGTTCGAGCCGGTGGTGGTGCCGAAGTACCAGCGGCGCGTTGATGGCCTTGCCGGCAACGTCATCTCGCTGTATGCGAAGGGCCTGACCACCGGCGACATCCAGTCGCATCTGCTGGAGATCTACGGCACCGAGATCAGTCGGGAGACGATTTCGAAGATCACCGACCGCATCATCGACGACATGCTCGTTTGGCAAAACCGACCGTTGGACGGCCTCTACGCGGTCGTGTTGATCGACGCGATCGTCGTGAAGGTCCGCGACACGCAGGTCGCCAACCGGCCCGTCTACGTGGCGATCGGCGTGAACATGGACGGACAGCGCGACGTGCTCGGCCTGTGGCTGGGGCCGACCGGCGGGGAAGGCGCCAAGCAATGGGCGACGATGCTCACCGAGCTTCGCAACCGCGGCCTGGCCGATGCACTGATCGTCTGCTGCGACGGGCTGAAGGGGCTGCCGGAGGCGATCCGCACGACGTGGCCCGAGGCGACGGTGCAAACCTGCGTCGTGCACTTAGTCCGCAACTCACTGCGCTACGCCTCGAAGAAGCACTGGGCGCAGATCACCAGGCAGATGCGCACCATCTACGAAGCAACGACCGTCCCAGTCGCCGAAGCGCAGTTCGCCGAGTTCGCCGACACGTGGCGCGACACCTACCCGGCGATGATCAACGCCTGGGAACGCGCGTGGGACGAGTTCACACCGTTCCTTGCGTTCCCCGCTGAGCTCAGGCGGATCGTGTACACCACCAACGCGATCGAATCCTTGAACGCGCGGTTCCGGCGGGCGGTGCGCCACCGCGGCCACTTCCCAACCGAACAAGCCGCCCTGAAGGTGCTGTACCTCGTCGCGACGACCCGCCGCCCGAACCGAGAAAACCTCACCGGCAAGATCAACGGCTGGAAGAAGATCCTCAACACCCTGACAATGCACTACGGCGACCGAATCACGGTCGCGACCAACCGATGACCATCACGCCCTTACACAAACAATCTGACAGTCCCCCCTCTGGCTCGCGTGCCCCACCGCCCACGCGATGGCCGGCACACCCGACCCGCGGGCGAACCTCACCCGACGCGCCGCCGCACTCGGCCACAGCATCGACGACCTCGAACAGCTCGTGTTCAACGACATCCGCCGATCCCCGGCGAGCAAGCTCACCACCTCCGAGATCACCGTCATGCGCACCGTCGCTCGCGCAAGCAGCCGCAAAGCCGCCGAGGAACTCAGCCTCGCAATCAGCACCATCGACACACACGTCAAGAGCGTCTGCAGAAAGCTCGGCGTCAGCGGCAGGCGAGATGCCCTCGACATCCTCCGCCGAGACGGGCTCCTCTAGGAAGCTCCCACGTCCCGGCGGCCTCCGAGCGCGTCAACGTCCGGTCAAGATCCTCCTGACCGCACCCCGTTCGCCGCAACGCGGTTGCTAGCCTCACCCGCGGTGCACGGGAGGCTTCGTCAACTGCTGCAGATCGTCCTCGTGGCAGTCCTCGTCACGATCCCGGCGACCGCGCACGCGCGCATGCTCGACCCCCAGGACGCCATCGACCTGGCGCAGACGCTGGCCGACGTGGGCGACGACCAGGACGTCTGCTACCAGTGGAACGTGACCATCCGCGGTGGATCCGGCGACGAGGTGGGAAGCAGCCAGAACCCCGACGGCCCGATCACCGACCCGGCGGCGTGCACCGGGGGGATCGCCACCTTCACGGCGAGCCTCACCTACACCTGCAGCTCGTGCGAGGCGGAGGACTCCATCGGCTCTCGCCGGCTGGAGCTCACCGGGGACCTGGCGGGGGCGTTCACCATGCGGGACGTCGACCGGGTGTCCAAGGCCGGCGGCAGCGCCCTGCTGGGCAACAGCGACGACCTGGCGCTTCGCAACACCATGATGGCCATCGGCCAGCTGGTGAACGACTCGGGCCGCGTGCCGCGCGCCGCGTTCGAGCCGTCGACGTCGGGCGCGGGGACGTCCGACGGTCCCGACCGCATCCGCCGAAGCGACTGGGTGCGGATCAACACCCCCACCATCCTCACCGCCATCGCGCTGGTAGGCATCGCCGCCTTCCTGGTGGGCTACGCCCTCCGACGCCTGCGCGCCGACACCGAATGACCACCCCGACCGACCGAGACCGTCCATGGACACCGTGAACGACATCCTCCACGACATGGGGCTGGGCGCCGCCTACGGCGCGCTCGGCATCGTGCTGATAACCATCGGGGTCTGGGTGATCGACCTGGTCACACCCGGACACCTCACGGGTCACATCAGCTCGCGCCGGTCGATCAACGCCAACATCATCGTGAGCGCCGTGATCATCGCCCAGGCCACCATCCAGGCGGCGGTCGTCTTCTCCACCGGCGAGGGGTTCGGGAAGGACATCCTCGTCACGGCGAGCTACGGCCTGCTGGGCATCCTGCTGCTCACCATCGGGTACATCGTCGTGGAGATCCTCACCCCCGGTGACATGCGGGGGATCGTGATGGACGAGGAGTTCCACCCGCTGGCGGCCACCACCGGCGTCGTCATGGTCGCCCTCGGCGTGATCGTGGCCGTCGCCCTCTACTGACACGCGAAAGGACCATCCGCCGATGCCCACGCCGCTTCTCATCCTCATCATCGTCGTCGCGGTGATCGCCGCCTGGGTGGTCGTCCGCCGGGCGAAGGCGCGCCAGTCCACAGGCTCCAGCGAGCCGTCGCGCATGTTCGCCGCCACCGGCCAGCGCGAGGGCACCAACCTCATGCGCCTGAAGCTGGGCGACCACGTGACGATCACCGACCACGACATCGAGCTCTGGCGGGTCAACGAGGTCTGGCGCTACGAGGAGGACGGCAGCGTCTGGATGGACTACCTGATCGGCGGTGACGGCGGCACGCGCTGGCTCTCGGTGGAGGACGAGGGCACACTCGAGACGTCGCTGTTCGAGGCCCGCGAGCACCGGGACGTGACCGACAGCGACCGGCTGACCGTCGACGGCGTGGCCTACGAGCAGGAGGAGTCGGGCACCGCGAGCTACCGGGTGGAGCGCGAGTCGAGCGACGGCACCTCGGGGACCATGCAGTACGCGGAGTTCGTCGGTGCCGATGACGACGACGCCCTCCTCTCGCTGGAGCGCTACCGAAACGGCGGTGAGTGGAGCGCCTGGAGCGGCACCACCGGCCGCACCATCCCGCCGACGAGCATCCAGGTCTACCCGTGCGACTGACCCTCGATATCCCGCATGCCGACGTGGCCGCCGCGGCGCTTCGCTGCAGCCTCACCGGGCCGCGGCGTGCGGCGGTGGCGGCGCTGGACGTCGAGGACGGGCCGGTGGTCGTGCGGCTGCGCGTGCTGGCGGCGAGCCACCAGGTGGAGGTGGCGGTGGACGGCGCGCTCGCCCTGCGTGAGACGGTGGCCTGCGACCTGGCGGGCGGCGAGCCGCTCGACAGCCGCGCGACCCACCTCGCCGCCGGTGTCCACCGAATCGTCACCGTGACGCATCGTCTGGACGATCCCGCGTATCTGACCGCCGTCGCCGACGCCACCGACCGGGACGACGGCCGTTCGCTCCTCGCCCGGTTCGGTGTGGTGGCCGAGGCGGTGACGCTCCTGCGCGCGCTCCCCGCCACGCCGGACGTTGTGCGCTGGGAGTCGTTCCACGCCTACCCGCAGGAGGGGACGGTGGTGCACACCCGCTCGACCCTGGAGCTCGCGTGACCGAGCGCCCGTCATGGGCGGCGCGCAACCGCACCCGTCTGCCGGTCTTCGTGCTGGCGGGCCTCTGCCTGCTGGTGGCGGGCGCCCTCATGATCGCCGCATGCAGCCGCAACGCCGACGTGCGCAAGTACGTGCGGTCGGCGTACCCGGACTGCCGCGACACCTCCACCCCGCCCGACTTCACCTGCCGTAGCCCCCACCGGACGGTGCGGGCGACGGCCGACGACATCGCACGCCACGTGAAGCCGGCCGACACGCTGGTGCAGCCCACCGCCACCTTCCTGCGTTACCGCGACACCATGGTCTCCGTCACGTCCGCGCAGGACGGGGCGATCACGGTGGGCGTGGAGGACGCCGCGCGCGGGTACCGCAACCACTACGGCTACGTCGGCGGCTGGTGG
This sequence comes from uncultured Bifidobacteriaceae bacterium, assembly GCA_964628685.1. GTDB lineage: Bacteria > Actinomycetota > Thermoleophilia > Miltoncostaeales > Miltoncostaeaceae > CALMEC01. The sequence goes on along the minus strand of CAZVNM010000002.1, from coordinate 557,821 downwards.
GGTCGCTACAGCGGGCCGGGCGAGACCTTCCGCGGCGGCGGCCCGGGAAGCGGCAAGTGACCGACGGCGCCGACGCCGCCCCGCGGCGGCGCCTGCACGTGGCGCTCATCCTCACCGCCACGTTCCTGGCCGCCACGTGCGGGTTCATCTACCAGCTCGTGCTCATCTCGATGGGCGCCAACCTGATCGGCAATGCCGTCACCCAGACGAGCTACGTCATCGGCACCTTCGTCGCGATGATGGGCGTGGGGAGCCTGCTCGTGAAGTGGGTGCTCCACCGGCCGCTCGTGGCGTTCGCGGTGATCGAGGTGCTCCTGGCCGTCGTGGGCGGGGCGTCGGCGTTCGTTCTCTACTGGAGCTTCGCGTGGCTCGACACGTTCCAGCCGGTGGTACTCGTGTTGGGGAGCGTGATCGGCATCCTGGTGGGCGCCGAGCTGCCGCTGCTCGTGGGCTTCCTGCGGCGTGTGCGGCGCACCGGCACCGAGTCGGACGTGGCCGACCTCCTGGCGTCCGACTACCTGGGGGCCCTGGTGGCGGGCGTCGCCTTCCCACTGGTGCTGCTGCCGGCGCTCGGCAACATCGAGACGGCGATCGTGGCCGGCATCCTCAACCTGCTGGCGGCGGCGATGGTGGTGGCGGTGTTCGCGCGGTCGGCGGACCGCGCCCGGATCGGCGCCGCGACGGGCCTGGGCGTGGTCGCGCTCGCCGTTCTCGTGACGCTGCTCGTCCGGTCCGACGACTTCGAGGTGACGGCGCTGCAGCAGCTCTACGACGACCCGGTGGTGCTGCACGAGCGCACGCCCTACCAGGACATCGTCATGACGCGCGCGGGCGCCGACCTGCGGCTCTACCTCAACGGCGACCTGCAGTTCGCATCCCCCGATGAGTACCGCTACCACGAGACCCTCACCCACCCGGCGCTCAACGGCGATCCGCGCGACGTGCTCCTCATCGGTGGCGGCGACGGCCTGGCCGCGCGCGAGATCCTGAAGCACCGGTCGGTGCGCAACGTGACGCAGGTGGAGCTCGACCCCCGCATCGTGGAGGTGGCGCGCACCTTCGCGCCGCTTCGTCGCCTGAACGCCGACGCCCCGCGTGATGCGCGCGTGCACCTGATCACCCGCGACGCGTTCAGCTGGGCGCGCGACGGCAAGGGTGGCCCGTTCGACGCGATCATCGTCGACCTGCCCGACCCGGACGAGACCGCCCTCGCCAAGCTCTACTCCCGCGAGTTCTACGCGATGCTCCGCCGGTACCTGCGCCCCGGCGGGACGATGATCGTGCAGTCCGGATCGCCGTACTTCGCACCGCGCTCCTACCGGGCGATCGAGCTCACCCTGCGCGCCGCCGGCTGGCGCACGACGCCGTACCACGTGGACGTGCCGTCGTTCGGCGACTGGGGGTTCCACGCGGCCGCGCTCGGCGCCGCACCCGAGGTCACGTTCGACGAATCGGTGCCCACCCGCTTCCTGTCGGCCGAGGTGCTGCGCGCGGCGCTGGTGTTCCCCAAGGACCGTGCGGTGCGCGGCGGCGTGGAGGTGAGCACCCTCGACCGCCCGACGATCCTGAGCTACGCCGCCGGCGAGTGGCGGGGATACTGAGCGTGTCGGGTCCGGTGCGCCAGCCCTCCGTTTACACACGGGTGGTGCGGGAACACCCGAGGGCATGAACGATCCCAAGCACAAGAAGCCGGACACCGACGAGCACAACCCGCCGGGCTCGGGTGTCCCGCCGGACGACGAGACGCCCGACGATCCCGTGGACGAGGCGTCGGAGGAGTCGTTTCCCAGCTCCGATCCGCCGTCGTCCGGATCGCCCGGTCTCGGCTGAACCACCGCCGTCGGCCCACGGTGGGGTGCCCCGCGTGACCGTCCCGGTTGGCACCCCCGGCCGTGGGGGTTACGGTCGTCAGGATTTTCCGCAATCCTTCACGAGCCGATGTCCGACACACGCCTTCCGTTCGACACCCCCGACGCCCTCGCGGCGCAGGCCACCGACCTGGTGACGATGTGCCTCTCGCACGGCGACGCCGTGCTGGCACGGGCGCTGCAGCCGGTCGCACGCGCGGCGTGGAGCCTCGTGGCCGACGGCAACGGCATGGTGGACCTCCACCGGGCCGCGTTCGACGCACGTGACGCCCTGCGCCTGACCTGCCGGCCCCCCGGGGTCGACCTCTTCCTGGAGGCCGTGGTCGCCTACGCGGAGGGCATGCACCTGCCCGACGACTGGTTCTGGGACGAGGACACCGAGACCAACCCGTACCTCGCCATCTGCCCGCAGATCGGGGTGGACGAGACCCTGCGGCTGGGCGAGCTCGCCAACCTCTACCTGCAGGTCGCGGGCGTGCTGGCCGAGGTGACCGTGCTCTGCCGGGCGGCGGCCGCCACATGGTGCGATGCCCTCGAGGCCGACCGGGCCGTCGCCACGCTTGAGCGGGCCGCCGAGGGCCTCGACACGTGCGCCGAGATCGCCGAGGAACTCGTGATGGTCCTGACGATGAGCCCCAACACCGGGGTCGGCCCCCTGCGGGAGCACATGGAGGACCTGCGCGGCTGGCCGGACGCCCTGCGCACCCAGGCGCGGTGGATGACCTCGTGCGAACCCGGGGAGCCCACCGACGTGGACGGCGAGCCGGCCGACGACGACGAGCCCGCCGACGGCCTCCTCGCGGCGGCCCAGCGGGTCGACCTGTGGGTCGCCCTCATGCTCGAATGGGCCCGCGGCGCGCGGGAGCTCGGCATCCGCATCGCCCCGCACGGCGACATCGCCTGAGCCGGGGACCCCGCCTCAGCCGCCCGCCAGCGCCTCCAGCAGGTCCATGAGGGGCAGCTGACCGGACAGGAGCTTTCGCCGGGCGACGGACACGTCCATCCACTCGGCACGGTCCATCTCGACGAACCACTCCGTGCGACCGGATCGCGGCGGCCACTCCATCTCGAACAGGTTGCTCCCCACGAACCGCAGCGACGCCTCGTCGTCCAGACGCACCGCGAAGGCGACGATGGTCTTGCCGCGGCGCTGGCGCAGGTGCTCCAGCGCGACCACCTCGCCGTCCGGGCAGGCCATCCCGATCTCCTCGGCGAACTCGCGCATCGCGGCGTCCCAGGAGGTCTCCTCGTCGGGGTCGAACTGCCCCTTGGCGATGGACCACGCCCCCTCGTCCCTGTGCTCCCAGAACGGTCCGCCCTGGTGGGCGATGAAGACGCGGACGGTGCCGTCACCGGTGATGCGGTACGGGATGATGCCGGCGCTCATGATCTCGGCCACCCGCGCAGTCTGACGGCTGCAGAACACCGGGGCCCGGCACCCACCGCACCCCGAACGCATCGACCGACACCCGCATCACGCCGACCGCGACCAGCCGTCCGTCTCCGCGTCGCAGTGCTGCCCGATCCTCCGAAGCACCGCGTCGGCCGCGCCCTCGACGGCGCGGAGCTGCCCCGCCGTCAGGGCATCGAAGAAGAGCTCGCGAACGTGCGCCAGGTGGGGCGGGACGGCGGCGCGGATCGCGGCGCGGCCGGCACCGGTGATGCACACGATCGGAGCCCGCAGGTCCTCGGTGCAGGTGTCACGGCGCACGAGGCCACGCTGTTCCATGCGTCCGATGTGGTGGGCCAGGCGGCTCTTCTCCCAGTGCAATTCGCATCGCAGATCGCGGGCCCGAAGCGCACCCCGCGGAGCCTCGGAGAGGATGGCGAGGACCTCGAAGTCCGAGAGCGACATGTCGGAGTCGACCCGGAGCTCCTGGGCCAGCACGGCGACCAGTCGGCTGTGCATCCTCATGACGCTCCGCCAGGTGCGCAGTTGGTCCGCGTCGAGCGGAGCGGAGGCGGTCGTCATCCGCGTCGACGGGCCGTGGCGACGTGCTCGCGCACCGCCGGCGCGACGTCGGCGGCAAAGGCCTCGGTGAGCGTGGCGTCGTCCGAGGCGAGGACGAAACCGCTGATGCCGTACGTGAGCGCGACCTCCACCAGCTCGTCGACCCACTGCTGCGCCGGCCCCTGCAGGAAACCGCGGCGCCGGTCACCGAACTGCCCGGCGATGTTGAGGAGGCGACGGATGTCGGTGGGCGTACGCCCGGCGGCGACGGCCGCCCCGTCGATGCGGCGGTTCATGTCGGTGAGGTCCGAGAGACCGTTGGGCAGGTACTGGACCGAGGGCAGCCACCCGTCGGCCGCCCGGCCGACCAGGCGCAGGATGCGCGGCTTGTAGGCCCCCACCCAGATGCCGACGGGGTGCGCCGGTGCCGGACCGCGCTTTGCGCCGTGCACGTCATAGTGGCGGCCGCGCAGGGAGAGCATGCCGGTGGCGTCCGTGTCCCAGATGGCCCGGATGATGGCGATCGCCTCCTCGAGGGCCTCGATGGACTCGCCGGCGGTGTGCCGCGGTCCGCCCATGGCGGCGATGCCGTCCCAGAAGGCGCCGGCTCCAAGCCCCAGCTCGATGCGCCCGCCGCTCAGCCGGTCGAGGGTCGCGATGGCCCGGGCGAGCACGGCGGGCGGGCGCAGCGGCAGGTTGGTCACGTTGGCCGCCAGATGGATCCGCTCGGTGCGGGCCGCGGCCCATGCCAGGAGCGTCGACGTGTCATGGAGCTTCGCGACGTAGGGATGGTCCTGGAAGGTGACGAGGTCCAGGCCGGCGCGGTCGGCCACAACCGCCTGCTCGACGGCGTGGTGCACCGGGTGGTTGGTGGGTGTCACGAAGGTGCCGAACAGCAGCTCGTGGCCGTAATCGGTCGGGCTCGGGGACGGGGTCATCGGGTGCTCCGGGTGTCGTCGTGGGCGGGTGTGATGTTGAAGTTGTCGCGGAAGAGGTTGTGCGGGTCGAGCTCGGCCTTCAGGCGACGGAGCCGGTCGAGCGTGGCCGGGGGGAACGCGTCGCCGATCCGCTCCTCGCTGCGGTCGCTCTCGAAGCTGAGATAGAGCCCCGTGGCGTGCCGGCGCACCCGATCGAACCACGGGTCGAGGCGCCGGGCACCGGCGCCCATGACGGCGAGGGAGAACCGGGCGTCGCGGTGGGCATAGGCGGTGGCATCCGGCGGCACGTCGGAGATGGCCCCGCCGACGGTGCGGATCTGGTACCAGAACGATGCACCGCTGCCGATCAGCTCCGCCGACGCCGAGCCGAACGCCGGGGTGATCTCGCGCGTGAAGGCCGATCGTGAGACCGGTTCGCCCCGCCCGTCGTGCGGCGTCTCGGGGAACATGTTCATCACCGCCGCATACGGTGCGATCACGATCTGCTGCTGCACGAGGGGCGCGATCGCCGCGAGCGGCTGCAGTTGGTCGATGATCACCCCGGGGTCCGCGGAGTCCACCATGGCCATGAGCTGGGCCGCCCCCTGCCCGATGATCAAAAACGGCGTGGTCTCACGTGGGGCGTCGGACGCGACCCGACCGAACGCCTCGAGGAAGGCGGCGGGGTCCGACACATCGAACGCCAGCTGGGCCCAGCCCACCTGGTCGACCTCGTCGACCGCGAACTCGAAGGCGACCGCGACGCCGAAGTTGGCGCCCGCACCCCGTGCCGCCCAGAAGAGCTCCGGGTTCTCGTCATCGGCGGCACGCACGACGGAGCCGTCCGCCAGCACCATCTCCACCGCCCGGAGGTGGTCGATGGTGAGGCCGTGCTTGCGGGAGAGGAAGCCGATGCCGCCGGCGGTGGCCAGGCCGCCCACGCCCACGCCGCCGTAATCGCCCGAGGTGAGCGCCCACCCGTGCGGCTGCAGTGCGCTCGCCACATCCCGCCACCGCGCGCCCGGGCCGATGCGCACGAGCCTGGCGGCCGTGTCCAGGACCGTGATCTCGTCGAGGGCCCCGACGTCGATGACCAGGCCGCCGTCGTTGGTCGACCGCCCGCTGATGCCGTGTCCTCCGCTGCGGATGCCGAGTGGCAGGTGCGTGTGGCGACGTGCGAAGCCCACGGCGTCGACCACCTCGGCGACGGTGTGGGGGCGAAGCACGAGGCCGGGGTCACCGCCGCGCAGGTAGGTGGAGCGCACGCGACCGAACGCGGCATCGCCCGGTTCGACCGCCCTCGCGGCCAGGGTCTCGGGGACCTCGTCGTACGCGATGCCGGGGCGCCGCCGGGCGCGCACATCGGCTCTGCGCACCCCTCGATCCGACAGGGCGCCCGGTGGCAGCGCGTCCGTGACCGCACGCCGCACCGCGGGGATCACCGTGGCCCCCATCTGGCGGACCACCTGGGAGCCCGCCGCCGATCCATCGGTGCGCAGGAGGAACGTGCTGACGCCGTGGTCCACCGCGAGCGCGACCAGACGGTCGACGTCGGCGAACCACTCGGCGGGCAGGGTCACGACCCGTCGGATCTCACGCACGTCACGTCCCGCCGCGCCGGCGGCGTCGTCGAGCGTTCGCGTCAGATCCACCCATTCGTCGACGCCGACCTCGTCCAGGTCGACCACCCAGCCGTCGGCGATGCGGGCGGCCAGGGTGGCGGCGGCCCGGCCCGAACCGTGCAGCCACAGCGGTGTCTCCTCATCGAGCGCCGGCCCGGGCTCGGCACCGTCCAGCCGGTGGTGCACCCCCGCCGTGCGCACCCGCCGCTGCGCCGTGTCCTGCATGGCGCGCACCACGGTGACGGCCTCGGCGACCGCCGTCATGTCCCCGCCGTCGGGTGGCGTCGCCAGCATCAGCAGCCCGCGATGTCCGGACAGCAGCTGCAGACTTCCCACCGCCCGTGCGACGATCGACGCGGGCCTGTCCATGAGGTCCAGTCGCGCGATCGCCACCCCGATGGACGTGGTCCGGGCCGCGGCCCACGACGCGAGGGTCAGCGCGTCCGGGCCGCCGTCCGCGCCACGGTCTGCGAACGCGATCAGATCGTGGCCGTGCTGTTGGGCGAGGTCGGCCAGTGCGACGGCGTCACCGTACGCCGCGTTCCCCACGCGGATCTCTGCGCCGAAGCGCAGGGGGTGCCCGTAGTTGGCCATGCATGTCGCTCCCGTTCCGCGAACCCGGTTGACGTGACGACCCTAGTTGGTTGATGCATCAACATCAATCGTGGGCGGGTGCGCGCGACCCGCCGACGCGTCGGGCGCAGACTGCGCCGGGTCCCATGCCCTGCGGACGCACACCCGGATCACCGGCCGGCCGTCGGCGGCCCCCGCTACCATCGCGCCGGCCCCCCGCCTTCCGAAAGGCCCGCGTGAAGCTGCTCGCCATTCCGATCGCCGTCCTCTGCCTGGTGGCCGCCGGCTGCGGTGGGGACGACGAGGCGTACACGCCACCCGAGCTCGTGCGGGTGCTGGCGGACGAGGCCATCCGCCAGCCGATGATCTACATCGGCCGGGAGTGGCAGCGCAGCCGACCGCAGCGCCTCACGTTCGACTTCTCCCCCACCCCGGCGCTCCTGGAGCGGGCGTCGGGCACCGGCGCGGTGGCCGACGTGCTCGTGACCGACAACCGCGCCACCATGGACCGGGCGAAGCGCCAGGGGCTCCTGGCCGCCGATCCGGTGGCGGTCGCGACCAACCGTCTGGTGCTGGGTGTGCCCGCCACCGACACCGCGACCGCCGGGCTCACCGACCTGCCGGGCACGCGCTGGATCCGCTGCCGCGCCGCCACCCGCTGCGGCCAGCTGACAAACGCCCTGCTCGCCGCCGCGGGCTTCGGCGAGCGCGCCTACATGTCGACCGAGCCGATGGATGTGCTGCCGCGCGTCACCTCACGCCGCGCCGCGGCCGGGATCATGTGGGCCAGCGAGGCGCTGGAGGCCGGGTCGGCCGACCAGATCCGGCTGATCGAAATCCCCGACGCACGCGCCCACGTGGCCACCTACTTCATCGCCCCGCTGAAGGGCGCGAAGAACGCCGACGCCGCCCAGGGGGTGGTCGACCTCGCCACATCGGCCCGCGGACGTGCGCTGATGACGCGGGGCGGGTTCACGCTTCCGTAGCGGCGGAACCACGCCGCCGTCCCGCCCGCCGCCATCACGCCACGAGGATCTCCACGCCGTAGTCTGCGAGCCGTGTGTCACGAGTGATCAACCGCAGGCCTCCCCGGAGGGCCTGGGCGACGATCGCCCGATCGAACGGATCACGGTGGTGTCCGGGAAGATGCCCCGCGAACCAGAGGTCGGCGCCGTCCAACGGACGGACGGTGAACCGGCTCGCGTCGATCTGCTCGAGAAGATCAGACGGCGCATCCAGCTTCCCGAGCGACCGCTTGATCGCGATCTCCCAGACCGATGCCGCGCTCACCCAGACGGTGGTGGAATCATCGGCGATGAGGGCTCGGGCGTCGCCTCCCAGCCTGTCGTCGTTCGCCAGCCACCACAGGAGGACGTGCGTGTCGAGCAGCGCGCTCATCCGCGCAGGCCGAACGCCTCCGCGAGATCGTCGGGGAGATCATCGAAGTCATCGTGAATGACCACGCGTCCCGCCCAGGCCCCCGGGGTCCGGGGGACATCGGCGACCTGCGTGTACGGAACGAGCCTCGCCATCGGCTTTCCGTACTTGCCGATCACGATCTCCTCACCATCCGCGGCACGATCGACGAGTTCCGAAAGCCGTGTCTTGGCCTCGTACAGATTGAGGGTCGTCATGGGCGGATCATATCTGATCTTGACCAACCTGGTCAAGAAGGCCCCGCCTCGCCCATCAGTGCCCCGGCAGCAGGAGCGTCGTCGGGAGCGCAGGGTCGCCCGGCGACAGGCGCAGGCCCTCCCACGGCAGGGTCACCAGGGCGCGCTTCAGGTGCGCCCGCGAGGCCTCCAGGTCGGGCAGGCCGTCCACGCGCGTTCCGCCGCGCATGAGCGGGATGGGAAGGGTCCGGTCGCCCGGCTCGGCCGGGGCGTCGCGTCCGGCCAGGTGGACCACCTCCTCGGTGGCGGTGCCGGTGGCGCGGTGGCGTCGCAGTGACGATTTGCGGCCGCCCAGCGACGCCTTGTGCTCGCTGCGCTTCTCGACCGGCCGGCCGTCGACCTCCACCAGCTTGTAGACGAAGCCGGCGGTGGGAGCGCCGGAGCCCGTGACGAGCGCGGTGCCCACGCCGTAGACGTCGACCGGATCGGCGGCCAGCGCCGCGATGGAATGCTCGTCCAGATCGCCGGAGAGGACGATCCGCGTGCCGGTCGCCCCCAGGCCGTCCAACTGCCGCCGCGCCTTGCGCGCGTGCACGCCCAGGTCGCCGCTGTCGATGCGGATGGCGCCCAGCTCGGGGCCGGCCACCCGGATGGCCGTCTCGATACCCGCGGTGGTGTCGTAGGTGTCGACCAGCAGTGTCGTGTCGATGCCGAACGCGTCGATCTGGGCTGCGAAGGCCGCCTCCTCGCTGTCGTGCAGCAGCACCAGCGCATGGGCGTGGGTGCCGGCGGTGGGGATGGCGTAGCGCCGTCCGGCCTCCAGGTTGGACGTGCTCGCAAACCCCGCCAGGTACGCGGCCCGCGACGCGGCGACGGCGGCCCGCTCATGGGTGCGGCGTCCGCCCATCTCGAGCAGCGCGCGTTCTCCGGCGGCGCTCACCATCCGCGCACCCGCCGACGCGACGGCGCTGTCGTGGTTGAGGATCGACAGCACCAGCGTCTCGAGCACCACGGCGTTGGCGAACGTGCCGGTCACCGACAGGAGCGGGCTCCCGGGGAAGTAGAGCTCACCCTCCGGATACCCGTCGATGTCACCCTCGAAGCGGTAGTCGGCCAGGTGCTCCAGTGTCTCGCGCGAGAGGATCGGGGCGAGCATCTCGATCTCCGCCGGACCGAAGCGGAAGTCCTCGATCGCGTCGAGCAGACGGCCGGTGCCTGCCACCACCCCGTAGCGGCGGCCCATGGGCAGGCGCCGGGCGAACACCTCGAACGTGCAGCGGCGCTCGGCCGTGCCACCCGCCAGGGCGGCCTGCAGCATCGTGAGCTCGTAGTGGTCGGTGAGAAGCGCGGTGGAGGAGTGCATGGGGACAGCGTACGGTCCCGGATGACGGCGGGCGCCCCTCGGGGCATCGCATGTCACATTCCGAGGCCGGGCGGTGTCCTTCTTTCAGAAGTGACCCACCCACGGAGGAAACGACATGGCCCGCATCCCCCTCTCCCCGCCCCGCACGATCCTCAACCGCGTCGCCGGCATCTACTCGAACCACCGGTTCGACACGGTCATCCAGCCCGTCGCCGCGGTGGGACACAACGCGAGGGTCGCGATGACCTACGCGCGTCTCGAGCGCGCGGTCGAACGATGGAACGGACTCGACCCAACCCTCGCCGCGCTCGCCGTGATGGCATCGGCCGTGCGGGTGGGATGCAGCTGGTGCATCGATTTCGGCGGGTGGGCGTTCCGCAGCGAGGGCGTCGACCCCGCGAAGCTCCAGGACGTCCCCCGTTGGCGGGAGAGCGACCGCTACACCGAACTCGAGCGACGCGTGCTGGAGTACGCCGAGACGATCTCCGGCGAGGTCGGCGACGTCACCGACGGGCTGGTGGAGGAGCTGCGCGACCGGCTCGGCGACGCCGCACTGGTGGAGCTCACGATGCTCGTGGCCGTCGAGAACCTGCGGTCGCGCTTCAACGGCGCCCTCGGGCTGACCGACCAGGGGTTCATGGACAGGTGCGAGGTCCCCGCAGCATGACGGCCTCCACCGATGCGTTCGAGCCGCTTCGTCCCCGCCTGTTCGCGATCGCCTACGGCATCCTCGGCAGCGTCGCGGACGCCGAGGATGTGGTGCAGGACACGTGGATGGCATGGGCGCGTGTCGACGCGACGACGGTCGGGTCGGCGACCGGGTACCTGACGAAGGCGGTGGCCAACCGGGCACTCAACCGGTTGCGCGACGACCGCCGGCGACGGCAGGAGTACATCGGCCCGTGGCTGCCCGAACCGCTCGACACGGCACGCCGGCCGGACGAGGCGGCCGAGCTGGCCGACGCGGTGTCGTTCGCGATGCTCGTGATGCTGGAGCGGCTCTCACCCCGTGAGCGCGCTGCGTTTCTGATGGCCGAGGTCTTCGACATGCCGGGCACGCTGATCGCGGAGCTCCTGGAGTCGACGCCGGCCGCCGTCCGGCAGCTCGTCAGCCGGGCCCGCGCACGGATCCGCGACGAGACCCCGCGGTTCGAGGCGGACCGCGATCGTCACCGCCACACGGTCGAGGCCTTCCGCACGGCGCTCCTGGAGGGCGACGTGCGGTCGGCGGTCGGGCTGCTCGCCCCCGACGTGGTGCTCGTCTCGGACGGCGGCGGGAGGGTGACCGCCGCCCGCGCTCCGGTGACCGGACCGGAGCGGGTGCTCGCGATGCTGTCGGGGCTCATCCGCAGCGGCGGGGACTTCGTGGTCGAGGCCGCCGACGTCAACGGGCTGCCGGCCTGGATCATCCGACAGGCCGGCGAATCCCCGTCGGTCATCCAGGCGGCGGTGAGCGACGACCGCATCGCGCGCATCTGGATCGTCCGCAACCCCGACAAGCTGACCGACATCGTGGGCAGCGGGGCCGGCGAGACGCCCGAGCCGCCATGGCACGACGCGCGCCCCGGGTCACCCTGACGGCTCCCAGGCGCGTGCGTCATCCCGACGAAGCCGAATGCGCGATCCGTGCTCGTCGCGCGGCGTGGTGACGTCAGCGGAGCCGCTGTCCCGCATGGAGTGCGCGTTCCCCCGCTGACGAACACGTGTACACCGCGGCCACCGCGCGAACGCGCAACAGTGTGACGACGAACGCCCGGCGGACCTGAGAAGGTTGACGCCATGTCCTCGTCGCTTCCGCATGAGGTGTCGCTCGTCAGCATCCGCACCGCCGCCGAGGCCGTCGATGCCGTCCTTCCCCGAACCGTCGCCTGGCGCTATCCGCTCCTGGACGCCGCCACCGGCGCGCAGGTGATCGTGAAGCACGAGAACCATCAGCCCACTGGCGCGTTCAAGATCCGGGGAGGCCTCGCGCTCATGGCGAGCCTGCGCGACGACGAGATCGGCGAGGGGCTGATCGCCGCGTCCACCGGCAACCACGCGCAGTCGGTGGCGTTCGCGGCCAGGCGACACGAGGTGCCCGCGGCCGTGGTCATGCCGGAGGACGCACCCGAGGGCAAGGCCGAGGCCACCCGCGCACTGGGCGCGACGGTCATCCGCTTCGGCGACGACCTGACCCACGCCGCGGCACACGCACGCGCGCTCGCCGCGCGCGACGGCTGGCGGTACGTCGGTCCCGGCGACGAGCCCGCGATCATCTGCGGCCACGCGACCGTCGCGCTCGAGGTCTTCACCGAGCACCGCGATCTGGAGGCGCTCTACGTGCCGGTGGGAAGTGGCACCGGAGCCGCCGGCGCGTGCATCGTCCGTGACGCCCTCGCCCCGCGCTGCCGGGTGATCGGGGTGCAGTCGGCGGCGGCCCCGGCCGCGTACGAGTCGTGGGTGGCGGGCCGCATCGTCACCGCGCCGTCTCGCACCCGCGTGAGCGGGATCGCGACGGCCACCGGATACGAGCTGCCGCAGTCGATCCTGCGCGAACGATTGGATGAGTTCCTGCTGGTGGACGACGACGCCATCGACGACGCCCGCCGCCTGTTGGCGCGCACCGCGCACACGCTGGCGGAGGGTGCCGGCGCGACGGCGCTCGCCGGCCTCATGGCGCATGAGGGCCGGCCGACCCGCTGCGCGATCATCGTGACCGGGGGCAACGCCGACGAGGCCGAGCTCACGTCGATGTGACGATGGGCGTGGCGGAGCGGCGGGCACCGCGATGTGACGCCGCCGGTCCGGTGCGCGCCGGCCCGATGCCGTCGCTCGCCGCGTGCCTCGCGGTCGCCGTCGTGGGCGGATGCGGTGGACCGGCGCCGACCGGCACGCCGCCCGTGTGGCAGGCGGTGTGTCTTGCGGGAAACGTGCCGACGCCGGTCGAGCGGCTGCCCGAGTTCGTGCGCCACGCGACACACACACCCGTCACCGGTGGGCCGGTGGTGTACGCCTTCCTTCCCCAGCTCGGCTACGGCGGGTACCGCGATGCGGACGGTTCGTGGGTGTTCAAGCAGCCGTTCGTATTCATGTCGACCGGACGTATCCGGGTGAGCGCCGAGCGTGGCGATCTACGCACGACGGTGGGACGCGTCGAATCACCGGGGCGGTGGGTCGTTCCGTCGTTGCTGACGTTCCCGTCGCCGGGGTGCTGGCGCGTGACCGCGTGGGGTCACGACCGATCGGTGCGGTTCACCATCTCCGTCGGAGAGTGACCCGACCACCGGCCGCCGACCCGGTCACCCCGACGACGCATCGGTGACGGCCGCGGGCGCCGTTCCCGGGGTCCTGTCCTCAGCCGACCGGACCCGGCAGGGCGACGACGTCACCGCGTCCACGCCGTTCTCATCCTCCTCTCATGAACCCCCGCCTAGCCTGCCCGGCGTCGCATCCCGAACGAGAGGAGTCACCGTCCATGAAGTCCGACTCGCGGATCCCCGCGATCCTCGCCGGCGTCGCCGGCGTGCTGCTGCTCGTCCTGGCCGTCGTCTACTGGGTGAAGACCGCCAACGGTCTCCCGGCCTGGATTCCCGGGCACGAGGCCGGCTCGACCCACCACCACGTCAAGCATGGGATCGCCGCGATGTTCGTGGGGATGGCACTGCTCGTCTTCGCGTGGTTTCGCACCGGCACCCCGAAGCACACGCGGATCGAGGCCTGAGCGCCGGTGCTGATCTCATACCCCCAGGCGATCACCCTGGGGCTCCTCCAGGGGGCGTCCGAGCTCTTCCCCGTGTCGAGCCTCGGCCACAGCGTCATCCTGCCGAAGGTCCTCGGCTGGGACATCCACCAGAACGACGGGTACTTCATCACCTTCCTGGTGGCCACCCACCTGGCCACCGCGATCGTGCTCCTGGGGTTCTTCTGGCACGACTGGGTCCGGATCGTGCGGGGCCTCGGACGCAGCCTGCGGGACCGCGGCATCGCACCCGACGACACCGACGCGAAGCTGGGCTGGCTGCTCGTGGTCGGCACGATCCCCGCGGGGATCCTGGGCCTCTTGCTGGAGCACTCGCTGCGAAGCGTGTTCTCATCGGCGCGGTCCGCGTCCCTGTTCCTCATGGTCAACGGACTGCTGCTCCTGGGTGCCGAGGTCCTGCGACGACGGGCCGTGGCCACCGATGCCGACGACGACGCCCGCATCGCGAAGCAGGTGACGTTCCGAAACGCCTTCACGGTCGGCGCCGCGCAGGCGCTCGCGCTCATCCCCGGCATCTCCCGGTCGGGCGCCACCATCGGCGGAGGGCTGCTGGTGGGCCTCAGCCACCGCGACGCGGCCCGCTTCGGCTTCCTGCTCGCCACCCCCATCATCGGAGCGGCGGCGGCACTGAAGCTGCCCGAGCTCCTCGGTCCCGAGGGTGACGGGGTGCGCGGCCCGGCGCTTGTGGCCTCCCTCTGCGCCGCATTCACGGCCTACCTGTCGGTGCGCTTCCTCATGCGGTTCTTCGAGCGACGCGGGCTCAGGGGCTTCGGGATCTACTGCCTGATCGCAGGCGCCGTCGCCTCGGTGGTCCTGATGGGCTGACCCGCGCGGCCGACGCGGGAGGTCACTCCTCCGGCGGCTCGTCCCGCCCCTCGCGCTCGTCACGTTCGGCCCACTCCAGAAGCGGTGCGATGTCGAAGACGGCGTCGTCGATGCCGGCGTGCAGGTCGCCCAGCTCGGCGAAGCGCGCCGGCACGGTGGCGATGGTGAGCTCCCGCGGCTCGACGGCATCCACCTCGTCCCAGCGGATGGGGGTCGAGACCGTGCCCTCGGGGTTGCCGCGCACCGAGTAGGCGCTGGCGATGGTGTGGTCCCGGGCGTTCTGGTTGTAGTCGACGAACACGGCCGCGGGGTCGCGGTCCCTGCGCCACCAGGTGGTGGTGACGTCGTCGGGCGCACGGCGCTCCACCTCACGGGCGAACGCGAGCGCCGCCCGGCGCACCGCACGGTGATCGTGGTCGGGACGGATGCGGACGTAGACGTGCAGACCGCCGCCGCCCGAGGTCTTGGGCCAACCGACGGCGCCCAGCTCGTCCAGCACCTCGTGCACCACGTGGGCGACGCGCCGCACCCGGTCGAACGGACACTCCGGCATCGGGTCGATGTCGATGCGCCACTCGTCGGGCTTCTCCGGATCGGCGCGACGGCTGTTCCACGGGTGGAACTCCACCGTCGACATCTGCACCGCCCAGATGACGCTCGCAAGCTCGGTGACGCACAGCTCGTCGGCGTGCAGGTCGTACCGCGGGAAGTGCAGGCGGACGGTCTCCACCCAGTCCGGCGCACCGCGTGGCAGGCGCTTCTGGTGGACCTTCTTGCCGGCGGCCCCGTCGGGGAAGCGGTGCAGCATGCACGGCCGTTCGAAGAGCGCCCGGACGATGCCGTCACCGACGGCCATGTAATACCGGGCGAGGTCCAGCTTGGTCTCGCCGCGCGCCGGGAAGTACACCCGCTCCGGGCTTGACAGCCGCACCGTGCGCCCGCCGACGTCCAGCTGGACGGGGGACCCGAACGCGTCCTTCTTCGTGGCCATGCCCCGCACGTTAGCCCCCGGTGCCGCCCGACACCGGCGGGCCGGGCCGACGGCCGGGTGTGCGACCATCCACGCGATGCCGACCGGTGACACGCGCCCCGTCCCGATCGCCGACCACGCGCTGATCGGCGACCGCCGCACCGCCGCGCTCGTGACCCGCGGAGGGTCGATCGACTGGCTCTGCCTTCCGCACTTCGACTCGCACGCATGCTTCTGCGCCATCCTGGGCGACCGCTGGAACGGCCGGTGGCTCATCGGCCCCGCCGAACCGGCCGAGACCACGCGCTCCTACGTGGACGGCACGATGATCCTCCAGACCGTGCATCGCACCGCGGGCGGGGCGGTGCGGGTGACCGACGTCATGACGACCCTCGACGGGCGCGCAGACGTGATCCGTCGGGTGCAGGGCCTCGAGGGCCGTGTGCGCATGCACCACGAGTGGATCGTGCGCTTCGGGTACGGGGCGATCGTCCCGTGGATCATGCGGGCGCCCGACGACGCCGACCACGGCTGCGACACGATGATCCGGGCGGTCGCCGGACCGGACATGCTGATCCTGCGCGGCCCGATCCTCCCCGAGGGCGCGGACCTGCGACATGTCGGGTCGTTCGAGGTCGCCGCGGACGACGACCTGGTGTTCGATCTCGCATGGACGCCCAGCTATCGCCCGGTCCCCGACCCGCTGGCGTGCGTGAGCCGGATCGAGCAGACCCGTGAGGAGTCGGAACGCTGGCTGCAGCGCCTCGATTACGACGGACCGTATGCGGACGACGTCCGCCGGTCGGTGCTGGTGCTGCGGGCGTTGACCGACGTCGAGACCGGCGGCATCGTCGCGGCGCCCACGACGTCGCTGCCCGAGGAGCTGGGCGGCGAGCGCAACTGGGACTACCGGTTCTGCTGGCTGCGGGACGCCGCGTACACGATCGAATCGCTGATCATGGTCGGCCTGCACGAGCGGGCGACGCTCTGGCGCGACTGGCTGCTGCGGGCGATCGCCGGCGACCCCGCCGACATGATGATCATGTACCGGATCGACGGCGGGCGAGACATGCCGGAGCGGGAGCTGGACCATCTGCGCGGGTACGCCGGATCGCGGCCGGTGCGGATCGGCAACGCTGCCGCCGGCCAGCACCAGGCCGACGTGCTGGGGACGGTCATGATGGCGCTCGCGATGATGCGCGACGCCGGGCTGGGTGAGACCGCCGACTCGTGGAACCTGCAGTGCGCGCTGGTGGACGACCTGGTCGTCTCGTGGGACGAGCCGGACCACGGGCTGTGGGAGGTGCGCGGACCGGTGCGCCGGTTCACCCACTCGCGCGTGATGGTGTGGGTCGCCCTGGACCGTGCCGTACGCAGCGTCGAGCAGTACGGCCTGCCGGGGCCGGTCGACGTCTGGCGCACCACTCGCGACGAGGTGCGTCGCGCGGTGCTGGACGGTGGCTACAACGCCGAGATCAACGCCTTCACCCAGCACGACGAGACCACCGAGATGGACGCATCGCTGCTCGTCATGCCGCTCATGGGCTTCATCGACGCGCGCGACCCGCGGTTCGTGGGGACGGTCGAACGGATCGAGCGTGACCTCATGCGCGACGGGCTCCTCCTGCGCTACCGCACCGCGTCGGGTGTGGACGGCGTCGCCGGTGACGAGCACCCGTTCCTCGTCTGTTCGTTCTGGCTCGTGGCGGTCTACGCGCTCATGGGCCGGGTGGACGACGCGCACGCGCTGATGGACCGCCTGGTCGGTCTCACCAACGACGTCGGCCTGCTGTCGGAGGAGTACGACCCGGCGGCCGGACTCCTCATGGGGAACTTCCCGCAGGCCTTCTCACACCTCGGCCTCGTGCACGCGGCGGCGGTGCTCGCCGCGGTCCACGCGGGTGACGGACCGGTTCACCCCGGCAGCGCGCCGTCACCGCCGCTCAGCAGGCAGGGGGACGACGCCACCACGATCTGATCGCCGGCGGATGTGCCGACGGAACCCGATGCCGCCAGGCGCGCGACGGTCCTGCGCGCCCGCTCCTCGCGCCAGCCGTCGTCGTCGACGAGACGCCGCACGATGCCCTCACCGTCCAGGGCGGCGCCCTCCGCGCCCCAGGTGCTGATGAGGAATGCCGCGATCTCGACGTCCGTGCGACGGCCCATGGTCGTCCTCAGCGCACCCGCGACGAGGTCGTCGACCCGGCGGCCGCCGTGGACCGGTGGCCGTCTCGGCCGTCGGTGCGCGCGGACACCCGGATGTCGCCGCGGTCGGCATACATGGCCCCAGGGTACCGCGGGCCCCCGCACCTGATCGTGCGGCGGTTGACGCCTCCACACCCCCCACGGGTCACGGCGGCGGTGCCCGCATCGCCGGGGCGCCCGGCACCTCCGCGCGTCGACCTGCGAAACTCACCGTGTGGAGTTCCACGCCGCATACGACCAGGGGTTCGTCCGCGTCGCCGCGTGCACGGTGCCGGTGGCGATCGCGGATCCGGCCACCAACGCCGAGACGGTGCTCGTCGCGGCGCGCGGGTGTTCGGATGATGCGGTGGCGGTCGCCGTGTTCCCCGAGCTCTGTCTGACCGGGTATGCGATCGACGACCTGCTCCTGGCCGACCCGGTCCTGGATGCGACGACGGCGGCCGTCGAACGTCTGCGGCTGGCATCGACCGACCTGCTGCCGGTGCTGGTGGTGGGCGCCCCCCTCGTCAACGAGGGCAGGCTCCACAACTGCGCGGTCGTGATCCATCGCGGCCGCGTGCTGGGCGTGGCGCCCAAGTCGTACCTGCCGACCTACCGCGAGTTCTACGAGCGGCGCCACTTCGCGTCCGGTGCGACCACCCCGGCGGACGTGATCCGCCTGGGGGACGCCGACGTGCCCTTCGGCACGCGTCTGGTCTTCCGCGCCGTCGACGTGCCGGGCCTCGTGCTGCACGCCGAGGTCTGCGAGGACATGTGGGTGCCCATCCCACCGTCGGCGCACGCGGCGCTCGCCGGCGCCACCATCCTTGCGAACCTGTCGGGATCACCGATCACCGTGACCCGCGCCGACGAACGGCGCCGCCTCTGCCAGAGCACATCCGCACGGTGCCTGGCCGCGCACGTGTTCGCCGCCGCCGGACCCGGCGAGTCGACGACCGACCTGGCGTGGGACGGGCAGACGATGATCCACGAAAACGGCGAGCTCCTCGCGGAGGGCGAGCGCTTTCCCGACGACGCCCGCCGCACCGTCGCCGACGTCGACCTCGACCTCCTGCGCCACGAGCGGCTGCGTCGCGGCACGTTCGACGACAACCGGGTGGTCGAGGGGTCGTGGGGCGAGACCGTGACGTTCGAGCTCCACCCGCCGCGCACCGACGTGGGCCTGCGACGGTCGGTCGACCGATACCCGTTCGTGCCGAACGACGCCGACAGGCTGGCCCTCGACTGCTACGAGGCCTACAGCATCCAGGTGAGCGGCCTCGCCCAGCGGCTGCGCGCCATCGGTGATCCCAAGGTGGTGATCGGGGTCTCGGGCGGGCTCGACTCGACCCACGCCCTGCTCGTGGCGGCCGAGGCCATGGACCGGCTGGGCCGTCCGCGCTCGGACATCCTCGCCTTCACCCTGCCCGGCTTCGCGACCGGCGATCACACCCGGGCCAACGCGACGGCCCTCGCCACGGCGCTCGGCACCACCTTCGAGGAGCTCTCCATCGTGCCCGCCGCCGAGCGGATGCTGCATGACATCGGCCACCCGTTCGCAGACGGCCGGCCGGAGTACGACGTCACGTTCGAAAACGTGCAGGCCGGCCTTCGCACCGACTACCTGTTCCGTCTGGCCAACCAGCGGGGCGGCATCGTGCTGGGCACCGGCGACCTCTCCGAGCTCGCACTCGGCTGGTGCACCTACGGGGTGGGCGATCAGATGAGCCACTACGGGGTCAACGCCGGCGTTCCCAAGACGCTCATCCAGCACCTCATCCGCTGGGTGGTCTCCGAGGGGCGCTTCGCGGATGACGTCAATGTGACGCTCCGCAGCATCCTCGACACCGAGATCACGCCCGAGCTCGTCCCCACCACCGGTGATGCGAAGCCGCAGTCGACCGAGGCCACCATCGGCCCGTACAACCTGCAGGACTTCAACCTCTACCACGTGCTGCGCCACGGGTTTCGCCCGACGAAGATCGCGTACCTCGCCCACCACGCCTGGCGCGACGCCGACGCCGGCGACTGGCCGGCCGGAATCCGCGACGACCAGCGGGTCGCGTATGACCTGGCCGAGGTGCGCCGCTGGCTCGAGGTCTTCGTCACACGCTTCTTCGCCTTCAGCCAGTTCAAGCGATCCGCCCTGCCCAACGGGCCGAAGGTGGTGGCGGGCGGCGCGCTCTCCCCGCGCGGCGACTGGCGCGCACCGTCGGACGGCAACGCGCGCGCGTGGCTGGCCGACCTCGAACACATCCCGTCGGGATGACCGGGCCGGACCGTCGGCACCCCGCACGGGCGTCGTCGTGCACCGTGATGCGGACCACCGTGGGCGCAAGACACTAGGGTGCGGTCGATGGACGACCGCCTCGAGATCACGCATTACACCGATCCCACGTGCCCGTTCGCGTTCAGCGCCGAGCCGCTCATGCGCCGGCTGGAATGGCGGCTGGGCGACCGTGCGTCGTGGCGCATCCGGATGGTCGGCCTCTCCCGCGACCCGCAGGACCTCCTCGACCGCGGCTACACGCCCGAGCGCTTCACCGACGCCTACGCCGACTTCGGCGACAGGTACGGCATGCCCATCGATCGGACCCCGCGCACGCGGCTGGTGGTGTCGGCGCCCATCTGTCGCGCCATCGCGGCCACGGCGTTCGTGGATCCGTCGCGGGTCGCGGCCATGACGCGGGCAGCGCGGGTGCGCCACTTCGCCGGGGAGCTCGTGGACGAGATGGCAACCATCCGCGGCTGTGCGGTCGACGCCGGCGTCGACCCCGACGAGATCGAGCGCCTGACCGGCACGCGGGTGGGTGCGGACGCCCTCGCCGACGACATGGAGGCGGCGCGGCGTCCCAGCCCGCAGGCCCTGGCGCAGCCGGCGCGGTTGGAGCCGTGGCCGGGAGGCATGCGTTACACCTGCCCGTCGCTGGAGGTGGCCCGCGTCCGTGACGGCGCGCGTCTTTCGGCGCCCGGGTTCCAGCCGCGTGAGTCCTACGACCTGGTGGTGGCCAACCTCGTGCCCGACCTGGTTCCGCGCGCGGTCCCCGCCGACGTGCGGGAGGTGCTGGAGTGGGCGCCGTTCCCGCTCGCGACCGTCGAGGTGGCGGCCGTGTGCGAGCGCGCGGTGGACGAGGTGCGCGAGGAGCTGGGCGCCGTTGCGGACATCACCGCCGTGGGCCCGGACGGGTACTGGCACCTCGCCACCTGATGCCCGCGGCGTCGCCGCCGGTGACGCACACGTCGGGGTGACATGCGAGAACGAACGGGATTCGGTGGCGGCGCCGGTCCACGCCGGCCGTCGCGTGCGGGGGGCCGACGCGGGCGCCCTCAGATCTCGATGGGGGTCCCCACCTCCACCACCCGGTCCGACGGCACCCGCATGAACTGCGCCGCGTGCATCGAGTTGCGGCTCATGAACGCGAAGAGCCGCTTGCGCCACACCGCCATGCCACCACCGGACGTGACGTTCAGGATCGTGTCGCTCAGGAAGTACGACGTCGTGCCCAGGTCGATGTCGATCAGTCTGCGATCGCGTGCCAGCGACAGCGCCTGCGGAAGGTCCGGCAGCTCCATGAAGCCGTAGCCGGCGACCACGCGCACGAAGCCCTCCCCCAGTTCCGTCACGGTCAGCCGCCTGTCGTCGGCCACCACCGGAACCGCGCGGGTGAGCGACGTGAACAGGACGACCTGCTCGTGAACCACCTTATGGTGGCTGAGGTTGTAGACGAGGGGGCGCGGCATGCCGTCGCTGAGCGCGGTCAGGTACACGGCGGTCCCCGGCACCCGCAGCGGCTGCTCGACGGCGATGCTCTGGAGGAGCTCGCCGGTGGAGACGTCGGCTTCGGCGATCCTGGTGAGCGCGAGCGACCGGCCGCGACGCCAGGTGGACAGCAGGATGAACACGACGACGGCCACCGCGATCGGGAACCAGCCGCCGTGCAGGAACTTGGTGACGTTGGCGGCGAAGAACGCAAGGTCGACCACCAGGAACGCGGCCGCGCCGCACAGTGCCAGCCACAGCGGCTTCTTCCAGACGACCCGCACGACCACGAACGCCAGGATCGTGTCGATGGCGAGCGTGCCGGTGACGGCGATGCCGTACGCCGAGGCCAGGTGGGTCGATGACCGAAACCCGATGATCAGGGCCACGATTGCGATGTAGAGCACCCAGTTGATGAGCGGCACGTACACCTGGCCCTCCTCCTCGTCGGAGGTGTGACGGATCGTGAGACGCGGCAGGAAGCCGAGCTGCACGGCCTGTCGGGTCACCGAGAACGCCCCGCTGATGACCGCCTGGGACGCGATGACCGTCGCGAACGTGGCGACCACGACCAGCGGGATCTGGCCCCAGTCGGGTGCCAGTCGGTAGAACGGGTTGTCGACGGCCGTGGGGTCGGCCAGGAGCAGGGCGCCCTGCCCCATGTAGTTGAGGACGAGGGCGGGCAGTGCGACGAGGATCCACGCCCGCGCGATGGCCGGACGCCCGAAGTGGCCCATGTCCGCGTAGAGCGCCTCGGCACCCGTCACCGCCAGCACGACCGATCCGAGCGCGAGGAACGCGATCGTCCCGTGGTTCACGAAGAACGACACCGCATACGTGGGCGACAGCGCCCGGAAGATCCCCGGTTCAGCGACGGCGCGCACCACACCCAGCACCGCGAGCAGGGTGAACCACACGAGCATCACCGGACCGAAGATGGCCCCCACGCGCCCGGTGCCGTGGCGCTGCACCACGAAGAGCAGGGTGATGATCACGAGGGCGATCGGCACGACGAACCGGTCGACCCCTGGCGCGGCGACCTCCAGCCCCTCCACGGCCGACAGCACCGAGATGGCCGGTGTGATCATCCCGTCGCCGTAGAAGAGCGCGGCGCCGAAGATGCCCATGAGCACGAGCCCCATGCCCAGACGGGCGCGCCCCATGGCCGAACGCTGGATGAGCGAGATGAGCGCCATGATCCCGCCCTCTCCGCGGTTGTCGGCGCGCATGATGAACAGCACGTACTTGAGGGTCACGATGATGATCAGCGACCAGAAGATGAGCGACAGCACGCCGTGGATGCGGTCCGGGTCCGGTCCCATGGGATGCGCCCCGCCGAAGACCTCGTGCATGGCGTAGAGCGGGCTTGTGCCGATGTCACCGAAGACGACGCCCAGCGCTCCCAGGGTGAGCGCCGCCGCCCCGGTGCGCGCCGGATGGACCTCGGCGTGGGTGGCGTGATCGTCGCTCAAGGCGGGGGATCGTACTCCTCGGAGGACCCCCGGTCGAGACCGGCGCACCGCGTGTGTGTCACCCGTCCCGGGTCCGGCCGGCGCCGGTGGGGCGACGGTGTGGGACAAGGGCGCCTGCCGGACGCTCCCGCCGGCGGCCCCAGCCCCGCCATCGACGCGTACCCTGCGGCCAGACCCGACCGTTTGATCCCGGTCGCCACCGGGAACCCGACCCTTGACCGCGATCGCCCGATCCCGACCATGGAGGTTCGCACGATGTCCGATGACCGCCCGGCCTATACCAAGGTCAACCTCGAGGATGTGCCCGACACCGCGCCCGGGTACGGCATGGGTGAACTTCAGGAGGCCCGTTTCGGCAAGGAGGCGCTGCAGGCTGCAGACACCGGATTCGCGTTCCACCGCATCCACCCGGGCAAGCGCCAGGGGTTCGGCCACAGCCACGAGAACGCCGAGGAGATCTGCATCGTGCTGGCGGGCTCCGGTCGGGTGCGTCTGGACGACGAGATCGTCGAGCTCGGGCCCCGCGATGTCCTGCGCATCTCGCCACCGGTCAGCCGACGGTTCGAAGCCGGTGACGACGGGCTCGAGCTGCTCGTGTTCGGGCCGACGCACCCCGGCGACGGTGCCGTGCTGCCCGAGTTCTGGGCGCCCGAGGACTGACCGTGTCACGGCTCGTCCGCCGCCTCACCTCCCTCGCGGTCATCGCGTGGGTGGTGCGTCTCTTCCGCACGCCGCCGCCGGGTGATCCGGCGCGCGTAGCGGCGGCCGCCACCGTCCCCCACGCCCCGGCACCCGCCCCGGTCCCTCCGGCGCCGGCACCGGAGCGACTGCGCCCCGCACCGCCCACCGGCGCCATGTCACCGGCGCCGACCGCCGCGACGCCGGTGGCGTCCGGGGCGAACGCCGCCGATGACGCCGACGGGGCCGGGCGGGGTTCCAACGCCCTCGCGATCGTCAAGCGGGCGTGGACGACCGGATCGCAGGACAACCTCTCCCTGCTGTCGGCGGGCGTCGCCTTCTACGCGTTCATGTCGCTCTTCCCCGCCCTCATCGCGGGGATCATGATGTACAGCCTGATCGCCGACCCGGCCACCATCCGCACCCACGCGCAGGACCTGGCCAACGCCGTCCCGGAGTCGGCCCGACAGCTCGTGCTGGACCAGGTGACCGCCCTCACGCGCACCTCCACCGGATCGCTCTCGGTCGGCGTCGTGATCTCGCTGCTGCTGGCCCTCTGGAGCGCGTCCGGTGCGACCGGCAACCTGATGAGCGCGCTCAACGTCGCCTACCGCACCCACGACGAGCGGGGGTTCGTGCGCAAGAAAGGCATCGCGCTCGCCCTCACGCTGGGGCTCATCGTGGTGGGTCTCATGGCCATCAGCCTGGTGGCCATCACACCCGCCGTCCTGGGTGCCCTCGACCTGGGCGGTGGCGTCCGCGCCCTCCTCGAGTCCGGCCGGTGGGTGATCCTGATCGTCGGGGTGATGCTGGGCCTGGCGGTGCTCTACCGGGTTGCGCCGGATCGCCGTCCCCGGGAGGGGTGGATCACGATCGGCGCGACGGTGGGTGCGGTGATCTGGCTGATCGCGTCCCTGGGCTTTTCGTTCTACGTCGCCAACTTCGGAAGCTACGGCAAGACCTACGGCAGCCTGGCGTCGGTCGTGGTGCTGCTCCTGTGGCTCTGGATCACCTTCTTCATCATGCTCCTGGGCGCACGGATCAACGCCGAGGTCGACGCCCCGCAGACCGACCGCGCACCCGCGCGCTGACGGATCAGCCCCCGCCGGCGGTGACGACACCCACGGGGGCGCGCGCCTCGCCGCAGGGCACATGCCGCTGCACGTGCAGGGTGTGGACCTCGGTCCGCGCCGGGTCGACGCACGCCGAGATCGTCATCCCCGGTTCCCACGAGCCGCGCACGACCCAGCTGCGGGCCCGGTGGTCGCGGTCGTCGACGCGATAGGTGTAGTCGAGCCGGTACCCGGTCATGGGCGCGCGGCCACCGCGCACCTCCTCGTGGAAGGCGGTCACCGTGACGGGGACCTCACGGGTGAGCACCGACTGGTCGGGGTCGCGCCCCAGAACCCACCAGGAGGCCGTGGTCAGAATGACCAGGAAGAGGCCCCAGGCCGTCCACTTCGCCGCGTCGCTGCGCATCCGGGTACCGCCACCGTCGGGGCGCCCATGCGGGCGCCGTCACCAGCGACGATGCCGCACGCGACGCCCACATGTCAACTTCGATGTCGGCCGGTGATCAGACGGGCACGCCGCGGCGCTCGCGCACCAGCGGGAAGAGGACGTTGTTCTCCTCGTGGATGTGCTGGTGGAGCTCCCGCTCCAGGTCGCCCAGCGAGCGCAGCATCGTGCGGTGCGTGCCGCAGAGCGCGTGGTCGATCGCGTAGTCCAGGCAGAGGGTGCGAAGCTCCACGAGCGCGTCGCCGACCTCGCGGTGCTCGTTCTCGAGGGCCGCGAGCGCCGACGGAAGCACCGTCCCACCGTCCTCGACCGTGCGACACGACGGGAAGACGGTCGACTCCTCCTCCGCCATGTGCTCGATCAGCTCGTCGCGCATGCCGTCGAAGACCTCGCGGACGCGGACGAGCTCCCGGTGCTCGGGTCCGTGGCGGCGCGCGACCTTGGTGACCAGCGCCTCGATCCGCTCGAGGTCGGCCCGCAGCGGCTCATGGTGGTGCTCGACGATGTGGTCGCAGAGCGCGGCGATCGAGTGATGTGGCACCTCGTGCCCGTCGGCCCCGCCGCCCTCGCGCACCAGCGCGTCGAGCATCACGGCCACGGTGGCGCCGTCGAGCCCCTTCGACCGGCAGGCCGCCTCCAGCGTCCGCGCGCCGGCGCAGCAGTAGTCGATGCCCAACCGCTCGAAGAGCATCGCCGCACCCTGATGGTCGCGCGCGATCTCGCCGACGGGTGTCGACGCCTCAACCAGCTTCATCCTCGCCCTCCTGCATCGTTAATGCCGAGAGTTTACACAATGACGCTGTTGTTATTCGCCCGCCGCGTCAGGCGGACGGCAGCCCCCGGATCGCGATCTCACACCCGGCGTGGGTCGGGTCCTCGACCTCGAATCGGTGGAGCGTCGCCCCCGGTGCGATCTGCTCGAGGACACCCTCGGTCAGCCCGCGATGGAGGCCGCACACGACGCCCGCGTTCTCGTGCGCGACGTCCCGGAACGGACAGTTGCGCAGGATGAACCTCGGGTTGGACGGATCGTCGTCCTCGACCACCGGCTGGAATCCCATCGAGGTGAGGAGTCGCCGCAGTCGCTCCGCCGGCTGACCGCCGTCGTCGGGGATCTCGGTGGTCCGACCGATCTGCGCCCCGGTTTCGAGCGCACGCTGCACCCCGGCCTTGCCGGGGCCGACGGCCGCCGCCAGCCAGCGCGCCAGGTCACGGTACGCGGTGGGGGGATCCCCGCCGGGCCGGGCCTCCGGGTCGACACGCCACACGTCACGCGGGCGACCGCGTCCATGGCGCTGTCGATCCCTGATGACGAGCCCCGCCTCGAGCAGACGCTCCAGGTGCACTCGAACGCCGTTGGGATGCAGGTCCAGCTGCTCGGCCAGCTGCGCGGTGGTGAGATCTGCGCCGCCCTCGTCGAGCAGCAGCGAGAAGATCGCCGCGCGCGTGGACTGTGCCAGAGCGTCGTCATTCACGCGAGGAATATCCACATGTGGATTGTGCCAGATGGCGCCGGACACCGTAAGTCGAATGGTACGGATCCAACCGATCTTCGGAAACTGAGGGGTCCGAGCAGGACGGGAGGCGGTCGCGGGGGCGCGAAGGGCGCCGCCCGAGTTCGCGGCCGAGGCGGACCCACGTGCCTGCCGTCAGCGAAAGACCCGAGCCGGGCTTCGAAACCCGGCATCGAGCCCATGAAGGCGGTTGCGGGGGCGCCCTAGGGCGCCCCCGCGTTCGCCGACCAGGCGAACCCACGTGCCTGCCGTCGTTGGCTTGGGTAACCCACCGTCAACAGAGTCGATCGAGAGTCGTGCCCCAGAACGCTGACGTCACAGGTCCGGTGCGGAACCGAAGGTTCCCCGCCGCACCCAGGAACCGGGGAGGATCGCCGAACCATCAAGCAAGCGGACTCGTCAACGAAAGATCCGAGCCGGAACGGCGGCGCCGAAGGGCGCCCCCGCGTTCGCCGACCAGGCGAACCCACGTGCCTGCCGTCGTTGGCTTGGGTAACCCACCGTCAACAGAGTCGATCGAGAGTCGTGCCCCAGAACGCTGACGTCACAGGTCCGGCGCTGAACCGAAGGTTCCCGCCGCACCCAGGAACCGGGGAGGATCGCGAAATCGTCCCCGGCTGCGGACCCGTCAACCGAAAGATCCGAGCCGGAATGGTCCGAGCCGGTCCACAGGACGGTCACCGCCCCGCAACCACGTCGTTCGCCGATCCGCTCCAGAATGCGGTCGATTCTGCCGATACTCATTCGCACCATCCCGCACAATCGACCGCCCCGAGGGTTCCGATGGCCACCGCGATCGTCGCACCGACATCCCCGCACGTTCCCGCCACGGGTGACTTCTCCGTGACCACGTTGAGCGATGCGCGCGGCCTGTGGACCATCCGCATCCGCGGTGTGCTGGATGCGGCCGGCGCCCACGCCCTGCGCCGGGAGCTCGCCCTGAGCGCGCCCACCGACGGCACGAGCGTCCTCCTGGACCTGGCGGGCGTGACCACGGTCGCACCCGAGTGCCATCACGTGCTCGTCGCCCACTGCGCCCGTCTTCGCCGTGCGGGCGTGCGGGTGGCCGTGCTCGCGGCGGACCCGGTGATGCCGGCGCTCACGGATCCGGTCGGCGGCAGCTTCACCGTGAGCGTGACCGCAGCGACGCGCGTGCACTGACACCGGCACCGCCGCCCCCGCTATCGTGGAGCGATGCACAGGGCGTTCCGCCGTGATGCATGCACCGTGACCGGCGCGGGGGTCGGATGAAGTTCATCAAGTTCATGAGCGCGGTCGTGGCCACGGTCGTCGCGATCGTCGTGGTGGTCCAGCTTCTGCCCGGGGCGCTCAACCCGTTCGCGACCCGCGAGGTGGACCGCAGCCAGCCGGCCGTGCTCCAGTCGATCTCCGACATCGGCCAGTACCGCGCCTCCAGCGCCAACCTGCAGCTCGTGATCGACCTGGAGCGCGACACCCGCTTCGTCCCGAGCTTCATCAAGGGTGAGCGCACGCTGTTCGTGGCGGCGGGGACCGTCGACGCCGGCGTGGACATGACCCAGATGGAGCGTGACGCGGTGGTGGTGGACGGGAAGAAGGCGACCATCACCCTGCCGCCGGTCCGGCTCTTTCCACCCACGGTGGACCTGAAGAAGAGCTACACCGTCGACCGGCAGCGCGGTGTGATCGACCGCATCGGCAGCGTGTTCGGCGACGGCAACGACGAGAAGAAGGTCTACGAGATGGCCGAGGCCAAGCTCCGCGAGGCGGCGGCCGCCGACCCCCAGGTCATGAAGCGCGCCGAGGAGAACACGACGGCGATGCTCACCTCGCTGCTGACCTCGCTGGGCTTCGAGGAGGTCGAGGTGAAGTACGCCCCGGACCCGGGGGCGTAGCGTGCGGCGCATCGGCGCCGGCGGAGACGACCTGCCGCCGCTCGACGTCCTGGCCGACTGGCCGACCGCCGTGGGCCGACCCGCGATCCGCGCGGTGATGATCCAGAGCATCGACGGCGCCGTCAGCATCGACGGCCGGTCGGCGCCCCTCGGTGGACCCGGCGACACCGAGGTGTACCTGGCCAACCGCTCACTGGCGGACGTCGTCCTCGTGGGCGCCGAGACCGTGCGGGCCGAGGGGTACGGACCGGCCCGACTCACCCCCGCCCTCGTCGCCCGGCGTGAGCGTCGCGGACAGCCACCGCGACCCCCCATCGCCGTCGTCTCGCGGTCGTTGCGGCTGGACGAGACGTCGCGGTTTTTCACCGACGCCGCCGTGCGTCCGATCGTCATCACGACCGACGACGCGCCCCCACGACGCGTGGCGCGACTCGAGGAGGTGGCGGACGTGATCGTCGCGGGGACCGGTGACGTGGACCTGGCTGCCGCCGTCCGGGAGCTCGGACGGCGCGGGGCGCACCGCATCGTGTGCGAGGGCGGTCCGACCCTCAACGCCGCGCTCGTGACGGCGGGCCTCCTGGACGAGGTGTGCCTCACCGTCGCGCCGGTCGTCGTCGGACACGGACCGCGTGTGCTCGGCGGCGTGGACGATCCCCTGCCCCTGACGGTGCGCGCGGCCTACGAACACGGCGGTTTCGTGGTGCTCATCACGCGGCCCGCCGACGCGGACGACGCCGGTTAATCTGGGCGGATGGACGCCCCCACACTCCAGATCCTGCAGACCGCCGATGCCGCGGCCGAGGCTGCGGCGGACCACCTGACGCGCTGGATCGAGGAGGTTCGTGCCGCGAGCGGCCGGGTCCACCTGGCCCTCACCGGCGGCCTCACGCCACGCGACGCCTACGCACGGCTGGTCCATGAAATCACGGACTGGAGCGATATCCACCTCTGGTTCGGCGACGAGCGCCTGGTGCCGCCGACGTCACAGGACTCGAACGCGTGGATGGCGCGCGGAACGTTGATCGACCCGGCCGGTGTGCCGGACTCCCAGGTGCACCAGGTGCGCACCGAACTCGAGCTCGCCGACGCGGTCAACGACTACACGGCGCGGCTGCGTTCGGCACTGCCGGAGGACGAGGCGGGCCGCCCGGTGTTCGACATCGTGATGCTCGGCCTCGGCGAGGACGGGCACATCGCCTCGCTCTTCCCCGCTCGCCCGCAGCTGGAGGACCTGGAATCGGTCTGCGTCGGCATCGCGGACTCCCCCAAGCCGCCGCCCGAGCGGGTCTCGCTGGGTCTCGCCACCATCAACGCCGCGCACCGGCGCCTGGTGCTGACCGCGGGGTCCGCCAAGGCCGAGGCGGTGCGCCACGCCACACAGGGGACGCCCGACCCGCTCTGGCCGGCCAGCCTGCTCGAGCCGCGCCGGACCGTCTACGTGGTCGACGAGGCGGCCGCCGCCGACATCGGAAACGACCGGTGAGCTGACCATGCGACGGCGTCGGAATCGGCGCCGGTCGATTCATCCGGCACGCGCGCCGGCGATCCGGTCCTCCGCTCCCGGTCGACGTCCGTCCGCATCCGTGGTCGCGCGTACAGTGCAGCCGCCATGCGACGACTTCTCAGGAGTTCGCTCAGCGAGCTGAGCGACGGCAGCGCGTCGCGCGCCGCCGGGATCATCGTGGTCGCCCACCTCCTGCCGGGGCTCGTGATGCTGGGGCTCTGGCTGCTCGGCCTGCTGCCGGTCTTCGACGGCGGGCTGCGATGGGTCCTGCGCGTGATCGCGGTCGGGTTCGGCAGCGTGGCCCTGCTCGGCCTCGTCCTGTGGTTCGGCTTCTGGGGCACGCCCGGCGGCGGCGACCAGGCGAGCGGCGAGGAGTACACGGACACGTTCGGCCCCCGCATCGGCTTCGCGCTGGGCTGGCTGCGCTGGTTCATGCAGCTGGTCGCCGCGGCCCTCGCCCTGGTCGCCGCGGTCATGATCTGGATGAACCTGCGCATGTGGCACTTCACGGGCACCGAGGAGCTGCGCGCGCTGCCGGCACGGTTCGAGCGGATACCCGTGCCGGACGAATGGACGCCCGTGGGTGACGTCGACGCCTCCCGCTTCGGGATCCGCTCGATCGTCAGCTGGCCCGACGGGGACCGGCCGAACGGCCACGTGCAGCGGCGCTACAGCGCCCCCGCCTCGTACACCCACGACGATCTCAGGCGCTGGATGACGGGCCCGGACTGGACCACCGGTGCGAGCCCGTTCGGCGCCATCCAGGTGGAGGCCTGCAGCGCCGAGGACGAGCCGTGCGACGCCCGTCTCGTGCCGCGGCCGGGCGGCGAGCCCGAGTACTTCATCTCGGCGGACCTGCGGACGGAGCCGGGCGCCGCACGTCGCGTCGAGATCCTGCTCCGGCTCCAGTACTGGAAGCACACACCGCCGGACCACGAGGTGTCGGATGAGACGGTCGAACGGGCGAGACTGATCCCGGTGCCGTCCGACTGGGTGCGTCACACGGTGGTGACCGAGGGGAAGAGCAACAGCGGCGAGCGGTTCACGCAGTGGTACACCGTGCCGGACACCACCACCGAGCGGGACATCCGGGCCTGGCTCGCAGGACCGCAGTGGACGTCACCGGCGACCGGCAGGCCGTTCGGCCGGATCACGGTGGACTCCTGTCAGCGGGTCGACGGTCTGTACCGATGTGAGGCATCGGTGGTCCGCGCGGATCCGTCGTCACGACCGATCGAATCCATCAGCGTGATGATCGACGAGACGACGCGCGTGCGGGTGAGGCTTGAGCGCACGGACTGACCCCGCGACCTGACAACGGGACCGTGTCGGACGTGGTGTCGTCGATTCATCGGGGCGGGATCGCCGCCGGTCCGATGCGGCGTCGGGTGCGTACAGTGCGACCGCAATGAACCTGTTCAGGATGTCGCT
The DNA here is from genome assembly GCA_964628685.1 of uncultured Bifidobacteriaceae bacterium. GTDB lineage: Bacteria > Actinomycetota > Thermoleophilia > Miltoncostaeales > Miltoncostaeaceae > CALMEC01. Next base: position 526,445 of record CAZVNM010000002.1, on the reverse strand, counting down.
CAGTGAGATGGCCCGAGGACGCGCATCCCGTGCGGCGGGGATCCTCGTGCTCGCCCATCTGGTCCCCGGGGTCGCGATGCTCGCGCTGTGGTTGATCGGCCTGGCGCCGATCTTCGACGGCGGCGCGCGTTGGATCCTGCGTGTGATCGTGATCGTCGTCGGCCTCGGTTCGATCCTGGCCCTCTTCATCTGGTTCGGGTTCTGGGGCACGATCGCGAGCGGCAACCAGGACCACGGCGAGGAGTACACGGAGTCGTTCAGCGGGGGCGCGGGGTATGCGCTCGGGTGGCTTCGTTGGTTGATGCAGCTGGTCGCCGTGGCGCTCGTCACGTACATCGGGATCGGGATCTGGGTGAACGTCCGGATGTGGAACTTCACGGGCACCGACGAGCTGCGCGCGCTGCAGGGACGCTTCGACGCGATCCCGGTGCCGGACTCCTGGCGACCCGACGGCGAGATCGACGCGTCCGGCCACGGACTGTCGGGGATCGCCAGGTGGCCCTCGGGTGACCGGCCCAACGGCCATGTCCGGCGCTACTACGAGGTTCCGGCCTCGTACACGTTCGACGATCTGAAGCGCTGGATGTACGGTCCCGCGTGGGCGACCGGTCGGGGCGGACGGACGTTCGGCGCCATCGCGGTCGAGGGGTGCCGGGCCGCCGAGAAAAGCTGCCGCGCACGCCTCGTACCGGGGCCCGGCGGACACCCCGAGCACTTCATCACCGCCGACCTGCGAACCGGTGATGGGGGCTCACGCCCGTCGACGGTCCGGCTCAACCTGTCGTACGAGCAGTACGCCGAACCCGACTACGAGGTCTCGGCCGAAACCGTCGCGCGGGCGCAGGCGATCCCGGTGCCGACCACCTGGGTGCGTCACACCGACGTGACCGAGGGCACGACTCACAACGGCGATTCGTTCACCCACTGGTACACCGCCCCCGACGACACCACCGACGCGGACATCAGGGCCTGGCTCGCCGGACCGCGGTGGACCGCACCGACGACCGGTACGCCGTTCGGACCGATCACGGTCGACTACTGCAAGCGTGACACGAGCGGTTACCGGTGCGAGGCGTCGGTCGTCCGCACCGACCCGTCGTCGCGGCCGATCGAGTCGATCTCGGTGTCGATGGACGCGGACAGGCGCGTGCGGGTGAACCTCGAGCGAAACGGCTGACGACGGGGGGCGGCGGTGCCACGGGCGCCGCCCCGATTGGTCCGCGAGCACATTCGGTGACATCGCTCCGCCGGACCGCGTTACCGTGGGTATCCGATGCCGGCGATGACGATCGGACGCCACCGGCGATCCCGACGCGAGCGCCGTGGCCCATCGTCCACCCCGATCCGGATCGGATCCGCCGCGGATCCCGCCTGCGTCCGGGTGGTTCGCAGACACTCGAGACCCGTACGTCACCGTACGCCGCGCGGTCCCGAGCATGTCCTTTCCGAACGGTTCTTGGCGAACATAGTGGTATATTGACCACTATGGCGTTCATCGTCAGCCGTGCAGACGGCAGGCATGAGATCCGCGAGAGCCGCATGACCCCCCGCGGTCCGCGGGCGCGCACACTCGCCACCTTCCGCATCCTCACCGACGACGTGCTGGACCACGCCGAGTCACGGGCCCTCACCCGCTTCGACCGCGACGCGATCGTCCGCCTGGCCGGCGAACGCGGCGTGCCCCGCGTCCACGACGACGCCGCGGCCCTCGCCCTGCGGCTGCTTGCCGCCATCGAGCGCCATGGCCCGCTGCCCGAGGCCTATGCGGACACCGTGCGATCGGCGTTGACACCGGGCGCCGCACCGGGATCGGACACGCTGGCCCCCGCCGGCGAGTGGATCGCGGCGACGCTCACCGAGCGCGGTGACGCCCTGCGCGACCTGCTGCGCATGACCGATCGGATCCCCGTCACCGAACGGCCCGACCGCCCGCACTTCCCGCGGCTCTCGTCGCTTCCGGGATGAGCGCCGAACCGTCGCTGGACGAGAAGATCGTCCGGATCGACGGCGGATTGGAGGGTGCCGGCGTCGACCACGCCTTCGGCGGGGCGCTGGCACTGGCGTACTACGCCGAGCCGCGCGCCACCGTCGACGTCGATGTCAACGTGTTCGCCACCCCGGCACGCGGCGGACGCACCCTGGACGCGCTCATCGCGCTGGGCGCCACGATCGAACGGCGCGCCGCACTGCAGACCGCCAAGCGCGAGGGGCAGCTGCGCGTGCGCTGGGGCCGAACGCCGATCGACCTGTTCTTCTCGTACGACCCCTTCCACGAGGCCTGTCGGGACGCCAAGCGTCGCGTGCCGTTCGGCGACACCACCATCCCGATCCTGAGCGCCGAGCACCTGGTCGTCTGCAAGGCGGTCTTCGACCGACGGAAGGACTGGCTCGACATCGAGCAGATCCTCTTCCTGCAGGCCCGCACCTACGACCGCACCGAGGCGACCCGCTGGATCGATCGGCTCATCGGCCCCGACGAGTCACGCGCCCAGCGGCTCGAACGGCTGACCGACGAGATACTGGGCGCGTCCCCCTGACGGAATCCCGTCCGCGCGGTCGACCGCGCGGACGGGCTCATGTCCGTCTGACGGTTACGGCATCTCGCCCAGCTTGCCCTCGCCGCCCGGGTAGCAGAACGACGCGTTGGGCGAGTAGAAGCCCCAGGTGACCTCGAGCGGGTCGGCCGGCCGCAGCGCGTACACCGGGTGGTCCGGCTGCAGGAACTCCATGTTGGTCACCTGGAACGGGTCGACCAGGTGCGCCACGAACGGGTAGAGGCCCGTGGTGAGCGTGCCGTCCACGTTGGTGATGTAGCGCAGCTGTCCACGCCCCCACACGGCCGGGTCGCCCACCTTCACCGTGGTGCGGATGAGCGGCGCACCGCCGACCGACGTCGTGGCGACCAGGGTGTCGCCGTCGACCTCGAGCGTGGTGCCGTCGGCCTTCTCGGTCGGGACGCCGCGCTTGGACGCATAGGCGATCATGTCGTCGTTGTCGTTGAAGTAGTGCGTCCAGAACCGGCCCGGGACGTTGCCGTCCGGGGTGTCGACGCCCGCCAGATCCGCGCCGCAGTACGTGAGCGAGTACTTCTCGAACCCGGACGTCTGCTCGGTGGAGTCGACGACGTACTGGTTGATGAAGCACTGGTTGTTGTCGGCGACCTTCAGTTCACTCGGGACCAGCGCACGGACCGCGTCCGGATCGGCCGGGACCCAGGTGAAGTAGAGCATGCGGCTCCCGGTGACCATCTGCGGGGCTTCAAGAACGGGCATTCGGATCTCCAATCGGCGGTGGGGCTGGGCCTAAACGGTTAGACACTGGCACGATAACGCCTTCGATGAGTGCTGACAAGCCTCCCAGACCACCGACCCTGCGGGACGTCGCACACCGCGCCGGCGTCTCGATCTGGACGGCGTCCAACACCTTCAGCAACCCCCACCGGGTGGCCGCCGCGACCCGCGAGCGGGTGCTCCAGGCCGCCGGTGAGCTGGGGTACGCCGGACCGAACCCGTCGGCGCGCACCCTCGCCCTGGGCCGCAGCCACCTGATCGCCTACAGCAGCGACGGGGACTCGGCGCGACAGATCACCGACGCGGCGAGCGCGCTCGTGGTCCAGGGCCTCACCACGGCCTGCGATCGCGCCGGCTTCTCGGTCGTGCTGGCCGGCCGGACGAACGACCTGCCAGTGGACGGTCATGTGCTGTTCCGCGCGGACGAGAGCTCCGTGCGCCAGCCGGCGATCTGCATCGATCCGCCGGACGACGACCCGCTGGGTGTGGTGGTCGACATCGACGCCGGCATCCGTGACCTGGTCGATCACCTGCGCGAGCTGGGCCACGACCACCTGGCGGTCCTCACCTCACCGATGCTGCGCGCCCGGCTGGCCGCGTTCACGCAGATCGCCGCCGGGGCCCGCCTGAGCGTCTACCAGTCGGGTGACGACGCCGGCTGGCCCACCCGCAGCGCCGGCAACACCGCCACGCGGAGGATCCTGAAGGCCGAGGAGCGGCCCACGGTGATCGTGGCGCTCGACGACGCGCTCGCGCTGGGCGCGCTGGAGGCGGTCTTCCACGAGGGGCTCTCGGCACCCAAGGACATCTCGGTGACCGGTGTCGGCGACGTGCCCGGCGCCGACCTGGCGGGCCTCACGACCGTGATGGTCCCCTACCGGCCGATGGGCGAGCTGGCGGGCGATGTGCTGGTCGCGCAGATCGAAAGCGGCCAGCCGGCGACGGGTCCACCGCCCCTCCCCACCGGCCTCGTGATCCGCACCTCCACCGGGCCGCGGCCCGAGTGAGACCGCTCAGGCGGCGGGCGACGTCCCCATCGCCTCGCCGATGAGCTCGTAGCTTCGCACCCGTGCGGCCGGGTCGTGCACCGAGGTCATGATCATCACCTCGTCGGCCCCGGTCTCGTCCACCAGCTCGGCGAGCCCCGCGGCCACCTCCGCACCCGTCCCCAGCACCTGCGCGCGCATGTAGCGGCGAAGCTGGTCCTCCTCGGCCGGACTCCAGGCGTGGTCACGCGCCTCCTGCGGACTGGGGAGCTTGGTCGGACGCCCCTGCCGCATGCGCACCACACCGAGGCCCATCGACATCGCCAGGTCGCGCGCCTCCTCCTGTGAGGATGCGGCGATGGCCGAGACCGCCAGGATCGCCAGGGGCTCCGCCATGGCCGGTGAGGGCTGGAACTCCGCCCGGTAGCGGCGCAGCGCGTCGGCGGCGCCGCGCGGGTTGAGGTGCCGCGCGAACGCGAACCCCAGGCCGAACGCCGCCGCCACCGCGGCGCCGTACTCGCTGGAGCCGAGGATCCAGACCGGCGGCAGGTCGGCCTCGGACGGCTCGGCGCGCACACTGCGGAACGGGTGGTCCGCCGGGAATCCGTCCTGTGCGAACGCGAAGAGCTCGGCCAGCTGCTGGGGGAACTCCCCGGGGGTGCCGCCGCGGCGCAGCGCGTGGGCGGTGACCGGGTCGGTGCCCGGCGCGCGCCCCAACCCCAGGTCGATGCGTCCCGGGTGCAGCACCTCGAGCAGCCGGAAGGTCTCGGCCACGTGGAGCGGACTGTGGTTGGGCAGCATGATCCCGCCGGCACCGACCCGCATGTGGGAGGTGGCCGAGGCGACGTGACCGATCATCACCTCGGGGGCGGGACACGCCATCCCGGGGGTGTTGTGGTGCTCCGCCAGCCAGTAGCGGTGATAGCCCAGCGCGTCGACGCGACGCGCCAGGTCGAGGGTCGCAAGGACCGCCTCGCCGGGGCTCGCCCCGGTCGGGACCGGCGCCAGGTCGAGGACTGAGATGGGCACGCTCATCCGACGCAGGTTAGCGAGCGGGCGACACGGCGGGCGCGAACGGGACGAACCGGGCGGCACCGCTGGTACCGTGGAGGCGGTTTCGGTCGAATCCGCCCAGAGGAGCGCACATGGTCACCGCCATCGTCCTGATGAACACGGAACGCGGATCGGTCGGCGCCGTCGCACGCGAGCTGGGCCAGATCCCCGAGGTGGTGGAGGTGCATTCGGTGGCGGGCCCGTACGACCTGGTCGTCAAAGTCCAGGTGGAGGAGTACGAGCGGATGGCGGAGGTCATCACCGAGAAGCTGGCGCCGGTCGACGACATCCTCGCCACCGAGACGCTCATGGCGTTCCACACCTACAAGTTCTAGGGGGTCGGGCATGTCCACGCTCTATCGCAACAGCCTCGGCAAGCTGACCCAGAACATCAACCTGTCGGAGCGCGAGATCGTCGACTTCATCGAGGCGATGCGCGACGACACCGTGACCGACGTCCAGGTGGCGGGCTTCCTGGTCGCGCTCGTCATGAAGGGTCCGAGCATCGACGAGGTCGCTTACATCGCCCGCGCCATGCGCGCCAACTGCGTGCAGATCGACCCGAAGGTCGACCGTGACCTGATCGACATGTGCGGCACCGGCGGTGGGCTCACCACGTTCAACGTGAGCACGGCCAACTCGATCCTCACGGCCGCGGCGGGTGCGCCGGTGGCCAAGCACGGCAGCCGCAGCATCTCGTCGTCGTCGTCGGGCAGCGCCGACGCCCTGGAGGCCCTGGGGGTGAAGGTGGAGCTGGAGCCCGACCAGGGCCGGCGGCTGATCGAGGAGGTCGGCTGGAGCTTCCTCTACGCACCGGCGTTCCACCCGATCATGATGAAGGTGTTCTTCCCGGAGCAGGCGCTCGGCATCAAGACGATCTTCTTCACGATCATCGGCCCGCTCATCAACCCGGCCGGCGCACCGCGCCATCTGCTGGGCGTCTACCAGCCGCAGCTCGTGGGAATGGTGGGCGACGTCGTGGCGCAGCTCGACATGCACCACGTGCTGGTGGTGCACGGTCTGGACGGCCTGGACGAGATCTCGATCCTCGGCCGCACGTCGATCGCCGAGGTGAAGGGCGACCGGGTCGAGCGCTACGAGATCGCCCCCGAGGACTTCGGGTTCGCGCGTGCGACGCTCGACGACGTGCAGGGCGGGCCGCCCGACTACAACGCCGAGATCATCCGCGACATCTTCGAGGGGCGCGACGAGGGCCCCCGCCGCGACTTCCTGCTTCTCAACAACGGCTTCGCGCTCTACGCCGCGGGCATCGCCGACAGCCCGGAGAAGGGCGTCGACATGGCCCGGGAGAACCTGGCGTCGGGCGCCGCCGCACGCAAGCTGGAGGAGATCGTCACGGCGTCCAACCGGCTGTGACGACCACGCTGACCGAGTCGATCCGCGCGCGTCAGGCGGCGGGTGTCATGCCCGTCCTGGCGGAGGTCAAGGTGCGCTCCCCCAAGGAGGGCGACCTGCTTCGGGGACGCGACCCCGCGGATCTGGCGCGGATCTACGCATCCCTTCCGATCGCCGGGATCTCGATCGTCACCGAGGAGCGCGACTTCGGCGGGTCGGTCGATCTGATCCGCCGCGTGCGCGGGGTGACGGATCTGCCGATCCTTCGCAAGAACTTCCCGCGGGGGCCCGCCGACCTGGCCGATACCCGCGACGCCGGTGCGCAGGTGCAGCTGATGACCGTGCGCATGATCGAACCCCTGCCGTTCGTGACGCTGCACGGCGAGGCACTCGCGCTCGGCCTTGAGACCCTGGTCGAGGTCCACTCCCCGCAGGAGATGACGTTCCTGCGGGCGCGTTCGATCGCACCGAGCCTCCTCGGCGTGAACAACCGCGACATCGCGATCGGTGAGACCGACGACGGCGACGTGGGACGCACCGAGGCGCTCATCGAGACGCTTCCCCGCGACGTCCCGATCATCAGCGAGAGCGCCATCACCGGGCCGGACGACGCCCGGCGCGCCCGCGACGCCGGGGCGGACGCGGTGCTGGTGGGCACGGCCATCCTCAGGGCCGATGATCCCGCCGCGATGATCCGTTCACTCTGCGACGTCGGCTGGCCGTGACGATCGTCAAGATCTGCGGTCTCACGCACCCCGACGACGTCCGCACCGCCGTCGAGGCGGGCGCCGACCGCCTGGGGTTCGTGGTCGAGTACCCCATCGACGTGCCGTGGGAGCTCACCGCCCGGCGGGCGCGGGAGCTCATGGACGTGGCGGAGGGCACGGTCGGGGTGCCCGTGGTGGGGGGTGACGCCGACCACATCCTCCGGATCGTGGAGCGGACCGGCGCCACCATGGTGCAGCTGCACCTGGACGAGCCGCCGGAGGTGGTGGCGCGCGTGGCGGCGGCCGGCGTGCACGTGATCAAAGCGCTTCGCGCCGAGGCCGGATATCCGGTCGGATCACCCGATGTGTGGATCGCCACCGCGCGCTACTTCGTGGAGGCCGGCGCCGGCGAGATCCTGCTCGACTCGAGCAGCGGCGAGCGCCCCGCCGGCACGGGCCGGCGCTTCGACTGGGAGGTCGCCCGTCAGGTGGTGGAGGCCCTCGACGTGCCGGTGGTCCTGGCCGGCGGCCTCGATCCCGACAACATCACCGCGGCGCTCACCACCGTGCGGCCGGCGGGCGTCGACGTGATCAGCGGGGTGTCGGCCGCCGGGGTCCGCAAGGACCCCGCGCGCATGCGGGCGTTCGTCCAGCGGGTCCGCGCCGCCCTCCCGGGCCGGTGATCATCCTCCGGGGCGGCGCCGCAGCGCCACCCCGGGGCCTTCGGTCTACGCGCGGGGGACGTCGTCGCGGGTGATGACCCGGGCGTTGCCCTGATCGACCACCTGCTCGGTGCGCCGCTCGCGCGTCATCCACTGGATGGCGGAGAGGACGAAACCGACGACACCGACGACCATGAGGATGAGACCGATGGTCGTGAGCTCGATGCCCGCGACCTTGGCGTTGACCGCCCAGCGCAGGATCGCGCCGGCGGCGAAGACGACGATGCTCAGAATGAAACCCACGAGTGACCTCCGTTCACGTAGTGCGATGCGGGATCGGCCGTCATGGCCGACGCGACCCGCGCATCCGTTCTACCCGTGACGGCGCGGCGTCAAACGTCGATCACAGCGTGTGGTGGGTCGCGGTCGGCCCGGTCAGTCGGCGGATTCGGACTGCCCGGTCGCGACCGGTCGTCCCGGGACCGCGACCCATTCGCTCCAGGACCCCGGGTACAGGGCGGCCTCCACCCCGATGCGCCACAGGGCCACGATCGCGTGGGCGGCGGTCACCCCCGACCCGCAGTACACGGCCACCTCGTCGCCCTGGCGCACCCCGAGCGCGGCGAAGCGCTCGCGCAGCACGTCGATCGGCGCGAAGGTGCCGTCGGCCGTCAGGCTGTCGGTCGCCGGGGCGTTGCGGGCACCCGGGATGTGGCCGGCCACCGGATCGATCGGCTCGACGCGCCCCTCGAAGCGCTCCGGCGCCCGGACGTCCAGCAGGATCCCCTCGGCCCCGAGCCGCGCCGCGCCGTCGGCGTCCACCCGTCGCATGGCGCCCGGCCGCGGCCGGAACGCGCCGGACCGCGGACGCGGCCGTTCGACGGTCGTGGGAAACCCGGCCGCCGCCCAGACGGCGTACCCGCCGTCCAGCAGTCGCACATCGCCGACGCCCATGTCGCGGAAGACCCACCAGGCCCGGGCGGCGGCCATTCCGGTGCGGTCGTCGTAGACGACGACCCGCGAGTCGTCGTCCACACCCGCCCGGCGCAGCGCCGCCGTCACCACCTCGGGGTCCGGCAGCGGATGACGTCCGTCCACCCCGGGTGGACCCGCCAGTTCGGAGTCGAGGTCGACGTAGGTGGCGCCCGGCAGGTGGCCGGCCGCGTACACGTCGCGACCGGGCGGCCCGTCGAGTGACCAGCGGACGTCGATGAGGACCGGTGGCCGGTCGGAGCCGAGCTCCTCCCAGAGCCCGTGCGCGCTGACGATGGATCCCATGGGTGTGATTCTGCCCGCTTGCGCGTCTGCGCATCCCGGCGGGGCATCGCGCGGCGTCGGGATGCGGGTGCGCTCAGCCCTGAGCGGGTGGTTCGGGACCACCCAGCGAGCCGTCCTCGCGCAGTGGGCCGAACCGGGCGAGCGCACCCCTGAAGTAGGCGTCGCGCACCACCTCGGTCACGAGCTCCATGCGCTCGTCGTACGACATCTCCTCGAGCCGGCGGATCTGCTCGGCCGACACGTCGACGTCGTCCACGTCCCCCATCGCCCGCAGCGGGTCGGCGAGCACCGCGTCGCGGAACACGGCGTCGGCGACCATCCGCGTCCAGAACCCGATCTTGCGCTGCGCGCCCATCCGCCTCCTCGGTGGCCCGATCGTCGAAGGGTAGCGACGAGACGGCCGCGCGTGAACCGCACGGCCCGGGGCCGACCACGGGTCACTCCTGGTCGGACGGCTCCCACATACCGGGGTTCTGCTCGTCGAGCGGCCCCCAGCGCGCCACCGTGCCCTTCATGAACGCCGCCCGCACGACGTGTTGGATGAACTCGCGGCGCTCCTCCACGCCCATCTCCTCGAGCTGGCGCACCTGGGCCGAGGTGGCCTCCACGTCGTCCACCTCCGCCACCGCCCGCAGCGGGTCCTCGATCACCGCGTCGCGAAAGACCGCGTCCGCCACCACCCGCGTCCAGAAACCGATCCTGCCGTCCGAAGCCACGCGCGCCACCTCCCCGCCCAGTCTCCCACCGACGGCCGCCGGACGCGACCGCGACGTCAGCGCTCGCCATCGACCGGGTGCACCGGCCGGCCCCGACGAACGATGGACACGGCGCCGCGGCAGATATCTGTCCATCTGAACAGGTATCATTGGGTGATGGTCACGATGAACCCGGCCGTCGAGAGCGACTGCGCACCCGGGTGCGACGCTCCGGACGCCCGCGCCATGAGCGCCCTCCGCGAGCGGCTGCCCCGTCCCGAGGTCATCGCCGACGCCGCGGACCTCTTCCGCCTGCTGGCAGACCCCACACGCCTCGCCCTGTTGCAGGCGCTCGCCGACGCCGGGGAGCTCTGCGTGTGCGACCTGGCGGCCGCGATCGGCGTGAGCGACAACACGGTCAGCCAGTCGATGCGTCTGCTGCGCACGGCGGATGTCGTCCGCACCCGGCGGGAGGGGCGGCGCATCCACTACCGCCTGGCCGATGCCCACGTGCGGATGCTCCTGGACGTCACCGTCGACCACGTGTCCCACGCGGGTGATGACGGATGAGCACCCGTTCCACGACCGGGACCGACGACCCCACCGCCGCTACCGGCGATGCATGTGGTTGCGATGGCTGCGACGATGGCGCCCCGGTCACCGCTCCCGTGAGACCCCGCTCGATCGGCGTGCGCGACCGGCCGACGACGCCCACCGACAACGCGGCGCGGCCCTTCCCGTCCACCGCGTCGTCGACGACGTTCCGCATCGACGAGCTCTGCTGCGCCAACGAGGAACGCCTCATCCGCCAGGCGCTGGCACCGATCGAGGGTGTCGGACCGATCGAGGTCGACCTGGTCGCGCGCCGCATCCGCGTGCATCACGATCTGGACGATCCGGCGCGCATCCCGCAGGCCATCCGCACCACCGGCATGACGGCCGTCCGCGTGGCGGACGACGCCGACGCCGCCGGCGCCGGCCGCATCCCGCGACGCACCCTCATCACCATGGGGCTCGCCGGTGTGCTGGCGGTCGGGTCCGAGATCGTCGCCATCACGGGAGCCGGGGAGCGCTCGTGGCCGGTCGGCCTGATGGTCCTCGGCGCGATCCTGCTGGGCGGCCTTCCCACCCTGCGAAGCGGCGCCCGTGCGCTCGTGTCGGGCAAGCTCACCATCAGCCTGCTCATGTCGGTGGCCGTGATCGGCGCGGTCATCATCGGCCAGTGGCCCGAGGCGGCGGTGGTCATCTGGCTCTTCGGCGTCGCCGAGATGATCGAGGCGCTCAGCCTGGACCGCGCGCGAAACGCCATCCGCAGCCTCGTTCGTCTGGCCCCCGAGACGGCGCATCTGCGCGTGGGCGACGGGTGGATCGACACGCCGACCGAGTCGATCACCCTGGGTGCCGTGGTCCTCGTCCGGCCGGGCGAGCGCATCGCGCTGGACGGTGAGGTCGTCGAGGGGACGAGCACCGTCGACCAGGCGCCGATCACCGGGGAGTCGGTCCCGGTCGCCAAGGCCGCGGGCGACCAGGTCTTCGCCGGCACGATCAACCAGCGCGGGTCGCTGCAGGTGCGCGTGACCGCGCCGCGTGGCGAGGGCACCCTCGACCGCATCGCCGCATCCATCCAGGCGGCGGAGTCCGAGCGGGCGCCGGCGCAGCGCTTCGTCGACCGGTTCGCCGCCGTCTACACGCCGATCGTCTTCCTGACGGCCATCGTGGTGGCGGTCCTGCCGCCCCTCGTCGCCGGCTGGTCGTGGCGCGACTGGTTCTACCGTGCCCTGGTGCTCCTGGTGCTCGCATGCCCCTGCGCGCTCGTCATCTCGACACCCGTCACCGTCGTGGCGGGGCTGGGGGGCGCGGCCCGCCGCGGCATCCTGGTGAAGGGCGGCGTGCACCTGGAAAACGCCCGGCGCATCCGCACCGTCGCGCTCGACAAGACCGGGACGGTCACGGTCGGCCGGCCGACGCTCGTCGCGTTCGTCAACCTGACGGATGACCGCGCCGACGACGAGCTCCTCCACATCGCCGCGTCGATCGAGGCGCACTCCGAGCATCCGGTGGCGCACGCCATCGCCCGGGCGACGACCGCCGCACCCCTGCGTGCGACCGACGTCGCGACGACCCCCGGCCGAGGCATCACCGCACGGGTCGACGGCGCCACGTACGCGATCGGAAACCACGCGATGCTCGAGGACGCGGGCCGCTGCTCACCCGCGGTCGAGGCGCACCTCGACCGGCTGGAGGCCGGTGCGAGCACGGCGGTGGTGCTGATGGACGGGGAGCGTCCGCTGGCGGTGCTGGCGGTGGCCGACGACCTGAAGGACTCGAGCGTCGCGGCCGTCGACGAGCTGCACGGCATGGGCGTCGAGACGGTGATGCTGAGCGGCGACAACCACCGCACGGTCGCCGCGATCGCCGACCGTGTGGGCATCGACGACGCCCGCGGTGAGCTCCTTCCCGATGACAAGCTGGCGGCCATCGCCGAGCTCGTCACCCGGCACGGTCCGGTCGCGATGGTGGGCGACGGCGTCAACGACGCGCCGGCCATGGCGCGCGCCGACCTCGCCATCGCCATGGGCGCGGCCGGCACCGACACCGCCATCGAGACCGCCGACGTGGCGGTGATGGACGACGACCCGCGTCGCATCCCGGAGTTCCTGCGCATCTCGACGCACACCGGTCACGTGCTGTGGCAGAACATCGTCCTCGCCATCGGGATCAAGGCGGTGTTCTTCGCCCTGACGCTCGCGGGCGTGGTGTCGCTGTGGCTCGCGGTGCTGGCCGACATGGGGACGAGCCTGCTGGTGATCGGCAACGGCATGCGCCTCCTGCGGCGCCCGTCGTGCGCGCGGGGCGGACGACGCCCGAAACGATGATCGCGGGCACCCCTCCACCCGCGCCGTCCACCCATGCGGCGGTCACGTCATGTTGGGCACGCTCACACGACTTCTCCGCAATGTCGGTGACGCGTGCCGCGCCCGCCGAGCTGCGCAATCGCGAAGAGTCCCCGCCAACGGGCACCGCGTACGCTCAGGGCCCCGAGGCGGATCGACCCGTCCCGACACCCACACCAACCGAAAGGCACTCCCACCATGGCGATCACCGACCCGGGGCCCCGCCCCAACGCCTTCGACATCGAGCAGGCCACCGATGACAACGACGCCTATCGCGCCGTCGCCTGGACCGGGAGGTACCTCCAGGTCACGCTCATGACGATCCCCCCGGGCGGCTCGATCGGGATGGAGGTCCACCCCGACACCGACCAGTTCCTGCGCCTCGAGTCCGGGGAGGGCCGCTGCGTGATGGGTCCGTCGCAGGACCAGCTCGACTTCGAGCAGGACGTCGACGATGACTGGGCCATCCAGGTGCCCGCAGGTGTGTGGCACGACGTGATCAACACCGGTGACGAGCCGCTTCGCCTGTACGCCGTGTACGCCCCCGTGCATCACGCGCAGGGGATCGTCCAGGCGACCGCCGAGGACGCCGAGGCCGATGAGGAGGCCGGTCGGGACGAGCCGCCCGAATGGACGGTTCAGCCCGACGTCCGGCATCCCGATCAGGAGGCCTGAGGCCCAACCCCCGCCACCGGTGGAGCGGCGCGGCGATGCCCGGGCATGGCCGCACCGCTCCGCGGCACGGATCTCGCCCGACGCCGTCTCGCGGGCCGCCGGGAACCGCGAACCGCCGGGCAACGCACGGCATGGCCGACGGAAGCGCACCCTCCCGCCGCCGTCTGCCCGGAAATGACGAGGGGCCGCGCGATGGCGGCCCCTCCGTGACACGTGGCTCCGAGCGTTCTCTCAGCTCTGGCCGTACTTCTCCAACACGCGCAGCCGGTTGGCGTTTCGCACCTTCCGGTTCTCGGCGGCCATCCGCAGGGCGGCGTCCTCGCCGGCGTTCGCCAGATCGTTCTCGGCGCGCTCCAGCTGCTTCTCGGCACGGGCACGGTCGATGCCAGAGGCGAGCTCCGCCTGGGCGACCATGATGAGCACGTGGTCGGCCTCCAGCGAGAGGTACCCCTCGGTGGTGGCGTAGACCGTGACGTTCTCCTCGGCGTCCTTCAGCCGGACGTCCCCCACCTTCAGCTCCGCGATGAGCGGGGCGTGACGCGGCAGGAGGCCCACCTCGCCCTGCACGCTCGGCGCGACGACCATGTAGACGTCGCCCTCGAACGCGGCGCCCTCGGGGGTGAGGATGCGGACCGACAGCATGCGCCGGTCCGTCTGGGGTGCGGCGGTGCTCACGCGGTGGCCTTCATCGACTCGGCCTTCTCGAGCACGTCATCGATGCCGCCGACCATGTAGAAGGCGCCCTCCGGCACGTCGTCGTGCTTGCCCTCGACGACCTCGCGGAAGCTGCGGACCGTGTCCTCCAGCTTGACGTACTTGCCCTCCATGCCGGTGAACGCGGTCGCGACCTGGAACGGCTGCGACAGGAAGCGCTCGATCTTGCGGGCGCGCGACACGGTGACCTTCTGCTCGTCGGTGAGCTCGTCCACACCGAGGATGGCGATGATGTCCTGCAGGTCCTTGTAGGTCTGGAGGATCTCCTGCACCCGGGTGGCCGTCTCGTAGTGCTCCTCGCCGACGACGTTCGGCGACAGCGCGCGGCTGGTCGAGTCGAGCGGGTCGACGGCCGGGTAGATGCCCTTCTCCGAGATGGCGCGGTTCAGCACCGTCGTGGCGTCGAGGTGGGTGAACGACGCGGCCGGGGCCGGGTCGGTCAGGTCGTCCGCGGGCACGTAGATGGCCTGCACCGAGGTGACCGAGCCCTTGCGGGTGGAGGTGATGCGCTCCTGCAGGTCGCCCATCTCGGTGGCGAGCGTCGGCTGGTATCCCACGGCGGAGGGCATGCGGCCGAGGAGGGCCGACACCTCGGAGCCCGCCTGCACGAAGCGGAAGATGTTGTCGATGAACAGCAGCACGTCCTGGCCGGCCTCGTCGCGGAAGTACTCCGCCATGGTGAGGCCCGTCAGGGCGACGCGAAGACGCGAACCGGGCGGCTCGTTCATCTGGCCGTAGACGAGCGCCGTCTTCTCGATGACGCCGGACTCGGTCATCTCGAGCCACAGGTCGTTGCCCTCGCGGGTGCGCTCACCCACGCCGGCGAACACCGAGAGGCCACCGTGCTCCTTCGCGAGGTTCGCGATGAGCTCCTGGATGAGCACCGTCTTGCCCACACCGGCGCCGCCGAACAGGCCGACCTTTCCACCCTTGACGTACGGGGCGAGCAGGTCGACGACCTTGATGCCGGTCTCGAAGATCTGCTCGGTCGGGTCGAGGGCGTCGAACGCCGGGGCGGGACGGTGGATCGGCCACTTCTCCTCGGTCTCGACCGGGTCGCCGTGGTCGATCGTCTCGCCGAGCACGTTGAAGATGCGGCCGAGCGTCTTCTCACCGACCGGCACCGAGATGGGGGCGCCGGTGTCGATCGCCTCGCTGCCGCGCGACAGTCCGTCGGTGATGTCCAGGGCCACGGCGCGGACCTTGTCGTCACCCAGGTGCTGCTGCACCTCGGCCACGAGCGTGGTCCCGTCCGGGCGCCTGATCTCGAGCGCGTTGTAGATCGCCGGCAGCGTCCCGGGGAAGCGCAGGTCCAGCACCACGCCCTTGATCTCGAGAATCGTCCCGGTGTTTCCCTCAGCCATTCGTCAGGTCCTCGTTCGTCGGTTGGATTACTTCAGGGCGTCCGCACCCGCCACGACCTCCAGGATCTCCTGGGTGATCGCGGCCTGGCGCGCGCGGTTCATCGCAAGGGTGTACTGGTCGATCAGCACGCCGGCGTTGTCGGTCGCGTTGCGCATCGCGGTGCGGCGCGCCGCGAGCTCGGCGGCGGCGCTCTCGAGGAGCGCACGGAAGATGGTGTTCTCGATGTAGGTGGGAAGCAGCGTCTCGAGCACCGTCTGGGCGTCCGGCTCGAAGAGCGTCATGGCGCTGCGCTCCTGGACGTCGGGCTCCCCGTCGCCATCCAGGTCCTCGTCCTCCATGATCTGCCGCGGAATCGGCAGGAGCTGCTCGTCGACGACGCGCTGCTCCATCACCGACTTGAACTCGTTGTAGACGAGCACCACGCGGTCGTAGCCGCCCTCGGTGAACTGGTGGACCAGGTGGTCGGCCACACTCTGGGCGTCGGAGAACACCGGCGCCACCGAGAAGCCCTCGAACGACTGGTCGATCGTGAGGCCCCGGAAGCGCAGGGTGCCGATGCCCTTCTTGCCGACCGCGACGAACACGACCTCCTCGGCCCCCTGCTCGCGCATCTCTGCCGCCACCTGCTGCGCACGCCGCAGGATGTTGACGTTGAATGCGCCCGCGAGGCCACGGTCGCCGGTGATGGTCACGACGACGCCCTTGCGGACCTGCTCGCGCTCCTCGAGGAGCGGAAGCCCGCGGGCCTCACGGCTGTGGCGCGCCGCGTGGATCATGAGCAGGCGCAGCGACTTGGCGTAGGGACGCAGCGACTCGATGCGGTCCTGCCCCCGGCGGAGCTTCGCCGAGGCGACGAGCTCCATCGCGCGGGTGATCTTGCGGGTGCCGCGGATCGAGTCGATCCGCCGTTTGATGTCACGTGAGGAGGCCATTACGCCGCCGCGTCGTCCTTGGCGTCCGGGCCGTCGGCGACGTCGGCCTCGGCCTGCTCGATCTTGGCCGCCGCATCGGCGAGCTCACGCTCCTCGGCCTCGGTCCGGTCACCGACGCCGGTGCCCATCCGCTGGCTCTTGAACCGCTTGATGAAGTCCTCGAGCGCCTTGGCGTTGTCGTCCGAGAGCTCCTTCGAATCGGCGATCGCCGGAAGGATCTTGCCCTCCTCGCGAAGCGCGGCGCGAAGGTCGTCGTTGAACTTGGGGACCTCGAGCGGATCGATGTCGTCCAGGAAGCCCTCGTTGGCCGCGGAGATGATCGCGACCTGCTCCTCGACGGGCCACGGCTGGAAGACGGGCTGGTTGAGCGTGGCGACCTGACGGGCGCCGCGGGCCAGGGTCTTCTGGGTGGAGGCGTCAAGCTCGGAGCCGAACTGCGCGAAGGCCTCGAGGTCGCGGTACTGGGCGAGCTCCAGCTTCATGCGGCCGGCGACCTTGCGCATGGCCTTGACCTGGGCGTTACCACCGACGCGGGACACCGAGATGCCGACGTTCACCGCCGGGCGCACGCCCTGGTAGAAGAGCTTGCTCTCGAGGAAGATCTGGCCGTCGGTGATGGAGATGACGTTGGTCGGGATGTACGCCGACACGTCACCGGCCTGGGTCTCGATGATCGGGAGCGCGGTGAGCGACCCGCCGCCCAGGTCGTCGCTGAGCTTGCAGGCCCGCTCCAGCAGACGGGAGTGCAGGTAGAAGACGTCACCGGGGAACGCCTCGCGGCCCGGCGGGCGGCGAAGCAGCAGCGACATCTGACGGTATGCGTCGGCCTGCTTGGAGAGGTCGTCGTAGACGCAGAGGGCGTGCTTGCCGTTGTAGGTGAAGAACTCGCCCATGGCGGCGCCGGCGTACGGCGCCAGGTACTTGAGCGGGGCGCTGGCGGAGGCGCTGGCCACGACCACGATGGTGTAGTCCATGGCGCCGGCGTCACGCAGACGCTGCACCAGGGAGGCGACGGTCGACGCCTTCTGGCCGATCGCGACGTAGACGCACACGACGTCCTTGCCGCGCTGGTTGATGATCGTGTCGAGCGCGATGGTCGTCTTGCCCGTGCCACGGTCGCCGATGATGAGCTCGCGCTGTCCGCGGCCGATCGGGATGAGCGCGTCGATGGCCTTGAGGCCCGTCTGCAGCGGCTCGGTGACCGGCTGACGCTGTACGACGCCGGGGGCCTTGAACTCGACCGGGCGGGTCTCGGCGGTCTCGATGGGACCGCGGTCGTCGAGCGGGTTGCCGAGCGGGTCGACCACGCGGCCGAGCAGCGCGTCGCCCACCGGCACCTGGATGACCTTGCCGGTGCGCCGCACCGGGTCGCCCTCCTTGATGAGGGTGTCCTCACCCAGGAGCACGACGCCGACGTTGTCCTCCTCGAGGTTGAGGGCGAGGCCGGTCACCCCGTGCGGCAGCTCGAGCATCTCGAGCGCGACGCAGTTCTCCAGACCGTGGACGCGGGCGATGCCGTCACCGACCTGCAGGACGGTCCCCACCTCCTCGGTGTCGATCTCGCCCGTGTACTGCTCGATCTGCTGGCGAAGGACCTTTGTGATCTCGTCGGGTCGAAGCTCCATCGGCTGTTCTCTCGGTTCCTCGGTTCGGTGGTTCTACGAATGGGTGCCGGTGATCGACCTGCGCAGACTGCGCAGGCGTCCACGCACGGACGCGTCGGTGACGACGGGTCCCACGCGCAGCACGAGGCCACCGATGATGTCGGGATCGACCCGCTCGGTGATCTTGGCGGCACGGCCGGTCTGCTGGGTGATGCGGTCGACGACCTGAGCGCGCAGGTCGTCGGGCAGGGGCACCGCGCTGGTGACCTCGACGGCGATCTGACCGGCCGCCTGGTCGACGCGTGCGCTGAACGCGTCGGCGATCGCGGGGATCTCGTCCAGCCGGCCCCGGTCCACCAGGACGCGGAGCAGGTTGACGGTCAGCGAGTGGGTGGTCTCGGTCAACCCGTCGATCGCGGCCTTCTTGGCGGCGGAGTCGACCTTCGGGTTGAGCAGGACGCGTCCGACCTCGGTTCCGGGGGCGATCGCCTCACGGACACCCGCGAGGTCGGCCGACACGAGGTCGACCGCGGCGGCGTGGTCGGCGGCCTGGAAGAGGGCCTCGGCGTAGGTGGTCGCAACGCTCACGCGGGTGCGGACCCCCCTGCCCCGGAGAGGTCGATCTCCCTGAGGGCATCCTCGACCATGCGACGGTGATCGTCGTCGGTCATCGACTTGCGGGTGACCTTCTCGGCCGCTGCCAGCGCGATGGCCGCGACGTCGTCACGCACCGACGCCAGAGCCGCCTTGCCGTGTGCCTCGGCCTGCTGCGAGGCGTCGGTGAGGATCCGCTCGCGCTGACCCTCCGCCGCCGTGACGATGGATGCGCGCTCGCGCTCGCCCTCGCGGCGACCGCGGTCACGCAGCTCGTCGGCCTCCTTGCGGGCCTCGGCCAGCTGCACCTTGTAGTCCTCGAGCATCCGGACGGCCTCGTCGCGGCTGGTCTCGGCCTCCTCCAGGTCCGCCTGGATCTTGCTGCGGCGCTTCTCGATCATCTCCCCGACCGGGCCGAAGACGAACTTCTTCAGGATGAACAGCGTCAGGAAGAAGAGGATGACCGTCCAGATCATCAGTCCCGGGCTGGGTGAGAGGAGCGGGTTGTCGCCCTCACCCTCGGTGGCGGCGACGACCGACAATCCCAGTGACAGTGGATCCATGATCTACGCGAGGAAGAACGCGACGAAGCCCATGAGCAGGGCGTAGAACACGATCGCCTCGGTGAGCGCCAGACCCAGGAACATGATTCCCATGAGGTCGCCGCGGAGCTCCGGCTGGCGGGCGACGGACTCGATGGTCTTACCCATCAGGTAGCCCACGCCGACACCCGGTCCAATGGCGCCGAAACCGGTGGCGAGGCCGAGTGAGAGCGCCTTCGCCGCGTCAACGATGTTGCCTTCAAGTGCCACTTGAGTTGTCCCTTCGTGGTGTTGTCTAGTGGGAGGGGGAGGTCGCGAAGCCGATGTAGATGCCGCTCAGCATCGCGAAGATGAACGCCTGGAGACCCGCGACCAGGAGGACCTCGAACAGGTAGAAGAACAGTCCGAACGGGATCGCCAGTGCCCCCGCGTAGTTGCCGAGGATGATGGTGAAGCCGGCGGCCATGATGATCAGCATGTGGCCGGCCAGCATGTTGGCGAAGAGTCGGACGGCCAGGCTGACCAGGCGGATGGCGTTGGAGACCATCTCCAGGACCATCACGAAGACCTTCATCACCGGGTGGATGTCACCACCGGGCATGAACGTCTTGATGTAGCCGCCGAACCCGTGCTCCCGGATGCCCTCGTAGTTGTAGAGCAGGAACGTGACCGCCGAGAGGGCGAGGGTGACGTTGATGTTGCCGGTCGCCGCGTAGAGGGCGAGGTCGGGCACGCCGAGGAAACTCTTGTGCTCACCGCCCGGGAGCGGGACGAAGCTGATCAGGTTGTTGATCAGGATGAACAGGAAGATGGTCGCGACGTACGGGAAGTACTTGCTGAACATCTTCTCGCCCAGCGTCGCCTTGGCGATCTGCTTGTCGCTGAAGTCGTAGAGGGCCTCGACGATGTTCTGCGCGCGCGTCGGGCGGAGCTTCATGCCGCCGCGCACGACGAAGATCCCGACGAGGATCGACAGCAGCGAGGCGAGCATCAGGTAGGCGACGGCCTTGTTGATCGACATGTCGATCGGGCCGAACTTCAGGTCGAGCCAGGCGGGCAGGGCGAACTCGTTCTGCGGCTTGAGCGTGGACTCGCCCGCCGCGTCCTTGGGCGCCGACCAGTCGCCGTTGATGGCGACGACCACGGTCCAGGCGACCAGGAGGGCGAGGAAACCCCAGACGTAGTACTTGAACGTGCTCTTCTTCTCGTCCTGGGGTGGGATCCCCGGGTCGAGTGTGGCCGCGGCCTCGCTCATCGGCTCCTCTCCAGCTTCTTCTGCTTCTCACGCAGCGCGTGAAGGACGGTCCGCCCCATGAGGTCGAATGTGAAGGCCGCGGCGAAGACGCCGGCGGCGATCAGACCCATGACCCGATCCACCAGTCCGGCGATCAGGAACAGGATCAGCACCACCACGATGGCGCGGCCGATGGAGGAGAAGCCGATCAGCCCGACGGCCATCGTCGGCTCGAGGCCCTGGGCCAGCTTGGTGATCCCCAGGTGCGCGAGCCAGCTGAAGGTGAAGAGCAGCGCGCCGGTGACCCAGCCGTTGAACTGGCCGCCGGCGACCAGCACGACGGGTAGGGCCAGCGCCAGGACGATGAACCCCAGGATCGCGACGATGAACTCGAACGGACGCGGCACGAACGACGCGGGCGTACCCGTGTCGGTCAGCATGTCGTTGCGATCCGCTGCTGCGGACATCTCCAAGCGGTTCGGGGCCTCCGTGATGAGCGCTCTCCTCCAATGCGCGTCACGGAACACTGTCCCGTCAACGCAACGGACGGGAGTATATCCGTCGGCTCGGGGCGTGACCGGGATTTCACGCATTCGTGCGATGCGCCTGGGGACGTTTGTCAGCGGGGGTCACAAAGTCGGTTCGTCACGGAGCGGTGACGGCCCGCGCCGGTGCCCCCGGCGGTCCGTGACGTTCAGCCCGCAAGGACGGGCGCCATCCGCTCCACCGCCTCGGTGAGGATGGCCGGTGTGGTGGCCAGGTTGAGTCGCGCGTGGCCCCGGCCCCGGTCGCCGAACCACGGTCCCGGCGAAAGCCCCACCCGCGCCTCGCGCACGAGCACCTCGGCCGGGTCGTCGCCCAGGCCGCACGCGCGCATGTCGAGCCAGGCCAGGTACGTGCCCTCCGGGCGCCGGTAGCCCACCGCGGGTGCGTGCGTGGCGAGGAGGTCGGTCAGCAGGTCCGCGTTGGCGTCGATGCGTTCGAGCGCCGCCGCGAGCCAGCCTCCCCCCTCCTCCAGCGCCGCCGTCTGGGCGATGAGACCGAGGTGACAGGCGGCGTCGGTCACCAGATGCGGCCACCCGGCCAGAAGGCCGCGGCCCGCGTCGCCCGCCACGACCATCGCGCCCTTGAGCCCCGCCAGGTTCCAGCCCTTGGACGCCGACATCAGGCTGAACGCCGACTCGGTGCCCGGGATCGTCAGGTAGGGCACGTGCCCGTGGCCGTTCAGCACGAGCGGCGCCCAGATCTCGTCGGCGATGACCCGCACACCGTGACGGGCGGCGATCTCGGCGACGGCCGTCAGCTCGTCGCGGGTGTGCACCGCCCCCGTCGGATTGTGCGGGCTGCACAAAAGGAGCAGGGCGCAGTCGTCCCCCAGGACGCGGTCCAGTGCGTCGAGGTCCAGCCGGCCGGTCCCGAGGAGCGGTGCCTCGGCGACGGTGCGGCCGGTGTGTTTGAGGACCGCGTAGAACGGCGGGTAGACCGGCGGGGTGACGGCCACGCGGGCACCCGGTTCGCTGAGGTCGCGGATGAGCTGGCCGACACCGGTCATGACGTCGGCCAGGCCGCGACCGGCGGCCTCGTCGAAGTCCCATCCCCAGCGCTCGGCCGCGAATCGCCGCATGGCCGCCACGTACCCGGCTGCCATGGGGTAGCCGGTGTCGCCCATGCGCAGGGCCGCCGTGACCGCGTCGACGACCGGTTCGGCGATGGCCACGTCCATCTCGGCCACCCAGAGGGGCAGCACGTCGGGATCGAACCAGCGCCATTTCTGACTGGTGCGCCGGTGCAGTTCGTCGAGGCCGAGTGAGAAGGGGTCCGGGTGGGTCGCCATGACGGTCACGATACGCGGCCCGGCCGGGACGGTGAGACCCCCGCGGTCGACGCATCCCGCGGGCCGACGGGACTCCCGGCCGGACCGTGCCGCCCCGGCGCGCGGGGTCGTGACTCCGGTGACCGTCACCGACACCACCCCGGGGCGGTGCCGCCCCGGCGCGCGGGGTCGTGACGTGTCCGCCCGGCACCGCGTCCGCGCTTCCCACGACGATCATCCTGCAATCCGCCACCTGTTCGGCTGCAACATGAAACGACCACGCGTGCCGATGTCGTATGAGACGGTGCCCGCTTCGTGCCTGGCCCCGGGGTGCAGTCCGCGTGACGTGTGCCCGAATCCCGACGGAGGAGGAACGCACGTGCAAGGAGTCTCGACGAGCGCCCACAACCGACGCCCGCGCCGTACCGCGTAGTGGATCATCGCCCCGCTGGTGGGTGCGTTGGCCGCCGCCGGAACCGCGACGGCCGACCCGATGCCGACAGCGGACGGGGTGAAGCAGACGCAGGCCAGGACCGCCATCCCCCAGGTGGCCCTCTGGTCGCGTGTGCTGCACCTCGGGATGATCGGCACCGACGTGCGCGACCTGCAGACGCTCCTCAACCAGCGTGGTGAGCGCCTGGTGGCCGACGGCGAGTTCGGTCCCCTCACGCGCGCCGCCGTCGTGCGGGCGCAGGTCGCGGCCGGTCTCAAGGGCGGCGGGCTGGTCTCGAAGGGCTTCGTCGACATCCTGCGAAACGGGCGGACCGTCCGGGTGAACCGCCCGGTCAACATCACGCTCGGCTCCCGTGCCCTTCGTCTGGGCATGTCCGGGTCGGACGTGCGGGCGCTCCAGCGGATCCTGCGCCAGCGTGGGCTGGGCGTCAGCGTGGACGGCAACTTCGGCCAGCAGACCCGCCGGGCGGTCATCCGGCTGCAGCGCAAGCACGGCCTGCGCGGTCGCGGGGTCGTGACGGCCGGTTTTCTGAAGATGCTGGGGATCCGCGCGGTGCGAAGCGGCGCCGACCCGGTGTCGCAGCCGGCGCCCGTGGCCCAGCCCGTGGCCGCCCCGTCGTCGAGCGCCCGCTACCTGCGTGCCTTCCCGGTGGGCGGGTCGTACACCTACAGCAACGACTGGGGCGCGCCGCGCAGTCAGGGGTCGCACCAGGGGACCGACATCATGGCCGCACGCGGCACCCCGGTGCGCGCCGTGGCCAACGGCACGATCTCCCGCGTCACGCGCGCCGAGAGCGGCCTGGGCGGCATCTCGATGTGGATGCGCGACGGAGCCGGCAACACGTACTACTTCGCCCACCTCACCCAGATCCTGGGCGGCATGGAGGTCGGCACCCGCGTGACCGCCGGCCAGCAGATCGCGACGGTCGGCAACACCGGTGACGCCCGCTACGGGGCGCCGCACCTGCACTTCGAGATCCACCCGGGTGGCGGTGGCGCCATCAACCCGTACCACGAGCTGCGCGCGATCGATCCGGTGCGACAGACCGCCTCACGCTGACCCGACGCGCGGCCGTCATCGGGTCTCCCGCAAGCCTGGTGCCTGGCACGTAACTTGCGCGGAGCCCCGGCCCGCAAGTTACGTGTCAGGCACCAGGCTTGCGCGGGCCGCGGCTGCGGCAGAATCGGGCCATGATCGGGTGGTCCGTCCTGGCGCTCATGGTCCTCGCCCTGGTGGGCGGTCCCGTCGCCGCGGCCGTGGTGGGCCGCCGGCCGGGCACCTCCCGACGCGTCGCCGCCGGCGCGGCCGTCGTGGTGACGGCGCTCGTCGCCCTCTGGAGCGTGAGCCTGTTTCGGACGGATCCGTACTACGGCGCGGATTCCGGCCGCCGGATCTGGGACAACGATCCGTCGATGCGCCCGGCCGCGGTGGTCGCCATGGTCCTGGGCGTCGCCGTCGCAGGCCTCCTGGCGCTCGCGGCGACGGGACGCGACGAACGGGCGACGTCGGCGACCCGGGTCGGGCTGCTCCTCATGCCCGCGGTCGTGGTCGCCCTGGTCGTCGCGGGGGTGATGATCGGGTCGCACTGACCCGAGCCGGGACCTCGGGGCGCCGTCCCGCGGCGCCCCGAGGTCTCCCGACACCTACGCCGGCTGCAGTGCCGGCTCCCCGGTGATGGTCCAGGTGACCGGGTCGCGCGGGTCGGTCGAACCCGGCGTCACCTGCGGCGCGCCGTATCCCACGGTTGCCGCGACACCGCTCACCACCGCGTCCACCAGCTCCGCGCGGACCGCGTCGGTGTTGGGCGCGTTCAGCTTGTCCGAGATGCGCACGGTCGTGGCCGTGCGGTCCACCCGCAGGTCGGTGTCGGACTCGAGCTCCTGCGCGGCCTCGAGCAGTCGGCCGGTGGCGAGGGCCACCTGGTGGGTCACGTCGGACTCCTGCGACCGCTTGAGCGTGAATCGCAGCGACGCGTGGCCGCCGGTCTCCTCCAGCGCCAGGTCACCGTCGAAACCGATGAGGATCACGCCGGGACCGTCGGGCACGTGGCCGTAGCGGGCGACGTCGATGGGAAGCCCCTCCAGCCGGCGCTCGGAGATCCAGCGGTGGAACACCGGGACGACCGACTCGGGGTCCGCCGCGGCGTCCACGAGGGGCATGGCGATGGAGATGCGCTGCAACGTCATGCCGTCACCTCCTCGCGCTCGGCGTTCGCAAGCCGGATCTGGCACTGGTGGGCGGCGTCGATGAAGAGCTGCGCGTCCTCGACCAGCTCGCGCACCGCCTGCGGTGCGGTGGCCGGGCCCTCCTCGTGGCGCTCGAAGAACGGACGCACGAACTTGGCGCCCATGAAGCGGTCGAAGAAGAGCTCGGTGTCGACGAAGTGCACCCTGAAGGCGTCGACGATCTCGGTCTCGTCGGTGGGCGGGATGGGAACCCGCAGCGCGAGCACGCCACGCGCCGCCAGGACCATGCCGGCCCAGGCGCGCTCGTCGGCGCGCACCAGGTCCTCGTCGTCCAGTGCGACGGTCGACTCGAAGACGATGCTCTCGGCGGCCGACAGGTCCATGTCGGTCCGCGAGATGACCTCCCCGGCGCACTCGCCCACGCCGTAGTCGCCCATCGAGAACTCGCGCGGGTCACCCCAGTCGGAGTAGTAGGAGCGATCCTCGTCGTACGCGGGCACCGCCTTGTACTCGGCGATGAGCATGTTGGCCAGTTCCTTCTTGCCGATGCGGGCGCAGAAGTCCTGGAAGCTCTCGTCACCCTGACGGTCCGTGACGAACCGCGACGTGATGCGGTCGACCACATCCGGGATGCGGCGCGACGGCACGCTGCCGATGGCCAGGCCGTAGGCGCCGGCGTTGTCCTGCCACTTGCCGCCCAGGACGACCTGGAAGTGCGGCACGGCGTGGCCGCCGATCTTTCGGCTGTTGCCGAAAAAGCCGATGTCGGCCACGTGGTGCTGGCCGCATGAGTTGAAGCAGCCGCTCACCTTGATCTTGAGCCCGCGCACGGCCTCGTCCAGCTCGTAGGCGGTGGCGGCCAGGCGCTCCCGAAGCTCGGCGGCCAGGCCGCGCGAGGACGAGATGCCCAGCTTGCAGGTGTCGGTGCCGGGGCACGACGTCACGTCCAGGATGGTCCCCGCGCCGGCGGCGGCCAGGCCGACCTCGGCGAGCGCCGCGTGCACGGCCGGAACGTCGGCGTCGCGCACCCAGCGCAGCACCACGTTCTGCTCGACGGTGAACCGCATCGTCTTGCCGACGAAGCGGCGGCAGATGTCGGCCAGGCGCCGGGCCTGCCAGGAGGTCATGTCGCCCAGTGGCAGTGCCACCTCGACCACGCGGTAGCCGTCCTGGCGCTGCTCGGACACGTTGGTGTCGACGAAGCGGGCCAGCTCGTCGCCGTCGTCAGCGACCTCGGCCGGGGCGGGCAGGTCGGTGGGCGGCGTCTCGGTGAAGGCGTCGAGGTCGGCCAGGTACGCGGTCCAGCGCGGGTCGGGCGTGAGGCCCTCGCGCTCCTCGGCCACAAGGCGGCGGAACTCCTCGATGCCGAGCTTGGCGATCAGGAACTTGATGCGCGCGCGGTTGCGGTTGGCCTTCTCCCCCAGCCGCCCGAAGACGCGGGAGACGGCCTGCACCGTCGGGAGCAGCTCCTCCTCGGGGCAGAACTCGGTGAGCACCTCGGCCTGGTACGGGCTCGTGCCGAGGCCGCCACCCACGAAGATCTCGAAGCCCCGCTTGCCGTCCTGCACCTTGGCCACGGCACCGAAGTCGTGCATGCGCACGAGGCCACAGGCCTCGCCGGCGCAGCCCGAGAACGCGGGCTTGAACTTGCGTCCGAAGTCACCCGTGTCCGGGTGGCCCAGCAGGAAGCGCATGAGGGCGTCGGCGTAGGGCGTGACGTCGAAGGTCTCGGTGCGGCACACACCGGCCAGGTGGCAGGCGGTGACGTTGCGCACCGAGTTGCCGCAGGCCTCGCGGGTGGTGATGCCCACGGCCGCCAGGCGCCGCATGATGGTGGGCGCGTCCTCGATGTGGATGAAGTGCAGCTGGATGTCCTGGCGCGTGGTGACGTGCAGGATCTCGTCGCTGTACTCGTCGGCGAGGTCGGCCATCACCTCGAGCTGCTCGGGGGTGACACCGCCGAACGGGATCTTGATGCGCGACATGCCCGGTGCGTCCCACTCGGTGTCGGGCCCCTTGGTGAGGTCCGTCGGGTAGTCGATGGGGCGGTCGGTCGTGCCGTCGTTGCGTCGGCCGTTGTCGTACCGCTGGCCGTAGGTGCCGCGGCGAAGCCGGGTCTCGGCGAAGACGCGCTCGTCGATCTTGCCCTGCTTGCGAAGCTCCATCTGCGCCTCGAAGACGTCGATCTCCTCGGCCAGGTCGGGAGGCATCTCGCCTGCCAGTCGGTCCTTCCACTCCTGCGCGCTCAAGCGTTGCTCCGGTGTCGGGGGATGCGTGCCGGAGGAAAATACCAGAAACCCGTTTGAATTACCCGGTATTGAGATCGGGTGCGGAATTCCAAGCGATTCCGGGCGATTCCCGTCCCCCGTCGACGTGCGACCGTACCTGTCAGGATCGGTTCCGGCCCGCAGAATGCCGCGGGCCGTGGATGTCGCGACACTCCGGCCACACATTCGTGACGAACATGTCTGGAGTCGTGACACCGGTGGTCGGCACCCTGCGTGGCATGTCTTGCCACCCCCGGATCGGAGGACTACCGTGTCCCTCATGGCATCCGAGGCCCCCAGCCTCACGTTCGACGACCGCCCGGTCCGCACGTTCACGTTCGACGACGTGCTTCGCATGTCGGAGGTGGGGATCCTGCGCGACACCGACCGCGTGGAGCTCGTGGACGGCGTGCTCATCACCATGAGCCCCGAGGGGATCGACCACCGCGAGCTCACCGCGACGCTCAACCGCATCGCCATCGGCGCGTATGCGGACGATGCGCATCAGGTGTACATCCAGAGCACCCACCGCATGGGCGACCGCCACTTCCGCCAACCGGACGTGCTGGTCGCACGGCGCACCGGCACGTGGCAGGGGCCCGACGAGGTGGTCCTGGTGATCGAGGTCGCGCGCACCAGCCTGCGATACGACCTGCGGGCGAAGGCGGCCGACTACGCCGCGTGGGGCGTGGAGGAGTACTGGGTGGTCGACATCGCAGGCGAGCGCGTCGTCCGCCATCGCGATCCGGATCCCGCCGGTGGGTACGGCGACGTGCGAACGGTCCCGCGCAACGGCACCGTCTCGTTCCCGCGCTCCGACGCGGTGCTGGGCGTGGCGGACCTGTTCACCTGACCGGCCGCTGGGGGAGGGACGTCGCGATCTGGTGGGCCGACGTTCACCGGAGGCGGCCGGTGGACGCATCTGGGTTCGACCGCCGCCTAGGATGCGCGCAACGGAAGGAGCCTCCCGATGCCGTACCTCCGCCCTCCCCTCTTCGTCCGAAGCGTGTTCAACCCGATCGCGATGCGGCTCGGCCTCGGGGGTGCGCAGGCCCTGTCGGTGCGCCGCCGACGGTCCGGCGGCGAGCAGCGCATCCCGGTGATCCCGGTCACCCACAGGGACACCCTGTACGTCGTCTGTCCGCGGGGTGAGACCGAGTGGGTGCGAAACCTGCGCGTGGCGGGACGATGCCGGCTGGGCCGTCCCGGACGCGAGGCCGAGTACACGGCCCAGGAGGTGCCGGTGCCGGAGCGTGGCCCAATCGTCACCGACTATCGACGCGTCGCCGGCCGGGCCGTCAAGTCGTTCTTCGAGCAGCTGCCCGACGATCGAGACCACCCGGTGTTCCGCCTCACGCCCGTCTGAGTCCTCGCCGTCGCGGTGGTCCGCAGTCCGGCGCTACCGTCCCCAGCGTGCGCATCCCGGTCGACGATCCCGACGATCCCCGCCTCGCGGACTACGTCCGCCTGAAGGACGTCAACCTGCGGCGCCACCTGGACGCGGACCACGGGCTCTTCCTGGCCGAGGGCGCCACGGTCATCCAGCGCGCGCTCGCGGCGGGCCACCGCCCCCGGTCGGTGCTGGTCGGCTCCGCGCTCGAGGACCGGGTGGGTCACCTCGTCCCCGATGAGGTCCCCACGTACGTGGTCGCCGACGACGTCATGGAGCGGATCACCGGCTTCCACGTGCACCGGGGTGCCATCGCGTCCATGCACCGCACTCCCCTGCCGGCACCGGACGACGTGCTGCGCGGAGCGCGTCGCGTGGTGGTCCTGGAGGACCTGACCAACCACACGAACGTGGGCGCCATCTTCCGCTCGGTGGCGGCGCTGGGCGCCGACGCCGTGCTCGTCACGCCCGGGTGCGCCGACCCGCTCTACCGCCGGTCGATCCGGGTCTCGATGGGCACCGTCTTCCGCGTGCCGTGGACCCGCATCACGCCGTGGCCGGCGGGGATCGACCTGCTGCGCGAGCGGGGGTTCGCGGTCGCCGCGCTGGCGCTCGACGATGACGCCGTCGACCTGGATGCGCTCGCCGCCGCGCCACCGGGGCGCCTGGCCCTGGTGTTCGGCACCGAGCAGGCCGGTCTCCGCGCGCGCACCCGTGCCCGCGCGGACGTGCGGGTGCGGATCCCGATGGCCGAGGGCGTGAGCTCGCTCAACGTGGCGGCCGCGGCCGCCGTCACGATGTGGGCGCTGCGGGTGCCGTGACACCCCGCCGCTCGGTCAGTCGGACGCGGTGAGGACCTCGCCGAGCGGCCAGCCGCCGCCCGCGAGCCGTGCCGCCACCCGCAGGCGGTCGACCGGAGCCACATCACCCGGGGTCGCCATCTGCAGCAGTCCGCGGATCTCGTCGACCGGCGTGGCGCAGTCCTCGCGGGTGATATCGGCGACGACCGGGGCGATCGCGTCGCGCTCGTCCACGGTGAGCCGCCCCGACAGGACACAGAGCACGCCGATCAGGTCGTGCGCCGGGATGCCGTCGCCGTAGGCGTGGCGCAGCCAGCCGGCGACGCGCTCGACGATCGGACCGGGTGAATGAACGGTGCTCGGCATGACGGGAGGGTGATGCCCGTTCGCCCGGGATGCAATCGGACGGGCGTGTGCGACACCGGTCGTCCACCACACGTCAACCGGCGGCGGGAGGGGGGCGCCACCCGGGAGGCCCAGGTGATGTCCCCCGACACCATGGGACCGATGGCACATGGTCATGTTGGATCTCTTTTCATCGATGCGGCGGATCGTTACGATGTCGCGCAAGGATCCGACACGCGCGAACCCGTCGCCTGGGGCGGCATCCCGCGCGCCGCGGTCACGAACGACCACCAGACACGCCGACGGAGGCGCACATGAACACCGGTCGGTCTCGCGGAGGCTCATCCGCAGAACGATCCTCATCGCGGCGGCAGTGCTGGGCTTCGCGGGAAGCGCGAACGCCGCCACGCTCACCGCGTCGTGGGACGCCCCGACAACCACGACGCTGACTCCGGGCACGACGGCGGACTGGAAGCTGACGGTGACGTCGGACGGTGCAACCAGCGGGCCGGCGACGTTCACCGTGTCGTTCGGTATGACGACAGGAGGGCACACCTCCGATCCGCTCGCGTTCCGCCCGATCACAACATCCGGAAGTGCCGGCCAGATGTCGTGCACACCGGCGGGACAGACGGTCAGTTGCTCCAATGTGACCTTTGGTAGCGCCGGATCGCACACGCTCACGATCCCGGTCGCGCTTCCGGCGAACTACGTGCCGATCGTTTCGGGCAGCTTCATGCCGAAGAACGTCACGCCCGGCGACACATGGGGGATGACGCCGCTTCCCAAGACGGCAACGGTCACGTCAGGCCAGAGCAACCTGTACGGCAATGGAGACATGCCGTCGTCGGCAAACGACCACGTGGCGTCAGGGTCGACGATCACGTTGCCGTTCACAGTGATGAACCGGGCACCGAGCGGTGCTGCGGATCACGTCCGGATTCGGTGATGACGTCCGGCTTCACCGTGACCGGAGTCGAGGGCGCAACCGTCATGAATGGACTGGGAACCGGGTATGTGGACCTCAACCTCGGGACGATCCCCGCCGACGGAAGCGTCCCGCTCGCCGTCACCGACAAGGCCGGTACCGTGACGCCGTACGCGAGGGTGTCCCTCGCGGTGCGGTCGACGGGCGACGGCCAATCCGACGGAGTCCTGAAGCCTTTCGGTCCTCCTGCCAGCTACTCCATCCAGGTGACCGACGGAACGACCGCACGCCTCAGGATGGTCACGACCGACGCCACCGAGTGGATGGCGGGACCGGGCACGTATGTTCACACGGTCACAATGCGCAACGACGGACCGGACGCCTTCTCTGTCAGAGGTCGGCTGCAACTGCAGCGGATGGCAGACGGGGTCATCACTTCCGCGCAGGTCACCGGTGGCACATGCGCGCCAGACACGTCGGTGGGCGCTGGCTCGTGGTCCTGTGACATCGGTCCATCGATCCCGGTGGGTGCCACGATCGTCGCCACGGTGAACGGCAGGGTCGACACCACCCAGACCGTCGCCGTCACGACGTTCGGTCTCGACTCGAACTCGTACACCGGCCCCTCCTACATGGGCCAGTCCGGACGCGTCTCCCAAATGGTCGCGACAAGTGTCGACGCCGATCAGGCGGATCTCAGTATCACGGCCAGCCACGTGCCGACGGCGGCCCCGGGCGCATTGGTTCCGGTCACACTCACGATCCGCAACAACGGCCCGCTCACGGCGACCGACGTAGAGATCACCGGACGCCTTCTGAACAACCTGACAATGTCGAGTGCATCGCCCGAGTGCCTGGCGGGACGTATGTTCACCTGCTTCGTCGGCGACATCCCGGCCGGCGGGACCCGGAGCGTCACGCTGAACGTCGCCGGCGTCACGGCCGGGCCGCGCGGCATGCTCACCGCCAGCGCCACCTCCGCACAGGGCGAGTACGTGTGGGACGACAACACGGTGTACGCGGGTATGGACATCGCGATCCCCGCACCGCCGCCCGTCACGACGCCCCCACCGGCTCCCGCGCCCCCGCCCCCGCCACCGCCCGCCGCGCCGGCACCGCTGCCGCTGATGGTCGGCGCCACGGTCACCCCGTTCCCGACCACGCGCATCGCGGCCGCCGTGCGATCCGGTGTGCCGGCCACCGTCCGGACCGACCGGGCGGCCACCGTGCTGGTGCGCGTCTACCTGCCGGTCACGACCGCCAGGACCGCGTTCCGGATGAAGGTGAAGGCCCCGGTGCTGATCGGCGTCGGCCGGCGCACGGTCGCAGCGAGGACGCCGACCACGGTTCGGGCGATCCTCACACCGGCCTGGAAGAAGCGCCTGGCGGGTCGGAAGACCGTCGTCACGCTGCAGCAGCGAATCGACGTCTCGGCCACGAAGAGCACCACCCGCGTGATCCGGCGGGGCATCCGCCTGCGCTGATGGGAGCCGACACGGTGTGGGTCTCCGCACGGGGACCCACACCCGGCCGCATCACTCCCAGGTGTTGGCCCAGGCCTCCAGCTCGTTGATGACCCGGGCGAGTGCCTCCCCCTTCGGGGTCAGCCGGTACTCGTGCGTGCGCGGCCCCACCTGGTGGCGTTCGAAGACGCCCACCTGCTCCAGCTCGCGCAGGCGCTCGGCCAGCAGGCGCGCCGAGAGTCCCTCCACGCTGGCCCGGAACTCACCGAAGCGGGTCGGTCCGTCGAGCGCCACCCTGATGACGGCCAGGCTCCAGCGGCGGCCGAGAAGCTCGGCCGCCGACTGGTACCGCGGACACACCGGGTTGTGATCTCCACAATCCATGGCGGGCTCCAGGTTACCGCCGCGTCCGGTCTACACCGCCGCCAACGTCGAGCCGTGGTGGCGGGCCGGCTCGAGCGCCAGCTCCAGCACCTCCTGGATGGTGAGCACCGGGTGCACCGTCAGGTCCTCCAGCACCTCGGCGGGCACGTCGTCCAGGTCCCCCCGGTTGCGCTCGGGGATGATGACGTCGGTCAGACCGGCGCGGTGCGCGGCCAGGAGCTTCTGCTTGACCCCGCCGATCGGCAGGACCCGCCCCTGCAGCGTCACCTCACCCGTCATGCCGACGGTCGGCTTGACCGCCCGGCCGCTGAAGAGCGACGCGAGCGCCGTGATCATGGTGACGCCGGCGGACGGGCCGTCCTTGGGGATGGCGCCGGCCGGAACGTGCACGTGCACGGCACGGTCGATCAGATCGTCCTCGGCGATGCCCAGGTCGTCGCCGTGGCCGCGCACCCACGAGAGGGCGATGCGGGCCGACTCGCGCATGACGTCGCCCAGCTGTCCGGTGAGGACCAGCGCGTCGCCGCCCTCTCTGGGCATCTGGTTGGCCTCGACGAAGAGCACGTCCCCGCCGGTTCCCGTGACAGCCAGTCCGGTCGCCACGCCCGGGGTGGCGGTGCGCTCCGCCGCCTCGTGGTGGAACTTCGGCCGTCCGAGGGCCGGCACGAGGTCGTCCGCGCCGATTGTGATCGGGTCGGTCTCGCCCTCGGCCACACGTGTGGCGGCGCGGCGGATGACCTTGCCGAGCTGGCGCTCCAGCCCGCGCACACCGGCCTCGCGCGTGTAGTCGTCGATGACCGCACGCACCGCGTCGTCGGTGAGGGTGACCTCGCCGTCGCGCAGTCCGTTGCGCTCCACCTGCCGCGGGATCAGGTAGCCGGTGGCGATGGCGTGCTTTTCGTCGTCGGTGTATCCGTCGAGCTGGATGACCTCCATGCGGTCGAGAAGCGGTGCGGGGATGGTGTCGACCATGTTGGCGGTCGCGATGAACAGCACCTCGGAGAGGTCGAGCTCGACGTCCAGGTAGTGGTCGCGGAAGGTGTGGTTCTGTGCCGGGTCGAGCACCTCGAGAAGCGCCGAGCTGGGGTCGCCGCGCCAGTCGGAGCCGACCTTGTCGAGCTCGTCCAGCAGGATGACCGGGTTGCGGGTGCCGGCGTCGCGCAGTGCGCGCACGAACCGTCCTGGCAGGGCACCGACGTAGGTGCGGCGGTGGCCGCGGATCTCGGCCTCGTCACGGATGCCGCCCAGGCTGATGCGGACGAACTCGCGGCCCGTGGCGCGTGCCACCGACTCGCCGAGTGACGTCTTGCCCACCCCGGGGGTCCGACGAGCGCCAGGATGACGCCGCTGGATGCGTCGCCCATGTCGCGGTCGCGCCGCAGGCGGCGGACCGCCAGGTATTCGAGGATGCGCTCCTTGACCTTCTCCAGACCGGCGTGGTCGGTGTCGAGCACCTCGCGGGCCTGTGCCACGTCCAGCGTGTCCTCGGAGCGGGTGCCCCACGGGATCGAGACCATCCACTCCAGATAGGTGCGGATCATGCCGGCCTCGGCACCGTCGCCCATGCGCTCGAGCCGGGCGAGCTCCCGCTCGGCCTCCTTGCGGGCGCCGTCGGGCATCTCGGCCGCCGCGATGCGCTCGCGCCAGTCGTCGGTGCTCTCATCGGTGGTCTCGTCCAGCTCCCGCCGGATGGCGTCCATCTGGCGGCGGAGGATGGCCTCCTTCTGGGAGCGCTCGAGCCCCTCGGTGACGTCCTCGTGGATACGGCGGCGAAGGTCCAGCTCGGCCAGGCGCTCGCGCTGGCTCGCGATTGCGAGCTCCAGACGACGCTCGACGTCGAGCGTCTGCAGAACCTCGAGCTTGGCGGCCGCCGGAACCTCTGGCGCATAGCCGACCGTGTCGGCCAGGCGGCCGGGGTGGTCGATGCTGCGCAAAAAGGCCGTCACGGCGCCGTTGTCACCACGCGCGCTCGCGACCTCACCCACGACCGCGCGGTACTCGGTCGCAAGGTCGCGCGCACGCGGGCTCGTCTCGTCGGCGTCCGGGCGCGGCGTGACGGGGACGATCAGCGTCTCGCCCCGCGGCGTGGCGGCGCCCACCTCGGCGCGCTCGCGTGCCTCGATCGAGATGCCGCGGCTGCCGTCCGGCAGCATCACCTGGTTGGTGATCTGCACCACGCAGCCCATGGACGAGAACTCGCCGGCGATCTGGGGGACGGCGACGAGCAGACCATCGTGGTGCTCCAGCGCGTGATCCACCGCGGCCGCCTGGGCGTCGCCCAGAAGCGGTGCGGTGACGTTCATGCCGGGCAGGAGGACGGCCTCCTCGACGGGGAGGAGCGGAAGGTGCGAGGCGTGTTCGAATGGGCTCATGCGTGCGTACCTTTCGGAACGGATGGTTACGGTAGGTAACCGTGGTTGGACCAGGTTACGACAAGTAACCGCAGAACGCAAGGGGGCCCGATCGTCGTCAACCGGGCGGTCGGCGTTCGATTGAACGGCGGCGTCGACGTTCAATTGGACGTCGGCAACCGTTCACTGTTCACGACGACGTGACACACGCGAGACGAACTCGTCGAGACCGCCACCCAATCAACGACGAACCTCCCGTCCCCTCGCCGTCGCGCAGACGAGACCGACGACGCCTTTCCCCCGCGGCCGTTCCATTGAACAGCGCGCCCGTTCGATCGAACGACGCACCACGTTCAAATGGACGTCGGCGACCGTTCACTGCTCATAAAGACGTGACACCCACGAGACGAACTCGTCGAAAAGGCCACCCACCCGAGGACCAACCGCCCGTCGTGCCACCGCCGCGCGGACGAGACGACGACATCGTTCCCCCGCCGCCGTTCAATTGAACGGCGCGCCCGTTCGATCGAACGACGCACCACGTTCAAATGGACGTGGACGACCGTTCACTGTTCACACAGACGTGACACCCGCGGAACGATCTCGTCGGACACGCGTTCCGGGCTCGGAGCAGCAGAACGGACGGGCACGACCGAGGCGGCGCCGCCCTCGCCCCAACCGCCATCCGTTCAATTGAGGGCGCCCGACGTTCACTGGTCACAGGGCTGTGACCGTCTCGACGCGATGGCGTGTGCTCCGGCGGACCGCCGGTCCGCGATCGCGCCCAGCCGTCCCCCCTGCCCCTCCGCGGCCATCCGGACGCCCGCGGGCCGCAGCGCACCGAAGCCAGCGCGCCGACCCCACACCGTCCCCCGTCAGCGCCCGCCCGGGCGCCCCGGGCCGACGCACGCCGCCCCCGCGCCGGCCCCGCCTGATTCCCTCAGCGCTTGCCCGGGCGCCGCGAACCCGGCCCGCCGGGCTTCCCGGACCCCGGCCGATCCCGGCCCCCGGCCCGGCGGGCCGAGCCGCCGCCGTCGGGCGCCAGCTGGATGAGCTTCCCCGAGATGCGCGTGCGGGAGAGAGCTCGGAAGACCTCGCCGGGAAGGTCGGCCGGCAGCTCCACCAGCGAGTGGTCGGGCCGGATGGTGATGGCGCCGAAGTCGTCGCGGCTGAGCCCACCCTCGTTGGCGATGGCACCGACGATCTGGCGCGGCTCGACGCGGTGGCGCTTGCCCACCTGGATGCGGTAGACGGCCATGGGCCGGTCCCCGCCGCGCCGGGGTCCACCGGGGGTGCGTCGCGGACGTTCGGGGCGCGGACGCTCGTCGCGCGCGGGCACCTTCTCCAACTCCTCGCGGGCCTCCAGGAGCAGCGGCCGGTCACCCTGCATGACGACGGCCAGCGCGGCGGCCACGTCCAGCTCGGGCACGTCATGCTCGCGCACGTAGTGCTGCACGATGTCGCGGAACGGATCGATGCGCGACGCGTCGTCGAGCGCCGCGGTGATGGCGTCGTCGAACCGCGACAGGCGCGTCTGGTTGACGTCGTCGACGCTCGGCATCGGCATCTGCTCGATGGTCGCCCGGCTCTGACGTTCGATCTGGCGCAGCAGATGGCGTTCGCGCGGCGTGACGAACGAGATGGCGGTGCCGCTTCGTCCGGCGCGACCGGTGCGACCGATGCGGTGCACGTAGGACTCGGCGTCGGTGGGGATGTCGAAGTTGACGACGTGGCTGATGCGATCGACGTCCAGGCCGCGGGCGGCCACGTCGGTGGCGACCAGCACGTCGAGCGACCCGTCCTTCAGGGCCGCGACGGTGCGCTCGCGCTGCGGCTGGGTGATGTCGCCGTTGATGGCGGCCGCGTCGAATCCCCGGGCGCGCAGGCGCTCGGCGAGGTGCTCGGTGGCCTGCTTGGTGCGAGCGAACACGATCGCCGCCTCGAAGCCCTCCACCTCCAACAGACGCGTGAGCGCCTCGACCTTCTGGTGCTGCGAGACCATGAGGAACCGCTGGCTGATGTTCTCGGCCGTCGCGGCCCGTCGCGTGATCGTGATCTCGAGCGGATCGGACAGGTAGGTCTCGGCGATGCGGCGGATGGGGGCCGGCATGGTCGCCGAGAAGAGCGCCACCTGCTTCTCGGTGGGCGTCTTGGCGAGGATCGTCTCGACGTCGTCGACGAACCCCATGTTGAGCATCTCGTCGGCCTCGTCCAACACGAGGAAGCGGATGCCGGACAGGTCGAGGGTGCCGCGGTCGATGTGATCCATGATGCGGCCGGGCGTGCCGACCACGACGTGCACCCCGCGCCGCAGCGCCGACAGCTGCACGCCGTACCCCTGGCCGCCGTAGACGGGCAGGACGCGGACCTCCTCCGTCCCGACCGCGTACCGCTCGAACGCCTCGCAGACCTGCAGCGCAAGCTCACGCGTGGGTGCCAGCACCAGGGCCTGCGGGGCCGAACGCCGCAGGTCGAGGCGGCTGAGGATCGGCAGCGCGAAGGCGGCGGTCTTGCCGGTGCCGGTCTGGGCGCGGCCGACCACGTCGCGCCCCGCAAGGAGCGGCGGAATCGTCTGTGCCTGGATCGGCGACGGTGTCTCGTAGCCGACGGTGCCCACCGCCGCGAGCACCGCCGGGGACAGGCCGAGGTCGGCGAAGGTGCTGGGCGTCTGTTCGTCGGTCACCGGATGAGGTTAGAGCGTCGGCGCGCTCGCGGCCTCGGATCCGGCCGCCCGCGCACGGCGCCGCGGACGCGCGTGGCCCCTCCGATGACTCAGCCGGACGACGGAACCCGCCGCAGCGGGAGCGAGCGGACGGCCGGCGCGGCCTGATCGATGGCCTCGTCGACGGCGGCGCGCAGACGCTCCGCGGGCACCGGGCGGCTGAGGTGGTAGCCCTGCACGCGGTCGGCGCCGAGCTCGCGGGCGAGCTTCACCTGGTCGTCCACCTCCGCCCCCTCCACGGTCACGCTGAGGTCGAGCGCGTGCGCCAGGTCGATCACCGACGCCATGACCGCCCGGCGACGACCGCAGCCCGTGGTCTCGCCGCGCAGGAACGACCGGTCGAGCTTCAGCTCGTCCACCGGCAGATCCAGCAGGTAGCTGAAGTTGCTGAACCCGGTCCCGAAATCGTCGAGCGCCACCCTGACGCCGATCCGACGCGCCAGGCGCAGCGCATCCAGAACCTCGCGCGAGTCGATCATCTCGGCCTCGGTGACCTCGATCACGAGGCGCTCGGGGGAGACACCGTGCCGCTCGGTGAGCTCCACGATGCGCTCGACGAAGTCGATGCTCTCGATCTCCCGCGCGGTGAAGTTGACCGAGAACTCCATGTCCTCATGCTCGGCGGCGAGCGCGATGACCGACCCGAGGGCGTACTCGCTGAGCGCCGGCAGCTCACCCAGGACACCCGCCTCCTGGATCACGTCCGGTGGCGGGAGGATCTGGCGGCCGTCGTCGTCGAGCCACCGCAGCAGCACCTCGACGCGACGCACGCCCCCGGCGAGCGCGACGATCGGCTGGAAGTGGTACGTGATCTCACCCCGCGCGACCGCGTCGCGCAGACGCTGGCGCGCGTTCACCCGCCGCCGCATCGCCTCGGCCATGGCCTCGTCGAACCAGCGGAACCCCTCGCGACCCGAGGCCTTCGCGCGATAGAGGGCCAGGTCGGCGCGGGTGGTGATGGGCTCCGTGGACGGATCCGCCTGCCGGGCCGCCCCCGCGGCGAGCGTCACCTCGAGCGTGTGCGGGCCCACGAACACCTCGCGGGCGACGGTGGCCTGCGCCGCGCGCACCATCGACTCCACGTCCTGCTTCGTGACCGACGGCGGCAGCACGACGGTGAACTCGTCACCGCCCATCCGAAAGACCCGGCCGTGCGGTGCGAACGACGCGGTCAGACGGTCGGCGATCTCGCGCAGCACCGCGTCGCCCACCTCGTGCCCCGCCGAGTCGTTGACCTCCTTGAAGCCGTCCAGGTCGCACATCACGAGCGTGATGTCGCGGCCGGCGTCCAGGTCGTCCATCAGCCGCGCCTCGAACTGCTTGCGGTTGGCGAGCCCCGTCAGCCGGTCGTGACGGGCCTCGTGCGCGAGGTCCTCGCGCAGGCGGCGGTTGGCCCGCACGACGATCCAC
This sequence comes from uncultured Bifidobacteriaceae bacterium, assembly GCA_964628685.1. GTDB lineage: Bacteria > Actinomycetota > Thermoleophilia > Miltoncostaeales > Miltoncostaeaceae > CALMEC01. Next base: position 487,351 of record CAZVNM010000002.1, on the reverse strand, counting down.
TGGCGCAGGATCGCGGTGACGATCAGCACCGCCAGGGCGCCGCGCAGCACGTCGTCGATGCGGTCGGCGGAGAGGACGACCACGATGGTGGTGGCGATCGCCGCGAACGTCGCCATGTCGAGCCCGGTCCGATGGCTGAGCGCACGCACCGGCATGCGCTCCCTCGGGATGAGCGTCGCACCGACCATGGTGAGGAGCGAGGACGTGAGCCACGAGAGCGACGCCGTGGACGCCGGCAGGTGGAGCGAGCTGATGAGGAGGTCCATGTCGCCGAGCGCCGCGATCATGAGCGCGATCACCGCGAACCACACGTGCGCCCGGTACCTGCGCACCCGGGAGATGATGAGGAGCGGCGCGAGGGCCAGGCCGATGAAGTCGACGCCCAGTGCGACGACCGAGAGGACCCCGAGCGTGGAGTTGGACGCGGGATCGCCGGTCACCCACGCCGCGACCCCCCAGTGCCAGCAGAGCACGAAGACGCAGCCCGAGATGATCACGAAGTCGAGGAGCTGCTCCGCGACCCGCTGCAGGGTGTCGTGCGGGGCGACGAACGTGACCATGCCGAGCACGGTGGCGATGGTCGCGACGTTGAAGAGCCCCTGCGCCACGAGCTCGACGCGCACGTCGACGTGCGGTTCGAGGAGCCAGCCGACGTTGCCGACGCCGTTGAGGATCTGACCGACGCCGAGGAGGATCCAGGCGATGCGGTCGGCACCGTGGCCGCGACCGGCGAGGATGAGCGCCGCCGCACCGGCGACGATCCCCGAGATGACCAGGAGCCATCCGAGCGTCGGGGGCAAAAGGATCGCACCCGCGAGCGACGCGACGGACAGGCCGATGGCGATGAGCGGCAGCCTCGATGTGCCCGCGAAGACGGACACACCGCGATGGGTCGTGGTGGTCACCCGTCATCTATCGGCCTTCGACCGGCGAAACGTGAACAGACGTCACCACTTCGGCCGGACGGAGGTCACCCGCTCACGTCACCGGTCGCCACCCGCAGCCAACGACCCCGGGACGCGCCCCGCCTCACCCGTCTGCGGATGCGGGCCGATCCGAGGCCCGCGCGCCCCCGGACCGCCTATGCCAGGTAGTCGGCGAGCCCCTCGCGCATCTGGTCCGGGCTGATGTCCTCGCCGTCGTTCAACCGCTTCAGGTAGTCGGCGATGACCTCCTTCGCCTTCTCCTTGGTCGGCCCGGCGAGGAAGCCGTCGAAGACGTGGTCCCCTGCCAGCGCGCGGTTGAACTCCTGCTCACGATTGTGGTCGTTGAGCTCGGTGAAGTAACAGACCCGGTAGGTGCGGTTGTAGTGCCCCTCCCGATAGATCTCGAACATGACCTTGTCGGCCGCACGGAGTGCCTGAGTGCTCATTGGCGGGAGGTTACCCAACGGGCGGCCGCCGCAGGCCGGTGATGTTGGTCGCCCGACGGCCGGGTGGACCAACATCGCCCCCGGAGCGTCGGGTGCGCCTTGAGGATCCGATCGCTCACCGCGTCTTGTCGCGATGCCCGACCCGTGCGATCGTTGGCCGGATGCCGCGATCAGCACCGCCCACACCCAGGACCGCACTCGTCACCGTGATCGGCGCGATCGGTGTCCTCGGCTGGAGCGCGACCGCCCCGGCACAGCCGTCGCTCGGGCCCGGCTGCACGGTGTTCCCGGCGGACAACCCGTGGAACCAGGACGTCTCGCAACTGCCGATCCACCCGAGGAGCGACGCGATGATCCGCGCGATCGGTGCCGGCACGGGGTTGCATCCCGACTTCAGCGCCGCGGGCCGGTACGGCATCCCGTTCAACGTCGTCGCGCCCACGCAGCGCGCGAGCCGGGTGCGGTTCGGGTACGGATCCGAATCGGACCGGGTCCCCTACCCCATCCCCGCCCGCCCGCTGATCGAACGCGGCGGCGACCGCCACATCATCCTCGTCGACCGGGTGCGGTGTCGCCTGTACGAGCTGTACGCGGCCCGCCGGATCGGGCGCACGTGGAGGGCGGGATCGGGTGCCGTCTTCAACCTGCGGTCCAATGCGGTCCGCCCATTGCGCTGGACGAGCGCCGACGCGGCGGGGCTTCCGATCTTCCCGGGACTCGCACGCGCCGCCGAGGTGCGCGCCGGCAACATCCCGCACGCGCTGCGCTTCACCGCGCCGCGCACCCGACGGGCGTTCGTGTTCCCCGCACGCCACCAGGCGGGGGCCTCCGACGACCCGTCGCTGCCGCCCATGGGCACGCGCGTGCGGCTGCGGGCGTCGTTCGACATCTCCGGGTTCGGCCCGCAGTCACGTGTGATCCTCACGGCGCTGAAGCGCCACGGGATGATCCTCGCCGACAACGGCTCACCCTGGTACATCACCGGCGCACCGAGCGCCGCCTGGGACGACGACGATCTGCGCGGTCTTCGGCGGGTCACCGGTGCGGACCTCGAGGTCGTGGACACGGGGGCGCGACCCCAGCGCTGAGCCGGGCGGAGTGGGACTCGCGTCCGACAGCGGTGTCCCGCCCGGGACCGTCCCGGGTCATCGACGAGCTCGAAGGCGTCGGAGTCGGATGTCGGCGTGACGGCGTCCTCTTAAACACGGCCTGGGCAGGCTCCCGCTCCCCGCTCCGCCACGCGTCTCCGTGCCCACCCGTGCGACGACGAGCGGGGTCCGCATGATCGACGTGTCGCATGACGACGCGCTCGCCGTCGCGGGGCTCCCGGCGCACCACGCCGATCCGTTCGGCCGGATCCTCGTCGCGCAGGCGGCCAACCGCGGCGTGACGCTCATGTCCGCGGACGCCGCGCTCGCGCGGTACGACGTCGACATCGTGCTCGTGGGCTGACACCCCGCTCGCGCGCGGTCCGACGCCGCCGCCCGGCTCACGACGGGCCGGCGTCACCCGCCTTCGACCACACCGGCCGCAGCCGTCGCACGACCGGCGGGCGGGCCAGGAGCGGCTCGGACTCCGCCAGGTATGCGAGGTACGCGGGGTCGCGCAGGAACGCCGCCGCGTCATCGTCCGACGCGTACTCCTGGATCGCCACGACGGCGTCCGGCGCGTCCTCGTCGAACGTGTACCGGTACGCGACGTGACCGGCGTTCCGCGACACCGCATCGGCCATCCAGCGCATCCACACGTCGGCCAGGTCGTCGCGGCGGCCCGGCAGCGCCAGGTGCTCGACGATGATCACCACGGCCATCGATGCCTCCGCGGGCGGGGTGACGCGGGTGCGGGGCCGCCCGGCCCCGCACCCCCAGGCGTTGCTAGTCCTCGCCTCCGGCGACCATCGGCACCCGCGGTGCGTCGGCCCCCAGCTCCTCGCGCAGCTGGCGCTCCAGATCCGCCAGACGGGCGTCGATCGTGCTCATGGTCTCGCGGTGCTTGACCATGTCCTCGCGGTAGCGCTGCAGGAAGTAGCCGATCGTCTCGACGCGGATCTTGATCGATCCGGACGCCTTGTTCTCGTCGATGTCCTTGAAGCAGAAGTACGGCGTGCCGTTGGCCTGCACCGTCTCCTCCACCACCGAATAGATGGGGGCGTCGTGCCCGCACTTGAACGACGAGAGCTCCAGCGCCACCAGGTTGGGGTGGCGTGAGACGTACTTGGCCGCCCACACCTTGCGGGAGGTGTTCTCGGAGTAGCTGTTCTTCCAGACGTCCGAGATGTCGAAGGCGTCCTTGATGCGACCGGCGGCGACGTCCTCCCCGAAGAGCTCGTCCATGAGGTCGTCGTCGATGGGCAGGGAGTCCTGGGTGAAGACCGGGTAGCCGATCTTCTGGAACTCGGCCAGGATCTCGTGGTTGACACCCGGGTCGTTGTGGTACGGGCGACCCAGCACCACGACGCCCAGCCGGTCCTCGGCCACCAGCTTGTCGAGCACCTCGCGGGCGCTCTCGCGCACGCCGGCGTCGAACCTGCGCTGGGCCTCGTACGCGGCCTCGACGGCGCGGGTGTGCTCGGCCTGCGTGAGGCCCAGCACGTCCTTGAAGTCCGCCCACATCTGCTTCTCGAACAGACGCGGCTCGTCGACGTTGACGAACGTGTTGATGTACTTGATGCCCATCTGCTCGAACAGGTCGCCCTCCTTGGTGAAGGCGGCCTTGACCGCCTCCGGGGTGGCGGTGACCGTCGGGCAGGCCCGGTTTCCCTGCGTGCACGACAGGTGCGACTGCAGGGCGTCGATCATCGGGAAGAAGATGACGTCGAGCGGCTTCTTCTTGTGCGCGTGGTGCAGCAGGTCGTGCACGTGCGGGATCCCGATCTTGGACGGGAAGCACGGGTCGATTGCGCCGCGCTTGGCCCCCGCCTTGTACATCTCCTCGTTGGTGAAGCTGGAGTAGACGAGGTTCTGCGGCGGCACGCCCAGGCTCTCGAAGTACGCCGAGACCATCGGGTTGATGGAGTACTGGTTGAGCACGCGGGGGATGCCGATGCGGATCGACTCGCGTTTGGCGACCAGCTCGTTGCGCTGCTTCTGCGCCGACGTGAGCGCCCGCTTATGGGCGGGGTCGGCCACCTTCGGCGGGTTCTGGCTGCGCCAGACGGCCTCACCGGCCAGCTCGCAGAAGTTGGGGTTGACCTTGGCGGTCGAATCCATGCCCTGCTTGATGACCTTCATCGACTCGACGTCCTCGACGAGGCCGCGCTCGCAGGAGTTGCCGACGATGAGGCGCTTGACCCCGACCGGGATCGGGATCTTGGAGGGACGGCCCGACTCGTCGACGTCCGAGCCCTCCACCGTCACGTCGATGAACGTCCGCAGGCACTTGTTCTTGCAGAAGTAGCAGCGGGTGTCCTCGTTGCGGTGGGTGATGAACGAGATGTCGCGCACCCGCTCCATGCCGATGAACTCGGTCTCGCGCCCGTTCTCCCACAGGCGCACCGCCTCGATGCCGGCGCCGATGGCCCCCGACTCGCCGCAGTGCTTGTGCACGATGATGCGCGGCTGCACGTCCTTGCCCTTGAAGCGCGACTCGATGAAGTCGACCTGGGCCTTGACCGCCGCCAGGTTGTGCTGGGTGCCGCCCTGCAGGACGAAGTTGGTGCCGAGGCCCGCGATGTTGGGGATCTGCGACACGTAGAGCCAGATGTTCTTGGGGAGCACTGCGGCCAGGCCGGCCATGATCTCCTCGGGCTTCCACCCCTGCCGCTGGAAGTCGACGATGTCCGACTGCATGAACACGGCGCAGCCGTAGCCGAAGGTCGGCATCGACTGGGCGCTGAACGCGATGTCGGCGTAGTCGTAGACGTCGTAGCCGAAGCCCTCGGCGGTGGACTGCAGGAAGTAGCCGTTGCCGGCCGAGCACTGCGTGTTGAGCTTGAAGTCGACGACTCGGCGGTTCTTCAGGATGATGAGCTTGATGTCCTGACCGCCGACGTCCACAAGCACGTCCACGTCGTCGTAGAACTGCAGCGCCGACTCGGTGTGGGCCACGGTCTCCACCAGCGCCACGTCGGCCGCGAGGACGTCCTTCAGGATGTCCTTGGCGTAGCCGGTGGTGCCGATGCCCATCACCTTGAGCGTCGCCCCCTGGTCCTGGACGTACTGCTCCAGGTTGCCGAGCACCTCCTGGGTGTCGACGATGGGGTTGCCCTTGGAGAGCTGGTAGCTCTTGACGAGGACGTTGCGGTCCTTGTCGAGCAGCACCGCCTTGGTGGAGGTGGAACCGCCGTCCAATCCGACAAAGGCCTCGACGACCTGGCCGGGCTCGAACGTGGCGGGCGTGAACTTCTCGACCCGGTAGCGCTCGCGGAACGCCTCCAGCTCCTCCTCGGACTCCGAAAGGCCCTTGCCGCCCGACGCGGCCTTCTCCTCGAGGCGGCCGACGTCGATGTAGTGGCGAAGGAGCTGCGTGCCGCGGTAGACACCCACCTCCGGCCCCTCCGACAGGCCGAACTCCACCGCGCCGAGCGCCGCGAAGTACTGGGCGTTGTCCGGCACCTTGATGAGGTCGCGCGGATCGACACCCGCGGGAAGCTCGGTGCCGCGCTCCTCCCAGATGAGCGGGATGTTGTCCTTCCAGGCCTCCACCATGCCGCGGATGTAGGTGTTGGGGCCGCCCAGGAGCAGCACCTCGGGAAGGAGGGTGTTGCCGCGGGTGAGCACCGACAGGTTCTGACCGATGATCGCGTCGAACAGCGACGCCATCAGCTGGTCGTTGGGCACGCCCATCTTCTGCAGCGAGTTGATGTCGGTCTCGGCGAACACGCCGCACTTGCCGGCCACCGGGTGCAGCTTGATGCCGCTGTAGCCCATGTCGCAGAGCTTGTCGGCCGGGATGCGCAGCTTCGCGTTGATCTTGTCGATGACGGCGCCCGTGCCACCGGCGCACTTGTCGTTCATCGACGGGATCTTCTTCTTCTTGCCGGTCTCGGGGTCTTCCTTGAAGATGATGATCTTCGCGTCCTGACCGCCCAGCTCGATGACCGAGCCGCAGGCCGGGTAGAGCTTCTCGACCGCCAGTGAGACGGCGTTGACCTCCTGCACGAACTTGGCGCCGATGCGCGGCGCGATGCCCGAGCCGCCGGAGCCGGTGATGAACACCCGCACCTCGTCGTACGGCACCGGGAAGTTCGACTCGATCATCGTGAGGAACTCGAGGCACTTCTCGGGCTGCTTGGTCTCGTGGCGCTGGTAGTCCTGCCAGAGGATCTCGTCCTTGGTCGGATCGACGACCACGGCCTTGACCGTGGTCGATCCGACGTCGAGGCCGATGTAGAGCTTCGGTTCCTTGATCTCCTTGGGCTCCCGGCCCTTGAGCGTGGCCTCCGCCATCAGTGGCTCACCCCCGCGAGGTCGCGCAGCTTGGTGCTCGTCAGCTGCTCGGTGCCGGCCTTGAGGGCCGCGACGTGGCGCAGGAAGTTGGCGGCGGTGCCGACGGTGCCCTTGTAGTGCGGCACCTTGTAGAGCGGCCGCTTGAGGTCCGGGTGCTCGTCGGCGTAGGCCCGCGCCTCCTCCAGGGTGACGCCGGTCTCCTCGATGACCCGCTCGATCTCCTGCTTGGCCTTGACCTTGGCCTCGCCGAGCGCCATCTGCACGCGGCTGTGGGCGTTGATCTCGCCCTCACCAGAGGTCTCGATGGGCAGGTAGATGATGTCCTTGTAGAGGTTCACCACCGCCGACTGCACGCCGTCCGACTGCGTGGAGGGCATGCAGCCGAAGGGCTTCAGGGACAGCACCATGTGGCACATGTCCTTGTTGGAGTAGTAGATGTTCTTCGCGACCTCGAGGTGCCCCTCGCCGCCGCCGGCGCGCGAGTTGTAGAGCGGGTGGCCAAGGCGCTGCAGCTCGTACTGGTCGGTCAGCTCGTGCGGGATGCCGCCCAGCGCGTCGCGCAGACGGTTCCACTCACGCTTGAAGATCATCTCGGCCACGGTGAGCTTGGCGTTCTTCTTGTTGGCCGCCCAGCTGTTGGCCATCTTCTTGTCCAGGCGCCAGGCCGCGGGCATCGCCTCGTCGTCGGTGACGCCGGCACGGTCGGCGTTCATCTGCTTGGCCTGGTGGATCATGTACATGATCCAGGTGCCGACCGGCTCCACCAGCACCTGCGCGCCCTCGCGCTCGAGGAACGGGAACATGTTGAAGTTGCCGTCGCCCTCGGTGGTCTGCGCCCAGAACTCGCCGGTGATCTTGACGAGGGGCTTGACCTGCGTGCGGTCGATCTCGACCTCGTCGATCCGGTCGCCGAGGTGCTTGAACGCCTCCTCGTACTCCTTGCCGAACAGCTGGTCGAGGAACTTGCCGACCCTGTCGGCCTTGCCGCGCAGGAGCGCCTTCATCACGCGGCCGCTCGCGCCCTCGAGCTCGTGCACCTGCTTGGTGCGGAAGATCTCCTCCAGCTCGTCCATGGCGGCGTCGAGCGCGGCGTTGACCGACCCGTCCTCCACCTCGAACGGACGCGACTGGTAGCCGACGTCGTTGACGAGGTCGCCCATGTTCATGGCGTTGAGGATCGCCAGGAAGAAGTCGGTGTTCATCTCGAGGCCGGCACCCGCCTCGGACTGGCTGAGGCCGCCGGACTGCTGGAAGAGCAGCACCCGGAAGCCGTCGAAGCCGGAGTTGCGAAGCGCCAGCCGGTACTCGGCCTCGTACATGCCGAAGCGACAGGGGCCGCAGGCACCGGCGGTGATGAACACGTAGTTGTCGATGATCTCCTGGCGGCTCTGGCCCCCCTCCTCCAGCCGCTGCAGGTGCTGCACCAGGTTGCCGACCGTGAAGTAGGTCGGGTTGCACTGGCCGTTGTTGCCGTACTCCTTGCCGAGCTGGAACGCCTTGACGTCCGGCACCGGCAGCGGCTCGACGTTGTAGCCCAGGCCGGAGAGCGCGCCGCGGATGAGCTGCTCGTGCTTCCAGGTGAGTCCGCCGAAGAGGATCGTGGTGTGGGCACGCTGGTCGCCGGTGAAGTCCCGCTCCTGGGGCTTGGCGAAGTGCTCGCGCTCGGGCAGCGCGACCCCCATCTCCTCCATCAGCTTCGCCCGCTCGTCCTCCAGGCGCTTGCGGATGATGTCCTCGACGCTCTGCGGGCGCTCGGGCGCCGGTGCGGTGGTCGTGGAGGTGTGGCCGTTCTCAGCGGGCATCGATCACCTTCTGTGCTCGTCGGGTGCGCCGTGGCGCATATGGATGGATCGCCGACTTCGACGGTAGGGAGCCTGGTCACCACCCTCAATCGGTATCGACCGCGGAGAGAATCGTCGGCAACGCAGCATCACGTCTACGTAGTCTGCCGCAAAACACCTGCTCGCGATTCCGGGACGTTTGGGCTCCGAACCAGCGAAGGGAACCGCACCTATTGCCGGAAAATGCCTTCCGTCGATGCCGATTTCACCACGGTCGGGGTGTTCGTGCGCCCCAGCACCTCGTGATAGAGGTCGGCGATCCGTCCCGCGACGCACGGCCACGCGTAGCGCTCCTCGACCAGGGTCCGCCCCCGAAGCCCCCACTCCTCGCGCATGGACGCACGTGCCAGGACCTCGTCCAGGCCGTCGGCCAGCGCGGCGGGGTCGCGCATCGGGACGAAGCGACCCGGCATGCCGTCGCGGATCACCTGACGGAAGCCGACGTTGTCGGCGCAGACGATGGGCGTGCCACTGGCCGCGGCCTCGATGAGGATGACGCCGAACGACGCCAGGGTGCACGGCGCGGCCATGACCGTGGCCTCGCGGTAGCGCGCGGGGAGGTCGGTGTGGATCAGGCCGAGCCACTCGACGCGGTCGGCGATGCCGAGCTCGCGTGCGAGCGCCTTGTCGCGACCGCGGGTGGGCCCGTCGCCCGCAACCTGGACGATCGCATCGACCCCCCGGTCGCGCAGGATCGCCACCGCCGCCAGCAGGTCCGACAGCGCGTTGCGCGGTTCGAGACGGGCGACGAAGAGGATCCGCGGCGGACCGTCGGGCCGGCGCTCGTCGTCCTGCAGCGGCCGGAACCGGTCGCAGTCGACGCCGTTGGGGATCACGTCGAACCCGCCGCCGAAGTGCGGTTCCAGCCCGTCCACGCAGGCGTCCGAGACCGCGATCCGCCGGTCCAGGCGATCGAGCGCCCGCCGGATGCGCGGCTTGAACACCCGGTAGGTCCAGTGCTCGCCGTTCTCCGTGTAGGTGTGGAAGGTGCCGACCGTGCACGGCGCCTCGCTCACGATGACCGCGTGGCGCGGAAGGGTGGCGCCGACGAGTCCCTGCGCGTGGACCACGTCGGCGCCGGCCAGCACGCGCCGCAGGGCGCGGCCGCCGACCGGTGTCACGCGGGCCACCGACCCGTTGCACGGCACCGGCAGGGCGCGTCCGATGCGGACGGTGCGGTAGCCGTGGGTGCGCTCGGCCTCGGCGTCGATCCGCCGCAGCACCGCCCGGTCGTCGGATCGGCCGGTGACGACGGTGACATCGTGCCCCAGTGCGACGAGTTCACGTGAGAGGAAGTGGACGTGTTCCGAGATGCCGCCGAGGATCGGGTAGGCGTACTCGGTCACCATCGCGATCCGAAGACGGTCGGAGGACATCACCGCGAGGAGGTTACACGCGGGAGGCGTCCCCGACGGACCTCGTCGGTGTGACGGATCGACGCGGCGTGGCGTACCCAGGTCAAACGCCCGACCCAGGAGCCATCCCATGACCCCCCGACGCATCAACTGGAAGCTTCCGACCCTCGGTGCCGCCGCCGTCGGCGCCGCGGTCGCACTCCCGCTCATCCTCGGAGGGGGCGACGTCGCATCCGCGCAGGACGGACACCTGCAGCGCTTCGGAAGCTGTGCGGACCTGACCGCGTTCGCGCGGGATGCCGCCATCCGCGAGCTGCGAAACCGCCGCTCCGTCATGGTGGAGGACATGGCCGCGCCGACCGCCACCGCGGCGGCCTCCGGCGGTGCCGACCGTGCCGCCTCCCCGCAGCCGGGCACCGACTTCTCGACCACCAACGTGCAGATCGCCGGCATCGACGAACCCGACATCGTGAAGACCGACGGGCGCACGGTCTTCGCCATCGCAAACGGCCGCCTGTACGCGGTCGACGTGACCGGCGCCACCCCGCGCGTGGTCGGGTCGCTGGACGTCGGCGGAAACCCCGTCGACATGCTGCTGACCGACGGCGGGCTGATCGTGGTCGGCACCCGCCACGTCGCGTACACCCGCACATCGCAGGTGCCCCCGGGCGGCGTGGAGGACGCCGTCCCGAACCCCACCGGGCAGAACACCGCGACCACGCTCACCCGGGTGGACGTGGGCGACCCGGCGTCGATGCGCGTGCTCGAGCGGTTCGGCACGGACGCCGAGTACGTCTCGGCCCGCCTCGCCGACGGCGCGGTGCGCATCGTGCTTCGCGGCAACCGGACCCCGGCCCCCACCGCGGAGATCTCCGTCGGGGGCATCCTCGCCGACGCCGCCTACATCGACCAGCTGGAGCGGACGCCCGCCGAGGCGTGGCTTCCCTCCTACCAGCTGGAGGACGGGTCGGGACGCACGACCGTGAGCAGCACGCAGATCGCCCCCTGCGAGTCGGTCGCACGCACCGCCGGCGCCGACACCGGCACGTCCACCCTCACCGTCCTCACAATCGACCCGAAGGACGGCCTGGACCCCGTGGACCGCGACACCGTCATGGGCGAGGGGGCCGAGGTGATGATGTCGGGCGACAACCTGTACGTCACGACGACGTCCTACATGGGTGACGGCGACTTCTCGGAGCGCACGAACATCCACGTGTTCGACACCTCCCGCGCCACACGGACCGACTACCGCGGCAGCGGCACCGTGGACGGCGACCTGCTGAACCAGTTCTCGATGGACGAGCACGACGGGGTCCTGCGCGTCGCCACCACGCGCACGCGCTGGCGGACCCAGGCCCCGACGGTCCTCGACGGCCCCACGGGGTTCGACAGCGACAGCGCCGTCACGACCCTGCGCATGCAGGGGGACCGGCTGCTCACCATGGGCGAGGTCACCGGCCTTGGACGCGGCGAGCGCATCCACTCGGTGCGGTTCATGGGCGACCGCGGATACGTGGTGACGTTCCGCCAGACCGACCCGCTCTACACGGTCGACCTCTCCGACGCGTCGCACCCGCGCGTGACCGGCGAGCTGAAGATCCCGGGCTACTCCGCCTACCTGCACCCCGTCGGTGAGCACCTCGTGCTCGGCGTCGGGCAGGACGCCACCGAGTGGGGTCAGCGGACGGGCACCCAGGTGTCGCTGTTCGACACGAGCGACCCGGCCGCCCCGCGGCAGGTCGACAAGTGGACGGCACCCGGGACCACGACCGGCGTGGAGTGGAACCACCACGCCTTCCTGTGGTGGGCGCCGACCGCGACGGCCGTCCTGCCGATCAGCGCCGGATGGACACCGGGCAGCGCACCCGGGACGAGCGTCACCGACGCCACCGCCGTCGCGCTTCGGGTGACACCCACCGGCTTCGAGCGCGTGCGTCCGCTGACCCCGCCCGCCGGGGCGTCCGACACGGCCCGCACGCTGCGGTCGATGGTCGTCTCCGGGCGGCTGCTCACCCTGAGCGACCGGGGCATCACCTCACGCAGCGTCGACACGCTGGACGGCACGGTGTGGACCCCGCTCGGATGATCACCGGGGCGGGCGTCCGCGCGGGCGTCCGCCCATGTCATCCCTCCTCCGGAAAGCCCACATCCATGCCGATGATCTGCTGAGATTCGACCACGGACCCCCTCCCGGGAGCTCACAGATCACCCCATCCGACCGCCGGCTCTCCGCAGACCTCTCGAACGCACGACGCCTGCAGCTGGCGCAGGCGGCGGTCGTGGTCGTCTTCGCCCTGGCCGTCGGACTCGTCGCGGTCGTCTTCGCGGTCCGCATCGGCGACCGGCAGGAGGAGGTGCGACGTGTGCAGCAGCAGACCCGCGAGCTGCTCGACCTGCGGGGGGTGCTCCGGCAGGGGTACATCACCTTCTGGGAAAACCGCTTCGACGGGGGCGACGGCCTGAACGCCGACGTGCAGGCGCAGGTGGCGGCCGGGGTCATCCGCATCAACGGGCTGATCGACGCGGCGGGGGACGACCCGGTGGACCGCCACCACGCCGCGGCGGTCCGCACCGACGTCGCCAACCTGCTGCGGGTCGTGGGCGCCGACTACTCCGCCACCACGGTCGGGGGTGCCGCGGACCGGGCCGCCGTGGAGCGCGCCCGGACGGTGATCAACCGCCTGGACACCGACGTCCTCGCCTGGGCCGGGGCGAAGGCCGACCACGGCGACCTGCTGGAGTCGGAGCTTCGCCGGACGACCGATCGCCTGCTCCTGCTCCTGGGGATCCTCGTCGTCGGCCTCGGCCTGATCGCGACGGTCGTGTGGATCTTCGTCGAACGCACCCGCTTCCGCATCCTGCGCGGCATGCAGTACGAGCACGCATCACGCGGCGCGGTGCTCGAGAGCGTGAGCGACGGGCTTGCCGTGGTCGACGCCGACGGCGCCGCCTCCGAGCACAACGCCCGCATGCTCGAGATCCTCGGCCGCAGATCGCTTCCCGAGGGCGAGCCCATGCCCTACCTCGGGGAGGCGGACATCCCCGACGACTTCGTGGGCGAACGCGACCTGGAGATCACCCGGCCGGACGGCACGACGATCCCGGTCATCTTCAGCTCCACCCCGCTCGACGACACGGTGCGGGGCATGCGGGTGCACGCGCTCAAGGAGGTGACCCAGCGAAAGCGCGCCGAACACGCGCTCGAACGCATGGCCGCCGAGCAGGGTGCCCTCGGCCACGTGGCGACCGCCGTCGCCGCCGAGTCCGACCCGGAGCGCATCTTCGAGCTCGTGGCACGCGAGGTGGCGGCGCTCCTCGACGCATCGGGTGCGATCGTCAGCCGCTTCGACCGCGACGCCGACCGCGCCGCGACCGTCGGCACCTGGGCGCGGGACCCCGACGCCGCCCCCATGCCGGAGCGGATCCCGCTGGCGGTCCCCAGCGTCATCCGATCGGTGCTGCGAAACGGCATCCCGGCGCGACACGCCGCGGCCGACGCGTCGTCCGAGGACCTGCTGGCGTCGAGCGGGTATCCGGTCAGCGTGAGCGCCCCCATCCGGGTGGAGGCGTCGGTGTGGGGTGCCCTCACCGCCGCCACGACCGCGCCGGAGCTCCTGCCGCCGGGCTCCGAGATGCGGCTGGCGCGGTTCGCCGAGCTGGTCGGGATCGCGGTCGCCAACGCCGACGCGCGCACGCAGCTTGCGCTGCGGGCCACCACCGACCCGCTCACCGGGGTGCTGAACCACCGGACCTTCCACGAACGTCTGGAGCGCGAGTTCGCGAACGCCGACGGGACGGGCCGCGGGCCGGCGATCATCCTCCTCGACCTGGACCACTTCAAGGACGTCAACGACACGTTCGGACACCAGTCCGGTGACCGGGTACTGCGCACCTTCGCCCGCTTCGTGGAGTCCCGTGCCAGGCTCGGCGACCTCGTCGCCCGCATCGGTGGCGAGGAGTTCGCGCTGCTCCTGCCCGGGGCGGACCTGAAGACCGCCGCCCGCGTGGCGGACCGCCTGGTGAGCGGATACGCCGAGATCGACCACGACGACGGCGTTGGCAACCAGACCGTCTCGGCCGGGGTCGCGGACGCGTCGCTGGCAGCCGGACCGGACGAGCTCAAGCGTCTGGCCGACGCCGCCCTCTACCGGGCCAAGGCGAGCGGTCGCAATCGCAGTGTCGTGGCCACCGCCGACATCCTGCGGGAGGTCAGCGGTGACGAGCGCATCGACCAGCTCACCCGGTCGCGGACGGTCGCCGCGCTGCAGGCCCTCGCCCGCGCGATCGACGCGAAGGACTCCGGGACCGCACGCCACTCGGAGCGCGTCGCCGTCGTCGCGACCGCCATCGCGCGCACCCTCGACTGGCCCGCGGGACGCATCGACGCGCTGCACGAGGCCGCACTCCTGCACGACGTCGGCAAGATCGGCGTGCCCGACGAGCTCCTGCTGAAGACCGCGCCGCTCACCGGCGAGGAGCGCGAACAGCTGCGCATCCACGCCATCCTCGGCGCGGAGATCGTCACCGATGTCTTCTCGAACGAGCAGATCGCATGGGTGCGCAGCAACCACGAACGTTGGGACGGCAGTGGCTATCCCGACGGGCTCGCGGGCGACGCCATCCCGCTCGGCGCCCAGATCCTGGCGGTCGCCGACGCGTGGGACGCGATGACAAGCGCACAGTCCTACCGCGACCCGCTCAGCGTGTCCGAGGCGCTGGACGAGCTGCGACGCGGACGCGGACGCGACTTCGCCCCGCGGGTGGTGGACGTCGTCGAGGCCCTGGCCGCGGCGGGCATGGCGCCGTTCGACGCGCGGGCCTGACGGGTCAGGCGAGGACGGCGTGCAGGAGGATCAGAAGGCCACCGAGCAGACACGCGCCGATCGAGATCGCCCGCGTGGTGCCCACGATGCGCGCGCGGGTGCGCGGTGACATCCGCCCCCGTCCGGGTGCCGCCACGGTGATGACGGCGGGAAGCCACGCCGGGACGGTGACCGCCGCGACCAGGGCCACGAGCGCCAGGATCCGCGCCCACGCCGGGGCGCCGACCGCGCCCAGCCGCTGGGCGAGCGCGACGAAGATCGGCAGCGTGGTGAAGTTGGTGGCCATGCTGAGCGCGCCGAACGCGATCGCCCGATGCTCGACGGTGCCACGCTCCGCGGTGTCGACCCCGCGCCGGCGCCGCAGCTGGCCGAGGCCGTAGGCGACGAGGAGCACACCCAGCACGGCATCCACCCACCGTGATGCGAGGCCCCGGCTCGCCAGGCTCGTCGCCGCGGCACCCACCAGGCCCATCGCCGCCGCCCCCAGGACCAGCAGCACGGCCGCCGCACCGGCCGCGAACCGCACACCCCCCGCGGGGCCGGCCTCGTTGGTGACGCGGGAGGCGTTCACGAACACAATCGGGCTGATCGCGGCGATCACGACCAGCGGGATCGAGTTCCAAAGGAGCGAGGTCCACGTCACGGACGGCCCGCCGCCGGGTCACGCACCGTGGGGTCCGCCGCCGACCCGCAGGGCGGTCCAACCGGCCGGGTGTTCACCCCGCCCGCGTCAGCGGCCGGGGACCGACCGCGCCTGGACGCGGCGCTCACGCACGATGTCGATGACCGGCTTGCCGCCCCACTTGAGGAT
Source organism: uncultured Bifidobacteriaceae bacterium (assembly GCA_964628685.1). Classification (GTDB taxonomy): domain Bacteria; phylum Actinomycetota; class Thermoleophilia; order Miltoncostaeales; family Miltoncostaeaceae; genus CALMEC01. The sequence goes on along the minus strand of CAZVNM010000002.1, from coordinate 471,759 downwards.
CTCGAGCAGATAGACCATGTAGACGGCGGCGGCCAGCGCCGCGACGATCGCGATCAGCAGGCCGATGATCCCGCCGAAGCGGAAGCTGATCGTGATGGCCACAAGGCTCATCAGGGTGCACCACGCGTACATGACGAGCACGGTGCGCCGCTGCCCGAAGCCGATCGTGAAGAACCGGTGGTGGAAGTGGCTGCGGTCGGCGCCGTAGACCGGCATCCCGTACTTGAGGCGCTTCAGCACCACGAAGGAGGTGTCGAGGATCGGGATGGCGACCACGATCATCGGAAGGCCGATCGCGACGGCCGCGGTGGTCTTCATCACGCCGCTCACCGCGACCCCGGCGATCACGAAGCCGAGGAAGAGCGAGCCGGCGTCGCCCATGAAGATCTTCGCCGGGTGGAAGTTGTGGGCCAGGAAGCCGATCGCCGCCCCGGCGAGCGACGCCGCGATGATGGCGGGGACGGCGCGGTCCAGTGACGCGGCCAGGATCGCGAAGGTGGTGAGCGCGATGCCCGAGATGCCGGCGGCCAGCCCGTCCATGCCGTCGATGAAGTTGATCATGTTGGTGAGCGCCACGAACCACAGCACCGTGACCGGGTACTGCGCCGGCCCGAGGTCCCCCACGCCGAGGATCGGGAGGGTGAGGTGGTCGATCGTCAGCCCGCACGCCACCGGGATGATCGCCGCGCCGATCTGACCGAGCAGCTTCACCGCCGCGTGCAGGTCGAAGATGTCGTCGAGCGCCCCCACCAGGCAGACGACGATCGCGCCGACGATGAGCCCCTTCTCCGGGGTGTCGAAGACCGGCAGGTAGTAGATCACCGGGATCAGGAAACCCGACAGGATCGCCAGCCCACCCAGAAGCGGCATGGGTTTGGCGTGGATGTTGCGGCCCTTCGGCTCGCTGACCGCCCCCACCAGGCGCGCCAGGTGCGATGCGAGTGGGGTCACTGCCACGACCACGACCAGGGCGATCAGGCCGCACAGGACTGGGATCAGCGTGTTGGTCACCGGAGAAGCCTCACATCCCGTCGGGGACGTGAGGAGCATTCTACGAGGATGCCCGGTTACCTCTCAACGATCCGGGCAAGGGCTGCCGGTCCACCGACGCGACCGACCCACAACGCCCCGCCCGCCTCACCCCCGCGTGTTTCGCCCGATCAGCCGGTGGATCGCCCCCGCCGCCCACACCACCGGCCGGCGCGGCAAGAGCGACGCCGCCGCCGTCGAGAGCTTGGCCAGCCCGCCCGTCGCCACGCGCGGACGGCCGCGCTCCAGGGCCGTCATGGTCGCGCGGACGACGCCCTCCGGCGTCTCCACCGGCATCCACCGCGGGCTCTGCCCGGTGCCGGCGACCTGACCGAACTCACTGGCGGTCGGGCCGGGACATGCCGCCACAACCCGCACGCCGGTGCCGCGCAGCTCGCCCGCAAGCGCCTCGGCGAAGAACAGCTCGAACGCCTTGGTCGCCGCGTAGGTCGCCGTGAACGGGATCGGCTGCCACGCCGCCGCCGACGAGACGATCACAATGTCGCCGCGGTCCTGGCCCACGAGCCGCGGGAGCGCATGGCACGCCAGATCGACGACCGCCTCGCAGTTGAGCCGCACCATCTCGGTCTGACGCCCACGCGGGATCTCTGCGACCCGTCCGAAGGCCCCGAACCCGGCGTTCAGGACGAGGACCTCGAGTGCCCGAACCGCGTCGACGGCCTCGCGGGCGGTGCGCATGCCCTCCTCGGTGGCGAGGTCCGCGACCGCGAAGCCCACCTCCACACGGTGGTCGGCGACGAGCTCGTGCGTGATCGCCCGCAGCCGGTCCTCGCGACGTGCGATGAGCAGCAGCGGATGTCCGAGCGCCGCGTAGTGGCGCGCGAAGGCGAGGCCGATCCCCGAGGACGCACCGGTCACGACCACGAGGCCATGGGAGGCGTTCATCCGGTCGTCCCGTACAGGCGGTCCCCGGCGTCACCGAGACCCGGGACGATGAACCCGCGCGCGTCGAGCCGGTCGTCGAGCACCCCCGCCGTGATCACGACGTCGGGATGCGCCGCGTTGACCCGGCGCACGCCCTCCGGGGCGGCGATCAGGCAGACCATGCGCACCCCCGCCGCGGCGCCCGCCGCCCGCACCGCGTCGAGCGCCGCGATGGCGCTGCCCCCGGTGGCGAGCATGACGTCCAGCACCACCACGTCGTCATCTGCGATGTCGCCCGGCAGGTGGTCGAGGTAGAAGGTCGGCTCGAGGGTCTCCTCGTCGCGCGCCATCCCGAGGAAGCCGACCCTCGTGTCACCGGGGAGCAGCCGCAGGGCCGGATCCATGAGCGCGAGGCCCGCCCTCAGCACCGGGACCAGCGTCACGCGCCGCGCGGGGCGCCGGGCGACCGCCGACGCGATGGGCGTGACGAGCGTCGACTCCCGCACCTCCAGATCGTCCAGCGCACGGGCCAGCACCAGCGTGGCGAGCGCGGCCGAGGCCATCCGGAACGCGGCGGGCGTCGTTTCGCGATCGCGCAGGCGTGCGATGTGCTCGCCGGCGAGGGCGCCGGAGAGCACCCGGACCGTCGGTGCGCTCATCGGCCGCGGGACTGCCGGATCGGGATGCGGACACTCACGACGACGAGTCTACGCGCGCGGGCTGGAGGCCCGGCCGACCGCCGTGATTCGGAATATTCTCCGACCGTCATCCGGTGCAAGGAGCACGAAATGAGGTATCGCCCGCTGGGCAGGAGCGGCCTGCGCGTCTCGGAACTCTTCCTCGGGGCGATGACGTTCGCCGACGGGTTCGTGCACGGTGCCGGTCGCTACGAGGCCCGTCGCATCATCGACATGTACGCCGACGCCGGCGGCAACGTGATCGACACCGCGATCAACTACCGCGACGGGCGGAGCGAGGAGATCGTGGGCGAGGTCCTGGAGAGCCGCCGCGACCGCTTCGTCCTCGCGACCAAGTACTCGGTGACCCGCGACCCCCACGACCCGAACGCCGGCGGGAACGCACGCAAGAACCTGCGCCTGTCGCTGGAGACCAGCCTGCGGCGGCTTCGGACCGACTACATCGACCTGTACTACGTCCACATGTGGGATTCGGCGACGCCCATCGAGGAGACGATGCGCGCACTCGACGACGCGGTGCGCGACGGCAAGATCCTGTACACCGGCATCAGCGACGCGCCCGCCTGGGTGGTGGCGCGTGCCAACACCCTCGCCGAGTGGCGCGGATGGAGCCCGTTCGTGGCGCTCCAGGTGCCGTACAGCCTGCTGCGTCGCGACGCCGAGCGGGAGCTCATCCCGGTGGCCGAGGCGCTCGGGCTCTCCGTCGTGATCTGGGGCGCGCTCGCGAGCGGCACGCTGTCGGGCAAGTTCGCCACGGGCGCCGCCGAGTCCGCGGAACCGACGCGCGTCGACCGCGGGTCGCTGTCCGAGCACGACCTCGAGGTGGCGGACGCCGTCGCCGGAATCGCCGCCGAGCGGGGGATCTCGTCGTCACAGGTCGCGCTGGCCTGGACGCGGGCGAAGACCCCGCATCTGCACCCGGTGCTCGGCGTGCGCACGGTCGAACAGCTCGAGGACAACATCCGGGCCCTCCGTGTGGAACTCACCCACGACGAACTCGAACGGCTGCGCGAGGTCTCCCCGTTCGAGGTCGGCTTCCCCACCGACTTCATCACCGGGATGCGCCAGTTCGTGTTCGGCACCGTGGACGTGCAGGTCGACCGGGACTGACGACGGCGCGGCGTCGGCGCATCGGATGGACAGCACACCCGCATCCACGCCGCAGGTCTCGTCCGGCCCCGCGGCGAAGCGCGTCGAACCGCTGGAGCTCTTCTTCGACCTGGTCTTCGTCTTCGCGCTCACCCAGGTGACGACGCGACTGGCCGCGGACCACGCCTGGAGCGGCCTTGTGCGCGGCCTCCTGATCATGGGAGCCGTCTGGTGGGCGTGGGCGGCCTACGCGTGGCTCACCAACGAGGTCGACTCGACCCGGCGCGCCGTGCGGATCACGGTGTTCGCGGCCATGGGGGCGATGCTCGTGACGGCGCTCAGCATCCCGACGGCCTTCGAGAAGGACGCGTGGCTCTTCGCGGGCGCCTACATGGTGGTGCGGATCCTTCACATCGTCCTGTTCGCGGCGGCGTCCGACGATGTCGGCGTGCATCGGGCCGTGCGGGCGATGACTCCCACCGCCCTCGGCGCCCCGGCGCTCCTCATGGCCGCCGCGGCGTTCGACGGGTGGGTGCAGATCGCAATCTGGATGGGGGCGCTCGTCGTGGACTACGTCGGCGCGGGCACGCGCGGGATCGGCGGTTGGCGTCTGTCGACCGGCCATTTCGCCGAACGCCATGCGCTCATCGTGATCATCGCCCTGGGCGAGTCGATCGTCGCAATCGGCGTGGGCGCCGCGGGACTCGCCCTGGACTGGCGGGAGGTGGCGGCCGCCCTCCTCGGCGTCGCCGTCTCCACCGGCGTGTGGTCATGCTATTTCGACCGCGACGTGGACGCCGCCGAGCACGCCCTCCACGCGCGCCCCGCGGGACGGGACCGCAACACCGCAGCACGCGACGGCTACAGCTTCCTGCACCTGGGGATCGTCACCGGCATCGTCCTCCTGGCGCTGGGGGTGAAGACCGTGCTCGGCCACGTGGGGGACAATCTGACCACCATCCGCTCGCTCGCGCTCTACGGCGGTGCCGCGCTGTTCCTGGTGGCGCACACCGCCTTCCGCGCCCGGGTCATCGGGCGCGTGCGACCGGGACGCATCGTGACCGCGACCGTGCTCCTGGCCATGATCCCGCTCGGGCGTGCGGTCCCCTCCTTCGTCTCGCTGCTCGTCCTGACCGCCGTCTGCGCGGCGCTGGTCGGCGCCGAGGTGTGGCCGCGGCGTCGCACCGCCTGACCGAACCGCGTGGGCGAGCCGGTCACCCCACCCTGCGGACCCCCGCGGCCTCCAGGGTCGCGAGCACCGCGGCGGCGTCCGGACCGGGGCGGATGAGGGTCGCCTCTCCGCGGGCGGCCCGCCGCAGGTCCACCACGGTGGACGCCGTGCCGGGGAGCACGCCCGCGTCCAGGATCACGTCGACGCCCGCACGGATGTGCCGGGGCACGTCGTCCACGCGGGCCGGATCCACCCCGCCCGGGTCGTTGGCGCTGGTCGCCACCAGGAACACGTCCAGGGCGGCGAGGGCCGCGTCGCCGGTGGCCGGCACCCGCAGGCCCACGGAGCCGGCGGCGTCGCCCGACGCCGCCGCGAAGCGCAGGTCCGGGTCCGGGACGATGCAGGTGACCGTGCCCGGCAGGAGCTCGCGCACGATGGCCGCGACCTGCGGAACCGCCGCCAACGCGCGCTCGACGGACGCCATCGCGTAGCAGAGGACCTGGCAGGGCTGCGTGCGGGGACGGCCCTTCAGGGCGTACAGGCGCTCCACCCCGGTGTCGCTTTCGAGGGCGGCGGCGACCCCGTAGACGGTGTCGGTCGGAACGACCGCCACCCCACCGGTCATCAGGGCGGCGCGCAGATCCGCCACGTCCGCGTCGGTGATCACCGGCGTCCACCGACGGCGCGGTCGAGGCCGGCCAGGTCCTGGTGCACCTCGACGTCGTGCAGGCCGGCGTCGCGCCACAGCGCCGCGACCGCCGCACCCTGCCGATCACCGATCTCGGCGATGAGCCACCCGTCGGCGTTCAGATGCGCCGGGGCCTCGGCGGCCAGCCGCTCGTAGCACTCGAGCCCGGTCGGCCCGGAGACGAGCGCATCCACCGGCTCGAAGCCGAGCTCCGGTGCGAGCCCCGGCATCTCGTCCGCGGCGACGTACGGCGGGTTGGCGGCGATCACGTCGAACGTCCGGTCGCCGATGGACGTGACGCCGTCGGATTCGATCCACTCGACGGTCGCGTCGGCGTCGTTGCCGCGCGCCACCGCGAGCGCATCGGCCGAGATGTCCAGGCCGCACACGACGAGGTCCGGTCGCTCGGCCTTCACCGCCAGGGCGATGGCCCCGCTGCCGGTGCCCCAATCGAGTACGCGCCCGTCCGCCGGCGCGACCGCGCACACCCACTCCACGATCAGCTCGGTCTCGGGCCGCGGGACGAGCACGGCGGGGCTCACCGTCAGCGTCAGGTTGCGAAAGCCGCGCGCGCCGACGATGTAGGCGACGGGCTCGCGTCGGCCGCGCCGGGCGACCGCATCCCGGTACCGATCGGTCTCGTCGCGCGACAGCGGACGTTCGTGGTCGGTGTAGAGGGCGAGCCGATCACAGCCCAGCACGTGCGCCAGCATCACCTCGGCGTCCAGGCGCGGGGTGTCGACGCCGCGGGATTCGAGGTATCCGGCGGAGCGGCGAAGGACCTCCCCGGTGGTGAGCATCCCACCGCTCACGGGCGACGCGGCCGACCGACGGGCGCTCCCGTCCGACGCCGGGGCCGGTGGTCACGGCCCACCGGACGCGACGGCGACGGGAACATGCGGCGTGCCGTCACGGCGGCGGGAACCCCGTGCCCGGGCTAGCGCCGGGCGACGGTCAGCATGAACGACTTCACCGGACCCTGCAGGAACCGGTTGACGTCCTCCACGGCGTCGAGGAGCCCCGGCAGGTCCAGGGGCACGTCGCGCTGCGAGTAGACCAGACGCAGATAGATGCGCGACGGGTCGGCGTGCATGGGTTCGATGGAGCAGTCGACGGTGCCCTCCCCCAGCGTCTGCCACACGCGCAGGCCCAGCGACACGTCGTCGCTGTCGCCGCCGAAGAGGCCCAGCCGCTCGTCGTCGAAGCGCAGCACGTCCTCGATGAGCACGCGGCGCCCGGCCTCCTGGGCCTCGAGGTCCCATGTGGCGACCAGGGTGACGTCGTCCAGGACCACGCGCTGGATGTCGTAGCGCTCCATCACCTCGCCGATGAGCCCCTCGACGCGTTCGAGCCCCTCGTGGAAGCCCAGGCGCGTGACACCGCCGCACGCCGCCTGCCCGGGCCGGATGACGAACTCGGCGCCGTCCGGGTTGGAGAGGGTCGCACCGCCGTCGGGGTTGTACTCGAAGCGCGGCAGGTCGTAGCTGGCGCTGACCGAGGCGAACAGCGCGGCCAGGTCGTCGCGCGGCAGGTCCACATCGTCGTACCGGACGGTCACGCCGAGGAACTCGGACAGAAGGAGATCTGCGTTCACACCCCGGAGTCTGCCATGTCGGCCAGGCGCAGCCGTCGCTCCTCGGCCTGCAGGGCCTCGGTCACCTTCTCCAGCTGGCCCTCCAGCACCTGGCCGCGCAGGGAGACGGTGAGGTTGACCCGATGGTCGGTCACGCGGTCCTGCGGGTAGTTGTAGGTGCGCACCTTCTCGGAGCGGTCGCCCGATCCCAGCTGGGCGCGGCGGTTGGCCGAGAGCTCCGCCATCTGCTCGGCGATCGCGCGCTCGTACATGCGGGCCCGCAGCACGCGCAGCGCCTTCTCCTTGTTCTGCAGCTGGCTCTTCTCGTCCTGGATGGCCACGACCATGCCGGTGGGCAGGTGCGTGATGCGGACCGCCGAGTCGGTGGTGTTGACGCTCTGGCCGCCGGGTCCGGTGGAGCGGTAGACGTCGATCTTCAGCTCGTTGGGGTCGATCCGGATCTCGACGTCGTCCACCTCGGGCATCACCGCCACGGTGGCGGTGGAGGTGTGGATGCGGCCCTTGCTCTCGGTGTCGGGGATGCGCTGCACGCGGTGCACCCCGCCCTCATGCTTGAAGACCGAGTAGGCGCCGTCGCCCTTGATCGCCAGGCTGACCTCCTTGAAGCCGCCGGCGTCGGCCGGGCTCGACTCCATGAGCTCGATGCGAAACCCGCGGGACGACGCGTACTTGGAGTAGATGTCCAGGAGGTCGCGTGCGAAGAGCGCCGCCTCCTCCCCGCCCGCCGCGGCGCGGATCTCGACGATGACGTCCCGTCCGTCGTTGGGGTCGGGCTCGACCATCGCCTCGCGAAGCCGCGGCGCCAGCGTCTCCATCTCGGACCGTGCGTCGCGCAGGATCTGGCGGATGTCGTCGTCGTCCTCCGCCTCCAGCATCTCGGCGGCCTCGGCGGCCTGCGCCTCCGCATCCCGGTAGGCCGCCGCGATGGTGAACGCCTCGCTGAGGCCGCTCCAGCGGCGGTTGACGTCCGCGAACCGCGCGCGGTCCGACACCAGCCCGGGGTCGGCCAGCGCCTGTTCGAGCTCGGCACGGGTCGCCTCGACCTGCTGGACGAGTCGCTGCACCACGTCGTCGCTCATGCCATCACCGCCCTTCGTCCCGCGCCCCGACGCACCCACGTCACCGCGGGCGCGTGTTCACCGTCGCCGGTCCGAGCCCCGGGCCGTGCGTCGCGATCGACCCGCGTGGGGTCAGTCCTTCTTGCGCTTGGCGAGCTTGCGCTGGAACCGCTCCACACGTCCACCGGAGTCGACGAGCTTCTGGCGGCCGGTGTAGAACGGGTGGCAGTTGCTGCAGATCTCGACACGGATGTCCGGCTTCGTCGACCGGGTGGTGAACGTGTTGCCGCAGGTACAGCTCACCTCGGCGGTGACGTACTCGGGGTGGATGTCCGTCTTCATGCTGCCTCTCTGCAGGAAATCGCGAATGAACGACCCCGCAGTCTAGCGCCCCCACGCCCGGCGCGTCGGATACCCCGCCGGCGCACCGCCGTTCACCCCGGCCGGGACGAGGGTGCGCAGACGCTCCTGCAGATCCGCGAACGGCTCGGGGCGACCGAGGTAATAGCCCTGCGCGCTGTCGGCGCCGAATCGGGCGATCGCGTCCAGTTCCTCCTGACGCTCCACGCCCTCCGCCACGACCCGCAGACCCAGGGCGTGCACCAGTTCGATCATGCTCTCGAGCACCACGCCGTCGCGGTCGGCGGCGGGACCGGAGACGAACGACCGGTCGATCTTCACCCCGTCGAGCGGCAGCGACCGCAGCCGCGCGAACGACGAGTGACCGGTGCCGAAGTCGTCGATCCACGTGCTCACGCCCAGATCCCGCAGGGCCTCGAGGATCTCCACCGCGGTGGCCTGGTCGTCCATGAAGCTGCCCTCGGTGATCTCGAGGATGAGACGCTGCGGTGCGACGTCCGCCTCCTCGAGCATGGCGCTGATCGTCGGGACGAGATCCGCCTCGTACAGGTTGCGCACCGAGAGGTTGACCGACATCGTGAACTGCGGATCGATCCGCCCGATCTCACCCAGATCGCCGATGGCCCGCCGCAGAACCCAGCGGGTGAGCTCACGGATCTGGTTGGAGCTCTCGGCGAGCTCGACGAACACCTCCGGGGAGACCACCCCGATGGTCGGGTGGGTCCACCGGCAGAGCGCCTCGGACCCCACGACCCGTCCGGTTGTGACGTCGATGACCGGTTGGTGGTGCAGACGCAGCTCGTCAGTGAGGATCGCGTTTTCGAGGTCGCCCACGAGGGCGAGCCGGCCGCGGGAGAAGGGGTCGCTCTCGGCCTCGTAGACATCGACGCGCAGACCGCGGCGCTTCGCGCGGTGCAGGGCGATCTCGGCGCGACGGATGAGCTCGCCCACCGAGTCGGCGTCGGTCGGATAGTGCGCGATGCCGACGCTCACGCCCACCCGCAGGCGCAGGCCGTCCACCATGACCGGCGCGCTGATGCGTTCGATCATGCTGTCCGCCACCGCACGCGCACGCTCCGCGGCGGGCCCGGACAGGACGACGGCGAACTCGTCGCCCCCCTTGCGCGCCGCGAAGCCGTGACCGTCCGGGCGGGCGTCCAGCACCCGCTCGGCGATCTGGACCAGCAGGCGGTCGCCGGTCTCGTGGCCGAGGGCGTCGTTGATCTCCTTGAAGGCGTTGAGGTCGAGCGACAGGAGCGCCATGGGTGCGTCGGGCGCCGCGACCATCCGCTCGTCCAGGTATTCGAGGATCGCGCGGCGGTTGGGAAGTCCGGTCAGCTCGTCGCGGCGCGCCTGCTCCAGAAGACGCCGTCCCGACTCGACCCGCTCGGTGATGTCGAGGAAGTCGACCGAACAGGTCCCCGAGGAGACCGTCCGCACCGAGGTCTGGAAGATGCGGCCGTTGACGCCGTGGAACTCGAGCTCACCGCGGTTTCGCCCGCCGCCGGCGACCTCGGCAACGAGGCCGATGCGACGGATGCTCGGGACGCACCGACGCGAGCGGACGGCCCACGAGCGTTCCGTTCCCACCCAGGATGTCCGCCGCGGTGGTGTTGGCCGCGAGCACCGTCGGCACGTCGTCACCGCCGCAGCCGATGAGCATCTGCCCCACCGGCGAGCGCTGCACCATCTGTCCCAGCGCCATGACGTCGCGTTCGGCGTCGATCTGCTCGGTGCGGTCGATGCTCACCCCGGCGAAGAAGCGGTGCCGGCCCTGGTGGTCGCGCACCGACGTCATGCGGTGTTCCATCCACCGCCAGGTGCCGTCGGCGTGGCGCATGCGGCAGATGACGGGTCGCGGATCGTCCTGGTCGAGGTCCTCCTCCATCATCGCCCGGTCGTCGGGGTGGACGAGCGACAGGCAGTAGCCGGGCCGACGCCAGGCGTCGACGGGGTGACCGAGGATGCGCTCGCTGTTGTCGCTGATCTTGACGACGGCCGACGGCTCCCCCTCCCAGATGAGGGCGTCGATGCTGTCCGCCACCAGCCGCTCCCGCTCGTCGACCTTGCGGGCCGCCATGTTGAGCCGCACGGCACGCACCACGAGGATCGCGCCCAGCAGGCAGAAGGCGGTCGCGGCGAGCCACGGCTGCGGCCTGACCCCCTTCGCGTAGAGGACGATGACCGACGTCGCCACCCCCACGTAGGCGCCCGCCGCGTAGAGCGGTCGAAACGCCGCGGCCCAGGCGAGGATGATCACGCCCACCAGGAACACGGCGATCGGGCGAAGACCGAGCGCGGTGAGGACCGCGAGGAGTGCACCGTCGAGGATCGTGAGGGGGCCCACGAGCTGCCGGCGGTTGCGCGACAGCGTGAACACCACGCCGGTGATGATCGTCGCGACGAGCACGAGCAGATCGGCGCGCCCCCACCCGTCGTCGACGAGCCCGGCGACGAAGAGGGCGACCAGACCGATCTGGCGGATCATCCACATCCACCCGCAGAGCGCCATCTGACGCTCCTCGTCCCGTGACGCGGCCGACAGGCGGTCGCGCCCAATCGCCTCGTACGCGCGGCGGACCGCTCCGGGTTCGTTGGGTGTGTTCATCGAGGCGTCGATGCAGTCGCTCCCAGGGATGGAACTGAGGTGCACACCGGGGCGTCCCGATCAGGGGACGCTCTGGATCATAGAGCCGCAGGCGGAATTCGCGAATCCGCTTCTGCTGTTATCGGCCGCGCATCTGCAAGTCTGCACCCCGTGGACGACCGGCCGACCACACTGCTGCGCGACGTCTTCGGACTCGCGGACTTCCGCGATTCGCAGCGGGAGATCGTCGACCACGTCATCGCCGGCGGGGACGCCCTGGTGCTCATGCCGACCGGCGGGGGCAAGTCGCTCTGCTATCAGCTGCCGGCGCTCGCGCGGCCCGGCTGCGGCGTGGTGATCTCACCGCTCATCGCCCTCATGCGCGACCAGGTGCAGGCGCTTCTGCAGAACGGCGTCCGCGCGGCCGAGCTCAACTCCTCGCTGGGGATCGACGAGGCCCGCGACGTGGAGGAGCGGTTCGTCGCGGGGGACCTCGACCTGCTGTACGTCTCGCCCGAGCGTCTGCTGACCGAGCGTTTCCTGCGGCTTCTGGACCGGGCGCGGGTGGCGCTCTTCGCGATCGACGAGGCGCACTGCGTGTCGCAGTGGGGTCACGACTTCCGGCCGGAGTACCGGCAGCTCACGGTGCTGCACGACCGTTGGCCGTCGGTGCCGCGCATCGCGCTCACCGCGACCGCCGACCAGCCGACCCGACGCGAGATCGTCGAGCGCCTCCACCTCGACGGTGCGCGCCGGTTCACGAGCTCGTTCGACCGTCCCAACATCTCCTACACGGTTGTCCCGAAGGACGGTGCGGGCCCCCGCCAGGTCACGGCGTTCGTCCAGGAGCGCCGCGGGCGGAGCGGCATCGTCTACGCACGCACCAAACGGCGCGTGGAGGACATCGCCCAGCGGCTGCGTGACGCGGGCATCGACGCCCTTCCCTACCACGCCGGGCTCGGTGCCGATGTGCGCGACGCCAACCAGCGGCACTTCCTGCAGCGGGACGGTGTGGTGATGGTGGCCACCATCGCGTTCGGGATGGGCATCGACAAGCCGGACGTGCGGTTCGTGGTGCACGCCGACCTTCCGCGCAGCATCGAGGCCTACTACCAGGAGACCGGTCGCGCCGGCCGCGACGGAGCCCCGGCCGAGGCGTGGATGACCTACGGCGTGGGCGACATGGTCAGCATGCGCTGGCTCATCACGTCGGGCGATGCGCCGGACGAGCGAAAGCGCCACGAAATCCGCAACCTCGGGGCGCTTCTGGGCTACTGCGAGACCACCGAGTGCCGGCGTGCGGTGATCCTCGGCTGGTTCGGGGAGCCCCATCCGGGGGCGTGCGGCAACTGCGACAACTGCGAGTCGCCGCCGGACGGGTGGGACGGCACGGATGCGGCCCGCAGGGCGCTCTCGTGCGTGTTCCGGACCGGACAGCGATTCGGCATGGCCCACGTCATCGACGTGCTGCGGGGCACCGAGACCGACAAGGTGCGCCGAAACGGCCATGACCGCGTCAGCACCTGGGGCATCGGCGCGGACCTGGACCAGCGCACCTGGCAGGCGGTGTTCCGCGGGCTGGTGGCCGCCGGAATGCTGGAGGCGTCCGACCGACACGGCTCGCTGCGTCTCACCGCCGAGGCCACGCCGCTCCTTCGCGGCGAGCGCGAGATCCGGTTTCGCGCCGACGCCGCCCGCACCTCCCGGCGGACGCGAACGACGTCCGACGCGGCGCCGGACGCGACGCTCGACGGGGACGGCCGCAGCCGGTTCGAGGCGCTTCGGCGCTGGCGTGCCGAGCAGGCGCGGGAGCAGGGTGTGCCCGCCTACGTCATCTTCCCCGACCGCACGCTGGCCGCGATCGCGGCCGATCCACCGGCGCGGCGCGACGACCTGCTGGCGGTGAGCGGTGTGGGTGCCACCAAGCTGGAGCGCTACGGCGACGGGGTGATGGCCGTGCTCGCCGAGGAGGACGCCGACCGCACCTAACCGACCCGGAAGCGCCCGTGTCGCCCGCGGTGCCGTCCCGTCACGCGGACGTCTCCCGAGACACACCCGTCGGTTCAGCCGGCCGGCGTCCGCACCGGGCGTACGGGAGGCCGGGGCGCGTCCGTCACCCGCGGGCGACGCGGACGGCCCGGCCGACGCGGGTGTTACTCGGAGAAGCCGCGCAGGTTGGCGATGGCGATGGTGAGCGCCGACGCGGCGGTCCCGGCCTCGCTCACCCCGGCGGATACGTGCACGTCGTCGTCCATGGCGTCGTGGATGCGTCGGGCCGCGGCGGTGGCCGACGTGCCGTCCGAGTCCACCAGGATCGCGACCGCCGACTTGGGGCCGGTGCTCCAGATGAGGTCGGTCTCGCGGATGAGCGGCGTGATCGAGCCGACCAGGTCGACATCGTCGTCGCTGTGCGGGGCGTTGACGATCACGAGCGCGATGGCGCGGCCGGACTCGCTGGCCGACGACATGGCCTCGTCGATCATGCGAAGCAGGGTCTCCGCATCGGCGGAACCGCCGGCGGTCGAGGCGGCGAGCGACGCATCATCCAGAAGCGGCTCGCGGCGTGTGGGGGTGGCGTCTGCGGTCATGGGTGAAGTCTTCCACAGGTTTCCGGCTCGGCATAATCGCGCCCGAAATGACGACGGGGCGCCGAAGCGCCCCGTCCCAACCGCTCGATCCGGGTGTCCGGTCAGCCGCGCTCGTTGAGCTTCGCGGTGAGGGCCGGCACGACCTCGTGCAGGTCGCCCACGACGCCCAGGTCGCTGAAGTCGAAGATGGGCGCGGTGCCGTCCTTGTTGATCGACACGATCGTCTGCGACGACTGCATGCCGACCTTGTGCTGGATGGCGCCCGACACACCGCAGCCGACGTAGAGCTTCGGCGCGACGTTCTTGCCGGTCTGACCGATCTGCGTGGCGTAGGGGTACCAGCCGCTGTCGACGACCGCACGGGTCGAGGCGACCGCGCCGCCCAGCGCCTTGGCGAGCTCCTCGAGGATGCCGAACGCCTCCGGGCTGCCCAGACCGCGGCCACCGCAGACGAGGATGTCGGCCTCTTCGATCTTGGGGCCGGCCGTCTCGCCCGCACCCTCCTGCGCGGCGAGGGTCGCCTTGCCGGAGAAGTCCTCGGCGGAGGCGGAGACGTTGACGACCTCACCGGCGGCCGCGCTCTCCTGCGGGTCGAACGACCCGGAGCGGAACAGGCCGATGCGCGGCGTGGAGGTCCAGGCGACGTCCACGTAGACGCTGTCGCCGAGCGCCGCGCGCTTGCCGACGGTCGCGTCGCCGCTGCCCTCGATGTCGGACAGGTCCCAGTTGAGACCGGCGTCCAGGCGCGACGAGAGCCCGCCGGCGATGTCGGCGGCCAGCACCGACGCACCGAACAGCACGGTGTCGATGCCGTTGTCGGTCACGATCTTGGCGATCGCGTCGACGCGCGCCTGCGGAAGCGGTGCCTCGAAGGCGGCGTCGTCGACCACGTAGACCTTGGCCGCACCGTGCTTGGCCGCGATGTCGGCCAGACCGGCGACGCCGCTTCCGATGAGGACGCCGGCGGTGTCCGCGTCGAGTGACGCGGCCTTGCTGAGCACGCCCAGCGCCCCCTTCTGGATGGCGCCGTCGTGGTGTTCGAGAAAGACGAGGGTGCTCAAATCAGCTTCCTTTCCGCGAGGAACGCCACGATCTCGTCGGCCGACGAACCGCCCTCGTCCTCGATCTTGCGCGTGTCACCGCGCGACGGCGGCTCGTTGAGGGCCCTGACCTCGGTGCGCGAACCGCCGGTGCCGGCGTCGCCCGCGTCGACGCCGATGTCGGCCAGCGACACCACGTCCTGCGGCTTCTTCTTGGCGCCCATGATGCCCTTGAGCGACGGGTAGCGCGGCTCGTTGATGGCGTCGGAGACGGCCAGCACGGCGGGCAGCGTCGCCTTGATCGTGTCGTAGCCGAACTCGGTCTGACGCTTGGCGGTGGCCTCACCGCCGACGACCTCGAGCTCCGAGATCTGCGAGACGATCGGCATCTTCAGCCGGTCGGCGACGGCCGCCCACATGACGGCGCCGTCACCGTCGGACGCCTGCTGACCGAACAGGACGAGGTCGGGGTTCTCGCGCTCGAGCGCCTTGGCCAGGACCTTGCTGGTCGCGACCAGGTCAGAGCCCGCCGCGGCATCGTCGGAGACGAGCACGGCGCGGTCGGCACCCATGGCGAGGCCCTTGCGGATGGACTCGACGGCACGGGCCGGACCCATCGACACCAGGACGACCTCGCCGTCACCGGCGGCGTCCTTGATGCGGATGGCGGCCTCGATGGCGTTGAGGTCGAACTGGTTGAGCGTACGGTCACCGGCGTCACGGACGAGGCGGAACGAAGACGGATCGATCCGCTTCTCCACCGACGTGTCCGGCACCTCTTTCACGCAGACAGCGATCTTCACGAGCGTGCTGGCTCCTTCTCACTCGCCTTCGCGACGCGCGTTCCCCCAACGATGGCCGGAGTCCCCCTCGCCGCCCGAACGGGCGCAACCTACCACGCGTCAGGCGTCCCGGCAGGATGTGACCGGCCGTCCTGTGCGGGTGTTTCGCCCTGTGCGACGGTGTCGCCGCCCCGTCCGCCGACCGTCAGGAGGACCACGGCGCCGATGACGAGGACGCCGCCGAGGATCTGGACCGGCGACAGGCGCTCCCCGAGGACGATGAACGCGAGGGCGGTCGCCGTGAGCGGTTCGACGTTGGAAAGCAGCGCCGACACCGACGGGCCGACCATGGCGGTTCCCGCCGCCAGCAGAAAGAGCGCCGCCACCGTGGCGACGAGCGCCATCGCCAGGATGATCAGCCAGCCGGTCATGCCGGTCTGCGGCACGCGACCGACGATGGCCGCCCACGCGCCGAACGCGATGGCGCAGCCGGTCGCGACCTGGGCGGTGAGCACCACCGGGTGGGTGTTCACCATCAGGTCGTGCGACACCAGGATGTAGGCGGCGTAGAGCGCGGCGCACACGAGCGCCAGCACGATGCCCACCGCATCGGCCCGGACGGTGCCGCCCAGCGCGCCGAGGGCGATGAGCGCCGTGCCCACCAGCGAGGCCGGCAGGGCCACCATGAGCGCCGCGGACGGTCGTTCACGCCCCGCGACGAGCGCCCAGGCCACCACGAACACCGGGGCCACGTGCGCGAGCAGGATGGTGAGCGACGCGTCGATCCGCTCGAGCGACAGGAAGTAGGTGGCCGCCATGGTCGCGTAGAGCAGCCCGCCGACGCCGACCCCGACGGCGGTCCCACGCCACGTGGGGCGGTGCTCGCGCCCCATCGCCGCGACGATCGCCCAGAGGATGACGGCCGCCAGCGCGAACCGCGGCGCCAGCATGTCGGGAACGCCCAGTCCGTGGTCGTAGGCGACCTTGCCGAACACGCCGACGGTGCCGAACGCCGCGGCCGACAGCACACACAGGAGCGCACCGAGGCCGAAGCGGCCGCCGGTGCCGTCACCGGATCCGCTGCGCATTTGACTCAGGCGGGTGCCGAACCGGGATCGGCCGCGGCGACGCCCGACCGCGACGGGTCATCGGCCAGGTGCACACCCGGGATGGCCGCCGCATGGGTCCGGACGACCGCCATGACGGCGTCGACGAGCGCCTCCCCGAGCGGACCCGCGTCGGCGGCGGCCGTCACGACGTGCCACGGGTTGGGCGGCAGGTCCGTCGTCCCGATGTACCCGAGCGGTGCGTGGGGGAACGCCCGCAGCGCGGAGGGGCTGCCGGTGGAGAGCAGCCCGTCGTAGGCGATCGCGAACACCGCGTCGGCCGAGGTGGACGCGGCCCCGCCCACGTTGGCCCGATCCCCGCCGCGCAGCGAGTCGCCCAGCCAGTAGGAGCGGGTGGCGGCGTAGCGCGGCACGAGCTCCACGAAGGGCTCGTCCAGGAAGTCCTCGGCGCGCAGGCCGGTCTCCCCCGCCGCCTCGTGCGTGTCGGGCACCAGCAGGCCCCGCTCCTCGTACGCCACGCACCGGACCCGGAAGAGCTCCTCGGGCATCGGGGTCAGCATGAGGGCGATGTCCAGGCGCTCGTCGAAGTAGGAGTGCGGGTCGCCCGTCACCTCCCGGACGGTGATGGTCGAGCGGGCAAAGCGGGCGCGGATCGCGGCGACGATCGGCCCGTTGAGGTCGGCGAAGCCCTGCCCCTCGATGCCGATGCGGATCGTCTCCGCCGATGCGTCCGCCGGGTCGGGACGGTCGGTCAACCGGTGGAGGCCACCCAGCGTCCGCACCGCGTGCGGCACCAGGTCGGCGCCGGCGTCGGTCGGCCACACGCGTCGCGAGGTACGCTCGAACAGCACCGCGTCGAGCTTGTCCTCCAGCCGTCGCAGGGCCTCCGAGAACGACGACTGGGCGATGCCCATGCGGGTGGCGGCCCGGCCGAAGTGACGCTCCTCCCAGAGCGAGAGGAACACCCGCAGCTCATGCGCCGTCGGCTCCCGCCGCGGCGGCGTCCCAGGACCTCGCTGGTGGATGAACCGCCTCACACGACCTCCGGACGGACAATGGTAACAAGCCGGTGATGGCACCGCAGCCGGGCTGTCGACGGCGCGGATTCCCGGGTGCCGCCGCATTGATCGGGTTGGTCCGATCGTTGGATCACGCCCTCCCCACCGGGGAGTTCGCATCCTATGTTGCAAGCATCCAACCCGCTGGAGGTGATCGGATTGAGCAGGAGATTGGCCGCCACAGTGGCGGCCGGCGCGGCCGCCGTGGCCATCGCGCTGACCGGATGCGGAGGCGGTGACAGTGGATCGGACGCGCCCGACGGCGTGATCGAGGGCACCGTCACATCGCAGGGGGACAAGGCCGAGGCCGGCGTCTGGGTGATCGCCCAGACCGACGATCTGCCGACCCCCTACCGCAAGATCGTGGTGACCGACGACGCCGGCAAGTTCGTGCTGCCGGAGCTCCCCGACGCCGAGTACGAGGTGTGGGTGCGCGGCTACGGCCTGAAGGACTCGGCCAAGTCGACGGCCAAACCTGGCGGCAACGTCGCGATCACGGCCGAGACCGCCACCGGCCAGGATGCCGCGCGCGTCTACCCCGCCAACTACTGGTGGTCGATGTTCAAGCCCACCCAGCCGGACGGTCCGTGGGTCGGCGCGTCCAAGCTGGGCTGCGAGCTGTGTCACCAGATGGGTGCGGCGCCCACGCGCCTGGCGACCGAGAAGGCGTTCGCGGACGGACTCAAGAAGGCCGCCGTCATGCACGGCACCGCCGAGGGACTCGGCGGCGACGCGTTCCGCAAGTCGCTGGCCGACTGGGGCGGTCGCATCGCCAAGGGCGAGGTGCCCAAGGAGACCCCGCCGCGACCGGAGGGCGCCGAGCGCAACATGGTCATCACGCAGTGGGAGTGGGGCGACCAGTTCACCTACGCGCACGACGAGATCACGACCGACAAGCGCGACCCCACCCTCAACGCCGGCGGAAAGGTGTTCGGCGTCGACCTCGCCAACGACCGCATGCTGATCGTCGACCCCAAGACCAACGAGGCCTCCACCGAGAAGGTCCCGACGCGCGACGGCTGGGACACGCCGTGGTGCAAGCAGACGTACAAGGCGATCCCGGGCCAGGACGGGGCCGAGCAGAAGCCCCAGGACGGCGGCTTCGGCACCCTCGGCTGCCCCGCACCGGGTGGTGCGACCGCGTTCGACGGCAAGTACCACAACCCGGCCAACCCCCACAACCCGATGATGGACAAGGACGGCAAGGTCTGGATCACCACCCAGATCCGGCGCGAGTGGGCCGAAGACCTGAACGAGAAGTGCAAGGCCGATCCGGTCATCGTCAACAACGCACACCACCGCCAGCTGGGCTACTACGACCCGGAGTCGAAGAAGACCCAGCTGATCGACACCTGCTTCGGCACCCACCACCTGCAGTTCGACGACAAGGGTGTCCTGTGGCTGTCGGGTGACTCGTTCGTGCTCGGCTGGTTCGACCCGTCCAAGTACGACCCCGCCAAGCCCGAGACCGAGATGGACGCCCAGGACTGGGAGGAGGTCAAGGTCGACTCCGACGGTGACGGCAAGGCCGACCTTCCCATCGTCGGGTTCAACTACGGGATCATCCCCAACCCGACCGACGGCAGCGTCTGGACCGCACAGCCCAGCACGGGCCCGCGCGGCACGATCACCCGCTTCGACCCGGCCACGCGCACGTTCGAGGCCTACACCCCGCCGGCACCGGGTCACGGTCCGCGCGGCGTGGACGTCGACTCCAAGGGGATCATCTGGGCGGCCCTTGGGGGCAGCGGTCACCTGGCCAAGTTCGACCGCTCCAAGTGCAAGCAGACCTGGGGCAAGGGCGATCAGTGCCCCGAGGGGTGGACGCTCTACCGCAGCCCGGGCCCGAAGGCACAGGGTGCCGAGGACATGAGCGCCGACTTCCACTACTACCTGTTCGTCGACCAGAAGAACACGCTGGGGATGGGTGAGGACGTCGTCGTCATGAACGGCACCGGCTCGGACTCCCTCCTGGCGTTCGACCCGAAGACCGAGAAGTACACGGTCATCCGCATCCCCCACCCGCTCAACGTGTTCACGCGCGGGCTGGACGGGCGGATCGACGACCCGGACACCGGCTGGAAGGGCCGGGGTCTGTGGTTCACCAACGGGCTGGATCCGCTGATCCACTCCGAGGTGCAGCGGTCGTTCGTGGCGAAGGTCCAGATGCGACCGGACCCGCTCGCGAAGTGACACCCGAGGTTGTCGCCGGCGGGATGAGCAGCCCGCCGGCGACGCACCTCCTCTACCGACCCTTGAACGTGGGCGTGCGCTTTTCGAAGAACGCGCCCATGCCCTCCGTGCGGTCCTCGGTGCCGAAGAGCTCGATGAACGCCGTCCGCTCGTGCTGCAGGCGCCCCTGCACGTCGCCCTCCGTCGTCAGGTTGACGAGAAGCTTGCTGGAGCGCACGGCGAGCGGTGCCTTCTGGGCGATCAGCTCGCCGATCGCCACCGCCCGCTCCACGACCTCGTCCGCGGGCACCACGTGCTGCACCAGGCCGTTGGCGGCGGCCTCCGCCGCACCCACGTGACGGCCGGTGAAGATGAGGTCCTTCGCGAAGCCCGGGTTGGTGAGCCAGGGCAGGCGCTGGGTGCCGCCCCACCCGGGCATGATCCCCAGGTTCACCTCGGGCTGGCCCAGCTTGGCGTCGTCGGCCGCCACGCGGATGTCGCACGCGAGCGCCAGCTCGCAGCCGCCGCCCAGCGCGAACCGGCCGATGGCGGCGATGACCGGCTTGGGGAACGACTCCACGCGGTCCATCATCTCCTGCCCCTGTGCCGCGAAGCGCTCCACCTCGTCACGCCCCGCCTGCTTCATGAAGCCGATGTCGGCCCCGGCGGCGAAGACCCCGCCCGCCCCGGTGATGACGACGGCGCGGACGGCGTCGTCCTCCTCGATCGCGTCCAGGTGGCCGGCGATCTGCCCGAGGATCTCCAGGGAGAGTGCGTTCAGCTTGCCGGGGTTGTCGATCTCGAGCACGGCGACGGGGCCGCGGTCGGTGCGGATCACGGGCATTGGGGACCACCTCGGGTGTCGGTTGGCGTGTCGGTCAGGCGGCGGTGGCGCCGCGCGCGCCGTTCAGGAAGTCGATCATCTCCTGAACCGCGGCCCCGGGCGTGTAGACCTGCGCGACGCCCAGGCCCTGCAGTTTGGGGATGTCGTCGCTGGGGATCGTGCCGCCCACCAGCACCACCACGTCGTCGGCGCCCTCGGCCCTGAGGAGCTCCATCACGCGGGGCACGATCGTCATGTGCGCGCCGGAGAGGATGGACATGCCGAGCGCGTCGGCGTCCTCCTGCACGACGGTGGCGACGACCTGCTCGGGTGTCTGGTGGAGGCCCGTGTAGACCACCTCCATGCCGGCGTCGCGGAGGCTGCGGGCGATGATCTTGGCGCCGCGGTCGTGGCCGTCGAGGCCCGGCTTGGCGATGACCACGCGCATCGGTCGGTCAGACATTTGGAACTCCAACGGTCGGGTCGGGGCCGAGTATACGCGTGGCGGGGCGACCCGTCACGGCGACGCGCACGACACCCCGTCGGCGACCGCGCGCGGCGTCGGCCGAATCCCCCGACCCCGTCGCGCCGGGGCGCCCCGTATCCTTCGACGATCGAGTCCCCCGCGAAGGAACCGCGCACGCATGAAGACCACCCGCACGAACGCGAATCCCATGACGGCCCGCTCGGCCCTGGTGGCCGTCGTGCTGCCCGCCTCGCCGAAATCGCTTCCACCGGTGCTCGTCGATGCCGACGAGCGCGTGGGCGGCGCCATCAAGCGCGCGCGTCGCGATGACGAGATCAGCGCCAAGCCGGGTGAGACGACGCTCTTCCACGTCCCGGGCACCAAGGGGCCGCGACGGGTCGCCGTGGTCGGCGTGGGCGACGGGGCCACGCGCGAGGACTGGATGTCGGCGGGCTCCGCAATCGCGAAGCTCGCGGCCCGGTTGAAGACGACGCGGGCGACGGTGGTCGTGCCCGACGGCACCGCCCACGACGACGCGCGGACACTCCTCGAGTCCATCGGCCTGGCCGCGTACCGCTTCGACCGGTTCCGGGGTCGCGGGCAGGACGACGACGGCGACGACGCCACCGAGAAGGACGACGACCGGCTGGGCGAGATCGTCATCGCCGGATCGGGCCTGGACGATGCGACCCTCGCCGAGATCGACGTGGTCGTCACCAGGGTGAACGCCGCCCGCGACCTGGCCAACACCCCCGGCAACCATCTGCCGCCCCCGGCGCTCGCCGCCTACGCGAAGGACCTCGCCAGGTCGATCCCCGGCCTCACCTGCGAGGTGCTGGGACCCAAGGAGCTGGAGGCGCTCGGCGCCGGTGCGCTGCTCTGCGTCGCGCAGGGGTCGGTGCACCCGGCGCAGCTCATCGTCATGCGCTGGAACCCGAAGAAGGCAAAGGGCGACGAGGTGCTGGGCATCGTCGGCAAGGGCGTCACCTTCGACACCGGTGGCATCTCCATCAAGCCCTCCGGCGGCATGGAGGAGATGAAGATGGACATGGGCGGCGCCGCGGCCGCCATCGAGTCGATCGCCGCCATCGCCCAGCTGAAGCTCCCGGTGCGGGCGCTCGCGGTCATCCCGTCGGCCGAGAACATGCCCGACGGCAACGCCATCAAGCCGGGCGACGTGGTGACGGCGTCCAACGGCAAGACGATCGAGGTCGTCAACACCGACGCCGAGGGCCGGCTGATCCTGGCCGACGCGCTCACGTACTGCGCGCGCAACGGCGCGACCCGCATCATCGACTTCGCGACCCTCACCGGCGCCATGGTGATCGCCCTGGGCGAGGTGTACGCGGGCCTGTTCGGTTCGGACGACGCGTGGACCGGCTTTGTGTTCGACGCGGCCGAGGCGTCCGGTGACCTGGCGTGGCACATGCCGCTGCACGAGGGCTACCGTCCGCTCATCAAGAGCGGCGTGGCCGACCTCTCCAACGCCGCCAAGAAGCGTCAGGCCGGTGGCGTGTACGCGGCCATGTTCCTGCGCGAGTTCACCGACGGGCTGCCCTGGTGTCACCTGGACATCGCCGGCACCGGCATGGTGAACGGTGCCGGCACCGGCTACGGCGTGCGACTCACCACCCGGCTGGCGAAGGACATGGCCGAGCGCTGAGGCAGGCGGTTCGCGGGCTTGGGGCTCGACACAGGCGCACGCCTGGCGCCTGGCACGTGACTTCGTGCTGGGCTCGGCACAGGCGCAAGCCTGGTGCCTGACACTTAACTTGCGTGGGCTCGGCACAGGCGCAAGCCTGGTGCCTGACACTTAACTTGCGTGCTGGGCTCGGTACCGGCGCATGTCTGGTGCCTGACACGTGACGTGCGTGCTGGACGATCCCGACGGTTGTCCTCGTGTGTGGTTCAAGGTGTTGTGGTTGTCGGTCGATGGTTCGATATGCGAATTCTCGTGTCCGTGACCACCGCGGCGCTCGCCCTGGCCGCCGCCACCCCGGTGCTCGCCGCCGATCGACCGCTTGAGACGAAACGGGTGTACCTGAGCCTTCCGAAGGGTGCGGCCACCGCGCCGCTCGTCGAGCGCGGCGTGCGGTCGGCCCTCGCATACCGCGGTCACCGTGTCGGTGGCGTGCGGGTGCAGCTGGTGGTCCTGGACAGTGGAGTCAACGGACGGGTCGACCCGCAGCGGGTCGTCGCCAATGCCGAGCGCGCCGCCGCCGACCCGCTGACGATCGCCTACATCGGTGAGGGCAACTCGTCAGGCACCGCCGTGTCGATGCCGATCCTCAACCGCGCCGGCATCGTGCAGGCCTCACCCGTCAGCTCCGCCGTCAGCCTCACCGCCACCGAGAACCGCCCGACTCTGCAGCCCACCGGCGTCCAGACGTTCTTCCGCCCCATCCCCCGCGACGACCAGGAGGCCCAGGCCCTGGTCAACCACATCCGAAACAGCAGGGTGACACGCGTCGCGATCGCCGACGACGGCCAGACCCACGGCGGCGAGCTGGCCGAATACGTCACCACGAGCGCCCAACGCGCCGGCATCAGCGTCACCCACCGCCAGACCGTGCGTCCCGGCGAGCGGATCGACGTCGCCGCCATCCGCGCCTCCCGCGCCCAGGCGGTCGTGCTGGCGATGACCCCCGCCACCGGCGGAATCCGCACCGCCCGCACCGTCAACGCGGCGATGCCGAAGGCGCTCATCTTCACCGGCGACGCCATGACCCACGACGCCGTCGCACGCCACCTGCACGCCGCCCAACCCATGATGCGACTGGTCACCCCGTCCACCCACGTACACCCCACCGTCGCAGCACAGCAGAACCTCGGCACCACATCCGACCCCTTCACCGTCTTCAGCTACAACGCCACCGCCACCATCCTCGCCGCAACCCACCGCGCCGCCTCCCGCGGACCCGTCACCCGCCAAAGCGTCCGCAACGCCATCTGGGACGGATCCCTCGCCCCCGGCCTGTCCGGCATCTGGCAGGTCCAGGCCAACGGCGACGGCGTCGTCGGCGTGTTCGACGAACTGCGCATGGCAAACGGCCGCATCCTCGAACCCGGCGACACCGCCCTGCGCTACCTGCGCATCTGCGCCA
The DNA here is from genome assembly GCA_964628685.1 of uncultured Bifidobacteriaceae bacterium. GTDB lineage: Bacteria > Actinomycetota > Thermoleophilia > Miltoncostaeales > Miltoncostaeaceae > CALMEC01. The sequence continues at coordinate 447,500 of CAZVNM010000002.1, read as the reverse complement.
CCAACCCCATCCGCCTCTGCCGCACAACCCGCACCAAACCCACCAACACCAAAACCACCAACCTCATCACACGAATCCAAACAACCACACCCACGACCCTCAACCTCACCGCCAACGACATGGAGATGGAGATGCTCCTCATCCAGACCGAGAGGGTCAGGAACCTCGACGACATGATCGAGCGCTACATGGAGGGGATCAGGGCGAACAACGAGCGGTCGCGGCGTCTCAACGAGGTGGTCGGCACGCTGAGCGGCCACCTGGGCGATTGGGCCGGCGATGCGAACAGGCCGGTCGACATGGCCACCTGGTCCACACACGACCGCGACCTGCTCCGCGCGGCCGGCGTTCCGCTGCAGGCGGACCTCACGAAGGCAGCGCTCGATACGGTCATCGATCGGCTCAAGGGCGAGATCGACAGCCTGGCCAACGCGAACCAGATGGACATGCTCCGCCTGCAGTCCGCGACCAGCAAGCGCAACGAGGCGTTCGACGCGATGTCCACGATCATGAAGAAGATCCAGGACAGCATCGCCGGCATCGTGCGCAATATGTGATCCCGCACCGTCGGCACGGCCGCCGCCGGCCACGTGATGTGACCACGGCGGCAGTGCTGACGACACGGCCCCCACGCGTCGCCCATCTGGGTAGCGTTCGCCCCATGATCGACTTCTTCCAGATCACCGGGTCCTCCAGCTTCGCCGTCCGCGCGGCGCTCGAGGACGGGGCCATCGAGTATCGGGCCCACGACGTCCATCCGAAGCGCCGGGACGAGACGCCCGGCTTCGCCGAGGCCAGTCCCCGCAGGCTCGTGCCCGCGATCCGCGACGGTGACGTCACGGTGTCCGAGGTGGCGGCCTGCCTGCTCTACCTGGTGGAGCGCTTCCCCGAGGCCGACCTGGGCCCGCAGGCGGGACACCTGGGTCGCGGCGACCTGCTTCGCTGGCTGGTGTACCTGTCCAACACCGTCCACGACATCCACTACCCGGTGCTGTGGCCGGGCTTCGTCGCCGCCGACGAGTCCGGATACGAGGCGGTACAGGCCAAGGGCCGCGAGGCGTTCGCACAGGTCGGGGCGTTTCTCGAGGAGCAGCTCTCCGGTCGCGACTGGCTGGTGGCCGACCGCTTCAGCGTCGCCGACGTCTACCTCTACATGCTGAAGGGCTGGGAGGCGTACGGATCCGGCGAACTGGGCGGTGACGCCGTGCGCAAGCACTACGCCCGCGTGGGGGCACGGCCGGGTGTCATCCGCGCCCGCGAGCTGGACGACCTGGACGAACACCTCATGCGCCACCACCCGGAGATGCGGGGCGGCAAGCCGATCTGAGGCCGCGCCCGGCGGACCGCAGCGCGATCACGGTCCGCGGTCGCACCCGGTGTGCGGCACATCACGTGCGCGCGCCACGACGTCCAGCCCCGGCACCGGTGTTGGGCAGCGGCGCGGTGCGCGCCCACCGAGATGACCGGCGCTACGGTGAATGGATGATCGAGTTCTTCCAGATCACCGGATCGTCGAGCTTCGTCGTCCACGCCGCGCTCGAGGAGGGCGGGATCGCATACACCGTGCACAACGTCCACCCGCGGCGCCGCGACACGCCGGGCTTCGCGGAGGCCAACCCCCGCAGGCTGGTGCCCGCCATCCGCGACGGCGACGTGACCATCGCCGAATGCGGCGCGTGCCTCCTCTACCTCGTCGAGCACCACCCGCACGCCGACCTGGGACCGAAGCCCGGCGCGCCCGGCCGACCCGACCTCCTGCGCTGGGTGATGTACCTGGCCAACACCCTCCACGACATCCACGCACCGCTTCAGCGCCCCGGCTACTTCGCGGCCGACCCGGCCATGCACGGGGCCGTGCGCACGGAGGGGCGACGGCGGTACGAACGCGCCGGCGCGTACCTGGAATCGCAGCTCGCCGATCGTGCGTGGCTGGTGGCGGACCGCTTCAGCGTTGCCGACATCTACCTCTACATGCTGAAGGGCTGGGAGTCCTACGGGGAGGATCGCCTGGGCGGTGATGCGGTGGACGCCCACTTCGCGCGCGTCGGCGCGCGGCCGGCGATCGCCCGCACCCGTGAGCGGGAGGACCTGGACGAGCGCTTCCAGCGCCATCACCCCGAGCTTCGGGGCGGCGAGCCGATCTGACCCCCCCCGCACCGCCGGAACGCCGGCGGTGCGGGGGGGTCACCTCTCATGTCCGGCGCGTGTCACGAGGTCCCGTCGGTGCCGTAGGGTGCCTCGTCCCGAGCCGGCGGTCCCCTCCACCCGCGTGTACCCGATGTGCCGGGCGATCTCTCATGGATGCTCCAGGCGCGGCCATCGCATCACCATGACGGCGGCTCCGACCCGACGCGCATGACAGGATGGCACCGACGTCACCGGACCCCATCCCGCCCGTCCGGTCGATGATCCACGAGATTCCGAACGATCCCGCATCCGTGAACATCGACGACCACCCCGGCGCACTCGCGGGCGACGACGCGGCCCACCGTGACGACCCGTCGTCCAACTCCCCGCACGCACACCTGATCGCCCCCACGGGCACACCGGGGATCCTCGCGCGGCGGGTGGTCGGCGTCATCGCGCTCGTGGGGGCGGTGCTCGGATGCTCCAACTTCCTCATCGACGACGTTCTGCGTCCGGGGACACCCACCCGCGTGTACGCGCTCCTGATGCTGGTCCTGTTCGCGTACTCCGTCCTGCTCCTGGCCGTCCCGGCGCAACTCTCGCCCCGTGTGATCGCCGGCCTCGTGCTGACGGCACTGCCGATCTACGTCGGTGTCCACTGGACCCTGCGCGACCCGAGCAACTACGCACCGCCCATCATGATGATGTTCGGCGTGATCCTGGCGGCGATGATCCTGGAGTGGCCGGGGTTCGTGCTGCAGGCGGCGATGCTGCTGGCGGCGACCGCCTACACGCTCGCCGACGGCTGGACCGGGCCGCTCGACGGACTCATCGGACAGATCGGCGTGCAGTCCGGGGTGATGCTGATCAGCGCGGGTGCCCTCTATCTCCTGAGGCGCCAGACCGAACGGGCACACGCCGAGCTGTGGCGCGCGTCGCACACGGACCCACTGACCGGTCTTTTCAACCGCACGGCGCTGACCGAGACCGCCCCGGGGCACTGCGCGGACGCCGCGCGATACGACAGGCCGGTGATGGTGGCGGTCATCGACCTGGACCACTTCAAGGAGATCAACGACACGCGCGGCCACAGCACCGGCGACCGGGTGCTCGCGGTGGTCGCGGACGCCCTCGTCCGCACCGCCGGACCGCGGGCCACCGTCGCCCGGATCGGCGGCGAGGAGTTCGTCGTGGTGCAGCGGGTGCACGATCCCGACGAGGCCATGGAACTCGCATCACGACTCACCGACGCCGTACGGACGATCGACGATCCATGCCCGGTCACGTGTTCGACCGGCGTCGATGTCAGCACGCCGGGTGCGACCGACGGATCCGATTGGCTGTGGCGACGCGTCTCCGCGGCGGACGAGGCCATGTACCACGCCAAGCGCAGCGGACGAGACCGCGTGCACGTCAGCCGCGACTCGACCCGGCGCGACGCTCCGCACACGTCCGCGGCGCCGCACACCGGGCCCCGTGCGGTCGCCGGAGACACCTGACCGCACCGATCCACGTCGGAGCTCGGCGGACGGCCGCCGAGGAGGACCGTCAGCCCACCGCGGTCCGCCTCGCGTCGTCCACGTGGCCCAGATAGCCGCCCAGGACCCCACCGATCGTCGCCAGTGTGGCCGCGAGCATGCCGACCGCGCGGCCCCGGCCGCCGCGGTCCCGAAGACGTTCGATCAACGACCACGTGAAGCAGGCGGTCGCGGCCAGGTTGGACGCGGCGTGGACCACCGCGACGCGTCGACGCTCCCGGGGAAGCGACGGGACGTCCAGCAGTCCGGTGACGGCGGTCGGGAGGGCGGTGACGACCCCGGCCGCCACGAGCGCGGTGGCGGTGCGGTCGGCACGGAGCGGACGCACGATCCGGACGAGGTCGAGGACCCATGCGCTCGTCCAGAATCCGATCGGCAGATCGGTCAGCGCCGGATGGACGGGGTGCCCCAACCACCGTCCGCGCAACCCGTCGACGACGGGGCCGGAGGCGCGGGTGGAACGACCGGCGACCACGTCGGCCACACGGTCGAGCCGCTCCACGGTCTCGAGACGTCGCAGCACGCCGGCCAACGATCCGGCACCGGGGACGGGCGTGCGCACGTCGCGTGGACGATCGCCCATCACACCGGTCTCCGTCCAGCCCTGCGCGTCATGGGAATCGCTCGTCACCATCTCGTCTCCAGTCGTCGGTGGACATGGGTGCTGTTCCCGACGTACCCGGATGGTCACCACTCGCGCACCGTCGGGTTGACCGCGCACCGCGGGGCGATCGTTCTCACGCCCGACGGCGGGTCGCACACCTCGCCGAAGCGCACCCCGCGGACGCCGTGGTGCGATCGGCGTTTCCGTCCGGTCCAACCGGCACGATCGCGGATGGATGGCGCGGGGAGCCGCGTGTCGCGACCGCTCAGCCGGCCGCGCGGTAAAGCTCGGCGGGACGGTGGGCGGCCTCGGCCTCCCGCTCCCCCGTCGCCTCTACCCACCCGCGGTCCAGCATCGACTTGCGGAACGAGTCCTTGTTGAGCGGGCGGCCGAGGATGGCCTCGTGCACGTGCTGCAGGGCGCGCAGCGGGAAGCGTTCGGGCAGGAGCTCCAGACCGACCGGCACGTAGCCCAGCTTGCCGCGCAGACGCTTGACGGCCATCCCGAGGATCACCGCATGGTCGAAGGCCATGCGCAGCGGCCGGCCGTCGTCACCCAGCACCTCGGCGGCTCCCCCCTCCTCGCCGCTCCAGGGCACCCCCACCGGCACCGAGCGCGCGAGCCCGGCCTCGTCGACGCGGTCCAGCATCGTCTCGGTGATGAGCGCGAAGTGCGCGACGCTCACGACCCGGGTGCGCGGGTCGCGCCGCACGTCCCCGAAGGTGTAGAGCTGCTCCAGGTACGCGTGCTCGACGCCCACCCTCTGGGCGAGCGCGCGGCGGGCGGCCGCCTCCAACGACTCGTCGCCGCCCACGAGGACGCCCGGCAGCTGCAGCCGGTCACGGTGCGGCGGGATCGGCCGGCGCACGACCACCGTCCAGAGGCGCTCCCGCCGCACCGCCAGGAGCACGACGTCCACGGCAAGCGCCAATGCGCCCAGCCCTGCGTCGGGCGGATGGTCAGTCATGTGCGTCGAACGTGGGGTCCATCACCGCATCATCCCGGAAACGCCGACACCGCAACGCGTTGGCGTCATAGCCCGCGCGACCACCGTCACGGGTCCCCGAGATCCGAATGCGGACAGGTCGACGGGTCACAGCCTGCGCGATCACCGTCACGGCCCCGTGACGGAACACCCACGACTTCGTCCGAATGAACAGTTCACAACGTCCGATTGAACGGATCGCGACGCTCGAGCGAACGGACCTGCCCACGGCCACCCGCGCCCACCGCTGGTTCCACCGGATCGCCGGCGACGGCGCGGATGCCCCGCCACCACGACCGGAATTCGTCACATCCGACGCGGCCATCGTCACAGCCGTGTGACGGACCACCCACGACTTCGTCCGAATGAACAGTTCACAACGTCCGATTGAACGGTCGTCGGCGTGGATTGGACGGGTCCACCCGTCCTGGTCGGCCGCCCGCAGGCCCGCACCAGGTTCGGCCAATCGCCGGGGACCGCCCGGATCGCACCGACGCCACGATGCCCATCGTCACGTCCGACGCGGCCATCGTCACACCCGTGTGACGGAACACCCACGACATCGTCCGAATAAACAGTTCACAACGTCCGATCGAACGGACCGCGACGCTTGAGCGAACGACCCGCCCCCACGTCCACGCGCATCCACCGCAGGTTCGACCGGATCGCCGGCGACGGCGCGGGTGCACTGCCACCACGACCAGGATTCGTCACATCCGACGCGGCCATTGTCACACCCGTGTGACGGAACACCCACGACATCGTCCGAATGAACAGTTCACAACGTCCGATTGAACGGACCGCGACGCTCGATCGGACGGATCCGCCCATCCGTCCCGCCCGCTCACACCAGGTTCAGCCGGTCGTCCGCGACGCCCAGGGAGGCGCTCATGCCGTGCGTGAAGACGATCGCGTCGGACTCCACGCCGTCACCGAAGATGACCCCGTCGTCCATCTCCGACACGACGGTCAGCCCGCCGGCGATGATCCCCGACGTCAGGTCCGTACCGGTCGTGACGCTCGGAAACGCCTCGCGCACGTAGAAGACCAGCGCAGGGTCGTCGGGTGCCGGCATCGCCCGCGCGTCGGCGCGCTCCCGCGCGATCGACCGCGCCCACCCCGTCGCACCGGTCCCGGTGGCGCAGATGACCCCGCTCGACGACTGACGCTCCTCACGCTCGGCCAACCGCAGCAGATACCGGGCGCTCTGGTGGGTGCGGTGACCGAGGAAGAGCTCGTTGAGGGCGCGCAGACGCTGGCCGTCGACCGTGACGACCTGCACGAGCGTCCGCGCCTCACCCCGCAGGTGACCGGCCGCGGCCTCGCGCAGGACCTCCCCCGCGTCGCGCGCGGTGTGGCGCACGAGCACGCCGTCGAACGCCGCCGGATCCGGGTTCACACCCACGACCGGCTGACCGGTCAGGTATTTGGCGACGTTGGCGACCAGACCGTCCTGGCCGACGCACACCACCAGATCGTCCGGGGCGAACAGGAACCGGTCGAGGTCGGCGCGGTCCACCTCCGCACGACGCCAGTCCGGATCGATCCCCGCGAGCACCGTCGCCCGTGCCGCGCGCTGTGCGGCGTCGGCCGCCTCCATGTCGTCCATCGACCGGCCCCGGGCGCCGAGCACGAACCGGGCCTGTCCCAGGGTACCGTGCTCGGCGACGAGGAGCTCGAGCGCCGTCGGGCGGGTGACCACCACGACGCGCGGCTGACGCTCACCGCCCACGTCACACCTCCCCCGCGCCCGGCGTCATGAGTCGCGCAAGCGCACCGGTGACCAGGTCGGGCGTGAGGTTGATCTGCCCGATCTCCGGCAGGTTCGCGAGCGCCTCGCGCAGTGCGAGCGCCAGCACCGCCTGCGGCCCCTGCTCGGCGTAGACGGCCACGCGCTCCCGTTCCTGACGCACCCGCTCGCCCTCCACCTCCCGCACCTCCTCGGCCGTCGCGGCGGCCTCGATGCGGGTTGCGTCGGCCCGGGCCCGCGCGGCGATGGCGACCCGCTCGGCCTCGCCCTCGGTGCGGATGCGCTCTGCGTCAGCCGCCTCGCGCGCCCGCAGACGTTCGTTGGCCCCCTCCTGCGTGACCAGGTCCTCGGTCTTGCGCGCGAGCTCCACCCTGGTGGCCAGCTCGTTCTGGGCGATGGCGCGCTCCTTCTCGACGGCGAGCGCCCGGCGGGCGAACGTGGCCTCGTCGGCCGCCTGCTGGATGCGCTCCCGCGCCGGGGTCTGGAGCGCCTTCTCCACATCCGCCGCCGGCCGGACCGCGGCCACGCGCACCGCGACCACCTCGACGCCCAGATCCCGCAGCAGGGCGTCGCGTGCAAGACCCGCGGCGACGCGAGCACGGGCCACGTCCACACCCTCGGCCAGGAGCGTCGCCAGCGGTGTCGCCTGCAGGTATCCGGCCAGGTGCTGCTGCACGATCTGCGTGACGAGACCCGCCAGCTGCTCCAGCGGGGTCCCCCGCCAGCGGCCCGTCCGGACGTCGATCGAGAAGTCCAGCCGGCGCGCGGCGAGGGTGCGGTCGGCGATGCGGTAGGTGACGACACCGGCGACGGCGACGTCCTGGAAGTCGGCCGAGCGGCCGCGCACCATCACGTCGACGTCGCGGTCGTCGACCGGCACCTCGGCGATGGCGGCGGTGAGCGCCCTGAACCAGAACGCCCCGCCCACGCCGGCGGGGCGCACGTCGCCGTCACGGAACCGCACGGCCTCGGTGTTGGGCTCACCCCGGTAGTGCGACACCATCGGGAACCGTGTGATCGTGGCCATGTCCGTCTCCTCTCCTAGTTCGATGTGATGAACATATATGCCTGGCCACTCGAAGTCAACGTCGGGTGACCCGCCCTCGCCTGCGATGATCCGGGGGTGTCCACCACCATCGGCCCACCGGCGCCGGATCCCGGCGACGCCGCAGCCCGTCCGGCGATCCTTGTGACAGGTGCCACCGGCGGCGTGGGCGGTGCCGTGGCCGGTCATCTCGCCGCGCTGGGCGTGCCGTTCACCATGCTGGTGCGCGACCCGTCACGCGCCCCGCGCCTGCCCGGCGGTCGCGTCGTCGTCGGTGACTACGCGGACCCCGACTCGCTGCGCGCGGCGATGGGCCCCGGTGACCGCGTGCTCATGATGAGCCTGCACGCATCGGAGGCCACGCGGCTTCGCCTGCACGACAGCTTCGTGCGGGCAGCCGTCGATCGGCGGGTCGGCCGGGTGCTGTACCTGTCGAGCATCAACGCCGCGCCCGACGCCGTCTTCCGCCACGCCCGCTCCCACGGCGAGACCGAGCGGATGCTCGACGGCGCCGGACTGTTCGCCTGCGCGGTGCGGATGGCGATGTGGGCCGAGCAGATCGGCGACTGGTTCGATCCCGACGGGCGCATCTCCGGACCGGGCGGGGACGGACGCATCTCGCTCACCTCACGCGAGGAGATCGGTGAGGCCATCGCGCACCTGCTGGCGTTCCCGCAGAAGGACGACCGGCCGGTCGTGTCGATCACCACTCCCGAGGCCGTCACGCTCGGCGAACTGGCGGCGATGGCCCGCGAGGTGAGCGGCCGCACCGACCTGCGCTACGAGCCGCGCTCGCGCGAGGACTGGTTGGCGTACCGCATCGCACTCGGCCGCCAGCGCTGGTCGGCGGAGGGCGGGCTCACCTTCTACGACGCCATCGCCGTGGGCGAGCACGACGTGGTGACCGACGACTTCGCGCGCATCGTCGGCCGGGCGCCGACGCCGATGCGCGACCTGCTGATGCGGTTTCGCGATCAGCTCCTGGTGGGTGCCCGGCCGGGCGGTGCGATCGGGGCGATCGAGGACGACCCGCACGACCCGACCACCGAGGAGGGCCCGCGATGACAGGACAGGACGATCCGGGACGGGCGCGCTGGTCGCGGGAGCATGCGCAGGCGCGCGACGAGGCGACCGACCGCTCACGCGCCGAGCGCCGTCCCGGGGTGCGCGACACCGCGTCGGCGGCGGCGACGTCGGACCCGCTGCTTGCGCCCGACGCGCTCACCGCGGCGGCGGAGCGGTGCTTCCGCGCGATCCAGGACGCGTGGTCACGCGACGACCGCGCGACCCTCCGCCGTCTGGTCGCACCGGCGCTCATGACCGAGTGGAATCGTCTGCTGGACGACTTCGCCGCGAGGGGCTGGCGCAACGAGGTGACCGTGCGGAGCGTCGACGTCGAGTACATCGACCTGCGGGAGGCGACGCCCGACGGCGCACCGCGGGTCGTGGTGCGCATCTCGGCGATCCTCGACGACGCGGTGCGCACCGCGGACGGCGAGATCGTGCCCCACGTGGGCAACCCCACACCGGAGACCCACCTGCGCGAATACTGGACGCTCGAGCACACCCCCGGCGGCCTCGTGCTCGTGTCGATCGAACAGGACGAGGAGGGCGCGCATCACCTCACCGCCGACGCCCCGTCCCCCGCCGTCGCGCTCACCGCCGACGACCCCGCACTCGCCGAGACCGGCCTTGCCGACGCGGTCGTCGCCCTCTACGCGGCATGGGCGCGGGCCGTGGACGAGGGGCCGCGGGTGCTCGCGGAGCTGACGGTCCCCGGGGCGGCCGGCCGCATGCTCCACCCGCACGGACCCGACACCCGCCTGGTGCTGCGCGGCACGACCGTGACCGCCGTCGACGCACGGACGGACGGTGCGGACGTGCGGGTGCGCGTCGCGTGGACCGGTGTGCGCTATCTGCAGGACCGGGCGACCGCCGTGGTGCGGGCGGGTGACGACGCCACACCGCGGCATGGTGAGGACGTCATCATCCTGACCGAACCGCCCCGGCGGGTGCGGCGGGTCGAGCGCCTGGACCTCTAGGGTCAGGCGCCGTCCAGCCGGGCGAGGATCTCGTCCACGGCGCCATCCGGATCGAGGTCGCGCGAGGCCACGCGGCCGGCGAGGGTGTCCATGGCGTCGCGGTCCACCGCCCGGTCGATGGCGCGACCCACCCGCGCCAGCGCCAGGGCGCGCAGCGTTCCGCGAAGACCCTCGCGACGCCGTGCCGCCAGTCGCCCGTCCTCGGACAGGAACGCCCGATGGGCCTCGACCGCCGCCCACAGGTCCTCCACCCCCTGCCCGGTGTTGGCGATCGTCTCGACGATCGGGATCTCCCACTCGGCGGCGGGCGCCATGCTGAGCGTGGCGGTCAGCTCGGCGCGCAGGCGATCCACGTCGGGGTGGTCGGCCTTGTTGATGGCGATCACGTCGGGGATCTCCATCACGCCGGCCTTGAGCGCCTGGATGGCGTCACCGCTTCCGGGCATCAGCACCAGCACGACGGTGTCGGCGATCTCGCGGACCTCCACCTCGTTCTGGCCGCTTCCCACCGTCTCGACGATCACGATGTCGAACCCGGCCGCCTCCAGCACCTCCATGGCCGCGACGGTGCCCTCCGACACGCCGCCCAGGTGACCGCGGCTTCCCATCGACCGGATGAACACCCCGGGGTCGGTGAAGTGGTCGGTCAGGCGGATGCGGTCGCCCAGCACGGCACCGCCGGTGAAGGGGCTCGTGGGGTCGACGCTGATCACACCAACCGTCCGGTCGGCGCGCCGCCGGTCGCCGACGATGGCGCCGGTGAGGGTGCTCTTGCCGACCCCCGGGGGCCCGGTGAGCCCCAGGCGGACCGCGGACCCGGTGTGCGGGTAGAGACCGGCCAGCACCTCGCGTCCGCCATCGCCGCGTGATTCGAGCAGCGTGATCGCGCGGCCGATCGCACGACGGTTGCCCGCCAGGACCCCCTCCACCAGATCGGATCCCGTGCTGCTCATGACCGCTCCTTCGCCGGATACTCACCCATCAGTTCGATGAACGCATCGTTCTCGTCGGAATGACCAATCGTCACCCGGATGCCGCTCGGCGCACCGAAGCCGGCGGTCGGCCGGATGATCATCCCACGCTCCAGAAGCCAGGTGTTGAGCGCGTCGGCGCGGTCGGCCGTCCCCATGTCGAAGAAGAGGAAGTTGCCCGACGACGGCAGCGTGTCGATCCCCAGCCGTCCGAGCGCGTCTGCCATCCGCGCCCGCTCCGACGCGTTGTGCGCAACGCGCGGGGGCAGCAGTTCGTCCGCCTCGGCCAGGCTGGTGGTGGCGGCGCGGATGGCCAGGTGGTTGACGTCGAAGACGTTGCGGACCCGGCCGATCGCCGCCAGGAGCTCCTGCGGGGCCAGCATGTACCCCACACGCAGCCCGGCCAGGCCGTAGATCTTGCTGAAGGTGCGGGTCACCACCAGCGGACGCCCCGCCATGAGCGCCACGCCGTCGTGCGCACCGTGGGGCAGGTACTCGAAGTACGCCTCGTCCAGCACCGGCACGACGTGTCCCGGCAGGGAGTCCAGGAAGCCCGCCAGGTCCGCCGCGTCGACGGCGCCGCCGGTCGGGTTGTTGGGACTCACCACGACCACGAGCTTGGTGCGCTCGTCGACGGCGGCCGCCAGCGCATCCAGGTCGTAGGTGCCACCGTCGGCCAGCGGCACGAGCACCGGTTCGGCGCCCATCATCAGCGCCCCCTGACGCCAGGACGGAAACGACGGCCAGCCCATCACCAGGCGGTCGCCCGGATCGAGGAGGGTCAGGCAGATGAGCTTGATCAGGCTGTCGACGCCGTTGCCCGGCAGGATCTGCTCGGACGCGACCCCCAACCGGGCCGCGAGCGCCTCGCGCAGCTCCCAGGCGCCGGGATCCGGGTAGATCCGCAGGTCCGCAGCCGCCTCGGTGATCGCCCGCTGCGCGGCCGGAAACGGCGGGAACGGCCCCTCGTTGGATGCGAGTTTGATCACCCGCTCCACACCGGTCTCGCGCTGCAGGTCACCGGCGGGCCGGCCCGGCTGGTACGGGTCGACGTGCGCGAGGGCGGGACGCACGGGCGTGGCGGCGGCAGACGGGTCGCTCATCGTGGGTGATCGTATCGTGCAAGGATCTCCCGAACCGGATCATGACCACACCACCGCCCACCGACCTGGGACTCTTCCCGCTCGACCTCGTCCTCCTGCCGGGTGAGCGGATCCCGCTGCACGTGTTCGAACCCCGCTACCGCTCCCTGGTCGCCGACTGCGTCCTGGGACCGGCCGAGTTCGTGCTGCCGCGCGCGCTGGACGACGGCGTCGCCCGGGTGGCCGGTGCCGGGCGGATCGAGACGCTTCTGCGGCGGTTCGCCGACGGGAGGATGAACGTCGTCGTGGTCGGCACGCGCCGGGTCGAGATCCTCGAACAGACCGATGGGCGACCGTATCTGAGCGCACGGGTGACCGACGCCGCCGACGAGGACGAGGAACTCGACCGCGACATCGACGCGCAGGTGGCCGCCACCTTCGACGAGCTGGTGCGTGAGATCGCCGGCGCGGCGCTGCCCGACTCCCCCGACCTGCCGCGGTCGTACGCCATCGCCGGCGCCATGCAGCTGGAGCCCGGCCTCAAGCAGCGACTGCTCGAGGAGCGATCCGAGAACGCGCGGCTCGAGATCGTGCACGAGATCCTGCGGGTCGCGCTGGCCGGCGTCGACCGTTCGGAGGCGGCACGCGGACGTTCCACCGGCAACGGCGATGTGAGCCTCTCGTGAGCGTGATCGCCGTCCGCGACGAGGTCGCCGCCGTCTGGGTGGACGGTGCCGATGCCGCCGGGTTCCTGCAGGGGCTCCTGTCCAACGACATCGGCTCCCTGGCGGTGGATGCGGCATGTGACGCCCTCCTGCTCGACTCCACCGGCCACATCCGCGTCGACCTGCGCGTGGCGCGCACCGCCGAGGACGCCTTCACCCTCGTCACATCGCCGGACCACGGCGAGCGGCTGGCTGACCTCCTGGAGGAGTACCACTTCAGCGAGGACGTCGAGATCCTGGGACCCGAGCCGGCCGACCGCGTGACCATCCTGGGTGACGTCGCCGCACCGGCGGCCGAGCTCGTGATGGCCGGCCGGATTCCGGGGACCGTCGAGGCGATCGGGGACGGCGCCGCCATCCTCGCCGGCGCCGGTGTGACGGAGGCCGACCCGTCGGCGCTCGAGGCGGCGCGCATCGCGGCCGGGATCCCGGTGCTGGGCGTCGACATCACCGAGCGCACGCTGGTGCACGAGGCGGGACTGGAGCGGACCGCCGTCTCGTTCACCAAGGGCTGCTACCTGGGCCAGGAGACCGTCGCACGCGTCGAGTACCGCGGCGGTGTCAACCGTCGTCTGGTCGGTCTGCGGCTGGCCGCCGCGCCCGTCACCGGGGCCGCGGTCACCGTGGGCGACCGGGCCGTGGGAACGATCGGCAGCGCGGCCGATCACCCCGAGCTCGGGCACATCGCCCTGGCGGTCCTGCGCAAGGAGGCGGTGGAGGGCACGGCGGTGACGGTGGAGGGCGTGGACACACCCGCCACCGTGGTCACCCTGCCGTTCACCCCCTGAACCTGCGCAGCCGTCCCGCCCGCCACGCATCGCCCCACCTGACTGACATCGAAACCCACCGCCTCACACCCACCGGCCCGTATTCGCTGGCGGCGAGCATCGGGCACCATCGCGACCCGTCCCGCCGGCGCCTCGCGGGCGGTGGCATCGAGATCACCCTCACCCCCGGGCGGCCGCAGGATCGCGCCCGCGTCTGGCAGCACACCGACGGCGCACTGAGCGCCGAGGTCCGCGCCGCCGACCCCGGGGCGGCGCTCGAGCGGCTGCGCTTCACGCTGGGGATCGACGACGACCACACCGCCTTCGTCGACGCGTTCGACCGCGACGAGCTGATCGGCGCGTCGGTGCGACGCGCCCGTGGCCTGCGTTCCCTTCGGACCGTCACGGTGGCGCACGCGGTGCTGCGTGCGTTCGCCGGTCAGCTCATCACCGCCGGTGAGGCGATCGCGATCGAGCGTCGCGTGATGCTGGCGGTGTCCGACGTCGTGGACGGCCTCGTGGCACCGCCCGACCGCGTGGCCCTTGCTCGTCTGGACCAGCCGGCGCTCGTGCGGCTGGGGCTCGCACCGCGCCGGGCGTCGGCGATGGCGCACCTGCTGCGAACCCTCGACCCCGAACGCCTTCGCACCGTCGACACTCCGGCCGTCGCCGCCCGCCTCACGCGCGAACCCATGATCGGCCCGTGGTCGGTCGGCGTGATCGTCACACATGGTCTCGGCCGGCAGGACGCCGGCATCGCCGGCGACCTGGGGCTCATGCGGCTCTGCACGCAGCTTCTGGGCCGCGCCGCGACGGTGGACGACACCGTGGACCTGCTGGCACGCTACGACCCGTGGCCGGGGCTTGCGGCCGTCCATCTGCTCCGCCATCCCCTCGCCCGGATCCGCGGGATCACGCCCCGCCGGCGCCCGGTCGGCCCACCGCGGCGCTGACGCCGGCGCGGACCGGACCACCCCAAGGGGTGACGCACAACCGGATCGGTTGTCCTACGGTTGGTGCATGCCACGGGATGCGGCGGCCGTCGCGGTCACCCGAATCGGCCGGCGCACGGTGCACCGCACCGGTGTCGACCCATCGCATGAGCGCGACTCCTTCGCCCAGCCTCTCGCACGGACGGTCGATTCCATGACTCCCAGCACCCGCATCGAACCCGGTCAGGAGGTACCGCAGCGACGGATTCGGCGGGCATCGACGCGCCCGCTCACGCCCCTGGCGGGCTTCGCCGTGCTCGAGGCCCTGTCATCCAACGACCTGGACCGGCTGGAGGAGATGATCCCGAGGCACCGCTGGAACCACGGCTCGTGGACACCGGACGCGGTGCGGGTCGACGACGGCCTGGTGCTCATCCGGACGGGGCTCGTCGCGCTCACCCCGGCCGGCACGGCGGACGGCTTCATGCTGACCGACCTGGTCGACCGCGGGGAGTGCTACTCGACGCTGGGAGGCGAACCCGGTCCGTGCGCCATCGCCCTGCGTGACACGGTCGCCTCCGTGCTTCCCGGGCCGGTCCTCCGGTTCCTCATCGGTCGCGCCCCCGACATCGGATTCGCCCTCATGGACGCCCTCACGGCGCGCGCGGCGATGCTGCGCCGGACGATCGTGTCACTCGGTCGGGTGAGCGTCGAGGACCGGCTGTGGGCTCGGATCACCGAGTTCGCTGCGCACGTGGGCGTCGTGACACCCCACGGCACCGAACTGCGTCTGGACCTCACCCATGCGCAGTGGGCCCGCGTCGTGGGCGGTTCACGTGAATCCGTCACGCTGGCGTTCGGCAGGCTCGAGCGCATGGGTCTCCTTGACCGAAGCGGCCGCACCCTCCTCATCCTGTCCGCGGACCGCGACGAGGGCACCGCCCACCCCGGCCCGCAGGATGGCCATCCGTCGCCCCACGTGTCACCACCCAGCGGGAGCACGACCCCCGCGCCGCGCGCATGGATCTGACGGTCGAATCCACGGTCGACGGCGACGGCGCCGTCATCACGCTCGAGGGGTCGCTCGACATCTACACCGCCGACCTGCTGCGCGACGACTTCGAGGACGCGATCGCCGACGCGCGATGGCTCGTGGTGGACATGTCCGCCCTCACGCTGATCGACTCGACGGGCATCTCGGTGCTGCTGCAGTTGGCGCGCCCGCTCGCGCCGCGCACGACGGTCCTCGTCGACCCGACCCGGCGATTCCGGCGACTCTTCCGGGTGATCGAATGCGACGAGCCGTTCCTCTTCACGCAGAGCCTCAAGGCGGCACGCCGCCTGACCGGCTCGCCCACGGCACGGCGTGCGCCGGACACGATCGCCGGACGCGGACACCCGGGACGGACGGCACCGGACTCACCGGACCGTCGCGTCTGACCGCGGGCTGCGACGGCCGCGCCGCGGCGAGGGCGGTCGCGCCCAGACGGCACCCCCTACGCCGCCTGGGCTTCGACCCCCACCATCACACGCAGGCGATCCACCGCACGCCGGATGAGGCGGCTCACCTGCATCTGCGAGACGCCGAGCTCCTCGCCGATCTGCGACTGGGTCATGTCGCGGCACAGTCGCAGCACGAGCACGCGTTGCTCGAGCTCCGGGAGCGCCGCCACACGTCCGGCCAGGATGGCCCTGCCCTCCGCGCGGTCGAAGCCGCGATCGATGACCGGGATCTCGATCGTCTCCTCGTCGTCCGGTCCGTCACCGGTGGTGAGCGACCCGGGCTGACGGGCGTGCCAGGCGCCCAGGGCATCGAGCACGTCCTCCATCGACAGGTCCGCCGCGTCCGCGATCTCCCGGACGGACGGCTGACGCTGCAGCTTCGCGGTCAGGTCGGTGATCGTCATGCTGACGGTTGTCTGCATCTCCTTCAGCGGACGCGACACCCGGATGGACCAGCACCGGTCGCGCAGATGATGGCGGATCTCGCCGGAGATGATCGTGACCGCGTACGAATGGATCGACACCCCGCGGGACGCATCGAAGCGGTCCACGCTCTTGATGGCGCCGATCGCCCCGACCTGCTCCAGATCGTCCAGATGGTCACCGGTGTCGGCGTACCGACGCGCGACCTGACGCACCAGCGGCATCAGTCCGAGGATCCGCTGCTCACGCTCCCATCCCTCCGGTCGCCGACCCATGGTGTCCTTCCCGTTCGAGTGCGCGGTCGCACCGTCATGAGGTTCATGATCACCATTTCCCACCGGTCATCACGGTCGGGGGTGAATATCCAACGAACGTCGAATCGCACATGTGATCGACGTTCGTTATTGATGCATGGGGAAGCGAACTGCGGTCGCCCGCGACGCATGTGCCGGGACGACGTGCCTACAACGTGGAGCGGCCCTCACGGCGAAACCCGTGGTCGATACCCCACAGCACGGCCTGCGACCGGGTGGTCACACCCATCTTGCGGTACGCATGGCGGATGTTGGTCTTGACCGAGTTGATCGAGAGGAATGTCATCCGCGCGATCTCGGCGTTGGTGCACCCCGCCGTGATCAGCGCGACGACCTCGCTCTCGCGCTCGGTCAGGTCGTTCTCCTTGCCCGGCCAGCCCAGGGGTGAGTGATCATCCGGGTGCCCGGACCCCGTCTCCACGACCCGTTCCCCGCGGACGATCCGCTCGAGGGCGCAGACGAGCTCGTCCGCGGACAGGCTCTTGGAGAGGAACCCGGAAAAGCCCCTCCGCATGGCCGCGTCCACCGCCATGGGCGCCGTGTCCCACGAGTACATCACGGTCCGGGTGATGATCGGATCACGGATGGCCGCGGCGAAGGGACCGTCGCCGCGGTGGTCGTGGGCGAACGAGTCGCACAGGGCCACGTCCACCGCGCCCGCGACATCGCCTCCCCGTGCAAGCTCCACCACGCGGACGCGGTCGGGGAAGTCATCGAGCATGTTCTTGACGCCCATGATGACGACGTCATAGTCGTTCATGATCGCAACGGTGATCGGCCGTTCACGTGACATCCACCGCATCATATTATGGAGCGGGAATCGTCACCACTCGGCGCGATGCGCCATGTGCATCGTCGGTGACCCACGACCGGACGCCGCCGGACCATCCCGACGGACCCGCTCGGGCCGCCCGCGGGCGGTGGAAGGGCAGGCAGCCCGCCATCACATCACACGGTCAGCGGGCCGATGCCGGCGCAGCCGATGGACTCCGGCCCGCGCCGCGATCATCCGATTCTGCACGCGCGTGCCGACGGGTCACCGACAGGCACGGTGGGGACGCGCGTGCCTCAGGCGGTGCGCCGCTGCCGCCGGCCCCGCTTCGCCCGCGCGCGCAGACGAAGCGCGATCAGCACGATCGCGACCGCCCACAGTCCGACGAGTCCCCAGTGCCACCAGGGGCGCGGCGGGGTCAGGTCGGGACCGCCCCAGCTCATGCGGACCCGGTCGAAGTGGTCGCGCCACTCGCGCGGCAGGTAGTCGATCTGCTGCAGTCGCTGCAGGAGCTGACGGTGGTAGGTCTGATAGACGGGCGGCGCCGGGTCGGTGGAGCGCATCGAGTAGCGGCTGATGCCACCACCCAGGTCGTAGTCGTCCAGGTGGGCGTCGACCTCGAGGGCGGCCAGGTACACGTACTCGCGGGCGCGCTCGGCGAGCTTCCCCCACTCCGGGTCCTCGGCGGCGAGGGCGTCGGCCTGCGAGGCGAACCGGTCGAGGCTGGCGATCGACTGCATGAAGCCGTTCAGCACGCGGGAGGCGTCACCCCGCGGGGTGGCGTACTCCAGGTACCAGTTGCCGCCCGCCTTGCCGTCGGTGGCGACGCCGCCGTCGCGCCAGTCGACGGCGAACGAGTTGAGGTATTCGGTGGCGAGCACCCGCACGCGCGCCCGATCCCGCGGGGCCGAGCGGTCGTGCAGCGTCGTCGCCAGGGTCGTGAGGATGAGCCCCTGCCCCATCGCATCGCGCCACGGCGGGGCGGTGCTGTCGGTCGACAGGTACGGGCTGTCGTTCATCCGGTACACGGTGCCGTCCGGTGCCGTGCGCCGGTGGCTGTAGGAGACGATCTCGTCCACGCCGCGCCGCACCGAGTCGGTCTCGCCCGCCCGGTCACGGCGCAGCAGGTCGCGCGCGGCCGACACCCAGTTGGGGAAGAACCCCTGCCGGCGGTAGTACACCCACAGGAGGTCCGAGCCGCGCGGTCGGTACTCCTGCTTTCGCTCCGGCGTCTTCCCCGGATTCTCGCGCTGCCAGCGGTCGTTGACCGCCTGGATGCGGGCCGCCGTTTCGGGGTCGGTCGCGCCCTCCCGCAGATGCAGGATCGACTCCTGCGCACCCGCCGGCGAGGTGAGCGCGGCCACCGCGACACCCAGGGCGGCCACCATGACCGCCACCCGACCCGCGAACCGACTCACGCGAAGAGGATCTCGTCCTCCGGCGCGCCCTCACGCAGCCGGTCGGCGACCTTCTCGAGCGCGATGTCGTACAGCACCGGCGCCAGGAGGCCCATGGGCGCGTCGAGCACCTCGGGGGCGACCGTGTGCACCCGCACCCGTCCCACGAAGCAGGTCTTGACGCCGGCCAGGGCACCGTCGCGCAGGACGTTGACCTGGAAGCCCCACATCGCCGGAGGGGTGTCGCTGAGGCTCATCCGCACCGGCTGGGGGGCCATGACCCAGTCGACCCCGTCCACGTTGACCACACGCTCGTACTCGTCGCTCACCGCGCGATGACCTCCCCGTCATCAGTGACAAATGCAACGCCTCCGCCCCGGCGCGGGTCACCCGCGCCGTCCAGGCCGTCGTCCGACGACGACACCGCGGAGACCCCGCCGAAGTACAGATTGGCCGCACCCCAGCGATTGAGGGTATACCCCTCCTCGGCGAGCGTCCCGCAGATCGTCGCGTCCACACCGCCCTCCACGTCCAGCACCCCGCCCTGCAGATGCAGCCGGGGTCGGCGCACCGCGGCGTCCACGTCCATGCCGCAGTCGATCACGCTCACGAGGCTCTGGGCGATCGCCGAACGCAGACGGTTGGATCCGGCGGAGCCGAGCGCGAGGACCGGCCGGCCGTCGCGGACGACGATGGTGGGCGACATCATCGACGTCATTCTCTCGCCCGCCGGGATCAGGCCGAAACCATGCGGGTTCAGGTCCTCCTCACCCAGCATGTTGTTGAGCAGGATGCCGGTGCCCGGGACGACCACGCCACCGCCCGAGCCGCAGCTGGACGACAGGCACGCCATGCCGCCGTCGGCGTCGACGACGCTCACGTTGGTCGTGCCGGTCGGCTTGCGTCCCACCCTGGCGAGGAGCGCCGCGACGAACCCCGGATCGCGCAGGCCGTCGATGAAGCGCTCGTCCCGGAGGGCGTTGGCCCGCGCCGAACTGCGGGCGACCGCGCGGTAGAAGCCCGGGTCGTCGGCCACCTCCGCCGGATCGATGTCCGCCAGGGCGGCCAGGATGAGGATGCCTCCGGCAGACGGCGGCGCGTTGGTGAGGACGTCCACGTCGCCGTGTCGCAGGACCAGCGGGTCGCGACGGATCACGCGGTAGCCCGCCAGGTCCGCGGCGGTGAGGATGCTGCGATCGTCGAGGTGATCCAGGATCGCCTGGACGATGGCGCCGTCGGCGAGTGCCGCCGCGCCGTCGTCGGCGAAGTGCTCGAAGGTGGTGGCCAGGTCGTGCATGCGGAGCACGTCCCCCGCCCCCAGAAGCCGACCCTCGGGTGCGTAGACCTCACGCGCCGCCGGTGTGAAGGTGAGCATCGTGCCGAGGATCCGAAACAGGAACTCGACCTCCGGCGTGATGGTCACGCCCTCCCGCGCGATGCGGCACGCCGGGGCCACGATGCGCGTCAGGTCGAGGCGCCCGAGCGTTTCGACCGCCTCGGCGATGCCGAACAGCATGCCCGGCACGGCGACCGCCGCCGGGCCGATGTGGAAGACCTGATCGGCGCCGCCGAACGGCACGCTGAACGCGTCGAGCGCCGCCGGGTCCAGGCGACGGCCGTCGGGTCCGAGCCCGGGCGCCTGGACGAAGAAGTCGAGCAGCGTCGTCTCCCCGTCAGGTGCGCGGGCCAGGAGGAATCCACCGGCGCCGGGACCGGTGAGCGGCCCCTCGGCGACCGCCGCCGCGCACGATGCGGCGCAGGCCGCGTCGACGGCGTTGCCGCCCTGCGCGAGGACCTCGGCACCGGCACGCGCCGACGCGGGATGTCCGGCCGCGACGACACCGCAGACGCGATCGCCTACCGCGACTCCTTGCCGTCGTCCTCGTCCTCGTCGCCCTCCCGGTCGCGCTTGAGCGTCTGGAACAGACGGGTGACCGGGTTCTCGGAGTCGTCCTCGCGGCCGAAGAGGCGCGTCGCGCCGTCGTCGTCCTCCTCCGCGACCGGCGGCGGTGCGTTGCGTTCCTCGTCGCTCAGCGTGGTGAAGTCGGGTGGCTCGGGTGGTTCGTCCGGCGTGGACACCTCGGCGAACGACGGGATCTCGAGCCCGTCCGCGGCCGGTTCGTCCCGCGGGGTTGCGGGGGCTGACGGCTCCGCGCCGCCCGAGGGAGGCTGCGACGCGGGAGCCGGGGAGGCGATGGGGGGAAAGATCGACGTCCGCGCGGGACGCTCGGGCTGTTCGTCCGGCACGGCCCGCAGCTGTGCGGGCGGCTCGGGCGGATCGGCGAGGTCGTCGACCGGTCGGGCGGGCCGCGACGGTGCGGACGCCTGCGGCCCCGCGGGCTCCGCGGGACGCTGGGGTCCGGCCGGCGCCGCCTGGACCGGTGCGGGTCCACGCTGCTGCTGTTGCTGGACGGGCGGTTCGACGCGACGGGGGGCGGCGGCGCGATGACCGCTGAACCCGGCGGCCACCACGGTGACCCAGACCTTGCCCTCGAGCTCCGGGTCCACGGTGGCGCCGAAGATGATGTTGGCCTCGGGGTCGGCGGCGTCCGAGACGACCTTCGCCGCACGGCTGATCTCGGCGAGCGACAGGTCCGGGCCGCCGGTGATGCCCAGCAGGATCCCGCGCGCACCGTCGATGGGCGTCTCGAGCAGCGGTGAGCTGATGGCCGCCAGGGCGGCCTCCTCGGCGCGGTCCCCACCGGTGGCGTACCCGATCCCCAGGAGCGCGGTGCCGGCGCCGCGGATGACGGTGCGCACGTCGGCGAAGTCCAGGTTGATGAGGCCGGGCAGCGTGATGAGGTCGGTGATGCCCTGCACGCCCTGGCGCAGCAGGTCGTCGCAGACGCGGAACGCGTTCACCATCGACACGCCGCGGTCGAGGACCGTCAGCAGCCGGTCGTTCTGGATGATGATGATCGTGTCGGCCTGCTCGCGCAGCGCGGCGATGCCGGCGTCGGCCATCGCCTGACGGCGTGCACCCTCGAAGCCGAACGGCCGGGTGACGACGGCGATCGTGAGCGCGCCCATCTCGCGGGCCAGCTTGGCCACCACGGGAGCGCCGCCGGTGCCGGTGCCGCCGCCCTCACCGGTCGCGATGAACACCAGGTCGGCGCCGCGCAGCGCGCGGCGAAGCTGCTCCTCGCTCTCGCGCATGGCCTGATCGCCCATGGCGGGGTCGCCGCCGGTGCCGCGGCCGCGGGTCAGCTCGATCCCGACCGGGATGCGGATGTCGGCGTCGGTCGAGTCCAGCGACTGGCGGTCGGTGTTGACCGCGATGAACTCCACCCCGCGGATGCCCGCCTCGATCATGCGGTTGATCGCGTTGACGCCGGCGCCGCCGACGCCGACGCACTTGATGACCGCCAGGTAGTTGCTGCGGTCGGCGAAGCCCGACGGGTCACGTCCCCAGGCGGGGGTGGACTCCTCGGCCTCGGGCGGGGCGCCCTCGGTCCGGGCCGGGGGTTCGGTCGTGGGGCGGAAGAGCTCGGACAGCGGCCCCTCGCGCATGCTGGACTTCTTTTCGGTCATGCAGCCTTCCTCAGCGCCTTTCGCATCGCCTTTCGCGGATCGCGCTCCAGGACCTCCCCCGCCAGCTGGCGGTACCAACGGGCGGCCTGGCTCGACCGATCGTATGCGATGACGCTGCGTCCCTCCACCGGCGCCTCGGCGAACTTGATGGTCTTGCCGATCCGGGTGCGGTGCACGACGTCGCCGAAGCTCTCCTCCAGGAGCATGACGGCCTCCCGCCCGTGGACGGTGCGTCCGTCGTACATCGTGGGGATGATCCCGACGATGTCGACGCGCGGGTTGAGGTGCTCACGGACCTGGCCGAGGGTCTGGCGCAGCTGGGCGAGGCCGCGAAGCGACAGGTACTCGCACTGCACCGGGACGATCACGCCGTCGGCGGCGACCATCGCGTTGATGGTCAGAAGACCCAGTGACGGCGGGGTGTCGATGAGGATGAAGTCGTACAGGTCGCTGAACGGCTTGATCGCACGCTCCAGCTGACGCTCGCGCCCGATCATCGCCGACAGCGCAAGCTCCGCCCCGGCGAGCTCGATGCCGGCCGGTGCGATGTCGATCTCGCGGGCCTGGATGATCTCGCCGAGCGACGTGCCGCGCACCAGCACGTCGAACATGGTGGTCTCCATGTCCTCGACGTCGATGCCCTGGCTCATCGACAGGTTGCTCTGCGGATCGAGGTCGAGGGCCAGCACGCGACAGCCCCGCTCCTTGAGCGCGACACCCAGGTTGAGGGTGGTGGTCGTCTTGGCGACGCCGCCCTTCTGATTGGCGAGCACCAGCACACGGGCCGGTCGTGACATGGACGCACCTCGGCGAGAGATTGGCGTCTGGCGGATTCTACGGTCGACGCGGGATTCCTCCCCGGCGGCCTCAGCCGGCCCGTGTGATGTCGAGCCCCTCACGTCGCCGGTGGACCGTCATGTACCGCATCCCACCCTCCCCGGCGCGGATCGTCCGGGAGGTCCCCTTGGGGACCATCAGGCACTGACCGCCCTCCACCCGGTGCTCCTCGCCGTCCACGGTGACGACCCCCTCGCCGGCGATCACCACGACGAGGACATCGCGTTCGGCGTTGCGGTGCTCGTCGACGCCCTGCCCCTCGGGCCATGCGACCAGGTTGACGTTCAGGTCCTCGGTGGCCATGCCCCACAGCACGGCGCGGCCGTCGCCGTCGACCAGGCTGCGCGGTCCGTCGGTCGCCATCGGCCTACTCCGGCGGGAGCTCGAGGCGGCGCTGCCCCGCCCACGCGGCGGCCTGCGAGCGCCGCTGGAACCCGAGCTTGCGAAGCAGCTGGCTGACGTGGTTTCGCACCGTCTTCTCGGACAGGTGCAACACGTCGCCGATGGCACGGTTGGTGTAGCCCTCGGCGATGAGGGTGAGCATGCGCCGCTCGCGGTCGGTCAGCCCGGCGAGCTCCGCCTCGGCCTGCTTGGCCGACAGCTCGCGGAACTGGTTGAGGAGCGTCCCGGCGGCACGCGGATCGAGCGAGGAGGCGCCCTCGGCGGCCTCGCGGATGGCGCGGGTCAGCTGGTCGCTGTCGGCCTGCTTCAACAGGTAACCGTTGGCCCCGGCCATGACCGCCCCGACGATCGCCTCCTCGTCCGAGTAGGACGTGAGCATGACGACGCGGATCTCGGGGTGGCTGCGCTTGATCTCGCGACAGGCGTCGACACCGCTGCCGTCGGGCAGGCGGACGTCCATCAGCACCACGTCCGGTCGGGCCTGATCGGCGGCCGAGACCGCCTCGGCGACCGTCCCGGCCTCACCGACGACCCGAAAGCCGCTGGTGTGGGCGAGCAGGGAGCGCAGCCCGATGCGCACCACGGCATGGTCGTCGACGATCAGCACGCGAATCACATCTGCCACGCTCAACCCAGAACCTCCTCATGTTGATGCTCGGACTCCTCGGGGGCCTCGTCGTCCAGCGGGATCTCGAGTGAGACCCGTGTCCCCCGGGTCTCGTTCCGCTCGATCACCGCACGCCCCCCGAGCCGTCGAGCTCGTTCCATCATGTTACGGAGCCCCTCGCCGCGATGCGCCGGCTCGTCCGGGATCCCGATCCCGTCGTCCTCGACGACCAGGTCCAACTCGTCCGGCGCGAAGGTGAGGCTCACCGCGATCTCGCGGGCCCGTCCGTGCCGGGTGGCGTTGGAGAGGGCCTCGCGCAGCACCTGCTCGAGGTGCTGGGTGACCTGTTCGGGGAGGGCGCCGCACCGGTCGGCGCCGGTCGATCGGAAGCTCACGGTGACGCCCGCGCCCTCCTCGTGGCGGCGTGCGATCTCGCGCAGACCGGCGACCAGCACCGGGACACCGCCCTCGGGGATCCGCAGATCGGAGATGTAGTCGCGGATGCCGCTGATGGTGTCGTTGAGACCGCCGATCACCGTGCGGATCCCGTCGCGCGCCTCGCCGTCGGCGCTGAGGGCCACCGACTCCAGCTGCAGGCCGGCCGCGTACAGCGATTGGATGGTGCCGTCATGCAGGTCGCGGCCGAAGCGCTCGCGCTCCTCGGCGAGGATGCGCGCGTGGTCGACGCTCGCCAGCTGCTCCTCGGCCTCGACGTTGAAGATCTCGAGCAGCTTCACGGCCAGGATGCACAGGGCGAGCCCCAGGAGCGCCCGCACGACGGCCAGCTGGATCGCGAAGGCGTCCAGTCGAGCGGCGTCGGTCACCAGGTACGGCGGATCCCAGAACCAGCCGTTTCCCCACGGTGCCCCCACCACCGCGTAGAGCCCGAGCACCACCGCGGCCGCACCGGCGAACGGCCGGATGCCGTGCAGGCCGACATCCGCCAGCTCGGCGCGCTGGCGCCACAGTCCGGCCGCCGACAGCAGGGCCGCCGGGATGAGGATGACGATGCGCGCGAGCGACTCGACCGACATCTCCCACTGCTCGGTGGTCCAGCCGGTCCAGAACGCCGCGAAGGCCATTCCGACGATGATCGCCGCCGCCGCCGCGGAGCTCAGGCCCCGCCATGCCAGCTTCGTGCTGCGCTGGTCGGCGAGGAGCCGCACGCCGAACTGGAACAGCAGGTAGCAGGCGAGGACCTTCAGGCATCCGCGGATCACCAGGAGCACGTCGGTGACCGCCGGGCTGACGTACCCCTCCTGGATCGGGACGAACACGTGCCCCCAAACGGCGAGCGCCTCGGCGACGGCGAACGCGGCCAGCCAGATGAGCGAACGCGTGAGACGCAGACGTGTCGATCGGCGACGCTGAAGCCAGACGGCGAACCCGAGGCTGAAGAACACCAGACCCTGCGCGAACAGGATGATGGTCTCGTTCTCCTCCAGGAACCTCGTCATCGCGGGTCCACCTCGTCGGCCCGTCCCGGACCGCGGCGGACGCCCCCTCGCCGGGTGACGTTCGTCATGGTCACAGTATGGCGGGTCATGCGGCCCACCGGACCCGCCTCACGACGGCGTCGGCAGCGGCGGGCGACCGCGAAATGACGTCGGGCCGCGATCTGCGCGGCCCGACGGTCCTTCGGTGATGTCGCGCGACGCATCAGGTCGCGTAGAGGGCCTCCGGCTGGATGGCGAGCGAGCCGCTCATCTGACGCAGGCGCCGCACCCGCTCCTCGGTGGGCGGGTGGCTGGAGAAGAGGTTGGTGAGACCCCGTCCGCGGATGGCGGCGAGGGGGTTGACGATGTAGAGGGGCGCGGCCGCCGGGTTGACCTCCATCGGAACCGCGTGGGCACCGCGCTCCAGGGTCTCGAGCGCGTCGGCCAGCGGGTTGCCGTCGTGCAGGAACCGCGCGCCGGTCTCGTCGGCCAGGTACTCGCGCTGGCGCGAGATCGACATCTGGATGATCGCGGCGGCGAGCGGCGCCATGATGATGGTCGCGAGGGTGCCGATGATGCCGAGCGGGTTGTCGTTGTCGTCCCCGCCGAAGAGCATCGAGAACTGCAGCCAGTTGGCGATACCGGAGATGACACCGGCGATCATGGCGGCGATGCTCGCGATCAGGATGTCGCGGTTCTTGATGTGCGCCATCTCGTGTGCCACGACGCCCTCGAGCTCGCGGGACGAGAGGGTGCGCATGATCCCCTCGGTGCAGGCGATCGCCGCGTTCTTCGGGTTGCGGCCGGTCGCGAACGCGTTGGGCTGCTCGGACGGCGTGATGTAGACGCGCGGCTTGGGCAGGCCGGCGCGCAGCGCCAGGCTCGACACCATGCTGTGGAGCTCGGGTGCCTCCTCCTCGCTGACCTCACGGGCCTTGCTCATCTTGAGCGCCATCGGTGCGCTGAACCAGTACATGGCCAGGTTGCTGACGATCGCGAAACCGGCGAACAGGATCATGCCGGTGTTGCCGCCGATCAGCTGCCCGATCACCACCAGGAGGCCGGTCAGCGCCGCCATCAGCACAAAGGTCTTGAAGCCGTTCCGTGCCGGCTGAGCACCGGGGTTCATCTACGCGTCTCCTCCTCATACCGGAAGCGCCGTTCGTGACAGTGCGGCCGATTGTACCCACGAACGTTGGGGGTCCGGCATGCCGTGTGTTGTCGATCCGTTAACCGGCGGGGCCGGGATGGACCGGTCACCGGGCGGATGGAGTTCGTACGCTGTGGGCATGCGCCGCACGATCACCGCACTCCTCCTCCCGCTCCTGGCCGTGGTCCTCGCCGGCTGCTCGCGCGACCAGCCGTCGGCGACCGACGACGTCGACCTGGTGCAGACGCTTCGCATCCTCCCCACGCCGCCCGGACTCGACCTGTCCGAGGATGCCCGGGCCGGCGACCTCGCGACGGTCCGAAGCACGTTCACCGGCGGGATGGACATCCCGAAGAACGCCACCGAGCAGTACGCCGACCTGGGGCTGCGCGAGTCGGCGATCCGCACCTGGCGCGGCCCGGACGGCGCGCGCCTGGTGGTGCTGGCCACGCGCTGGCCCAACCACATGACCGCCTCCAACACCGGGGCGGGCGCCGCCGACGTGCTGCCGCTGCGAAGCGGGGCGTCGGCCTGGACCCCGACCGAGATCCGCGGCGCGCGCGGGTCGCGTCACGAGACGCCGCGCGGGCGCACCGCGTCCCTGTCGCTGGCGGTGGAGAGCGTCAACCTGTTCGTGCGGTCCGAGGGGCCGGTGGCCGACGCGGACGTGGTGCGCACCCTGCAGCGCGCCGCGACCCCGCTCATCGCGCGGACCGAGCAGTAGGGTTCGTGCGGATGGGTGAGCTCCAGCGGACATATCGCGGCAGGGCCGAGCTCGACCACGAGCGCGAGGAGCGCCCGTACCCCACCGCGCAGCCGGTCGAGCGTGCGGTCGTGGTGGCGGTGATGGACGCCGGCGACGACGAGGCGGAGGACCGTCTGGAGGAGTTCACCGAGCTGCTCCACACCGCGGGCGCCCGGGTGGTCGACACCCTGGTCCAGCGTCGCGAGGCGCCCCACCCGCGCACCTACCTGGGACGCGGACGCTTCGAGGAGCTCATCACCCTGGTGAAGCGCGTCAAGCCGAACCTGGTGGCGGTGGAGGGCGATCTGTCGGCCGGCCAGCAGCGCATGCTGGAGGACCGCCTCAACAAGCGGGTCGTCGATCGCACCGGCCTCATCCTGGACATCTTCGCGCTGCACGCCAGCACCGCCGAGGGCAAGCTGCAGGTCGAACTGGCGCAGCTCCAGTACAACTATTCGCGCCAGGAGGGGCTGTGGCAGCACCTCGAGCGTCTGGGCGGCGGGGTCGGCACCCGCGGTCCGGGTGAGACGCAGCTGGAGTCCGACCGGCGGATGCTGCGGTCGCGCATGGCCGTCCTTCGGCGCAGGCTGCGGGAGGTGGAACGTTCGCGCGGGATCATGCGCGGGCGGCGCGTCGCCTCCGCCATCCCGCGCCTGGCGCTCGCCGGCTACACGAACGCCGGAAAGTCCAGCCTGATGAACGCCCTCACCGGGGCGGGCGTCAATGTCAACGACGCCCTGTTCGAAACCCTCGACCCCACCACGCGGGCGTTCGAGTCCGACGGGGCGCGCTTTCTCCTGTCGGACACGGTCGGCTTCATCCGCGACCTGCCGCACGAGCTCGTCGAGGCGTTCAAGTCCACCCTGGACGAGGCCCGTGACGCCGACCTGATCCTCCACGTCGCCGACGCCGGTGAGAACGACGAACGGCGCGCCACGCGGGCGGCGGCGGTCGACGCGGTCCTGGACGAGATCGGCGCCCAGGAGGTGCCGCGGCTCCTCGTGCTCAACAAGGTCGACCTGCTGGACGACGACGAACGCGCAGCCCTCGGTTATCGTCACCCTGACGCGGTTCAGGTGTCGGCCCGCACGGGTGAGGGGCTGGACGTCCTGCGCAACGAGCTCGCGCGGTTCGCCCGGTCGCTTCTCACCCACATCGACGTGGTCGTGCCCTACACGCAGGGTGCGCTGGTGTCGACGATCTTCGAGGTCGGCAGGGACGTCGTGCAGGAGCCCGGTGCGGACGGGACGCGGATGCGTGCGCTGGTGCCGCCCGCCGACGCCGCACGGATCCACGCGGCGCTGCGCGACGGAGGCTGACCCGCCGCCTCACGCCTGCGCGGGTCGCAGCCCGTGGTCGACCGCGGTGGATGATGTGTGCGGGCCGCCCGGTGACCGTGGTGGTGCCGGACGACCCGCACGGGATCAGACGATCAGGACCGGGGTGCCGATCTCGATCCGCGCGTAGAGCCACTCCGCCTGGTTGATGTACATGCGGATGCAGCCGTGGGACGCGGCCGTGCCGATGGTCCAGGACGAGGGCGTGCCGTGGATGCCGATCGCGGGCGCGCTGGTGCCCATCCAGCGGGTGCCCAGCGGGTTGCCGGATCCGGGCGGGACCGGGCCGAGGCCCTTGGCCCACGGCGAGTCGGGCGGGAACCAGGTCGGGTTGCGCTGCTTCTCGATGATCCGGAAAAGCCCGCGGGGCGTCGGATGCGACGGCGTGCCGACGGCCACCCGGAACTGACGCACCTGACGGGCGTCGCGATACAGCGTGAGGCTCCGGTTGCCGCGGTTCACGACGATGCTGGGTCCGGCGACCAGCTTGCCCGGACGCACCCGGCTGACCGGCAGACGGACCTCGTCGGCGGTGCGGGCGAGCATCGCGCGCCGCACGAGCGGCACGGCCGTCCGCATGTTCACCTCGTAGCCCATCTGGGCCTTGCGGACGCGGGGACGCGCGTTGCGGAAGGTGAGGACCGCGTCACGCGCCCGCACCTCGAGCGGCGCGGTGCGGTTGGCGATCACCAGCTCGAGCCGCTTCAGGTCCACCCGGTGCACCAGGGGCACGTTCACCGGCGCGGTGACCGGGACGGTGCGCCCGTAGGTGAGCGCCCTGGCGATGGCGTCGTCCAGCCTGACCGAGTAGCCCGCCGCCTGCGGACGGATGGTGACCTTCCTGGCCCTGACGCGCAGGCTGATCGGCTTGAACTTGGGGGCCACGCGCTGCTGGAGCAGGGTGACGCGCGCCTGGGCGACGGTCGCACCCCCCACCGGGATGCCGTCGATGCTGACGCCCTCGGCGAACACGTTGGCCGGGAGCGCCGGCGGCGGGGTCGGTGTGGGAGCCGGTGCCGGCGGCGGCGTGGGTGCCGGGTCCTGAGCGGTCGCGACGGCGGGGACCGTCGAGAGAAGGCACGTCATCACCACAGCGCAGCGTCGGACCCCCATGGGACCTCCCGGTCGGTTCGTTCGTTCGGACAGAACGCGCGCGATTGTAGCCCGATGCATCGTCGCCGCCCGGGATCCCGGGTCCCGGACGGGGACGACGCCCGCCGCAAATGCTTGACTGCCGACATCCAGCCGACCAGGTGACGCCCCGCACGACGCGTGTTGTCCAACGACCCATTCGACCATTCCGGCCGCTCGAGCGCCGTCCTCACCGGGGATCCGGATGAGATCCCACCCCTCCGTCGGGCGGTGCACCACATGGCGGTGGTCCACGGGTTCGAGGAGCGGGCGACCGACTTCACACTCGCCCTGGACGAACTGGTCGCGAACGCGCTGCGCCACGGCCTGCCACCGGTCACGGTGACGACCTGGTACGACGGACGCCTGGTGCTCGAGGTCGCGGACGTCGGGCCCGGCTTCGACGCGACGCGCCTGCCGGACCGGCTGCCGTCACGGCTCGGCCACGGCGGCCGTGGCCTGTGGATCCTCCGTCAGGTCTGCGACCACGTGACCATCACGAGCTCGGAGCACGGCACGCGCGTGCGGGTGGAGATGACGCACGAGCCGCAGCTCGGCGCGTAGCCGGCGGCGCACCGCACCGGCGACCGCGGGTCGCGCTAGTCGGAGGACTTGCGCATCGCCCAGAGCGGCTTGTCGAGCGCGTCGCGGCTGGATTCGGCGGCCTCGAGGTTCTGCGCCTGGATCTCGACGAAGACCTCTTTGCGGAACACGGGGACGTCGCGTGGGGCCTGGATGCCGAGACGGACCTTCTCGCCCATCACGGAGAGGACGGAGACCTCGATGGAGTCGCCGATCATGATGCTCTGGTTGGCCTTCCGGGTCAGGACCAGCACGTCATGCCCCCTGCACACCCCTTCCTCGCCCGCGAGCCCACGGGCACCCTGGTCCGATCATTGTACAATGCAGGGTCGGTTTCCCCTGCATCGCATTCGACGAGAGGATGTTACATGCTCCATGGTCGTCGCCTGGACCACGCGCTGGAACACGTCAACGGGTCACGCTACGCACTGGTTCACGCGGTGTCGAAGCGCGCCCGGCAGATCACGCTGTGGCTGACGGCCGACCCCGCGGAGCTGCGTGCCGAGGCGGCCCCACCGCCGCTCGCCGGCGAGACGATCACGCGTGACCCGGTGGCGCTCGCCGAGGCCGAGATCCTGGACGGTGAGGTCATCGTCCGCTGGGATCCCGACGGCCAGGGCGACGAGCCGGAGCTGCCCGACACCGCGATCGAGACCGACCCGCTCCTCCTGGAGGGGCTGGACGTCGACGACGACGAGGACGGCGACCTGGACGTCGAGACCGAGACGGTCACCCCCGCCCTCGCCCAGGTGCTCGACAAGGACACCGAGGCCGCGACCGAGGACGAGGAGTCCGAGGAGTCAGAGGACGAGGAGGCCGAGGACCTGACCGACGAGTCCGACGCCGACGGCGCGGCCGACGACGACGCCATCGAGGTCTCACTCGACGCGATCGACGAGGGCGACGACGACGAGGAGGACGAGGACTAGCGGCCGCCGAACGCTTCGCCGCCGACCGTCACGCGACGGCCTGCGGCGGGAGGGTCAGGGCAGGTCGCAGACCTTGTGGCGCGTGCTGTACGCGTCGGCGTTGCGCACCAACACCTGCTTCGCGATGCGCGATCCCGGGTTGAGCAGGAGCGGCGCGCGCAGGTTCACGAGCAGTTCATTGGTGGCGCGCGAGACGGTGAGGATCGTGTAGAGCACGGCGTCGTCGAACGACGCCACCTCGATCGCATCCGCGTCGGCGCGATCGATCTCGGGCTCGTACTCCGGCTCCGCGTTCCACGGGTCGGTCACCAGGAACGTGTGAAACGGCTCCTCCAGCGCCTGCAGCCAGCGCATCGCACGGTCCTCACGACCCGCCTGCTGATACGGCAGGAGCGCATAGCGACGACACCCCGGGAACCCGGCGATTGGGGCGGCGAACTCAACAACCTGGTCGGCCGTGACGGCCACGCGACCCAGGACGTTCGAGTCGACCACATGATCGGATTGCTTCCACGAATCTTCCACGACGTTCAACATCACGCTCCACTCGTGTGTCGGGAGGATAGCGAGCCTGGTCGCCCGCGTGTGACTCCTCCCGATTATCGGACGTCCATCGGCAGACTTGAGGAGCGGTCCGGGCGTCGGCCGAGGCCGATCGGGGACGATCCACCTGTTCGTCCCGCGTGAGGGGAGCGACGAGGACACCGGTTGGCGCGCAATCTCACAATCACGGACCTGACCCGCCGGCCCGGCGAGGTCGCCACGGGCCTGCCCGAGTGGCGGCGCGGTGATCACGACGAGGCGGTGCTCGCGACCCTCGAGCTCTCGGCGGCCAACGTGCACGCCCGCGCGTACGTGGCGTGGACCTGGTTCGGCGTGGACCACGACGGCACCGGCGTGTGGATCCTCCCCGTCCACACCCGGGATGTCGAGCGCTTCGCCCCGCGCGGACCGGCGCTCGTGATCGCCCGGTCCTTCGCCGCGGCGAGCGCGGTCGGAGCCGACCCCGAGTCGCTGCGGGTGTTCGACTGGATGGGCATGACGGGCCTCGCGGCCCCGGGGCTTGACGACGACGTGTCCGCCATCGCCCTCACCGACGTGCACGCCGCACCGGCCCGCGGCGCCGTCCAGCGGCTGCCGGCGGACGTCGGCGTCGACTCCTCGTTGGAGCTCGCACTCGGCCCCGTGCGCAGCGCGACCGGCGGGCTGGGGGGACTGGGACGGCGCACGCGCACGCATCCGGTGCGGTTGATCCCGGCCCTGCTGTCGCAGCAGTGGGGGCTCGAGGAGGACGCCTACCCCGACAGCGTCGCCGAGATGCTTCGCCACCGCGGGTTCGACGGACCACCCGAGCCGCCGCCCGAGGTGAGCCTCGCC
The DNA here is from genome assembly GCA_964628685.1 of uncultured Bifidobacteriaceae bacterium. Classification (GTDB taxonomy): domain Bacteria; phylum Actinomycetota; class Thermoleophilia; order Miltoncostaeales; family Miltoncostaeaceae; genus CALMEC01. Next base: position 414,459 of record CAZVNM010000002.1, on the reverse strand, counting down.
ATCGACGACGACCCCTGCCCCAACCGGCGCCTGACGCGCCGTCTGCTTCGGCGGATGCTGCACAAGGGCAAGATCGGCGCCGGGTACCACACGGCGTTCGACCATCTCGCCCACGGCGTCGAACCGGACCAGCGGGCGCTCGCCTACGACATCGGCGAGTCGCTCCTGCGCGCCGGCCTGCTGGGCGAAAAGCCGAGCGTGGGGCAGCGTCACGTCTATCTTCGGCGCGAGGCGCTTCCCGCCATCCACGCGCTGATCTCCCGCGGCGAGGCGGATCACCCCACCCTGGCGGTGTGGTGGACGGCTCCGGCGCCCTCAGCGGCGCAGCCGGATTGATCACTATTGTGCGAACCGGCCCGTGACCGAGGCCGCACCGGTGGCGTATCAGTGTCATGAGCGTCACCGCGATCACCATGATCATGAGACGAGCGAGCGCCAGCGCGCCCACATTCACCGACGCGGCGACGGCCCACCTTGACGCCGTCCACCGCTACCTCACCCAGATGGTCCGCGACGTCCATCTGGCCGAGGACCTGACGGCCGAGACCTTCGAGCGCGCGTTCCGGCAGTGGCATACGTTCGATCCGCGCAAGGGCGCGGTCCTGACCTGGCTGATCACGATCGCCAAGCGCATCGCCCTGGACCACTTCCGCGCCGAACGGCGCCGCCACGACCGCGAGGACCGTTACTCGGCGATGACCCCGGTCGCGACCGAGGAGGTCACGCCGGAGCTCGCGACGTTCCCACCGCACATGGCGACGGCGCTGGAGGCCCTGAGCGACGTCGAGCGTGAGATCGTGGCACTGCGGGTCCTGCTCGACGTCGACAACGCGACCACCGCCGGACTCGTGGGCGTGTCACCATCGGCCTGCTCCACCCATCTTCACAGGGCCATGACCAAGCTGCGAAAGGAACTCGGGGATGCGTGACGAGATGACCCCCGAGCGGCTGGATGCCATCCTCGACGGCACGGCCGCACCGGATGACGACGAGGCCCGCGCCATGCTGCACCTGGCCGCGGATCTGCGGGGGGCGGCGCCGGGCGCGTCCGACGACCTGCGCCGGCGTGTGCTGGCGCTCGGCGAGCCGGCGGGACAGCCGGCCGGTGCACCCAGGCTGCCCTTCTGGAAGCGGCTGAACGTGATGGCGCCGGCGCTCGGTGCCGTGGTCGCGGCGATCGTCGCGGTCGGCGTGATCTCGACGGGCGGCGGGTCGAGCGGCGACAGCACGGTCGGCGGTCGCGGCGGCGCCGATGAGAGCGGACAGTTCGACAGCGCCGTGCCCCCCGCCGCGGCACCGGCACCCACGGCCACGCTGGCCGAGCCCGCACCGGGCGGCCTCGCCCGGTCCGCGGACACGCCGGCCCAGATCACCGTGGAGGCCGGTGCGCTCGACGATGCGCTGGCCGAGATCGAGACGGCGGCCGGCGGCCCCACGTTCATCACCGAGGACGCCCGCACGCCCACCTCGGCGACCGTCACGATCACCGTCCCCGCCGACCGGGACGCCGACGTGCGCCGCGCGCTCACCGGCATCGGCGAGTGGGAGGACCCGCGGGCCCTCGACGCTCACACCCCGGGCGCGCCCATCCACCTGCGCCTCAGCGAGCACGCCGCCGCGCCCTGATCCGACCGGGTCCCGGTCAGGGTGCCTGCGTCTGGGTCACCGTCACGAGGGGGATCTCCTGGCTCGTGGTGACCAGCACCGGGTCCGCGGGGCCGCCCCGCCCCGCCCAGCCGACCACGACGCCGGCGGCGAACGCCATCACGGCGAGCAGGATCGCGAGGCCGCTGGTGATCCGCCGCTTGCGCCCGCCGCGTCGCGGAGCCGGCCGGGTCTCCCGCGTCGGCGGTGTGTCGCGCGGCCTGGCTACCACAGCCCCGCATCCCTGGCGCGACGCATGAACCGGGCGAAGGCCGTGTCGAGCACGAGGGCCTCGTCGTGTGCGGCGCCCCCCTGGGGCGCGACGTCGAGCGCCAGCGGCAGGAACCAATCCGAGGCGGTCGCGTAACAGACCGCCAGGTCGTCCACGCCGAAGTCCGCGCCCATGCGGCGGCGCAGTTCGAGCGTGACCGCGTCGATGACCCGTTCGCACACGATCCGCTCACGTGCGGTGATCCGCGAAAGCCGCTCCGGCCCCTGCAGCCATTCGAAGACAGCCGCCTGCGCCCGGGCGCTCACCCCGCGTCCCCCAGTGCGTCGGCACAGCAGCGACCGGTCGGGTAGGCGACCGCGCCGCGTTCGATGATCCAGTCCCCGACGGGGTTGCCGCCCTGGGCGAGCGCGAACGCCAGCTGCGCGTGCAGGCATTTGACCCTGCGGGCATCGCCGACGCCGCCCACGCGGTGGCCGGCGTGGAGTCGGGCGTGCGCGGCGTGCGCGGCGGTGACGTGCGGGGTCATCCCCTCATCATCCTCCAGCGCCCGGACGCCACCCGTCGCCTCCAACCGGCTCACCGCGACCGCCAGGGCGCGGCAGGCCAGCCAGTGGCGCGTCGGGAACGGCCGTCCCTCGAGGTCGACCGGGTCGTTCTCGAGCACGGCCGGTCGCCCGAACGGGCAGCGCACCGCCACCCGGAAGTCGGTGAAGGGCTCGCGGCCGAGCAGCCGACGGACCGCCTCGCGATCAGCGGGCGACGATGCCCCACAGCCCGGAGTCCGCCGGTTGTTCAAGGCCGGTCACCCGGTACTGCACCTCGCCCTCCTTCATGAAGCCCAGCTCGCGCGCACGGGACTCCATGACGGCGGGGTTCTTGATCTGCCGCAGGGCATGACGCAGCGAATCGCGTTCGACGATCAGCCGCTGCAGGGCGACCTCCTGTCCGCGCAGCTCCGCACGCTTGGCCCGGTATCCGCGGATCGGGCCGATGTACGAGACCACGAGCGCGATCACCACGAACAGGAGGAAGATGCGTTTGAGGGCGCGGGGGCGCAGCGGACGGGTCCTTCGACGTCGGGCGCCGCCGTCGCGGCGCGTCACCGATGGCGTACGCCGCGCGGCGCCCGACTCCTGCCCTCACACGTTGCGTCAAGCCCGGAAGGCCGACCGACCCGGGTAGCTGGCCGCCGGTCCGAGCTCCTCCTCGATCCGAAGCAGACGGTTGTACTTGGCCACGCGCTCGCTGCGGGCCGGCGCCCCCGTCTTGATCTGGCCCGCGCCGGTGGCGACGGCCAGGTCGGCGATCGTCGTGTCCTCGGTCTCGCCCGAGCGGTGGGAGATCATCGACGCATAGCCGGCGGAGGCGCCCAGGTCGATGGCCTCGAGCGTCTCGGTGAGCGTGCCGATCTGGTTGAGCTTGATGAGGATCGCGTTGCCCACCCCGCGGTCGATGCCCTCCTTCAGACGGACGGGATTGGTCACGAACAGGTCGTCGCCCACCAGCTGCACGCGGTCGCCGATGCGGTCGGTGAGGGTCTTCCAGCCGTCCCAGTCGTCCTCCGCCATGCCGTCCTCGATCGACACGATCGGGAAGCGGTCCACGAGGTCCTGCCAGAAGTCCACCATCTCGTCCGGCGACAGCACGCGGCCGTCACCCTCCAGGTGGTAGGCGCCGTCGCGGTAGAACTCGGTGGAGGCCGGGTCGAGCGCCAGGGCGATGTCGGTGCCCGCCGTGTATCCGGCGGCGTCGATCGCCCGCATGATCACCTCGAGCGCCTCGCCGTTGGAGCCCAGGTTGGGGGCGAACCCGCCCTCGTCGCCGACGCCCGTGCCGAGCTTCTCGTCGCGCAGCACCTTCTTGAGCGCCTGGTAGACCTCCGCGCCGGCGCGCAGGGCGTCGGCGAAGGTGCCGGCGCCGACCGGCGCGACCATGAACTCCTGCAGGTCGACGTTGTTGTCGGCGTGCGCCCCGCCGTTCAGGATGTTCATCATGGGCACCGGCAGGCGGTGGGCCTGCACCCCGCCGATGTACCGGTAGAGCGGCAGCCCGGCGTCCGCGGCCGCGGCCTTCGCGATGGCCAGCGAGCAGCCGAGGATGGCGTTGGCGCCGAAGCGCGACTTGGTGGGGGTGCCGTCCAGCTCGATCATCATGCGGTCGAGCTTCGCCTGACCGTCGGCGTCCTGTCCCTGAAGCGCGTGGGCCAGCTCGTGCTGGACGTTGGCGACGGCCTTGAGGACACCCTTGCCGCCGTAGGCGCCGGCGTCACCGTCGCGAAGCTCGAGGGCCTCGTGGGCGCCGGTGCTGGCGCCGGAGGGGACCGCCGCGGTCCCGACCGCACCGGATTCGAGGGCGACATCCACCTCGACCGTCGGCTGTCCCCGCGAATCGAGGATCTGACGGGCGTGGACACGGGTGATCTTCGACACGGGCTGACCTCCGGTGGGCGACTGGTGGAACGGTCACGAGTCTATCCGGCCGGATGTCGGGGTCCGGTGTCGATCACCCCGGCTCCTGACATGTGTCTGGGCGCCCTGCGACGTTCCGCGGGACCGGTTGAGCCGATCCCATCACTGCTCTACCATCCCTGCGTCTTACGTCACTGGAGAGATGCACCGCGGTGAGCGACGGGAAACACATCGGGGCGGTCGCCACTGCGACCGGCCTGTCGATTCGGACGATCCGCTACTACGAGGAGGCGGGGCTGCTGCGGCCGGAACGGTCGCAGGGCGGCTTTCGCCTGTACGGCGACGCCGACCTCGCGCGCCTCGCGCGGATCGGTGACCTCAAGGCCGCGGGGCTGGACCTCGAACAGATCCGCGCGGTGCTGGGGGCGATGGACGACCTGGAGGCGGGGGCGTCCGACGATGCTGGGACCCGCGACGAGGCCCGCCGGGTGGTGGACGAGGCCGTGACGCACGCGCAGGCGGAGCGCCGGCGCCTGCACGAGCGGATCGCGCGCTGCGACGCGCTCATCGGCGCGCTCCGCGGCGAGGAGGCCCCCGCAGAGCATTCGGACCCGTCGCTCGACGAGATCAGGCTGCGGCTCAGGTCGCTTCAGGAGATCCTCGACGGCATCGGCGCGCACGTCTACACCAAGGACGCGCAGAGCCGGTACACGTATGCCAACGCCGCCACCCGCGCGCTCTTCGGCAGAAGCCTCGACGAGATCATCGGCCAGCCCGACGAGGCGTTCTTCTCGCCGGACATGGCGGAGGCCGTCCGCGCGAACGACGCGGTCACCCTCGAGCGGGGTGAGATGACCGCCAACGAGGAGGCGGGCGTCGACGTGGAGGGTCGGGACCGCACCTACTGGGCGGTCAAGACGCCGATGCGCGACGACGCCGGACGGATCGTGGGCATCTGCGGCGTCAGCACCGACATCACCGACCGCAAGGCCCTCGAACGTGCGGTCCAGGACCAGCGCCGGCTGCTCGAGACGGTCCTCGACAACGCCGACGCGTCCATCTACATGAAGGACCTCGACCGGCGGCTCCTCTACGTCAACCGGGAGTGGGCGGAGCTTTTCGGAACGACGCCCGACGACGCGCAGGGCCGGCTGGAGGCCGAGGTCGTGCCGGCGGAGTTCGCCGAGCGCTTCAGCGCCCTGGACCAGGTCGTCATCGACGGTCGTCGCCGGCACGTCGCGGAGGAGTCCGGGGTGTTCGACGGACGGCTGCGCCACTTCTGGTCGGTCAAGGCGCCGATCTTCGACGACGACGGACGCGTGATCGGGGTCTGCGGCGTGTCGACCGACATCACCGACCGCAAGGAGCTGGAGCACGAGCTGATCGAGCAGCGGGCGCTTCTGGACACCGTGCTCGACAACGCCGGCGCGTACATCTACATGAAGGACCGCGACAGGCGCATGCGCTACGTCAACCGGCACTGGGCCGGCCTGTTCGGCCGGACGCCGGACGAGGTCATCGGACGTCGCGAGCCGGAGATCACCGGGCAGGAGGCGAGCGACGTCTTCTGGGAGGCGGATCGCATCGTCCTCGACTCCCAGGAGATCCGGACGCTCGAGGAGACGGCGACGATGCCGGACGGCAGCGAGCGCCACTACTGGTCGGTCAAGGTTCCGCTGGGTCATCTGGGCCACCCGGACCGGCTGATCGGCTTTTCGACCGACATCACCGAGCTGCAGCGGCTTCGCAAGGAGCTGGAGCACCAGGCGTTCACCGACTCGCTCACCGGCGTGTCCGCGCGCGGACACTTCATGACGCAGGCCGAGCGCCAGATCGTGCAGGCGCGACGCTACAACCGGCCGCTGTCGTTCGCGCTGCTCGACCTGGATCACTTCAAGACGGTCAACGACACGCACGGCCACGCCGCCGGCGACGCGGTGCTGGCCGCGGTGGCGCAGGCCTGCGAAGGAGCGATCCGCCACGCGGATCTGATCGGACGGGTGGGCGGTGAGGAGTTCGCCCTGGTGCTGACCGAGACCGACCTGCGCTCGGCGATCGTCCTGGGCGAGCGCCTCTGCCAGCTCGTGCGAAGCCTGTGCGTGCCGGTGCTGGACGCCACGCAGGGCGTCGAGCCCACGATCAGCGTCGGCGTCACGCAGCTGCGCGACGAGCACACCGGTGACGAGATCCTGGAGCGGCTGATGGCGGAGGCCGACGCGGCGCTCTACGCGGCCAAGGCGGCCGGCCGGGACCGGGTGCACGCGTACACCCCGTCGTCCGACGGCTGAGGGTCAGTCGCCCTTCGCGCGTGCGTAGTGCTCCAGCTGTTCCTGCGGGGTCAGGTCCTCGAACCGCCGCCCGTCGGCGGACACCCGCTGCGCGGCCCGCTCGACGCGATCCCGAAACCGCTGGGCGGCGCGGCGGACGGCGATCTCGGGGTCGACGCCCAGGGCACGTGCCACCGCGACGCAGGCGAAGAGCACGTCGCCCAGCTCGTCCGGGTCCGGGGAGTCGCGCAGCTCGGCGACCTCCTCGTCCAGCTTGGCGAGCGCCGCATCCGCGTCGGCGAACGTGAACCCCACCGCGGCCGCGCGTCGCTGGGCCTTGGTGGCGTACGCCAGGGCGGGCAGGCCCACCGGCATCTCGTGGAAGATCCCGCCGCCGCGCGACTCGCGCTTCTGCCGTTCCCAGAGGTCGCGCACGCCGCCGGCGCCCTCGGCCACCGCCTCGCCGTACACGTGCGGGTGGCGTGCGATCAGCTTGTCGGCGTGGTCGTGGGCGATGGTGCCCAGATCGGCGACGCGTTCCTCCTCCAGCAGCTGTGCCAGGAAGACCGACTGGAACAGCAGGTCGCCGATCTCGTCGACCTGACGTGCCACGTCGCCGTCGCCCACGGCCTCGGCCACCTCGAAGGCCTCCTCGACCGTGTGGGGGACGATCGTCGCGGCGGTCTGTTCGCGGTCCCAGGGGCACTCGCGTCGCAGGTGCGCGCCCACGTGCACCAGCCGGGCGACGGCGTGGCCGATGGCGCGGTCGCGCAGACGGTCGCGGTCGGGGACGGTGGCGGCCTGCGGTCGCATTCCGGCGATGCGGACCGCCACGGTGTCCGGTGCGATCAGGACGCCGTCGTCGGGGAGGTCGTCGATCGTGCACGCGTCGACGGTGATCCCGTGGGCCGCCGCCAACCCGTCCTCCACGCCGCAGGCCCACACACGACCGGCCTCGGCGACGGTCGCGAGCGCGGCGGCCGGCACCTCGTCGGGATCGCCGGACCCCAGGCCGACGATCGTGAGCATCAGGGTGCGGTGGTGGTCGCGGCCGGTGGCGCGGTCGTCGTGGCGGCCGGTGGCGCGGTCGTCGTCGCCGTGGTGTCCGCGGGCGGTGCCGTGGTCGTGCCGGCGGGTGCCGCGGTCGTGTCCGTGGACGGGGCGGAGGTCTCGGTGGGGATGGCCGACTGCCCCACCGACTGCGGCTTCACCCGGTCGTTCTGCCAGACGGTGGTGTCCTGCACCTTCTTGACGACCGTCGCCCGCCAGCGCTCGAGCGCGGTGTTCTGGGCGACCTGGAGCTGCTCGGTCATGATGTCGGTCCGAACTGCGGAGAACGGCTTGATGGTGGCCGGCACGTCGCGGACCATGACGATGCTCCAGCCGAACTGGGTCTCCACCGGCTGAGAGATCTGTCCGGGCTTCAGCTTCGCCATCGCGGTCTGGATCTCGGGCAGGAGGCCACCGGCGTTGGTGGGTCCGAGGTCGCCCCCGGTGCTCTTGGCGGCCGGGTCCGTGGAGCGGGCCCGCGCCATCTGGGCGAAGTTCTGCGGCGTCAGCTGGGGACGCAGCCGGTCGGCCACGGCCTTCGTCGCCACCAGGATGTGCGCGACGCGCTTCTCGGCGGGTGTGCGGTAGGTCGCGATGTTCGTCTGGTAGTACGCCCTGGCCTGGGCCTCGGTGAACGTGATGTTCTTGAGCTGACGGTCCGAGAGCCGCTGCTCCTGGATGCCGGCGGTGAACTGCTCCTGCAGGTCCTTCATGGTGATGCCGAGCTCCGCCAGGCGCTTGTCGAACGCCGGACGCGACCCGCCGAACTGCTGCGTGATCGTCTGCGCGATCTGCTGGTTGACGGTCGCCTTGGTGACCGCGCACGGCTTGCCACACCGCTTGGCGAGGACGCCGAACACGGCCTCGTCGCGAAGTCCCTCCGCGGCGGTGCGACGCAGGGTCGCGAACTCGTCGCTGCCCGGGGTGGCCGGCTCACCACCCGCGCCCTCGGCCTGCTGCTTGGCGAGTGCGGTGGCCCGGTGCTCGATCTGGCCGTTGGTGATCTTGACGTCACCGACCGTCAGGGCCACGGCGTCGTCCGGCCCCAGGGAGCCGTCGCCGTCGCCGCCGCCACACGCGGCCAGCGCGAGGCTGGACGCGGCCAGGGCACAGATCATTGCGGTTCGAATCCTCACGGCGCGCGATCGTAGCATGCACTCACACGGTGACCGGACCGACGACGTTCCCGCGCGCACACCTGTCGCGGCGGAACGTTCACGCGGCGGCCGCCGTGGCCGAGACCAGCGCGTCGAGGGCCGACTCGGCGGCCTCCAGGCGCTCAAGGGGGCCCGTCGGGGCGGCGATCGAGACGGTGCGCTCGGCCGAACTGTAGAGGACGCGGTTGGCGGCCTCCCGCAGGGTGCGCAGGCCGGCGCTCGTCAGCGAGACCGGGGCCACGACGACCTTGCCGGCGCAGACCGCCACGTGGTTGGCCCCCACCCGCAGCGCCTTCAGCTTGATGCGCTGAACCTGGACGAGCGCCTGCACCGACGGGGGCGGTTCGCCGAAGCGGTCGGTGATCTCGGCAAGCAGGTTGTCCAGCGTGTGCTCGTCGGCGGTGGCGATGCGCCGGTGCAGGTCGATCTTGGCGGCCTCAAATCCCACGTACTCGCTGGGGATGTGGGCCGACACCGGGATCTCGACGCGCACGTCGCGCTCCACCAGCGTGTCGCCGCGCCGGGCGGCGATGGCGTCCTGCAGCATCTGCAGGTAGAGCTCGAAGCCGATGGCGGCGACGTGGCCGCTCTGCTCGTCGCCCAGCAGGTTGCCGGCGCCGCGGATCTCGAGGTCGCGCATCGCGATGCGAAGCCCGCTTCCCAGCTCCGTGTAGTCGGCGACCGCGCGCAGGCGCGCCTGCGCGTCGCGGGTGAGGTCCTGGTCGCTGGGATAGAAGAGGTACGCGTGCGCCGACGCCTCGGAGCGTCCGACGCGTCCGCGCAGCTGGTAGAGCTGGGAGAGCCCCAGCAGGTCGGCGCGCTCCACGACGAGCGTGTTGGCGTTGGGGATGTCCAGCCCGGCCTCGATGATCGTCGTTGAGACGAGAACGTCGGCGTCGCCGCGCATGAACGTGACCATGACCTCCTCGAGCTCCTGCTCCCCCATCTGGCCGTGCGCGACGATGACCCGCTGTTCCGGCACGAGGGCCCGCACCGACTCGGCCGCCTCGTGGATCGTCTCGACGCGGTTGTGCAACCAGAAGCTCTGGCCGCCCCGCTCGTGCTCGCGGACGAGCGCGTCGCGCGCGAGCTCGGGGTCGAACTCACCGACGTGCGTGGCGATGGCCCGCCGCCCCGTCGGCGGTGTCTCCATGACGCTGATGTCGCGCATGCCGGACAGCGACATCTGCAGGGTGCGCGGGATGGGGGTCGCCGAGAGCGATAGGACGTCCACCCGCAGGCGCAGCTGACGGAGCGCCTCCTTCTGCGCGACGCCGAAGCGCTGCTCCTCGTCCAGGATGACCAGGCCCAGGTCCTTCGGCTGCACGTCCATGCCGAGCACGCGGTGGGTGCCGATCAGGATGTCCAGGGTGCCGTCGCGGAACCGGGCGAGCGCGGCCTTGGTCTCGGCCGCCGTCCGCAGACGGCTGATCATGTCGATCTCCACCGGGGTGTCGGCGAAGCGCTCGCGGAAGGTGCCCAGGTGCTGCTGGGCGAGCAGGGTCGTGGGCACGAGCACCAGGACCTGGCGCCCGTCCATGGCGGCGCGGTGTGCGGCGCGCATGGCCACCTCGGTCTTGCCGAAGCCGACGTCGCCGCAGATGAGGCGGTCCATCGGCTGGTCGCGCTCCATGTCGGCCAGCACCTCGTCGATGGCCCGCTCCTGGTCGGGTGTCTCGCGATGGCGGAAGCTGCGGGCGAACTCGGTGGTCTCGGCCTCGAACTCCGGGTATGCGTGGCCGGTCACCCGCGCGCGGTTTTCGTAGAGCGCGAAGAGCTCACCCGCCATCTCGTGGACGGCGGCGCGGACGCGCGCCTTGAGCCGCTCCCAGGACTTGCCGCCCAGCTTCGAAAGCGGCGGTGCGGTCCCGTCGGAGCCGATGTAGCGCGTGACCTTGTCCAGCTGGTCCTGCGGCACCCACACGCGGTCCTCGCCGGCGAACGCGAGCGCCAGGTAGTCGCGGGTGACGTTGGCGACGGTCTGGGTCTCGAACCCGACCAGACGACCGATGCCGTGGTCCTCGTGCACCACGTGGTCGCCCACCCGCAGCTCGAGGAACGAACGCAGCCGTCTGCCGGCGGGGGCCCGGTCGCTCGCCCGGCGGCGGCGCAGGATCTCGTTCTCGGGGATGACGGCGATGCCGAGGTCGGCCGAGACGAACCCGCGGTGGATCGGTACGACGGCGAGTGAGACGACGCCCTCCGCGGGAAGTTCCTCGCGCGGGTCGATCACGCGCGGGCTGATGCGCGGAAGCTGCGCCGCGGCCCGTTCCATGTCACCGCGCCGGCCGAAGGCGACGAGGACGCGCAGCGCACCGCCCGACAGGCGCCCCAGCTCCGCCTGGGCCTCGCTCAGACCCCGCACGGCGAAGCGCGCCTCGCGCACGTCGATGACCCCGGCGGTCTCGCCGGACGGCGGTGCGAGCTCCACCGCGGTCGCCGCGCCGATCGCCGCGAGCAGCGCGTCGGGGTCGGACAGCGCACCGGCGGCGGCCTCGTCCTCCTGCACCTCGGCGGCCTCGGCGAGGGCCCCGGCGAACCGCGTGGGCGAGAGCGCCACCACGGTGACGTCTGCCAGCAGGTCGGCGGCGTCGGCGAGCGGTCCCTCCGCCTCGGTGGCGGGCTGCACGGTGACCTCGCGCGCGGTGCGGATGGTCACCTGCGTGAACGGTGAGAAGACGCGGATCGCATCGAGTTCGTCGTCGAACATGTCGAGGCGCACCGGCTGGTCTGCGGTGGTCGGGTAGACGTCGACGATGCCGCCGCGCACGGCGAACTCGCCGCGCTCCTCGACCTGGTGCACCCGCTCGTAGCCGAGCGCGGCCAGCCGGTCGACGAGCTCACCCTCGATCCGCGCGCCGACCCGCAGCTCGAGCGGCGCCGCCGTGTCGGTGGGGATGCGTTCGAGAAGCGCCCCGGCGCTGGACACGACGATTCCGAGACGACCCAGCCGTCCCCGCGCCGCGGCACGCTGGCCCACGAGATGCGGGGACGGGCCGACGCCGCCGCGGGTGGGGGCGCCGCGCGACGGCCAGAGCGCGGTCAGCTCGGGTCCCAGGACGGCGGTGAGGTCGGCGGCCAGGTCGCGTGCGTCCTCGTCGCTCGCCGCGACGGCGAGGATCGACGCCTCCGAGTGGCGGGCGAATGCGGCGAGCAGCTGGGGCCAGATGGGACGTCCCACGCGCACCGATTCGATCGCGCCGGATCCGGTGCGCAGACGCTCCGCCGCGGCGAGGAGTGGACGCGGCCCGAGGATCAGACGGTCGAGTGCGCCGGTCACGACGCGGGCCCGTCGGCACCGGCGCCGTCACCGTCCGCGGCGGGGTCATCCACACGGTCATCGGCGGCGGTGCGTCCGCGGCGGCGCGCCGCCCGGCTTCCCGGCTGTGACGCGTGGAACCGGGCGATGGCGGCGTCGACGCCGTCCGCGAGTGCCGCCTCCACCATCTGCACGCCGCGGTCGATCATCGCCTCGACGTCCGCCTGCGGCTCGGCGAAGCCCGAAAGCACCCAGTCGGCCTGGTCGCCGCGCCAATCGGCCGGCGGCCGGCCGACGCCCAGACGCACCCGCGGGAAGTCCTGGGTGCCCAGCCGGCCGATGATGGAGCGCAGACCATTGTGGCCGCCCGCACCGCCGCCCACCTTGCCGCGGACCGTCCCGAACGGCAGGTCGAGCTCGTCGTGCACCACGAGGATCTGCGCGGGTGCGGCGCGCAGGGCACCGGCCGCGGGGCTCACCGAGTCGCCCGACAGGTTCATGAACGTGGTGGGGATCAGGAGGCCCACCGGCCCGCCGGGCCCGCGGGTCTCGGCGAACATCCCGGCGTACTTCGCGGGCATCTTGCGGATGCCCAGCCGTTCGGCCAGACGCTCGACGACGACCTGGCCGATGTTGTGGCGTGTGCGCGCGTACCTGGTGCCGGGGTTTCCGAGACCCACCACCAGCCGCACGGGGCGTGGCTCACCATCCGCCTGGGCGGAGGGCGGATCGGGTCGGCGGCGCACCGGGCGCCGCATCCAACCTGACACGAACGAGCCTGCGGATCCGGGGGACGGCTACTCGCCGCCCTCCTCGCCCTTGCCCTCGCCACCGACGAGCTCGGGCTCGGTGGCCTCGTCCTCCTCACCCTCCACGGGCTCGGTGACGACGGTCGGCGCGATGATCGACACCAGCACCACGTCGTCCTCGCCGATGAGGGTCACACCCGACGGCGCGGTCAGCTCGTTGAAGTAGCGGACGTCGCCGATGTCGAGCTCCGAGACGTCCAGCTCGATGCCCTCGGGGATGGCGTCCGGCAGGGCCTCGACCATGATCTCGTGCAGCGTCTGGTCCAGCACGCCGCCCTCCCGCACGCCGACGGGGTTGCCGACGAGGACGAGCGGCACGGCGGCCTGCACGGCCACCTTCAGGTCGACCTCCTGGAAGTCGACGTGGATCAGCTCGTTGCGCACCGGGTTGAGCTGCCAGTCCTTGAGGAGGGCGGGGACGGCCTTGTCGGCACCCACCGCCAGCTCGAACACCATGGTCTTGGCCGCCGCCCCGTGCACCGCCTGGTACAGGTCGTGGTGCGGCATGTGGAAGGCCACCGTGGTCCGTTCGGCCGTGTGCAGGACGCCGGGGACCGCGCCGGACCTGCGCAGGCGGCGGGTGACGGCGCTGCCGAACTCCGTGCGGGGCTCGGCCTTCAGCTGGACGTGGTCAGACGACATGCGGGGGTTCTCTCTCCTCGGATCAAAGACGCGACGGGGGAGTATAGCGGGGGGACGGTCGAATCAGACGGCGCGGACGGGTGGTGGCGGGCACCTCGCCCGGTCACGCGCACGACTGGTGTTCTGGCGCGAAGATGTGCGTGGGGGCCGTGACGGTCCTCGACCTGAGAAGGCGGACCGGCGAAGGAGCGCACCGGAAGGCGTTTCGGCGCCGCGCGACGCACAGCGGTCCGGGCCGCACCGAAGGACATCATCGGACGCGAGCAATTCGGCGCCCGCGCGACGCACTGCGGTCCGGCGCGCGACGGCTAGTGGATGCCGGCGTCCCGCTGGATCGAGCGCACGTAGGCGATGATGTCCATGACCTGCTGGTCGGTCACCCCCGGCTGCGGTTTCATGTCACCGAAGTTCCAGTGGTGGGCGGGCACGCCGTTTCGCACCGCCAGCACGAATGACGCATCGCCGTGGTGCGACGGCTCGTAGACGCGATCGAGGAACGGCGGCCCCTTGTCGGTGCCCCGACCGCCGATGCCGTGGCAGTCGGCGCAGCCCGCCTCCTCGTAGGCGCGTTTTCCGGCCGCCGCGTCACCGGCGGGTTGGCTCGGTGTGAGCGACCGATCGGATCCGCCGCAGCCGGCCGCGACGGCGGCGAGGACGAGCGCCAGGCACACGCCGACGCGTGCGCGTTTCACCGTCCGCCTGCCGCTCTGGCCGCCGCGGAGCCCGTGGTGGCGGAGACCTCATGCGACATCCGGAGCCCTCCTCACGTCTCGGTGATGATCTGGATGAGGTTGCTGCACGTGTCGTCGAAGACCGCGATGACGGCGGATCCGATGTCGGTCGGCGTCTGCGTGAACCGGACGCCCAGCGCCGTCAGCCGCTCGTGCTCCCGGTGGACGTCGTCCACGGCGAACTGTGCGAGGGGGATGCCATCGGCGACGAGGGCGTCACGGTAGGGCTTCACCGCGGGATGGCCGGCGGGTTCGAGGAGCAGTTCACGCCGTCGGGGTCGTCGGGCGCGACGACGGTGAGCCAGGATGCGCCGCCGCCCACCGGGATGTCGCGACGCTTCACGAATCCGAGGACGTCGGTGTAGAAGGCGAGGGCGGACCGCTGGTCGTCGACGAAGACGCTGGTTAGCCTGATGCGCACGGTTCCCTCCCACTCGCCACCGGTGACGTCACGGCGAGGATATTACAGGACGCGGGCGCAGACGACTGATACCTCACCGTCAAGTTGATGATGAGTCATTGGTCGTGATGCCATGTTTTTTCGCCGGCGGACACTGCCATGAATCCAGCGGTGCCCGAAGTCACCGACGACCGATTCCCAGCGGCTCATGCCGAACCGGCGAACCGATCGCCGCGGTGCTCACGCGTCGCCGCCGTGAATCCCGCGGTGCCCGAAGTCACCGACGACCGATTCCCACCGGCTCATGCCGAACCGGCGGACCGAACGCCGCGGTGGTCACGCGTCACCGCCATGAATCCAGCAATGCCCAAAGTCACCAACAGCCAGTTGCCGGCGGCTCATGCCGCGTCGCGGACCGAACGCCGCGGTGCTCATTCGTTGCTGCCGTGGATCCAGCGGTGGCCGAAGTCATCATCGGCCGGTTCGCGGCGGCTCATGCCGCGTCGCGGACCGAACGCCGCGGTGCTCATTCGTTGCTGCC